>CANMEI010000004.1 GCA_947496695.1 uncultured Cellulophaga sp. | reverse complement strand
TTTACTTTTTTTTAATAAGTCAGCACCTATAATACCATCTACAAGGCTAACATCATGAAAATCTAATGATGTATTTATAGGACTTAAATCAAATAGAATAATACTAATGTTCTTTAATGTATACCCTTTTAATTGAAATCTATTCCCTGTGGAAAAATAAATGGGGATTAAATTTACTTTCTATAGTTTTTGTATTTAGGTTTTTTAAAGGAAAATTACAGTGGTTATTTTTTATTAAATAAACTATCCATTATAGTTTTTATGCTATAGAAAGCCATTGCAATAGCCGATATAGCAAATATTAATCCAATAATTAAAACAGGAATGTACCAGGGGTGTGTTTCGTTTTTAAATGCTTGGTAAATGGTAATTGGAGCTAAAAACATTAATAAAACAGTAAGACCTAATCTTTTTATTCCTTTTGCTAATAATTCTTTATTTGTATGCATTTAACGTAATAAGTTTATTGAATTGTTATTGTGTAAGAATAGATTTGACAAACAGCAAAATATCCTAGTGGATAATCTTCTTCTAAATTATCAGTAGTTGTATTTATGATATTTCCTCTTGTTGTGCTTGTAGGGGCTTGAAAAGGACCTTGATTACCGCTTGTTGAAGCTATTAATTGTGACATATAGTTATAAAAATCACTATCAATACCAAGTATACTAATGGTAGCAGATTCTCCAACAGATAATTCGGA
The DNA here is from genome assembly GCA_947496695.1 of uncultured Cellulophaga sp. Lineage (GTDB taxonomy): Bacteria > Bacteroidota > Bacteroidia > Flavobacteriales > Flavobacteriaceae > Cellulophaga. The sequence continues at coordinate 398,958 of CANMEI010000004.1, read as the reverse complement.
ATCATAAAAATAAGAAAACTCAAATGTTTCACCTTGATAAAACTCATCTTCTGAAACTAAATATTCATTAAAATCGAAATCAAAAAGATAGTAATTTGTTTGATCAGCTGTATCTGTATATGATATTACAACCTCTGTTTCATCAGCTTCTAAAAGATTAGAATTACCTTGTTGAATATTATTAAAAGGGACAGTTTGTACATAATTTGTTGATCCGCTGTATATTTCATCATTATATATAACGGTTAATGTTAATTCTCCGTCAGTTAAAAAATTAGTTTCAACTGTAGTAGAATAAGTGCCAGTTTCTTCTTCTGTTAATATTATGTTGTTACCTGATTCATTATTGGTAATTGTAAGACTTTGAACTGTTAAGGGGATATTTGATTCAAAATATGAACTAGATAAGCTAGTTTTTATTTCTATAGTAGTATTTGATTGATTACTATCTACACGTATTAAAGCATCAACTACTAATCTTTCTATATCATTAGTTAAATCTACATCAATAACTTCTTGGCAACTAAATAAGCTAAGAATAATGGGAATTATCAGTAATATTTTTTTCATGATACTTAAAATTTAAAATTATAGGTTACAGAAGGTAATATTCCAAAAATCGAAGTTTTTATAGCTTCATTTTCCCCAGTCTCATCATTTTTTTCAAACGTAATTGATGCTGCATTTTTTCTATTATAAATATTATAAATACTAAAGACCCATTCGTTCTGTAATTTTCTGGTTTTATTTTTTTTAGATTTTAATGTTGCTGAAATATCGAGTCTGTTATAACTTGGCAATCGTTCGGAATTTCTTAAACCATAATAGGGTACTGAGAGACCTTGAAATTCAAACTGACCAATTGGATAATTAGTTGGTTGTCCTGTTTGAAAAATAAAATTACTATTTACACTCCATTTATCATTAATTTCATAATTACCGTATAATGATATATCATGAGTTTTATCGTATGGTGTATTGTACCATTGCTCAAAATTTATACCTGTTTCAGTATTATTCCTACCGGGTGTTCTTTGCTCAGATTTAGATAGAGTATATGCTAACCAACCTTGGAACTTTCCTTCATTTTTTTTAAATAAAATTTCTAAACCATAAGCTCTAGCCTGTCCATTTAATATAACTTGTTCAATTGCATTGTTTGCAATTAAATTAGCACCATTTATATAGTCAATTCTATTTTTAATGTCTTTATAAAATGTTTCGGTTTCTAATGTATATTTTCCGTTATTGAAATTTTTAAAATATCCTAATGCATAGTGATCTAATAATTGAGGTTTGATAAATGGCCCACTTGGTGTCCAAACATCTAAAGGGGTAGGTGAGCTTGTGTTAGATAATAAATGTAAATACTGAGAAAGTCTTGTGTAACTTGCTTTTATAGAGTTATTGTTGTTAAAACTATAGGACGTCGAAATTCTTGGTTCAAAATTTGTAAAGTTTGCTAATTGAGTACTTCTACCAGGATTACTTACAGAAATTGGTTCTGCTTCTTTATATGTTAATGTTGAAGTATTAAAAATCACAGGATTATTATCTTCATAAACGTTTATCTCACTTTGCCCCAGTCTAATAAAATTACTTAATCGTAAACCATATTGAAGACTTAATTTGTTATTGATATCGTGCTCTATATCTATATAAGCAGCAAATTCATTAGCATATTTTTGAATTAGTTGCTCTTCAATAATACCAGACTCTTCACTACTAGGGCTTATTTTTCCGGGGTTAAATTGATAATATATATTATTAAAACCGTAATTAATTTGTAAATTATTATTTAAGTAATGTTTTAAATCGTATTTAATATTGAAATTTTTTATGCCTGAATTCCATTCAAAGCCCACGAAATCTAACTCTAAACCATAATAATAATCGGAATAAATTAGAGATAGATTTGAAAACAATTTATTTGAAAATAAATGATTCCATCTAAAATTACCAACTGAGTTACCATAAATATTAACAAAACTGTCACTAATATTAAAAACATCTCTTCCAAAATATCCAGAAAAGTAGATGTTATTGTTGTCATTTAGCTTAAAATTTAATTTAGCATTTAAATCATAAAAATAAGCTTTGTTATCATTATCAAAAAGCGGAAGAAATAAATGAGCATAAGATGATCTACCTCCTATTAAAAAAGCAGACTTATCTTTTTTTATAGGTCCTTCTAGTAATAATCTACTAGCAACTAACCCAATACCTCCTTGTGCTTTAAATTCTTTGCTGTTACCTTCTTTTTGAAAAATCTCTAATACTGAAGATAAACGACCACCGTATTTTGATGGAATTCCCCCTTTATATAATTTAATATCTTTAATGGCATCGGGATTAAAAACTGAGAAAAATCCAAAAAGATGTGATGAATTAAAAATTGTAGCCTCATCTAATAAAATTAAATTTTGATCAGCAGCACCACCTCTAACATTAAATCCGGAAGACCCTTCACCTGCATTACTAATTCCAGGAAGTAGTAAAATAGCTTTTAATACATCAGCCTCTCCTAATACAACAGGTATCTTTTTAATTGTACCCGCTGTTAGGTTATTAACACTCATTTGAGGTGTTCTAATATTCGTTTCTTCAATATCTTTAATTAAAATCACTTCTGAAAGTTGTTCAGCTTCTTCAATCAATTGTATATTAAGTGTAGTGTTGTCAATTAGATTTATCTTGTTGTTAATGCTTTTAAAACCGATATAGCTAATTATAATATTATACTCGCCTTTAGGTAAGGTTAAGGAGTAAAAGCCATATTCATTAGTGGTTACTCCAGTTGCTAATTCAGGAACTATAATTGAAACTCCAATTAATTTTTCATTACTAGAGCTTTCGCTTATTACACCGCTTATAGTGTATTTATCTTGTGCTAATAATAAAATGGGGGTTATATAAAAAACTAAAAAAAGAAAGTGGTGAGTCAGTTTCATTAGGATACTTTTTTAGTAAAAATACTCGAAATTCATTATTAACTAAAGTAATTGTGTTAATAAAAAATAGCCATTTCTATAGAATAGAAATGGCTATTATAAAATTAAGCTTAATACCTAGTTTAGATACTAGCTAAGATTGTATTAAATGTTTCGCTAGGGCGCATTGCTTTGGCAATAAGATCATCATTACCTTTGTAATACCCTTCGATATTGACTTTTTTACCTTGTGCATTATTTAATTCACTAATAATTTTAGCTTCTGATTCAGTTAGAGCTGTATAAATTGGTGAGAAAATAGCCTTTAAATCAGCACTTTCATCTTGTAGAGCGAGTTGTTCAGCCCAGAATAATGTTAAGTAAAAATGGCTACCTCTGTTATCTAATTCACCAACTTTTCTTGAAGGAGATTTATCATTATCTAAAAATTTCTCAGTTGCAGTATCAAGTGAATCGGCTAAAATTTTAGCTTCTTTGTTATCGTATTTTTCACTGAAATGTTCAAGAGAAACTCCTAGAGCTAAAAATTCTCCTAATGAATCCCATCTTAGGTGTCCTTCTTCTAAAAATTGCTCAACATGTTTAGGAGCAGAACCACCTGCACCTGTTTCAAATAAGCCACCACCGTTCATTAAAGGTACAATAGATAACATTTTGGCACTGGTACCAACTTCTAAAATTGGGAATAAATCTGTTAAGTAGTCACGTAATACGTTACCTGAGACAGAAATAGTGTCTTCTCCTTTTATAATACGCTCTAAAGTTACTTCAGTTGCTTTTTCAGGAGAAAGTATTCTAATATCTAAACCTTCAGTATCATAATTAGGTAAATAAGTATTTACTTTTTTTATTAATTCAGCATCATGTGCTCTATTTTCATCTAACCAAAAAATGGTTGTATCGTTGGTTGCTTTTGCTCTTGACACGGCAAGTTTAACCCAGTCTTGTATTGGAGCATCCTTAACTTGACACATTCTCCAGATATCACCTTTTTCAACATCATGAGAAATTAATGTATCTCCGCTTTTAGTATCAATTACATTAACAACACCATCTCCTGAAATTTCAAAAGTTTTGTCATGAGAACCATATTCTTCAGCTTTTTGAGCCATAAGCCCAACATTAGGAACAGTACCCATTGTTGTAGGGTCAAAAGCACCATGTTTTTTACAAAAATCAATAGTTGCTTGGTATATACCAGCGTAACTACTATCGGGAATTACAGCTTTAGTATCTTGAGCGTTACCTTTAGAGTTCCACATTTTACCAGAGTTTCTAATCATAGCTGGCATAGAGGCATCAATGATAATATCACTTGGTACATGTAAATTAGTAATACCTTTATCAGAATTAACCATAGCTAAATCAGGACCATCTGCAATTGCTTTTTCTATTGCAATTGAAATTTCTTTGTGTTTATCTTCTGGTAATTCATTTAATTTATTAAGTAAACTTGCTAATCCATTATTAGGGCTTATACCTAATTCATCAAACGTTTGCGAATATTTTTCAAAAACATCAGAAAAATATGCTTCAACAACATGACCAAAGATAATAGGGTCAGAAACCTTCATCATAGTTGCTTTCATGTGTACAGAAAATAAGACACCTTTATCTTTAGCATCTTTAATTTGTTCTTTAAAGAAAGCTAATAAAGCTTTTTTACTTAAAATTGTAGCGTCAATGATTTCACCAGAAAGTAAACCAAGGTTTTCTTTTAATATGGTTTTGCTACCATCTTTAGCTGTAAATTCAATATTTATACTTGTAGCATTTGATAAAGTTAATGACTTTTCATTTGTTTTAAAATCATTTTCACCCATAGTAGCAACGTGCGTTTGAGAGTCAGAACTCCATGCACCCATTGAATGAGGGTTTTTCTTAGCATAATTTTTTACAGCTCTTGGAGCTCTACGATCAGAGTTACCTTCTCTAAGAACAGGATTTACAGCACTACCTTTAATTTTATCGTAACGAGATTTAATTTCTTTTTCTTCGTCAGTTTTTGTTTCGTCTGGGTAATTCGGTAAAGCATAACCTTTACTTTGTAATTCAGCAATAGCCTCTTTTAATTGAGGTATTGAAGCACTAATATTTGGTAATTTAATAATGTTTGCATCGGGGTTTTTAGCTAATTCACCTAATTCTAATAAATCATCAGCAATACGTTGATCTTCTTTTAAAAAATCAGGAAACGTAGCAATAATTCTTCCTGCAAGTGATATGTCTTTAGTTTCAATTGCTATACCTGAATTTTTAGTAAATGCTTTAACTATTGGTAAAAATGACTGAGTGGCTAAAGCAGGAGCTTCATCTGTCTTTGTGTAAATTATTTTAGGCATTATTATGATTTTTTTTATTTGAATTAAGCAAAGCAAATATACAATTTTATAGCTTTTTTTTAATGTAGTTGTAACTATTATATTGTGATAAATTTGTTAAGATTATAAAGATTTTGTATTAACGATAAAAGCCATATCAATGCAATTAGCAATTGATATGGCTTTTTTAGAAATAGCTTTCAAAATTTAGTGTTTTCTATTTTTAGAAAACGGCAACCATTGATTGCTTTTGCAACTATTTATGTATTAAAAATATAATATTATTTATTAAAATCCAAAAATAACTAAATAATATTTAATTATTAGGTGTAAAAAAACCCGCTATTTGCGGGTTTTTTATATGTATAAGTATTGAACTTAAGAACGAATTTCTTTAATTCTTGCTTTTTTACCAGTAAGGCCTCTAAAGTAAAAGATACGAGATCTTCTAACTTTACCTCTTTTGTTAACTTCTACTTTTTGTAATGCAGGCATATTAATTGGGAAAATACGTTCTACACCAATTGTACCAGACATTTTTCTAATAGTAAAAGTTTCTGATGATCCAGAACCTCTTCTTTGGATTACAACACCTCTAAAAAACTGAGTACGTGTTTTTTCACCTTCCTTAATTTCGTAATATACAGTGATTGTATCACCTGCTGAAAATTTTGGAAATTCTTTTTTAGTTACAAATTCGTCTTGAACAAATTTTAATAATGATTCCATCTTTATGATTTACAGTTTGTTATAAATCAACATTCACGATTATCGTCAGAGGTTAATTTAATGGATTGCAAAAGTAATTAATATCTGATAAAAAACAATGTATTATTTATCTTTTTTTAATTATTTAATTTTTATAAATTATTGATAATAAGAATAGATGTATTTAAATAGGAAGAAAATTATTCTAATAAATCAGGTCTAAGTTTTTCGGTACGTTCTTGTGCTTTATCTTCTCTCCATTTTTCAATTTTAGGAAAATTACCGCTTAATAGAATTTCAGGTACTTTCATGCCTTTATATTCAGCAGGTCTTGTATAAACTGGTGGAGCAAGTAAGTTATCTTGGAAAGTGTCAGTTAATGCTGAAGTTTCATTATTTAAAACACCAGGAATTAACCTAATAATAGTGTCACAAAGTACTGCGGCACCTAATTCACCACCAGATAGTACATAATCACCGATAGAAATTTCACGAGTAATATATGCATCACGTACTCTTTGGTCTACTCCTTTGTAGTGTCCACATAAAATAATGATATTATTTAAGAGAGACATACCATTGGCAATTTTCTGATTTAAAGTTTCTCCATCAGGACTCATGTAAATAATTTCATCATAAGTACGTACTGCTTTTAATGATGATATGCATTTGTCAATAGGTTCAATCATCATCACCATACCAGCGCCACCTCCAAATTGATAATCATCAATTTGATTATAACTTAACTTAGTGTAGTCACGAAGGTTGTGCATGTGTACTTCAACAATGTTTTTTTCAATTGCTCTTTTAAGTATACTTGCTTCAAACGGACTTTTTAAAAGTTCAGGAAGTACAGTAATAATATCAATCCGCATATAGAATTATGTATTGAGAAATAAAAAAGATAAAATTATTTAGCCTTTTTATTTCTATTTATTTCGTCTTGATATTGTCTGCTAATTTTTTGTTCTCTTTCTAAAGCTTTTCTTCTGTGATTTTCATACTCGACTTCTAGTTCAGATAGGTTAGTTTTAGCCTCTTGAGTTAAAATATTACTATTTCTGAATTTATAGATAAAAAATAAAAGCATTAATAATAAAACACCTATAACAGTCCATAAAATAACATTATATGTTGCCTTTGCAACTAAAATGCCAAAGAATGACATACTGTCTTTTTCTTCTGTTACAGAAACTAAATTATTAGATGTTGTTTCTAGCTTCTGATTTAGATTGTTGATGTTTTTTTCATTTTCAACAATTGTATTTTTAAGCTCAGCAGTTTTTTTATTAATTAAATCAAGTGTATCAGTAACATTCTGTTTCAATTTATTAAGACTTGTGATTTTTACAACTTCATAATGAATACCTTTTGCTCGGTAATTACCTGATTTTTTAACTAAATATTCAAATTGGCCTATGATTGGTCCTGATTCTAAGGTTGCATCAGTATCATTATCCTCAGATTCTTGTCCAAATTGTAAGTTGACAGATAATAAGGCAAAAGCAATGAGTAATAACTTTATTTTTTTCATATAGTAATAAGTTCTTAAAAATTAATTAAAGGTTGAATTCAAAAAAAAGATTTAGAGGTTTGCAAAACTACTTTATAAATATCATATAGGAAAAAAAAATAGTAAATTACTATGACTTCTTACAATCAAAAATCTATTTTATGTTTTACATTTAAGTTAATTATACATAAAAAATGCTCCTAAATTCGGAGCATTTTTTAATTTCAAATAGTGCTTTTATTGAAGAATAATACGTTCTTTTTCTCCTTTTTTATTTAACATAGTAATACTTGTGCTATGATATTTAGATATTTTTCCAAACAATACTTTGGCATCTTTAATATCATTTATTTCTTCATCACCAACTGATAAGAGTATTTTGCCATCTAAACCGTACCCTTGGTATCTTTCAGAAACACCAACAATTTTAACACCTTTTTTAGTTTTAAACTCTTTTCTGTCTTTATCGTTTAAGTTTTTAACCTCTAAATCCATAATTGGTAATACAATGGTTTGTCTTTCTTTTAGAATTACTGTAAAATCCATTGTTTCATTTTCTCTTAAAATATTTACATTTAAAGTGTCGCCAGGTCTTTTGGTAGATAAATAGCCTGTCAGGTCAGGATATTTATGTATTTCAATTTCATCTAATTTCTTAATAACATCTCCAGATTCTATTCCGGCATCAAAAGCGCCAGAATCTTCAGATACATCATCAACATAAACACCGTCTATATTATTAATTCCTTTTTCAACAGCATAAGGAGTATCTAATCGAACGGCAACAATGCCTAAGATTCCTTTTTGAACGTTTCCATATTCTATGATATCATCAATTACTTTTTTTGCAATATTACTTGGGACAGCAAAAGAATAACCAACATATGAACCAGTTTGAGATGTAATGGCTGTATTAATACCAATTAAATCGCCATTAGTGTTGACTAATGCACCACCGCTATTACCAGGGTTTACTGCGGCATCTGTTTGTATAAATGATTGGTCTATTCTACCTAAAGATCTTGCCTTTGCGCTTACAATACCTGCGGTAACTGTAGATGTTAAGTTAAAAGGATTACCTACAGCTAATACCCATTCACCAATTTTAGCATTATCAGAATCGCCAAAAGCTAAATAAGGTAAATTATTTTCGGCATCTATTTTTATAAGTGCAATGTCAGTATTAGGGTCTGTACCTATTAATGTAGCATCGTAAGTGGTATTATTGTTTAAAGTAACTTGTAATTTAGTTGCACCTTCAATAACGTGGTTATTGGTAACTATATAGCCATCAGGAGAAATTATAACTCCAGAACCAGCACCTCTAACTTTTGGTTTTGTGTCTGTTTCATAACCATAAAAGAATTCCATTATATTTTTAGGTCCTGTATTTATGGTTAAGTTTTTTACGTGAACAACAGCATTTACAGTAGTTTCTGCGGCAGATGTAAAGTCAACCTCATTAATACCAGCTCCTTTTGCTGAAGTAGGTGTGTAGCTTACAGGTGCAAAGGGTGTTTCTTCGTTTTCACTAAATACATAAGATTTTTGTTCAAAAAACATTTTGTAGGCTCCGAGTGTAATTGCACCAGCAAATACCGAAACCAATAATAAATTTGCAAATTTTTTCATAATCTGTCTACATTTTTAACTTTAACATTGTAAAATTAATAGTTTTAAAACTACCATTTTGGTGTTTAACGTCTTTTTAACTGCTAAATTTCCCTTAATAAAATTACTACCTTTGTAGTATAACTATTAGAAATGAAACTTACTTTTTATAAATTTCAAGGTACTGGAAACGATTTTGTAATGATTGATAATCGTCAAGGTATATTTAACAAAGATAATACCAAACTCGTAGCTTTTTTATGTGATCGAAAATTTGGCATAGGTGCTGACGGATTAATACTACTAGAAGATGAGTCTGGAGTAGACTTTAAAATGGTTTATTATAATTCTGACGGAAATGAAAGTAGTATGTGTGGAAATGGTGGTCGTTGTTTGGTTGCATTTGCCTCATATTTAAATGTTATTGATGGTAAAACAACTTTTAATGCTGTTGATGGCTTGCATTATGCTACTATTAATGAGGATATTGTAAGTCTTCAGATGAAAAATGTTGACGAGGTGAAAATAAAACCTAATGCTACTTTTTTAGATACTGGATCGCCTCATCATGTTCAGTTGGTTGAAAATATAGATGATTTTGCAGTAAAAACGGAAGGAGCTAAATTAAGGTATGGCGTGTATGGGCAAAAAGGAAGTAATATAAACTTTGTTGAAGCTTCAGAGCATAATTCTTTCAAAGTTAGAACTTATGAAAGGGGAGTAGAAGATGAAACTTTGTCATGTGGCACAGGTGTTACAGCTGTAGCAATAGCAATGCATAAAACCGGTAAAACAACTGAAAATAAAATTAAAATTCATGCAGTTGGTGGTGATTTAGAAATTAAGTTTGATGTTTCAGATGATAAATATTCTAATATATTTTTAAAAGGACCAGCAAAATTTGTTTTTAAAGGAGAAATTGATGTTTAGTCTTAAAGGTGAGCATATTTATTTAAGAGCTATAGAACCTAGTGATTTAGATTTTTTATACAAATTAGAAAATAACACTGAAGTTTGGGAAATTAGTGGTACTACAACACCGTATTCAAAACAAGTATTGCAATTGTATTTAGAAAATGCACATAGAGATATTTATGATGTAAAGCAATTGCGCTTATGTGTTTGTGAGTTAAATGGTTCGGTAGTCGGATTGATAGATTTGTTTGATTTTGACCCTAAAAATCATAAGGCAGGTATAGGAATAGTTATTGCTGCTGAAAAGAGCAGAAACTTAGGATATGGTGCAGAGGCTATAGAACTGCTTTGTGCTTATTCAAAAATCACCCTAGAATTACATCAACTTTATTGTAATATATTAGAAGACAACGAGGCAAGTATTCATTTGTTTGAAAAACTTGGTTTTATTCAAGTTGGAATTAAAAAAGATTGGATAACATCTAACGGGAAATTTAAAAATGAAATTCTTTACCAAAAAATATTTAATTAATGCTTAAAAAGATTGTTCTAGCTATTTTAGCTATTGGTTTAGTTGTATGCGGATTTTTTGCATACATGGTTTATAGTGCTTTTTTTACACCAAATACATCATTTAATAATGCAGAAGCTTTTGTATATATACCTTCAAATTCTAATATAGAAGAAGTAAAGATTCTTTTAGAGCCTTTATTAGATAATGTGGAAACTTTTGAGTCGGCTGCGAAAAAAAAAGGATATGCTTCTAATATAAGAGGAGGTAAATATGCAATAAAAAAAGGCATGAATAATCATGAGATTATTAATATGTTACGACTTAGAGGTCTAGAAGTGAAGTTGGCTTTTAATAACCAAGAAACATTAGAAGATTTGGCAGGAAGAGTTGCGACACAAATTGAAGCAGATAGTATTTCTTTAATAACAGCTTTTAATGATGCAGACTTTTTAGCGAAAAATGGATTTAATAACAATACTAAATTGGCGATGTATATTCCTAATAGTTATAACTTTTATTGGAATACATCAGCAACACAATTTAGAAATAAAATGCTAAAAGAATACAAACGATTTTGGAATGAAGAGCGTTTGTCAAAAGCTAAGAAATTAAATTTAACGCCTCTGGAGGTTATAGCGCTGGCTTCGGTTGTACATAAAGAGACAGTTAAAGTTGATGAACGGCCAAGAGTAGCAGGAGTGTATTTAAATAGATTGAAAAAAGGTATTTTATTGCAAGCTGATCCAACAGTAATATATGCATTAAAACTTCATACAGGTGATTTTAAACAAGTTATTAAAAGGGTTTTGTATAGAGATTTAGAGTTAGACTCACCTTATAATACATATAAATATGCAGGTTTACCGCCAGGACCAATTGCTATGCCAGATATCTCTGCAATAGATGCTGTATTAAATTCTGAAAAGCATGATTATTATTATTTTGTAGCTAATGTTGAAAATTTCGGATACCATAAATTTGCAAAAACACTTTCGCAACACAACCGAAATAAAGAACAGTACATCCGATGGATTAATAGCCAAAAGATTAATAGATAGGTATTTAAGCCGATTTTAACGTTCTTTTATCTAAAAAAGGATGTTTTTTAAGATTTCTCTTACGTTTATAACCTAAAAATGGTGGTATATTTGCCCCGCGAATTTAAGCAGGTCATTTTTTTAGACCAGTAAGTCTTAAGAAATTTAATTTATGAGGAAGTGGATAAACGTAAGTTTGCCCCTTATCATGATCTTTATTTTAGCAAGTTTTGGGTTAAAAACACCTATGGATTATAAGGTGCCAAATTCGCTAAAAGTAAATAAACCTACTTTGGTTTCGTTTCCCAAAAACGAGATCGCTATTAATGGAGAAAAGACTATTGTGTTACCTCCTTTTGTTGGAAGTTCATATATAGGATTTAAAGAAGCTGTTGCTTTTAAGGAGTCGCAGGGTAAATACGGAGTAATAAACTCTTTAGGGTATTTAGGTAAATACCAATTTGGAGTTGGGACTCTTGAGTTAGTGGGGGTGTATAACCCAGATTATTTTTTATCGAATCCAATGCTTCAAGAAAGAGTATTTATGGCGAACATAGCTCGTAATAAATGGATTTTAAGAAGGGATATTAAAAGGTTTTCTGGTTTAAATATCAAAAATGCCCACATTACGGAGTCTGGAATTATAGCAGCGGCTCATTTAGCGGGTCCAGGTAACGTTAAAAAATATTTACGTTCCTATGGCGCTTTTGATGTTGCTGATGATTATGGTTCAACCATAAGTTATTACATTAAGTTGTTTTCTGGTTATGATATTTCAATAATAACTCCAGAAAAAAATGCAAAAGTTTAGTTTGTAATTAAATTAAAAAACCTCACTGTATTCAGTGAGGTTTTTTTATGCTTGAATGATAAAAATTGTTGGTCTTTTGTGTAGTTCTAATTTTTCAGTTGACCAATCTTTAATCGTTTTAGTCGCGATATATTCTGTTGGTAAAGTAATGTCACATGCAACACATATTTTAGTGTAGGGGTTTAATGTTTTGCATAATTCTGCAAATAACTTATCGTTTCTATATGGTGTTTCAATAAATAGTTGTGATTGATCAAAGTCTTTAGAAAGTTTCTCTAACTTTTTAATTTTATTTTTTCTTTCACTGGCTTCAATAGGTAAATAGCCATTAAAAGCAAAGTTTTGGCCATTAAAACCACTTGCCATTAAAGCTAGTAATATTGATGATGGACCTACTAGGGGAATAACTCTTATATTTTTTTCGTGAGCAATACGTACAACATCAGCTCCTGGGTCTGCAATTCCTGGACAACCAGCTTCTGATATAATTCCAATATCGTGGCCATCTAAGCAAGGTTGTAGAAATGTTGGTATTATTTCGGGTTCTGTAAACTTATTTAAAGCTTCTAAATTTAAATCTGACTGAGATTTTTTAGAGCTAATTTTTTTAATGAATCTACGTGCTGTTTTTTCGTTTTCAACTATAAAATAATTGATATTTTCAATAGCTCCTTTTATTGAAATAGGTAATACTTCTAATGGTTCATTATCACCTAAAGTTGTTGGTATTAAATATAGGTTTCCAGTCTTAGTATTTTCCATAATAAGGATTTTTTATTTTAGTTCTTCAAATTATCAACAATATTAATACAAGCGTTGTCAATTAATTGAAAAACGTGTTCAAAGCCATTATCATTATAATAAGGGTCAGGAACTTCCTTGTTTTTTAAATCTGTTTCTGATAAAAGTAGTTTTACCTTTTCCTTTTGTTTTGGGTCTTCTGTTAATTTAGTAACATTATTGTAGTTACTAATATCCATAACGTAAATAGTATCAAATTTATTAAAATCTTCAACTGTAAACTGTCTGCATTTTTGCTTTGATATGTCAATACCGTGTTTTTTGGCAACAGCAATAGATCTGTGATCTGGCGGATTTCCTATATGGTAACCACCTGTACCGGCAGAATCAATAAAAAATGAATTATTATTAACTTTACTTTTTAGAATACCTTCAGCTAATGGTGACCTACAGATATTTCCAAGGCATACCATTAAGATATTAGTTTTCATGGCGTTAATTTAAGAAAATTTCTTAGTAAGGTCGTCAATATATTTGCGAAATTGTTTATCAGTTTCAGCTAAATTATCTACGGTCTTGCAAGCGTGTAGTACGGTTGCGTGATCTCTTTTTCCTATTTGCGAACCAATACTAGCTAACGAAGCTTTTGTAAATTTTTTTGCAAAAAACATGGCTAATTGTCTAGCTTGTACAATGTGACGTTTTCTTGTTTTGGATTGTAATGTTGCAACATCCATCTCAAAGTAGTCAGAAACTACTTTTTGGATATAATCTATAGAAACTTCACGTTTTGTATTTTTAACAAATTTCTCAACTACTTGTTGAGCAAGATCTAAGGTTACTTCTTTTTTATTGAAAGATGATTGTGCAATTAAAGATATAATAGCTCCTTCAAGCTCCCTAACATTTGTTTTTATATGTTTTGCAACATAATCAATAATATCATCAGGCATTTCAACACCATCACGATATAATTTATTTTTTAAGATAGATATTCTAGTTTCAAAATCAGGACTTTGTAATTCAGCAGACAAGCCCCATTTAAATCTAGATAGTAAGCGTTGTTCAATATCTTGCATATCAACAGGTGCTTTATCTGAAGTTAAGATAACCTGTTTTCCATTTTGATGTAAATGATTGAAAATATGGAAAAATACATCTTGAGTTCCAGATTTTCCTGATAAGAATTGAACATCATCAATAATTAAAACATCAATTAATTGATAAAAATGAATAAAATCATTTCTAGTATTCTTTTTTACAGACTCAATATATTGTTGTGTAAATTTCTCAGCAGAAATATATAAAACTGTTCTTTCTGGATACTTATCTTTTATTTCAACGCCAATAGCATGTGCTAAGTGAGTTTTGCCTAAACCAACACCGCCAAAAACTAGTAATGGATTAAATGATGTTCCTCCTGGCTTGTTTGCAACGGCCATACCTGCAGAACGCGCTAATCTATTAGAATCACCTTCTAAAAAGTTTTCAAAATTGTAGTTAGGGTTTAACTGTGATTCAATTTTAATGTTTCTAATTCCTGGAATTACAAACGGATTTTTTAATTGAGGATTTTTAGATTTTATAGCAACATCTAATTCTTGTGCAGGAACAGTGCTTCTGTTTGAGCTAGGAATTTTTTCGGTAAAAGGTTCTTTGTTACCATAAGTGTTTTCCATTTTTATAATGTAAACTAATTTAGCACTTTCGCCAAGTTCTTTGGTTAATGATACTTTTAAAAGTTTAACATAATGCTCTTCAAGCCATTCGTAAAAGAATTTGCTTGGTACTTGAATACTTAATGCATTTTCTGATAGCTTTATTGGCTTAATAGGTTCAAACCACGTTTTGAATGCCTGCGGTTGGATATTATCTTTAATAAATTCCAAACAGTTTTTCCATACGGAATTAGCAGTAACATTCATTATTTATTAATTCTTTATAGGGGTGGTTAGTATTATTTTTTTTTTAATCTTGCACTCTTTTGCTAGAAAAGAATTTTGTTTCTTGTGCATGGCAAATATGTGAACAAAAAAACTAAAAAAAAAATTCATTGGTATTGAATTTTTAGTTTTTTTTTACCATGTAACTTCAAAAAAAAGAATAGCCTTTAAATATATAATTTTTATACATGCAAAACATTAACTTTAACACAATTTCTTTTAGGGTTCGTTATGGAGAAACAGACCAAATGGGAGTTGTTTATCATGGGAACTATGCGCAATACTTAGAAATGGGAAGGGTAGAGTGGCTAAGGCATAGAGGTATTTCCTACAAAAAACTAGAAGAAAGTGGTATAATTCTTCCGGTTATTTCTTTAAATATAAATTTTAAAAAATCTGCATTATATGATGACTTGATAACAGTGGAAACAATACTCAAAAAAATACCTTCAGTAAAAATAGAATTTGACTATAAAATTTATAATGAAAAGGGTGAAATATTGATTACAGCAAATACAGTTTTAGCTTTTGTAGATGCAATAAAAAAAAGACCCATTAAGTGTCCTGAAGAGGTGTTAAAAGTGTTATTAAAAGAGTAGTGATTTATTTTATTTTTAGAGTGTGAATTTCTTTAAAAATTTGAATTACTTTTTTGGCGTCATTTTTTCTGACTGATAATGTAAAATGACAATTCATTTCCATTTTTTGAGAAATTATGCTTAATTGTTCCTGTTTAATAATTCGCATCACTTTATCCATATCTGCATATTCAAAAAACAATTCAAATTGAATTTGAATAATTTTCTCAATAATATCAGAAGTTTCTAAAGCTAATTGAGCGCCAGTTTTATAAGCACTTATTAAACCTCCTACTCCTAATTTAGTTCCTCCAAATATTCGTGCTACAGCTACCAATACATTAGTAACTTCAAAAGATTGTATTTGCCCATAAATAGGCATTCCTGCAGAATTGTTAGGTTCTCCATCATCATTTGCTCTGTAGTTTGGTTTTTCAACTCCTAATTGCCATGCATAGCAAACGTGACCAGCAGTATGATGCTTTTTTTTAATTTCTTCTAAAATTGGTTTAACTTCTTTTTCTGATTGTATAGGGAAAGCATAACCAAAAAATTTACTTTTTTTTTCTTTAAAAAGTATTTCTTCAGAAGGTTTTGAAAGTGTTTTGTATGTATCTGATGCTTTTTCCATTAAAACAAAGCTACTAATATGATACTAATTACTGCTAATCCAATTCCAATCCAGTTTTTTATAATCAACTTTTCTTTAAATAGAAGAATGCCTAATAATGTTGTAAATAAAACTACAGCTACATTATTAATTGTAAAAATTGAAGAACTGTCTAAAAAGTCATTTTGTAAGGCTTTAAGCAGAAAATATAAAGTTATGTAGTTGAAAATACCAAGAATGATGCCGCCAACTAAATTTTTGTAATTTTTCTTTAAAGGTATTTTGTAAGATCTGATTAGAATGAATAGTAACCCTAAAACACCCGCTGATAAAAAAACTACACCACAAAAAAGTGGAAATTCATTTTCGGGAACATATTTTTTTTGTAAAAATTTTAAACTTGCATCAATACTCCCAGAGCCTAAAAATAATAATAGAGGTAATAAAAATGAATTGTTTATTACGGGAGATTTTTTGTCTTTTAAAGATGAGAAATATACAGCACTTAAAGCTAATAGTATTCCAATTATTTTTAATAAACTTAAGTTTTCGTTATAAATACTTACACCCACTATAACAGGAATTACTAATGACATTTTTGAAGCCACCGATGCTACCGATACTCCAATTTTTTGGGATGTTAGTGCGGTAACATAAAAAACAGTAATAAATAGAAAACCTAAACAAACAGTAGGTGTAAACCATGGTTTGTTTGGCAGATCGTTTAAAATTATAGTTTCTTTATAGAAAAATAACGAAAAAATACTTGCTACAAAATAATTGGTGATTATGGCATATAGCGTTTGTATTTTGTAGTTGTTGAATAATTTAAATATTACAAAAAGTGAACTAGAAAATAAGATGCATAATATTAAATAGAACATTTATAATTTAGTTTTCAACTGAATGATATCTTCTTCACCAACCAGTAAATTCCAGCTTTTTATGCCTAATGCGGTTGAAGAATCTGTATTTTCTTTAGTGTCGTCAACAAAAAAGGTTTCTTCGGGTTTTAGGTTGTTTTCAGCTAAAACAAATTCATAAATATTATTATTAGGTTTTCTCAGGTTAATTTCATGTGATAAATAAAACTTTTCAAAACAAGCTTTAAATCTATCAAACCTATCAGAACCAATAGAAGCGGTAGCAAAATCAATGTGAATTTCATTAGTATTACTTAATAGAAAAAGACGGTATTTTTTCTCTGAAGCTAATTGCTCAACAAACTTGAGTCTATGCTCAGGAAAATCTAAAAGAATGCTATTCCATGCTTCTTTAATTTCTTTAGAGTTAGCTTTAGGGAAAATTTGATTTAGGCTTTTTATAAAATTATCAGAAGTGATAAGACCCATTTCATAATCTTTAAAAATTTTATCTAATTCAGGAGTAATTTCTGTATAACCAACTTTTGTAAGAGCAGTAAAAACAGCGGGTTTATCTAAATTAATAAAAATGTCTCCAAAGTCAAAAATGATATTCTTAATCATTGTAATATGTTTTTAAAATGTCTGTATCTAAGTTTCTAGTTTCGCTTATTCTGCCTGTTATTTGAGGTGCGTTTATTCCTTTTTTAAATGTTGAAATACCAATAAAAACTCGTGCTTCATCCCATAAACTTTCATTAATAAAAGTTTGTAGTGTTTGTGAACCACCTTCAATTATAACACTTTGTATATTATTTTTGTAAAGTGCATCACAAATTTGTAATGCTATGTTTTTATTGAAATCTATCAGAATATAATCAATACTATTTTTATATTTTAATTCATCAGAAACCTCAGTAAAAATTAATGTTTTAATACTTTTATCAAGTACATGATGTGCATTATTAATTTTTAATTTTCTGTCTAGAATAATTCGCGTAGGATTTTTGCCTGTCCAGTTACGAACATCTAATTTAGGGTTATCTGCTAAAACAGTATTTGTGCCCACTAAAATAGCCTGTTCTTCTGAGCGCCATTTGTGAACCAATTGTTTTGAGTATTTATTAGTGATCCAGAAAGGTTGTTTTTTTTCGGCTCTAAGTGAATTATCAGGTGCAATAAATCCGTCAGCAGTTTCTGCCCATTTTAAAATTATATAGGGTCTCTTTTTTTCTTGTATTGCTAAAAAACGTTTGTGATGTTCACGGCATTCTTTTTCTAAAATTCCAACAGTAACATTGCAACCAGCGTCTTTTAACCTTTTAATACCTTGACCTGCAACTTTTTCATGCGGATCTATAAGTCCAATTACTACACTCTTGATGCCGTGTTTTATAATTAAATCAGCACAGGGTGGTGTTTTTCCGAAGTGAGAACAGGGTTCAAGAGTTACATAAATTGTAGCATTAACAAGTAAACTTTTGTCTTTTACAGAGTTAATGGCATTCACCTCTGCGTGTGAACCTCCATATGGACTAGTATATCCCTCTCCAATAATTTTGTTTTTGCATACAATAACGGCACCTACCATTGGGTTTGGAGCTGTAGTGCCTAAACCGTTTTGAGCAATTTGTATGCATCTAGAAATGTAAAATTCATGTATCTTCACACCGCAAAAATAGGATATTCTATAGATATCATTTTAAGAAATTATGGGAACTATTATTATTAGAGAAATTCAACAAAAAGATAATACGCAAGTTGCAAGTGTTGTGCGTAAAGTATTGGTAGATTTAGGAGTGCCAAAAGTTGGTACTGCATATGCAGACAAAGCTTTAGATCATATGTTTGAGAATTATAATGTACCCAAAGCTACTTATTTTGTGGTTGAAGAAAATGATAAGGTTGTAGGGTGTTGTGGTGTTGCGCAATTAGATAATTATGAAGGTAATGTATGTGAACTTCAAAAAATGTACTTTTTAGAAGAGGCTAGAGGTAAAGGAATAGGTACGCAAATGATTGATACTTGTATAGAACGTGCTAAGGAATATGGATTTGAAAAAATGTATTTAGAAACCATGCCATATATGGAATCTGCACAAAAACTATATAAAAAATCTGGATTTGAGTATTTAGTTGCTCCCATGGGAAATACCGGTCATTATTCATGTCCTATTTGGATGATAAAAGATTTAAAATAAAAGCATGCTTTTAAAAGAAATAAAAAATATATTTCATCGAGAGCTTGATGCAATTTATCAAAAAGAAGAAGTAAGTAGTTTCTTTTATTTGTTGATAGAACACTATGTAGGCTTACAACGTTTTATTTTGGTTATAGAACCAAATTTAACGGTTACTAAAAAAGAAGAATCTCCTTTATTTGAGGCATTAAGTAAGTTAAAGTTAAATATTCCGATTCAACATATTATAGGTAAAACTGAATTTATGGATTTGGAATTTATAGTTAATAAAAATGTTCTAATACCAAGACCTGAAACTGAAGAATTAGTACGATGGATTTTAAGTGAGATTGAAGATCATCAGGCTGAATTAAAAATATTAGATATAGGTACGGGTAGTGGTTGTATTCCTATTAGTTTAGCAAAACATTTACCTAATGCAAAAGTTTTCACTTTAGATGTTTCTAATAAAGCTATAACTGTAGCAAAGGAAAACGCTAGTATCAATAAGGTTTCTGTAACATTTATTCAAGAAAGCATTTTAGAAATAGATACATTAAATATGGAGTTTGATATTGTAGTTTCAAACCCGCCTTATGTTCGTGAATTAGAGAAAACCGAAATGAATGATAATGTTTTGAAACACGAACCAGAATTAGCATTGTTTGTTTCAGATGAAAATCCGTTAGTGTTTTATAAAAAGATAACAGATTTTGCTTCTCATAATTTAACTGAAAATGGTAAATTGTATTTTGAAATAAACCAGTATTTAGGAAAAGAGACAACACTTTTGCTAGAAGAAAAATTTTCAGCTATTGAATTGCGACAAGATATGTTTGGTAATAATCGAATGTTGAAAGGAATAAAAAATTAAAATAACCCATCTTTAAAAATGGATAGTAAAGAAAAAATAGAAGCTTTAAGAACTGCTCTTCGTGAGCATAATTACAATTATTATGTTTTAGACACTCCTACAATATCTGATTATGATTTTGATATGCAGTTGAAAGAACTGCAAGATCTTGAAGCAAAACATCCTGAGTTTTACGATGCCACTTCACCAAGTTTGCGTGTGGGTGGTATGGTTACTAAAAACTTTGAAACGGTTGCTCATGATAGCCGTATGTATTCATTAGATAACAGCTATTCAAAAGAAGATTTAGAAGATTGGGAAAAGCGAATTCAACGTAATTTAGGTGATGTACCTGTAGAGTTTACTTGTGAGCTTAAATACGATGGCGCATCAATAAGTATTACGTATGAAAATGGAAAATTAGTGCGCGCACTTACTCGTGGTGATGGTTTTCAGGGTGATGATGTTACAAACAATATAAAAACTATCAAATCAATTCCTTTACAACTAAAAGGTGATTATCCTGCAAAGTTTGATATTAGAGGAGAGATTGTTTTGCCTTTTGAAGGTTTTACAAGAATGAATGCGGAGCGTATTGAGAATGGTGAAGAGCCTTATATGAATCCTAGAAATACAGCGTCAGGAAGTTTAAAATTACAAGATAGTTCGCTAGTTGCGCAACGACCTTTAGAATGCCTGTTATATGGAATTGTAGGAGAAAATATAGGAGTAGAATCTCAATTTCAAATGCTAGAAAAAGCAAGAGTTTGGGGGTTTAAAGTTCCAACTGTTGCTAAATTATGCAAGTCTACTGATGAAGTTATGAACTTTGTGGAGCATTGGGATATTCATAGGCATGAATTGCCTTATGAAACAGATGGTGTAGTGATAAAAGTAAATAGTTTGCAACATCAAGAGGAATTGGGGTATACTTCAAAATCTCCACGTTGGGCAATGGCTTATAAATTTAAAGCAGAGCAAGTTTCTACGCTTTTAAATGAAATTACGTATCAAGTTGGTCGTACTGGGGCAATTACACCAGTGGCTAATTTAGAGCCTGTTTTATTAGCAGGAACCACAGTTAAAAGAGCATCATTACATAATGCAGATCAAATTGCAAAATTTGATATTCGAGAAGGTGATACTGTTTTTGTAGAAAAAGGAGGAGAAATTATTCCTAAAATTGTTGGTGTAGATTTTGCGCAACGACCACTAAATTCAGTTCCAACAAAATATATAGATCACTGTCCAGAATGTAGTACTGCATTAGAACGTACAGAAGGTGATGCAAAACATTATTGTCCAAATTTTTATGGGTGTCCACCTCAAATTACAGGTAGAATTCAGCATTATATATCTCGTAAAGCAATGGATATTGAAGGCTTAGGTGGTGAAACCGTAGAGCTTTTATATAAAGAGCAATTGATTAAAAATTATGCTGATTTGTATACTTTAACCAAAGAGCAGGTAATGCCTTTGGAACGTATGGCAGAAAAATCAGCTGAGAATTTAGTAAACGGAGTAAAAGCATCAACTCAAATACCTTTTGAACGTGTACTTTTTGCACTAGGAATTCGGTTTGTGGGAGAAACCGTTGCTAAAAAATTAGCAAAAGCCTATAAAAATATTGATGCTTTAAAAGTAACAACTGTTGAAGAGTTAGTTAAAGTTGATGAAATAGGGGAGCGCATTGCTAATAGTGTAGTTGAATTTTTTCAGAATGAAACTAATCAAGAAATTATTGAACGTCTTAAAAGTTATGGTATACAATTTGAGCTTTCAGCAGAAAAATTAGAAAATCAAACAGAAGAATTGAAAGGTCAAACGTTTGTAGTTTCAGGTGTGTTTGAAAAATTGAGTAGGAATGAGCTTAAGAAATTAATAGAAGATAATGGGGCAAAAGTAGGTTCGTCAGTTTCATCAAAAACAACATTTTTAGTGGCAGGTGATAAAATGGGGCCAAGCAAACGTACAAAAGCAGAAAGTTTAGGAGTCGCTATTATTACCGAAGATGAGTTTTTAGCTATGCTTAAGTAGTAAAATATATTTTATAAACATCTAAGATTAATTGTTTAGTATTAGTCATTAGGTCATCTAATTGTTAATAAAATATACTTTATGTAGAAAAAGGCGATATCTTTTTAAATTTACATTTAATAATATATGAAATATGAGTCAAGTTGTCACTTTCGGAGAAGTATTAATGCGATTATCACCTAAAGGGAATAAGAAATTTATTCAAGCTAATACTTTAGAGTTTTATTTTGGGGGTACAGAGGTTAATGTGGGTATTTCTATTGCAAATTTTGGAGGTAATGTAAAACATATTACATGTATTTCAAATGATTTTATTGGAGATACAGCAATTTCATATTTAAATAAGTTTGCAGTTGATACTTCTTCAATTGTACGATCAAATAGGCCGTTAGGTGTTTATTTTTTAGAAGTTGGTGCAGTTATGCGACCAAGTTCTATTTCATATAATAGATCGCATTCTTCATTTTCAGAAATTAAACCTGAAATGGTAAATTGGGAAGAATCTTTGAAAGATGCAACTCTTTTTCATTGGACAGGAATAACCCCGGCACTTTGTGAAGGTGGTTTTGAAACTTTACGTGAAGGCTTAATTTTAGCACAAAAAAAAGGAATAGCAGTTACCGCTGATCCAACTTATAGAAGCGGACTTTGGAAATACGGAAAAGAAGCGAAACCAGTTTTAACGGAATTGTTAGAATATTCTACCATATTTATTGGAGGAATTAATGAAATAAATGAGGTTCTTGATACAAATTTTAGTTATTCAAATGATGATTTTATAGAGGCGAGTAAGCAGTTAAAAGAGCGTTTTCCATCCATAGAAAAAGTTTTTGATAAAATAAGAACTTCTGTAAATTCCTCCTGGCATAAAATTAGAGCTAGAATGTGGAATGGTGAAGATTTTAGAGAAACTCAAGATTTAGATATTACACATGTTGTTGATAGAATTGGTACTGGAGATGCTTTTGCGGCAGGGTTAATTTACGGTTTACAGCAATTTGATGATTACAAAGCGATGGAATTTGCAAGTGCAGCATGTGCTTTAAAACATACCTATGAAGGTGATGTTAACTTTGCCACTGTTAAAGAAGTTATGGCTATTTTAGAAGGTAATGTAACGGGTAGACTAAATAGATAGTTTATTAACTTTACTATTAAAAAATTGATTTTATGGATTACTTTGTAATTATTGCCATTTTAGTATTTCTTTCAGCAATGTTTGGTTATATAAATGTTCGATTTCTAAAATTACCGAATACAATAGGTTTAATGTTAATTACAATTGTTTTTACATTGGGCATTTTTGGGCTAAGTTATTTTGATGATACACTTTTAAATGCAGAAAAATATATTATAACTCAAATTGATTTTAAGGCTGTATTGCTTGATGTTATGTTAAGCTTTTTACTCTTTGCAGGTGCGTTACATACTAATTTTGAACAATTAAAAGTACAAAGGGGACCTATTTTACTTTTTTCTACATTAGGAGTTTTGGTGTCAACCTTTTTGGTAGGAACAGTTGTTTTTTATCTGTTGCAACTATTCAATTTTAATGTAGGGTATGTGTATTGCTTACTCTTCGGTGCGTTAATTTCACCTACAGATCCAATAGCGGTTCTTGGTATTTTAAAAAAGGCAGGGGTTCCTAAAAAATTAGAAACTAAAATAGTAGGAGAATCATTATTTAATGATGGAGTAGGTGTAGTAGTTTTTTTAGTAATATATCAATTTGCTAGTCCATCGACAAAAAACATTACTGCTCTAGATGTTTTACAATTATTTGGAGTAGAAGTTATAGGTGGTATTGCATTAGGTTTATTCTTAGGTTGGGTAACATATAGGTTAATGAGATCTATTGATGATTATGATATTGAGGTAATTATTACGCTAGCAACTGTAATGGTGGGTACTGTAATAGCTCAAAAATTACATTTGTCAGCTCCGTTAGCTATGGTGACTGCAGGTTTATTTGTGGGTAATGATACTTTACGTGATAGTGCTATGTCTGAGATAACAGAAACTTATGTAGATAAGTTTTGGGAACTAATTGATATTTTGTTAAATACCTTACTTTTTGTTTTAATAGGAATGGAAATGTTGGTTTTAACTTTCAATGTGAATTATATATTGGCAGGGATTTTAGCAATTCCGATTATATTAATATGTCGTTACATTTCATTAATATTACCCATTAAAATTTTTGAAAAGAAACTAGATTTTGTTCCTAAAACCAATTTAATTATGACTTGGGGAGGTTTAAGAGGTGGTATTTCAATAGCATTAGCATTGGGGCTTACTGATGAAATGAATAGAGATTTATTTTTAGTAATAACTTATGTGGTTGTGGTATTTTCTATAGTAGCTCAAGGCTTAACGGTTGGTAGACTAGTGAAAAAAGTGGCAGAATAATATTATAATACAAATTAAAAGAATGTAGTTAAAATAAAAAAAGTCCCGTTCAATTAATGAACGGAACTTTTTTAGCCATTGAAAGTATTATATATTAAAGTACTTTTACGTTTACCGCATTTAAACCTTTTCTACCTTCTTCTAAATCAAACTCAACTACATCACCTTCGCGAATTTCGTCGATTAATCCAGAAATGTGAACAAAATGATCTTTATCCACACCTTCTTCAGTGATAAAACCAAAACCTTTAGTGTCATTGAAGAATTTTACTGTTCCTTTACTCATGTTAAAAAATTAATTATTAATAAAATATTGTACAAATATGAGCCAATTATTTAAACTAACAATAAACTAGGTTTAATTATTTGCATTTTTATATGTTTTTTTTAAAGCAAACACTGTTTTTTACACCAATATACTGTCCGTAATTGTTTGTAATCGAATATTTATTTTTCTTGTAAAGAGCAATAGCATCAGGTTGACGAACTCCAGTTTCAAGAATTGTTGTATTATATTTTAAGTCAGAGGCCCATTTTTCTAATTCATTTAAAATTTTAGAACCAATTCCTTTGCCTTGATGCTCAGGTTTTACATACATACGTTTTATTTCAACAGTTTCTTTGTTAAAAGGTTTTATAACGCCACAACCAATTGCTAAATCATTTTCATAACATACTATTGCATATTTTAAACCTTCAATACCATTAAATTGATGGTAAAAGGCATGTTCTTCTCCATCTGTTTCACTTAAGCTTAAATCTAGAGATTTAACTAATTGTTGAAAATCTGTATTTTCGAATGTTGTTTTTATAAATGTTAACATGCTTTATTTTTATACAGTTATGCTTATACCATCAGCAACTATATTTTTTTCTGAATCAAAATAAAAATTAATTTTACCTAAATTAACACCAAAACAGCCTACTTGATTTACTAATACATTAGTATGATTGTTATTTTTTACAACAGTAGGTTTGTCGAGAAATGTATGAGTATGCCCGCCAATAATTAAATTAGTAAATTTAGTTTGCTTAGCTAATTTAAGATCGTCTATTTTATGAGATTGGTATTCGTAACCTAAATGTGAAAGGCAAATTATAATATCACACTTTTCATCTTCTTTAAGTTTTTGTTCAATATCTTGAGCTATTTCTAACGGATCTAAATACAAAGTTTCTTTATATAATTTTTTTGTTACTAAACCATCTAGCTCAATACCTACACCGTAAACTCCAATTTTTATTCCATCAACAATGTAAATTTCATAAGGTTTGGTGTGCCCGTCCATTATGGTATTCGAAAAATCATAATTGGCACTTATAAATTGAAATTTGGCATAAGGTAGTTGAGAAACTAAGCCCTCAATACCATTGTCAAAGTCGTGATTTCCTATTGTTGCTGCATCATATTTAAGCATGCTCATAAGTTTAAACTCAAGTTCGCCACCATAAAAATTAAAATATGGTGTGCCTTGAAAAATATCGCCAGCATCAAAAAGTAACGTATTCGGATTTTCTTTTCTGATACTATCAACAAGTGACGCTCTTTTTGCTACACCGCCTAAATTAGGAAACTTAGAGTGAGTTTCTGAAAAAGTATCAATATGACTATGAACATCATTAGTATGTAATATTGTAATTTTTTTTTGTGTATTTAATGCACATGAATTTAATGATAACCCTCCTAGGCTTATAAAAGCAGAAGTTGCCGTAGTGTTTGATATAAATTTTCTTCTATTCATCGTCATTTAGTCTTCAATTTTAATAAATCTATCATCAATAAGGGGAGCTATTGTATCTAGCTTTGTAAAATAATCAATCATCACATTTCTAATCATATAACCAGTATCTGTAGCTGATATATGATCTTTAAAAAAATCCATGTGATCACCTCCTTTTATAAGGTAGTCTGATGTTGCTACATAATAAGTTTTATTTTCATCAAAAGGTTTCCCTTGAATATTAACCTCTTTTATGCTATCATTCTTATCTATAATAATTTGTAAACCAGCAATAGGATGCGCTTTTTTAGATGTTATTAAGTATTTAACCATTTCTCTGATGGCTTTTCCTTTTAAACTTACAACTACAACTGTATTGTCAAAAGGCATAATTTCATATGCAGTTCTTGCTGATATGTTTCCTTTTGAAATAACACTTCGTATACCTCCACTGTTTAGTAATACAAAATCTAAATTATTTTTTGTTCTAGATTTAAAAATAGGAGCTGTAAGTTCTAATACGGCATCGGCCATTAAATTACCTGCGGTTGTATTGAATTCTCCGTCAGTTTTGGTGATGTTTTTTGGAGCATAAGCAAGTGTGCTATCTAATACTTGGTTAATACGCTTGCGGTAAGGTGTAATAAAATTAGCAATACTATCAACTTCAGGTATAGAATCTGTTATTGGAATTTCTTTACCATTTATTTTTTTTAAAGTTGTTTTTTCTTCTTTGCAAGAGATTAAAAGTAGTACTGTTGTAAATATAACAAATTGTTTAATTTTTAAAATCATTTTAGTCTTTATCTTCGTGTAATAATTGTGGTGAATATTTTTACATTTGCATAAATGTAAAAATAAATGTTTTTAAAAGCTTTACAGCAAAAATTAAAATTTAAATCTGGAGAAAAAGCCATAAAACAATTACTAGTAAGTCCGTTACAACACGCTAGGACAAATAAAAGTGTTGCGACTATTGGTTGTATTGTAGATTTAGACAAGTTTAGTGATACTAATTTATTTTATGAGTTTGTTTCGGAATTTTCACTTCGTCCAAATTCGGTTAAAATAATTGGTTATAAGAAGTTTTATGATAAAAATTCGCCTTATGCTACACCTGTTTTTTCAGATAAAGATTTAGGCTGGAAAGGAAACATAGAAAACAGTTATGCGTTAGAGTTTTTTAGTAGAGATTATGATTTGTTAATCAATTATTATACTGATGACCATCTTTTACTAAAATTAATGACTTTAAAAACTAAAGCAAGGATTAGAGTTGGGTTTGCAGAAATAGATGATAATTTAAATGATTTGATATTGAATGTACCAATTTCAAACTTTGATATATTTAAAAAAGAATTGAAAAAATACCTTAAAATATTTAAGGAGATAGAATAAATGATGGATATGGATAATTTACACGGCACAGGAGTAGCGCTTATAACTCCTTTTAATGAAGATTTTTCGGTTGATGTAGCTGGTTTGCAACGTGTCGTTGAACATAGTATAAAAAATGGAGTTGATTATTTAGTTGTTTTGGGTACTACTGCCGAAACGGCAACATTAACTTCTGAAGAGAAACAATTGGTTATACAAACTGTAATAAAAACTAATGCAGGTAGGTTGCCATTAGTTTTAGGTGTTGGAGGTAATAATACAATGCAAGTAGTAGCTGATCTTAAAACTATAGATTTATCTGAGTTTGTAGCAATACTTTCTGTTTCTCCTTATTATAATAAACCTACTCAAGAAGGTGTATATCAGCATTTTAAAGCTATCTCAGTAGCATCTCCAAAACCAATTATTCTTTATAATGTACCAGGTAGAACAGGGAGTAATATGTTGCCAAGCACAACATTACGTTTAGCTCATGATTTTGATAATATTGTAGCCATTAAAGAAGCTTGTGGCGATATGAAACAAATTGGAGAGATAATAAAAGATAAGCCATCAGATTTTTTAGTGATTTCTGGAGACGATATTACAGCCTTACCTACAGTTTTAGCAGGTGGAGCAGGAGTAATATCTGTAATTGGTCAGGGATTACCAGCTGAATTTTCAAAGATGATTAATCTTGGTTTGAAAAATGAAGTTGGAGAGGCTTATGAAATGCAACACTGTTTAGAAGAAGGAATGAACCTTATTTTTGAAGAAGGAAACCCAGCAGGTATTAAATGTATTTTTGAAACACTAGAAATTTCAAAGGCTTATGTTCGCTTACCATTAGTAGAAGCTAGTGATAGTTTAAAGTCTAAAATTAGTTCTTTTGTGAATTCTTTATCTAAAGTATCTGCATAGCATATTGATTGTTCTTTTGTTTGTTAACGTTAAAACTTAGCTAAAAGCATTTGTAAAAGCATATCTACTAGCTATTTTAGCTATATAAAATGTTTTTTAAATCCAAATAGAATCCCTAATTTTGCAGAATGTTTAGAAAAATGCGACCTTTTTTTAGTCTTATTACCTTAGTACTTGTTTTTGGCTCATGTAGCGAATATCAAAAAGTACTTAAAAGTGAGGATGTTAAAGCTAAATATGATATGGCTGAAAGCTTTTATAATGAAGGAGATTATAAAAGATCAAATAGACTATTACAGCAGATAGCACCAAAGTATATTGGAAAACCTCAGGGTGAACGTGTTATGTTTTTCTTATCTAACTCGTATTATCAAATAGAAGATTACAATACAGCTGGTTATCAGTTTGAACGTTTTATAAAATCATATCCAAAGAGTGATAAAGCACAAGAAGCTGCTTTTTTAGGAGCAAAAAGTTATTATGAGCTTTCTCCAAACTATTCATTAGACCAAACAGATACAGATAAAGCTTTAGCAAAATTACAAACGTTTATTAATTTATATCCAACATCAGAATATTTGCCGGAAGCAAATATTATGGCAGAAGATTTATCGCAGAAGAAAGAACGTAAAGCTTTGGAAATTGCGAAACAGTTTACTAAGCTTGGTGAATTTTATACTTTAGATTATTCAATTTCCGCAGCATCAGCTTTAGATAATTTTGTTTTAGATTTTCCGGGTTCTGTTTATAAAGAAGAGGCTCTATTTTATAAAGTTAAAGCATTAACTAATTTAGCTTTAAATAGTACAGAACAAAGAAAAAAACAACGTCTATATGATGCTAAAACAGCATACAGTGCGTTAAAAAAGAGTTTTCCACAAACACAGTATGAGAAACAAGCTGAAGTTTTGATGGAGAAAGTAGATAAAGAATTACAAAATTATTCCAAATAAACACATTTTCATTATGAATATGAACGATTTAAAAAATTCAAAAGCTCCTGTTTCTACAGTGACAATCAACAAAAATGAGTTTGATGCACCAACAGGCAACATTTATGAAGCTATTTCTATAGCATCAAAAAGAGCTGTTCAAATTAACTCTGAAATTAAAAAAGAGTTATTAGAGAAATTAGAAGAATTTGCTACATATAGTGATAGTTTAGAAGAAGTTTTTGAAAACAAAGAACAAATTGAAGTTTCTAAATTTTACGAAAAATTACCAAAGCCACATGCGTTAGCAGTTGATGAGTGGTTAGCAGATAAAATATATTATAGAAATACAGCGAAAGATTTATAATAAATGTTGAGCGGAAAAAATATCCTATTAGGGATTACCGGAGGTATTGCCGCTTATAAAACAACATTTTTAGTTCGCTTACTTATTAAAGCTGGTGCTAATGTTAGAGTTATTCTAACAAATAGTGCCAGCTCTTTTGTTTCTCCGCTTACATTAGCTACACTATCTAAAAATCCAGTACACTCTTCGTTTGTTAATACTGATGAAGGTACTGTTTCTTGGAATAATCATGTGGAATTAGGGTTGTGGGCAGATTTTATGATAATAGCTCCTGCTACTGCAAATACCATGTCTAAAATGGCAAATGGTGTTTGTGATAATTTATTACTTGCTTCATATTTATCGGCAAAATGTCCGGTTTTCTTTGCTCCAGCAATGGATTTAGATATGTATAAGCATCCTTCTACCATTGAAACTTTAGATAAATTACAATCGTTCGGAAATATAATGATTCCAGCTACTTCAGGTGAATTAGCAAGTGGTTTGCATGGCGAAGGCCGTATGGCTGAGCCTGAAGATATGGTAGTATTCATTAAAGAGTATTTGTTATCAGGCTTACCTTTAAAAGGTAAAAAAATATTAATTACTGCGGGTCCAACTTATGAAGCAATTGACCCTGTTCGGTTTATAGGAAATCATTCTTCAGGTTTGATGGGTTTTGAATTAGCAAAAGCAGCAGCCAAATTAGGTGCTGAAGTAATTTTAATATCTGGGCCTTCACATTTGACTATTTCTCATGATTTAGTTACTTTAATACGAGTTGTTTCAGCAACAGAAATGTATGATGAAGTTCATAAGCATTATAGTTCGGTTACTATAGCAATTGCGGCGGCGGCGGTTGCAGACTATCGACCAAAAACTGTTGCAGAACAAAAAATTAAAAAAAGTGCTTCTGATTTTTCTATTGATTTGATAAAAAACAAAGACATTCTTTTGTCAATGGGTGAACTTAAAAAAGATCAATTTATTGTTGGGTTTGCTTTAGAAACAGAAAATGAGGAGGAAAATGCAAAGGGAAAATTAAAAAAGAAGAATTTAGATGCAATAGTTTTAAACTCTTTAAATGATACTGGAGCAGGTTTTGGTAAGAAAACTAATAAAATTTCGTTTATAGATAAGAATTCAACAATAAAAACGTTTGAATTAAAAACCAAGACAGAGGTAGCCTTGGATATTATGAATGAAATAATAAAAAGAATACATGTATAAGTGTTTCTTATTACTACTTATTTTCACTTTTCCACTTTTTATAGGTGCTCAAGAGGTGAATGCTGTTATTACCGTAAATTCTGATCAGGTAAATCAAACCAATCAACAAATATTTAAAACTTTAGAAACTTCTTTAACCGATTTGGTAAATAAAACAAAATGGACGAATAGAACTTATAAAGAAGTGGAAAGATTAAATGCAAGAATGTTTATAACAGTTACTGCATATCAGAATAATAGTTTTACAGCTACTATTCAATTACAGTCTTCTAGACCTGTTTTTAACACGTCATATGATAGTCCAGTATTTAATTATAAAGACAATGAATTTAATTTTGAATATATAGAGTTTCAACCTTTGTTATTCAACCCTAATGTCTATCAAAACAATTTAGTTAGTGTTGTTGCGTATTATGTATATGTAATGTTGGGTATTGATGCTGATACTTTTGAATTAAATGGTGGTACAGATTTTTATAAACAAGCGCAAGCGGTAGTTACACAAGCACAAGGTGGTAGTTCTTCATCTGGTTGGAATCAAGATTCGGGTGAGCGTACACGTTTTGAGTTAATTGATAACTTGCAATCTAACACCTTTAAGGAATATAGAATTGCAATGTATAACTATCATAGAAAAGGTTTAGATATACTTGCGGATAATAATAGTACTGGTAAACAAGTGATTTCAGGTACTATGCGATTAATTGAAACTTTAATAAAGAGAAGACCAAATGCTTTTTTAATTCAAACTTTTTTTGATGCAAAATCAGAAGAGATAAAAAACGTTTTTTCTGACGGTCCAAAGGTTGATGTTGTACAATTAAAAGAAACCTTGAATAAAATAGCGCCTTTGTATTCGAGTACTTGGAAACAGATTGAATACTAAATCTTTTATTTCTTTAAAATTTATTGGAGATTATTTTAATAATATTTAGTGGTATTTGCTTAAATGTTTTTAAAGAGAAGAATATGATTTATCTTTGCACTCTAAATACATTTTAGAATTGCTAAATACACTTTCTATACAGAATTACGCATTAATAGATGAGCTAAATGTTTCGTTTAATAATGGTTTTACAATCATTACTGGTGAAACAGGAGCTGGTAAATCTATTTT
Organism: uncultured Cellulophaga sp.; assembly: GCA_947496695.1. GTDB lineage: Bacteria > Bacteroidota > Bacteroidia > Flavobacteriales > Flavobacteriaceae > Cellulophaga. Next base: position 366,719 of record CANMEI010000004.1, on the reverse strand, counting down.
GTTAGGTGGGCTTGGTTTAATCTTAGGAAAAAGAGCAGATTTAAGTTCCCTTAGAGATGAAACTAAAAAATGCATTATTGAAGCCACTTTTCAAATTGAAAAATATGGTTTGCAAGATTTTTTTGAAGAAAATGATCTTGATTATGAAGAAAAAACAATCATTAGAAGAGAAATTCTACCAAGTGGAAAATCTAGAGCTTTCGTTAATGATTCTCCGGTAATATTAGGAGTGTTATCAAATTTAGGAGATAAACTTATTGATATACATTCACAACACCAAACACTGCAACTTGCTGATAATGATTTTCAATTGAAAGTAATTGATGCATTAGCGGGTAATGAAGACTTGCTAGTTAAGTTTAATTCAGAATTACGTGTTTATAACAAACTTCAAAAAGAGCTTAAGTCACTATTAGAGTTTCAGCAGAATGCAACTAAAGAGCTTGATTATAATAGCCATTTATTAAAAGAATTAGAAACAGCTACACTAAAAGAAGGTATTGTTGAAGAGCTAGAAGAGCAATATGAGCAACTTAATAATGTAGAAATAATCGTAGAGCAACTTGGTAAAGGACATCAATTATTGAATGATGAACAAGTTGGGGTGGTTAATTTGCTAACAGAATTAAAGTTAGCTTCAAGTAAATTAGCAACTTATGGAAGTCAGTTTGCTAGTTTAAATGAGAGAATCATTTCTGTTTTCATTGAAATTGATGATATTTCAGGAGAATTAGAAATACTTCAAGATAACACAGAAGCAAACCCTCATTTGTTAGAAGAAGTAAATACAAAGCTACAATTACTATATAACCTTTTTAAAAAGCATGGAACATCAACAATGACAGAGTTGATTGCTTTAAAAGATGAGTTGTCTGAAAAAGTTAATGCTGCAGAAAATATAGATGCTTTTATATTAAAAAAAGAAAAAGAGCTTTCTGCTCAAGAGCATAAATTAAATAAAGTAGCTAAGGTAATTAGTGATAAAAGGGTGAAAGTAATTCCATCTTTACAAAAACAATTAACCGAAACTTTATCACAATTGGGTATGCCGAGTGCAACCTTTAAAATTAAGATACAGCCAGCAGAAACTTTTAATTCAAGAGGTAGAGACGTATTGGTTTTTCTTTTTGCAGCAAACAAAGGCTCTAATTATGGAGATCTAAAAAAAGTTGCTTCAGGTGGGGAGCTTTCTAGAATAATGCTAACTATAAAATCTATATTAGCTAAGTACGAACAATTGCCAACAATGATGTTTGATGAAATTGATACAGGTGTATCAGGTGAAATATCAAATAAAATGGGAGATATAATGCAAGCAATGAGCGAAACCATGCAAGTATTTTCTATTACTCATTTACCACAAGTTGCATCAAAAGGAGCTAATCATTTTAAGGTTTACAAGCAAGAAGAAGGTATGGTTACACATACTAGAATGAAAAAACTTGAGAAAGAAGATCGTATTAAGGAATTAGCAGAAATGCTAGGAGGTAAGAATATTACCGATTCGGCACTTGCACATGCAAAAGAATTGTTAGGTTAGGGGTTAAAAAATGCCTAGTAAATAAGCTAATAATTCAATTTTTAATATATTTGAATTTATAAAAAAGAATACTAAAAAACATAAAATGTCATACAACCTATTAAAAGGAAAAAGAGGAATAATTTTCGGAGCATTAGATGAAAATTCTATAGCGTGGAAAACAGCAGAACGTGTTCATGAAGAAGGTGGTACTTTTGTTTTAACAAATGCACCAATTGCTATGAGAATGGGGCAAATAGACGCTTTAGCAGCTAAAACAGGTTCTCAAATTATTCCAGCAGATGCTACTAGTGAAGAAGATTTAGCAAACTTAGTAGAGAAAGCAACTGAAATTCTTGGAGGTAAATTAGATTTTGTACTACATTCAATAGGAATGTCAGTAAATGTTAGAAAAGGAAGAAAATATACTGATGAGAAGTATGACTTTACAGCAAAAGGCTGGGATGTTTCAGCATTATCATTTCATAAAGTAATGCAAACTTTGTATAAAGCTGATGCTATGAATGAATGGGGTAGTGTTGTGGCACTAACTTACATGGCTGCGCAACGTACATTCCCAGATTATAATGATATGGCAGATAATAAGGCTTATTTAGAGTCTGTAGCACGTAGTTTTGGGTACTTTTTTGGAAAAGAGAAAAATGTACGTGTAAATACAATTTCTCAATCACCAACACCAACGACTGCCGGTCAAGGTGTAAAAGGTTTTGATGGTTTTATTAGCTATGCAGAAAAAATGTCTCCATTAGGTAATGCAACAGCTCAAGATTGTGCTGATTATACAATTACATTATTTTCAGATTTAACTAAGAAAGTTACAATGCAAAACTTATTTCATGATGGAGGTTTCTCTAACACTGGTGTAAGTCAAGAAGTTATTGAGTATTTTACAAAATAATAGTTACATATACTAATCAAGAGCCATTCGTATAATCGAATGGCTTTTATGTTTACAGCAATGCTAAAATGAGTTTGAGTTTTTCTTTTATAGTTCCAGTTTATAATAGACCTAATGAGATTAAGGAGTTGTTAGAGAGTCTACTAAATCAGACTTATACAAAGCCTTATGAAATTGTTATTGTTGAAGATGGTTCAACAATAAGTTCAGAGAATATTGTAGAGGCATATCAGGTTAAACTTGATATAACTTATTTAAAGAAAGACAATAGTGGTCCTGGTGATTCTCGTAATTATGGGATGAAAAGAGCTAGAGGAAATTATTTTATAGTTTTAGATTCAGATTGTATTTTACCTCCGCAATATTTAATAGAGGCGGAGAAAGCTTTAACTACAGGTTATGTAGATTGTTATGGAGGGCCAGATGCTGCGCATAAGAGCTTTACAGTGGTACAAAAAGCAATCAACTATGCTATGACCTCTTTTTTTACGACAGGTGGTATTAGAGGCGGAAAAACATCAGTTGATAAATTTCAACCACGTAGTTTTAATATGGGAATTTCAAAAAAAGCTTTTGAAACTACTGGTGGTTACGGGAATATTCACCCTGGTGAAGATCCCGATTTAACAATTAGAATTTGGAATAATGGTTTTACAACACGTTTAATACCGGAAGCGTTTGTATATCATAAACGAAGAATTGATTGGAACAAGTTTTATATTCAAGTAAATAAATTTGGTATGGTGAGGCCTATTTTAAACAAATGGCACCCTGAGACCAAAAAAATAACTTATTGGTTTCCGACTATTTTTTGTCTTGGGTTTATTTTTTCAATAATTATGGCAATTATCGGCTTAACGTTTCCTTTATATATATATTGGTTATATTTTTTAATTTTATTTATAGATTCGTTATTGAAAAATAAAAACTTAGCAATTGCACTACTTTCATTAGCAGCAGTTTGTATTCAGTTTGTTGGTTATGGTTACGGATTTTTAAAATCTACTATTTTGTTAAATTCAAGTAATAAAACGGCAGAAGAATTATTACCTAAATTGTTTTTTAAAAATTAATACATGTTAATTAATAAAATCAAAAATGCATTGCAAAAAAGGAAAGTCAAAATATTTTTGATTTTTTTTCTATGCTCTAGTTTGGCTTGGTTTATTAGTAAATTGTCCGAAGACTATATTGGTAGAGCAGTATTTGATTTAGAGTATAAAAATATTCCAGACTCTCTATTGTTTGTGGGTGCGTCAAAGCAAAATGTTGAAGTAAAATTAAGTGCAAGTGGTTTTGCCTTTTTAGGTTTTAGCTTTAGTAATAAAGTTGTGGTTATTGATGTGTCAAAAATTGAAGAAGATAATGGTCAGTACCTTGTTTCTAAAAATGTTTATCAGCAACAAATAGAAAAACAATTACCGCAGTCAATGGAATTGTTAAGCATTTATGATGCAGATGCTATTAGTTTAGAATTGTATGAGTTGGATAGTAAAAAAGTGCCAGTAACCTCAAAATTGAAAATAGATTTTGAGCAAAATTTTATGTTAGATTCAATTATTGAAATTGTTCCTGATAGTATAGTTGTTACAGGGCCAGAAAAAGAAATCGCAAAAATTTCAAAAATAATAACTGAAACAAAAGAACTTACAGGCGTAAATGCTGATTTATCAGAAAAAATGAACCTTGTTTTTCCTGATAAATTTGATAATATTCATTATTCTAATGCAAATGTAACAGTAAAAGCTGCAGTTGTACGTTTTTCAGAAAAAGTAATTAATGTTCCTGTGAGTGTAGTAAATGCGCCTAGTGATTATGAGATAAAGATTTTTCCAACATCAATAGATGTGTTATGTAAAGCTAAGATTGATGATTTAAAAGAATTGAGTTCTTCTGATTTTCAAATTATAGTAGATTATAATCTAAAAAAAGAAAATGCAGGTAAAACAACAATTCCAGTAATATTAAAATCATTCCCTGAAAATTTATTTGTAACACGTTTAATTGAAGAGGAAGTAACCTATATATTAAAAAGAAAATGATGGTTGTAGGATTAACTGGTGGTATAGGAAGTGGTAAATCTACAGTAGCAGAAATGTTTGCTGACTTAAATATTCCAGTGTATAATTCTGATAGAGAAGCCAAATCATTAATGGTAGATTCAAAACCACTACGAAAACAAATAAAAGCTTTGTTGGGTAAAGAATCTTATATTAAAAAAAAATTAAACCGTAAATATATTGCAGCTAAGGTTTTTGCTTCACCAGAATTATTAGCAAAGCTTAATGCAATTGTTCATCCTGCTGTTCGTGAACATTTTTTAATTTGGGTTGAAAAACAGAAATCTGCATACGTAATTCAAGAAACAGCAATAATATTTGAGAATTCTTCTGAAAATAATTACGATGAAATTATTCTGGTGACTGCACCAGAAGCGATTAGAATAAATAGGGTAATTAACCGAGATGATGTAACAGAAGAAAAGGTCAAAGAACGAATAGATAATCAGTTTTCAGACACCAAAACTTCAAAACTTTCCGATTTTGTTATAGTTAACTTAGAATTGAAAGAAACTAAAGAGAAAGTAATGGAAATTCATAAACAACTTCTTAAAAAAGCAAATTTTAGAGACTAATTTTAACATTTTTGTTAAGATTAGGTTAAACGGGCATATTCCTAACTGTTAAATTTTTAATTTTACCTCGATGAATAGACGGTTATTTATTCTTCTAGTTGGTTTAATGAGTGTTTCCTTAATAGGAATAATTTTTGTTCAATTATATTGGATAAAACAAACCATAGAAGATAAGGAGGAGCAATTTGCGAGTACAGTTACTGATATCTTAGATAAGGTAACTGAGAAAATAGAGGAACGAGAACTTGCAGATTATACAGATGAATTAGCAAGAATAGATAGCATTGGCGGAAAAGCTAAAACACCTGATCTATTAAAGAATTTATTTTTTATTGAAAGGGATTTAAATTCTAATGAAATAACATATTATTCTCATGGTATTTTAGAAGAGAGTTATAATATACCATCTACGTTCTTTGATAGTGAATTAAATATAGATTCTACAGTTTTAAAAAACTATACAAGTATTCGTAATAAAACCATTTTTAAAGAAGAGTATGGTTTAGATGGTAGGGCAAGTAATATTACACCTGTTCAAAAACTTGAAAAAATAGGAAACTTAACAGCGCTTGACAAATTAGCTTATGAAGATGTTTTTAAGGAAAAAGCCAAAACGCAACCTATACATAAAAGAGTTACTAGACAAGAAATCGAGTTAAGATTAGATCAAGAACTTAAAAATAGAAATATAAATACAGATTATGAATATGGTATTTATAGTAAAGGGCTGCCAACTAAAGTAAAATCACGCAAATTCAAATTTGCAAAAAGTACTTTGTTTAGATATCCTATTTTTAAAGATTATGAAGGTAAAAGCAATTATACTTTACTGGTAACATTTCCTGAAAAGAAAGAATATTTGTATCAAAGTATATTGCCAATGGCAATAATGTCATTAATTTTTACTTTGGTAATTGTGATAGCTTATGCGGGTGCAATTTACCAATTGATTAGACAAAAACAGATTTCTGAAATAAAATCTGATTTTATAAATAACATGACTCATGAGTTCAAAACCCCTATTGCTACTATAAATTTAGCAGTTGAAGCAATTAGAAATCCTAAGATTATTGTTGATCAAGAAAAAGTAAGTCGCTACCTTACAATGATTAAAGAGGAAAATAAACGAATGCATGCTCAGGTAGAAAATGTTTTACGGATATCAAAATTAGAAAAAAATCAATTAGATATTAGTAAGGATAGAGTAGACATTCACGACATAATACATGATGCTATGGCACATGTAGAATTAATAGTAGCTGATAGAGGAGGTTATATAAACTTACATTTAGAAGCAGAAAGCAGTGAGGTTTTAGCAAGCGATATGCATTTTACAAATGTTATTGTAAATATTTTAGATAATGCTATTAAATACTCACCTGATGCTCCTAAAATAGATGTATATACTGAGGTTGCTAGTAATAATATAATTATAAAAATAAAAGATCAAGGGTTGGGTATGAGTAAAGCTGTTCTTAAAAAAGTTTTTGAAAAGTTTTACAGAGAACATACAGGAGATTTACATAATGTAAAGGGCCATGGTTTAGGGTTGGCATATGTTAAAAAAATAATTGATGATCACCAAGGTGAAGTTTATGTAGAAAGTGAGAAAGGAAAGGGTAGTACTTTCTATGTAAAAGTGCCTTTAATTTAAATAAAGATTATGGAGACAGTAAATAAGAAAATACTTTTAGTAGAGGATGATCCGAATTTCGGAATTGTACTTAAAGATTATTTGTCTATGAACGATTTTGATGTTGTGTTGGCAAAAAATGGAATGGAGGGTTTTGAAAAGTTCAAAAAAGATAATTATGATATTTGTATTTTAGATGTTATGATGCCTTATAAGGATGGTTTTACCCTTGCTAAAGAGATACGTGAAAAGAATGAAAATGTTCCAATCGTATTTTTAACAGCAAAAACGATGAAAGAAGATGTGCTAAAAGGGTACAAAGCAGGTGCTGATGATTATTTAAATAAACCATTCGATTCAGAGGTTTTATTAATGAAATTGAAAGCTATTTTACAGAGAAAAGCTTCAAGCACATTAGCTGATAGCCGTAAATTTGAGTTTAAAATAGGAGAATTTAATTTGAATTCTAAACTTAGATTTTTAAAGTTTAAAGATGAAGAAGCTATAAAATTATCACCTAAAGAAAATGAATTATTGCGCCTTTTAGCATTACATGAAAATGATTTAATGCCAAGAGAATTAGCATTAACTAAAATATGGAGAGATGATAATTATTTTACATCTCGTAGTATGGATGTTTATATAGCTAAACTAAGAAAATACTTAAAAGTAGACGATTCTGTTGAAATATTAAATATTCACGGAGAAGGTTTTAGATTGGTTGTAAAAACAGATGAAGAGGTGTAATTATTTACTTAACTTACATGTTATATAAAGAAAATCCATTTGAGTAATCAAATGGATTTTTTATTTTAATTGTTCTTCAATTTTATTTATAATTTCATCAGGAGTATTTGTAATAGAGATTGATATTAAATGTTTATTAGCTATTGGTTTTTCAAGCGTATTAAACTGTGATTTTAATAATGATGCAGTCATAAAATGACCTTCACGAGCATTTATTCTATTTAATATTAAATCAAAAGAGCCTTCTAAATAAATAAAATAAAACTTATCTAACTCTTTAGTTAGTAGGTTTCTATAACTTTTTTTTAAAGCAGAGCAAACAATAACAGCACCTTTTGTTGTGTTTTTATGAGCAAGTATGTTTAATTTCAGTAACCAGTCATAACGATCATCGTCGTTTAAAGGAACGCCATTAGCCATTTTGTTAATATTAGCTTGCGGATGATAATCGTCGCTATCAAAAAAAGGTAAGCATAATTTTTTAGAAAGCATTTTACCAATGGTACTTTTTCCAGTACCAGAAACCCCCATTACATAATATATGTAGCCTTTGTGGTTACTCATTTAGTTTTTGGTCTACTTTAGTTAGTATTGATGAAATTGTTTCGTTAAAATTTACCCATAAAATAGTTTCATTCTTTCTAAACCATGTAAGTTGTCTTTTAGCAAACCTTCTTGTGTTTTTTTTGATTTCAGAAATAGCAAAGTCTAGTGTCCATTCTTTATCAAAATAATTAAATAATTCTCTGTAGCCAACAGTTTGTAAGGCATTTAGTTTTTTGTATTTAAATAAATCTTTAGCTTCTTCAACGAGTCCTTCTTTAACCATAATATCAACTCTACGGTTAATTCTGTCATAAATAATTTCACGATCAGCTTCAATTCCAACGGTGATATTTTTAAAAAGTCTATTGTTTTTATCTTTATTCAAAAATGAAGAGTAAGGTTTACCAGTGCCAATACAAATTTCTAATGCACGAATTAAACGATGTGGATTATGAATATCCACTTTTTTGTAATGATTAGCGTCTAGATTTTCAAGTTCTTTTTGAAGACTTTCTAATCCTTCTTTTTCCAGTTTATTATTTAGGTTTTCACGAACTTCTGGTGCTACTTTTGGGAAATGATCTAAACCTTTTGTTACAGCATCTACGTATAAACCGCTACCTCCAACAAGAATAACAATATCGTTGGTTTTAAAAAGTTGATTTAAAAGAGCAATAGCATCTTTTTCAAAATCACCTACAGAATATGCATCTTCAATACTAATATGTTGAATAAAATGATGTGGAGCTTGTGCCAATTCATTATCAGTAGGTACAGCAGTTCCTATTTTCATTTCTTTAAAAAACTGTCTTGAATCAGCAGAAATAATTTCTGTTTTATAGTGCTTTGCTAAGTCAATAGCAAGTTTAGTTTTACCAATAGCCGTAGGGCCAACAACAGATATAAGTGTTTTATTCATTATTTAATATACTTCCGCAGTTATAACAATGCGTGGCATCATCTCTATGGCCTTCAGATGAGCAACTTGGGCACGCTTGTGTGTTTACATGTACATAAGAGCCACCTTGAGCGCTTGTCTGTGAATTTCCTTTTTGTTTACCAAATTCAACAGTTACAATGCCTGTTGGTACAGCAATAACGCCATAACCAACTAACATAACAATTGTAGCTATTAATTGACCTTGAGGGGTAATAGGGGCAATGTCTCCATAACCTACAGTGGTTAGGGTTACAATGGTCCAATAAATACTAGTAGGAATACTTGTAAAACCAGCCTCATCACCTTCAATAATATACATTAAGGTGCCTAGTATTACCGATATGATTAATACAGCAAAAAGAAATACGGTTATTTTGGCTCTACTGGCTTTTAATGCATTTTTTAACTGAGAAGCTTCACCTAAAAATTGAACTAATTTAAGTATTCTAAAAACGCGTAAAAGTCTAAAAGCTCTAATGGCTAAAAGCACTTGTGAGCCTGCAAAAATATAAGAAATGTATAGCGGAATGGTGGATAGTAAATCTATAATACCATAAAAGCTAAGCGCATATTTTAGGGGCTTTTTTATCGAGATTATTCTGGCAATATATTCTAAAGTAAAAAAAATGGTGATAATCCACTCTAAAGTAAAAAGTAAGTCGTGATGTACAGCATCAATACTTTCAACACTCTCAAGCATAATGATAATTACACTTACAAAAATTAGTATAATCAAAATAATATCAAACCATTTACCCAAAGGAGTATCTGCTTCATAAATTATTTCATGAACTTTATTCTTCCAGTTTTTATTTGAATTTTCTTTTTTCAAAAGGCTATGCGTTAAGTTCTAATATTTTTTGAACTTTTCTTTTTCTTAAGTATGATTCTATAATATGATTTGTGTTAGCGTTACCATTCATAGGAGTGATGATTGTTTCTAAAATCTCCAAATTATTTATCTGGTAGTTTAAATCACAAAAACCAAGTCCTACAAATATGCCATTTTTAATAAGAATAACACTTTTTTCTCCTATAATACGTCCACGATCTATAATCGCAATATTTTTATCAGCAAGGCTATATTTATCTATAACTTGTTGTACTCTTTGGTTGTATGTGTTAATGTCTTCTTTTTGTATGCAAGCACCTAAACATTCATTTTCATCGTATTTAGAACAATTTGTTTTTGCTTGCGATAATCCGTTTAATTTATTACATAATTTAAACTCTTTACTTACCGCATGTAAAAAATTTTCAGCAGCAACCAAACTATTAAAAGTGGCTACTCTTTGGTGTATACTATTATTTAACTTTTCGGCTCTTAATTGTAAATAACCATGTTCATTAGGAGAGGCATATACGCCAAATGAGAAAAGTTTTCTTTTGTAATAGCTATTGTACTTCGGTTTGTTACGGACTAATTCTTCATTTTCTTTCAATAAAGCAATTAAATCGTTCCCTGTTTTTTCAAAAGTAACACTTCTGGTTTCTTTTTGTATTTTTCGAGCTCTATTGCCGTTATTAGTAAAGTATTGATTTACTCTTTTTTTTATGTTACTACTTTTTCCTAAAAGTATTATTTCAGCATCTTTATTATGCATATAAAATACTCCTATTTCAGAAGGTAGTGTTTCAACAATATCTAACTGCCTAGGTGATAATTCGCCTAAAGTTTCAGCTTTAATTACTGTTTTAGTAATTGTTTTATCTACATCTTTAGAAAGTAGCAATTTAAAAAGTTTTATGGTTGCTAATGCATCTCCATTAGCTCTATGGCGGTCACTAACAGGTATACCAAGTGAACGAACTAGTTTACCTAAACTGTACGATTCAGCTTCAGGAATTAATTTTTGTGAAAGCTCAACGGTGCATAGTGTTTTTCGTTCAAAATTATAGCCTAAGCGTCTAAATTCCGTTCTCAAAATACGATAGTCAAACTGTGCATTATGGGCAATTAATACCGTATCTTCTGTAATTTCAATAATACGTTTTGCAACTTCATAAAACTTAGGTGCAGTTACGAGCATTTTATTGGTAATACCAGTTAGATTAACAACAAAAGGCTGAATATCTTTTTCAGGATTTATAAGGCTAATGAATGAGTCTACAACTTCATGTCCGTCAAACTTATGAATAGCTATTTCAGTAATGCCTTCTTCGTTAAATTTCCCTCCAGTTGTTTCAATATCTAATACTGCGTACATGTAAATTTTTAGGTTCTGTTTTAATCCCTTTTAAAACAAACGAATATTTAAAGTTGCATTGCTTTAATGGTATCTTTCAAAGATAAAAATATTAAATATCTTTTTGCTTTATCTGCTACCAAAAATACTACTGCCAATTCGCACCATGGTACTGCCTTCTTCAATAGCAATTTTATAATCGCCACTCATACCCATAGACAAGGTATTTATTGTGTCTATTTCTTGTTTTAAGGAATTAAAAATAGTTTTAAGATTGCTAAATTCTTTACGTACTTGTTTTTGGTCATCGGTGAAAGTAGCCATCCCCATAAGCCCTTCAACCTGAATGTTTTCAAACGTTTTAAAACTTTCGGAATTTATAATTTCAAAAAGTTCGTTTTTATCGAGTCCGAATTTTGTGGTTTCTTCAGCAATATGAATTTGCAACAGGCATTTAATAACTCTGTCGTGTTTTTTTGCTTGCTTGTTTATTTCTTTAAGCAATTTAAAACTGTCTACACCGTGTATTAAATGTACAAACGGAGCCATATATTTTACTTTATTGGTTTGCACATGCCCAATCATGTGCCATTCAATATCTTTTGGCAGGTCTTCCCATTTTTGAGACATTTCCTGTATTTTATTTTCACCAAAAATACGTTGACCAGCTTCGTAAGCTTTAATAATTGCGCTATTGGGTTTTGTTTTTGAAACCGCTACTAGTGTTACATTTTTCGGTAATGTGGCTTTAATTGTATTTAGATTAGTTGCGATGGACATGTTTGCTATTTTATTAATTGTGGAAAGTTAAAAAAGAAAATAGTCAATTAATACAAAGAAGGGTAGTTTATTGGTTTTAAATCTTGTTTGCTAATGTGTTTCAAATACGTAAAGAAAGTTTATTTAGTGGCGTTTAAATTTTTGTTTTTTCTGCTTACTTGTTACGGCACGAGCGTGACGCTCGCGCTAGCGGTGATACTAAAAATCTACCTCATAATCTAATCCTGAAAAAATAAAACCTTTTAGTTGCATTTTTTCAATGGCATTTTTTAAATTTTCTGATACTATTTTACTGCCATCTATACCAATAGAGAAATCGTAATTGTCTTGTAAGACTAATTTTTTCCAAACTATTTTTTTCTTTGTTTTTTTCCAAATATCATAATCGTATGTATCATATTCATCTGCATTTTTTAAACCAGTCACTCTTTCTCCGTCTAAAAAATATTCGCTTTTTTTATAGTTATAATTATCTAACGAATTAGTAGGAAACTGGAATATCCAATACACTAATTTTTTATCTTGATATAAAAGCCTAGTTTCATAAAAATGATAAGATGGTGCTATTTTAAAATTCTCTAATAGTAATTTAAAATCATTAGAAATATACCAATAACCACCCCTTGGATAAACACCAATACCACCATGCACATCTTGTAATTTCCATTCCCATTCATTTTCAGGCCCATAGCTTTGTAAATGAAAATAATCAAAGATTGGAGTGTTTAAAAGTATTTCTCTTTTGCCAATTTTATCAAAATACATTTTACCATTGGGGACATACTGACCATTGGCATTTGAAACACCTTTTTTTAATATTTTATCTATTATTAACCTATCTAATTTGTGAAATTTCATAATTAAAAATCTATGATATCGTTTACATCTTTATTCCCCGCTAGCGCAAGCATCATGCTTGTGCCGTTAAATAAACTAAAAGTTCTACAAACAATCATATATCAATATTTAAAATCGTATGATCATCTTGAAAGTTTTTAGCACTAGAGTATTTCCAGTCTATTGGGTTTGTTACAAATCCACTCTCAACAGGATTATTATGTATATAATCTATTTTTTGTTTTATCACTCCATAACTCTATTGGTTTATTATGATGTTGCCAAAATTGATATTTTGAAACATTAGCTTGTTTTTTTCCTGCGCGTTCAAATAACCAAAGGAACAACTCTCTTTTACTTTCTTGCGGGTTGTTTTCAATAGCTTCAATTATTTTTTTTGATGTATGTTTTTTAAAATCTCTTAAGAGCTCCATGGGTTGTTGGTTTGAAGAACGAAATATGAAATGTACATTGCTTGGCATAAAACAATAGGCAAATACTTCCATACCTTTTTCTGCTCTGCAATAAGTCACACTATCTACTAAAACATTAAAATATATTTGCCTAACAAAAACATCCAGCCAATTTACCGTTGCAAACGAAACAAAATATAAACCTTCTTTGTTATGAAACTTATACTTTCTACTCATAAAATAATATTTAAAAAACTTAACTTTTTTAAGGTTTAATTTGTTTACTTATTCAGTTCGGCACTCGTTACAAACGAGCGCTATCGTGGTGGAATAACAGGCATAACTCCTTTAAAAGGTTTAGGTACTAAATAAGAAGCATCCCAATTATATATAGGTTTTACTTTTTCTAGCCTTTTTACTATTTGTTGAATAAGTTTAAATTTTCTAATTGTAGCTTTTTCTTTTGGATTCTTCTCAATGTACTCGGTATATTTTTTAAGTCTATCAGCTAAAAAAAAAATCATAATTTGGATGATTACATAATTTCCAAATAATTAACTTCCTTTCAATACCCTTACCCACCAATAAATCATTTAAGTACCTTACGTTTTTACTTTCTAGAAAAGGTAAAAATGCACGAATATCATTCCAATAAGCAAAATAATCTTCAGCAAATTCTTTTATGTAACTTTTTACATAAGCAATTCCCTTATCTATATCTGATTCTGTTTTGAAAATAATCGGTTTATCTAAAATGAATTTTTTATCAAATACTAATGGAAATAAACTATCTAATATCGTAAAACTTGTAGTATAGTCTGATTCATCAATCTTTAGATGAATTAGTTTTTCAACTAATTTAAAACTTACAGTCATTCTTATGAGAGGTAGAATATCTCCCAATGGGTGACTATTTAATGAACAACAACTAATATTATATATAGCATTGTCATTATTTAAAGAATATTTTAAACTTTTCAAACCTTTTAATTCAGTATTAATTATTGAAATTAATTCAAATCCTTTAGGTAAAGCTTTTTTATATTTATTGATTATTAATTTTTCAGTTATCATTTAAAATACTTTTTGTTGTTTCTAACAATACTCCATCTCCATTACTAATAGATTTATAAATGTCGTCTTTATAAATTCCCACGCTAGCGCAAGAATCTTTCATGCACTTTCAAATAAGCTAAAATAATTTCAACCATTCTATATTAAAACTTGAAATCAAAATTTTTCTATTCGTGTTCTTACGTTTGTATTTCAATGCGTTGCACTTGAGCTAGCTAAAAAGTTGTTTTATTTCTTTTTTATTTTAAATATGATAAATATTTTATAAAAATAGTAGGTAAATAAAGTAATTAGAGTGCCCTTGCCTATAAAAACGCCTAGTTTTTTTTCATGTAGAAATTTTAATATGGTTTCAAATAACCCAGCTCTCCAGCCAGAAGCAAATTTATCACTTGGAGTCCATGTATCATAAAAATAATAAAAGACACCTATAAAAGTTAGAGCTAATATATTAACGAATAATTCTTTTATTTTTTCTTTAAACTTCATTTCACAAAACCTAATTATATTCTTTAAAAATTCCTCGCTAGCGCAAGTGTCTTGCATTTGTAAGCAAACAAGATAAAACTATAACTAATATTTGTGGGTAAATATTTTATGTAGACTTATTGTAGAGGTAGTTTTTTGCAACAATATTGGTAACAAATAAATTTGGTTAATTTTTAGCGCAAAAAATAAATGTAGAATTACCTTTATTTCAAAAACCGTTGAGCAACTTTCTCCGCCTTTCGAGAATTTGAATAATCATAAAAACCTTCACCAGACTTTACTCCTAATTTTTTAGCCATTACCATATTAACAAGTAGTGGACAAGGTGCATATTTTGGGTTTTTGAATCCGTCGTGCATTACATTTAGTATTGATAGGCACACATCAAGGCCAATAAAATCGGCTAATTGTAAAGGTCCCATAGGGTGTGCCATTCCTAATTTCATTACGGTATCAATTTCTTCAACACCAGCAACGCCATTGTACAAGGTTTCAATAGCCTCATTAATCATTGGCATTAAAATACGGTTGGCAACAAATCCGGGGTAATCATTTACTTCAGTAGGTGTTTTGCCTAATTTTTTAGACAAGTCTATAATTTGACCTGTAACATCATCAGAAGTATTGTAGCCTCTAATTATTTCAACCAATTGCATAATAGGAACAGGGTTCATAAAATGCATACCAATTACTTTGTCTTGTCTTTTGGTAACCGATGCAATTTGGGTAATTGAAATAGATGAGGTGTTAGTGGCTAAAATTGTGTTAGCATTGCACACCTTATCTAGCTCTTGAAATATTTTAAGTTTTAGAGCGCTATTTTCTGTAGCGGCTTCAATAACTAAATCGGTGTTTTTTACGCCTTCGGCAATTGTAGTATAGGTTGTTATATTGGCTAAAATATTTGTTTTATCTACTGTAGTTATTTTCTCTTTAGCAATCATTCGGTCTAGGTTCTTGCCAATAGTTGCCATTCCTTTTTCTAATGAAGCGGAACTAATATCAATTAAATTAACAGGATAACCATTTTGGGCAAATACATGCGCAATACCATTGCCCATTGTACCTGCACCAATAACCGAAATATTTTTCATAACTAGTTTTTTAAAACGATGCTATTATTTGTAATGCAACACGCAAAGCATTTGTACCTTGTTCTAAACTAACAATAGGCGTAGTATCATTTGTAATAGCATCAGCAAAAGTTTCTAATTCATCTAAAATAGCGTTGTTGTTTTCTATCGTAGGATTTTCAAAATAGATTTGTTTTTTTTCGCCTTCAGCATTTTGTAAAATCATATCAAAGTCCCCAGGATTTTCAGGTGCATCTTTCATTTTTACTACTTCTACTTTTTTCTCAAGAAAATCTACCGAGATATATGCATCTTTTTGAAAGAAGCGCGATTTACGCATGTTTTTAAGTGAAATTCTACTTGCGGTAAGGTTAGCAACACAGCCGTTTTCAAATTCAATTCTGGCATTGGCAATATCAGGAGAATTACTTATTACCGAAACGCCACTAGCATTTATATTTTTGACATTAGAATTTACAACACTTAAAATAGCGTCAATATCATGAATCATTAAATCTAAAACCACAGGCACATCAGTACCTCGAGGGTTAAACTCTGCTAAACGGTGTGTCTCAATAAACATAGGATTGTTTATATTTTCTTTAACCGATGCAAATGCAGGATTAAAACGCTCCACGTGACCAACTTGACCTTTAATATTGTGTTTCTTTTCTAAGTGAAGTAATTCTTCGGCCTCTTCTAGCGTATTTGTAATTGGCTTTTCAATAAATATATGCTTCCCGTTTTCAATGGCTTTTTTAGCACATTCAAAATGCGAAAGGGTAGGAGTGACAATATCAACAACATCAACAGCATCAATAAGTTTATTAATATTATCAAAATAAGTATAGCCAAACTCATCAGCTACTTTTTTACCGTTTATTTCATCAGGGTCGTAAAAGCCTACTAAATTATATTTTTCAGATTGATTAAGTAATCGTAAATGAATTTTTCCAAGGTGCCCTGCACCTAAAACTCCAACGTTGAGCATAAAAATAATGTTTATTCAAAAATAAGGATACTTTACAAGTTTTTTGATGTGAAACCAATGTTTTTGTAGCTTACTAAATCTTATTTTTTTAAATTAGCATTCCAAAACAAACCAATTGAAAGACACCCTTAAACATAAAGGAATGCGCAATAAGCTTGCAGAAATACTTGTAGGTAAAGGCATTAAAGACCGCAATGTATTAGAAGCTATAAAAACAATACCAAGACATTTGTTTTTAGACAGTAGCTTTGAAGATCATGCGTATCAAGATAAAGCATTCCCTATTGGTGCTGAACAAACAATATCACAACCTTATACCGTTGCTTTTCAAAGCGAATTGTTGGCTATTAAACCCGATAATAAAATTTTAGAAATAGGTACGGGTAGTGGGTATCAAACTGCTGTTTTATTACACTTAAAAGCAAAAGTTTATACGATTGAACGTCAGTTAGAATTGTTTAAAAAAACTAAGCTATTCTTTTCGAAAATGGGATATAGGCCAAAGAAATATATTTTCGGTGATGGTTATAAAGGTTTGCCTACCGAAGCTCCTTTTGACGGAATTATTGTTACCGCTGGTGCTCCGTATGTACCCAACCCATTATTAGCACAGTTAAAAATAGGAGGCAAGCTGGTAATTCCCGTTGGTGATGAAGACCAGATTATGACACTTTTTGTTAGAAAATCAGAAAGAGAATTTGTAAAAGAAGAATTAGGATCTTTTCGTTTTGTACCGTTGTTAGAGGATAAAAATTAATTATTAAAACTCTTTTTTATACGATCTAAGTTCTTTTTGTTGTCTCTATCTTTAATCGTCTCACGCTTATCATAAAGTTTTTTACCTTTCGCTAAAGCAATGTTTATTTTAGCCAAACCTCTGTCATTCAAAAATAAAATTAGAGGAACAATAGTTAAACCACTATTTTTAACTTCTTTTTCTAATTTATTAAGTTCTTTTCGGTTTAAGAGTAATTTACGTTGCGCTTTTGGTAAATGGTTGTAGTGTGAGCCATGAGAATACTCATCAACCTGCATGTTTATAATAAAAAGCTCACCTAGCTCATTAAATTCACAAAAACTTTCAGAGATAGATGCTTTTCCTAATCTTATAGATTTTATTTCGGTACCAGAAAGTACTAATCCGGCAGTATAGGTGTCCAGTAATTCAAAATCAAATCTGGCTCTTTTATTTTTAATATTTATTTTCTTCTGTATCACAAAACAAAAATAACAATTATATAATAAAGAATCTTAAGACGGTATTAATACTCTAGTATTTTTGTAATGATTTTTGCACATTTACGATTAAGTATAAAAATTTAGCATGAAAAAAATAGGTTTCATAGTATTGCTCTTAGTGTTTATGTCTTGCAAGCAAGAACCTAAAAAAAACTTAACTGCTCAAACTATAATAGATAAAACTATTGTAGTTGCAGGTAGTGATTTATATAAGACAAGTACAATTGCTTTTAAATTTAGAGATAAAGAGTATGTTTCTGAAAATAATGGGGCAATAATGAAACGTGTTTTTAAGAGCGATTCTTTAAATTATGTAGATATTAAAAGAGGATCTAGCTTTGAGCGTATTGTAAACGGTATTCCTGTTGAGGTTTCAGATTCTTTAGCAAGGGTGTATAGTAATGCTATAAATTCGGTACTATATTTTGCACAATTACCATATCAATTGAATGCTAAAGCTGTACGTAAAAAGCTTTTAAAAGAAGAAAAAATTAAAGATCAGAACTATTATTTAATACATGTAACTTTTGATCAAAATGGTGGTGGAGATGATTTTGATGATAATTACTATTATTGGATTAATAAGAAGACTTTTAAACCAGATTATTTAGCTTATGATTATCAGGTGAATGGCGGAGGTGTTCGTTTTAGAGAGGCGTATAATGAACGGATTGTTAACGGATTTAGGTTTGTAGACTACAATAACTATATGCCTAAAAGTAAAACAGCTACTATAAAAGAAGTAGCTGCCTTGTATGAGAATAGTGGACTAGAATTATTATCTAAAATTGAATTAGAAAATATAGAAGTAACACCAAATAATTAATCCATTTTTAATTGCATGCTTGTTGCAACACCATCTACTATGCGAACAATATAAAGGCTACTATTGTCATAGTCATCCATTTGTGGATATTTATCTTCGCCCAGTATTTTGTTTGCAAAATCAGGAGTAGTATTGCTATGGCCAACTACAAGTACATTTTTACCTAAATACATTTCTTTAAATTCATCAACATTTACTGTAGATGGGCTGTAAGTTTGTACAACAAGATCTCTATTTACAGATATAGGGGCAACAGTCATCATTGTTCTGTCATAATCAGTACTATAAATATCATCAAGCTCTACTTCGCTAAAAATACGCTCCCAACGAATAGCTCTACCTAAACCATCTTGGTTTAATTCAGGATCAAGATTATCTGGGTTGCTACGGTCTTTTTCTCCATGGCGGATGAAGTAAAAAGTAGAAATAACTGGTTCTGTTACTTCAGTTTCTGTAACTTCAGCTTTGTCTTTACAGTTGGTAAACCCTATAAATAAAAGGGAAATGAATAAAAATTTAATAGTTTTCATGATATAAAACTAATGTGTTATGTTATTATTACTCTGGTATTATATATAACTCAATATCTGTAGATATATTATTTTACAGTTAAGATTAGTATTAGAAATCTCTAAACTAGCTAGTTTCCTTGCATTTTTTTAACTTTATCATCTATTTTCGTAACGTTTGATAAAGAATAAGTCTAAAGGTTAAAAATAGGTTGCAGTTAGTTATAAAGGTAACTATCTTGCATCGTGTAAAATTAAAGAATTTGTGGTACTCATAATACTACTATATAATAGCATAAATTAATAATAAGATGAATAAAAAAATAGATCAGTTAGCGGCAGACAATATTAGAGCATTAGCTATCTCTATGGTAGAAAAAGCAAGCTCGGGTCACCCGGGCGGACCAATGGGTGGTGCAGATTACATGCACATTTTATACTCAGAGTTTTTTAACTATGACCCGTCAGATATGACGTGGCCACACCGTGATCGTTTTTTTATGGATGCAGGGCATTTATCGCCATTAATGTATGCACAGTATTATTTATTAGGGAATTTTTCTAAAGATGATGTTCAAAACTTCAGACAATGGGGTTCTGTAACCCCTGGTCATCCAGAAGTTGATGTAAATAGAGGAATAGAAAATACATCAGGGCCATTAGGTCAAGGGCATACTATGGGTGTTGGAGCTGCGGTTTCTGCTAAGTTTTTACAAGCTCGTTTTGGTGATTGGATGAACCACAAAATATATGGCTTTATTTCTGATGGAGGTGTGCAAGAAGAAATTTCTCAAGGTGCTGGGCGTATAGCAGGGCATTTAGGATTAAGCAACTTCATTATGTTTTATGATTCTAATGATGTACAATTATCTACAAAAACGGATGAGGTTACTTCTGAAAATACAGCCATGAAATATGAAGCATGGGGTTGGAAAGTTGTTACAATTGACGGTCATAACCATGATGAGATTAGACAAGCATTAAAAGATGCTAATGCAGAAACTGAAAAACCAACTTTGATAATAGGGAAAACTATTATGGGTAAAGGTTGTGTTACTGCTGATGGTACAATGTATGAGGGTTATACAGAACTACATGGTAAGCCAATTGGTGATACTGGAGCAGATTTCACAAAAACATTAATTAATTTAGGAGCTAATCCAGAAGATGAGTTTGCTATTTATGAAGATGTTGCTACTTCTTATAAAGAATTAATTGCCCAGAAAATAAAAACTGCTCAAGTTAGAAAACAAGAAATTTTAGCTTGGAGAGAAGCAAATGAAGATTTAGCAGCTAAATTAGATGGTTTCTTTGCAGGTAAATTACCTGAGTTAGATTTCGAATCTATAGTGAATAAAGCAGGTTTAGCAACAAGAGCGGCTTCAGCTAATGTTTTAGGGTATTTAGCAGGTACAGTTGAAAACATGATTGTTTCTTCTGCAGATTTATCTAACAGTGATAAAACTGACGGATTCTTAAACAAAACACATTCGTTACAAAAAGGTGACTTTTCAGGTTCATTTTTACAATCAGGTGTAGCAGAATTAACTATGGCAACGATGGCCAATGGTATGGCTTTACATGGTGGTGTTATTCCAGTTGTAGCAACATTCTTTGTATTCTCTGATTATATGAAACCAGCTATTCGTTTGAGTGCTATTCAAGAACTTCCGGTAAAGTTTGTTTGGACACACGATGCATTTAGAGTAGGTGAAGACGGACCAACACACCAACCTATTGAGCAAGAAGCACAAATTAGATTATTAGAAAAATTAAAGAACCATAGTGGTGAAGCTAGCTTTAGAGCATTACGTCCTGCAGATTCTGCTGAAACAGTTGTAGGTTGGAAAATGTTATTAGAAAATGATAAAGTACCTTCAGGTCTTATCTTGTCTCGACAAGGGATTAAAGATCTTCCAGCAACAGGAGCTTCAAGATATAGTGACGCATTAGCATCTGAAAAAGGTGGTTATTTGGTAAAAGAAGTTGAAAACCCAGATGTTGTGTTAATTGCAAATGGATCGGAAGTAGCAACTTTAATTGAAGCGGCTGCTTTGTTAGAAGAAAGAAAAGGGTTAAAGGTAAATATTGCATCTATCATTTCTGAAGGAATTTTTAGAACACAATCTCAAGCATACCAAGATAGCGTAATAACTAAAGGGAAGCCTGTATTTGGTTTAACTGCTGGTTTGCCAGTAAACTTAGAAGGTTTAGCTGGTCCTGGTGGTAAAGTGTTTGGTTTAGAGCATTTTGGTTATTCTGCTCCAGCAACTGTACTTGATGATAAATTCGGATTTACAGGGGAAAAAGTTTATAACCAAGTTGTAGATTACTTAGGTTAATATTTTATTTTACAGATATAAAAAAAGTCTAACACTTAATTGTGTTAGACTTTTTTGTTTTTGTCAGCTGCATTCATTCTAATAGACTAGTTTTTTTTTAACACTATAGATCTTTACCTCTTCATTTTTACCTTTAAGTTTTATTTTAGGCATTTTTTTGAAATTAAAATAAGTGTTTTTGGATAAGCCTTTTTTAATGCTGTCAGAAATTAATAAATCTTGCTCAAGTTCATTACATTTACCTTGAATCCTAGAGGCCGTGTTTATTGTATCACCATGATAAGCAATCTCCTTTTTAAATAACTTCTGTTACAGTTACAATACCTGAATTTACACCTGCTTTAAAATGTGGAACTACTTTGTATGTGTTTAAGTAATATTCATTTTTAGAGTTTAACTTGTTTATGAAATCATAGTAAGCATTGATGCAATTATAATTTCTTAACCCGTCTTTGTATTTCCAAGTAAGTATAACCTCATCACCAACGTATTGGTATATTTCAGCCTCATTTTCAACAACCACACCAATATCATTAAAACAATCTTGTATCATTTTGCTGTATTGGATATGACCTAATTTTTCTGCGTGTACGGTAGAATCTTTAAGATCTATAAACATAAAAATTCGTTCTTCATCTCTTGGTTCATAAAAGTCACCAACCAATAATTTTCATAAATTATTTCCTCCTAAAAATAAATTGATCTGTCTTAATAAAAGCATTAAAATATCAACAACTATCAAATAAAAGTAAACGGCAAAAGTCCCAGGTTCAAAAGAAATTCATACAAGCTGTTCTCTTTTTTAAATACCAGAAAAGCAATATATACTATAGCGGCAACAAATAAGAAAGCATAAATAAGTCTTAATATCAGCAACTTTTTAAAGGGCATTTTTTTATAGCCATATTGCTCGGTAAGTATTATTGAAAAGCCTGATATAGAGCCAAAAACGGGTCCCATAAGTAAAGATGTAATAATAGCTGTTGAGAGATTAATTTCAGCAGGTGCTTTAATGATGCTTAAAAAGATGAATGCAAGTGTCCAACCAATAATATATTGCTTTAGTATTTTTAATTTGTGTTTATTGGTAAATGTCATTCTTTAAAAAGTCATAAATAAATTAACCTAAAAGGAAGGTAGTAACTTTTAGGTTAATTCATGGTATTGTGTAATGTAAAACTTAATTGTTATTCTGAAATTACTTCGTATTTAAGGTATCAATTACCGGAATATTTAAAGCTTCCTTTTCATCAGGAACCCTATTTGACTTTGTTGTGGCATCTCCATACCATAGCAAACTTACTTCGTAACCCATATCGCAATCGGTCCAACTCCAAATTTCCATATCAAAATCTAAAGAAGTTCCAAAAGGCATTCCGTCTAATGCTCTTGTACGTACCTCTGTGCTAAAACCTTGCGTGTTACGTTCTTTAGTAGTTTTTCTATTGAGTTTGTTATATACATTACTTTTTGGCTGTGCATGAAATGGGTGCTCGTAAAAGTCAGTACTTTTTCCACCCCAAGAATAGGCATAATAATCTTCAGTACCTGTTCCGAATATTGATGGGAAATCTTCTCCATCAATATAAATTTTTTCATCGCCTTCTCCCCACCATCTTTTTACAGGGTTCATTACAGTTAATGCATCACCAACATAAACTCCACGTCCTTTAAGTGTAATATAGTTCCAATCAGAATATGGTCGCGTAGCTACAGGAAATTGACCTCTCCAAGCTGCATTAAAATACATGCTTTTCTCGTTCCAAGAATAAGAGTCAACCACCGTGTTTAACTCAATTTTTATAGATTCATCACTTAAATTTTTAATAGTAATAGACGAAGATTTTTTATAAGGCATTACCCAGCGAGCAGTTAATGTACCATCTTTTGTAACAGTGTTATGCCAATTTTCGTAAGGGTTTAAGCCTATACCTGAGCCAAAAAAATCACCAATAGGACACCAAACGGTTTCTTTGCCATCAAAGTTTATTTTTATAATTGTAGATCGCATTACCTTATCATTTTCATAAGAACCTAATTTTAAAGAAATATTTCTTATCGCAGTTTGGCCTTTAGGTAAGTCAATTGTTTTTTCTGATAAAGCAGGTATTTTTGCTAATAAGTCCGTAGACTCGCCATCTTTATATTTAGTAGGGTTAAGTAAGTTTTTTCCAACTTGTTCTGTTAAGTTTTTAGCGCTATTAAAGTCTTCTTTTGTAAATGTTTTAATTGCTGTTTTTTCAGGATATTCACGATAGGTAAATTGAAAAAAGAACGGACGATCTGTTGTAGTAATTTTACAACTTTTTGCATAAGGGATCGGAAAAAATGACACCGCAGAACGTAGTGATTTATGTGCAAAAGGGTATGGTATTAATCCGTCACCATTAAAGAGTTCTAACATATTACCTTCTAATACAGGCTCTGTGTTGCCATCTAAATATATTTTAATATTTATATTAGTATCAGCAGTATCTGGTTTTATAAAAGGCATCCAAGTTCGAACAATTGTGCCAGGCGCATTGTGCTCCATTAAAACCCATTCTTTTCCTTCTTTCTTTTCTTCTATTCTAATAAAGTTTTGATCTTCGTCATTAGAATTAAAGTCATGGTTGTTAAACCAACCAATAGTATCTTTTTTATCTACTGATGCTCGGTTATAACTACTTTGCTGTTTTAACCTAAAATTTGTTTCAGGAAATCGTGTTTGTAAATCTCTATCAACCATTTCATTTAGTAGCGTATTAATAGAGATTGCTTGTGGTTTTTTATTTTTACATGAAAAAAAAGTAATATTTAATAAGATTGTTAGTGTTAATAGTTGAAAGGTTTTATAAACTTTACTCATTGTGGTTAATTAATTCTGGTTAATTTATTTGTTTGGTTCAATATGTATAAGTACTTCGTCTAAATTTGGAATTTCTTTTCTTAAATGGTCTTTTAGGTTATGAGCAATATTATGACCATTTTTCACCGATATATTTCCATCTACAATAAGATGTAAATCTGCATGAAATTTCATTCCTGATTTTCTAATAAAACACTTCTCGGTGTCTAGAACACCTGTTACGGCTTTAGATTTCTCTCTTATTTCTATAATTAAATCATCATACAATTGCTCATCCATTACTTCACCTAAAGCAGGTCTTAAAATCATGTAACTATTATATAAAATAAAGGTTGCGGCAAATAATGCGGCCCAATCATCAGCAGTTTCGTAGCCTTCTCCAAATAAAATTGCGATAGAAATACCAATAAAAGCCATTACTGATGTTATTGCGTCACTTCTGTGGTGCCAAGCATCAGCTTTGAGAGAAGAACTGTTGGTTTGTTTACTTTTTTTAATAACGATTTGATATGATATTTCTTTCCAGATAATAATAACACTTAATACTATTAAGGTCCATGATTTAGGAGTCTTATGAGGTGTTTGGATATTGAGTATACTTTCGTAAGCAATTATAGTAGCAGAAACAACAAGAAACGCTACAACCGCAAAAGTTATTAAAGGTTCAATTTTACCGTGTCCGTAAGGGTGATTTTTGTCTGCAGGGCGTTTAGCATATTTAAAACCAAGTAAGACTAATAGTGAAGCAAAAATGTCTGTAGTAGATTCAATAGCATCAGCAATAAGAGCATATGAATTTCCAAAAAAACCAGCCAACCCCTTTATAAGTGCTAAAACAATATTTCCAATGATGCTAAAATAAGTGGCTTTTATAGCAGTTTGCTCATTGTTCATTTGCTTATATTGTATGGTTATAAAGCTTTTATAAGCTGAAATTTAAAGGTAGTAATTTTTTAAAAAGTTAACATTTAGTTTAACTTTAATTTAGGGGTTAAATATCTATTTTATTATAGTTTACCCAAGAGTTTAACCTAGCTACATACATGGTTAAATAATTTTTAGTCAAGAAGATATTAGACCAATCAAATCGATGAGATTGTACACCAAGATAAAATATAAATACAGCTAAGCCAGCTCTAGGTAGTAAGTCAAGTTCATTATCAGACAGTGGTAAAATACTAATATAGCCTTTTAAAAAATGGTTTTTTTTTAATTCGTAAATATCTCTCTTTATTTCAATATTAAATAGTTGATTACAGAAATAACCAATATCTAATATTTGGTTTCCATTTCCACAAAAATCAAAATCAAAAAGAGTGACTTTTGTTTCGTTTTTAATTGCCATATTATCATACCAAATATCAAGATGCACAATACCTTTCTTTGTATTCTCAAAATTTGTTTTATCTAGTGAATTGATAATTTTTTTGATAGCTTTCATTTCAGGCAGTTCTTCAGTAAAAAACTGAGTTAGTTTTTTATAAGGTGTTTTTAAAAGTGAATCTTTATTGTATATTGCTCTTTTAGTAGTTTTGTTTAAAGTTAATTTATGAAAATTAGCCATTAGTGTTCCTATTATAAAACAAGTATTTTCAGTTAGAAACCTTATTTTATCTCCTTTAGCAAAAGAAAATAGAACGGCGTACCTTATTCCTTCAGGAGCATTTATTTTTTGAATATAATTTTTTTCTTCATCTGGGATAGGGTAAGATATACTTGTATTATTACTTTTTAAATAATTTAATATTTTAATTTCTTCTTCAATTTCTATTTTTGATCTCCAATTATAACAGTACACACGTATTGCATAACTTGTTTTTTTATCTGTTATAAAATAAGTGTGATTTATTCCAGTTTTAAAAAGTGAACATTCAAAATCACTATTTAAAGCGTATTTATCCTTTATGAAATTACCTAAGAACTTAGAGTCAAGTGTTGAGGTTGTAACAGGAAAAGTATTCATTTTTAATTTGTAGTAAAATTAGAAAAATTGGTAATAAAAGTATAAATTATATAGTAATAGATTTTGTGTATTCAATAACTTTTTTGATTGTTTTATTGGTTTCATTTTTTCTCCAATTTACAAATAAATCTATTTGTTCTTCTAACTCAATAAATCGAACATTTTTATAGGTGGAAAATTTAAAAGAGGAGGGAAGTATTGAAACGCCTAGTTCTTTAGAAACAAGATTTAAAATCATTCCACCAAAATCAGATTCTATTAAAACTTTTGGTTCAAAACCATGTGCATTAAAAAGATTTCTCAAAAGCGAAGCATAATACGTTGTTCTGTGTAGACCAGATAGAATAAATGTTTCATTTTTTAAATCATTAAAATTGCGTAATGATTTTTTAGTAGCCCAATGGTTATTAGGAATAGCTAAACAAATTGGTTCAGAATGTAGTTTTAAAGAATTAATGTTGACATGTTCAATTCGTTCTCTGCTAAAAGCAATATCAGTATCATAATTCAATAATAGTTTTTTATGATTTTCATCATTAGGTTCTGTTAATTCTACTTTTAAATCAGGTAATTCAGAATTTATTAAGGCTAAAAAATTAGGTAAATAATTAAAAGCGATAGAACCTGGGTAAGTAATGGAAACAAAACCAGAAACCCCTTCGTCAATTTTTTTTGCTTGTCTGTGAATTTGATCAAGTTCTTTTATGGTTTCAGTCCAATGTTCTTGTAAAAATTTACCAGCATCGGTAAGTTTTACATTTCTTTTATTTCTCTCAAGAAGTTGAATTCCCATTTCATCTTCAAGAGATTGTATTTGTCTGCTTAAAGTAGATTGTGAGATAAAAACTTTTTCGGCTGTTTTCCAAAAATGAAGCTCGTTGGCAAGTGATAAAAAATATTTTATTTGCTGAATGGTCATAAGTAATGCGTTTTTTGCATTAGTTAGCTAAAAATAAGTATTTTTTAATATGTATCAAAAATAGTTCTTTGTGCTGTAGTATAAATTAATTGAAAAGATTGAACACTATGGGAATTCAAAATTTTGCAACATTTATAGTAACTACTTTGTTTTTTATAATGACACCAGGTATTGATACTGTTTTTGTGCTGAATAAATCAATTAGTAAAGGGCGCAAAGCAGGAGTGTTAGCTACTTTAGGTGTTAATAGTGGTATACTGGTGCATACTTTATTTGATGCAGTAGGTTTGTCTGTAATGTTAGCAAAATCACAAGTAGCT
Organism: uncultured Cellulophaga sp.; assembly: GCA_947496695.1. Taxonomy (GTDB): domain Bacteria; phylum Bacteroidota; class Bacteroidia; order Flavobacteriales; family Flavobacteriaceae; genus Cellulophaga. The sequence continues at coordinate 338,971 of CANMEI010000004.1, read as the reverse complement.
TTTTCAATTATAAAATATGGAGGAGCTATTTATTTAATTTACATAGGATTTTTAAGTGTAAAAAATAAAAAGCAAAAGTTGCTTGATGTTGTAGAAATTTCAAATAAAAAGAAACTGCAAAATGATTTTTATTCTGGATTTATTACTAATACATTAAATCCGAAAGTTGCATTATTCTTTTTGGCTTTTTTTCCTCAATTTATTATTTCAACTCAATTAGATAACCCTATACCGTTTATAATATTAGGTGTAACGTATGCTATAATGGGAGTTTTTTGGTATTTATGTTTAACTTTATTTGTGAGTAGTTTTTCTAATGCAATAAAAAATAATCCTAAAGCAGGTTTATGGCTACATGGCATAAGCGGTATAATTTTTATACTTATGGGAATTAAAATAGGACTATTAAGTTAAAAAATAGTTTTATTGGTATCTATATTTTGACTTTATCTATTATAAAATCACTTCTTAATCTCTTGTGTAATTAAATGATCAAGATAACTCATGGTATTAAGTAGATACTTACGGTCATTGGTAATTGTTGCCATGGCTACAGCACCTTGTATCATGGTGTAAAGTTGCTTTGCGAATTGTAGTGGAGTTACGGGTAAACGTACTTCCTGTTTGTTAAATCCATTTTCTAATACTAGAGCAATTTTACCTTCAATAACTTTTGCAGTTTCTTTAGCGGCTGCGGCAAGCAGGTTGTTATTATTTTTGGCATCAACACCTACATTTAAAATTGGGCATCCTCCCATTTTTTTTGTAAAAACATCGTATTGCTTATAAAAAGCAGTTAAAGCATATAGTTTATCTAATGCAGAGCCTTCAACGCTTAATTGTTCGTTAATTTCTGATAGTAAAATAGTACTGTTGTATTCAAAAGCAATAAGGGCAAGGGCTTCTTTGTTTTCAAAGTTACCATATAATGCTCCTTTTGTTAATCCTGTTGCTTCTGTGAGGTCGCTCATACTTGTGCCTACATAACCTAATTTATTAAAAATAGGAGCAACCGTTTCTACAATAAATGCTTTTGTTCTTTCGGCTTTAGTAGTCATAGAAACTTTTTTGTAATAAAATTATAAAAAATATATACTGTATGGTATGTTAAAGTAATAAAAAAAACATCCTTTTAAAAATTAATTAAAAGGATGTTTCAATTTATATGTGATATCTAAAAAATAATTAAGCCAATTCTGCTTGATTTCTGAATATAAGTTCATTATCAAAGGAATCTATTAGAACAACGCTATCAGTACTTATTTTTCCACTCAGTATTTCTTTAGAAAGTGTATTCAATACTTCTTTTTGAATAACTCTTTTAATTGGTCTTGCTCCGTATTGAGGGTCGTAACCTTTTGCTGCTAAATACTGTATGGTCTCATCTGTAGCATCAATAGTTATGTTTTGTTTTGCTAATACTTTTTTGAGCATATTTAACTGTATGCCAACAATTTTTACAATATCTTTTTTGTTCAATGGTGTGAACATAATAACATCGTCAATTCTATTTAAAAACTCAGGACGTATTGTCTTACGTAGTAATCCCAATACTTCAACTCGTGCGGCTTCAGTTGCACTATAAACATCATTATTAGTTTCAAACTTTTCTTGTATAATATGGCTACCCATATTACTTGTCATAATAATAATCGTATTTTTAAAATCGGCAACACGGCCCTTGTTATCTGTAAGTCTACCTTCATCTAATACTTGTAATAAAATATTGAACGTATCAGGGTGGGCTTTTTCAATTTCATCTAACAATATTACCGAGTAAGGTCTTCTCCTTACCGCTTCGGTTAACTGTCCGCCTTCATCATAACCAACGTATCCTGGAGGTGCACCAACTAATCTGCTTACAGAATGACGTTCTTGGTATTCACTCATATCAATACGCGTCATTGCATTTTCATCATCAAACAAATAACTAGCTAATGTTTTTGCAAGTTCTGTTTTACCAACACCTGTTGTGCCTAAAAACAGGAACGAGCCAATTGGTCTTTTTTCATCTTGTAAACCAGCTCTACTACGTCTTATAGCGTCAGAAACCGCATTTATAGCTTCTTCTTGACCAACAACACGTTTGTGTAATACATCTTCAAGTTGTAATAGTTTTTCACGTTCGCTTTGTAACATTTTAGTTACAGGAATACCAGTCCACTTTGCTACAACTTGGGCAATATCTTCACTAGTTACTTCCTCTTTTATCATAGTATCGCCTTCTTGCTGTTCTTCTAAAACATGTTGAAGGCTTTCAAGTTTTTCTTGTGATTCTTTAATTTTACCATAACGTAATTCAGCAACTTTACCATAGTCACCATTACGCTCAGCACGCTCAGCTTCTACTTTAAAATCTTCAATATCTTGTTTGGTTTTCTGAATATCATCAACCACATTTTTTTCACTTTGCCATTTTGCGAAAATTTCATTGCGCTCTTCTTTAAAATTAGCAAGGTCAAGATTTAAAGCTTTTAATTTAGTTTTATCATTTTCACGTTTAATAGCCTCAACTTCAATTTCAAGTTGCATAATTTTACGATCAAGAACATCTAGCTCTTCAGGTTTAGAATTTATTTCCATTCGTAATTTTGATGCAGCTTCGTCAATTAAGTCAATAGCTTTATCGGGTAAAAAGCGATTGGTAATATAGCGTTGTGATAATTCTACTGCTGAAATTACAGCTTCATCTTTAATACGTACTTTGTGGTGTGCTTCATACTTTTCTTTAATACCTCTTAAAATAGAAATAGCACTTTCAGTATCGGGTTCATCAACCACAATTTTTTGAAATCTACGTTCAAGAGCTTTGTCTTTTTCGAAATATTTTTGATATTCATCTAAAGTTGTTGCCCCAATAGCACGTAGTTCACCTCTAGCTAATGCAGGTTTTAAAATGTTTGCGGCATCCATGGCTCCATCGCCACCACCAGCACCAACAAGAGTATGTATTTCATCAATAAATAGTACAATATTACCGTCTGATGATGTTACTTCTTTGATTACAGATTTTAAACGTTCTTCAAACTCTCCCTTATATTTTGCTCCAGCAATTAAGGCACCCATATCTAAAGAATAAATAACTTTATCTTTTAAATTTTCAGGAACATCGCCTTGTACAATACGGTGCGCTAGACCTTCAGCAATAGCTGTTTTACCAACACCTGGTTCACCCACAAGCATAGGGTTATTTTTAGTTCTACGGGATAAAATTTGTAATACACGGCGAATTTCTTCATCACGGCCAATCACAGGATCTAATTTTCCGTTATCTGCTAATTCATTTAAATTTTTCGCATATTTATTTAAAGAATTATAAGTGTCTTCCGCGCCTTGTGAGGTAACCTTACCACCTTTGCGTAACTCATCAATTGCGCTTATAAAGTTTTTTTCGGTAACTCCTTGATCTTTTAGTATTTGTGCAATTTTACTTTTAGATTTAAAAATAGCTAATAATAAATGCTCTATAGAAATGTAATCATCTTCCATTTTTTTAGCAATAGCACTAGCTTCATTTAGAGTTTTACTCGCTTCTCTTGATAGCATAATATCGCCTCCAGAAACTTTTGATAAACTTTCTAATTCTTTATCAATTACTTGTGATAAAATAGTATTATTAACACTCAACTTTTTAAGAATAAATGGTAATACATTTTCATCTACTTGACTAATAGCTTTAAAAATATGTTCATTCTCAATTTGTTGATGTTGCATTTCATGTGCAAGTTGCTGTGCGAGTTGCACGGCTTCTTGCGATTTTGTAGTGAAATTATTAAGGTTCATATATAGTATGTTTTTTATTAATGTTTTACTTTTGATGTGATAAAGTCAATAACCCTACCAATGAGTTTTGACTGTCAAAATGACGTTTCAAGTCTTTAAAAACAAGACATTAAGGCAGTTTGTAAGTTTTTAATCTGACGTCGACTTAATATTTAAAGTTACAAAATATGGGATTGTTTAATAATCTATTTGGAAATAATAATAACACAGAAAAAAAAGAAGTTAAAGGATTACCTTGGATTTCGTTAACGAGTGTAGATCAATTAGATGAGATAGCATCAAAATCTAATGATAAGTTGCAACTAATATTTAAAGATTCAACCACTTGCGGGATTAGTAGAATGGTGAAAAATACATTAAATGGGTCTTATGATCTAACAGTTGAAGAGGCTGATTTGTATTATTTAGATTTATTGTCTTATCGTGAAGTTTCAAATGAAACAGGATACAAGTTTCAAGTAATGCACCAATCACCACAATTATTAGTAATAAAAAACGGTGAAGTAATAGCCCACGCTTCTCATGGAGACATTAATAATTTAGAATTGAAGAGTTTTTTATAAGTATTACAAGTAATATTTATAAAGCCACCAATTACATTGTAATTGGTGGCTTTATTGTAAAACAATAATACTGTTTTATTTTTTCTTAGATTGAAAAACAGGAAGTAGTTTGGTGTGTACTTCTCCAAAACCAATTCTTAAATTATTTTTTTCGCAAAAACCAGTAATAGTTACTGTGTCATTATCTTCTATAAATTTACGAGAAGTACCATCATTAAGTATAATTGAATTTTTACCGCCCCAAGTAAGTTCTAACATAGAACCGTAAGAATCTGGTGTTGAACCTGAAATTGTTCCACTACCCATTAAATCACCACTTTTAACTGAGCAACCATTTATAGTGTGGTGTGTAAGTTGTTGTGCTATACTCCAGTACAAATGTTTAAAGTTTGTTGTAGTCAGGGTAGTTGTAACACTATTTTCTGGAATAATAGTTGCTTGTAAATTAATATCAAAACTACATTTTCCTTCTTGTTTTAAGTAGGGTAGTGGTTTAGGGTTTTGCTTAGGACTTTCAATTCTAAAAGGTTCTAAAGCATCCATAGTAACAATCCATGGAGATATTGATGATGCGAAGTTTTTAGCTAAAAATGGACCAAGAGGATCACTTTCCCATTTTTGAATATCACGAGCACTCCAATCATTTGATAAAACCATCCCAAAAATATATTCTTCAGCTTCATTAATAGGTATTGGTTCGCCTAATAAATTTGCATCGGTTGTTATAAATGCCATTTCAAGCTCAAAATCAATATATTTAGATGGTTCTAAAATAGGAGTTTCAGTACCTTTTAAAAGAGTTTGCCCTTGCGGTCGATGTATAGGAGTTCCACTAGGTATTACAGATGAGCTTCTACCATGATAAGCAACAGGCATATGTAGCCAATTTGGTAATAAAGCTTTATCTGCCCCTCTTAACATGGTGCCTACATTGCTAGCATGTTCTTTACTGGAGAAAAAATCTGTATAATCTCCAATTTGAACAGGTAATTGCATTTCAACTTCATCCATAGTAAATAATACTATTTTTTTATGAGAATCATTATCGCGTAAGGCCTTATTATTTTCTTCAAATATTTCTGAAATTCGATTACGGACCAACCTCCAAGTTTTTTTTCCATCAGAAATAAAGTCGTTCAAGGTGTCTTGAAGAAAAATATCATCTGTTAAAGGAATATCTTTAAAATATCCTAGTTGGTGAAGTGCGCCAAGATCTATTGCATGGTTACCAATTCTTGTGCCTATAGTAATAATATCATCTTTGGTAAAAAAACACCAAAGGGAATATTCTGAATTGGAAAATCAGAATTTGCAGGAACAGGAATCCAAGATTTTATTGTAGGGTCATTTGCTTTTATAGGCATAACAAAATTGTTAATTGGTGTTTAATAAGTTCTATATCAAATATATTATTTTATAGGAATTAACGAGTCTCAATTTGTATTTTTGCATTTGAATTTAACAGTTATTTAATTATGCAACGCGACAATCAAATTTTTGAACTAATTGCTGAAGAAAAACAGCGCCAAATTAATGGTATAGAACTTATTGCTTCTGAGAACTTCGTAAGTCCTCAGGTAATGGAAGCTGCAGGGTCTGTATTAACTAACAAATATGCTGAAGGTTATCCAGGAAAACGTTATTATGGTGGCTGTGAAGTGGTTGATGTTGTTGAACAAATAGCAATTGATCGTGCAAAAGAATTATTTGGAGCGGCTTATGCAAATGTACAGCCACACTCAGGTTCTCAAGCAAATGCATCAGTATATCATGCTTGTTTACAAGTAGGCGATACTATATTAGGTTTTGATTTATCGCACGGTGGACATTTAACTCACGGTTCTCCAGTTAACTTTTCCGGTAGATTATATAATCCTGTTTTTTACGGAGTTGATAAAGAAACTGGAATTTTGGATTATGATAAAATTCAAGAAATAGCAACTAAAGAAAAGCCAAAAATGATCGTTGCTGGAGCATCAGCATACTCTAGAGATATTGATTTTAAAAAATTCAGAGAAATAGCTGATAGCGTTGGTGCGTTATTATTGGCTGATATTTCTCATCCATCAGGTTTAATAGCAAAAGGTATTTTAAATGATCCAATACCTCATTGTCATATTGTAACAACAACAACTCATAAAACATTAAGAGGTCCAAGAGGTGGATTAATATTAATGGGTGAAGATTTTGATAACCCATTCGGAATTAAATTGAAAAACGGAACATTACGTAAAATGTCTGCGTTATTAGATTTAGCTGTTTTTCCAGGAAACCAAGGTGGACCATTAGAGCATATTATTGCAGCAAAAGCAATTGCTTTTGGTGAAGCTTTAACTGATGAGTACTTAACTTATATTTTACAAGTTAAAAAGAACGCTGATGCAATGGCTAAAGGTTTTGTGAAAAAGGGGTATCAAATAATTTCTGGTGGTACAGATAACCACATGATGTTAATTGACTTAAGAAATAAAGATATTACAGGTAAAGATGCTGAAAAAGCATTGGTAAAAGCTGATATTACAGCAAATAAAAACATGGTTCCTTTTGATGATAAATCTCCTTTTGTAACTTCAGGAATACGTTTTGGAACTGCTGCAATTACTACAAGAGGTCTTAAAGAAGATGATATGGCTACAATTGTTGAATATGTTGATGAGGTATTATCAAACTATGAAAATGAAGAGGTTTTAGAGGCTGTTAAAGAGAAGGTAAATGCGTTAATGAACGGCAGAGAATTATTTTATGCTTGTTAATTTACATTAGAAATAAAAAAGAAAAGCCATTATATATTTATAATGGCTTTTTTTTTGATACCTATTTGATGATTAGGTTAGATATTGGGGGGTCGAGTTATTGGTTTATCATAATTAGTTCACCGTCAATAATATCTTTGTTCAAATAATCGTAAATATCTGCCTCAATTTGGTTTTCAAAATATAAGCCCCAAAAGGCAAAATAATCCTCATTTCTTTTTTCATTCATTCTTAAAAAAAGAAGTTCATTATCCGAATTAAAAATTTTTTCTTCAAAAACAGGAACATGAATTTCAAAGGGTACTTTTGAAAGTCCTCTTGTGAAATACAAGATATTTTTATTTAACTGTTCTAAAAGGTCGTTTAGTTTATTTGAAATACTATTCTCATAGATTCTATGTATAATTATCGTACAATCTTCAAACACAAAATTTAGTTCTTTAATATCTACGCAATTATCACAAGTGTTTTTTAAATTTTCAAATGCGTTTGAAAATAAACAATAATCTTCATTATTTAATTTCACATTTCCGATTTTTCGATTCGTAAAAAGCGAAAGTCCAAATGATAAATTAAAATTAAAATTTACTTCAATAATCAGATTATTTAAGTCTTTTGCTTGATTTAAAATTTTAACATCACAGAAAAAATCTTTCTCTATCTTAAGTTTAAAAATATCTAGACCAGAAACGTTTTTTCTGATAAAAGAAGTAGTTTTTAAACTTTTTCTACCGTCTTTTTTGTTTGCTGACATGTTAATATAATAAAGGGGGTTTCAAACAAACTTACTTTTTCTACAGCATTTTAGATTGTGTAAAAACCATACAATATTTGTGGTTTTTATAGCATGTAATTTATTGTGTTGATATTCAGTAGTTTGTGTTTTTGTGAAAAAAGAATTTTAACTATATAAATCCTTTGTCACGAGCTGCTGTTATTAACGCGTAGTCATTTTCTTTCCCAACGCCTAAGATTTCTTTTAATTGTCGCTTTCTATTTTCTATACCAGAGAGTGAGAGAGATACGTATTCAACCATATCTTTAGTTTTTGTGCCTATTGATAAATAGTAAAGTAGTTTTTTATCATTATCATCTAAATGGATATCACTAGACATTCTATTTCTTATTGCTATTAAAGCTTTTTTTGTGTAAAATGGAGGTACAGTAAGTACTGTTTCAACCATGTCTTTTAGTGCATCTTCGTTAATTTCGGTTTTAACCATATAGCCTTCTGGGTTAACAGACTGCATGATGCTGTTTATTCTGTAATTATCACTGAATGATGATAAAAATACAATTTTAGATGTAGGGGATATTTTTCTGGCAATTATACCAAGATCTTCTCCAGTACGTGCATAACCTTCTTTTATTGGAGATAATTGAATGTCTAATAAAATAATATGATAAGGGGCACCTTTTTTAGACGCTTCTTCAATTTTTTGTTTACCAGTATCAAAAGTGTCTTCCATATCCATTTCTACTACATAATCTTCAAAATCAGTATCTTCTAGGATATATTTATAGCCTACCATAGTCATTTTATGGTCATCTACTGCTAAAATTTTTATAGTATTCATGTAAAATATTTAAGCTATTTTTTTATTCTCACTTTTAATGTCATATGGTATATATAAAGTAATACTGGTACCAATACCTATATTACTTTTTATAGTCCATTCTCCTTTAATTTTTTTAATACGGGAAGATATATTTCTAATACCAATACCACTTTTTTGTTTCTTTTGGTAAAAACCAATTCCGTTATCTTCAATTATTACGTTAATTTTAGTCTCGGTAGCTTCAAAATTAATGAAAATGTTTTTGGCTTTAGCATGTTTAACACTGTTTTGAATGACTTCTTGTAAAATACGATATAAATTAATTTTAATATCACTATTGATATTATCCCAATCTACAGATTCGCTGAATATAAAATTATAATTAATTTCAGGTGAAGCTACTCTAAATGTTTTGACTAAAGTTTTTATAGCTTCAATAAAATTGTGTACTTTTTGATATGAAGCAGTATTTAATTCGTGTGATACTGTTCTAATTTCTTCAGATAGTTCGGCTAATTCTTTTATTAATTCAGAACGTTGTTTAATAGACTCAGGGTCATTTCTTTTATTTAAACCTGTTAATACTAGTCTAATACCTAGCATTTTGTTTAAAACGCCATCGTGTAGTTCTTGAGATATACGTTCTTGTTCCAATTTTTTTCCTTCTTGAAATTTTCCTTGTTGTTGCATTAACAAATTAAAAATTTCTTGATTGGTTTCTTGTTGTTGTTGTTTGAATTTAAGCTCTTTATTTTTTATTCTTAATAAAGTAATAATTAAAACTGCAAATGCAATAACTAAAACAGTAATAGCAATTGAAGTTAAAAGTTGTTTTTCTTTACCTAATAGTTTGTTCTTGTTATCTAATAATTCATTTTCTTTTATAAACTCATCTGTTTCAAAACGTATGCGAGCAAATTTATCTTTTATATCGCGTTCTTCTTTTTGTAATTTTTTTGTTAGTGTGATATACTCCTGAGAGTATTTATTGCCGTTATTTTTATCAATTTGTGATAAAAGTTCAAGTGAGCGAAGTAAGCTTGAGGTGTTTTCTGTTTTTAAGGAAAGAATTCGAGAATTTTTAGCAAAATATATGGCTGAATAAATTTCATTTTTTGAAGCTAAATAATCAGCAAAGTGACTATATATTGTAGCTTTTACAAAATCATTATTATTTATTAGTGTTATAGCATTTTGATATATTGGTTTTAAATTTTCAGTTGTATTTAGTGCTGCTTTAGTGCTAGCTAAGTTAGTAAGTACTTTAGCATAAAAATTAGGATTATTATGTTTTAAGCTGTCAATATTTATAATTTTTTCAAAATTAATAATAGCATTATCAAATTCACCTAAATTTTTATGGCTAACGCCAATATTGTTGATTGTCAAAAAGCGTTCATACTTTGAGCTTGAAAAAGAGTCTAAATAAATATTTGCTTTATTAAAGTATTCAATAGCTCTTTTATTAGCAGATAAAGAAGAAGAAATTGCACCTAAATTATTATAGCAATCAAAAATATGGTTATATGCTTTAATTTTTTTAAATTTTTTAATAGCATTAACAGTATTGATTTCACTTCCTGAAAAATCTCCAACTTCTCGTTGAAGAACGGCATTTGTATATTGAAGAATTGCAGTAGATTTAATAGAATCTAGCTTAGTGAATATATCTTGAGCTTTATTATAATTATAAAAAGCGCTGTCATTTACTTTGTTTACATAAAAAAAATAACCTAAATCCCAATAAGCATCTGCAATACCTGTTGAATCATTATTTTTTTTAGATAAATTTAAAAGTTGATTGTTTACATTTCTAAACCGTAAAGAATCATTTAGATTTCTAAGACTGTATGAGATTTTAGATAAAACTTTTTTTTTATTTGAAATATTAGGGTTTATTTCAATATATTTTAATGAACTATCAATTATTTGATATCTTTTTTTCTTTGATAAGGTGCTGTTATTGCTAGTGCTGATATATTTTATTAGACTATCAGAATGCTTTGAGTTTATTGTATGGTTTTCTGTTTTAACTACTTTTGAGCATTTTATGAAAGTTAGAAGAACAATAATAAAAACAGAAAATATTTGTAAGTACTTCTTTATAGTCATTTTGTGAAATCATGTAAAATATACAATATATAAAAAAGCCTTAAATAAACTAATTTAAGGCTTTTTTATATTGAGTTATTTTTTAATCTCTTGTAGGCATTCTAACTTCACAATCATCACAATCTTGTGAAGCACTGGCTTGTATTTCATATAAATTGTCATCTTGAGTTGCACTGTCTGAAGTACAAGATAACATTCCTAAATTCATTCCTAAAACCGCTACTACTGCTACTATTTTTCTCATGGGGTTACTTTTTTGATTAGTTAAAATTGGTTTCGATTTTTTTGTTGATTCAAAAGTAATAGGAGAGGGCAGTATTTTTTTTGTCTTTTTTTTTTGTTTAGTATATGGTATGAATCTGTGAGTAAACAGGTTAAGTTTATTAGAATTGGTTTAATTTAAGGTAGTAATTGTGGTTTTGGTTAATATTTTTTTTAAATCATCAATATTTTGTTTGTATGATTTAGAGAACGGTAATTGTATTTCACTATTCTTTAAAGCACAGATAGATTTGCCATAATTTATTCGAGAAATATAATCTGTATTTAAAATATAACTCTGGTGTGTTCTAATGAAATTGGTAGGGAGTCTGGCTTCAAAAGTTTTTAGTGTTTTAAAAGCTGTTATTATAGTATTGTCTTTTAAAATAACATCAGTAGTATTGTTATCTGCCTTTAAATACAAAATTTCGTTAGTATCAATATACCTATAATCTTTATAGGATTTTAGGCAAAGTGTAGTGTTTGAAAATTGCTCCTTAAGATTTAATTTCTGTAATTTAAGAGAAGTCTTTCGTATATCAAACTCATTTAAAGGAAGTAACCAATAATCAAAAAAACCATTTTTTATAGCTTCATATGCATAGTTCTGATTACTAGAAATTCCAATTATTATAGGCATAAATTTTACAAACTGATGAAGTTCTTTTACCATATTAAAACAATCATTAGCATTCTCTTTTAAAAAAATAAAAACTACATCAGGCATTTGTTTTAATATGGTATTTAAACCTTCTTTACAGTTATTGGTTACTCCTGTACATCTAAATTCTTTAAAACTTACTAATTGGGTTCTTAATTCGTGACTAGATTTAGCGTCAGAATTAATGATTGTATATCCGTACTCCATGATATTTGTTTCGTGGCAAAATACCATTTGTATTTAAGAGGAGACTGTATAAAAACCATAGAATTTTTAGGGTTTTTGTTTTTTAACTTACTCAAAATGAGTTTATTCTAAAATATATTGATAAGCACCTATATCTGGGTTAGAAGATCTGCTATTGCCTAAAATATCTTGAGAAATAGAAGTTGTACTTCCTTTGCCGATTGCAAATGAAGTTTCTAATATGTTGAAGCTATTTTTATTAGTATTTTTAAAGCTAGCGTCTTCATTAATATATACTGTAATATATTTTGAAGAATTCTCAGTAGTATCTATAGTTGTTTTTAGCAAGCAGTTTTTAAAATTATAATTGAAGTTGGTAATATTACTGTTATCAATTAAACTTATCTCATTAGTGCTATTTCCGTCAATTATACAATTTGTAAAATTAATACTGTTTAGTAAAGTGTTATTATTTATTTGTAAAGCTGTACCTGATCTAAAAGTAGAGGTCCAGTAATTAGCTATTGTACAATGTTCAAACGAATAATTACCTCCATTTACGATAATTAAAGATGAATTTCCTGAGTAGCCCATTACAACATTTGTAGCGGTTATAGTTGAAGCATTACACCACATATTGTAAGTAGCACTATTATATATTTGAGTGTTATGAATAGTTAAGTTTGTAGTAGTTTCAGAGTTATCTCCCTCTATATACAAACCAATTGTAGCATTTTTTATAGTTAAATTGGTAATCTGGTTATTACTACTTTCTTTACTTAACCAAACACTTCCCCATTGTCCGGGATCATCACTAAATTCAGGTTCTAAACGGTCACCTTGAAAAATCACTTCATTTTCTAAAGTTTCATTATCGTTACTAATTGCTCCATTTATAATTAAAGAGCTATTTTTTTGTACATATATTCCTGATGCTTCATGAAAATAAACACGAGCACCAGCATCTATTTGTAAAGTTTCATTTTCAGGAATAATTGCATACCCATATATTACATAAGATTTTTCATTGGTGAAATGTAATTCATCATATAAAATAAAACCATTTGTAATTATTTCTTCTTCATTGGTATTTTTTATGATAGTATTTTCTTTAGGATATAGAAAAATAGCATCTTTTACGAGTGTAACTAAAGGTACTTTTTGTTCATTTTCTCCATTATCAAAAACAATAGCATCTGTATATAAAATTTCATTTATGGTTGATTCAGAAATGTCTACAGTAGTTTCAATAAAAATATACAGACTATCATTTGCAAAAAGAGGAGTATTTGTAAATATGCTTCCACTTTGCCCGTCAACATTTATTCTATATTTACTATCAATGCCGTTCTCAAGTGTTATAGTTGGTATGCTTATGTCTATGTTACTCTCGTTATAGACTTTTAAACCATATGTACTACTGCTAATATTTGTAAAAACAGTATCTAAATAAACAGTATCTTTCGAAAAAGATAAATTTCCAGTACTTTCTTGATAGTTAAAATCTTTACGACATGAACCTCCAAAAACAACCATACATAGTAGGCTTAAGCTGATAATGTATGATTTTGTTTTTAGTGTCATTTATTAAATGTTATTTGAAAACATCTTTTATTTCGTCGGAAACTCGAATTGGTCTTAGGCTTTTAGAATCTAACAATACCCATTCTGTTTTTGAGCTTAAAATAAGCTCGTTGCTTGTCTCGTCATACATTTCAACCATTCTTATAGATAATGCTCCTTTTGATTGTTTTATGTAGGTTTTAATAGCAATAATGTCATTTAAAACTGCAGCTTTTTTGTATTCAACAAAATGACTTTTAACTACCCAAATGCAATTTTCTAATAACTCTTTTGAAGCTTTTGATTGCCAGTGTTCTTTCGCAATATCTTGAATCCACTGTACGTAAATAACATTATTTACATGGTTTAAATCATCAATAGCATCTTGCTGTACGTGTATTTTTTTAAAGAAAGGTTTGTACATTATTTTTTTACAATTTTAACTTCAAAAAGTTTACTCCAGTTTTTACCAGTTATAAAAAAAGTGTTTCTACTAGGGTTGTATGCAACACCGTTTAAAACATCTAAACCAGCATGCTTAGTTACTTTATCTTTTAATCCGCTGAAATTAATAACACCTTCAATGGCACCACTTGTAGCATCAATAATCATCATACTTTCTTTTTGCCAAACATTAGCATAAATTTTGCCATTTACATATTCTAGCTCATTCGCTTTATTGAAAATTGACTTATTAGTTACCGTTTCAATATGTCCTTCTTCAGCTAAGGTATCAGGGTTTAATAACCAGATTTTTTCACTACCATCGCTTTTGTAAAGTTCTTTACCATCATTAGTAAAACCCCAACCTTCTTTGCTAGCACCATATTTAAAGCTGTCAATTTTTTCAAAAGTGTTTACATTATAAATAAAACCAATACCACTTTGCCAAGTAAGCATGTATAATTTATCATTTAAAATAGTAATGCCTTCACCAAAATAGGTGTCCTCTAAATTAATTTGATTTAATATTTTTCCGGTTTTAAAATCAATCTTTCTTATTGTAGATTGGCCTTTTCTACCTGTACTTTCATATAAAGTATCTTTATAAAACTCTAAACCTTGAGTAAAAGCTTTTTGGTCGTGCGGAAATTCATTAATTATTTCATAAGTATATACTTCAGGACTTTTACTTGATAATATTTTAATTTCTTTAGTTATAGCTTCCGTTTTACCATCATAAGTAATATTAGCTTTAAGTGTTTTACTACCTAAAACGGGCATATCTAAATTAATTTTATTGTTTGATAATTGAATTTCTTTATCATCAATAGCATATGATACTGCTTCAATTTCAATATTTTTTTTATTAGCTATTGATATGCCTACATTTTCATTTTGTTGAAATTGTGTTTTATTGCCTTCTAATTTAATTTCAAAAAGTTCTGATGCAGCTTTGTTTCCTGTTCCACAAGCAGTAAAAAGTAAGCCTGTAATTGTTAAAGTGATAATTGTAAAGAGTCTCATTAATAGTCTTATTTATTTTTTTAATAATATTTATTACTCAGTTTGACTTTCAAAAAATTGGCAATCAAATAGATAGGATATTCAGTTAGATTAAGCAAGGTATTTATTTAAATTAAGAATGTAAAATGATTGTAAAAAAATTAAAACATTGTATATTTGCACTCGGCAAGTCCTACGCGACCAGCTCCTGTAGAATCCCCCAGGGTGGGAACGCAGCAAGGGTATATGGTTGTAGCGGTGCGACGTAGGTAGCTTGCCTTTTTTTATGCTTTAATTCTTCAAAGCAAATCTAATTCCTCTTTTATCTAGCTTTTATTATTTGTTTATTTGTACTTATATAATATAGTATGAATAATAAGGTTGTTTTAATTACTGGAGGATCTTCAGGAATAGGTAAGTCTATTGGTGTTTTTTTAAAATCAAAAGGATATAAAGTTTATGGAACTACACGTAGTACCTCTAAATATCCGAATTTTAATGAATTTGATTTGTTAGAATTAGATGTAAAAGTTGAAGAAACTATTAATAAGGCAGTAGAGAAGTTAATTAATTTAGAAGGTAAAATTGATATTTTAATTAATAATGCTGGAGTTGGAATTACTGGTCCGATAGAAGAAACACCAAATTCTGAAATAGAAAAAGCTTTTAATACAAACTTTTACGGACCTATTCGCATGGTGAAAGCTGTTTTGCCACAAATGCGTAGTCAAAAATCAGGATTAATTATAAATATTACTTCAATAGCAGGGTATATGGGGTTGCCATACCGTGGTATTTATTCGGCAACAAAAGGAGCTTTAGAATTAGTTACAGAAGCTATGCGAATGGAAGTAAAAGATTTTGGAGTACAAATGACCAATTTGGCACCGGGTGATTTTGCAACAAATATAGCATCAGGTAGATACCATACACCTGTGTTTGATAACTCAGCGTATAAAAAACCTTATGGCGCAACTTTAGAAGCAATAAACAATGATGTTGATAGTGGGGGAGACCCTATTCAGGTAGCACAAGCTGTATATAAAATTATTAATACTCCAAAACCTAAAGTGCATTATAAAGTGGGAGATTTTATGCAAAAATTCTCGTTAAAACTTAAAAAAATACTTCCAGATAAAGTGTATGAGAAATTACTATTAAACCATTATAAATTGTAGCTTTGTATATAACGTAATTTTAATTAATAATTATAATAAGTCCAAAATGAAATTTTTTATAGATACAGCTAATTTAGCACAGATTAAAGAAGCCCAAGAACTAGGTGTTTTAGATGGTGTAACCACAAACCCTTCATTAATGGCTAAAGAAGGTATTACTGGTAAAGATAATATTCTTAAGCATTATGTAGATATCTGTAATATTGTTGACGGAGATGTTTCTGCTGAAGTTATTTCTACTGAGTTTAGCGAAATGATTAAAGAAGGTGAAGAACTTGCTGCATTACATGAGCAAATTGTTGTAAAACTACCTATGATTAAAGATGGTGTGAAAGCTTGTAAATATTTTAGTGATAAAGGTATTAGAACTAATGTTACTTTAGTATTCTCTGCTGGTCAAGCACTTTTAGCAGCAAAAGCAGGAGCAACATATGTATCTCCATTTATTGGTCGTCTAGATGATATTTCTACAGATGGTTTAAATCTTATTTCAGAAATTCGTCTTATTTATGATAATTATGCTTTTGACACACAAATATTAGCAGCATCTGTTAGACATACAATGCACATTATTGATTGTGCTAAACTTGGTGCAGATGTTATGACTGGCGGTTTAGCTTCAATAGAAGGTTTATTAAAGCACCCATTAACTGATAGTGGTTTAGCGAAATTCTTAGAAGATTATAAAAAAGGAAATTAAGGGTACAGAATTTTAAATATAAAAAAAATCCGTTGAAATTAATTTCAACGGATTTTTTTATGCTATAAATTTAATTTTTTTTAGTCATTTAATTTAAATGATAAACATTTCTATAAGCATCAACAATTAACCCATTTTTGATAACTATTGCTTTGTTTAAACCATCAATAATTAAAGTGTTTCTAAGTTGATTAGGGTCAGTTGCCTGATATTGATTTTTTAGAGCAATATTATTTGTTTCAAGTATTTTTTTCCATTCATACTCTTCAGGACTAAGGCTAACACCAACAAATGTAATTTCAGGCATTTGAGTTTTTAGTTTCGCAACTCTTCTTTTAATATTTTTAAAGTGTCTTTGGTTTTTGCCGGTCCAAAAGTATATTATAACATTTTCATCAGAAGAAGAAATATCTTTTAATGAAATACTATTACCAAGACTATCAATAACATTAATTTCAGGAATTGAATGATTTGGTTGCATTTTAATAACACCTTCATATAAATCATGAATTTCTGTAATATGTTTGTTATTGGTTGATAGTTTATGGAAGTTTTCTAAAAATACTTTGTTGTTATCTACGTTGTCATGTACTTTTAAAAAGTAACTTATAGCAACGTTTCTAAATAAATTATCTCTTAAACTTTTTTCAGAAACAATACTGTCAATCAGCTCCATTTTGTGAAGGTTAAAATGAAGATGGTTTTTAATATAAACATCAGTCGAATTTTTACAATCTGTAGCACAATCAGTATAAGCTAAGTTGTCAAAATGACGTTTCATATAATCATAATAAGGTGTAAAATATGTTAGTTCCTTATTGTTAAAATTTAAATTTTTTCTATAGTTATAGAAATCATCTGAAATTTTAGTAATGTTAATTTCTTTTTTTCTTTTATTATGTATAAAAGGGTACTTTTCTTTACTGATGTAGCTACTGTAATTAATACTTGCATTGGCAAAATCAGTTGCTTTATCTGAAATTTCAGTTTCTAATTCTAACTCAGATAAAAGGTTTTTTTTATTTTTCCGAAGAGAATCTATCTTGTGGGAAAATGCTTCAGGTTCCAGTTTGTAATATGATTCAATAATAGGTTCTTCTTCTTCATTGTTTAAAAAAACTTCTATTAAAAAATTGTTTATTTCCTCTCCCTTTCCAGAAAATACTAATGATTCATCAAATGATATAGTGTTTAAGCGAACCAATAAACTATCGCCTTTTGATAAGTAAACATATTGATACTGAGGCGCATGTCTGAAGTTGTAAATGCCTTCTTCTAAATTATTTATAGTTATAGAAAACCTATTGTTTATGTCTAACTGTGCAGAGTCAATTACAACATCATCTTTGTATAGAATTACACTTTTACTGGTAGGGTTTACAATTTCTCCTGCAAAAATAGTAGGGTTATCAACAATAGAATTACAACCGATTAATGATAAAAATAAAAGACAAAAAGAATATTTATGCATATAAAAAAATACTTCTATGGTTAGCGAATTTAATAAACAAGTATAATTCAAGGTGTTAATGCACCGTTAAAAAAATAATAAGGCTAAAATAGAGGGTTATTTCAATGCTCAAATTGTTAGTTTTAAGGGTAAATTTTGTTTAATTTTGCACAAATTTTAAAAATACTGCGTATGTTATCTGTATCCAATTTATCGGTACAATTTGGAAAAAGAATTCTTTTTGATGATGTAAATATTTCATTCACTCAAGGGAATTGTTATGGAGTTATTGGTGCTAATGGAGCAGGAAAATCTACTTTCTTAAGAATTATGGCTGGTCAAATTGACCCAACTTCAGGACACGTTAGTTTAGAGCCAGGAAAAAGAATGTCAATTCTTGAACAAAATCATAATGCTTATGATGATATAAATGTTCTTGAAACAGTGGTTTTAGGTAATAAACCTTTGGCTACGATCAAAAAAGAAATGGATGAGCTTTATGCCGATTATGATGATAAAAATGCGGATAGAATAGGAGAGCTTCAAGTTCAGTTTGAAGAAATGAATGGTTGGAATGCAGATAGTGATGCTGCTGCTTTATTATCTAATTTAGGAATACCAGAGGATCTTCATTATACAATGATGGCTGATTTAGATTCAAAATTAAAAGTAAGGGTATTGTTAGCGCAAGCTTTATTTGGCAATCCTGATGTTTTAATAATGGATGAGCCTACCAATGATTTAGATTATGATACCATTAGCTGGTTAGAGCACTTTTTAGCTAATTACGATAATACAGTAATAGTAGTATCGCATGACCGTCACTTTTTAGATTCTGTATGTACACATATTGCAGATATTGATTTTGGAAAATTAAACCTATTCTCTGGTAACTATACATTCTGGTATGAGAGTAGTCAATTAGCAGCAAGACAAAGAGCACAACAAAACAAAAAATCAGAAGAGAAAGCAAAAGAATTGCAAGAGTTTATTATGCGTTTTAGTGCTAACGTTGCTAAAAGTAAACAAGCAACTTCTCGTAAAAAAATGCTTTCAAAATTAAAAATTGAAGATATAAAACCTTCAAGTAGAAGATATCCTGCAATTATTTTTGAAAGAGAACGCGAAGCAGGTGACCAAATTTTAAATGTAGAAAAATTATCAGCTACTTCAGAAGATGGTGATTTGTTGTTTAAAGATTTAAATATAAACCTTGCAAAAGGAGATAAAGTTGCAGTTTTTTCAAAAGACTCTAGAGCAACTACAGCTTTTTATGAGATTATAAATGGAAACAAAAAAGCTGATACAGGAGAATTTCAATGGGGTATAACAACTAATCAGTCTTATTTACCTGCCGATAATCATTCATTTTTTGAAAGTGATGATAACC
The DNA here is from genome assembly GCA_947496695.1 of uncultured Cellulophaga sp. Lineage (GTDB taxonomy): Bacteria > Bacteroidota > Bacteroidia > Flavobacteriales > Flavobacteriaceae > Cellulophaga. The sequence goes on along the minus strand of CANMEI010000004.1, from coordinate 319,366 downwards.
TAGTAGATTGGTTAAGGCAATGGGCTAAAACAGAAGAAGAAAGAGAAGAAGTTTATGTTCGTGGTTTTTTAGGTAAAATGTTATTTAGTGGAGATGAAGCTTTAAAAAAATGTTCAGTTTTATCTGGAGGAGAAAAAGTACGTTGTATGTTAAGTAGAATGATGATGCTTAGAGCAAATGTATTAATGCTTGATGAGCCAACTAACCACTTAGATCTAGAGAGTATTACGGCGTTTAATAACTCATTAAAGAATTTTAAAGGAACAATGCTTTTTACAACTCATGATCATGAGTTTGCGCAAACCGTTGCAAATCGTATTATTGAGTTAACACCAAATGGAACAATTGATAGATATTTAACTTTTGATGATTACATGTCTGATAAATCAATAAAAGAACAAAGAGAAAAAATGTACTCATTATAATTTTTTTAAAGTAATATTTTTAAAAAAAAGGGATGCTAATTAGCATTCCTTTTTTTATACTTAAATTTTTTTAAAAGATTTTTCTTACAACAATAAGTGGTGTTTCTTCTTATACTATATTTTTAGCTCACCTTAATGTTAATAAAACGTTAATTTCTATCAACTACATTGTTGTAGTCGCTTCTTAGTGGATAAATGATGTATATTGCCGATAAATACATGTATTTTATCGATATTTTGTGTTTACCCAAATTTAATAAACTTAAATATTTCAAAATCCCCTATGAAGTTATTTATATTCCCCTTGGTTTTTTTTGCAACACTTTTTTTAACCTCCCTAAAAGCTCAAAATAAGAATTTAGCAATGGACCCTCAAAAGTCTATTATTAGTAATGCGCAAGCATCTGGAAATCATGATTTACTTTTAGCTGCAGTAAAATTATCAGATTTAGAGACAACTTTAGATAATGAAGGGCCTTATACTGTTTTTGCTCCCAGTGATATTAATTTTGATGAATCAACTAAAAATAAAGTAACAGAGCTTGTTCGTCTTAAAGATAAAAAAGAATTGCAATCTGTTATAGGGTATCATATAGTTCCAGGTAATATTACAGCTTCAAAAATATTAAAAGCACTTTGTAGTGGTAAAGGAAAAGCTTCGTTTACTACAATTACTGGCGATAAACTAATTGTTACAATACAGGGTTTAGATATTATTTTGACAGATAAAAACGGTCATCAATCTACAATAATAAAGGCCGATGCGAGTCAGTGTAATGGAGTTATTCATGTAATTGACAGTGTTCATACGCCTCCTGCTAAAGCCTAATTTTATTTAATAGGCGTATTTTTACAGATTTCAATATTTGAATTTTAAAATTACGATTATTCTTTTCTTTCCTAATTTTCGCTGAACAATTTATTTAAAATAATTGTTAAATAAGCGTTTGTTTTGATAAACAATTGTTTTATTTACAACAGTAAATATTTTTTATGGAAGCAATTAGCATTTTTGATATGTTGAAGATAGGCGTAGGTCCATCTAGTTCACATACATTAGGTCCGTGGCGAGCGGCAGAAAAATGGATTAGTGAACTTCAAGAGAAAGTAGCTTTTGTAAATATTGTAGAAATTAAAGTTTACATATATGGTTCTTTATCATTAACAGGAAAAGGTCATGCTACTGATTATGCATTAATGCTTGGTCTTTCTGGTCAAGATCCTGAATATATTCCTATAGAAAATATACATCGAATAATTTTAAGAATTCAAGAAGAGCAACAAATTGAATTTGATGGTAAATTTACACTCCCTTTTAACCCTGATAAACATATTATTTTCAAAAAAGAATTTCTACCATTTCATGCAAATGGGATGACTTTTGAAGCGACATTGTTTGATGGTAAGAAGTTAAAAACTACTTATTATTCTATTGGAGGTGGTTTTGTTATTAAAAAAGAACGGAAAAACGCTAAGAAAAATATTGAAATATTTAATAGCTTCCCTTTTCCTATTGCAAATGGCGTACAACTTTTAGAATTCTGTAAAACAGAGAAAAAATCTATTTCAGAAATTGTTTTAGAGAACGAGCGATCATTGCGTACAGATAAGGAAATTGACCATGAGTTACACCGTATTTGGGATACAATGCTCGATTGTATGTACACTGGTTGTAATACCGAAGGCTTTTTACCTGGAGGGTTAAATGTTCGTAGGCGTGCTTTTGAAATACATGAAAAATTAAAGGAAGATAATCCGTATAAAACACCTCAAGAATGGTTGTCTGCAATAAGAAATACGACCGTAAAGTTTAGACAAATATTACAATGGGTAAGTTGTTTTGCTTTGGCTGTAAATGAGGTAAATGCTTCCTTAGGCCGTGTTGTTACAGCTCCGACTAATGGTAGTGCTGGTGTAATTCCAGCAGTTTTAATGTATTATTTAGTAATTGAAGATCATAAAGCAGATTTTGAAGAAATAAAAAAATTTCTTTTAGTGGCAGGTGAGATAGGAAGTATCTTTAAAAAAGGAGCAACTATATCGGCAGCAATGGGTGGTTGTCAAGCAGAAATAGGAGTTTCATCGGCAATGGCTGCTGGTGCACTAACAGAATTATTAGGTGGTACGGCTGAACAGGTTTTAATGGCAGCAGAAATAGCAATGGAGCATCATTTAGGTTTAACTTGTGATCCTATAAAAGGTTTGGTGCAAATACCTTGTATAGAGCGTAATTCTATGGGGGCAATAAAAGCAATTAATGCTGCTGAATTGGCTTTAAATTCTAATCCTGAGGAAGCTAAAGTTCCTTTAGACAAAGTGGTGAATACTATGTGGGAAACCGCTAAGGATATGAACTCAAAATATAAAGAAACATCTAAAGGAGGTTTGGCAGTTGATGTTTCTCTCACAGATTGCTAAAAAAAGATTACAACTTTTATTTAATGCCATTTTTTGATCTAAAAAAGATAAGAATATTGGTATTTTTCGCTCATTTTCTTGTTATTTCGCATCAAAAATTAAAAAATGGAGCGACTAGAGCATATTGAAAATGAATTATCTGGTTTAAGAACACAATTAAAAGAGCACAAACTTTATAAAAACCTTAAGAATATTGATGACATAAAAATTTTTATGGAATATCATGTTTATGCGGTTTGGGATTTTATGTCTCTTTTAAAAGCAATACAAATACAGCTTACCAATACAACAACACCTTGGGTTCCTAGAAAAAATGCTACACTTGCGCGTTTTATTAATGAGATTGTTCATGGTGAAGAGAGTGATATAAATGAATTAGGAGAACCTAAAAGTCATTTTGAAATGTATTTAGAAGCTATGGACCAAGTAGGTGCTAGTACACAAAAGATTGATCAATTTATTAAAGTTATAGAAGAAGGTAAAAGTGTTACATTTGCTTTTGAAGCTATAAATGTTTTAAATTCAATAACTGATTTTGTAAACTTTTCTTTTGAAACTATTGATTCACAACAAGCACATGTAATAGCTTCTGCATTTACATTTGGGCGTGAAGATTTAATCCCTGATATGTTTTTTGAAATACTAAAAAGTGCAGATGCTGAAAATAAGCAGTACAATAAACTTAAATATTACCTAGAAAGACATATTGAACTTGATGGTGATGAGCATGGACCACTTTCATTGCAAATGATATCTGAGCTTTGTGGTGATGATGATCAAAAATGGAATGAAACCCTTGAAGTTGCAAAACAAGCTTTAATACAACGAATTAAATTGTGGGACGGAATAGATAATGCAATAAATACGAAGTAAATGGAACCTGAGATTAAAATTCTTGCACAAAAAAAGCTGGTTGGTAAAAGTATTGAAATGAGTTTTATAGAAAATAAAACTCATGAATTATGGAAAGGTTTTATGCCTTTAAAAAAGCTAGTTAAAAATGTGGTAGGAACAGATTTGTATTCGATGCAAAAATATCCTGCGAATTTTAATCCTCAAATGAATTTTATAAAATGGGCGGCAATTGAAGTTGAAAATTTTGAAAATGTACCAGATAACTTAGAGACGTATGTTATAGATGGTGGACTTTATGCGGTATTTATACATAAAGGGTTGGCTTCTGATTTTCCAAAAACATTTCAATATATATTAAATAATTGGCTGCCGAATTCTGAATACAAAATAGATAATCGAGAGCATTTTGAGGTTTTAGGAGATAAGTATAGTAATACCGATCCAAATTCAGAAGAAGAAGTGTGGATTCCTGTTCAGTTGAAATAAAAAATATCGGCTTGTATAGTTTCTAATTTCCTGTAATAAAACTAAACAAATTCCTTACATTTATCCCACCAAATAAACAAACAAATGTCTGTAGTTAAAAAAGAATATAAGAGGGTCACTGTAAAGTCTCTAATAGAGATGAAAAAGAGTGGAGAAAAAATATCTATGCTTACTGCCTATGACTATTCTATGGCTAAAATTGTAGATGCAGCGAATGTAGATGTAATTTTAGTAGGTGATTCAGCAAGTAATGTAATGGCAGGTCATGAAACTACCTTGCCTATTACTTTAGATCAAATGATATATCATGCATCTTCAGTAATTAGAGCTGTAAATAGAGCTTTGGTTGTTGTTGATATTCCTTTTGGTAGCTATCAAAGTGATTCAAAGGAAGCATTGCGTTCTGCTATTCGTATAATGAAAGAGAGTGGTGGCCATGCTGTTAAAGTTGAAGGTGGCTTAGAAATTAAAGACTCTATTGAACGAATATTAAATGCAGGTATACCAGTAATGGGGCATTTAGGTTTAACACCACAATCCATATATAAATTTGGTACTTATACTGTTAGGGCAAAAGAAGAAGAAGAAGCAGTAAAGCTTATTGAAGATGCAATAATGCTTGAAAAAACTGGTTGTTTTGCAATAGTCTTAGAAAAAATACCAGCAAAATTAGCTAAAAAAGTTGCAGAGAGTGTTACTATACCAATAATTGGTATTGGAGCAGGTAACGGTGTTGACGGTCAAGTATTAGTTGTTCATGATTTAGTTGGTTTAACTCAAGAGTTTAATCCAAGATTTTTACGCAGATATATGAATTTATATGAAGAAATGGGAAATGCTATTTCTGATTATGTGAATGATGTAAAAAGTAAAGATTTTCCTAGTGATGATGAACAGTATTAATTAGAGGCTTCGTTTGAAAAAAATAGCAATACTTGTTTTAGTATTTTTAAATATTGGCTGTGACCAGATCAGTAAAAATATGGTACGCAAAAGTGTAGAACCTAATGCTTATATTCAGCTGGTGAAAGATAATTTTATTTTAACGAATGTTGAAAATACAGGTGCTATGCTTGGTTTTGGACAAAGTTTTTCTCCCATATTAAAAATTATATTATTACAAGTATTACCAGTTATAGTTTTAATAGGTTTACTTTTAAATGTTTTAAGAAAAACACACTTAAATAGGTGGTTAATTATTGCTTTTGCTTTTGTAATAGGTGGCGGAATAGGTAATTTAATAGATAGAATAGCACATGGAAAAGTAACTGATTTTTTTATTTTAAAATTGGGCTTTTTTAAGACCGGTATTTTTAACATGGCTGATGTGTCAGTATCAGTAGGAGTGATATTGATTTTTATATTGAGTATCAGACATAAAAAACTAGATTTTTAGTGGATAATAAAATACTTTCTACGCATAAGAACCTTCAGGTTATTCACGAAGACAATCATTTAATAGCGGTTAACAAGCGTCCTGGAGATATTGTTCAAGGAGATAAAACTGGTGATATACCACTAAGTGAGGTTGTAAAGGAGTACATAAAAATAAAATACAACAAACCTGGGAATGTGTATTTAGGTGTTGCACATAGGTTAGATAGGCCAACTTCTGGAATTGTGGTTTTTGCAAAAACGTCTAAAGCTTTACCAAGGTTAAATAAATTGTTTGCAGAAAAAGAAGCCAAAAAAACGTATTGGGCTGTTGTAAAAAATGCCCCTCCTAAAAATCAAGATACGCTTACGCATTGGATGAAGAGGAATACCAAGCAAAATAAATCTTATGCAAATAAAAAAGAAGTGCCAGATAGCAAAAAAGCTATGTTAACCTATAAAGTAGTTAAGAGGCTAGATAATTACTTTTTGTTAGAAATTGATTTACATACAGGTCGTCATCATCAAATTAGAGCGCAATTAGCAGCAATAGGCTGTACAATAAAAGGAGATTTAAAATACGGATCAGATAGGAGTAATAAAGACGGAAGTATTCATTTACATGCTCGAAAATTAGCATTTATTCATCCTGTTAAAAAAGAAGAAATAGTAATTATAGCGCCACCACCAAATGAAGCTATTTGGAATGCTTGTTTGTAGTTGTATTAAACAAATAAGGGGTAGCTTTTAAGCTCCCCTTATTTGTTTAAACTATATAAATGCTTATTTTTTCTTTTTATATTTAAATATAATTAAAGCTAATACTATAGGTGCAATTATAATTGTAGACAGAATTATTAAGTAAAAAAAGTCTTTGTTTTGTTCAAAGTCAATTTCAGTTTTAAAATCGTTTTTACTATTTAAAATAATTTTTTCACTTGTACCGTCATTTTTTTTAAAATAAAAAATAGTCTGATGGTATTCATTGTTTTTAAATGCAGTTATTTCTACGTTAATAGTATTAATTCTTTCAGGAATTTTAGAAGTAATAAAAGTTAAATCTGTTTCATGATTTCCATACCTTATGCCACCTTTTTCTAACTCAATTTTAGTGTCATTTACATTAAGTTTAAAATTGTCTTTAACGTAACTAACAATTAATTCTTTAAATTGTTTTTCTGAAAGTGTACTTATAAAATTAGCTCCGTGAATGTCTTTTAAAGCTTTATCTACAGCTACTTGTGTTAAGTATATTTTTAATATACCATTGTCGTTTTGAGGTTCAAAACGATAAATTGCAGATAAAGGATTGTGGGCTAGTAGAAAAATAGGGCTGATTAAAATGATCAGCCCTAATAATATTTTTTTTTGCATAAAATTTAATTAGCTACGTAAGCATTTCTAGCGGCTACACCTACTAAACAAGGAGGTGTATTAGGTGCAACTGTTGTGCTTGCTATGTAATGATATATACCATCAGGATATTCGTCCGTAACACCTGTTGTGCCACCGCAATCATCTAAGTCATCTGGTTCTGTAGCGTAAGCATAAATAGGATACCCGTCTTTAGCGAAGCCAGAAAGTACCTTGTCTGTTGTTTGTGTAACATTAGTACATTCAATTTGATCAATTGCGTTAGCCTCTAATACTTGGTTTACAACTTCTGGGATCATATGCCAGTGGTAATAACCAGCAGGATCATTATGACCACCACAAGGGTCAAGAGAAGGTATGTTTACCACTGTAATAGTTTCAGTACTTCCGTTATCAAACATTGCAGGGCCGTTAATTGCAGATGGTGGATCACCATTAATTGGAATACCATCAACAGACATACCGACTAATTCAATTTCTTCAATTTCATTAACTTCATCAGCTAATATGGGAGTAACAGGAATTAAATATGTGATTTCTATTGTATCATCATCCAGACCATCTAAACAATAAGAATAAGTGTCAGGGTCGCTACTAGTAGATCCACTAAAGTCGTCAACATGTACAGTTCCATCATCATCAACAATATCATACCCATCGTTTTCAATATCGTCTAGTAATGCTTTTTCCCATACTCTAAGGCCAGGGTTTGTTTCGCCATCGTAAAAGCTCATTCCGGCAGTATCTTCGTCTGTTTCAGGGCAAAAAGGTCCTTTTTCAATATTATCAGGATTACTTGAAAAAACTATTTGGTAACATTCAGCTGTTGTGCCATTTTCTAATTCAGCAGAAACAATTTCATAAGAAATTAATGATTCAGAATTTAGTAATGAAGAACTGATAATGTAATCTGTTGTATCACTAGTCGTGTCGTCTGAAGTAGTGTCATCGTCGGTACTCTCAGAATCGTCTGAGTCACAAGACATCATTAGTCCCAAACTTAATACAGGGATTAGAAACATTTTTTTTAACATAATTAAAAATTGTTTTTAAGTTAATATTGGGGTTATTATTAAGAATAAACAAACTTAAGTTAATTTGAGGCTTGATTTAAAGGTATTAAGTGGAACCCTTAATATATTCAGTGAAAAATTAAAGAATTATTATAAGTATTAGATTTTCTTTTTTGAAGATCTAATACTTTCAATTATAACAGAGCTAAGTATTAAAACGCCACCAATAATTGTATTTATAGTTGGTGTTTCATTTAGAAGAAAAAAAGCAATTGTGATTCCAAAAACAGGTTGTACGCTACTTAAAATACTTACTGTTGTAATAGAAAAATTTTTAAAACTGTTTAAAAATAGTGTGTGTCCAATAGCTGTAGTTAATAATGCTAAAGCAATTAAACCTTTCCATTGACTAAATAATATAGATGTATTAACATTGAAAAGAAAAGGAAGTAAAACAATGCTTACAACAGCTAATTGGTAGCACATTAACATAGATCCATTATAGGAAGCAACCTTTGTTTTAAGTAAAATATTTCGAAGCGAATAAACAATTGCAGATGAGACTCCAAAGATTACGGCGACAGTATAATTATTTTCAATGTTAAAACTTGGTACTAAAAAGTAAATGCCTAATAAAACTAACAAAGCTAATAGTAAATGAATTTTTTGAAACTTAGTTTTTAATAAAATAGGTTCTAAAAATGCAGTTATAATAGGGTAGGTAAAAATAGAAATCATACCAATTGCTACATTTGAAAGTTTTAAAGCATAAAAATACGTAACCCAATGCACTCCAATTAAAACACCGCTAATAAGTACGGGTAATAAGTGCTTTTTATCTACTTTTAATGTAATGCCTTTCCACTTACAAAACAGGAGTAAAAATAGTAAAGCTAGTAATGATCTAGCGCCAATTATTACAGGAACAGGTAGGTCTACATATCTTCCTAAAGCACCAGAGGTGCTTATGAAAAGCATAGCAATGTTTAACTCTAAAAGATGTTTTAAGTGTGTGTTATTTTTCAAGTATGAGGTTGTTATCTAGTCAATAATTTGGCTTTTTCCTTTATAATTTGAGCAACAGGTTTGTTTTGTAAATGGCTTTCTAACCACGATAAAATATCTAAATACAAAAATGCTCTTTTTTCATAAGGGTGATCTTCATACTTTTTAAGCTCATTGTATAATTTTTGAAATTCATTTTTCAAATCACTTGGGTAAATATCGCCCAACCCTCTCAAAAATTTGATCATTTCTTTTTGAACGGCATGTAAATCGTTCATTTTTAATAAGAACTTATAAGTGCTTTTCAGTTGTATTTCTAAATGATAATCCATTCCAGCTTCATAATGCGCTACTAAACTTAAAACCCTAGCAAAGCACATTAAATCTTCACGCATTTTTAAATTCTTATTATTGATTATTTTTTTTAAATATTGAATACAAGTCTTATTATCACCCATACCAAAATACAAACAAGCTATTTTATAATAGAATAACATAATGTGATGCTCATCAATACGGTCTTTATGTTTAGTAATTCCGTATTCTATTATTTTTACTAAGTAAACACCTTTATCAAACGTTCCATTTAAAAAGTGAAGGTTTAATTTGTTACTATTAATGTATAAAAATGCTAATGATGTAACATTATCATTATGTGGAAAGTTTTTGTCATTAATGGTTTGTTCTAATTTTTCTAATACTTCTTTAAATTGAGAGCTGTAGCGAACAAGAAATAGTGATTCAAGCAAATAATTATTTCCTTTCAAATAAAAAACAGGATTTAAATAGATCATTTCTTTGTTTTCATAAAATAAATCAGACCATTTGCTAGCATACTTATAGCTTGATAAAAAATCTTGAGTTAAAAAACTATACCATAAATAAGCTTTGTATAGCCATAATTTTTCTCGAAAACCTAAATCTTCAATTTTGTATTTTGGAACATGACTTTCAAAATATTTTTTAATAAATTGATAATCTTCATCACTTCTTACATGGCCTAATTTTAGCATTTGCCCATATAATTGTAATGACAAATTTGATAATTTACTTGTCATTACATTTTGAGCAGAAAGTTCTTTTGCTTGTATGGCTAGTTCATCGGCTCTGTCAGGAATACTTCTTGTAATGTATTGTGTTTCAATTAGTTTTTCTAATTCTACAATTTCATAAGCAATATTTTTTTCTTGATTCTCAATCGCAACAGTTTTAGCTTTGTCTAAAATTTTAAGGCTTTGTTTGTATAGGCCTTTTTGGTATAAAATTGTTGCAAAATCTAATTGCTCACGAATTTGCACGCGTATGTTTTGGTTTACGGGGTTTAACCGCAAACTAACTAAAATCTGTTTGTATAAATGCGCTTTTAAATTTGAAAGCTGTGCTTTTTTAACAATTCCTGTTGCAAGTATTATTTTCTCATCATAATCCTTAACTTTATCTAATAAATTAAAAAGAGCTAAAAATTTAGCATCAGAATTTACTCCTAGTCGACCAACATAAAGTTTGAATTGACGTTTTTCAGACTTCGATAGTGATTTTATAAGAACAAATAAAGAATCTTTATGAGCATTTGTCATCGTAAAAAATATTGTTTAACTATTTGTTTTTCAGTAATTTAAATAACCTTAAAAGTAACTTAACGTTGTAAATGTTTTTTTACATCCAATATTAGTTAAGAGACTAAGTATATATTCGTAATGACTAGTAAAACTACGCAAATATAATGAGCAAAGATAAAGTACAAATTTTTGATACGACACTTAGAGACGGAGAACAGGTACCAGGCTGTAAATTAGATACAACGCAAAAATTAGTTATTGCTGAACGTTTAGAACTTTTAGGAGTTGATGTTATAGAAGCGGGTTTTCCTATTTCTAGCCCTGGAGATTTTAAATCTGTTGCGGAAATAGCAAAATTAATAAAAAATGTAACAGTTTGTGGTTTAACTAGAGCTGTTAAAAAAGATATTGAAGTTGCAGCTGAAGCATTAAAATATGCTAAAAGACCTAGAATTCATACAGGAATTGGTACTTCAGAATCACATATAAAATTTAAATTTAACTCGAATAAAGATGCAATTATAGAAAGAGCTATTGAAGCTGTTTCTTATGCAAAAACATTTGTTGAAGATGTTGAATTTTATGCAGAAGATGCGGGTAGAACAGATAATGAGTTTTTGGCAAGAGTATGTGAAGCTGTTATAAAAGCAGGAGCTACAGTACTTAATATTCCTGATACAACCGGGTATTGCTTGCCAGAAGAATACGGAGCAAAAATTAAATATTTACGTGAAAACGTAACAGGTATAGACAAAGCAATTTTGTCATGTCACTGTCATAATGATTTAGGTTTAGCAACAGCAAACTCAATTGCAGGTGTAGTAAACGGAGCTCGTCAAATAGAATGTACCATAAACGGTATTGGTGAGCGTGCAGGAAATACAGCTTTAGAAGAAGTTGTTATGATATTAAGACAGCATCCGACATTAGGACTTGATACGAATATTAATAGTAAATTGTTGAACGATACAAGTCGTATGGTTTCTCAAAAAATGGGAATGATCGTACAACCAAATAAAGCTATTGTTGGTGCAAATGCTTTTGCGCATAGTTCAGGTATTCACCAAGATGGTGTTATTAAAAATAGAGAAACTTATGAGATTATTGACCCTTCAGATGTTGGTGTTAATGAATCATCTATAGTTTTGACTGCACGTAGCGGTAGAGCGGCATTAGCGTATAGAGCTAAAATCGTAGGATATGAACTAACAAAAGTACAGTTAGATGTTGTCTACCAAGAATTTTTGAAGTTTGCAGATCTAAAAAAAGAGATTTTAGACGAAGATATCCATAAAATTATAGAACTTAGCGGTGTTGAAATAGAAAACATTGCATAATGGATATAAAGATTGCCTTATTACCTGGAGATGGTATTGGTCCTGAAGTTGTGGCACAAGCAGTAAAATGTTTGAAAGCAGTTGAGGAAACATTTGACCATCATTTTACATATAAAACAGAATTAATAGGCGCAACAGCTATTTATCAAACAGGAGAAGCGTTACCTAAAAAAACAATAGAACTGTGTCATAATTCCGATGCGGTTATTTTTGGAGCTATAGGTTTGCCTGAGTTTGATGATGATCCAGATGCAAAAATAAGACCTGAAGATGCTTTATTTCAGTTAAGAAAAGAACTTGGTGTTTTTGCAAATATTAGACCTGTAGCAGTATTTCCAACGTTATTAAAAAAATCACCATTAAAAGAAAGTGTTTTAAGAGGTACTGATTTTATTATTTACAGAGAATTAACAGGTGGTGTGTATGGTGGTAATCATTTTCTTAGTGATGATGGTACTGAAGCTACTGATATAGCAAAGTATTCTGAAAGTCAAATTAATAGAGTAGCACATTTAGCTTTTAAAGCAGCAAAAAAAAGACGCAAAAAGGTTACGTTAATTGATAAATCTAACGTGTTAGAAACTTCAAGGCTTTGGCGTAGAATAGTAAAGCGTATAAGTGAAAGTTACCCTGATGTAGAATTAGAGTGCATTTATTTACATAATGCTATTATGCAGATTATATTAAAACCAAGTAGGTTTGACGTTATTTTAGCACCAAATTTATTTGGTGATATTATTTCTGATGAGGCTAGTGTAATTGGAGGTTCAATAGGTTTATTGCCTTCGGCATCAATAGGGGATGGTAAAGCTATGTTTGAGCCAATTCATGGTTCATACCCGCAAGCAAAAGATAAAGATATAGCTAACCCAATAGCAACAATACTTTCAGCTGCAATGTTACTGCAACATTTTGGATTAGAAGAAGAGTCTAGATCAGTCGTGTCAGCAGTGAATAAATCATTAAAAAATAATGTAGTAACCCCAGATATTAATCCGAAAAGTAAATTTGGAACTAATGAAGTGGGTGATTTTATTGCAAATAATATAGTTGATACCGATGAGACTTTAAATATGAATTATGAAAACATCGGTTTAGGAAAATCAACAATAATTTAAAATAGATTATTTAAAATATTAGAAAATGCTTTTAGAAATAAAAGCATTTTTTGTTTTTAGGGTTTTCCAATAGTGAAAAAATAAATTTAAATCAATCGAATACCTGTTGAATGTCTTAGAGCATTGTTTTATATTTGCCCGTTATTACTTGCGCCTTGTAGGTGTTATTTATTATAAAACCAAAACTAAGCCCGTAAAAGGGTTGTAAACACACTTTAATGAAAATCTCATACAACTGGTTAAAACAATTTTTACAAATTGGCTGGGAAGCTGAACAAACTGCAGATTTATTAACTGATCTTGGTTTAGAGGTAGAAGGTATAGAACCATTTGAATCTGTAAAAGGAGGATTAAAAGGAATTGTTGTTGGTCATGTTTTAACTTGTGAAAAGCATTCAAATGCAGATAAGTTAAAAGTTACTACTGTTGATATTGGAGCAGAAACTCCTGTGCAAATAGTATGTGGTGCGCCAAACGTTGCGGCAGGTCAAAAAGTTCCAGTAGCAACAATAGGTACAGTATTATATACACCAGAAGGAGAAGCTTGGAAAATTAAAAAAGGTAAAATCCGTGGAGAAGAAAGTCATGGAATGATATGTGCTGAAGATGAATTAGGTCTTGGTAAGGGTCATGATGGAATTATGGTTTTATCGGATGATTTAGAGCCAGGAACATTGTGCTCAACAATTTTTGATATTGAGAATGACATTGTTTTTGAAATAGGCTTAACACCGAACAGGGCTGATGCAATGAGTCATTTAGGTGTAGCAAGAGATTTAAAAGCAGGTTTAAAACAAAAAGAAATTCAGTTAGAGTTAATAACGCCATCACTAAGTAATTTTAATGTAGTCAATAGGTCATTAAAAATTGATGTAGATGTTGTTGATAATAAATTGGCGCCAAGATATTGTGGAGTTACTATTAGTAATTTAACGGTAGAAGAGTCTCCAACATGGTTAAAAAACAGGTTAAAAGCAATTGGACTAAACCCTATAAATAATATTGTTGATGCTACAAATTATGTATTGCATGAGCTTGGGCAACCTTTACATGCTTTTGATGTAAATAAAATAAAGGATCATAAGATTATTGTTAAAACCCTACCAGCGGGGACAAAGTTTAGAACACTTGATGATACGGAGATTGAATTACATGAAGATGATTTAATGATTTGTGATTCTGAAAAGCCTTTATGTATTGCAGGTGTTTATGGTGGTTTAAACTCAGGTGTAACTGATAATACAACATCTATATTTTTAGAAAGTGCTTATTTTGATCCTATTTCCATTCGTAAAACATCAAAAAGGCATGGTTTTAATACTGATGCATCTTTCCGTTTTGAGCGTGGTATAGATATAAATAATGTTGAATTTAGTTTAAAAAGAGCGGCAATATTAATTCAGCAAATAGCTGGAGGTGATATTACTTCTGATATTATGGATTTTTACCCGCATAAAGAAGATGATTACCAAGTATTCTTAACTTTTAAGAAAATTAATAGACTAGTAGGTCAAGAGATACCTAAAGATACAATTAAATCAATTTTAGCTTCTTTAGATATTAAATTAAATAATGTTACAGAAACAGGTTTAGGACTTACCATTCCTTTCTATAGAGTAGATGTTCGTAGAGAAGTTGATGTTATAGAAGAGCTTTTGAGGGTTTATGGCTATAATAATATCGCTTTTAAAGAAAAATTAAATGCATCTGTAGCGACTACATCTCCGTTTGAAGATTATAAAGTACAAACTGTGATAGGAGACTTTTTGGCTGCTAAAGGTTTTTATGAAATAATGACCAATAGTTTGTCTACCCCTGCAAATAATGAAGTAGTTGAACGTTTTAAAGAAGATCAAACAGTTAAAATTATAAACCCTTTAAGTAATGATTTATCTATTATGAGAAGGTCATTATTGTTTTCGGGTTTAGATGCTGTGTTGTATAATATCAATAGAAAAAAACAGAATTTAAAACTTTTTGAATTCGGAAAAAGCTACCATATTTATAACGAAAAGCAAGTAGAAAATAAACATTTAGCTTTGTTTATGACGGGCAATAAAAATGATGATAATTGGATTGCTGCTTCTGAGAAAGTTAGCTTTTTTACTTTAAAATCAAGTGTAGAAAGTATTTTACAACGTTTAGGTATTAATAGTTTTAATACTGTAGCTTCAAAAAGTGAAGAGTTTGCAGAAGGGCTAACCTTAAAATCTAAAAAAGTAGATTTAGTAGATTTCGGAGTTGTAAAGAATTCAATTCTTAAAAAATTCGATATAAAAACCGAAGTGCTATACGCTGATTTTAAATGGGATGCTATTTTAGAGTTAATTGCAGATAATACAATTGAATATACTGAAATTTCTAAATTCCCAGAAGTAAAAAGAGATTTTGCATTGTTGCTTGATGATAAAGTGAGTTTTAAAGAAATTCATGATATTGCGTTCGAAACTGAAAAAGCGTTATTAAAAGAAGTTAGTCTTTTTGATGTTTATACAGGAGATAAATTACCAGAAGGTAAAAAATCTTATGCAGTTAGTTTTACTTTAAAATCAGAGAAAGCAACACTTACAGATAAGCAGATTGAAAAAATAATGAGTAAGTTTCAAAATAAATTTGAAACAAAACTTGGGGCAGAATTACGTTAGTAATGAGCCTAGAAATATAGGTTAATAACTTCTAAAATATTTAACTTGTATTATTTCCATTAAATAGGAATATATCCATATTTTTGCAATATGGATATATTTTCACATGGAAAATTAAAAAGAGTCGAGAAAAAACATGCTTTTGAGGTATCAAAGCAAGTAGGTTTCCCTAGTCCTGCCACGCATTATTTAGAACCTTCCATAAGTTTAGATCAAGAATTAATTGGCAATGGCGATGCTACTTTTTATGTGCGTGTAAATGACGGTGCATTGGCTGAATTTAATATCTTAAAAAATGATGTTTTAATTATTGATCGTTCTCTTCATGTAAAAGAAAACGATTTAGCAATGGTTGTTATAGATGGCGAGTTCAAGATAATTAATGTTATGTCAAATGAGCATCAACAAGAATTTACGTTATGGGGGGTTATTACTTATATCATACATTCTTGTAAATGATAGCATTGGTAGATTGTAATAGTTTTTATGCTTCTTGCGAATTGGTTTTTCGGCCAGATTTGGTGGGGAGGCCTGTTGTTGTTCTAAGTAATAATGATGGATGTATTATTGCAGCTAATAAAGAGGCAAAAGCGCTGACTAATATTCCGATGTTTGAACCTGTCTATAAAATTAAAAAACAACTTTTAGCACATAAGGTGGTTTTTTTCTCTTCAAATTATACATTGTATGGTGAAATGTCTCAAAGAGTTATTAATATTTTAAAAACTTTTTCACCTAGAGTAGAGATTTATAGTATTGATGAATCTTTTCTTGATTTAAGCGATATACCAGAAGATGCTTTAGAACAATATGCACATGAAATTAAAGATACCATTTTTAAATACACTGGTTTGCCTGTTGGGGTAGGTATTGCAAAAACAAAAGTACTTTCTAAATTAGCAAATAAGATAGCTAAAAAAGTAGAAGCTAATAATCATGTCTGTGTTATTAATTCGGAACAAGAAAGAATACATGCTTTAAAGTGGTGTTTAATTAAAGATGTTTGGGGTATTGGGCGTAAACATAGTGATCGTATTTTAAAAACTGGGGTAGCTACGGCATATGATTTTACAAAATTGCCTTTAGCATGGGTGCGTAAAGAAATGACGGTGGTAGGTGAGCGTACTTGGCGTGAATTAAAGGGAGAAACAGCTATTGATTTTATGGTCAATGTAAAAAAGAAGAAAGCTATTGGTACAGCAAAATCTTTTGGAAAAAAATTAAAAAGTTTAAATATTATAGAAGAAGCTTGTACATATTATGTTAGTGAGGTTGCAGAAGTATTAAGAGCGCAAAATTCTTGCGCAACGGCTATTAGTGTTTATGTTACTACTAATTATCATAGTAATTTTGATAAACAATATGCAAAAAGTATTACGGTAAAGCTTAGTATTCCAACAAATGATACATTTATATTAATTAAAGAAGCAAAAAAAGCACTCTATCTTATTTATAAACCTGGTTATACCTATAAAAAAGTAGGAGTAAACCTTTTAGGTATTATTCCTGAAAATTATGTGCAAGGTAATTTATTTGAAGCTGTACCAGTATCTAAGAGCAAATTAACCGAAGTAGTTGATAGTTTAAATGTTAAATTCGGAAAGTCAAAAGTATCTTCAGCTTTAGTTGGTACACGAATAAAAGACTGGGAACTTATAAAGGAAGAAAGAAGCCCTCGGTATACCACACAGTGGAAAGAACTTCTAGTTTTAAAAAAATCAGAATAGTTTTATAATGTCATATACTAGTGGTTTTTTCATATAATAGAATACTGATTTTGTGTCAGCAATGGTAGTAAAGTCTAGTTGCGTAAGATTTGTTATATGTAAAAATGACAACCTGTCAGTTTTTTTCTCTTGGCATATTGTTTGCCTAATTGTAAGTGTAGAAAAAAATAGACTAATAATTAAACAAATATAAAATGAGTAAAATTATAGGAATTGATTTAGGAACTACAAACTCTTGCGTTTCTGTAATGGAAGGTAACGAAGCAGTTGTAATCCCTAATGCAGAAGGAAAAAGAACAACACCATCTGTTATCGCTTTCGTAGAAGGTGGTGAGATTAAAGTTGGTGATCCTGCAAAAAGACAAGCTGTTACTAACCCAAATAAAACGATATATTCTATCAAACGTTTTATGGGTAACAAGTTTTCAGAATCTAGCACAGAAGCTAAAAGAGTACCATATAATGTAGTAAAAGGAGATAACGATACCCCAAGAGTTGATATTGATGGTCGTTTATATTCTCCACAAGAATTATCTGCAATGATTCTTCAAAAAATGAAGAAAACTGCAGAAGATTATTTAGGTCAAGATGTATCTAGAGCGGTAATTACTGTTCCAGCATATTTTAATGATGCACAAAGACAAGCAACTAAAGAAGCTGGTGAAATTGCAGGTTTAACAGTTGAGCGTATCATTAACGAGCCAACAGCTGCATCTTTAGCTTACGGTATGGATAAGAAAGATACAGATCAAAAAATAGTTGTTTTTGATTTTGGTGGAGGTACACATGATGTTTCTATTTTAGAATTAGGTGATGGCGTTTTTGAAGTACTTGCTACAGATGGTGATACTCACTTAGGTGGTGATGATGTAGATCAAAAAATTATCGATTGGTTAGCTGAAGAGTTTAAAGGTGAAGAAAGTATCGATTTACGTGATGATGCTATGGCATTACAACGTTTACGTGAAGCTGCTGAAAAAGCGAAGATAGAATTATCTTCTTCTGCTTCAACAGAAATTAACTTACCATATGTAACAGCTACTGCTAGCGGACCTAAGCATTTAGTACGTACATTAACTTTAGCTAAATTCAACCAATTAATTGATGATTTAGTAAAAAGAACAATAGAGCCTTGTGCAACAGCATTGAAAAATGCAGGTTTATCTAAGAGTGATATTGATGAGATTATCTTAGTAGGTGGTTCTACAAGAATCCCTGCGGTTGTAGATGCGGTTGAGAAATTCTTCGGTAAAAAACCATCAAAAGGTGTTAACCCTGATGAAGTTGTAGCGGTAGGTGCTGCAATTCAAGGAGGTGTATTAACTGGTGATGTTAAAGATGTATTATTATTAGATGTTACTCCATTATCTTTAGGTATTGAAACTATGGGTGGTGTAATGACTAAGTTGATTGAAGCCAACACGACTATCCCAACTAAAAAATCTCAAGTATTCTCTACAGCGGCAGATAATCAGCCATCAGTAGAAATTCACGTTTTACAAGGGGAAAGACCAATGGCGGCAGATAACAAAAATATCGGACGTTTCCATTTAGATGGTATTCCACCAGCACAAAGAGGTACTCCGCAAATTGAAGTAACTTTTGATATTGATGCTAACGGTATTATCAAGGTTTCTGCAACAGATAAAGCTACAGGTAAGTCTCAAGATATTAGAATTGAAGCTTCTTCTGGTTTAACTGAAGAAGAAATCAAGAAAATGAAAGCAGAAGCTGAAGCTAATGCTGAGTCTGATAAAAAAGCAAAAGAGACTGCTGACAAATTGAATGAAGCTGATGGAATGATTTTCCAAACAGAAAAACAATTGTCTGAATTCGGAGATAAAATTTCTGAAAATAACAAAAAACCAGTAGAAGAAGCTTTAGAAGAGTTGAAAAAAGCTTACGAAACTAAAGATCTAGCAGTAATTACGCCAGCTTTAGATAAAATTAATGAAGCTTGGAAAGGTGCTTCTGAAGAAATGTACAAAGCGCAAGCTGAAGCACAAGGTGGAGCTGCTCCAGGTCCTGATGCAACAGCAGGTGCTGATACAGCTGAAGGAGATAACGTTGAAGATGTTGATTTTGAAGAAGTAAAATAAGTTGAATAACTTATCAATATATTAGAAAAAGGCATCCTATTTTAGGATGCCTTTTTTATTTGCTACGGGTTTTATTTTTATATGCTAGAATATCTACTAAATTTGTTATATGGTTAAAAATTACTTATTCAATATGTTACGAGTTTTAATACTACCAATTTTATTGTTTTTGACTGTTAATATGTATGGGCAAAAAGCTAAGATTTTTACAATTTCTGATTTTGATTTAACAGGTTCGGTAAAATCTTGTTTAGTAACTGCAACTTACGGTAAAGAAGAATTTAATTTTAATAGAGAAGGGTTATTAACAAAGCAAGTGACACGTTTTAATGAGAAAGATTACGATATTACGTACTACAAGTTCCAAAACGGAGAAATAAAAGAAAAAAGAGTTGAGAATTATAGAGACGGTATTTTTGACAAACAAACTTCTATAGCTAATATATATGTTATTGATACCACGGGAAGTCAAAGGAGAGTAATAGAGAAAATTGTTTCATATGCTAATGATTTTTTAGATCAATATGAATATGTTTATAATAAAGATGGTGTTTTAGAATCTATAAATCGTAATAATAATAATGGTATAGAAAATACAATTGTTAGTTATGAGGATATTGATGGAGAATACACAACAAGCTATATTTTAAACGATGAAATTCAGAGGTCACTTAGAATATCGCAAAGAAAAACGAAGGCTAGCGGAATTAGGTATGTAAATTTAGAAAAAGAATATGCAGAAGGGAAGCCGTTTAAAGCTTTAGAAAAAATATATGATGATAAAAACAGGTTATTGTCAGAGCAAAAATTTGAATACGATACCATTATAAAATCTTTTAAATCAATATTAAAACACAAGTTTTTTTATAATGATTTAGGTATGTTAATTAAGGAAGAGACTAAAGAAGGTGGTAATACATCTATCAAAGAATACATATACCAATACGATAATGGTGAAAAAGGTAATTGGATAAAGCAAATAATTACACCTGATAACACTTATATTACGCGTAAAATTAAATATTACGAGCCTGTTCTTAAAGAGTAAAAAATAAGTATGAGTACCCAATTAAAAAATTCAGAAAATTTAGAAGGAACGTACCGCATAATTGGTTTTAATCAAGATGAAGAACAAACAGGTTATAGTGGAGTTTTAAAATTAATAAAAACAGGAAAATACCGGGTTAATGCATTGTGGACTGTTGTTGGTGGGCAAACTCAGACAGGAAAAGGATTTTTTAAAGATGATATTTTAGTAATTAACTTTGCTTACATAGGAGAGTTAGATGATAAAACTAAAATATTTAAAGGCGTAGTTGTATATAAAGTGATTAATGAGGATACTTTAGAAGGTTTTTGGTCTGAAAAGTATGGAGATAATGATTATTTAGGTTATGAAGAATGCCAGCGAATAATTGAGCCTGAAACAAAAACAAAAGATTAAACTTAGCTATTTTTCCATTCCTCTTTTAATAAACCGTAATAACATGTATTTCTTTTAAACCCGTCTAATAAATAAACATTTTTACGTAGTATACCTTCTAATGTGCAGCCTAGTTTTTCTACAGCTTTTCTTGATCGCATATTACGTTCATCAATTGTAAATTCTATTTTCTCAAAATCGAGTTCATTAAAAGCATGATTGATCATTAGGTGCTTTATTTGTGTATTTAGTCCAGTACCTTGATATTGTCTTCCAATCCAAGTAGCTCCTATATGGAGTACTTTATTAGTCCAATTGATATTCATAAACCTAGTAGATCCTGCGTATTTTTGAGTTTTCTTGTCAAAAATGATAAAAGGAATGCTCGTTTTAGCTTCATGTTGTTTTAAAGCAGTTTCAACATATATTTTCAAGGCATTAGGGGTTTCAATATCTGAAGGAGAATATTGAACTAATTTTTCTTGTTTAGCGATAGGGAATAAATGGTTGTAATTCTCAAGAGTTAATGCTTCGAGTTTTACATGTTCATTTTCTAAAATAGGAATAGTAGTATTCATTTAAACTAAATTATTAATAATTTCTTTTTTCACTTCATGACTTCCATTAAAAGTAATTAGACTTACCTTATTGTTAAAAAGTCTTTTAGCTTTTTCTATTTCGTCTGTTAATCGTTCTTTATTTATATAATCATCTTCAGTACCAATAATAATTTTTATTTTGGTATTGTTTTCTTCAAAAAAACTAAAATCTTCTTTAATTAATTCATTTGGTATTGTTCCTGCATATAGTACTACTAAATCACATTTTAATTTTTTGTATTTTAAATATCTGGTAACAATTGAAACACCTTGAGAAAAACCAAAGAGAATTAAATTAGAGTCTGTAGTAACTTTTTCGTTCTCTAGAACACTATCAATATAATGATATAAATTTTTAGATTCTAAAATAGTATTTTCTTTAGTTAGCCAACTAGCTCCAACTTGTTTGTAAGTATTGTTTAAATAATATTTTGAAGGTGCTTGTGGTGCAATTATATAATTCTCATCTATATTTAATTCCTTAAAATATTTTAGAAAATAGCGACTTAAAAAACCTATTCCATGAAAAACTAACCAAACATTTTTAGTTTTTTCTGTAAAGATGTTCAGGGTTTCATAAGTATTTGTGGCAGTGTATGAAACAGTTTTTTGTGTTGAATTCATAAAAAATAAAAAGAGTAATAAGGTTCTAAAATTAAGAAGAATATTCAATTTCTAAGCCATATAATACCTTTAGTTGCAGTAGGAATGATTAATTTTACAATATGGATGATTATAGAGAGAAAATACTAAATATTTGTAACGAAACTTGTAAGGGTACGTTAATGGAGACTTTAGATATTACGTATACAGATGTTGGTGAAAATTATTTAACAGCTAAAATGCCTGTAACTTCTAAAGTATTTCAACCAGATGGTGTATTGCATGGTGGAGCAACAGTTGCATTAGCGGAGAGTGTGGGAAGTGCTGCTTCATATATATTTTTAAACGGACAAGAGGTAACAGTTCGTGGATTAGAAATTTCAGCAAACCATGTTAAGAGTATTAGTGAAGGCTATGTTTATGCAAAAGCAATAATTGTACATAAAGGTAGGACCACGCAACTATGGGAAATTAAAGTTACAGATGCTAATGATAATCTAATTTCTCTTTGTAAACTTACCACAATAGCTTTACTTAAAAAGTAATATGTATAGTGATTTAATAAACAAATCTGAACGGCATTTAAGTGTGCTAAAACCTTTTGTAATCTACAGAAAACCAAAAGAAAATACTGTTGTTGGAGTGTTTCAAAACGATGACACGTTACATTATGTAAATGATTTTTCAAAAAAAGGATTTGTTTTTGCTCCATTTAATTCAGAAAATAAAATAGTTCTTTTACAGGTAGATGAAAAAATTGAAACTCTCTTAGATGAGATTAATGAAGTGAAACAAGCTTCAGTTAATCACCATAACAGTGAAGCTCAAAAAGATTTTCATGTAGCTTTAGTTAAAAAAGGAATTGAAGAAATAAAAAAAGGAACTTTTAAAAAAGTTGTTCTTTCAAGAAAACTAGAAGTAAGTACAGATAAAACACCCTTTAGTTTGTTTGAAGCTTTATTAGCTAGATATGAAAATGCTTTTTGTTATTTGTGGTATCATCCAAAGGTAGGGTTATGGCTAGGTGCTACTCCTGAAATATTATTACGTAGTGAAAACACGCAATTAAAAACAATGTCACTTGCTGGTACTAAAAAGTATATTGAAAATGAAGAACCTAAATGGGGTTCAAAAGAAATAGAAGAGCAAGAGTTAGTAACTCAATATATAGTAAAAGCACTAAATAGTGAAGTGAAACAGCTTAAGATATCGGAAACGGCATCTATTCGGGCAGGTAACGTTTGGCATTTAAGAACATCGGTTTTGGGTATTATGGCTACCAAAAACTTGAATGCAGTAATTAATGCATTGCATCCAACTCCAGCAGTATGTGGCTTACCAAAGCAAACTGCGAAAGATTTTATTTTGGCAAATGAAAATTATAATAGAGAGTATTATACGGGTTTTTTAGGAGAACTTAATTTTAAAGAAGAAAATATAAGAAATTCAAATCATAAAAATCGAGAGAATCAAGTATACAAAACAATTAAAAATACATCATCATTATATGTTAATTTAAGATGTATGCAACTAAAAAAAAATAAGGCTCATATATATGTTGGTGGAGGTATTACAAATGAATCCGACCCAGAAAAAGAATGGGAAGAAACGGTTGTAAAAAGTAATACAATGCTTAATGTTGTATTAGATTAATATATAATTAGAAATTATAGATAGTAGTGTAAAATGAAATACTCATCAATTCCAACAGCACAAACTGTTACCTATTATTGTAAAAAATACGGAATAAAAGATATTATTATTTCTCCAGGTTCAAGAAATGCTCCTTTAACAATTAGTTTTACCGAGAATAATTTTTTCAAATGCTATAGTATAGTTGATGAGCGTTGTGCTGCATTTTTTGCGTTAGGGATGGCTCAAAATAAGCAAAAACCTGTTGCTATAGTTTGTACTTCTGGTAGTGCATTATTAAACTATTATCCGGCAATAGCAGAAGCTTTTTATAGTGATATTCCAGTGATTATTATTTCTGCGGATAGACCAAGTTATAAGGTTGATATAGGAGATGGTCAAACAATAAGGCAAAAAGGTGTTTTTGAAAACCATATTGGTTATTCAGCAAATTTGAAGCTTGATGTTTCACATGCAACAGAAACTATAAAAAAACAGTCAAATTTAATATTTGAAAATGTAGGTATTGAAGAGCAACAAAAAAATGTTCAAAAGTTTAATGGAATAGAATTAAATAAAGCATTCCAAACTACAATTGAAGCAAAAGCCCCAGTACATATAAATGTTCCTTTTGAAGAACCTTTGTATAATATTGTTAAAGTTCCTAATAAACAATTAGAATTACCTGTGCCTAAGTCAAAGGAAGATGATTTAGAACTTATTAATCCGTTTTCTGAAATATGGAATACAGCTAAAAGAAAATTGGTACTGGTTGGTGTTCATGAACCTAATATGGTTGAGAAAGAGTATTTGTCACAATTAGCAAATGATCCTTCGGTAATAGTATTGACAGAAACAACATCAAATTTACATAATGATAATTTTTTCCCGAGTATTGATAGTTTAATAGCTCCTATAGAAAAATCAGAAAATAAAGACGAGCTCTTTAAACAATTAAAACCAGATGTTTTATTGACATTCGGCGGTTTAATTGTTTCAAAAAAAATTAAAAATTTTATACGCAATTACCCTCCTAAGCACCATTGGCATGTGGATAGTAAAAAAGTATATGATACATTTTTTTGTTTATCACATTATTTTAAAACATCAATAAATAACTTTTTAAGTCAATTAAAATTAGTGCCATTAGAAAGTAATTATTTTTCATATTGGAATAAAGTACGTGAGCATTATGAAAATAGAAGGGAGGCATATTTAAAGTCAATTCCTTTTTCTGATATGTTAGCTTTTTCTAAAGTAGCTAAATCAATACCCCAAAACTATCAGTTGCATTTAGCAAACAGCTCTACAGTTAGGTATGCACAGTTATTTGATATTCATTCAAGTATTAAAGTGTATTGTAATAGAGGTACAAGTGGTATTGATGGTAGTACTTCTACAGCTGTAGGAGCATCAATATACAATACTACTCCAACCTTATTAATTACCGGTGATTTAAGCTTTTTATATGATAGTAATGGATTGTGGAATGCAAATATTAGAGAAGATTTCAGAATTATTGTAATTAATAATGATGGAGGTGGAATTTTTAGAATATTGCCAGGTCAAGAAGATACAGATAACTTTGAAACCTATTTTGAAACTAGGCATAACGTTTCTATAAAAACTTTGAGTGAAACGTATAATTTTGATCATGAGTATGTTGCAGATGAAGTTGAATTGAAATTAGCGTTGAATAATTTTTATAATAAAAGTGAAAAACCTAAGATTTTAGAAATAAAGACACCTAGGATTATCAATAATAAAATTTTGCTTAGTTACTTTGATTTTATATCTTAGGCAAACATTAATTAATTATATAAAAACACAACACTAACAATTATGAGTAAAAGAGATGATTTAATCGTAAAGTATGCGGCTGATATTAAAGAAAAATTAGGAGAAACACCAGATATGGATTTTTTAACTAAAGTAGCGATAGGTTTAGGTCCTGCTATCTATAATGTAGATGCATCTAAAGTTTCTGGTACTGATGATAAAGAATTAGAAACTGTAAAGAAAAACTTCTTAATGAAAAAATTAGGAATGCCAGAAAGTGATGATATGATGCCTGCAATCAAAACCGTTTTAGAAAAGTATGGTTCTTCAAATAGAAATAAGCATAGAGCGGTAGTTTATTACATGCTTGCTAAACACTATAAAAAAGAGTCAGTTTACGATAAATAGATCTCCGTACATTAAAATAAAAAAAGCCATTTCAATTTTGAAATGGCTTTTTTTATTTTAATAAAGATTGTACTTCTTATTTAGTTTTTATTGAAATAAGCTTATAAAACGTATTTTTGCAATATGATAGAATTAGGAAATTATAATACACTAGAAATTTTAAGAGACACTAGTGTAGGTTTGTTTTTAGGGGACGATGAAGGTAATGATGTATTGTTGCCAAATAAGTATGTTCCTGAAATGTATGAAATAGGAGATAAGCTAAATGTTTTTTGTTATTTAGATTTTGAAGAAAGACCTATTGTTACCACATTAACACCTTATATAATCAGAAATACATTCAAATTACTAAAAGTAGTTGAAGTAAATAATATTGGTGCATTTTTAGATTGGGGGCTTGAAAAACATTTGCTAGTACCATTTAGTGAGCAACGTGTGCGCATGCAAGAGGGTCAATGGTATGTTGTATATTGTTATTTAGATGAAAAATCATTTAGATTAGCAGGGTCAAATAAATTAGACAAGTTTTTAAATAACGAAGAGTTAACAGTTGAGGTTAATGATGAGGTTGATTTAATTGTAACTAGACAAGGTGATTTAGGCTGGGACGTAATTATTAATAACCAACATAAAGGATTGGTGTATACTGATCAGGTATTTAAAAAAATTGCAGTAGGTGATAATATTAAAGGTTATATAAAACATATTAGACCAGATAATAAAATAGATGTAAGCTTAAAAGCTATTGGTTACGAAAGTGTAGAACCTGCTGCTAATATTATTTATCAACGATTGCAGAAAGAAGGTGGTTATTTAAATTTACATGATAAATCTTCACCAGAAGAAATTAGTGCAAAACTACAAATGAGTAAGAAAATTTTTAAGAAAAGTATAGGTACTTTGTACAAAGACAGAAAGATACAGATTAAGCCAGATGGTATACATTTAATTTAAATACGTAGTTATTTAGTCTTTTGTCTGTAATATTATGATTTACAGATAAATAAATGAACATAGTCTTTGATTATGTTTGAATAAATATATATTTTTATAGTAATATTTTTAGATAGATTAAAAACCTCCAGTATAAAACAAAAATCTATATGCCGTTTATTGAAGAAAGCGATTTATTTGAGTTACATAAAGATATAGATAAATCTCAAATACTAAATGAGAGATTGTTAGATCAAATTAAGTATAAGAATAAAGAATTAAAAAGAAGTAAAATTCAAAGAAATATATTAGCCGGATTTACAGGTTTCTTTCTTTTAAGTGCATTAGCACTATACTCTTTTTCGGCAGGTATGAGGAGTAAAAATAATCCGAATAATTTACTAGTATCTATTGACAGTTTAGAGGTTATTAAAAACAGAATAGATAATCTAAAAGAAAAAAACGAAGAACTTAGTAATGTTAAGGAGTTTTATTTAGCGAAAGAGTTTTTAGCAAAAGAAACGATATACTCTGTACAGGTGAAGTCATTTGTTGATAATAACATGACTTTAGCTTCTGAATCACTTACGAACACCTTATTTGTTAAAACCAATTCATTTTACACCTATTCTTTAGGTAATTTTGAAACAATTGAAGAAGCTAGAGATTTTAGATTTCAGTTAGTTAAAATGGGTTTTCCTGATGCTTTTGTAGCTTCTTATCAAAATGGAAAACGAATAAAAATAGAAGACCCTTATTAGTTTGATAAAAATAAAAGCATGGGTTAATGCCGCGAGATTGCGAACATTACCTTTATCAGTATCAGGAATTATAGTAGGTATTACTCTCGCACATTATTATGGATTTCAAAATTGGTTAGTATTTGTGTTAGCAATACTCACAACTGTAGGTTTACAAATTACTTCAAACTTTGCAAATGATTACGGTGATGGCGTTAAAGGAACAGATAATGATGATAGAGTGGGACCAAAAAGAGCATTGCAGAGCGGTTTATTAACCAAAAACGAGTTAAAAAAAGGCATTGTAATATCTGTTGTAATTGATATTTTATTGGCTATTGTACTTTTGTATAGTGCATTCGGTGCTGAAAAAATAAATCTTATTATATTATTTTTTGTCTTAGCATTGTTAAGTGTTTGGGCTGCAATAAAATACACTGTAGGTAATTCAGCTTACGGATATAAAGGGTTAGGAGATATTTTTGTTTTCTTGTTTTTTGGATTATTGGCTGTTTTAGGCTCAATGTTTTTATTTACAAATTACATTACGTTTGTTTCAATATTACCAGCAATAACTATAGGTTTATTAAGTACAGGGGTTTTAAATTTAAATAATTTAAGAGATGTGTATTCAGATAAAAAAGTAGGTAAAAATACTATTGTAGTTAAAATGGGGTATGAAAATGGAAAAATATATCATTATGTTTTGTTAAGCATAGCTTTTTTTTCAATGCTATTATTTGCAATTTTAACCTATTCAAGTTGGACTAATTTCTTATATTTATTACTGTTTATTCCAATAAGTTTTCATGCCTTACGAGTTAAAAAAACAAAAGATTCAAAGCTATTAGATCCTGAACTAAAGAAATTAGCATTAAGCACCTTTTTTCTTGCGCTTAGCTTTTACTTAAGTTATAATATTTTTTCGTAGCTTTGATTTAATAATCAAACTATAAACAAAAAGTTAATTTGGAACAGCCTATTAAAATTCTTATTGTAGAAGATAATGTCATTATTGCAGATGATATGCAATCAATGTTAGAAGAAATCGGCTATGAAATTGTTGATAATGTTATTGTTTACGAACAAGCTGTAGAAGTACTAAAAACACAACAAGTTGATTTAGTTCTTATTGATATTATTCTAGCATCAGATAAAACAGGTATAGACTTAGGAAAGCATATTCGCGCTAATTTTAATATTCCTTTTATTTTTGTTACCTCTAACTCTGACAGAGCTACAGTTGAAAATGCAAAAACAGTTAAGCCAAATGGTTATTTGGTAAAGCCATTTGAACAGCAAGATTTATATACTTCAATTGAAATAGCATTATCTAGCTTTAATTATAATGAAAAAGGGGCTAGTGAAAAAAATGATGCTCCAGCAGTTGACGATAAATTGATGTCGAATTCAGTTTTAAAAGACTCAATATTTGTAAAAAAACAACATTTATATTATAGAATTCAGTTTGGAGATATTCAATTTATAAAGGCAGATAACGTTTATTTAGAGGTTAATACTGCTGATAAAAAATTCTTAGTAAGATCACCTTTAAAGGATTATCTGGAAAAACTTCCTTCAAATAAATTCTACAGAGCGCATAAATCTTACATTGTTAATGTAGATCATATTGAAGCAATAAATTCAAAAGATATTATGATTAATAATAATCTTATTCCAATTTCTAAAGAATTTAAAGAGTTTATTATATCTGCGATGAATTCATAAAAATAATATTTATTTTTTTTTGTTAAAGAATAATTTCTGAAAGCTGATTAGTAATAATCAGCTTTTTTTTATGCAAAAAAATCGATGAAATACATAAATAAAAACCAATTTGAATTTTCACCACAAATTTTGGCTTTTACACAACAATAAAAATTAAATTTTTAATCTTAGAACTATATTTGAAGTGTAAAATAATAAAGATCCCAAATCTTATCATTTTCATATATAGTGTTCGTTAAAAAGGTCAGGCAATTTTTTGTCTGACCTTTTTAAGTTATAATCCAATCTTAAAACAGTAATTAGTGTAATTTACACTCGCTTTATATTATGTTTATCATTTTATCTTGTAAAATCATATTAATGGATTATTTTTACAAGAAACATGAAATAACCATTAAAGATTATTGATTAATATATCTTTTTAAACAAAATCAATATAAATTGTATACCAAAAAAACGTACTTGCAATTGTTTCTTCTTTTAGTCGTGTCTGTCGTATTTGCACAAGATACTACTGAAGAGTCTGAAAACCCATTTGTTGATTTTCAAAATATCTCTAATTCTTCAGATAGATTTTCACTCTTTTATAATACTGAAAATAGATATAATCAAAATTCGGCTTTTGATTGGAAAAAATCATTAGAAGATTATATTCAAGATGCAGAGTCTGATAAAGATTCAATAAGTCTTTTTCAATATAAAACAATGCAAAGTCAGGTATTGTATGACTTGGGTGAATACTCAAAAAGTGTAGCCTTGGCTAATGAATTATACAAAGATAGTCGTGAAAAAGAAATTCAGTATAAAAAAATCTTATTAGAGCTTTTAGATAGGAACTATGAAAAATTAAAGCTTTATGTAAAACAGTCTGAAGTTCGAAAAGAGAAAAAAGAACTTGGAATTACAGATAATATTTCCTTTTATGATATTTATTCAAATCTAGGATTGCCAGGCAGGGCTAGAAAAGATTATATTCAAGAAAACAGTAAATCTCTTGACCCAGCTGATTATTATGGTAATGCAGTATATAATAATAATATAGGTAATTATTTAAGACTAGATAAATCACAACCAGTAGCAATAATTCATTATAAAAAAGCAGAAGGTTTTGTTGATCTTTATTTAGATGATGTTGTTGATGTTAAAACAGAAAATCAAATTATAAAAGCCAGTCTTTTAAAAGGCAAAATCATAGGAAACCTTGGAAAATGTTATGCGGATTTAAAAGACTTTAAAAAAGCTATATTAAGCCTCAAAGAAAGTGTTGATATTATTAGCGAATATAGAATGGGAGTTCATTCATCTGAATTAGTGGAAAACACTTTGTATTTAGCTGATTGTTATTTACAGACTGATGAAGTAGAAAAAGCAAAATCATTATTAGATAAAGATTTTCGATTTTTACAATCTGATTATATTTTAAAACGAAATAGGCTTTTAGCTGCTTATTATGATAAAAAAGGTGATTTTGAAAACTCATTATATTACTATAAGAAAAACATAAGAGTAAGAGATTCTATTGCCTCGAGCGAACAGACTATAAACTCACAACAATTAGAGGCAATTGTTCAGTCAGAACTTGAAAATTCTAAAGCACTTTATTTAGAATCAAAACAGAACTTAGAACTTAAAAGTATTGAGATGGAGAAATTAGACAGTACAATAAGTTTTGTTTATATATCATTAATATTTGTTTTATTGGGTTTTGCAGGTCTTGTGTATGCCTATTTGCGTAGTATTAAAGTACAGCGAATTATTGTGAAACAAAAGCATATAATTGAAGCTTCATTAGTCGAAAAAGATTCTTTATTGAAAGAAATTCACCATAGAGTTAAAAACAACCTTCAAATGGTTTCAAGTTTATTGAGTTTACAAACTAAAAATACGAGAAGTAAAGCTGCAATTCAAGCATTAGAAGAGGGTAAAAGTAGAGTAAAAGCAATGGCTTTAATTCACCAAAAACTATATCAGAATGATGATTTATCAGTAATTGAAATGCAAGGCTATATTGAAAGCTTGGTAAATAGTATTCAATCTGTATATAAAAAAGGAGGTCATAAAATTAATATTAATATTGATGCAGAAGGTGTTGAATTAGATATTGATAGAGCTATTCCTTTTGGATTAATATTGAATGAACTGGTTTCAAACTCATTTAAATATGGTTTTCCTGATGATGAGCAAACAGGACAGATATTTATTCATTTAAGAAAAGAAGAAGGCGTAGATGGCTTTTTTGAATATACAGACACAGGTGTTGGTATGCCTGAAGATGTTGAAGAACGTTCAGAATCTTCAATGGGAATTAGATTAATGAAACGTTTAGTAAACCAGTTACAATCTAACTTAAATATAGATAAGAAAGATGAAGGTGTACGTTTTTGGTTTAATTTTAAATAACTAATTATAATTATTTAGCGATGAAAATTGTTTTTCTTGGTCACGCAAGTCTATTTATAAAAACAAAATTAGCAACAATACTTGTTGATCCTTTCATATCAGGGAATGAATTAGCAAAAGGTCTTGTTGATATTGAAGAATTAAAGCCAGATTATATACTTATAACGCATGCACATCAAGATCATGTTTTAGATGTAGAAGTAATCGCAAGACAATCAAACGCAACTATTGTAAGTAATTATGAAATTGCTGGCTATTATGAGAAAATGGGTTTTAAAACACATCCAATGAATCATGGTGGTAGTTGGAATTTTGATTTTGGGAAATTAAAGTATGTAAACGCAATACATACGTCTTCATTTGCTGATGGTACTTATGGTGGGCAACCAGGTGGTTTTATTCTTACAGCTGATAATAAAAATATTTATATAGCAGGTGATACGGCTTTAAATATGGATATGAAACTAATACCATATTCTTATACTTTAGATTTAGCTGTCTTGCCTATTGGAGATAACTTTACTATGGGTGTTGAAGATGCTATAATAGCTTCAGATTTTATAGATTGTGATTCTGTTTTAGGTTATCACTTTGATACTTTCGGATATATTAAAATTGATAAAGAAGAAGCTAAGAAAAAGTTTGCATTTGAAGATAAAAAGTTATATCTACTTGATATAGGTAAATCAATTTTAATATAAAGTAGTTTGCTAATAAAACTATATATTATGGTTAAATTTGACTGTAATTTATGAAAGCATTTTACAAAAAATATATTCTTGACTTTAAAAGACCCAGTGGTACTTCACGCGGTATTCTAAATCAAAAAGAAACATGGTTTATCATTATAAAAGGTGAAGGTAAATTAGGTATTGGTGAGTGTGGTATCCTAAGAGGTTTAAGTATTGATGATCTTCCTGATTATGAGGAAAAACTTAAATGGGTGTGTCATAATATTCATTTAGGGAAAGATAAACTTTGGGAAGAACTAAAGGCATACCCCAGTATTCAGTTTGGTATAGAACAAGCCTTTTTATCATTAGTAGCTATAGATCCATTTATTTTATTTCCTTCAAATTTTACAAATAACGAAAAGCCAATTTCAATTAATGGTTTAATTTGGATGGGTGATGAATCTTTCATGCTTGAACAAATTCAGCAAAAATTAGAAGAAGGGTTTACGTGTATTAAAATGAAAATAGGTGCTATTAATTTTGAAACAGAAATTAAGCTTTTAGCTTCTATCAGAAAAAAATATACAAAAGATCAAATAGAACTACGTGTTGATGCTAACGGAGCTTTTGCTGTAAACGATGCATTTGATAAACTCAAAATTTTATCAGCATATAATTTACATTCTATTGAACAGCCAATTAAACAAGGTAACTCTTTAGATATGAGTGAACTCTGTAGAAATACACCATTACCTATTGCTTTAGATGAAGAATTAATAGGTGTCTATGGTGTAACAAAAAAGCAAGAACTGCTACAAACAATACAACCGCAATATATAATTTTAAAACCTAGTTTGGTAGGCGGGTTTAAGGGCTGTGAAGAATGGATTTCTATTGCAAATAAATTGAATATAAAATGGTGGATTACCAGTGCGCTGGAAAGTAATATAGGGCTAAATGCTATAGCGCAATGGACTTACATATTAAATAATAACTTACCACAAGGCTTAGGTACAGGTAGTTTATATTCTAATAATTTTGAAAGTCCATTAACGGTATCAAACGGACAATTGCTATACGATAATAACAAAAATTGGAAAAAGAATTTAATAGAAGACTTATGTATATAGAGCAGGGTTATAAAAGTAGATATGATAGTGCTAAATACATTGTCGGAATTATTTTAATCATTTTCGGGTGGCAAGTTTTAGGAGGCATTCCATTAATTATAGCTATTGTAGCAGAAACAATACAAGGAAATAGCGCACCATTAAATATTTCTCAAATGGTAGAAACATTTGGTTCTAACGTGTTTTTGGTATTAATGCTACTTTCTTTTGTAATTGGTTTAATAAGTGTATTTTTAGTAGTAAAATTATATCATAAACAATCTATAACAGCTTTAACAACCTCAAGAAGAAAAATAGATTGGAAGCGTATTGTTTTTGCTTTTATAATTTGGGCAATCATATCTGTAGCGATGATAATAGTTGATGTTTATATGTCTCCAGAAAATTATGTGCTAAGTTTTGAATGGAATAAATTTTTAATACTTCTAATTATTGGAGTTATTTTGATTCCGTTACAAACTAGTTTTGAAGAATATTTTTTTAGAGGATATTTAATGCAAGGTATAGGCTTAATGTCAAAAAATAGATGGTTACCTTTAGTTATTACATCTACAATTTTTGGCTTAATGCATTTATTCAATCCTGAAGTTGATAAATTAGGATATGGTATTATGGTTTATTATATAGGTACAGGTTTCTTTTTAGGTATATTAGCTTTAATGGATGAAGGTATAGAGTTGTCATTAGGTTTTCATGCTTCGAACAATTTAATTACAGCTCTTCTAGTTACTGCTGATTGGACAGCTTTTCAAACGGACTCTATTTATACAGATGTTTCTGATCCTGTATTAGGATGGGATGTTCTTGTTCCAGTTTTAATTGTTTATCCAATTTTACTATTTATTTTTTCTAAAAAATATGGGTGGACAAATTGGAAAGAGAAATTTACAGGAAAAGTTTTAAGTGAAGAAGAGTTCTTAAAATTAGAATAATGAATCTTTCATCTAAAAATATTCATCCGAAGTTTAAGTTAAATGGACTTTCTTTTTCTTTTGAAGATTTAAAAGAATTGGGCTATAGTTTAATTAAAGAAGGAGAGCCTTTTGAAATAGCTATTGGGAATTTTTTGATGGATTGGGTTGATGAATCTTTATTTTTAGAAGTTAATACATCAGGTTCAACGGGTATTCCTAAAAAAATAGTTTTAGAAAAACAGCATATGGTAAATTCAGCCATTGCTACAGGAACTTTTTTTAATCTTAAAGCAGGAGATACAGCATTATTATGTTTGCCAGTAGACTTTATTGCAGGTAAAATGATGTTAGTTAGAGCGATGATTTTAGGTTTGCAATTAGATTATGTAGAACTAACTTCTTTCCCGCTTAAAAACATTCTTAACACCTATCATTTCGGTGCAATGATTCCTTTACAATTACAAAACTCATTGTTACAGATAAATCAAATACAAAAACTGATTGTTGGTGGTGCAAAAATGTCTAACAATTTAATAAATCAAGTTAAAGATGTAAAAACTTCGATTTTTGAAACTTATGGTATGACAGAAACAGTTACTCATATAGCCGTAAAAAAAGCAAACCATAAAACTCACAAAATTGAAAACTTTAAAGCTTTGCCAAATGTGTGTTTTTCTACAGATAATAGAGGTTGTTTGGTAATTGATGCAGAAAATATATCAAATGAAAAGGTAGTCACAAATGATTTGGTAAACTTATTATCTGATAGGGAATTTGAATGGTTAGGTAGGTTTGATTCTGTTATAAATTCAGGAGGTGTAAAACTATTTCCAGAAAAAATAGAAGCCAAACTTTCTTCTTTAATTCAAGAGATTTTTTTTGTAGCAGGAATTCCTGATGCTAAATTGGGGCAAAAATTAGTTTTATTAGTTGAAGGGAATATAGATGCTGTTAAAACCTTAGAATCAATAAAACTATTGAAGTCACTTAGTAAATTTGAAATACCTAAAGAGGTATTCTCTTTAGATTCTTTTGTTAGGACTGATAATGGAAAAATTCAAAGGAGTAAGACTATAGCTAAGCTTTAATTATACTTAGCATTAATTTTATTTTGTATTTTCAGGTTCTTAAAAACCAACCTATTATGAGAATACTTACGCTTACCATTTGTTTGTTGTTTTGCACTTATAATTTCGGACAACAAATTCTACCTGAAAATGAAAGAGCAATTGTAGTTGATGAAATTCTTGAAGAACGCTTTAATGTGTTACTTCCTGAACTTATGGATTCCGCTGGTTTAGATATGTGGTTGGTAATTTCTAGGGAGTATAATGAAGATCCCGTTATTAAAACAATGTTACCTGCAACTTGGTTAAATGCTCGCAGAAGAACAATTCTTTTATTTTATAGAAATAGGACTAAGAATACTATTGAAAAATTAGCGGTTGCACGTTATAATGTTGGTGAAAGTATAGTACCCGCTTGGGATAAAGAAAAACAACCAGACCAATGGAAAAGATTAATAGAGTTAATAGAAGAAAGAAACCCGAATAAAATTGGACTTAACTTTTCAAAAGATCATAACATAGCGGATGGTTTAGATAAGACAGATTATGATGAGTTTATGAGTTATTTGCCTAAAAAATTGCATTCTAAAGTTGTCTCAGCTGAACAGTTGGCTATAAGGTGGATAGAAACGCGTACGCCTCGTGAAATGATTATATACAACCAATTAGTAGACATTACACATGATATAATTTCAGAAGCATTCTCAGAAAAAATAATTACACCAGGTGTGACAACAACGACAGAAGTAGAGTGGTGGATGCGCCAAAAAGTGACAGATTTAGGTTTAGAAACATGGTTTCATCCAACGGTAGATGTACAACGTAATAGTGAAGAGTTGGTTGATCATTTATATTCTTTTTCTGGCAGGCCAGATGATTTAACTATTGTACCCGGAGATTTGTTGCACTGTGATTTTGGTATTACTTATTTAAGACTGAATACTGATTGTCAAGAATTGGCTTATGTTTTAAAACCAGAAGAAAAATCTGCCCCTAAATTTTTAATAGATGGTTTAAAAGATGGGAATAAAGTTCAAGACTTTTTAACTAAAAATATGGTTGAAGGACGAACAGGAAACGAAATTTTATCAAAATCATTAAAAGAAGCAAAGGAATCAGGTTTACGACCTGCAATCTACACACACCCTTTGGGGAATTATGGTCATTCTGCAGGAACAACTATTGGAATGTGGGATTCTCAGGGAGGCGTTATGAAAGATGATGGTGAGAATTATCCTTTAAATAAAAACACCGTTTACGCAATAGAATTAAATACAACCATCACAATTCCTGAATGGAATAGAGATATTCGTATT
The DNA here is from genome assembly GCA_947496695.1 of uncultured Cellulophaga sp. GTDB lineage: Bacteria > Bacteroidota > Bacteroidia > Flavobacteriales > Flavobacteriaceae > Cellulophaga. Next base: position 282,585 of record CANMEI010000004.1, on the reverse strand, counting down.
ATGCTTGAAGAAGCTGGTTTCTATGGTAAAAACGGATTTAGATATGTTAATGGTCGTCAAACCGAACTTCTGTTAATTCCTAGAGTTAAAAAGTATTTAGGTAATTAAACCTGAATAACCCCTAAATTAAAAGGTGTTTCAATTGGTGCATGATTAGCAGCATCAATACCCATAGAAATCCATTTTCTGGTATCTAACGGGTCAATAATTGCATCAGTCCATAAACGAGAAGCAGCATAATATGGAGACACTTGATTATCGTATCTGTTTTTAATTTTATCGTAGAGTTCGGCTTCTTTTTCAGGAGTTATTTCTTCTCCTTTCTTTTTTAAAGATGCTTTTTCAATTTGCAATAAAACTTTGGCTGCAGAATTACCACTCATTACTGCAAGCTCTGCACTTGGCCAAGCAACAATAAGTCTTGGGTCGTATGCTTTACCACACATAGCATAGTTTCCTGCCCCGTAACTATTGCCAATAATAATGGTGAATTTTGGTACAACAGAATTACTAACGGCATTTACCATTTTGGCACCATCTTTAATAATACCACCATGTTCACTTTTACTACCCACCATAAAGCCAGTTACATCTTGTAAAAACACTAATGGAATTTTCTTTTGGTTACAGTTTGCTATAAATCGAGTTGCTTTATCTGCGCTATCTGAATAAATTACACCACCAAATTGCATTTCGCCTTTGGTAGTTTTTACCACTTTACGGTGATTAGCAACAATACCAACAGCCCAACCATCAATACGAGCGTAACCTGTTAAAATTGTTTTTCCGTAACCTTCTTTGTATTGTTCAAATTCAGAATCATCAACCAAACGTTTGATAATTTCAATCATATCATATTGGTCACTACGAGATTTTGGTAATATTCCGTAAATATCTTTAGGGTCTTTTTTTGGTTTTTTAGGGGTAATACGGTTGTAGCCAGCCTTTTCGAAACCACCAATTTTACTCATGATGTTTTTAATGGTATCAAGAGCATGAGCATCGTCTTTAGATTTATAATCGGTAACGCCACTTATTTCGCAATGCGTTGTAGCGCCACCAAGTGTTTCGTTATCAATACTTTCACCAATAGCAGCTTTTACCAAATAACTACCTGCTAAAAATATACTTGCAGTTTTATCTACAATTAATGCCTCATCGCTCATTATCGGTAAGTAAGCACCACCAGCAACACAACTACCCATTACTGCAGAAATTTGTGTAATTCCCATACTGCTCATTTTAGCATTATTTCTAAAAATGCGCCCAAAATGTTCTTTATCCGGAAAAATTTCATCTTGTAAAGGCAAATAAACTCCAGCACTATCAACCAAATAAATAATAGGTAATTTATTTTCAATAGCAATTTCTTGTGCTCTTAAGTTCTTTTTAGCAGTAATCGGGAACCAAGCGCCTGCTTTTACAGTAGCATCATTAGCAACAACAATACACTGTTTGCCTTTAATATATCCTATTTTTACAATTACACCACCAGATGGGCAACCACCATGTTCTTTATACATGCCATCACCAACAAAAGCACCAATTTCAATAGTCTTAGAAGCATCATCCAAAAGATAATCAACACGTTCATGAGCGGTCATTTTACCTTGTGCATGCTGTTTTTCTATTCTGCTTTTGCCACCACCTAATTTTACTTTAGCTAATCGTCTTTTTAATTCAGAAAGAAGTAATTTATTATGATCTTCGTTTTTGTTGAAGTTGATATCCATTAGTTATGTAATTTCTTTAAGAGGGATAAAGATAAAGATAAGGTGTAATATTTTTTAACTTTGAAAAACTAATTTAATATTATGGGACAAAATCTTCGTTGGGGAATTATAGGTTTAGGTAATATAGCTCATAAATTTGTAAAAGATTTACAATTGGTAGAAGGGGCAATGCTAACTGCTGTTGCATCTAGAAGTATTGAAAAATCAAAAAAATTTGCTATACAATATAATGTTGAAAATGCATTTGGTAATTATCAAGAGCTTATGGAAAGTGAGTTGGTTGATGTTATTTATATAGCAACACCACATTCTTTTCATGCAAGTATTGCTATTGAGGCAATGGAAAAAGGGAAACACATTTTGTGCGAAAAACCATTAGGCGTGAATTTAAATGAAGTGTCTGAAATGATTAATGTTGCTAAAAAAAATAATGTGTTTTTAATGGAAGCACTCTGGACACGATTTAATCCATCAATAGTAAAAATTAAAGAACTATTAGCAGAAGGAAAAATAGGTGCTATAAAATATATACATGCAGATTTTGCTTTTCCAGCCCTTGATAGAGCAGAAGAGGGTAGATTATTAAATCCAGATTTGGCAGGTGGTTCCCTTTTAGATATTGGTATATACCCAATATTTTTATCTTATTTATTACAAGGAAAGCCAAAAGCAATACAAGCGTTTTCTAAAATGTATAAAACAGGAATAGAAATGCAAACATCAATGATTTTTGATTTTGAAAATGCACAAGCTATGTTGTATAGTGGTTTAAACTCGAAATCAGAAATGAAAGCTACAATTTCAGGTATTAACGGAAATATTTTTATTAACCCTAAATGGCATGAAACACAAGGGTATTCTATAGAAAAAGGAGGGGAGGTTACTCATTATGACTTACCAACTAAAGGGAAAGGGTTTTATTACGAAATACTTGAGGTTCAAAAGTGTATAAAAGCAAATAAAATAGAAAGTGATTTATGGAGTCATCAAAACAGTAAAGATTTAATTAGTTTAATTGATGAAGTAAGAGTTAAAGCAGGAGTAATATTTCCTTTTGAGAATTAATTTTTACTTTTTTCTAACTATTAAATTCCTTTAAAATAACGATATTTGGCGTTACCAACTAACAAAATGTAAAAGATATTATGGGAATGAATAAAAATACGGTGCTTTCTTGGGCAACATTTATAATGATTTTTGTAGGACTGTCTTTAATAGCTCTTGGAGCTTTTCGCTATTATGAAGTAGCTGGATATGGTTTTGCAGCGGTCGGAGTAGGTTTTTTAGCTATAGCATGGGTTTTTAATGCACTTAAAGGAAGAGTTTAGTTCATTAAAACTCTAAAAATTATCACTATTAATTAGTTTGTTTTTTATTTCACCTAACACATTTTAATATTATGTCTGACGATAAGAAAGTAATTTTCTCAATGTCTGGGGTTACCAAAACCTTCAAAACAGCAAATACACCTGTACTTAAAAATATATATTTAAGTTTTTTCTATGGCGCTAAAATTGGAATTTTAGGACTGAATGGTTCAGGTAAATCAACGCTTTTGAAAATTATAGCGGGAGTTGATAAAAATTTTCAAGGAGATGTGGTATTCTCTCCTGGTTATAATGTTGGTTATTTAGAACAAGAACCAAAGCTTGATGAAGAAAAAACGGTTTTAGAAGTTGTAAAAGAAGGTGTTGCAGAAACTGTTGCTATTCTTGACGAATACAACAAAATCAACGATATGTTTGGTTTAGAGGAAGTATATTCTGATGCTGATAAAATGGACAAGCTTATGGCTCGTCAAGCAGAACTACAAGACCAAATAGATGCTTCTAACGCTTGGGAATTAGATACAAAATTAGAAATTGCGATGGATGCTTTGCGTACACCAGATTCTGATAAAAAAATTGGAGTACTTTCAGGTGGTGAACGCAGACGTGTTGCTTTATGTCGTTTATTATTACAAGAACCAGAAATTTTACTTTTAGATGAACCTACGAACCATTTAGATGCAGAATCTGTACATTGGTTAGAGCATCATTTAGCGGCTTACAAAGGAACTGTAATTGCAGTAACGCACGATAGATACTTTTTAGATAATGTTGCAGGGTGGATTTTAGAGTTAGATAGAGGAGAAGGTATTCCATGGAAAGGAAACTACTCTAGCTGGTTAGATCAAAAATCTTCACGTATGGCTGATGAAAGCAAAGTTGCTTCAAAACGTCAAAAAACATTAGAACGAGAGTTAGAATGGGTGCGACAAGGTGCAAAAGGTCGTCAAACAAAGCAAAAAGCACGTTTGAAGAATTATGATAAATTAATGAGTCAAGATCAAAAACAACTTGATGAAAATTTAGAAATTTACATACCTAATGGACCTCGTTTGGGTACTAATGTAATTGAAGCAAAGGGTGTAAGTAAAGCATTTGGTGATAAATTACTATATGAAGATTTAAACTTTAGCTTACCACAGGCTGGTATTGTAGGTGTTATAGGGCCAAATGGTGCTGGTAAAACTACAATATTTAGAATGGTAATGGGTGAGGAAACTCCTGATAAAGGAGAATTCGTGGTTGGTGAAACTGCAAAAATTGCATACGTAGATCAAGCGCATTCAAATATTGATCCTGAAAAAACAATATGGCAAAATTTTAGTGATGAACAAGAATTGGTTATGATGGGTGGTCGTCAGGTTAATTCTAGAGCTTATTTAAGTAGGTTTAATTTTTCAGGAAGTGAACAGAATAAAAAAGTAAGTATGCTTTCTGGTGGTGAGCGTAACCGTTTGCATTTAGCAATGACCTTAAAAGAAGAAGGTAATGTTTTACTTTTGGATGAGCCGACCAATGATCTTGATGTAAATACATTGAGAGCTTTAGAAGAAGGTTTAGAAAATTTTGCGGGGTGTGCTGTAGTTATTTCTCACGACCGTTGGTTTTTAGATCGTATTTGTACACACATATTGGCTTTTGAAGGTGATTCTCAAGTATATTTCTTTGAAGGGTCATTCTCTGATTATGAAGAAAATAAGAAAAAACGTTTGGGTGGTGATTTAATGCCAAAGCGTATTAAGTATAAAAAGTTGATTCGATAATTAAAATCAATTTAAATTATAAAAAAAGCTCCTAAGAAATTTCTTAGGAGCTTTTTTATAGCGTAATAATTATATTTTAATAATCTTCATTTGGGTACCAATCTAATTGAATAACTTCAATATTTGGGTCTCCTTCATTTACTAATTTTTTAAACTTAGCAACATCACTAATATCAGGCTTTCCTCTGTAATGGTACGGGTATACTTTTTTAGGCTTGAAATCTAAAACTGCATTAGCGGCGCTTTCTTCAGTCATAGTATAGGGTAGGTTCATGCATATAAAAGAAATATCTATATCTTTTAAATTACGCATTTCAGGAATATCTTCTGTATCACCAGAAAAATAAACTCTTTCTCCATCTTTTTCTAACAGATACCCGTTGCCACGACCATCGGGGTGAAATTTTAAAGCTTCTTTACGTAAATTATACATTGGTATAGCAGTTATGCTAATGCCGTACATTTCTTTAGTTTCATCATTATCTAAAATATTTAATTTTGGAGCAAAACCTTCAGATAATATTTCGGCAACAGCTTTAGGAACAATAAATTTAGCTTTAGAAGTATCTAAGCTATCTAATGTTTCTATATTTAAATGATCACCATGTATGTCTGTAATTAAAATTAAATCAGGTTTTTTTTGTCCTTCATAGTTTTTAGTACCACCTACAGGGTCTATGTAAATTGTGGTTTCTCCCCATTGTAGCACGGTAGATGCATGCTCTATAGGTGTAATTGTTAACCCTGGTTCAATTTGAGAAACTTCTTTAGAAGTATTGTAAGTTACTTTACTAGTAGAGCTTTCTGCTTCCTTCTTCTTATTTTCTTTACATCCAGTTAATAAGATGCCAATTAGTGCAAATTGAGCTAACTTCTTCATAATAGATTATTGTTTATATTTAATTTTAGTTCCATTTTAATATTACTTCTTTTATAAGGTAATTTTTTTTCAGCTTCAACTTAAATGAAGCTCTATTTTTTATAAAGATATAAAGCATGTAAAAGTTTTATGCTTTAATACAGTATTATTTTATCCCATTTACTTTTTTTTAGCAAATTTTAAAAGTTTTTATACATTTTTTGACCTAGACAAATTTTATTAATAGCCATTTTTTCTAATTCATAGGTTAAATTATCAATTTTAAAAAAAAAGAAAACCAACCAGCCACATTTTTATTATGTTTAGTAATAAAAATTAAACTTCCTTTTTTAAGTATATTATATTTATAGTATTCAAGAAGTTTAACACCCTTATTTTCAATATGAAAGTGTTTTTTTAACCCAAGTAATATTTAAGTTTTTAAAATTACTGGCATGTTAAGGTTTAAATGGAATTGTAAAAACTAATATTAACTCTTTATCAATTTATTGATAAAGTTAATGATTTGACGAACTTTTTTTAGACAAAAAATCTAAAAATTGAAATTTATCGTATATATTTCCGATACAAACAAACAGCTTCATTTATGAAGTATAACTAAAATAAATTTTAATTTTTAAAATTATGGCAGAAACTAAAAGCAACAATGGACTAAAGGTAATAGCAGGTCTTTTACTATTATTACTGGTAGGGTTAGTATTTTATACGGTAAGTCTATATAAAGACAAGCAAGATAACGCTACTAAACTAACCAATGAAAAAGATGCAGTAGTACAAGATTTAACGAGCTTAAGATCAGAATATGATAAAGCAATTTTAGAAAGTAATGCTACTAATGAAGAATTAGTGACAGCTAGAGATAATATTGCAAAGTATATCGATTCTGTTAAAACTATGAAATTAGATATTTCAGCTTTAGGTAAATATAGAAGACAGGTTACTGTATTAACTAGAGATAGAGATCGTTTAATTAGAAAAGTAGACTCTTTAACTCGTTCTAATGCTATGATAGCAATGGAAAGAGATAGTACTTATGTTGAATTAGAAAAACAAACTGTTTTTAATGATTCATTAGTAGTACAAAACACTCAGTTAGCTGATGTTGTTGAAAGAGGTTCTGCATTAAATATTTCTAAATTAGCTGTTGATGCAGTTAAAGAACGTAATAGTGGTAAATTAGTTTCTACTTCAAGAGCAGGAGCAACAGATAAGTTTAAGGTTTGTTTTACATTAACAAACAATAGTATTGCTCAAGCTGGTGATAAGGAATTTTATATTGAGGTATTAGACCCTCAAGGTAATGTTTTAGGTGAAAGTTACTCTAAAACAGCAGAATCTGGTGCTTCAGTAACATATAGCAAAGCAACAGCTTTTTACTATGAGAATAAAGCATTAGATGTTTGTGATTATATTAATAAGCCAGCTAGTGATTTCCAAAAAGGAAACTATATGGTTAATGTATATGATAACAAGCTTAAATTATTAGGAACTAGTAAGTTTACTTTAAAATAAAAATTACACACACTATCCATTAACAAAAAAGGGATAATCTTTAATTAGATTATCCCTTTCTTTTTTGTAATATACTATTGGTTTAATCTAAACTACCAACCATGTTTTCAGGTTTTACCCATTCATCATAATCTTCAGCAGATACATAACCAAGGTTTACAGCTTCTTCTTTTAAAGTTGTACCGTTTTTATGTGCAGTATTCGCAATTTCAGCAGCTTTATAATAACCAATTTTAGTGTTTAAAGCAGTTACAAGCATTAATGAGTTGTTTAATAATTGCTTAATAACTTCATTGTTTGGTTCAATACCGGCAGCACAATTAACTTCAAAACTAACACAAGCATCACCAATTAATTCAGCAGATTGTAAAATATTAGCAGCCATCATTGGTTTAAAAACATTTAATTCATAATGTCCTTGAGTACCACCAACACTAATAGCAACATCATTACCCATAACTTGAGCACAAACCATTGTCATGGCTTCACATTGTGTAGGGTTAACTTTTCCTGGCATAATTGAACTGCCTGGTTCGTTTGCTGGTATAATAATTTCACCAATACCAGAACGAGGACCAGAAGCCATCATTCTAATATCATTAGCAATTTTATTTAATGATACAGCAAGTTGTTTTAAAGCTCCATGACTTTCAACAATAGCATCATGAGCAGCTAAAGCTTCAAATTTATTTTCTGCAGTTACAAAAGGTAAATTCGTAAATTCAGCAATATACTTAGCTACTAAAACATCATAACCTTTAGGAGTGTTTAAACCAGTACCTACTGCAGTACCACCTAAAGCAAGTTCTGCTAAATGCGCTAATGTGTTGTTTAATGCTTTTAAACCGTGATCAAGTTGAGAAACATAACCAGAAAATTCTTGTCCTAATGTTAGGGGAGTAGCATCCATTAAATGTGTACGACCAATTTTTACAACATTTTTAAACTCAACTGATTTTTTATGAAGTGTATCTCTTAGTTTTGTTACTCCAGGAATTGTTGTTTCTACAATTTTCTTATATGCAGCAATATGCATTCCAGTAGGGAAAGTATCATTTGATGATTGTGATTTGTTTACATCATCATTTGGTTGAATTGTTTTTTCGCCCTCGCCAATCACTTTTCCTGCAATTTCATGAGCACGATTTGCAATAACCTCGTTAACGTTCATATTACTTTGAGTACCAGAACCAGTTTGCCAAATTACTAATGGGAATTGATCATTGTGTTTGCCAGCAAGTATCTCATCACATACAGTTGCAATTAAATCTCTTTTTTCGGTACTTAATACACCTAATTCTTCATTAGTATAAGCAGCAGCTTTTTTTAAATAAGCAAAACCATAAACGATATCTAATGGCATTGATGCTATAGGTCCAATTTTAAAATTATTACGAGAGCGTTCTGTTTGTGCTCCCCAGTACTTGTCTGATGGGACTTCAACCTTGCCCATGGTATCTTTTTCTATTCTGAAACTCATAAGTATTTTATTTATGTCTTACAAAGATATTGTATTGTGTATTTTTTTTGGCTGTCTTTTAATTTTTTATAGATTTTTTTTTGTTTTCATTTGTACTATTCATCTTTTTCAAACTATCTTTGTAATAACAAAATTTATTATCATGTTTGACTTTGACCAATATTTAGGTTTTCTTGCTTTTGGAACTATTTTATTAATCGGATTCTGGTTAATGATTTTTTTATTAACTTTTGTAATCCCTTACTGGGTAGGAGGTTCAATATTAGAAGTTTTAAAAGAAAAGCGTGACGCTAAAAAAGCAAAATTAAAAGAGTAATATTTTTAATATACTATAATAAAAAAAGAAGCCAATTGGCTTCTTTTTTTGTTTAAGATTTAAGGTGATAATTAAAAATCATCACCTTCATCATCTCCGTTACCTTGTTGTTTTTCTTTAGATTTTCCTTTAGGTTGATTAAAGCGATACATAAAACCTAGGGTAATTTGTCTTTCTCTGTATTGCAACTCACTATCAGATGTAAAAGTATCAGCTACTGTATAGGATCTTCTTTTAGCAGAGTTAAATACATCTCTTACATTAAAGCTAAGTGTTCCATTTTCTTTAAAAACATCTTTACTAAATGCTAGAGTTAAGAAAAACATACCTTCACTTTTTGTTTGCGACGTTTGACTAGGGCCTCTGTAAAAAGCATTGGTTTGCCATTCTACTTTTGCAGGTAAGCTAACTTTGGAACTTAACCTAGAGAACCAACTTACATTTTCGGCACCATAATCTACATCATTGAAAACACCCTCTGTTTTAAATTGGTATATATTAACACTTGCATTTAAACGTAACCATTTAGCAGGGCTATATAATGCTCCTGCTTCAGCGCCAATACGTTGGTTTGATGATAAATTTATAGGTATAGTTCTAATAATATCAATACCGTCATTAGTTTGTTCACCAGTTTCTTCTTGAATACGTTCAAATGAATTTGTTTCTTTTTGATAATATATAGATGAAGTAAAGGTTATTTTTTTCCATCTTTTTAAATAACCTAAGTCAAATGCATTGGCATAAGCCGGATTTAAATCAGGATTTCCTTGAAATATATTTGTAGTACTTGTTCTTGAAGGAAATGGATTTATATAACGCCCTCGAGGCCTATTAATCCTTCTATTATAACCTAATGAAATGTTTTCCATTTCATCTAGTTCATAAATGAAATTTATAGTAGGAAAAAGGCCTAAGTAATTTTTATTAAAATTTAAGTCTACACCTTCACCAAAGGTTTCTTCTAAGGTCTCTTCATCAATTTCAGAATCTACAGCACCTTTTAATTGCGTGTTTTCTAATCGTAAACCTAATAAGAAAGATATGTCTCCATATTTATTTCCGTATTGTGTATATACTGCATTAATATTTTCATTATAGGTAAATTTGTTTTTTAATTCTAAATCAGTTTGAAATTCACCAGTGTTGATATTTATAGTATCTAATTGATAGTCTGTAATGCTTTGTTCAAAATTACCACGGTAACCAGCTTCAAATTGAGCGTCACCCATAGGTAGAACATAATCAACTTGAAATAAATATCCATTTTCAGTATCTTTTTCATAAATATTTTCTTGAGCTATTATTTCGGTAGTTGGGAAGGTGTTATTTTCACTAATTCTAGTTAAAACATCTTCGTAATCATATGAATATTGAAAATCACCTGTAAGTTTATGACCATCATCATCAAAATTATTTACATAATTTAATGATACTTGAAGGCTTTCATCATCTTCTTTTTCGTCTTGTATACGATATGTTTCTTTTTCTAATAAGCTATCAATAAAAAAATCACTATCAGTTTCTGTAATATCAGACTCATCCGATAAACGTCCAAAAACACTACCCGTAATAGATGATTTTTCGGTTATGAAATACTCCATACCTAAATTAGCATTAAAGGCCTTGTCTTCTCTTTGAATATCTCTATCTTCAATAACACGATCGTAATCACTTGAAGTATATGTGTTATCATAAATAGCATTACCCGGTGGTTGTCTAAAAGTATAACCCAACGTACTAAAAACATTAAATTTATCGGCTCTAACATTTAAATTAGTACTTACTTGACTGGAATTTGGATAGCCAATAGTTGTGTTTACAGATCCATTAAAACCTAATGTTTTTTCTTTTTTTAATACAATATTAAGTATCCCAGCGGTTCCTTCTGCGTCATAGCGAGCAGATGGACTTGTAATTACCTCAACTTTTTCAATAGCATCAGCAGGTAATTGACTAAGTGCGTCAGTAGATCCAAAACCAGACATAGCAGATGGTTTTCCGTTAATAAGAATTCTAACATTCTCATTACCTCTTAGACTAATAGCACCTTCAACATCAACAGTAACTGATGGTACATTGTTTAACGCATCACTAATATTAGCACCACTATTGGTTAAATCTTTTCCAATATTATATATTTTTTTATCTAGACGAACTTCAACTGTAGTTTTTTCACCTACAAGCTCAATTTCATCTAATTGTGATACATCAGGAGCAAGTTTTATAGTGCCTAAATTGGTAGATTCAGTTAAACGTTTATTTGCTAATAAATAACTTTTATAGCCAATATACTCAATTCTAATATTATAATTTCCTGGTTGAGTTTCAACAGAGTATTTTCCTGATGCATTTGTAATGCCACCAGTTACTTTATTAAGGTTGTCTATACTTTGTAAAACTAATGTAGCGTATTCTAAGGGTTGGTTAGTTCCTTCTTCTAAAACAATACCAGATATTTTAATTTTATCTGTGTTAGGAGTTTGTTGTGCAAATATAATTTTGGTTGATAATAATATAAGAATTGGCAGTAGTTTTCGCATAGTTTAATTTTCCTCTTTTTTCTTCTTCTTTTTTTTCTTTTTTGTTTTGAATCGATCTTTTTGAAGTTCTTTAAAAGCTTCATATTTATCTTCTGGCAGACTTGTTTTTAACTCTTCATCTTGTTCTTTTTGTATTTTTTCAATTGCTTCCCTAGTTTTTTCTGGTTCAAGCTTCAAAATTTGTAATTCAATACGTTTTTGGACTGTTTTAATTAATGATGTTCTAACAATAGCTTCTTCAAATGGGTTTAAACCTATGGCTTCGGTTATGTTAGGCATTTCTAAATCAACTATTTGTTCAGCTGTTAAAGGTTCTGGCTCTTCTGGTTGAGAAGTAGCTTGCGGAATAGTGTTTCTTTGTCTTCCATATCCACTATTACCATAGCCATTTCCATAACCGTATTGAGCTTTTAGTTCAGTAAATGTTCCAAATGTTATTAATATAGCGATTAAAAATTTTGAGTATATTTTCATAATCTGATTAATTTATATGATTATTAAACTTAGTAAAGGTTTAATTAGCTTAAGTTAAAGGTTTGTTAAAAATATTTTGCAATAATTAAGCCAAAGTTAAAGGGACTATTGTTAATTATAATATTGAAAAAATATTGCTAGGAGGCCTGCCAATTATTGCTTTAGAGTTATTAATTACTATTGGCCTTTCAATAAGTTTAGGGTATTTTACTAATGTGCTGATTATTTCGTTTTCAGAAAGTTTTTTTCCTTTAAAATTTTCTTTCCAGATAGCTTCGTTTTTTCTAACTAATTCTATTGCAGAAATATTTAAAAGTTGTAAAATTTCTTTTACCTCTTTTTCTGTAGTAACTTTATCTAGATATTTTATTACTTCAAACTCTTTTCCAGATTCCTCAACAATAGCTAAACCTTGACGAGATTTTGAGCATCTAGGGTTGTGGTATATTTTAATCATTTGTTTTGTTTTATTTAAAACAAAAAGAAGAAGCTATTCATCTTCTTCTTTTTGTCCCATCATCATTAAATAGGCTTTCAAAAATTTATTAATATCACCATCCATAACAGCATCTACATTACCAGTTTCAGTAGCCGTACGAACATCTTTTACTAATTTATAAGGGTGCATTACGTAGTTACGAATTTGTGAGCCCCATTCAATCTTCATTTTTGAGGATTCAATTTCTTGTCGGGCTTCCATTTTTTTACGCAATTCAATCTCATATAGTTGAGATTTCAACATTTTTAATGCTGTAGCTCTATTATCATGTTGAGAACGAGAGTCTGAACATGAAATTTGTATGCCGGATGGTTTGTGAGTTAATTGAACTTTTGTTTCAACTTTATTCACATTTTGACCACCTGCACCAGAAGATCTTGCAGTCGTGATTTCAATATCAGCAGGGTTTATATCAATCTCAATACTATCATCAACCAAAGGGTATACATAAACAGAAGCAAATGAAGTATGACGTTTAGCATTGCTATCAAAAGGAGATATACGAACCAAACGGTGTACGCCGTTTTCGCCTTTTAACCAGCCAAAAGAAAATTCACCATCAATTTCCAATGTTACAGTTTTTATACCTGCAACATCACCTTCTTGGTAGTTGAGTTCTTTTACTTTGTAGCCATTTTTTTCGCTCCACATCATATACATACGCATAAGCATTGCGGCCCAATCACAACTCTCGGTACCACCAGCACCAGCAGTAATTTGAAGTACAGCAGGTAGTTCATCACCTTCTTCAGAAAGCATGTTTTTAAACTCTAGATTTTCAATAAGGTCTAAAGCTTTGTTATATTGATTTTCAACTTCTATTTCAGATACTTCTCCCTCTTTCTGAAATTCTATAAGTACTTCTAAATCATTTACAAGATTTTCTGAGCTATTATAATCATCAACCCACTTTTTTTTAGATTGAATAAATTTCATGTGTTCTTGGGCTTTTTGAGCATCATCCCAAAAATCTGGAGCTAAAGTTTTTTCTTGCTCGTTTTCTATTTCGATAAGTTTGGCATCAACGTCAAAGATACCTCCTTAACGCACCAAGGCGATCTAAAAGACCTTTGTAATGGTCTGTAGTAATTGTCATTCAAATATATTTTCAACAAAAATAAGGTTCTTTTTAAGGTATGTTTAGGTATTCGTAAAATATTTTATTGTTGTTGACTTAGAACTTGAACTGTATGGCTGGTTTTATTTTTACCAGTTGCGTAAATAACACCTTTTAATGGGGCACAGTCTTGATAATCTTTACCATGGCACACTTTAATGTGATTTATATCTGCTAAAAGATCATTTGTTGGGTCAAAACCAACCCAACCTATTTTTGGAATGTAAGCTTCTGCCCAAGCATGCATTTGTGAATCTCCAAAATATCCGTTGCCTTGGTGTAAATAGCCAGAGGTATATCGTGTGGCAATTTTATTTTTTCTTGCAATTGCACAAAAAAGATGGGTAAAATCTTGACAAACACCATGTTTATTTATAATAATTTCTTCTAATGTGGTATATATATTAGTTTTATTTACTTTAAAATAAATAAAATTATAAACCCAGTTATTTAAGTTTTGTAAGTTTTGAAATATAGTTTTAGACCAGTCAAATACAAATAGTTTATGATCAGTTTTAGGTAATTTGGTGTATGTTGTACATTTTAAAAAAGATTCAAAATCTATTAGATAATTAATATTGTTTATTAATTTTATTTCTTCTGTATTATCTTCTGTAAATTGGTATGGATTTATATCATTTTTGATAACATGAAAAGTTGCCTCAAAAAGAAGTTTAGTGAACTCTTTTTTAGTGTGAATACGTACTGTTTTAAACCCATAACCATTAATAGATATTTCATTGGCCACATTTAATGAATTATTAAGTTTTACATTAACCAATTCTTGATTTTTATTGCTTTCGGGAAGTATTAAAAATTGCCAAAAAGCACTCTTTACAATATTTTCATATGTGTTTGTTGTGCTGTAATTTATTGTATATTCTATAGACATAAAATACAAGAAATAGTTTTAGCGATTAATAATTAAAAAATTCTTTTTCCATTTTTAAACTTATCTGCGATAAATCATCAAGAATTTTTTCTATAAAATTTTGAAAATCACCTTCAATTTCTTCTATATATTTGTATTCAAATTCAGAACGTACTTTACCTACTAAAAATGCCGTAGAATTTTTATTGTACTTTGTGGTACTATCTAAAACTTTTATAAGTTTATATACTTCGTTTAAACAGTTCATAATTGATCTTGGGCAATTAGGGTTTAAAATTAAAAATTCTAATGTAGACACGCTAGTCGGGGTTTTTTTATACAGCCTACGCATCATATCATAAGATTCAGCAGATTTCAATAGCGTTGTCCATTCAAAACTTTTGCTAAACTTATCCTCATAGCCACCTTGTGAGTTTAAGGCATCATTATATTTTGCATTGATAATGCGAATTATTTGAGTAGCTCTTTCTACATTAATACCTAGCATTATAATTGCATAAACAGGGTCGTGTAATAATGTACCTCTAATTTTACCTCTGATGATATCAGTAGTTTCCATTACATGTGTCGTAAAATCATGCAAGCCACTTTTCACAAAATTTTCAGGGGAATAGTTTACAATGTAATGGTAGAATTTATTTAGTGCTTCATATAGTTCGGTAGATATAAGATCTCGTGCGCTATTCGCATTTTCTCTCGCATATTTTATATTATTTATAATGGAATAGGGTGTGTCGTGATCTAGTCCTATTTGAAAAAGAACTTCATTCTCTTTTAGGGTTTTTTCTTCATCTTTTTCAGGATCTCCAACCATAAAAAGCATAGACTGTAATACAAATTGTCTAGATTGTGACCTTTGATTAGGAGCATCTAGTGATGAAAAATAATTAACATTTAAATATCTGGCTATGTGTTCTGAACGTTCTATATAGCGACCCATCCAGAACAGATTATTAGCAACTCTTGCAAGCATATATTATATAGATTTTAGTACCCAGGTATCTTTAGAACCGCCACCTTGAGATGAATTAACAATTAAATTTCCTTTTTGAAGCGCTACACGAGTTAAGCCTCCTTTAAGTACAAATTCTTTATTTTTTCCAAGAACTGTAAATACTCTTAAATCTACATGTCGTTGTTCAAATTCTTCGCTATCATCTATATATGTAGGGTGTACGGAGAGTGACATAATAGGTTGAGCTACATATTTTCTTGGAGTTGCTTTTATTTGGTTTTTAGCTAATTCAATTTCTTTATCACTAAGTTTATTCCCAATAAGTATTCCATAACCACCAGCTTCATCAACAGGTTTTATAACTAATTCATGAATATGTTTTAATACATATTCTAATTCATCAGGTCTAGAGCAATGATACGTGTGTACATTATTTAATATTGGTTCTTCTTTTAAATAATATTTAATAATCTCAGGCATGTAAGTATATATAGCCTTATCATCAGCAACACCCGTTCCTGGAGCATTCGCTAAAGTTATATTCCCTTTTTTGTAAGCTGCAAATAACCCTGGAACACCTAACACAGAGTCGGGGTTAAATTCAAGTGGGTCTATAAATTGATCATCAACTCTTCTATATATAATATCTACTTTTTCAGGCCCTTTTATAGTTTTCATGTAGACAAAATCATTTTCCACAAATAAATCTCTACCTTCTACTAGTTCTACTCCCATGGTTTTAGCAAGGTAAGAGTGTTCATAAAATGCGGAGTTGTACATTCCAGGAGTTAATACAACTGTATTAGGTACATCTACACCATGTGGTTTTACAGTTTCTAATAAGTCTAAAAGGTTTTCAGCGTAATTAGTTACGCTATAAGTTTGGTAGTGATTAAAAACACCAAATAAAGCTCTTTTTAACGCAGTTCTATTGCATATTACATAACTTACGCCTGAGGGGCAACGTATGTTGTCTTCCAATACATAATACTTACCATCATTATGTTTTATAATATCAATGCCAGATATATGATTGTAAATACCTTCAGGAGGTTCTAGACCTTGCATTTGATCTAAATAATTATCAGAAGAACTGATAAGCTCCATTGGAACTATGCCGTCTTTAATTATATTTTTATCATGATAAACATCCCATAAAAACAAGTTCAAAGCTTTACTTCTTTGTATTGAGCCTTTTTCTATAATATCCCATTCTGTAGGATCTATAATCCTAGGAAAAAGATCAAAAGGGAAAATTTTTTCTTTTGTTTCTTTATCACCATAAACTTGAAAGGTAATGCCTTGGTTAAAAAAGGAGGCTTTTGCTTTAGAGTTAAGGTTTACATAATCTTTAATAGAATGTTCTCCATAAAGACTAAAAAGTTTTTGGTAAACTTCTTTTATTTGTCCTTCAGAATCAAAAATTTCGTCATATAACGTAGCATCTTTTTGGTAGGAAGAAAATATTTTATTTTCAATGTTTGTCATATAAAAAGTGTTTATGTTAATTTATTGACTTTTTGTGAATTAAGTCGTTATAATGTCATAATAAAACACTAACTTTTTTGTAATATGAATAATAATCTGTTGTTTAAATTAACATTTTTGTTTTAGAATAGATTTTAATGATCAATTATAATTTAAAGGAAATAACTTGCTGATACAGTAGAGAGTGTCTAAAATAAATCAAAAAGACTTTATATATAGGGTAATAGTTTATAAACAAAAAGTATAGTGTAACCTTGGCTTTAACTTTGTAAAGTGTTTTTTAAATTTTTAATACCATTTTCCATACCTGCTTCAGAATTGTATTTTTTCGAATTCCCTATAACTTTTCCATTATCGCCTTTAAGACTAAATAGAAAATTACCTTGGTTATTTGTTTTTCTTTCAAATTTAGAAGGTGAGTTTATGATTGTTTTTAAATTTGATACAGTAGCTTTTAACTCTTCTTCACTGTTAAAATTCACACTCTTTAATAAGGTGTGTCCTTTGTCATTTTTTAGCTTGAAGGAACAAGCTTGATTTAATGTATAATTTAATTCAATCATAAATCTAATATAGTAAAAAAATAAAACTTTTTTAACTTTAAATAAGTAAGAATAGGATTATTAAATAGCATGAAAATGTATTTTGTCGATTAAAACGGTATTTTGTCGTATAATTTCATTAAGTTTTTATTAACAAACTGTTTTTTTAATTTATATGAATAGATTTGATTTATAATAAACATAAAAACACTGAATAAAATGAAAAAATTAGTATTATTACTAGTTGTACTTGCGTCACCATTCGTACGTGCACAAGATTTACCTTCAAACCCTGAACCAGGAAAATGTTACGTACGTTGTACAACTCCAGATGTATATGTAAATGAAACAGTAACAATTACTACTAAGCCTGCCTATAGTGTACTTAAAACTGTACCTGCAACCTTTAAAACAGTTACAGAAAGAGTAATGGTTAAAGCAGAAGGAAAAAAATTAACTGTAGTTCCTGAAAAGTGGGGTACAGAGACTGTAACATATACTTCAAAAGAAGGGGGCAATACAATTAGTATTTCTCCAGCAACTTTCTCACCTTCTTCTGAAACTATTGAACTTAAGCCAGCTTATGCTCAATGGGAGCTTGGTGCTGCTGCTCCTGATTGTGCTTCAGGTAACCCTGATGATTGTAGATACTGGTGTTATAAAGGATATCCTGCTGAATTTACAACTGTGTCAACTACAGTTTTAGCTTCTGCTGCATCTATTAGTAAAACGCCAATAGGATCAAAAGATGCTAGTTACACTAAAAGAGTTTTACTTTCTCCTGCAACCGTTCAAGAAACAATTATTCCTGCTGAATACAAAGAAATTACTAAAACTGTTTTAGATAAAGATGCGTATACTGTTGAAGAAACTATTCCTGCAGTAACAAAAACAATCACAAAAGAAGTTTTAAAAGAAAAAGGTGGTTTAACAACTTGGAAAGAAGTTGAGTGTTCTTTAGTTGAATACCAAGCTTTACCTATTAACTGGAATTTAGGTAGTGCTACTTTAACTTCAGAAGCTAAAAGTATTATTGATAACAGATTAATGCCTGTTTTAGCTCAAAACCCTGGTGTTAAAGTTGAATTAGCTTCTCATACAGATGTAAGAGGTACTGCTAGCTCTAACAAAGATTTGTCAGAAAGAAGAGCTAAAGCTGTTGCTGATTATTTAATTTCAAAAGGTGTTAACTCTAGCTTATTAGTAGCTAATGGTTACGGTGAAACTAAAATTAAAAACAGATGTAAAGAAGGTGTTACTTGTACAGAAAGAGAACATTCAGTAAATAGAAGAACTGAATTTAGATTGATTAATAACTAATCATTAAATAACATTACTAAAATCCCCTTTTGAAATTTCAAAAGGGGATTTTTATTTTATACCAATTTTAAGCTTTTTTAAGTAGTTATATTGCTTTTCTTGTCAATTGATAGTGTAAATAGAAGCTTGACCTAGCTTAATATTTTTAATTACTAAGTTTCTATTATTTCAAAATTAGATTAGGGTATGTAAATTATAAAAGCCTCTTGTTATACTCAACAAGAGGCTTTTTATATATTTAAAATAATATTTTTTTACTTTGTGTACTTAGCTAAGAATTTAGTGTGATATGAAATTTCACCATTCATACTATATCCAGACATAGCACCTAATTCATGACCTTTCTCATTAACCACTTTCATCATTGGTACACTGCCTTTTTTATTATATTTGGAAGCTAATTTTTTATTGTCAGCTAATTGATCAGCAGTCAATAAATCCTTATTTCGAGGTATATCTATATAAAGTAATACATATTTATCTGCATAAGATTTAAATTTAGGAGTGTCTAGTAAATCTTTTTTAAGAGAAACACAAGGGGGACACCAATCACTACCTGTAAAAAACATAAGAATGTTTTTATCTGTCTTTTTAGCTTTTTTTATCGCCATGTCATAGTTAGTAAGCCAATCATAATCACTTTTATGAGAAGTATGAGATTGTGCTGCTAAAAAAACAGGGAATAACAATAGTAATATTACTTTTTTCATCTTTTAATATAGATTTATTATTTAAATAACGAATCCATTCCTGGAATATTGGGCATGCCTTCTTTCGCAACAGCTCCAAGTTCTAATTCATTAACATCAGTAGCTCTTTTTATGGCTTTATTTAAAACCAAAATTAAATAGTCTTCTAGTTGTTCTTTATCAGTTAATAATTCATCATCAATTTCAATACTTTTAATTTCTCTATTAGCTGTAATAGTGACTTTTAATTTCTCATCATTTGACTTTTCATCAACTAATACAGTGTTTAGGCGTACTTTAGTTTCTTCTACTTTTTTCTGGGTTTCTTTTAATTTTCCCATCATGCCCATCATATCTCCAAACATAATTGTCTATATTTATTAGTGTTTATAGTGTAAAATTAATAAATTCAATATTAAATAATGATTTTTATGAGATCACCATTCAAAAAAGGTTTTATTTTTCTATTAAGTCTTAGTTTTGCAACTTCTTGTAAAAGTGAAAAAAAAGATATGTCGAAAAACAGTTTACCTATTGCAAAAAAGGTGCCGAAAAAATTAGAAATTCATAATGACACTAGAATTGACAATTATTATTGGCTGAATGATAGAGAGAATAATGAAGTGATAGCGTACCTCAATGAAGAAAAATCGTATTATGATAAAATGACAGCTCATACTGTTGATTTTCAGAATTCGCTTTTTGAGGAAATGAAAGGGAGAATAAAAGAAGATGATTCATCAGTACCTTATAAGCAAAATGGATATTGGTATGCAACACGTTATGAGATAGGTAAAGAATATCCTATATACTCACGAACTGAGAATATACCAGAGGCAACAGAACAAGAACTTTTTGATTGTAATAAGTTGGCAAAAGGGCATGAGTTTTTTAGCTTAGGCGGTATTGCAATAAGTTCTAATAATCAATTGGCAGTTTTTGGGGTTGACACTGTGTCTAGACGTGAATATACACTTAAAGTGAAAAATATATTTACAGGTGAAATTTATGATGATGTTATTGAAAAAACAACTGGAAGTTCTGTTTGGGCAAATGATAACAAAACATTTTTTTACACTAAAAAAGACCCTGTTACATTACGATCTGATAAAATTTATAAGCATGTTTTAGGTACGCCAGTTGAAAATGATGTTTTAGTTTTTAATGAAGAAGATGAAACTTACAACAGTTTTGTGTATAAAACAAAATCGAAAAAATACATTGTTATTGGTTCATCAAGTACATTAACCTCAGAATACAGGTTTATAAATGCAGATGAACCTAATAGTGAGTTTAAGATTTTTTCGGCAAGAGAAAGAGGTTTAGAATATTCTTTAGCGCATTATGACGGCAGTTTTTATGTATTAACAAATAAAGATGATGCTACTAATTTTAAGCTAATGAAAACTTCAGAAGAAAAGACATCATCAGAAAATTGGGAAGAATTTATTCCGCATAGAGCAGATGTTTTACTTGAAGATATTGAAATTTTTAAAGATTATTACGTTTTATCAGAACGTGAACACGGATTAAATAAAATTAAAATTGTTAAGTGGGAGAATAATGAAAGTTACTTTTTACCTTTTAATAATGAAACGTATACTGCTTACGTAGGTACAAATCCAGATTTTGATACGGATATACTCCGTTATAGCTATAACTCACTTACAACACCAAGTTCTGTAATAGATTTTAATATGACAACTTTAGAAAAAGATGTTAAAAAAGAACAAGAAGTACTAGGAGGCAAGTTTGATAAAGAAAATTATAAATCTGAAAGAATTTGGGCTACAGCTAGAGATGGGGAAAAAATTCCAATGTCTGTTGTATATCATAAAGATACTAAGTTAGATGGTACAAGCCCCTTATTACAGTATGCTTATGGCTCATACGGCTACACAGTTGATCCATATTTTTCAACAGTCCGTTTAAGTCTTTTAGATAGAGGGTTTGTATATGTAATAGCTCATGTAAGAGGAGAGGAGTATTTAGGTAGAAAGTGGTATGAAGATGGTAAATTGTTAAAAAAACGAAATACTTTTACCGATTTTATTGACTGTTCAAAACACCTTATTACTAAAAATTATACAAGTGAAGATCATCTTTATGCATATGGTGGTTCCGCAGGAGGATTGTTGATGGGAGCAGTTGTTAATATGGCTCCTAATTTATATAATGGAGTAATAGCATCAGTGCCTTTTGTAGATGTAGTTACAACAATGTTAGACGATACAATTCCGCTTACTACAGGAGAATATGATGAATGGGGTAATCCGAATGAAAAAGAATATTATGATTATATGAAATCATACTCACCATATGATAATGTTGAGTCAAAAAATTACCCAAATATGCTTATAATTACAGGTTTTCATGACTCACAAGTGCAATATTGGGAGCCTGCAAAGTGGGTAGCAAAGTTAAGAGATGTTAAAAAAGACAATCATCAATTACTGTTTGATATTAACATGGACGCAGGACATGGTGGGGCTTCAGGACGTTTTGAAGCTTTAAAAGAGGTAGCTAAAGAATATGCTTTTCTGATTGATTTAGAAAATAAAATTAATTAATCGAAAAAAATCAATAAATTTGTAACAAATTATTACGATTAATTCAAACAAAATCAGGATAATTGTTTTTTAAAACTTAGATCCAAAGTATGGAAAATAAGATTGATGCTCATGATAATATTTTAGAGCTTATTGGTAATACACCATTAGTAAAATTAAATAGAGTAGCAGATTCGTTCACTGGTAATTTTTATGCAAAAGTAGAAGCTTTTAATCCAGGACATTCTTCTAAAGATAGAATTGCAAATTTTATTATTGAAGAAGCAGAGCGTAAAGGTATTTTAAAAGAAGGTAGTACAATAATTGAAACAACATCAGGTAATACAGGTTTTAGTATTGCAATGGTAAGTATAATTAAAGGTTACGATTGTATTTTGGCAGTAAGTTCAAAATCATCACCTGATAAAATAGACATGCTACGTTCTATGGGGGCAAAAGTTTACGTGTGTCCTGCGCATGTAGCTCCAGAAGATCCAAGATCATACTACGAAGTAGCAAAAAGACTTCATCAAGAAACAAAAGATAGTATTTATATTAATCAATACTTTAATAAGTTAAATACTGAAGCACATTATAGAACTACAGGTCCTGAAATATGGAAACAGACCAATGGTCAAATTACACATTTGGTTGCATGTAGTGGTACAGGTGGTACAATTTCAGGTACAGCTCAATTTTTGAAAGAGCAAAACCCTAATATAAAAATTATAGGAGTTGATGCTTATGGTTCTGTGATTAAAAAATATCATGAAACTAGAAAAATTGATTCAAATGAAATTTACCCATATCGTATTGAAGGTTTAGGTAAAAATTTAATACCAACATCTACAAATTTTGATGTAATTGATAAGTTTGTGAAAGTTACAGATGAAGAAAGTGCACATACTGCTCGTGAAATATCAAGAACAGAAGGTATGTTTGTTGGGTATACAAGTGGCGCAGCATTACAAGCGGTAAAGCAACTTAATGCAGAAGGTGAGTTTGATAAAAATAGTAATGTTGTTTTAATTTTTCCTGATCATGGCTCTCGTTATATGAGTAAAGTATATAGTGATCAATGGATGACAGATCAAGGTTTTTTAAACAGTAAAACGGAAGAAGCTGTGCAAGAAATACAGTTTATCAAATAAGTTTCAAAATATTTTAATATTAAAGCAATGATAATTTTACATCATTGCTTTTTTTGTATTCATATTTTATGAATACAACCTAAAAATCTTTACTTTTGCCGAAATTCAATTTAGTTTAAATGAAAGATTTATTTGAAAGAATAATTGAGAATAAAGGACCATTAGGAAAATGGGCATCGCAGGCGGAAGGATATTTTGTATTTCCTAAGTTAGAAGGACCTATTTCTAATAGAATGAAATTCCAAGGGAAAGAAGTTCTTACATGGAGTATTAACGATTATTTAGGTCTTGCGAATTTACCTGAAGTTAAAAAGGTAGATGGAGAAGCAGCAGCAGAATATGGTGCGGCGTACCCTATGGGTGCGCGTATGATGAGTGGACACACTGAATTTCATGAGCAATTAGAAAAAGAATTAGCAGCTTTTTCAAGTAAAGAAGCATCTTATCTTTTAAATTTTGGATACCAAGGCTTTATGTCAGTTATTGATGCATTGGTAACTAAAGATGATATTATTGTTTATGATGTAGATTGTCATGCTTGTATTATTGACGGCGTGCGTTTGCATATGGGTAAACGTTTTACGTTTACACACAACAACACTGAAAGTTTAGAAAAAAACTTAGAGCGTGCTAAAAAATTAGCCGATCAAACTGGTGGTGGTATTTTGGTTATTTCGGAAGGTGTTTTCGGAATGCGTGGTGAGCAAGGTATTTTAAAAGAAATAGTAGCTCTTAAGAAAAAATTTAATTTTAGATTATTAGTTGATGATGCTCATGGTTTTGGAACCTTAGGTAAAACTGGTGCTGGAGCAGGTGAGGAGCAAGGCGTTCAAGATGATATAGATGTGTATTTAGCTACTTTTGCTAAATCTATGGCTGGTATTGGAGCTTTTGTTGCTGCAGATCAAGAAATTATCGATTATTTAAAATATAATTTACGTTCTCAAATGTTCGCTAAATCATTACCAATGGTTTATGTAAAAGGAGCATTAAAGCGTTTAGATATGTTACGTACTATGCCAGAGCTTAAAAATAAGCTATGGGAAAACGTAAATGCATTACAAGGTGGCCTTAAGGAAAGAGGTTTTGATATTGGTACAACTACAAGTTGTGTAACTCCAGTGTATTTAAACGGTAGTATTCCTGAAGCTATGGCTTTAGTTAAAGATTTACGTGAGAATCATGGTGTATTCTGTTCTATAGTAGTTTATCCTGTAATACCTAAAGGGTTAATATTGTTGCGTTTAATACCTACTGCAACACATACTTTAGTTGATGTTCAAGAAACTTTAGATGCTTTTTCTGCAATACGTGAGCGTTTAGAAAATGGTACTTATAAAAGACTTTCGGCAGCTGTAGCGGCGGCAATGGGAGAATAATCCATTTATACAAAATAAAAAATCCCAAATACTAACTATAGTATTTGGGATTTTTTTGTTAATAAGAATTACGTTATAAATTTTTTCTAAATGTTTTTCTACGTTTATAGATTTTAGGATCAAAATTCTTCCAAATTTGCTTTATCGCAGTATTTTCTTCTAATTCAGGAGTTCTAACGCAACTTTCAATACCTCTAGCTGTGAAAGTATGGTAGTATTGGCTAAACATAACAGCTGTAATGCCTTTATTTTGCCATTCTGGGTGTACGCCTATTAAATAAAATATAACCTCTTTACTGTTTTTCTTTGCGTTTAATAAGTGAAAAAGTCCGGTAGGGAATAACTTTCCTTTTGCTTTTTGCAGTGCTTTAGAAAATGAAGGCATTACAATACCAAATGCTATTAATTTATCGTTTTCATCTACAACAAACTTTATATACTCAGGATTTATGAAACTGATGTATTTTTTCTTAAAATATGCTTTTTGAATATCTGTGATAGGCACAAAAGAAGATAATGATGCGTATGATTCATTGAATAAATCAAACATTTGATCAACCATAGGCATTAGGTCTTTAGTTTTGGTAAAATCTAATGGTTTTACTTTGTATCTACGAATAACTAATTTACTAGCTTTTTCAAAAAATTTAGGTTGTGCGTTAGCAAAAGGGAATCTATTCTCCATGTATTCCTTTTCTTTTACAAAGCCTAATTTTTCGTAATGGTTTACATAGTATGGATAATTGTACCAAGTGATCATGGTACCGATATCTTCAAAACCTTCAGTAAGCACGCCAACTTTATCTAAATTAGAAAAACCTACGGGACCTTCCATATACTCTAAAGAGTGTTTTTGGCCTATTTCTTTTACTTTTTCAAGTAAAGCTTCTGAAACTTCAAAATCATCAATAAAATCAAACCAACCAAAACGCATTTTAGATACTTTTTGTTGTTTTATCTCTATCCAGTTAACAATGGCAACAATTCTACCTACAATTTGTTCTCCTTTATAAGCAAGAAAAATTGTAGCTTCGGCATCTTTAAATGCAGGGTTTTTATCTTTATCAAAAGTTTCCATTTCATCTTTGATGATAGGAGGGATCCAATAAGGAGAATCTTTATATAATGTAAATGGGAATTTTACAAACTTCTTTAAATCTGCAGTCGTTTTAACTTCCGATACTTTAATCATTTTTTTTAATTTGAACAATCAATATTAATAATATTAATCTACATCTTAAAACATGATTGGTAATTATATTTTATAAGTAATGTTAATTTTTTCTATATTGATTTTAAAAATCAATTGTACCACTTTCTTCATCCTTCTTCTTTTTCTTTTCAGCCTTTTTAAGTTTTTTAAGTTGTTTTTTAGTAGGACCTAAATCAACATCTTCAGCACCGCTATCATCTTTTTTTGATTTTTTATCTTTCTTTTTCATGTCCTTACGGCCAATTTGACCGTTTTCACCCGCTTTTTGTTCATCAATAGGTACTAGTTTGTCTTTATGCTTGTCTAACCTATAAGAAACACCTAGTTTACCAAACATGCGAGTAGGTGTATCTTTAAAACTGCCACCAAAAGTAACATCAGCTTGTAAATTAGTAGAAAGTAAGTGTGCTACACCAGTTCTATATAAAGCATCAGCATACCGATCACTTTTTATACCTTGATGTTCTATAAATATGCTCCATTTAGGGTTTCTAAATGCGTGAGTTAATGATAAAATATAACCCATTTCAGGGTCTTCAGTACCAATGCGGTCATAAGATAAGTTTGTAATAAAAACAACTCTAGGCGACATTTTACTTTGAGTAGCAATCATTACTCTTGGAGAAACAATACCGGCATCAGGATAATAATAATTGTCACCAATTACAAAAGTAGCTCCAGCATAAATAGATACAGCTGGAATTAAATTTTTCCATTGAAACTTATGATTGGCTCTCCAGCTTCTTAAATTCGGTTTATTACGTTCAGGGTTTTTGTATGGGTCATAAATTAAGTACTTTAAACCTATTCTGTTTCTTGAAAAATCGGTAATACTATTACTGTATTCAGTATTGTGGTATGAAATATTTTCTTTTTGAAAACTACCTTCATAGTATATTTCTAAACTTTCAAACAGCAATCCATAACGTAAAGCTAAATCTGTACTTAGTATATTTGAATCAGATAGTAATAATGTATGTTCTTGTTTCTCGTAACCAATTCCTAATTCTGCTTGAATTACGTTTTTACCTACTGCATAAGCACTTACAGAGGCTCCTGGTCTATTAGAATTAATAACGTCAGTATATTGTGCAGATGTTATTATTGAGCATAGTAAAAAGGAAATATATATTAGATTTTTCATAATGAATTTTTCAAAACCGCAGTGTTCATAACGGATTTATTATTATTTTAAGATATTTGGCATTAATTTGCAATCTTATAATTGTACTTTTGATATTAATTTTTTTTAAAACGATATGGGTTTTATAACAACGATTTTAACCATACTATTAGTATATTTTTTGTTTAAAATATTATTGAAATTATTTGCTCCTAAAATTTTAAATTATGCAGGAAAAAAAGCAGAGCAATATTTTAAAGAAAAGTTTGAAGGTTTTGGTCCTCAACAACAGTCACAGTCAGCACCAGAAGGAGATGTGATTATAGAAAAAAAACAGACTAAAAAATCTAATCCATCTAAAAAAGTAGGAGAGTATATAGATTTTGAAGAGATAGATTAGAATCTCTAATTATACAACCAACCTAGTAATTTAGCAACGTAATTTTACGAAGCATTTAATAATTGAAAAACAGTATTACCTCAAATGAAAAGTAATTTAAGAACTTTTATAATTCAATTTTTTGCTATAGTCTTATTTGTAATTACTGCTTTAGCATTTTTTACACCTGTTTTACAAGGAAAAGTTATTTTCCAATCTGATATTGCCCAATATACTGGGATGGCAAAGGAGCAAACAGATTTTAAAAAGAAAACAGGAGAAGAACCTTATTGGACTAATAGTGCATTTGGTGGAATGCCAACTTTTCAATTAGGGGCACATTACCCTTATAATTATATAAAAAAGTTAGATTTAGCACTCCGTTTTCTGCCTAGACCAGCAGATTATTTATTTTTATATTTATTAGGATTTTATATTTTATTAAGTTGCCTAAAAGTTGATTATAGACTGGCCGTAATTGGAGCTTTAGCCTTTGGTTTTTCAACCTATATGATTATAATTTTAGGAGTAGGGCATAATGCAAAAGCACATGCGCTTGCGTATTTACCAATGCTTTTAGGAGGTATAGTGCTAGTTTTTAAGAAAAATTATATTTGGGGCTTTATTCTCACCGCTTTAGCAATGGCGTTAGAGATAAATGCCAACCACTATCAAATGACCTATTATTTTATGCTTTTAGTATTAATATTAGGCATTGTATATTTAATTGAAGCTATAAAGAAGAAAGAATTAAAACATTTTTTTACTTCAGTCGGTATTTTATTAGCAGGTGTTTTATTAGGTATTGCAACAAATACAACAAGTATATTAGCGACTAAAGAGTATGCAGATTGGAGTACACGTGGAAAGAGTGAATTGACTATAACACCTGAAGGACAACCAAAAGAAAATACAGGAGGTTTAAGTAAAGAGTATATTACGCAGTATAGTTACGGTATTACAGAATCACTAAATTTATTTGTGCCTCGTTTATTTGGAGGGTCTAATAATGAAGATTTAGGTGAAGGTTCAAAAACTTTTGATTTTTTAGTAGAAAAAGGACTTTCAAAAACAAAAGCATTAGAATTTACTAGTGGATTGCCATTGTACTGGGGTGACCAACCAGGAACTTCTGCACCTGCATATATAGGAGCAGTTTTGTTTTTATTGTTCTTCCTAGGCTTGTTTTTAGTAGAAAAAAGTATAAAATGGTGGCTTCTAGGAGGTGTAATTATGTCTTTGTTTTTATCATGGGGTAAAAATTTTAGTGGACTGACAGATTTTATGATTGATTATTTTCCAATGTATAATAAATTTAGGGCAGTATCATCAATACAGGTAATATTAGAACTTTGTGTACCTATTCTCGCTGTTTTAGCATTGTCAGCTTTATTTAATGATAAAATAGAAAAGGCAAAAAAAGTAAAAGCATTAAAAATGAGCTTTTTTATAAGTGCAGGTTTAGGTGTTTTACTTTTATTAGCAAAAAGCTTATTTCATTTTGAAGGAGGTAGTGATGCCTATTTAGAACAAAATTTCGGAAAAGAATTAATGACAATTATCCGTTTAGATAGAGAAGCAGTTTATGTTAGTGATACGCTTCGTTCTTTAATATTTGTTATACTTACTGCTTTAACTATTTGGTTTTTTATTAAAGAAAAATTTAATAAAAATGTATTTGTTTTTGTAATTGGACTCCTAATACTTTTCGATTTAGTAGGTGTAGATAAAAGATATGTAAATGATGATGATTTTGTTCGTCAACGTGCAATGATGGCTCCTTTTCCTGAAACAGCAATTGATAAACAAATTGCAAAAGATGAAAGTATATTTAGAGTTTATAATCCTTCTGAAGGATTAAATGGAGCAAGTACTTCATATTACCATCAATCAATTGGTGGATACCATGCAGCTAAGCCTGCAAAAATGCAAGATCTTTTTGATTTTCATATTTATAATGGAAATCTTAATGTATTGAACATGCTTAACGTTAAATATATTTATCAAAAAGATCAAGAAGGTAGAACATATCCTGCTTTAAATAATGATACAAATGGTAATGCATGGTTTGTTGAAAATTTAAAAAGAGTTAACTCTTCCGATGAAGCTATAGCTTCATTAAAAGATACTGATACCAAAACAACTGCAATTATTAATGTTTCTAAATTTTCTGATGTAAAAGATTTTTCTATTAAAAAAGATTCTTTAGCAACAATTAATTTAATAAGCTATAAACCTAATCACTTAATTTATAGTTCAAATAGTACTAATGAAAGTTTTGCTGTGTTTTCAGAAATGTATTACGCAAATGGCTGGAATGCTTATATAGATGGTAAATTAACACCTCATTATCGTGTTGATTATACGTTACGTGGATTAAGAGTTCCTGCGGGTAAACATACTATTGATTTTAAATTTGAACCAAAAGTTATTCAAACAGGCTCTAAAGTTGTACTTTCAAGTACCATACTTTTAGGCTTATTAATTATGGGGGCTTTTGCATATACATTTTTAAATTCTCGTAAATCAGAAAAAAAATAATGAAAAAAGTCTTAATCATTACGTATTACTGGCCTCCGGCAGGTGGTCCTGGTGTACAACGATGGTTGAAATTTGTAAAATACTTACGTGATTTTGGTATTGAGCCAATAGTCTATATACCCGAAAACCCCAATTATCCTATTATTGATGAAGCTTTTTTGAATGAAATTCCTGATGGTGTAAAAATATATAAAAGATCAATTTTTGAGCCTTATAAGCTTGCTTCAATTTTTTCGTCAAAAAAAACGAAACGTATTAGTTCAGGTATTATTCAAACAAAAAACCAATCTGTATTAGAGAAAACCATGCTTTGGATACGTGGGAATATGTTTATACCTGATGCGCGTAAATATTGGATTAAACCTTCGATTGAATTTTTAAAAGATGTTATTCAAAAAGAGACGATTGAAACAATAATCACAACAGGTCCGCCACATAGTGTGCATTTAATAGGGTTAGGTTTAAAAGAAAAATTAAAACTCAATTGGTTGGCAGATTTTAGAGATCCATGGACAACCATAGGATATCATAAAAAATTAAAGTTAACTAAGTCATCAGAAAAAAAGTATAAATATTTAGAGTATACAGTTTTAAATACTGCAGATAAAATAATTGTAACAAGTAGTACCACAAAACAAGAGTTTAAAAGAATAACATCAAAACCTATAGAAGTAATTACGAATGGTTTTGATAGTTCAGATACTAATATTACAGTATTAGATGATAGTTTTACAATAGCACATATTGGATCATTATTAACTGGGCGTAACCCAGAAAACTTATGGAAGGTTCTTTCTGAGTTGGTAAATGAAAATGAATTTTTTAAAAAATCTTTAAAATTAAATTTTATTGGTGTTGTTAGTGAAGATGTATTAGGTACTATAAAAAAAAATGGATTAGAACCTTTTATAAACCTTTTGGGGTATGTTTCACATGAAAAAGCTTTAGTATATCAAAGAAGATCTCAGGTACTATTATTAGCTGAAATAGATTCAGAAGAAACAAGAGGTATTATACCAGGTAAATTGTTTGAATACATGATTGCTAAACGACCAATTTTAGCCATTGGCCCTGAAAATTGGGAGGCAGGAGCTATAGTTAATACGACAGATACTGGAGAGTTTTTTAGTTATTTACAAAAATCTGAATTAAAACAAGTAATTTTAAATTGGTTTGAGCTTTACCAAAAAAATCAATTGACTATACATTCTACATCTATAAATGAATATCACAGAAGAGAATTAACCAAAAAACTAGCAACACTACTCTAATGGGAATTGTATTTAAACAGTCTCTTAATAATACTATTATAACATATTTAGGTTTTGGTGTGGGAGCTATTAACACACTGTTTTTATATACCCGTTTTTTATCTGATGAGTATTATGGTCTAGTATCTGTAATACTATCAATAGCTGCAGTTTTAATGCCTTTATTAGCGTTTGGAGTACCAAACACGTTAGTTAAATATTTTAGTGAATTTAAAGACACTGAAACTAAAGATGGTTTCTTGACACTAATGCTGATATTACCTCTGTTTTTAATACTTCCATTGGCTTTAGTCTCTTATTTAGCTTATGATACTATTAGTAATTTTTTAGGTAAAGAAAATGAGATTGTAAAGGGGTATGTGTGGTATATTTTTATTATAGCAATGGCAATGGCTTATTTTGAAGTGTTTTTTGCTTGGGCAAAAGTGCATATGAAATCTGTTTTCGGCAATTTTATGAAAGAAGTTTTCGTAAGAGTTTGCATAGGTTTTCTATTGGTTTTATTGCACTATGCATTAATTAAAGTAGATACTTTTTTAATTGCATTAGTAGTTTTGTATGTACTACGAATGTTGATTATGAAAATTTACGCATACAAATTACGTATGCCTAAAATAAGCTTTAAGTTTCCTAAAAATACAAAGGTGATACTTAGTTATAGTGCATTGATAATTTTGGGAGGTTCAGCCGCAGTAGTATTATTAGAAGTTGATAAAGTGATGATTAATCAATTTATTCAAATAGAAAATGTGGCTTATTACAGTGTAGCAGTTTTTATCGCTACAGTAATATCAGTTCCATCGCGAGCAATGCATCAAATTACATATCCATTAACAGCAACTTTGTTATCAAACAAAAAATATACAGAATTGAAAGACTTATATCAACGAAGTTCTGTGACATTATTTATAATTTCAGCTTTAATTTATTTATTAATTATTTTGAACTTAGAACAATTGTACTTGTTGCTTCCAAGTAAATACGGAGGAGGTTTTATGGTAGTTTTTTTAATAGGTTTAGCTAAGGTTTATGATGCTATGTTAGGGAATAATAATGCTATTCTCTATAATTCTGATTATTATAAAACTCTATTAATGATGGGCGTTTTTCTAGCTATAATTACTATACTTTTTAATCTTATTTTGATTCCTTCTTATGGATTAATTGGAGCAGCTATTGCATCAGTTTTGGCAATAAGTATTTACAATACAATAAAGGTGATTTTTGTAAAAAAACGATTTGGAATTTTACCTTTTACTTCTAATTTTTTATCAATAATCATCATATTGTTGCTAATCGGAATATCATTCTATTTTATAAATTTTCCTTTTCATCCAATAGCTAATATTGCTATTAAAAGTGTATTAATTGTAGTTGTTTATTTTTCATTCATTTATAAGTTTAAACTTTCTGATGATGTAAATAATATTATGAATAAGCTTATTAAAAAAAAGTAATCCCATAGGAACAAGTTCACTATGGGATTAACAACCAACCTAAAAATTTATTATTTACTTCTTGTTTTATTACTTCTTGTAGATTTTGAATTTCTTGAAGTACTACTTTTTTTTGTAGCAGTACTTTTTTTATTAGAATTCCTTGAAGGAGTACTTACTGATCTTGAAGAAGAACTTCTATTTGAAGTATTATTTTTCTTTGCCGAACTATTACTTTTATTAGCTCTTGAAGTAGTAACACTTCTTGTAGGTCTATTAATAGTTTTAGTTGTATTTCTAGTTGTTGTTCTGTTAGGACTCCTATGTGTGCTACTTCTATTAGTTGTAGCTCTTGGAGAGTTTATTACTCTTGTACTTCTTGTTGTATTCCCTCTTGAATAACTAACATTTGAATTTTTATTAGATTTTCCAGTATTGTAAGTAATATTTCTTTGAGAGGTTCTATTATTTCTAGTGTTATTTCTTACAGCTACCCTCTTATCATTTCTGTAAACAGTTGCTCTATTAGTTCTGGCTTTATTGTATTTATGTACTTTACCTATTGAAGCATAAGCTCTGCGGTTATTATATCTGTATGGGTTATAATATGTGTATCTAACAGGAGAATAATACCTTCTATAAGGTGTTGAGTTTACTAATCTGAAGCTAACAGAAGGCCTAGCAAAAAATCTATGAAATGGGCGGTATATATAGTTTCTGTTGTATACATTAATATAACCTCTATGGTAGTTAAACTGACCTCTACTATTGTAATAAACATACATATTACCAAGTCTTGAAACTCTTCCATTATTATAATTAATATCTACATCACCAATTTGTGACACACGACCATAATAATCGTAATAAACACCCACGTTTTCTACCTGAATTACTGCTCCGTAATCATCGTATTGAACATACGGGTTGTAGTCATAACCTGAATTAAAAGTGATGTTAGTATTGCCAATATTAACATTAGCATTAATACCAACTGTTTCATCTATATAAAAATCAAATTCACCATCTGGGTAAACTGAAAAGGTAATGCCATTTTCTACAAAAATAAATGAATCGTTATAAGAATAAGCATTGCTGTTTGCAACCTTATCGTTTGTAGTTTCAGCTTTCGCAATTGTTGTAGCAAAAATAAATGCTGAAAAAAGGAGTATAAATTTTCTCATGATATAAGGTTTTAAGTTAATTGAATGTAACTATCTACATTCGATTAGTATATACCAAACAGCGTGCCAAAAATTTATTTAAATTTTAAATTATTGAAAATCAGTAACTTATAATTTTAAAAATAAATAAATCGGTATTATATAATTATAACACCGATTTATTGTAAATAAAATATACTATTTATTTATAGTCAAAAATATAAGCTTCTTTACCATTTGTATAGAATACTCTTTTTTCAATTTCATCAACATGATAGTTAGGTTTGTTATCTAGAAAAATAAATTTATCAACTTGTTCACCGTTGTCTTTACTTACTTGTGCTAAATATTTTGTTCCAGCATCGTCTTTAGTAAAATAGAAAGAATAGTCCTTTGAATCAGAAAAAGCATTTAATCTATTAGGGTTGTATAAAGCTTCTGAAGCCATTTGACCATAATAACCTGCTTTATATTGGTTAGCTCCTTTTTTAGCTTGATTAAAGCTACCAGTTCCAGGAGCAACAACTCCAGTGAAAGTTTCACCTACTGCAGAAGTTCCACCAATACCAACATTGTAAAGACCTGATACTTGATAAGCTGAACCCGCTACAGAACCAACAGCAGATAAAGTGTTTAACCATTTTCTTCCAGCCTCACCAGGTTGTACAAAATAATTGGTTTTTAATACATTACCTTTTTTGTCTATAATAACATATTCCCAAGGACTACTTAAAAAATAATTA
Organism: uncultured Cellulophaga sp.; assembly: GCA_947496695.1. Lineage (GTDB taxonomy): Bacteria > Bacteroidota > Bacteroidia > Flavobacteriales > Flavobacteriaceae > Cellulophaga. Next base: position 248,106 of record CANMEI010000004.1, on the reverse strand, counting down.
TCGCCTCTAACTTCCATTAAGTTAAAGTCTTTATGTTTTTTTAATTGTAATTTTTGTTTATTATCATCAGTTAAACCTCTATCAGGATTTAAAATGTATAAATTTTTACCATCTAAAACTATTAGATTTTTTTCTTTAGCATCATAAGCAATTTTAGTTTCTTCATCAGCACTCATTTTCCAAATAGGTTTTTTTACACCATTTTTGTAATATGCAATTCTATAAGATGTGGCAATTATACTTCCTTCATTATATTCAAATGAATCATATGTATCATCTTCTGCTAAATTCTCTAAAAAGGCATCACCGTTGTATTGGGGCTTTTTCCATTGCTCTTTACCGTTATCATCCAATTGCATTTTTCTTGCACCATAATACACTAAATATCCTTCAGAATTTTTTTCTATATCATAGGTTTTTCTTTTTTCAAAGCCTTTTTTCCAAAGAGATTCCCCTGTGTTATAGTCAAAAACATTACCAGCTTTTTCATGTTGTATAAACATTTTTCCGTCTACTTCTTGGCTGTATAAGAATCCTTCATCTAGTTTTAAAGGTTTTTTCCAATTACTATTACCATTATTAGCATCAAAAGAATATATTTTTTCACCTTGTGCATTAATTTTATTCATATTCATAGTAAGTGCAGCGCCAAGCATAAGACCGCCACCACCAGCTTCTACAGCATAAAAAGTAGTACCTTTTGGATTTTGATAAACAGCACCAAAGTTTTCTTCTTCGTTTTTTATTATAGTTCCTGTATTGCTATTTAAAATAAAAAAATTACTACCAGTTGTAAAAGCTATAGTATTTACATTACTATAACTTAAATTTTCAATATTACCTTTTTTCTTTAAAGTTATTGACTGTTCCCATTTAACAGAATTACTTGATAATTCAACAAGAAATATTTTGTTTGATTCTTTATCATCAGTTTTACACTGAATCAAATATGATTTAAGTTCAGGTATTAAACTGTAAGAAAGAATACTTTTGTAATTATTTTCTTTGTTTAATAAAATTTTCCCATCTCTTGTATCAACTAATAAATTGTCAACTATTATATATGGTGAAAAAGGAACAACTTCATAATTTTCTTTATCTTCTTGAATAGCACCACCTAATAATGATAATCTATCACCTTGAATTTCCCAAATCTTTTCTCCGGTTTCAGCATCTATTCCGGCTACTGTTTTATCAGTTAATATTATTGGTACTGCAGAAAATTCATGAAAAAATAAATCTTCAATCTTATTGTCAAAACTTATTTTTTTGTCAGCTTCCCTTTGGGAGAATAAATTGAGACTAATAATCATTAAGATTAATGAAGTTAACTTTGTAGTTTTTGTAATCATTTTAAATTAAGTTTAATTGTTATGTATGAAATATTGGTTACAGCTAATGTTAACGCATATTTTCTTACAATATTATTACAATTTAACTTAATTTATATCTATATATAATTACCGATTACTTTAATTTCTCTTTCAGGTATTTTGCAGTGTGAGATTTCTTGTTTTTAGCTACAACTTCAGGTATGCCTTGTACAATAAGTTCACCACCTTTAGAGCCTCCTTCTAAACCTAAGTCGATAATATAATCAGCACATTTTATTAAATCTATATTATGTTCGATTACAATAATTGAGTGTCCTTTATCTATTAATGCATTAAAAGATTTTAAGAGTTTTTTAATATCATGAAAATGAAGACCTGTAGTAGGTTCATCAAAAATAAATAGTGATTTTTCTTTTGAGGTTCCTTTTACTAAAAATGAAGCTAGTTTAATACGCTGAGCTTCTCCACCAGAAAGGGTAGAGGAGGATTGCCCTAAAGTAACATAACCTAAACCAACATCTTGCAATGGTTTTAGTTTTCTGTATATTTTTGTTTGTTGATGTTTTTCAAAAAAATCTAAAGCATCATCAATAGTCATGGTTAAAATATCATCAATATTGGCACCCTGAAATTTAACTTCTAAAACTTCTTTTTTAAAACGTTTGCCTTTACAAGTTTCACACTCTAAATGTACATCGGCCATAAACTGCATTTCAACAGTTATTTCGCCTTCACCCTTACATTTTTCACACCGACCACCATCTACATTGAAAGAAAAGTGCTTGGTTTGATAATTTCTAAGTTTACTTAATTTTTGTGATGCATATAAAGCTCTAATGTCATCATAGGCTTTTATGTAGGTAACCGGATTTGAACGAGATGAACGACCAATTGGATTTTGATCAACAAATTCTACATGTTTTACATCACTATACTTTCCTTTAACTTCAGTAAATTGACCTGCTTTTTCTCCAAATCCACCAACTTCTTTTAATATAATAGGGTAAAGTAATTTTTTTACTAAAGTACTTTTACCACTTCCAGAAACACCCGTAACTACAGTAAGTACATTTAAAGGAAAAGTAACATCTATATTTTTAAGGTTATTTTCTCGTGCACCTATTATTTCAATATAATTTTTAAAAGGCCTTCTTTGTTCAGGTACTTTAATTTCTAAACTTCCGTTTAAATAGCTTGCTGTAAGTGATGTAGATTTTAAAATATCATCCATTGTACCATGCGCAACTACATGACCACCAAGTGTTCCTGCTTCAGGGCCTATATCAATAACCTCATCAGCGGCATTCATTATATCTTCATCATGCTCAACTACAATAACGGTGTTTCCTAAATCACGAAGTGATTTTAGAACCTCAATAAGGTTCTCAGTATCTTTAGGATGTAAACCTATACTTGGTTCATCTAATATATACATTGAGCCTACTAAACTACTACCTAATGATGTTGCTAGGTTAATACGTTGGCTTTCTCCACCGGAAAGCGTATTTGATTTTCTATTTAATGTCAAATAAGTTAAACCTACCTTATATAAGAAACCTAATCGACTTTTAATTTCTATTAATAAACGAGATGCAATTTTACTATCGTTGTCATTTAATGTTATGCTCTTAAAAAAAGTAATTAAATCTTCAATAGGTTGTTCTACTAAATCAGATATAGATTTATCAGCTATTTTTACATAATCTGTTTCTTTTCTGAGGCGTTTACCTTTGCAAGTAGTACATTTTGTTTTTCCTCGATAACGAGAAAGCATTACTCTGTTTTGTATTTTGTAACTTTTTTCTTCAATTTTAGAGAAAAAATCATTGATACCAATAAAATAAGAATTACCGTCCCAGACTAATTGCTTTTGTTTTTCAGTTAGTTGATACCAAGGTTTGTGAATAGGAAAATCAAATTTATACGCGTTATTTACTAATTCGTCCCTATAAGCACCCATACTTTCTCCACGCCAAGGAAAAATTGCATTTTCAAAAACAGATAATGCAGTGTTAGGTATTACTAAATCTTCATCAATGCCAACAACATCACCATAACCTTCACAAGTAGGGCATGCACCATATGGGTTGTTGAAACTGAATAAGTGAACATTAGGTTCTAAGAACTTAATACCATCTAATTCAAACTTATTACTAAAAGGTGCTTGTTCTTTAGTATTTAAGTTTTCAATAATACATTCTCCTTTGCCTTCAAAAAAAGCAGTATCAACAGCATTGGCTAATCTATTATAAAAATCTTCATCATCTTTAGTTATAATACGATCAACAACTAGACTAAATTCTTTATCAATTTCGGTAATACTATCATCAATACGTAAAACTTCTCCTTTATATTTAATACGAGCATATCCTTGTTGTGAAAATATTTTCAAAGATTTTAATGCATCTCTATCTTCTCTAATAGTAATAGGAGCTAGTAAAAGTAGTTTTGTTCCTTCAGGGAATGTTTTTACATAGTTAATAACATCAGTTACGGTATGCTTTTTTACTTCATTACCAGATTTTGGAGAAATGGTTTTTCCAATTCTAGCATACATTAACTTTAAATAGTCGTATATTTCAGTTGTTGTACCTACTGTAGATCGTGGATTAGTAGAATTTACTTTTTGTTCAATTGCAATAGCAGGAGCGATACCTTTAATATAATCGACTTTTGGTTTATCTAGTTTTCCTAAAAATTGTCGAGCATATGAAGATAAGCTTTCAACATACCTGCGTTGGCCTTCTGCATAAAGAGTGTCAAAAGCTAGGCTAGATTTACCTGAACCTGATAAACCAGTAATTACAACAAGCTTATTTCTTGGTATAATTACATCAATATTTTTAAGATTATGTAGTTTGGCACCCTTAATGATAATATTTTCTTTAGGGTTCACGTCTAAAATTGCAGTCATACTCGTAATTAATTACAGCAAAGATACAATATGAACGTTTCAATAACTACAATACACGTTTTAACATCGGAAATATTGCATATCACAACAATTTTTTTAGAAAAGTCTCTTATTTCTATATATTTGACATGTAATTAAAAATCAGAAGCCTATAAAGCAAAATTACTTTTTAAACATTTATTAGCACAAAAAAATGTCAAATTCTGCACACGGATCTGACAAACTAACATTAACCAAAAAAAAGTAATTTGTATGGAACTACAGATTGATGACTCAGTATTAGTAAAAAATTATATCAACGGAGAAGAAAAAGCTCTAGAGATTTTAATCAACAGACACAACCAACGTATCTCAAGTTTTATTTATTCGAAAGTTTTAGATAGAGATATAACGGAAGACATTTTTCAAGATACTTTTATTAAAGTAATTAAAACTTTAAGAAAAGGATCTTATAGTGAAGAAGGTAAATTTTTACCATGGGTAATGAGAATAGCTCATAACTTGGTAATTGACCACTTTAGAAAAAACAAAAGAATGCCAATGTTTGAAGGAAATGATGATTTTAATATCTTTTCTGTAATTGGTGACGATAAATTAAATGCTGAAAAGCAATTAATTAAAGATCAAATAGATTCTGATTTAAATCTTTTAATTGAAGAATTACCAGAAGATCAAAAAGAAGTTTTATTAATGCGTATCTACAGAGATATGAGTTTTAAAGAAATTTCGGAAAATACAGGGGTAAGTATTAATACAGCCTTAGGTAGAATGCGTTATGCTTTAATTAACCTTAGAAAGGTTATTGAAAAGAATAATATCGTTTTAACGAATTAATCGGTAGTAGAACGAACCAAACAATATTTCCAATTTAGTGGCGTTATCTTAACATAACAAACTACTATTATGGAAAAAATTTACTCTGAGAATCAAAATGCATGCAAGCTAGCTAAAGCTAGCCCAGAAACTGTGAAGTTCTTGATGAATTATTCTAATTCGTTGCATATTGTCAATTACAACGATATTCAATTTGAAAATAATTTGAACTAAAAAACAAAAAAGAGTCGCTATTTGCGACTCTTTTTTGTTTTATAATATTCATATATCACTGTTTTTCTTCCAATAGTTTTAGTGATAATATCATTTTCTAAATTCCACCCTCTTGCAGGTGAATAATCGCGACCATACCATATTATTTGTAGATGTAAGTCGTTCCATAATTCTTTAGGAAACAATCGTTTAGCATCTTTTTCTGTCTGCAATACATTTTTTCCATTGGTAAACCCCCAGCGATACATTAATCTATGAATATGAGTGTCAACAGGAAAAGCAGGAATACCAAAAGCTTGAGAAACTACAACACCTGCTGTTTTGTGTCCTACAGCCGGAAATTCTTCTAATTTTTCCATTTCTTGAGGAACAATACCATTATATTTATCAATTAAAATTTGAGACAGACCGTGAATTCCTTTTGCCTTCATTGGAGATAACCCAACAGGGCGAATAATATCACGAATTTCGTCAACAGTCATTTTTACCATATCATATGGGTTATCAGCTTTTGCAAATAATAAAGGAGTAATTTGATTTACACGAACATCAGTACTTTGGGCAGACATTAATACAGCGATTAATAGTGTATATGGGTCTTTATGATCTAAAGGAACAGGTATTGTTGGGTATAATTCTTTTAATTTATCTATAGTGAATAGTATTTTTTCGGCCTTAGTCATAGGTGTATTTTATAACTCAATTTGTAAATCGAATTAGTTTAGCTTCGTAATATAAATTGCTTATTTGTATTTTTACAGAGAACGAATTTAATTAAAAAAGCTATGAAAACTTTAAAAATAGGGGATAAGGTTCCTGATTTTTCAGCTAAAGATCAAGATGGAAATGAAGTGAAATTATCAAATTATATAGGAAAAAAACTAATTGTATTTTTTTATCCTAAGGCAAGTACACCTGGTTGTACTGCTGAAGCTTGTAATTTAAGAGATAATTATAAAGAATTACAAGATCAAGGTTATGAATTATTAGGAGTTAGCGCAGATTCTGAAAAAAGACAAACAAACTTTAGAAATAAATATGAATTTCCGTTTCCTTTATTGGCAGATGAAGATCATACTGTAATTAATACTTTTGGTGTTTGGGGACCTAAAAAATTTATGGGTCGTGAGTATGATGGTATTCACAGAATGACTTTTGTTATTGATGAAAAAGGGGAAATCATAAATGTTATTGAAAAAGTAAAAACTAAAGATCACGCAGCTCAAATATTATAAAATTAAATCCCTTTAAATAAAAGCTATTTAAAGGGATTTAATTTTTTATATAATAGGGAAAATTATACTTTTTTCTTGATTTGTTTACGAGTAAAAAGTTTCTTTGTTTTTATCATTTCAGCAATACCTTCAGGTAAATGTTTCTCCCAACCTTCTTCGTTATTTATAATTTTCTTTAAAACATCTCTAGAGAAAACATGTAAAATATCAGGGTCATAATCTATAATATCCATTACTTTTCCGTTGTATTTAAAGAACTTGTAAAGTTCTTTCATACGTGGGTGAACCTTTATATTATTACTGGTCATAATTTGTCCAGTTTCACTATTCTTCATAGGATATAAATAAACTTTTAAATCTTTGAAGAATAATTTTCCAAAAGCTTCTAAGATACCACCACTTAAATGACGGTAATATTTTTCATCAAAAATATCAACCAAGTTGTTTACACCCATGGTTAACCCAATTTTTGATTTTGTATAATTATTAAAATACTCTACAAGTTTAAAGTATTCTTGAAATTTAGAGATCATTACAGTATGACCAAGAGAACATAAAAGTTCAGCTCTATCCATAAAATCTTGCTCGTCAATTTCACCAGATGCTTTAAGGTTTGATAATGTAATTTCAAAAATTACAACCGTATTTTTTTCTTCTACGCTTGGTTCTCTTATAAATATGTCATAAGATTTTTTAAGCATGTCCATATTCACTTGTGTAACAGGTCTAAAACTACCACGAAGTGCTAATATATTCTTTTTATAAAGTAAAGCAGCAGGTAATAAGTTGTTACCATCAGGGCCAAACATAACAGCATCTGTCATGTTATTTTTAATAAGTTGTAAACTCATTAATCTGTTGTCAACACTTTCAAAACTAGGTCCTGAAAAGTTAATCATATCAACCTCTAGAGTATCTTTATCTAAATGATCATATAAATCTTTCAAAATTTTTCTTGGTTGATCATGGTGGTAAAAAGCTCCGTAGATTAAGTTTACACCTAAAATCCCAAGAGTTTCTTGTTGTAAACGGGCTTCATTTTGTTTAAAACGAACGTGTATAACAATTTCATCGTATTCTTTTTGCTCAGGGTCTAGTTGATAACGTATACCAAGCCAACCATGACCCTTATAACGCTTAGAAAAATCTATAGTAGCAACAGTATTCGCATAAGAGAAAAATAATCGTTCAGGATGTTTTTTACGACTAATTCTATCTTCCATGTTTCTCATCTCATGGCTTAACATTTTCTTTAAGCGAGATTGAGTAACATACCTACCGTCTTTTTCAATTCCGTAAATGGCATCACTAAAATCTTTATCATATGCGCTCATTGCTTTTGCGATGGTACCTGAAGCTCCACCAGACCTAAAAAAATGTCCAGAAGTTTCTTGGCCTGCGCCAATTTCAGAAAATGTACCGTAGATGTCCGGATTTAAGTTAATACGTAAAGTTTTGGATTTTATTGAAGGAATATTTTCAAATCCAATTTCTTTTTTTAACACAGATGCCATTTATTTTTGGTTTGTAACAAAGTTAATAAGATTGATCAACCTAATAAATAAATATGTTATAAATTTGAGATTAAAATAGCACTAAAGTTGACAATTACTTTTTTAGGTACTGGTACTTCACAAGGTATCCCAATAATAGGGAGCAAACACCCTGTTTGTTTAAGTGAGAATAAAAAAGATAAAAGGTTAAGAGTATCTGTATTAATTTCATGGGATAATTATAACTATGTAATTGATTGCGGACCAGATTTTAGGCAACAAATGCTTAAAAACCCAATAGATAGGCTTGATGGAATACTTTTTACTCATGAACATTCTGATCATACGGCTGGTATTGATGATATTCGTCCATTTTTTTTTAGACAAGGCGATATTCCAATTTATGCACATAAAAGAGTTATTGATTCTTTAAAAACGCGTTTTGAATATATTTTTAAAACAGAAAATAGATACCCTGGAGCTCCATCCGTTAAAATACATGAGGTTAAAAATGATAAACCATTTATTTTATTAGGCAACCAAACTATTGTACCTATAAATGTAATGCATAATAAATTGCAAGTATTTGGGTACCGTATTAAAGATTTTGTGTATTTAACCGACGTGAAAACTATTAACGAAAAAGAAATAGAAAAAATTAAAGGGGCAAAAGTGTTAGTTGTTAACGCATTACGATTAGAACCTCATATATCTCATTTTAATTTAGAAGAGGCTTTAGCCTTTATAGAAAAAGTAAAACCAGAAAAAGCATTTTTAACACATATAAGTCACTTATTAGGTTTTCATAATGAAGTTGAAAAAAACTTACCTGAAAACGTATATTTGGCTTACGATAATTTAACAATAACAATTTAAGTTTATCAAATGAAAACTAAGATTTATTTATACCTATTTTTATTTACAGCTCTTATTGCATTATACTTATTTGTAAGTAGTGGTAAAATGGTGCAAGAAAGAGAAGCTAATTATGAATCTTTACAAGCAAAGCAAGAAGAGTTAACTTTAAGCAATGAGCAGTTGAAAGACTCAATTCATCAATTAAATTTAAAAATGTTAGAGATGGAATATTTTTCTCTTGATAATAATGATGATGCTTTTGCTTATTACGAACATTTAAATATCAAAAATACATCAGGTTATATTTCAGATAAGCTCTTAGAAAGTAACGAAAGAAAAGGGAGTAACCCTTTAGTACCTTATGAGGGCATGGACGGTGATTTTAAAATAAATAAAATAAAGGTTTTAAATCATAAATGGATAATTGCAGATTTTTCTGATGGAAAATATTGGGGTGATTTGTTGCTGAAATATGAATTAAAAGATGACCTTTCAGTTGATTTTACTGTTTTAGATCATCTTTTATATACTAGAAGTAATACTAATTAATTTAGCTATTATAAATTAACCAATCTTTTAAAGAGTAAAAATTCTGAGGAGCAACACCATGCCCAACAGGAAATTCTTCGTATTTATTATTGATATGTAGTTTATTTAATAATTCAGGTGCTTTTGATGCCCAATCAACAGGAATTACTTGATCAACTGATCCGTGAGAAATATAGAATTTTAAATTTTTAAAGTCGTTATTTTCATAACCGTTTAATAAAATATTTTCATTAATATAACCACTTAAAGCAACTACTTTTCGTACTTTTTCAGGATATGATAAAGCTACAGAATAACTTAATATTGTACCTTGACTAAAACCTAATAAGGTTACATTTTTAGTATCTAAATTATAAGCATTACAGGCTTCTGTAATAAAATTACTTATTTTATCTCTTGATTCGATAGCTTGATTGTCATCACTCCATTTTCCTTTTACATCATCAAAATTTATTGCATACCATGCATTACCATAAGGTTGCATTTCATATGGCGCTCTTACAGATATAATACATAACTCTTCAGGCAATTCAGAAGCAAAAGAAAATAAGTCATCTTCATTACTTCCGTAGCCATGAAACATAAAAAGAACAGGTGGTTTACCTTCTTTTAATGCTGAAGGCTTAATAATATGATATAGTGATAAGTCTTTTGTTGTCATAAATAAAAATAGTTAAGTAATTAGCTAATAAATGTAAACCACTTTTGAAATAAGGGTCCAACAATGGGCATTTCCTGTTTTTTACCAGTTATGGCACCTGAAAAACCATAGCCCCAAAGAACAATATAAAATAGATATAAACCATAACCAGCATAGGGACCGCCCCATTGGCTAATAAATATTGCGAAGGCAATAAAAGTCAAATGTAAACCAAATGCTTGACGCGCATGATATTTAGCAAAATCATACTTAGGTTCATTATTCATGCTAATAGCAATTAAGGCTCCAACCATTGTTAAGTATGAGATAATAGCTATCTTTTTTGCTTGTTTTTCCATGCTTCAAATTTAGGTGTACTAAATCTTATGCACAAAAAAAGAGGCTTCAAATTTCAAAACCTCTTTTTATATTATTTTTAATACAAATTGATTATCCAAGATCACCAATAAAAGGTAATTTTTCTAATTTTAATTCATTAGCATTAATTGCTCCTATAGCCATTAAAATAAAAGGAATATAATTTAAATATGATAAAAGATGTAAACTTGTAATGGTAAGTAAAATACCTACAATTACGGATATTAACATGCCTAATATAGTAACTCTAAATGATTGACCTATATGAAATTTCACAAATTTATTGTCTTTATCTCTATTCGTAAAGTAAGCTATGGCTAAGCCAATTATAGTTATATAACTAATAATGGCCATTACTTTACCTTTTTGTTTAATCTGTTGATCCATAGGTGTTTTAGTTCTTAAGTTAATACATTTCCTTTGTTGATAATCCCGTAAACAACCCCTTTGTGTTCTTGGTTTAAATATGCTGAATTTTTACTTGTAGATAAACATTGTTTTTTTGTAAAAGTGTATTTCTCATCTGGGTTAAAAAGTGTAAGATTAGCTTTTTCTCCAATAACTAATTTAGGGCTTTGAATACCATATCTTTCACGCCCCTTTGTTAATAATGAAATGGTTTGTTCTAGATCAAATATTTGATTTAATATACCAAAAGCACTTTCTAATCCAATAGTTCCATAAGCAGCATTATCAAATTCAAGTATTTTCTCTTCAGTATCTAACGGAGTATGGTCGGTAGTTATAAAATCTATAATACCATCTTTTAATCCTTTTATTAAGGCTTTTGTATCTTTTTTTGTTCGTAAAGGAGGTAGAACCTTGTAATTTGTATCAAACTCTTCTAAAACAGCATCAGTAAAATACAAGTTATGTAAAGCAACACTACAGCTTACATCTAACCCTTTTTTCTTAGCTTCAGCAATAAGTTTTACAGCACTTGCTGTAGAAATTGTCGGAATATGTAATTTACCACCAGTATATTCTAAAATATGTAAATCTCTTGTGATTTGAAGATCTTCGGCTAAAGATGGTATTCCTTTTAATCCTAATTTAGTTGCAACTTCTTCTTCATTAACAACACCTTTACCTGCAATTTGCTTATCTAAAGGAAAAGAATATACCAAGCCATTAAACCCTTGTGCATATTGTAAAGCAATTTTAAGTAAGTTAGAATTGCTAATAGGGTTTTTAAAATCACTAAAAGCAACTGCACCTGCATTTTTCATATCAAAAAGTTCGGCTAAAATTTCTCCTTCTGATTTTACTGTTAAAGCTCCTAATGGATATAAATTTGTTGTTTGTTTTTGTGAAGCACTTTTTAAGAATACAATATTTGAGTTAGAATCTGGTATAGGGTTGGTGTTAGGGTTTAAAACAACATCTGTAAAACCACTTTTTCCTGCGGTATACAATCCATTTTCAATAGTTTCTCGCTCTTCATGTCCTGGTTCACCAAAACTTACACTACAATCAAACCAACCGAGGGAGACATGTAGGTTTTTTAATTGTATTACTTGGGTGTCTTCAGTCGCTTCAATTTTTATTGCAATAGCCTCAATAATACCATTTTTAATAAAAATATCTCTCTTTTTTAAATGCAATTCTTTATTTGAAGCATCTACAATTTTAGCAGCTTTTATAAGTACGTTCATTTCAAATATTTTTGAATACCAATTTCTATCAAAGCAAATAATAGCGCTAAAATAACAAACCATTTCCAAAGCTCATTTACGCTATTGTCTTTTTCTAATGCCTCAAATAAATTTGTAATAGAATTATTTTTTGATGTGGCATTAAGTTCCTCAAGAGGGGTGTAAGATAAATTACTTTCTGTTCTTGAATAATTAAAACTAATATATTTAAGTGTGGTATTATCGTTTTTAATTTTATAGATGCCAGCCTCATTAGGTTGTTCATTAAAAGTTAAAGTAACTTTATTTGAAAATGGTTGTTGTTGTGGTATAAATTCAGAATTTTTATTAGCGACTTTCAACACTTCATCTTTGGGTAGTTTAATAGCAACATCAATAACTTCAGATATTCCTAAAAAACTGTATATTTTTTCTTGCTGTAAACTTTCAATCCCCATTTTGTAAAAGGTAGGTACAATTAATGGTGAATTTTTAAAGTTAGAGTAATCATCAGATAAAGGTGATGAAAACATATAAAATCCTTTATTTCCCATTAAAAAAGAATTATTGTTAGCATACGAAAGTATGTTAGGTAATTTTGTTTTCAGAACAAAAAATTGAGCTGTTTTTGGGTATTGAAAATTAGTTATTTTTTTATCAAAAACATTATTGTAAATCGGGTGATCAAAGTTGATAGAAGTAATTTCTTGCTCACTATTAATTTTATAAGAAAGTGTAATACCATAATTAGCTAGAAAAGAGTTGTAATTTGATTTCTGTAAATTATTATTAGGTATTACAATAATATTTCCTCCATTTTTAGAGAATGAAGTTAAAGCTTGTTGGAGTGAGACAGTAATAGTCTCTAATTCATTTAAAATAATTAAATTTTGAGATGATATAAGACTATAATTGACTTTACTAAGTGTTTCGTTTATAAAATTAAACTCATCATTAGTAAAAATTCTATTCAAATAGTTTGTTTTGCGCCCTATAGCAAGAACATTAATTTTTTCTTTTTTATTTATGCTAAAATAAAACTGATTGTCATATTCAAGACCTTTATCAAACAATGATATCTTACCTAATATTTCTTTATTGTTAGGTATGCTAAAGACAACATTGGTTGATTTTTGATTATCGAAAATGGCAGATGTTTTAGCAATTAATTTATCACTATCATAAATAGATATTGGTGTGTTTTCAATTATGCCTGTAGTAGATAATATGGCTTTTAGTTCAAGGTTATCACCACTTTTTTTACTAATGTACAAGCTATCAATTGAAATATTGTTTTTAGTAGTAGGATTAATTTTTATATAATGCTTTTCAATATTTAAGGAGCTATCTATACTGCTTGTTTTTTTTTTAGTTTGAAAATCAGAAATTAGTACTAAGTTTTTTTGCGATCCTTTTTTTTTACTAAATAAAGTGTTTGCTTTCAATGCAACTTCATTTAAACTTAATTGATTGGTAGCGTATGGTAACGTTAATAAATCACTTTGAATTTCTTTTAATGTAGTGTTTCTAAAAGATCTATTATTTGTAAATAAATTTACTTTTTGGTCTAAAGGAGCTTCTTTTAGTAGTTCTTGTATTGCACTTTCTAGTAACGATACATTTCCTTTTTTGGCTTGCATGCTAAAAGAGTTATCAATATAAATGACAGTTTCTTTTTCTAATAAGGCTGTTTTTTTTGAGAAAAACGGCTGTGCAAAAGCGATTACAAGTGCTGTAAATAATAAAAGTCTGGTAACTAGTAGTAGCCATTTTTTTATAGATTTACTTTTTCGTGATTCAGAAACCACTTTTTGTAGCATTTTTACATTCGTAAAAGGTGTTTTTTTAAATCTTCTTAATTGGAATAAATGAACTAGAATAGGAATGGTTAGAAGTAATAAGCCCCAAAGTATTTCTGGATTTTTAAATTGCATTCCTAAATTTTGTTTGACAAATATAATTAAAATAACATTGTTGGTGGCTTTAATTAAACCAAACAGCATACCTTTTTCGTCTGAGCTCTAAAGCTAATTTTTCTTCCATAGCTAATGCTTCTTTTCTGTTGCTCATTGGTGCAATATGATTGTATAGACTAGGTCTCAAATAACTACCGTATTTCTCAACAATATTTGAAGATAATTTATGCCCTTTTTTGTTAATGTAACCAGTTTTATGTTGCTCAAAGCGCTCTTTAGGTGGTTTACTTGTCATACCAACGTACAAACATTCTAGTACACCATTAAATTGCGGATTAGCTAATCTAAATTTTGTATTTTCAGAAAACACTCGTTTAGAAAGTTCTACAACATATACACGGTATTCTGTTTTTGGCATGAGTTTATTAATTTAGCAAAAAAAATAATAATCTTTTGAAGCTTTTAAATTTAAATTTTCTAAGTATGAATGTATAAATTTTTGATCATCATCATTAGCAACAGTAATAATAATTTTTAAGTGTTTAAAGCTTTTAAGTACAGTGTATGATTGCATTTCGCTATCATAAATATATTTGCCAATTTTCTTTTTATTATCGCATACCCAAATAAAATCTATTCCTTTTGAAATTAATTTTGAAGCAACAGATTTCCCCTTTTTTCCAGCACCCCAAACTACTAATTTTTCAGACTCAGAATAATCAAGTTTAATAAAATAAGTAAGTTTTAAATCTAAAAATGAATTTTCAGCATAGTGCTCACTTGTTCGTGAAGCTCTAACACTATAATCACGCCAATGGTGTAATATAGTCTCACAAGGGATGCATTTTAAATTATACTCGTAAAACCTAAAAGCTAAATCATAATCTTCAGGGTATGTATTAGGTGTAAAAGCTCCGCAGGCATCAAAATCGGTTTTATAAACCATCCAACAAGGTGAAGGTATTACACACTCTTTATATATTTCAGAATAGTTAGCACCAATTTTTGTGAGAGAATTTAACCATTTTTCATACCGTAAATAGCCATCGTTAACACCATTTTCTGCAAAATATTTTACTTGACCAATGGCAATATGTTTTTCTCCATGTTCTAAAAGAGAGTTTACCATGATTTTTAGCCTATTTGGAGTCATAATATCATCAGAGTCCATACGAGTAATAAAATCTCCCGAAGCATTTGAATAAGCATGCTGTAATGCATCAATAATTCCAGAGCCAGGGTTTTTAAATGATTTTATGCGACTGTCTTTTGTTGCGTAAATCTCTAATAAGTTAGAACTGCTGTCAGTAGAATTGTCATCAACAGCAATTACTTCAAAATTGGTATACGTTTGTATTTGTATAGCTTCAAGGCATTCTACTAAATAAAGTTCTGTGTTTTTAAAAGGAATTAGTATACTTACTAAAGGTTTTAGCATTCTTGCTTATTATAGATTGTAAAAAATTAAACTCAATATATTAGTAAATTTTTTTTTGCTCTTTAGAACTTAATGATAGGTCTTTAACAACTTTATCTCTGGTAGGTGTTTGTATGGCTAAATATATTATTAAACATACAGCAATATTAAAGTATAAAACATAGCCAAACCTCATAAATATAATAAAAGCTAAAATTGCAGGACCTTCAATAAATGCATATTTGAGAATTAATGCTTTTTGGTAGTGTGCCAATTTCTTAGATAACTTATCATTTCTATTTATATTCTTTAAGGTTTTTTTATATATTATTTGACTTCCAAAATAACCTAAGATGGCTGCGGTAGGTACTATATATATAAATACATCTGAAGATATTTCAAAATCTGTTACAAAGCCAACACCATTAAAGTATGATATAGCTCCGAATACAACTAACCCAAACACTAAGGCTATATGTATAATCTTTAAAGAGGGGATAACTTTTTTCTTTTTCATTTTATCTAATTTATAACAAATAAATGTTAAAAATATCAAAAAAGGAAAAGTAGTATAACTAAATATTTAATTAAAATTAAATATTAGTTGTTAAGTATCGTATAGTTAACGTTCTAGTAACACCTTAACTTTTAGATAAAAAATATTTAATAAAAGAAAAACAATGCATTAACATAGCTGTGAATCTATCTAAATAGCTTTGGAATCGAGAAAAATATCCAATAAACTATTTATTTATGAAAACTTTGAAAATGATTATGATGAGCGTATTTATGCTCTCATTTATGGGTTTAACTATTATTAGTTGCGATCCTGAAGATGGTATTGATGGTATCGACGGTGTTGATGGCCAAGATGGTGAAGACGGCGAAGATTTAACTACTGATGCTACAATTTTTGAAAATAAATCTTCATTAGAACCTTTAGTAGCAATTCAATCACAATTTAACTATGTAGAAGCGTATTCTTTAATAAGCTCTACAGATGAGTTAGCTGATGGTTTTAAATTAGTAGGAGCTCAAGACGGTGCAGGGCTTTTAAAAAATGGTGATGGTTACATTTATATTGTAAATGCAGAAGATGATCACGCTATTTCAAGAATTTATTTTGATGAATACTTAAACCCAACAGGAGGTGATTGGTTGTTAACTGATGATGTTGCTGATGAAGCTCGTCAATGTTCAGGTACTATGTGGGAAGCAGCAATACATGGTGGTTCGCAAGATTTATTTTTATCAGCTTCTGAAAGTATTAATTATGATGTAAAAGGGATAGACCCTTTTATTGATACACCAACACCTACGGCAGATTTTGGTTTAGATGCTTTAGGTGAATTTTCTTGGGAAAATGCAGTTCCATTACCTAAAGATGCGTATACTGGAAAAACAGTAATTATAGGTGGCGATGATGACTCAAGTGGATCAGAAGGTCAGGTTATTTTGTATTATTCAGAAAATGGTGATGCAGATTTAACTGACGGAAAAATCTATGTTTTAAGATTAAAAGAAGTTTCTGATGGAGCAGGAGGTGTTCAAGATGTAACTGCTGAAACAATCTATAATGAATCAAATTTAGATATTAAAGTATCTTATGAAGTAGAATTTGTTGAAATCGTTGATGGAGCATCAATGACTGTTTCTGAAATGGAAGATGCTTGTGTAGCAGTTCAAGCTTCTGCATTTATGAGAGTAGAAGATGTTGATTACCAAAAGGGATCAGATGAAAATGGTAGAAATGTATTTTTTGCAGTAACGGGTAGGGGGCCAGATGCAGGTACTTATAATGATTGGGGTACTGTATATAAATTAGAATTAGATGAAGATTCTCCATTAACAGGTTCTTTAACTCAAATTGTAAGTGGTAATACTGATACTAATAATGCAGATGGTAATAATAGCTTATTACAAAGTCCTGATAATATCTGTGTAACAGAAAATTTTGTTTATTACCAAGAAGATCCAAACTCTTTTGATCGAGATCACGCCGCATATATTTATCAAACAAATTTAAACGGAGATAACTCTCAAGTAGTTTTAGAGTTATTAATTCGTCAAGATTTAGACCCAACAGGAAGTACTGGATATAGTGGTGAATTCGGTTCTTTAATTGATATTTCTGATAAAATAGGAGAACCTGATACATTTATGTTAGCATTGCAACCTCATTATTGGGAAAGCGATGATTTTGTTATAGATGGTTTACCTGATGACCAAGGTGGACAAATTATATTGTTAAAAGGATTACCTAGATAAAATAAAATTAATGTACGGAGACCTCCAAGAACACTTGGAGGTTTTTGTATTTAAAAAAATTATGTTTTTGATGTTAAAATATACATGTGCTATTCTAGTTTTTTGCCTTTTTATAAGTTGTAAGCAAGAACCTAAAGAAAAAGAAATTATTGAGACTGTAGATTTTACTATGGCTCATGATTATTATTTACAAAACGTAACACGAGCAGTTAAAGAGATTGACTCACTTATGTCTTTTAAACCGAATGATACTGCATCTAAGAGTTTATTTAAAAATCTTAGGCTTTCATTTAAAAAAGCTGAACCATATATTTCATACTTAAAGCCAAATGTTGGTCATAGAATAAATGGTCCTGCATTGCCAATATATGCTGAAGATACAGGTAAAATACTTTTACCATACGGATTACAAAAAATCGAAGAAAGTATTTTTGAGGGAGAAGAAGAAAAATTTTATAAAGAAGAATTACGAATAACTAAAGGTTTACTAGCAAATCTTCAAAAATATATGCAAAAAAGACCATTAAACCCGCAACGGTTTTTTATGGCAACACATGAGCAGTTGTTGCGTATTGTAAGCCATGGTATTTCAGGTTTTGATACTCCTGTTAGTCATTATGGTATTAACGAAAGTGCAGTTTCTTTACAAAGTTTAAAAGAAGTTTATACACTTAGCATTCAGGCAATCATTTATAATAAAAACTCAAAATTAGATGCTGATTTTATTAAAGCTATTGATAATGCTGTTGCGTATATAAATGATAATCCTGATTTTGATTCTTTTGATAGATATACCTTCATTAGAGACTATTTTAACCCTATTACCAGGAATTGGGTGCAAATAAGAATAGAAAGTGGTTTGTGGGATGGTGTAGATAATAAAGTTTTTAATTATGATGCGCCTACTTTTTTCGAAAGTAATACGTTTAATACCAATTATTTTTTACCTGTTGTAAATAAAAACCCTTCTGAAAAGCAAATTGCTTTAGGAGAAAAGTTATTTACAGATAAAAATCTTTCATTTAATAAAGGAATGGCTTGTGTTACGTGTCATGACCCAAATAAAGGATATGCCGACGGATTAAAAACTAATTTAGACAACAATGGAAAACCGTTAGACAGAAATTCACCAACATTAATAAATGCGATATATCAAAAAGCATTTTTCTGGGATGGTAGATCGTCAACTTTAGATGATCAAATTTCTGCTGTTTTTTCAAATGATAAAGAGTTTGATTCTAATGTTCATAAATTTTCTACAGAAATATTAAAAGACAGTTCATATATTGAAATTTTTGAAGAGGTTTACGGCAGAGTACCTACCAAAAATGTAGAAATTATTAGAGCTATATCAGCTTATGTGGCCACTTTAAACGGCTTTAATTCTAAGTTTGATAAAAATATTAGAGCTGAAGAAGATACTTACACTCAAGAAGAAAAAGAGGGTTTAAATTTATTTATGGGTAAGGCCTTATGTGCAACATGCCACTTTATGCCATTAACTAATGGTACTGTTCCTCCATTTTTTAACGATTCAGAAAAAGAAGTAATAGGAGTGCCAAAAACTTTGAAAAATAAAGAGTTAGATAGTGACTCAGGTTTTTATTCAGTATATAAAGAACCATTACATAAAGGGATGTTTAAAACACCAACTGTAAGAAATGTAGAGCTAACAGGTCCGTACATGCACAATGGTGCTTACAATACTTTAGAGCAAGTTGTTGATTTTTATAATAAAGGCGGTGGTGCAGGGCTAGGTTTTGATTTAGAACACCAAACCTTACCTTTTGATGAACTTTCATTAACAGAAAAAGAACAAAAAGCATTGGTAGCTTTTATGAAAACTTTATCTGATACAAGTATAGTATCTTACTAACTAAAGAGTTATAAATTCCATTTTCCTTTTGAAAGGGGAAATGGAATTATTAAAATTTTTCAAAAACACCTAACCCGAATAAGGCAAAATCATACTTAACAGGGTCTTGCGCATCCATTTTGCGCAAACTTTTGTCTAGCTCAGCTAAAGCCTTAGCATCGTTTTGTTTACGCTTTACAAGTTTTAACTTTCGTGCTACATTGCCTGAATGTACATCTAAAGGACAAGATAAATAAGCACTAGGTATCGTTTTCCAAATACCAAAATCTACACCAGTTGATGCATCGCGAACCATCCATCGCAAAAACATATTTAAGCGTTTTGCAGCAGAACCTTTTAAGGGGTCAGAAACGTGTTTTGTTGTTCTTGCAGGGTGTGGTATTTCAAAAAATATTTTTTTAAATGCAGAAATTGAAGGTTGTAGTGATTTATCAGTAATATTATTTTTAAAAACAGCTTCTAGTCCGTCGTGATTTTGATAAATATTTTTAAGGCTTTTTATAAAGAATTTTAAATCTTCGCCGTTAAAAGTTCGGTGTTTAAATTCATCAAACCTAGCTAAATCTTCATCTTCATAATTCATTATAAAATCAAAAGGTGAATTATTTAGTAATTCCATTAATTTTTTTGCATTTGTGATGATACTTTTTCTATTTCCCCATGCTATTGTTGCAGTTAAAAAAGCACTAATCTCAACATCTTCTTTTACAGAAAATGAATGTGGAATTTGTATGGGGTCTGTATCTAAAAAAGTAGGATGATTGTATTGAATTACTTTTTCATCAAGAAAAGATTTGAGTTCTTCTTTTTTCATAGCTTTTAATTAGGAAGATTACCTGTTAATTTTAATAATAATGGTGGTATAATTAATATTCCATTATGGCAAGCGTGTAAGAATATAGACCAGCCAAGACCTAATTTAACACGCGTATAGCCAAGAAAGAAACCTGCAACTACTTGTGGTGCTACTAGAATTGGAGCAAGCCAATAATATGAAGCAAATGCTTCAAAATTAGTTAAATGAACCAATCCAAATAAAATAGCTGAGGTATAGTAAGCAAACTTAAAAAGTTGAGTTTTTTTAAAATAGACTAATGGAGCTCTAAATAACAATTCTTCTAGTACTGGAGCAACAATAACGGCTAAAAGGAAAATAGTGAATTCATTATATTTTTCAAATAATTGATCCATACCATGAGTTCCTAAATCTGCTCCTGTAGCATTTATAATTATGCTCATAATAATACCCAGGCAGAAGCTTGCTACTAAGGTGAGTACAAGAATTTTTGTAAAAATAGTGAATTTATCTGATTTTGAATGTTCAAGAAAAGGAGTGTACTTAGGGTTTTTTATGAACTCCCAGATTTGTTCAATCATTCTGCATCAACCATTAAACCATCAACAATAGTTAGTTTTCTATCTGCCATTGATGCTAACTCATTATTGTGTGTAATAATTACAAAAGTTTGGCCAAACTCATCTCTAAGTTTAAAAAATAATTTATGAAGATTATCAGCACTTTCAGAGTCTAAATTTCCGCTAGGCTCATCAGCATATATAACACTTGGGTTATTTACTAATGCTCTGGCCACAGCAACACGTTGTTGTTCACCACCAGAAAGTTCATTTGGTTTGTGATTATAACGATGTGAAAGACCTAAAAAATCTAATAATTCTTTAGCTCTTTTTTCAGCGTCTGATTTTGAAGTTTTTTTAATATATGCAGGTATACAAACATTTTCTAAAGCACTAAACTCAGGTAATAGTTGATGAAATTGAAAAATAAAACCTATGTTTTCGTTCCTGAATTTAGCGAGTTCTTTTTCAGATAAAGTAGTAATATCAGTATCTTTAATTAGTAACTGACTTTCTTTTTTGTTAGACTGTATGTCAAGAGTGCCTAAAATTTGCAAGAGTGTTGTTTTTCCTGCTCCTGAAGGACCAACAATTGATACAATTTCGCCTTTTTTAATATGTAAATTCACGCCTTTTAAGACTTGAAGTTCTCCATAGTATTTTTGGATGTTATTCGCTTTAATCATGTAATTTTAATTAAAAATATGAAAGTAAGCATTAGCATAGACATAGCAAAACTTCACTTGTAATCTGGCGGTATTAGTGAAACTAATAATAATCAAGTATTTTTGTAAGTATAATTTATAGTAAAGTATTTAAAAATGGCTTCATATAAACATTTTGAAGAGTATAATATAAAAGTAAAAGAAGAGGTTCAAAATAACTATTCTACAATTCTTAATGGTATTGGAGAGGATGTAACAAGAGAAGGTTTAGTTAAAACTCCTGAGAGAGCTTCTAAAGCGATGATGTTTTTAACTCAAGGTTACGAGCAAGATGCTGTAGAAATATTAAAAGGAGCGATGTTTAAAGAAAATTATGATGATATGGTTATCATAAAAGATATTGAACTTTATTCGCTGTGTGAGCATCATATGCTACCATTTTTTGGTAAAGCTCATGTTGCATACATACCAAATGGACATATTGTAGGTTTAAGTAAAATACCGCGGGTGGTTGATGTTTTTGCAAGACGTTTGCAAGTACAAGAACGTTTAACGCATGATATTTTAGAGTGTATTAATAACACATTAAAACCAAAAGGTGTTGCTGTTGTTATTGAAGCTTCGCATATGTGTATGATGATGCGTGGAGTACAAAAACAAAACTCGGTTACTACAACTTCTGGATTTAGAGGTCAGTTTGAAAAGCAAGAAACTAGAAATGAGTTTTTAAAATTAATTAGCTCAAGTCTTTCTTAATTTTATATTAAGTAATTTTTGGCACTCATTTTGATTTAAATTAATAAACCATTAAATTTAAATATGTCAAAAGAAAAGAAAGATAATAAAATACGTAACCTAATACTTGGGATTGTTTTAGATGGAGTAGGAATGCTATCTTTTGTAATACCAGGAATAGGGGAGTTCTCAGATGTAATATGGGCACCAATATCGGCTTGGGTTATGACGAGACTTTATAAAGGCAAAATAGGTCAAGCGGCAGGTATGGTAACTTTTGTAGAAGAGTTAATTCCGGGGCTAGATTTTATTCCAACATTTACTATAATGTGGTTTTATACTTACGTTTTTAAAAAATCAGAATTAAATGAACCTATTGAGGTTTAAATATAAGTTATAATAAAAAAAAGCGGAGATGAATGTAATTCATCTCCGCTTTTTTTTATTGTTTAAGTATTTTTAAAGTGGAATGCTAAGACCAACACTAATATTTCTACCAATGTTAGATATTCCATCATATTTTAAACGTGATAGGTGAGAAAAATAATCTTTATTTAATAAATTATTACCTGAAATACGTAAATCCATTGGCAAATTAAATACTGTCATGGTACCACTTAAACCGGCACTTAATAAACCATAGCCATCTGTTTCAGTTTCATAAGAACTAATTTTATCTTGTTTGAAAGTTGATTTTAAAGTAATGAAAACTTGGCTACTTTTTAACCATTTATCTGTATTAGAAAATTCAGCTCTCAAGGTGTTGGTAATACTTTTTGCAGGTATTAAAGGTAAATTATCATCATTTTTTTGTTTACCAGTAACTGTTTGAAAACTACTTTCAAAATGCAACCAATCTAGTGGATGTGGATGAATGTGAATGCCAGCTTCACCACCGTATAAATTAGCATCTTGCTGAACATATTCATAAACTAAATTATCATCAATTTCTTCACCAGTTGGCGATATGTATATGTAATTGTTTATACTGTTATAAAAACCATTTACAAAAACTTCAAAATGCTCATTCTTATATTCTAATGCTATATCAGTCTGAATATTTTGCTCATTATCCAAAGTGGAATCACCAATTTCATATCGGTTTGTACCTTCATGAACTCCATTTGATGTTAATTCTGCTAAATTAGGAGCTCTAAAACCAGACGCTAGATTTATTCTGGCAACATAATTATCTAAGAAGTTAAGTTTGTACCCAATAGCTGCATTAAAACTATTAAAACTTCTGTTTATAGCTCCAATATAATCCTCATCGTCTATTACACCATTTTGTTCGCTATCAATATTTCTATGATCATATCGAAGACCAAATTGAATATCATTGTTTTTATCTAAATGTAAATGCGATGTTCCGTAAAAACCAACATCATTTGTATTAGCATTAGGTATAAGTAGTTCTTCGCCAAAATTAGTGTTTGTTTGGCTTAACCCTTGGGCGCCAATTATAGTTTCTAAAATTCCGTACTTAGGTAAGTGATATTGTAGATTATAAGTGAAAGTATTTAAATTCATATGTAAGGCAGCACCATCTTCATCTTCTTCAAATTCTTTTCTAATATTAGATGTGTAACCTAAAGTAAGATCTAAGCTTGATTTTTTAAATAGTAATGTGTTTTTTAAACTTAAAATATGATTATCGATAGTCTGATTTGGTTTTATAGGGTCACGATCAGTGCTTTGCTCACCTATTTCTTCTGGAATGCCTAAATTAGAATTATTGTAATTGTAACGTAATTCTGTTTTAAAATTTGTTAGTTGATATGCTACCCCTGTTTTAATATCAAACTCTTTAAATCTAGAATTGGTTACTCGTTCACCACCTCCAGTTTTATAATCTGCATGAGATGTAATAGAACTGCGGATTAAAAATTTTAGATGTTCACCAGAAGTCTTAAAACCAGCATTTGCATTTAAACCTTGTGTATTTGAGTAGTAATTTAAGTTTACATCGCCTTCAGTATCATTATTTAAGGCAAATTTTTCAGGGTTTAAATATAAAACCCCTCCCATAGCGTCAGAACCATAGAGTAGAGAGGCAGGACCTTTAATAACTTCAACACTTGATATGCCAGCATCATTAACACCTAAACCGTGCTCGTCACCAAATTGTTGATTTTCTAACCTTATGCCTTGTGTGTATACTAAAACCCTGTTTGCATTTAAACCTCTAATAACAGGTTTGCCAATACCAATACCTGTAGAAACACTTTCAACACCAGCAATTTTTGTAATACCATCAGCTAAAGTAATAGCGCCTTTGTTTTTAAGGTCTTTAATACTTGCGTATTCAACCTTCATGACGTTTTCGCTTTGTAATTTATGAAAAGGAGTAGATACTATAACTTCTTCCATTTCAATAGCACTTTCTTTCATTAAAGTGTTAAATATCGTTTCGTTGGAAGTTATGTTTATCGTTTTTGAAATAGTTTGATAGCCTATGTAAGATAGTATAACTTTGTAACTGCCAGCAGGTAAATTAGAAATTTTATAATCTCCTTTTTCATTGGTAACAGCTCCTTTTTCTAATTGAGGAAAATAAACAGAGACTTGTTCTAAAGCGTCATTTGTTTTTGCATCTGTAATAGTGCCTGATAATGTGTTTTGTGCATATGTAGCACTAAATAATAGTATAAAAAGTAATGAAAGAATTATATTTTTCATTTATTAGATATTGATATGTTTAATGAGGTATAATAAAATTATACTCAATTTTTTTAAAAGAATAGTATTATATGTAAAAAAGGATATCAATAAAATTAATGATGGTTTTATTGATTTCTTTAATTGAATTATCTGATTTATATTCAGTTGTTTATAGCTATTTTGGAGGCCCTCTAAGAGAAAAGTTTAATTTTTTTGACTTACTTATTTGATTATATAAAATCTTATTTATTTCACGTATAGCATAGGGTGTAACCAATAGATAATCTATTATTTTAGAAAATAAATAAGCTGTTATATGGTAATGTTGAAAATCACAATTAAGTTCAGTTTGATGTAAGTGCACTTTACTTTTTTGTGAGCAAATAACATCTTGATGTTCAAAAAAAGCATGAATAGTTTTAACAACATGGGGTGTTGCTAATGCGGTAAGTAAAAGAAAAGCAGTAAAAGAAAATAGTAAATTCTTTATATATACTTTCATGTTGCAAAGTAATGAAACGCTATTGGATTGAAATGTTAATAAAATTGTAAGATTGAATTGAATGTAATTTAGAAGTTGAAATTATTTTAATAAAAAACCTAAACCCAACCTACTTAGCATTTTCTTTTCAAAATTCCAAAAGAATTCAAATTGGCCAAATAACCAGCCAAAAGCAACCAATAATATTTGGTATATAGGAAAAATAATAAGAATACGTACAGTCCAATATAAAATAGAAAAATACCAATCATCAGCAAAAAGTTCTCTTGTAAATCCTACATAGTCTAATAATGGTCTTGCTATTTTTAATGAGGATGAACCTGTTAAGGCAAAAACGATTAATATTATAACAATTGAGAAGTTTGATTCTATACCCCAACGTTGCTTTAATTTTTCCATATTATTATTTATCGCTTGCAAATATACTATTAAATACGTGGTATAAAAGTACCTAACCTTTGATTATACTTTCTTTGAAAGTATAAAAAATAATTGTAAAGTTTATAATTTACATCATAACCATAATCTATATTTCTTTGATAATCTATACGCATCTCATAAAGATTTGAATTATATCTATTAGGCTGTAAAACTCTTTGATTCCATTCTGAAACCCAAATTGCATTTCTATTTTCTAAATAATTTTGAGAATAATACCCTTTAGAATGTGCAACACTTTGTAACCAAAAATTAAATCCTGGTTCTATAATAATTATCTCATACTCTGTTGAATCATTAGCAATAGTTATTGTGTCTCCATTTGTTTGTTTAAAAGCTTCTTTCTCTTTATTGCTTAGAATAACAGTTTCTTTAGTTGTAGTACAACTATATGTAATACAAATTACTATAATTAATGCTGTTAAAATTTGTAGAAAGTTCTTTTTCATAACTTTAAGATACAAAAAAAGCCGAACATGAGTTCGGCTTAAGTTATTTTATGTTATAAACGTTTTATTTACCAAATAAACCACCTAACAGACCTCCTAAGCCACTTTTTGTCTGACTTCCTCCACTATTAAGTACCATACCTGCAACATCATCTAAAATGCTACCATCACCATCTGAATCTAAGAAAGATTCAATCAATGATTGTTGTTTTCCAGCATCACTACCACCACCTAATAAGCTACCAAGAACGTCACTAATGCCATTTGCACTACTTACATTTTGATCTTGTGTTTGTTTAGACAAAAGTCCCATTATAATAGGAGCAGCCACTTTTAATATTGTACCAACAGAACTAGCATCAACTCCTGATTTTTGACTTAAAGCATTTTCTACTTGAGTTTGTTTTCCGCCTAGTACGTGCCCTAATATTCCAGCACCATCATTTAAAACAGAATCATCAACACCACCGCCAAATAAACCACCGAGGTTGCTTAAAATGTTACCATCATGTTTACCGCTTTGTAAAGCATTCATTAGGCCAGCTGCACCTTCTGGTGTAGAAGCATTTTTTTTCATAGCACCCATTAATAATGGCATTGCCATAGTTAATACACTAGCTGTTTTATCTTCTGATTGGTTGGTTTGACCTGCAACACCACTAATTAATTGTTTTCCAATTGGGCCGTTTAATAAATCTAAAATTCCTGACATTTTTATAGTTTTGGTTTTAAAATTTCTTCAATTTACAAATAATTACCTTATCTGTATAAAAAAGCTAATTATTTTAGAAGAACAGCAATTTTAGAAGCTAATTCTAAGCCAATTCTATCTTGAGCCTCTTGAGTAGCACCACCTATGTGTGGTGTTAATGAAATATCAGGGTGCATTAGAATAGGAATTTCAGGTTTTGGTTCAGATTCAAAAACATCTAAGCCAGCAAAAGAAACTTTTCTTTTTTCTAAAGCATCTACCAATGCAACTTCATCTAATGTGCCACCACGAGATGTGTTAATAATACCAACACCATCTTTCATGATGTTAAACTCATTTTTGCCAATTACATACGCGGTTTGCTTAGGAGTATGAATACTAATAAAGTCTGATGTTTTTAATAGCTCTTCTTTCGGAGTATTCCTTAATTTAAAAGAAATTTCTTGTCCATCAAAAAAAGGAATAGATATAGTGATTTTATCAACTTCAGTATCATGGTAGATTACTTTCATACCCACGCCTAATGCTATTTTAGCAGTTGCTTGCCCTATTTTTCCAAAACCTATAATTCCTAGAGTTTTACCTTTTAATTCAGAACCTTTAGCATAGCTTTTCTTTAATTCTTTAAACTTGCTATCGCCATCTAAAGGCATATTTCTATTAGCATCGTATAAAAAACGAACACCACCATATAAGTGCGCAAAAACTAACTCTGCTACAGATTCAGAAGATGCTTCAGGAGTGTTAATTACGTGTAGGCCTTTTTTTTCAGCATAAGCAACATCAATATTATCCATACCAACACCACCGCGACCAATTAATTTTAGGTTAGGGCACTTATCAATAATATCTTTTTGAACTTGTGTAGCACTACGCACTAAAAGTGCTTGTATATTGTGCTTATTTATGTAGCTTGCTAATTGCTCTTGCGCAACATTAACGGTAAGTACTTCAAAACCGCTCCCTTTCAAGGCATCAACACCAACTTGTGCAATACCATCATTTGCTAATATTCTCATTTAAAAAATAATTATTTATGCATTAAAAATAAAAAATGCCAAGTCTTATCATGTAAAACTTGGCAAGTAAAAATTTAATTTATGCTTTTCTTTCTAATTCACTCATTACATCTACTAAAACACCAACACTTTCAAGAGGCATAGCATTGTACATAGAAGCTCTATAACCGCCTATTGATCTATGACCATTAATTCCGCTAATACCAGCTTCTTTCCACATCGCATCAAAAGTGTCTTTTAACTTTTCATCAGTTAATGTAAATGTAGCATTCATAGTTGATCTATCTTCTTCTTTTGCGTAGCCTTTAAATAAAGGGTTTAGATCTATTTCAGAATATAATAATTGCGCTTTTTTATTATTTAGCTCTTCAATTACAGGTATTCCTCCTAAATCTTTAAGCCATTCTAAGTTAAGCATTGTTGTATATACCGGAAATACTGCAGGCGTATTAAACATACTATCTTTTGCAATTTGAACTTGATAATCAAGGATTGAAGGTATTTTTCTAGTTACTTTACCTAAAATATCTTCTTTTACAATAACTAATTGCGTACCAGAAGGTCCCATATTTTTTTGAGCTCCTGCATAGATTAAATCAAACTGAGAAAAATCTAATTGCTTAGAGAAAATATCAGAACTCATATCACATACCAAAGGAATATTAACTTTAGGAAACGACTTCATTTGCGTACCATGTATGGTGTTGTTAGAGGTAATATGTAGATAATCTAAGTCATTGGCTACTCCAAACATTTTTGGAATATGGTTGAAACCTTCATTTTTTGATGAAGCCACTTCAACAACCTCTCCAAATAGTTTGGCTTCTTTTATAGCATTATTACTCCACGTACCTGTATTTAAGTATCCAGCTTTAGTTTCTAAAAGGTTATATGCAACTCTTACAAATTCCATACTAGCACCTCCTGTTAAGAATAAGGCTTTGTATCCTTTTCCTTCAAGGTTTAAAATCTCTAAAGCTAATGCTCTAGCATTTTCCATAATGTCTACAAATTCTTTGCTCCTATGTGACATCTCTATTAAGGATAATCCACAGCCATTGAAATCTTGTACGGCTTCAGAAGCTTTTAATAAAACTTCTTGTGGTAAAATACATGGACCTGCGCTAAAATTGTGCTTTTTCATTTTTGTAGTATTATTTTAAGAATGTAAAGGTCTTAAAAATATAAGTGATTAAATAGTAAATGCGCTAAAATTCTACGAGTTTCTTAATAAGAAGTCAATAGTATCAACATTATCAGCATAATCACTGATGTTTGGTTTTTGTGTTTGACCAAATTCTATTTCAGATTGAAAAAGTGTCTTAGATACAATACATTGAATTTTATTTTCGTCTTGTTTTAATTTATTTTTAACGCTATCAATATCATCGTATTTTTCATAGAATAAGGAAGCAATAGGAGAAGAGTAGCTTTTGTCTTCTTTCAGAATTAAAAAACCATTATCTAAGAGTTTAAATTCACTCATTAAATACACTGCTTTATTGTAATCGTAATTATTTGAGTATTTAATTTGTTCTATTATTGGGCTAAATTTGAACAAAGCTTTGAATAAATTATCAAAAATATAATCTTTAGGAACGAATATTTTAGATACACTACGGCATCCTAAACCGTAATATTGAAAAATATCTTCACCTAACGCAGTTAGCTCTTCAGTCGTTTCATTTCCAGTTAAAACAGCAACTGAGTTTCTACTTTTTCGTATTATATGCGGTTTACTTTTAAAATAATGTTCAAAATAACGAGCTGTATTATTACTCCCTGTAGCAATAACTATATCAAAGTTAGATAAACGAGCTTCTTCAAAAGTAATCGCTTTCTTAAATTTTGGTTCAATACTTGCCAAAACTTTTGAAACAAAAGGAAGTAAAATATTATCATTTGATGATAATTTTACTATTGTAGAATGACCACTAATAAGAACAGAAATAAAATCGTGAAAACCAACTAATGGAATATTACCAGCCATAATAAGAGCAACAGTTTTTTTCGTTGCCTTATCATTAAAAGTATAATTAGAAAGCCAGTTATCTAT
Source organism: uncultured Cellulophaga sp. (assembly GCA_947496695.1). Classification (GTDB taxonomy): domain Bacteria; phylum Bacteroidota; class Bacteroidia; order Flavobacteriales; family Flavobacteriaceae; genus Cellulophaga. The sequence continues at coordinate 217,954 of CANMEI010000004.1, read as the reverse complement.
ATTTGTTTTTGTGAGTACTTCAGACCAACTTTTAATACTAAATAAAATATTTTCACGATTAAACCAGCCATTTTTATGTTTGGCAAGTGTTATTATTTCGTCAAAAGAAGTAAATAACTCTGATGATTTTTTTGTAGTATCCTCTTGATTGTTAGCATAAATGTAATATTCCTTGAAAAATGTACCAAGTTTAACAAAAGCTTCAATTCTTGTTGTAAGGTCTGTCATTATATTTGTTTAGGATTGTATTAGGTTTTACCTTTGTACAAAAGTATTGATACTGAAATTAAATCAATATAAATACTTAAATTAATTCAGCATAAAAGAAAAAGAAAAATATGGCAATTATAATAACTGACGAGTGTATAAATTGCGGGGCATGTGAACCAGAGTGTCCGAATACTGCAATATATGAAGGTGCCGATGAGTGGAGGTACAGTGATGGTACATCATTAAGTGGGAATGTTGTTTTACCTGACGGTAAGGAAGTTGATGCTGATGATGTTCAAGAGCCAATAAGTGATGAAGTTTATTATATCTCACCAGATAAGTGTACGGAATGTATGGGGTTCCATGAAGAGCCACAGTGTGCGGCTGTTTGTCCTGTAGATTGTTGTGTACCTGATGATGATCATGTTGAAACAGAAGACGTTTTATTAGCAAAGCAGAAATTTATGCATCCTGATGGATAGTTGTAATAGATAAATATTAAAAAACCCGAACCATTAATGGGTTCGGGTTTTTTGTTGAATTAAAGTTAAATAAACACTGTATTTTAAATTAATGGTTGTCTTATCAATAAATAAAGCTGCCTAATAAATTTTAAGCAGCTTTGTAGTCAACTAATTAAAATCTATAATTAATAGAAAAGTTTATCATAGTACCTAATTGGCTAAAGTGATAACCATCATATGTCATTTGCGAATAACGTTGGTTGAAAGTAATTAAGTCTGATTGATTCTTAATTTCAGTTTGACCACTAGATGTAATTGTTGTATCGTCTATTATAGCTTGTCCATCAGCATTTTCAGCTATGAAAGACCATTCAGGTAGAATGTTAAATATGTTATTAATGTTTAATGCTAGAGTTAATTTATCTGTAGCACTAAAGTTTACACCTAAATCAGTAACAATTTTTGGAGTAAATTCTGTTCTTAAATTTTCATCTAAACCTTGTTGTTTAAATGTGGTTTTACCAAAGTAGGTGTTGTTTAAAGAAAATCCGAACTTATTAATGTCGTAATTAGCACCTAAAATCCACTTAGTTTTTGGTCTAGAAGTAAAGAATAAAGCTTCTTGCGTATCATTTACTACAGATTGACCTGAATCAGCAACTAAATCAATATCTTTTACTTCTCCATCACGCTCATTTTGAATTGTATAGTTTCCTGATAAATTAAGATTTAATTTACCTTCACCTATTTGAATGTTGTTTTTGCTTAGTACAACATCAATACCAGAAGTTTTAGTATCTATAGCATTTGAAAAGAAACTTACATCACTTAAGCTATTATCTCTTAAAATATCATCAAGAGCAGTTGTTCCTATGTTATTACCATCATCGTCAAAATCGGTACCAGTAATTTCAGAGCCTAAAACAATTCTATCTTTTACAGAAATATTATAGTAATCTATTGTAAAGCTAAAGCTGTTGTCAAATTTACCACCAAACCCAATAGTAAAGTTATTTGAAGTTTCGGCATCTAATTCAGGAATACCTAAAAGTTTTGCTTGCGTAGATACGTTATTAACTAAACCACCTACTTGAATACCTTGACCAGGGACAAAGCTGTATTGTGCTTTTTGAGTATAAATTTGATGTAACGTAGGTGCTCTAAACCCAGAAGAAATAGAAGCTCTGGCAGTAAGTTGTTCTGTCAATTTTAAACGAGAACTAAATTTATAAACAAAAGTATTTCCGAAATCAGAATAATTTTCTGTTCTAACGGTACCACTTAATAAGAATGCATCAGAAACATCATAATCTAATGAAAAATAACCACCAATATTATAACGATTAAATTTTCCTGAGTTTTCAGGGCTGTTTCCTGCAAATGAATCTGCGCCACCACCATCATAAGAAGCTAATTCACCTTCAATAATTTCGAAAGTTTCATTTCTAAACTCGGCACCAAAACCAATACTTATTTTATCAGATAATATTCTTGAAATATCAATATTTCCTACATTGTGAGTAAACTTTGTTCCTCCTGGATCGAAAGATTGCTGGCTATTTTCTCTATATAACTGTGAGCCTTCGGTGATTTCGCCATCGTCAACGACACCATCTCCGTTTGCATCTATCCATGTAGATGGAGAGTATACATAATTTCCGTTATGGGTGTTGCTTACTGTGTATGTTTGTGTGTTTCCACCTGTTGTAAAACTAGCATCAATATTCCAATCATTCTTAACAGTTTTAAAACCTATTGTTGCATTGTAGTCGCTTAATAACCCTTCAAAAGTTGGTAAATAACCGTCATATCCATTTTCTGTAGTAGGGTTATCTCCAGGGTAAAAATCAGCTAAATAAGAGAAGCCATCATTATCATCATCAAGAGTTCTCCAATATGGAGTTCTGTAATTAGCAAAACTATTTACTTTTTTATAAACATATGCAGCATTACCGTATAGTCTAGTGTCGTCACTTAATGCATAGCCCATATTTAATTCAAATTTTGATGCAGCAGTTTCTGGCGAACCATTTACATTATTTGCATCAGGATTTCTGCTTAAAAATTCTTCTACGAAATCTAAATCAGCACCAAAACCTAAATCAGCATCTGCTTCACCTAAAGCACTAACGGTACCTGGTCTGTTAGCTTGGTTCACTTTAGATAGATCTATAGTGTAATTAATAAAGCCTTTATTGTCACCTATGGTAGTACCATTGTTTACGGCGATACCAAACATTTCACCATCTCCTTCGCTTGTAATACCAGTTCTAATAGTTGCAGAACCTTCAGTAGGGCTATCTTTTAATATAATGTTCATTACACCAGCAATTGCATCAGATCCATACTGAGCAGAAGCTCCATCACGTAAAATTTCAACTCTCTTTATTGCATCTGTTGGTATTGCAGAGATATCAGCACCTGTTTCACCACGACCTGGAGAGGTTTGTGTATATAATAAGGCACTTAGGTTTTTACGTTTTCCATTAATTAATATTAGAGTTCTTGAAGGCCCCATATTTCTAATTTCATAAGGATCTAAAAGAGAGGTAGCATCATTTACAGGGGTTTGCACAGTATTAAATGATGGTATTTTGTATTGTAGAGCTTTGTCAAATGATGCTTGACCAGTAGAGGTAAGATCTTTAGCACCAACAACATCTACAGGTAAAGGAGTGTCTGCATTACTTCTAGGAGCTGTACGAGAGCCAACAACAATAAATTCATCTAGTTGGTTACCTTCCGAAAGTTGAACATTTAGAGTTGAATTTCCGTTTACTTTTTTCTCAACAGTACCAAAACCTATGTAGCTAAAAATCAAAGTTGCATCACTTGCAGCTTCAATACTATATTTACCATCAAAATCAGTAGTAGTACCGTTCGTTGTACCTTTTACAACAATATTTGCACCAGCTAATGGCATTCCATCTTGATCGGTAATTGTACCTGAAACTGTATTCTGAAGGTTAAATATGGTGTTAATCATATTTATATCAGCAGCGCCAACAGACCCTACTTTACTAACTTCTACTTTGTTGTTTTTTTTGTGATATACAACATAGTATTTGTTACCTAAATATTCAAAATCAAAACTTGTTTTCTTTTCTAATTTAGATAAGATAGATTCTAATTTTTCGTAATTATAATCATTAGGATCTAGTGAAGAACCTGATAATAATGTGGGGTTGTAGGTGAAAAACACATTGTGTTTTTTGCTTACATCGTTTAGAAAGTCAGATAATGTAATTTTCACATCATTTGCTTTACTGTTCGGTACATCTGCATGTGCAATGCCAATAATCCCTAAGAATAGGACGACAGAGCTTAAAGTGTTAATTAATTGTTTTTTTTTCATATTTGTGAGTTTTAGTAATTAGTTGTTCGTAATTAAGAGTTTGTTTTCATATTTTTTTATTGTGATGCCTGCGGATTTTTCAATTGCATCAATACATATTTTTAAATTTTCGTTAGGAATTCCGCCAGTTATTAAAATATTTTTAGAATTAGTATCAGTAAATTCAGAAGTAATACCATAGGTGTTTTCTATGTATTTCATTACTTCAAAAAGAGATATGTTGTTAAATATGTAGGTGCCATTTTTCCAATGTGCATATTTAATTTTATTGCTGACTTTCTCGTGCATAAAGTTTTCATTGTTTTTAGAGTATGAAACAATTTCTCCAGGCACCATTTTTTGAGAGTCACCATTTTCAAGCAATAAACTTATAGAGCCTTCATCAAGTAATACATTTGTTTTTTCATTACGAGTATTTACATTAAATTGTGTCCCGAAAACTTCTACTTTTAAATCATTTGTAGTAACCCAAAACTTTGCTTTTGTAGAAGGTTTAGATTTTACTTTAAAATATGCTTCACCTTGAAGCATAACATCTCTAGGATTTTCTTTTTCATATTTTAATTCAGAATTACCGTTTAAAACAACTGTTGTTCCATCAGGTAATTTTAAATTAATAATCTCGCCAAAACCTGTTTTGTGTATTATTTCATTAGTTTGAAAATTATAATACAAGAAAAAGAATAATAAAACACTCGCTAATATTGCAGGTAGTGCTAATGCTTTTTTATTGTATGAAGATTTAGTGTTGTTTTTAGGTGAAGGAGTAACATTAATTTTATCTAAAACAAAATTTAATTTATTATCGATATAAGCTTTGTCTAGTGTTTTGTGTTTAAAATTAATTCCTAATATAATATCTCTAGCATTATAAATAGTATCAACTTGGTCAGCATTATCCTGTATCCAATTATTCCAAAAAGCAATATCGTTTCTATTCTTTTTGTATACCCAATTTTCAAAAGAGGTATCATTTAAAAGATTTTCTAAAAGATGCTGTTTATTATTCTCCATGCGTAATATAAAAGATTGGCTTTATGCCTTTATATTAAGTAAGAGATGTGTATTTTATTTTTATACCCTAAAAAAATTAAAAAAATGTATTTATTTTTTTAAAACAGCGGCCAACATGTTGTTTTCTATGTTGTTTCTAAGTTTAGTAAAGGCTTTTTGTAGTGTGTTTGATACGCTTTGGTATGTAATACTCATTGTAGAGGCGATATCAGAAGTTGAAAGTTTACTATAATATTTTAAGTAGATAACTTCTCTTTCTCTAGAAGATAGTGTATTTAATATTTTAGTAACTATTTCTTTTTTTGCGGTAGTAAATTCCTGATTTATTTTTAATTCTTCAGCAGAAAATTCAAAATTTAATGATTTAGCTTTAACCTTTTCAATATCCGTATAAGTACGTTCCTTTTTTAAATAGACTAATAGTGATCTTCTAAATGAAATAAATAAATATGATTTTACACTTTTCACCTCTTTAATACCTTGTCTATGTTCATATAGGTATATAAAGAAATTCTGCAAACAGTCTTCAGTAGCTTGAGTGTTATTGCAAATTTTTAACCCGTAATTATGTAAAGAAGAATAATATAGCTTAAAGATAGCAGAAAATGCATCAGCATTGCCTTCTAAAAATAAACGCCATAAAATTTCTTCTTTATTAGTATGCATTATCTAGGCTTAAAGTTTTGTGGTTTTAGGGGTGAAATTGGTTAATGAAACGTTAAAGTAGTTATTTTACTAATAATCTTCTAAGTTTTTTTTAAAAACATTGAAAATAATTAGGTGAATTGATGATTTCATAAAAAATATCTTTGTTTTTATATATTGTATAATTTATCATAGTAAAAACTATATTTGCATCGTTAAAAAAATAAACTGATGAAAGCAGGAATCGTAGGATTGCCAAATGTGGGTAAGTCCACATTATTTAATTGTTTGTCTAATGCAAAGGCTCAAAGTGCAAACTTTCCTTTTTGTACAATAGAACCTAATATAGGAGTGGTAAATGTGCCAGACCCAAGATTGCAAAAATTAGAAGAGTTGGTAGTTCCTGAGCGTGTTTTGCCTGCAACTGTTGAAATTGTTGATATTGCTGGTTTAGTAAAGGGAGCAAGTAAAGGTGAAGGTTTAGGAAATCAGTTTTTAGGAAATATTCGTGAAACTGATGCTATTTTACATGTTTTACGTTGTTTTGATAATGATAATATTGTTCATGTTGATGGTTCTGTTGATCCTATTAGAGATAAAGAGACTATTGATATGGAATTGCAGTTGAAAGATTTAGAGACTGTAGATAAAAAATTAGAGAAAGTTAAAAGAACTGCTAAAACAGGTAATAAAGAAGCTCAAAAAGAAGAAGCTGTACTATTAAAGATAAAAGAAGCTTTAGAGGCTGGTACTTCGGTAAGAGCTGTTGAGGTTTCTCCTGAAGATCATGCTGAGTATGTGCATCCATTACAATTTATTACAGATAAGCCTGTAATGTATGTGTGTAATGTAGATGAAGAATCTGCTGTAAGTGGTAATGCTTATGTAGAAAAGGTAAAAGAAGCGGTAGCAGAAGAAAATGCTGAGGTTATCTTTTTAGCTGTTGGTACTGAAGCTGATATTACAGAGTTAGAAACATATGAAGAAAGACAAATGTTTTTAGAAGATTTAGGTTTAGAAGAGCCAGGTTCAGGTAAATTGATTCGTGGTGCTTATAAATTATTGAATTTAGAGACTTATTTTACTGCAGGTGTTAAAGAAGTGCGTGCTTGGACAATTCCTGTTGGTGCAACTGCTCCACAAGCTGCTGGTGTTATACATACCGATTTTGAAAAAGGTTTTATTAGAGCTGAAGTTATTGCGTATAGTGATTACGTAGCATTTGGCAGTGAAGCTAAAGTAAAAGAAGCTGGAAAAATGAGAGTAGAAGGTAAAGAGTATATTGTTAAAGATGGTGATGTAATGCATTTTAGATTTAACGTATAGTTTTATAATATAAATATGAAGGTGAGCCTTACTTATTTTTAATAAGTAAGGCTTTTTTATACTATCAACAAAAATAAAATGTTTATTGTTGATTACTTTCGGCACATGCTATTTTATCTTTCAATTACAGTTGCTATATTAGCAACGCTTTCGAATAAATCCCAATATGGCAGACAATACAAATACACAATATACTGAAGATAATATTCGATCATTAGACTGGAAAGAGCATATTCGTATGCGCCCTGGTATGTATATAGGTAAATTAGGTGATGGTTCTTCAGCTGATGATGGTATTTATATTCTTGTAAAAGAAGTTATAGATAACTGTATTGATGAATTTGTAATGGGTTCAGGCCGTACAATTGAAATTAACATTAAAGAAAACTTAGTTTCAGTTCGAGATTATGGTCGTGGTATCCCTTTAGGGAAAGTAGTTGACGTAGTTTCTAAAATGAATACTGGAGGTAAGTATGATTCTAGAGCTTTTAAAAAATCAGTGGGATTAAATGGAGTTGGTACAAAAGCAGTAAATGCGTTATCAACATTTTTTAAAGTAGAATCTTCAAGAGAAAATAAATTAAAGACAGCAGAATTTCATCAAGGAAATTTAGTAGCAGAAGAAGGTCCTGTTGACTCTTCAAAAAGAAAAGGAACAAAGGTTTCCTTTATACCAGATGAGGTAATTTTTAAAAACTATAAGTTTCGTAATGAATATATAGAACGAATGCTTAAAAATTATGTTTACCTAAACCCTGGGTTAACAATAGTTTTTAATGGAGAAAAGTTTCATTCAGAAAACGGACTTAAAGATCTTTTAGAAGATAATAACAATGTAGATGATATGTTGTATCCTGTTATTCATTTAAAAGGCGATGATATTGAAGTAGCTATTACGCATAGTAAAACCCAGTATAGTGAAGAATATCATTCTTTTGTAAACGGGCAACATACTACACAAGGTGGAACGCATCAAGCGGCTTTCCGTGAGGCATTAGCACGTACAATTCGTGATTTTTACGGTAAAAGTTATGATGCTTCTGATATTCGTAAGTCAATTATATCGGCAATAGCAATAAAAGTAATGGAGCCTGTTTTTGAGAGTCAAACAAAAACAAAGCTAGGTTCTACCGATATGGGAGGTGAGTTTCCTACGGTTCGTACTTATATTAATGATTTTATAGGAACAAAGCTTGACAATTACTTGCATAAGAACCCTGACACAGCAGAAAAGCTACAGCGTAAAATTATGCAAGCTGAGAAAGAACGTAAGGAACTTTCTGGTATTCGTAAATTAGCAAAAGATAGAGCTAAAAAAGCAAGTCTGCATAATAAAAAATTACGTGATTGTCGTGTTCATTTAGGAGACACTAAAAATGATAGGTATTTAGAAAGTACTTTATTTATTACTGAGGGAGATTCGGCTTCGGGTTCAATTACAAAGTCACGTGATGTGAATACGCAAGCTGTATTCAGTCTTAGAGGTAAACCTTTAAACTCATATGGTATGAGTAAAAAGATAGTTTACGAAAATGAAGAATTTAATTTATTACAAGCGGCATTGAATATTGAAGATTCAATGGAAGATTTAAGATATAATAATATTGTAATAGCTACCGATGCTGATGTTGATGGTATGCACATTCGTTTACTGTTAATTACATTCTTTTTACAGTTCTTTCCAGAATTAATTAAAGAAAATCATTTGTATATTTTGCAAACCCCATTATTTAGGGTTAGAAATAAAAAGAAAACATATTATTGTTATAGCCCAGAAGAAAAACAAGAGGCAATGGAAGCTTTGACAGGAAAACCTGAAATAACTCGATTTAAAGGTTTGGGGGAAATTTCTCCAGATGAATTTAAACATTTTATTGGAGGTGATATTCGTTTAGAACCTGTAATGTTAGATAAGTCCATGTCTATTGAGAGTTTATTGGAATTTTACATGGGTAAAAATACACCTGACAGGCAAAAATTTATTATAGAAAACCTTAAAGTAGAGTTAGACTTAGTAGAAGATAACTAAATAGAAACCAAAATAATACGATTACTTCTGAATGGAAGAAAGTGAAGAATTGAACGAAGAAAATATTGATAACCAAGAAGGCTCTCAAGATACCTTAACCAAGGTAACTGGAATGTATAAAGATTGGTTTTTAGATTACGCTTCTTATGTGATTTTAGAACGTGCAGTACCTGCTATAGAAGATGGTTTTAAACCTGTTCAAAGAAGGATTATGCATTCTTTAAAAGAGCTTGATGACGGTCGTTATAATAAAGTTGCAAATGTTGTAGGGCATACAATGCAGTATCACCCCCATGGTGATGCTAGTATTGCGGATGCTATGGTGCAAATTGGCCAAAAAGACTTGTTGATTGATACTCAGGGTAACTGGGGTAATATTTTAACAGGAGATAGAGCAGCGGCATCAAGGTATATTGAGGCAAGATTATCAAAATTTGCTCTTGAAGTTATATTTAGTCCTAAAATTACAGAATGGCAGGCTTCTTATGATGGTAGAAAAAAAGAACCTGTAAATCTTCCTGTAAAATTTCCATTATTGCTTGCGCAAGGAGCAGAGGGTATTGCTGTTGGTTTGTCTACAAAAGTATTGCCTCACAATTTTATAGAGCTTATTGATGCGTCTATAAAGCACCTAAAAGGACAAAAATTTATTATTTATCCAGATTTTCCTACTGCTGGTATTATTGATGTTAGTAATTATAATGACGGATTAAGAGGTGGGAAAATTCGTGTGAGAGCTAAAATAGCTCAATTAGATAAAAACACACTGGTTATTAGTGAGATACCATACTCTACTAATACTTCTAGTTTAATAGATTCTATTTTAAAAGCGAACGAAAAAGGTAAAATTAGAGTTCGTAAAATTGAAGATAATACAGCTGCCGATGTTGAGATTTTAGTGCATTTACCTTCTGGTTTATCACCTGATAAAACAATTGATGCTTTATATGCTTTTACAGCTTGTGAAACTTCAATTTCTCCTTTAGGTTGTATTATAGAAGATAATAAGCCACTATTTATTGGAGTGACAGAAATGCTAAAACAATCAACAGATTTGACTGTTAAGTTGTTAAAAGCAGAATTAGAAGTGCAGCTTGGGGAATTAGAAGAACAATGGCATTTTGCTTCATTAGAGCGAATATTTATTGAAAATCGTATATATCGTGATATAGAAGAGGAGGAAACTTGGGAAGGTGTTATTTCTGCCATAGATAAAGGCTTGAAGCCACATATAAAACACTTAAAACGAGCAGTAACAGAAGAAGATATTGTAAGGCTTACTGAAATTCGTATTAAACGTATTTCTAAATTTGATATTGATAAAGCGCAACAGCTTATTGATAGTCTAGATGAAAGAATTGCACAAGTAAAACACCATCTAGAGCATATAATTGATTTTACTATTGATTATTTTAAAAATCTGAAATCTAAATATGGAGAAGGGCGTGAACGTAAATCTGAAATAAGAATTTTTGATGATATTGAAGCTACAAAAGTAGTTATTCGTAACACAAAACTTTATGTGAATAGAGAAGAAGGTTTTGTTGGTACATCATTAAAGCGTGATGAGTATGTTACTGATTGTTCAGATATAGATGATATTATAGTAATGACTAAGCAGGGTGAGATGATGATAACTAAGGTTGATTCAAAAATTTTTGTTGGTAAAAATATACTTCATGTTGCTGTTTTTAAGAAAAAAGATAAGCGTACCATTTATAATATGATATATAAAGATGGTAAAGGTGGGCCTAGTTATATAAAAAGATTTAATGTAACGGCTGTTACAAGAGATAAAATTTATGATTTAACGAATGGTAGCTCTAATTCAGATGTTTTATATTTTTCTGCGAATCCAAATGGTGAGGCAGAGATTATTACGGTGCTTTTAAGACAAGCAGGCAGTATTAAAAAATTGAAATGGGATATTGATTTTGCAGATATTCTTATAAAAGGAAGATCTTCAAAAGGAAATCTGGTAACTAAATACCCTGTTAAGCGTATTGAGTTGAAAGAAAAAGGTGTTTCTACCTTAAAACCACGTAAAATTTGGTTTGATGACATTGTTAGAAGATTAAATGTGGATGGAAGAGGTGAGTTGCTAGGTGAATTTAAGGGTGAAGATTTATTACTTGTTATTACTCAAAAAGGATTTGTAAAAACATTTCCTCCGGAGCTTTCTTCTCATTTTGATCAAGATATGATTGTCTTAGAAAAATGGATTCCTAAAAAACCTATATCAGCAATTTACTACGATGGTGAAAAGGAGAAATATTATATTAAGCGTTTCTTGATTGAAAATGAAAACCGTGAAGATTTATTTATTTCTGAGCATCCAAAAACAGTTTTAGAATTGGTTTCTACTGATTGGAGGCCAGTTGTTGAGCTTGAGTTTGTGAAGCCTAGAGGTAAAGATGTGAAGCCTAGTCAAGAAATTGATATTGAAGATTTTATATCTGTTAAGGGAATAAAAGCTTTAGGTAATCAGTTGACTTCTGATAAGGTGAAAAATATTAATACTTTAGAGCCTTTAGAGTATGTAGACCCTGATGAAGAATTAAAAAAAGTAGTTGGTGAGTCTGATAGTGAAAAAAACGATAAAAAAGCTAATGACGATGAAGATGGTTCTCAAGCTTCATTGTTCTAATTTTTATTTTCAGGTTTAACTATTTAATGACTTTAAATAAAACATTTCCATATAATCCCTCTTATAAGCTCCATATTTTTATTGGGATTATAATAGGGACCTTGTTGAGTTTTATTTTAATAAGTCTACAACCTTTTAATCTTAATAATTTTGATAATCCATATGGGGAAATTTTATTAATTGGGTTTGGTTTTTCAGAATTTGTAAATTACATATTATCTCATTTATCTTCAATTTATTTCTTTAGAAAAAAAAGTCATTGGTTTTTATGGAATGAAATAGTATTTATATGCTTATCTTCTCTTTCGGGTGCTATTATAGGTTATTTTTATTTAGATGTGGTATTTGAGCATCAATCACTCTCATTTATAAGATTTTTACTTTTCTTTTATCACCTTTTTTTACCAGTTTTACCTCTTATTATTTTTACTAAAACAGTGTTGCGTTATTTGTTTTCTGTAAAATCAAGTACTAATTTAAAGAATGGTGTTAGTGAGGAAATCAATAACATTTCGAATAAATTGACAATTAAAGGTGATTATGCTAAAGATGAACTAGTTATTTTGGAAAATCAATTATTATATGTAAAATCTGAAGATAATTATGTAGTTGTTTATTATAAAGATGAAGTTTTGAGGCATAAAATGTTACGTTCAAAGTTATCAGATATATTAATTCAGGTGCCTTTTCTGGTTCAATCACACCGTTCTTATTTAATAAATCCAAATCATTCTTTTAAAATAAAAGGAAATTCTCAAAAAGCAATACTAATTTCAACGTTTTTTAAAGAGGAGATTCCTGTAGCGAGACCTTCTTATAAAGCAATAAAAGGGCTATTCAATTAATCCCTTATTTGTATCAATTAATCCCTAAATATATTGTTTTGTCACTATTATAAGCGATGAATACCTATTATTTCTACTTCGGTTTATTCTGTTTTTAGTTTGCTTTAACTTAAAAAAAATAAAAATGAAAAAAATATTAAAAATTATGGGTTTTACAGTATTAATGGTAGTTTTTATAGTAATTGGGTTTGCTGTTTATAAACACCAAACAGATGGAGTTTTAAGAGCAATGATTAATCATGATGAATCTAAACTTGCATATAGTCCTTCAAAAGATACTATTGGTATAGGTGGTTATAATTTTGAAGAATACCAAATACAGGTAAATGATTCAATAACAACTTATAATTACCTATTTAAGACTCCAATAAAATGTAAAGGTTATGTTTTTTTTATTCATGGTTCAGGGGGTAATGCATTGTATCTTTCTAAACTATACAAATCACTTATTGATGCGGGTTTTTCTGTATACGCTGCAGATTGGCGAGGTTATGGTAAGGCGGAAGGTTCTCCTAATTACAAAGGTGTTTTAGAAGATACAGAAATTGCTTTTGCTGATTTTTTGTCTAAAACTAAGAATGATAGTTTGAAAACTATTGTTTATGGAATTTCGTTAGGAGGTCAATTAGCTATAAAAATAACTAAAGATAATCAAGATAAGGTAGATGCGCTTGTTTTGGATGGTGCTTTTGAGTCTGCACAGCAAATTGCAATTGATTATGCTCCTTTTGATTTTTTGAAAAATAGAGTAAGAAATCATCCTGAAGATTTTAATCAAATTTATATTGGATCAAGAGATATTAAAGAAATTAAGAATACGCCAAAACTTATTATTCATAGTGTTAATGATCAAAATGTGCCGTTTAGTCATGGTGAACATCTTTTCAAAAATGCTCTTGAGCCTAAAAATTTTTGGAAAACAGAAACATTACATATCATGACATTACGGGACTTGCCAAACGGTGCTATTAAAAGAATAAATGAGTTAATTCGGTAATTTTATTTATCTATTTATAAATTTTAACTATAAATAGATAAATAAAACTAATAAAATTGATGAAGTTTAAAAGTTAAACGATTTGTTATATATACGCTAATAGTAGTACATTTGAAAAAAAAATTAAACTGATGGATTTAACAAACCCCCTTGTTTACGGAGCCCCGTGTTTTATTATATTTATTTTATTAGAATTAACGTATAGTAAAAATCATGATGAACATCATGATTTATATGATTGGAATGATCTTTTTGCAAGCGGATTTATGGGGGTAGGTTCGGCAATTCTAGCGGCTTTGCTTAAAGTGGTTTCTGCAATTGTTATTTTTACATATGTATACGAATTTTTTAATCCAGAAGTTAATGGTGTTCGTACGAATATAATGGGGTATGAGGCTTTTGGTTATGCTTGGTATGTTTGGCTTTTGTGTCAATTAGCAGATGATTTTACATATTATTGGTTTCATAGGGCTAATCATGAAATTCGTATTTTATGGGCGGCACATATTGTTCATCATTCTTCAGATAATTTTAATTTAGGAACAGCAGTGCGTAATGGTTGGTTTACATTGCTTTATAAGCCTTTGTTTTATATGTGGATGCCGGCAATTGGTTTTTCACCTGAAATGGTGGTTTTTTGTTTAGGTATTGAGGCTTTATGGCAATTTCAATTACATACAGTCTTATTGCCGAAATTAGGAATTTTCGAGAAATTTATGAATACACATACAATGCATCAAGTGCATCATGCTCAAAATGTAGAATATTTAGATAAAAATCATGGTGGATTTTTAAATATTTTTGATAGAATGTTTGGTACGTGGTTAGAGTTAGATGATAGTATTGATGTTAAATATGGAGTTATTCATGCACCGAGTTCGAATAATCCTATTGTTATTTTAACTCATGAATTCAAAGATATTTGGCAAGACATGAAGAGGTCAAAGAAGATTTCTCATAAGTTAATGTATATATTTGGACCTCCAGGTTGGAGTCATGATGGTAGCACGCTTACAGTTAAACAACAACAACGCTTATTTGAAAAACAAGTAAAAGATAATCCTGATGAGTTATATCATAGGCCTAACTAATTATAAAACAAAAAAAGAGCAACTAGAATAGTTGCTCTTTTTTTTGTTTTAATATATTATTCTAAAGTTTCTATTTGTTTAATTACAAGCTCTTTCCTGTCACTATTTACTGATGTTAAATGAGGTATACTTGATGTGAAACCAATAATAAAACTGTAATTACCAGGAGGCAAGAAGTTAGGTTCAATTTTAAAAAAGAGGTTTTTATTAGATTTTTCAGATATTTTATTAATTGATTTTAATGGTATATTCTTTTGTTTAATATTATCATTAATATCTTTAAATTGAATATACAATTGTTCGTTAGTAAAATTAAGAGATGTGTTTCTATGGTTTATTATGTTTGCTTTTATATATAAAGTGTCATTTGTGTTGTTTGTAGTCTCATAGTCACAAATAATTTTAATGTTTGTAAAACTTATAAAGTTGTCAATTTTTTGATAATTAAACTTTTTACCCATTCGGGAAACTACTTCTGTGCTTTTATCAGTTTTACTGGTTAAATATGTGATTTTCTTATTCTGAATACTGTCTTCATATTTTAATATTTGATATTGTGATTTTTTATTTTCCCCAGGAAATAGCGCTACAGCTGGTTTTTTAGCGTAAAAAGTGTACATAGGAGCATCTCTAAGACTGCTATTTCCAGTATTAAATACAACTGTTGATTCCTCTGCAATTTTACTGATATCTTCAGCCCATAGAGGGTGTTTGTGATAATAATCAACATTAAGGTTATTTACGCCAAAAACATTAGTCATTAAGTATATTCTAACAATTACAATAAAAAAGATAAAAGGAAAAACTAAAGAATTGAATAATTTATTGTTTTTTCTATTACTGTAAAATTTTGCTCCCATTATAATGATAGGGGTTAAGGCTATAGATGTCCAATGTAAATGAACATATCCTTTTAAGCTACTAAATGCAAAAAATAATAAAGAACCAATACTGGCATATTTAAGGCTTTTTTCAAAATAATCTTTAGGGTTAAATATGAAAGGAATAAAAAATAAGCCTAAGCCAATTACACCTATTTGTGTGCCTAAGTATTCAGTAAAATACTTTGTTTTAAAACCGGTAGACCGGCCAATTAAGTGGTATTTAAATGTGGCAAAATTATGATTGTATTGCCAAATTAAATGAGGCAAAAATAATAAAGCAGTTGTTAATATAGAGATGTGTAAATATTTGTTTTTCAGTAATTTAATATTTGATATAATTATAAAAAATATAAAAAGGATAGCGTGGTATTTGCAGTATAAAGCTAATGCGGAAAAACAACCTAATAGTATGGCAGATTTTAAATCATTTTTATTCAAAAAGTTTTTATACGCGTATAGTATTCCAACAGTGGAAGCCACAAGAGCAGTATCAGGAAATATAATTATTGAAATATAATTTAATAAGGGAAGCGCAAGAATAATAAGTGCTGCGTATATTTTTTCTTTTTCAGGTATTAGTTTTAAAAGAAAATATAAACCTAAAGACATTGTGATAATATGAAATAAACGAACCCCTAATTCTGTATCAGAAAAAATACCTCCTAAATAAGTTAAAATAGCAACCATTGGAGGGTGATCATAGTAGCCCCAATCTAATTTTAAAGAATAAAACCAATAATACGCTTCATCACTAGTCAATTCAGTAAAATAAGCCTGTAAAATATTTAAAACAGTATAAAACAGAATGAAGTAGGAATCCTTAAATTCAATTTTTTTGAACATAAATGAGCTATTAAACAGTAGTAAGCCTTTTTATGGCGTTAATCAATTTTTGTTGCAGTACCCTTAGACTTATGACCTTTACCAACAACTCCGTACTCAAAAGTATATGAATCTGATGTTGTTGAAAGTATTTTATAATGTATAGGAGTTTTGTTGTCACTAGGTGTTAACACAAATTCACAATCGTTAATCCATCTTACTTTTGCAGTGTCAATTTTAGTATCGTATTTTTCAATACTATAGTTTTCAGTGCGCATAAATGTGCTTGTTTTTGTTTCTCCATTAAGTTTATATTTAAAAGAGAATTTCCCTGTTTTAAAATCTTTACAATTTCTTTCAGGTTGATAGCATGACACTAGGCTTAATAGTAAAATTAGGAATAAATAAAAGCTATTTTTCATAAGACAAAAATAAAGAAAAATTGTTGGGTGATGACTAATATGAAAGTAGTAATGACCATCAATTTGTAATTAATTGTCATATGCTTCAAAACTACCATCACTATAAAATATAATAACTTTTTTTATATCTTTCTTACTGTTTTGTTTTTCAATAATTTTCTTTTCTATTTTAGGAGTATTATTTACTTGAGTTGTAATACTAGCGACAGGAGAAAGGGGCGTTATTTTAGTTTTTTTCTCTTTAGAAGCAGGGAAACTACCTTTACCATGCAGTAGCCAATCAAGTTCAATTTCAGGAAAAGCATCTTCTACTTTTAAAACAAACTCTAGACTTGGTTTATTTCTGCCAGAAAGTAGGTGAGAAATACTAGAGCGTTGTACTGATATTTTATCAGCAAAACTGGTAGCTGATAAATTGTAAAAATCTAAAATTTTTTCGATTCGAGTTATAAATTCTTCCGGATTAATCATAAAATACATGTTTACTTTTGTAATATTTATTGTTTTCAAATGTAAACAATAAATATTGCGATTAATTAAGCTTAGTTTTAAGCTTATAAAATAATTATTTGAATATAAATATATGTTTAGCTTATTTTATCTGATTTATTATACTTTAAATGTATCTATTTGATCAATAACTTTAATATTATATTTAATACACAGTTGTGAAATTATAAAAATTAAATTAAATATCACAATTGTAACAATTGTAATCATAAAATGTTACAATTGTAATTGTGTTTGAATGTATATTTGCACTTTAATTCTTATGAAATTATTGCTTTATGATTCGTTTTTTAGATTTACAAAAAGAAATTAAGGTTACTGAAGTGCAAGGAAGGTATGTTACAAATGCAGCTGTATTTCCATTTCTAAATAACTTGAAGAGCAGTAAATTTGTAGTAGAAAATATAGGAGAATCTGTTTTAGGTAAAACTATTAAAGATGTAACATTTGGTTTGGGGAACCATAAAATATTAATGTGGTCTCAAATGCATGGTAATGAATCTACAACAACAAAAGCTGTTTTAGATTTTCTTAGTTTTATTTCAGAAGATTCAGATTTAGCAAATTCTATTTTGAAAAATTGCACCATTAAAATTATACCAATATTAAACCCAGATGGTGCAGAAGCTTATACACGAATAAATGCTAATGAGGTTGATTTAAATAGAGATGCTCAAAAAAGAACACAACCAGAAAGTAAAGTGCTTAGAAGTGTTTATGAGCAATTTAAACCCGATTATTGCTTTAACCTGCATGATCAACGTACTATATTTAATGTTGGAGCTACTTCTAAACCAGCTACGGTATCATTTTTGGCACCAGCTCATGATGAAAAAAGAACAATTTCACCAACAAGAGGACAGAGCATGCAGTTAATAGTAGCTATGAATAAAGAGTTACAACAATATATTCCGGGTCAAATAGGGCGTTATGATGATGGTTTTAATGCAAATTGTGTGGGAGATACATTTCAAATGTTGAATAAGCCAACAATATTGTTTGAATCAGGGCACTTTCCTGATGATTATCAACGTGAAAAAACAAGAGCTTTAATTTTTTGTGCAATTTTAAGAGCTGTAAATGTAATTTCATTACAAAGTATTAATGACTACGCTCAGAAAGAGTATTTTGAGATACCAGAAAATGGGAAACTTTTTTATGACATTCTTATTAATGATGCAGAAATTATTAACAAATCATTAGCAAAAGATTCTAAATTAGGTGTTTTGTACAAAGAAACACTCGTTGAAGGAGAATTAGCATTTGTTCCTACGGTAGAAATTCTTGAAAAAAACAGCGGATTTTACGGTCATATCACTTATAATTGTTTGAATAGTAGTGATTTAGAAGAATTAAAATCAAATAAAAAGTTGATTGATGTAATTTCTTAAAAATGAATATTTTTTTTAATTTATACTCAAAGATTACGTTTTTGTTAAAATTATACATCTTTTATTGAATTTAATTTCTTTATTAGTTACTTTTGCGTAAATAATATTGTCAATATGGGAAAAGTAAAGTTAGACGAAATAGATCACCAAATACTGGATATGTTGATTGACAACACCAGAACACCTTTTACAGATATTGCTAAAAAACTTTTAATTTCAGCAGGTACAGTTCATGTTCGTGTAAAGAAAATGGAAGAAGCAGGTATTATTAAAGGTTCTTCTTTAACATTAGATTATGTGAAGCTAGGTTATGCTTTTATAGCATATGTTGGTATTTTCTTAGAGAAAACACATCAAACAAAATTTGTTTTAGAGCGTTTAAATCAAATACCAAATGTAACAGTAGCTCATATAACTACAGGTAAATTTAATATTTTCTGTAAGATTAGAGCAAAAGATACTAATCATGCAAAAAATATCATTTTCAAAATTGATGATATAGATGGTATAAGTAGAACAGAAACTATGATTTCTTTAGAAGAAAGCATAAATGATAAAAAACGTTTAATGCATACAATTTTTAATGAATTGTAAAATTAAACTGATTATAATAAAAAATCCTAAGCATTATATATGATGTTTAGGATTTTTTATTTTGTATTAAATGTAACATTATGAGATCATCAGAACTAAAAGCAGAAGATTACAATCCATTTTATCAAACTTATATTGATAAATTAGATAATGTTGAATTAGTTGAAGCTTTATATGGTGGGTTAACTTTTTTTATAGATCATATAAAAAAAATACCAACTAGTAAATGGAATTATGCTTATGAAACTGAAAAATGGTCAGTTGCACAAGTGTTACTTCATGTTATAGATACAGAACGAGTTTTTCAATACAGAGCTTTGTGTTTTTCTCGAGGAGATAAATCGCATTTTCCAGGCTTTGATCAAGATATCTATGTGAGTGATTCAAATGCAGAAAAAAGAAGTAAAGAAAGTATCTTAAATGATTTTATAGCGGTTAGGAATTCTTCTATAAATTTATTTAGATCTTTTGATGAACAAGTCTTGCAAAAATGGGGGGTTGCAAGTAACTCTCGTATGAGTGTGGCAGCTGCGGGCTTTATAATTTCTGGGCACTTAAAGCACCATGTAAATGTATTAGATGAAAGATATTTTTAATCTAAATCAGATTCATAAGAATTAGTTGCTAATTCTAGGTTATTTACATGTTTTAGTTCATTTAAAGTTTCACTGGGTTTAGCTTCAAGCTCTTTTTCAATAGTATCATCAAAATTGGCAATAAAATTTGAAAGACTTTTACTGATTTTTACTAAATAAGTAATTTGTTCTGTTTTAATCTCAACAGCTTCTACTGTTTCTCCATGCATATTTTTAAATGAAATAATGTCAGAATCTCCATAGCCATGAGGGTATGTTTCAATTAATAATGCAGCTACTTTGTGACTTAACTTATTGTAATTTACTAGTTTACGTAACATAATTTAGATGGTTTTTAAATTCATATCTAAACTATATCATTTTTTAGTATAAAGTTTTTTAGAGTTGTGTAATTGGGTTTTTTAGTATATGAAGCTCTTATTCTTTGTAGTAAGAAAAAGCTTCGGTAAGTAATTCATTAACAACTTTTACATCAATAACGGGCTCGCCAATATTTTTAAGTAAAACAAAATTTACATTTCCATGAGAATTTTTCTTGTCAAACTTCAAAAGTTTTAAAATATTTTCAATGTCTTTTTCTGAAAATTCAACTTTAGGGTAAATGTTAAGAAAAGTTGATTTTATATCTTCTAATACTTTTTTAGGTAATTCGGTTAATTTATATGATATATAGCCTTCTAAAATCATACCTACAGCAATGGCTTCACCATGTAAAAGAAGTTCATGTTCCTCACTCTCTAAAAAATATGATTCTACAGCATGACCTAAAGTGTGTCCGTAATTTAATATTTTTCTTATATTTTGTTCCGTAGGGTCTTGTAGAACTACTTTGTTTTTAATGTTTACAGAGTGTTGAATTAATTCATCAACATTAGTTAAGTCTTTTAATACCTTTAAATTATCCCAGTATTTTTTATCTTGTATGAGGCCATGCTTAAGCATCTCTGCAAACCCACTACGCATTTGTCTGTCATCTAGAGTATTTAAAAAAGTGGGTACAATTAAAACCATTACAGGTTGGTTAATTACGCCAACTTGGTTTTTTAAAGGACCTAAATCTACTCCAGTTTTTCCTCCAACGGAAGCGTCAACCATTGAAAGTAAGGTTGTAGGAACATTAATAAAATCGATTCCTCTTTTAAATGTAGAAGCTACAAATCCACCTAAATCTGTAATAACACCGCCTCCAATATTAATCATAACACTTTTACGATCGGCATCAAGTTCAGATAAAACCTCCCAAACTTGTGTACAAGTTTCAATGTTTTTGTTTATTTCTCCTGATTCTATTTCAATTATTTCAAAATCATATTCACCTTCTATAGTAGCCATAAATGGAGCTAAGCAACAAGTATGTGTATTTTCATCTACTAAAATAAAAACTTTAGAATAGTTAGCTTTTGTTAAATGTTCATTAACTTTTTTGTATGCTGTTTCATTAAAATGTACTGCGTATGATGCTGATGTAATTGAATCCATTATTATAAAAAATATTTAATACAAAATAAAGACTATTTTTAGTTCTAAGAATACATTTTCTGTACTTATATTTGATTCCTTATAAATTATATTGAAAATGAATTCGATTTTTGAGAATACCGCAACAGCTTTTGCACTTAAAAAGGATGCAGAGCTAGAACGCGCTTATTTTTTATTTAAAATGATCGCAAATGAACCTTTAGTAAGGATTGGTACGGCAATGACAAACTTTGCTATAAAAGCTCATTTACCTGTAGAAGGTTTAATTAGGGCCACGGTGTTTGATCATTTTTGTGGAGGTATCAGTGAAAAAGACTGTATGCCTGTGGTAGATAAAATGTTTACAAAAGGAGTAAGTTCTGTTTTAGATTATTCTGTTGAAGGTAAAGATGAAGAAGATCCATTTGATAATGCCTTAGAGACTATTTTAAATGTGTTAGATTTTGTTAAAGAGAAAGAAGCAATTCCATTTGCTGTTTTTAAACCTACTGGATATGGAAGGTTTGCTTTATTTCAAAAAGTAAATGAAGGAAAAGATTTAACAGAGCTTGAAAAAGAAGAATGGAGTAGAGTAGTTGCACGTTTTGATAAGACGTGTAAAAAAGCATATGATTTAGATGTAGCATTACTAATTGATGGGGAGGAAAGTTGGATGCAAGATGCAGCTGATAGTTTGGTAGAAGATATGATGCGTAAGTATAATAAAGAAAAAGTTGTTGTTTATAATACTCTGCAGTTATACCGTTGGGACCGTTTAGATTATTTAAAAGACCTATTAAAAAAAGCTAAAAATGATGGTTTTAAAGTGGGTATGAAAGTGGTTCGTGGTGCTTATATGGAAAAAGAAAACAATAGAGCTTTGGAAAAAGGTTATCCTTCTCCTATTTGCGGGTCAAAACAAGCGACAGATGTAAATTTTGATACTGTAGTAGCTTTTATGGTTGATAATTTAAATGACGTAGCCATATTCGCAGGAACACATAATGAACAAAGTTGTTATAAGTTAATAGAACTTATGAAGGAAAAAGGATTAGAAGCAAATAATCCTAATATATGGTTTGGACAATTATATGGTATGAGTGATCATATTTCTTTTAATTTAGCGGCTGAAGGTTATAATGTGGCAAAATACTTGCCATTCGGTCCAGTTAGAGACGTTATGCCTTATTTAATACGTAGGGCAGAAGAAAATACTTCAGTAGCAGGGCAAACAAGTAGAGAGCTTAATTTATTAAAGCAAGAACGAGAGAGAAGAAAGATATAATTAAAATAAAAAATCCGAAATTAAAGTTTCGGGTTTTTTATTGGTAACTATTCTGTTATTTTTTCAATAACTATTTTTTTAGGGCAATTAGTTACGGTAAGAAATTGAACTTTATCTTCAGAATTTTCATGTTCTATTACATATGTTTTACATGGTTTTGATTCAGTATCACTTTTGTTGAAATCAACATCGCCATCAACAAAAAATGACTTTATAGCTACTGAGTCTATCTCTCCATTAGTCATCATTTTTGTAACTTCATCAGAGTATGAATACGATTTAGATCGAAGGTCTTTTAAAACCCTGCAGTTGGGTAAGTAACAAAATTCAGTGCCTGTTTCTTTAGCCTTATTTTTAAAAAATACGGTTAAGAAGATTATACCTATTGAAAGACCGAAAATAAAAAAGCCTAATCGTTTTAAAAATGACATATATAGAAATTAAAAAATAAGAAAATTAATATCGTTGTAAGATAAGTCAAACCACTCACCAATAGTTTTATTGGTAAGTATGCCTCTGTAAAAATAAAGACCGTTTCTAAGGCCTTTATCAAATCGTAATGCATTTTCAACACCACCATCTTCACCTATTTTTAGTAAATAAGGGGTGAATATATTACTAATAGAGATTGATGCTGTTTTTGGATATCTAGATGGTATATTAGGTACGGCATAGTGAACGACACCGTATTTTTCGCAAGTAGGTTTATCATGACTAGTAACTTCACTAGTCTCAAAACAACCACCCATATCAATGCTAACATCAATAATTACAGCACCTTTTTTCATGTGTTCAACCATAGTTTGGGACACAACTATAGGTGATCTGTCTTTTCCTCTAGTGGCCCCTATGGCAACATCACAACGTTTTAAAGCTTTTAGTAGGTTTTTTGGTTGTATAGTTGATGTGTAAACGGTTTGTTTTAAATTAGCTTGAATGTTTCTCAGTTTTGTTAAAGAATTATCAAAAACTTTTACATTTGCTCCTAGACCAATTGCGGAACGAGCGGCAAACTCGCCAACTGTACCTGCGCCTATAATAACAACTTCAACAGGAGGTACCCCACTTATATTGCCAAACATAAGTCCGTTGCCATTATTTGTATTTGCCATTATTTCAGAGGCTATTAAAACAGAAGAAATACCAGCAATTTCACTTAATGAACGTACTGCAGGGTACTTACCATCGTCGTCCATAATGTATTCAAAAGCAATGGCTGTAATTCGCTTTTGTGCTAACTTTTCAAAATATTTTTTTGATTGCGTCTTTAATTGTAACGCAGATATTATTGTGGTTTGAGGGTTTATTAACTCAAGTTCATTTAATGTAGGTGGTTCTACTTTTAATAATATAGAACAACCAAATACTTTTTTTGTATCCCTTGTAATTTCACCACCAGCTTTAGTATAATCAAGATCTGTAAAGTTAGCACCTTCGCCAGCGCCAGATTCTATCAATACTCTGTGGCCGTTTGCTGTAATAGCATTTACAGCATCGGGAGTTAAGCAGATTCTTTTTTCTTGGTATTGATTTTCTTTAGGGATGCCAATAAATAATTCTCCTTTTTTTCTGAGAACTTCAAGAGTTTCTTCTTGCGGAATTAATTGTTGCTTGCTAAACGGAGAAGTTGGCTGATTCATAATATGTGTAAATCGTCTAAAATGCTATGCAATATAGTAATACAAATCTACAACTTTTTATCTACAGAAGTTTGAACTTTTGTACCTTCTTCTTTAAGTGCTTTAAGTTCTTTATCCATAGCTTCTAAATCAATACCTAGTACGTATTTATCAAAAAGTTTTACTCTAATAAAATATACAAAAGGTGTAATGAATAGCATTATGGGTATTATCCAATAAATTTCGGTTTCATCTAAAAATCGATCCTCGTTAATTTGTGAGAATAATTGAAAACTAAACATAGCAATTGGTATTAATATCATATGATACCACCAATGTTTACATGTGAAAAACCAAATTATCAGTAAATAGATAGGTATTAATTTATTCATAGCTACCCATGAAGCTACAACTATACTCTCTTGATATTGGCTTTCATAGACAAAAAAATATAAGTCTAAATATTTGCCATCGGGAAAGTATATATATGAGTAGAATAAATAAGGGGATATAGCTATTAATAGAGCAACAATACTAGAAATCAAAATGTTTTTTGATTTTTTATTTTTTAGAATGTACTTTTTTTTACTCATTTTTTAATTTGCTATTAAAATTCTTAAAAATAATAACAAAAAAAAAGAGTTTCTAGTGTGCTAGAAACTCCCTTTTTTTTCAAAAGTATTTTTATCCTCTTGAAGGAACTTTGATTTTTGTTTGATCTACGGCTTCTAATTCATAGACAGCATCATCTTCTGAGCTAGTTGAAGTACAAGATGATAAAGCAAAAGTTGCAATTGCAGCTAATGCAAGGAGGGATTTTTTTGTGTTCATCGTAATAAAATTTATTTGGTTAATAATTTGTTTAATACGAATGTAGGAAAAAAATGACTGAAATAATATGTTTTAACGAGAAAAAATAACTTGTTAACCGGTAATTAGTACACTTAATCGAAAATTTGAGTATTTATACAATAAACTTCTTTTAATAAAACTCTTTTATTTATAGGGGTTTAGAGCGTTTTTATTTAATTATTATTTGACGAATATTTTGATTAATAATTTTTAAAAAAATATTTGAAACATCATCAGGAATTAAATTTTCAATTTTCTCTGGCCATTCCATAAAAAGCCATTTGTTAGAGAATAAATAGTCTTCTATTCCAAAGTCTAAGGCTTCACTTTCGTCATTTAATCTATAAAAATCAAAATGGTAACCAAGGGTGCTGCCATCATTTTTTTCGTATTCATTGACAATACCAAAAGTTGGGCTACTAATCTCTCCATTACAGCCTAATTGTTTTGCAATTTCTTTGATTAAAGTAGTTTTTCCAGCGCCCATTTCACCGTGGAAACATAATTTTTTTGATGAAACATTCAATATGATTTCTTTAGCAATTTCAGGAAGTTGCTGTTGGGTAAATTCTTTTTTCATTTATAAAACTATCTAGGTTCTAATACAACAAAAGGGATTATCATTTCTTCTAATGAAACGCCACCGTGTTGGTAAGTGTTTCTGTAATAACTAACATAATGGTTATAATTATTAGGGTAAGCAAAAAACATATCGTTTTTAGCAAAAATAAACGAACTACTCATATTTATACTTGGTAAGAATACGTTGCTAGGTTTGGTTGCTTCATACACTTCTTTTTTCTCATAAGTTAAACTACGTCCTGTTTTATAGCGCAGGTTTAAACTAGTGTCTTTATCGCCAACTACTTTTGAGGGTTGTTTTACGTTTATTGTTCCGTGGTCAGTAGTAATAATTAGTTTTTGACCCATTATTTGTGCTTGCTGAATAATTTCAAGAAGTGGTGAGTTTTTAAACCAACTTTGTGTAAGTGATCTATAAGCTTTGTCATTAGAAGCTAGTTCTTTAATTACTTCCATTTCGGTTTTTGAGTGAGAAAGCATGTCAACAAAATTATAAACAATTACAGTTAGATCATTTTTCTTTTGTGATTTATAATTTTGTGATAAATGTTTTCCTTGTTTTAGACTGCTTATTTTGTGGTATTCCCATGTTAAATCTAAACCTAATCTTTTTAGTTGTGCTTTTAAAAACTCTGCTTCAAATAGGTTTTTACCGCCTTCTTCAGTATCATTTTTCCACCATTCAGGATGCCTTTTTTCCATATCTAAAGGAGTTAGTCCTGAAAAAATAGCATTTCGGGCATACTGCGTTGCAGTAGGTAAAATACTGTAGTAATTGCTTTCTTTTTTCTTTTTAAAAAACGGATTTACAGTATCTTCAAAAGCTAACCATTGGTCATACCGTAGATTATCAATTACGACGAGTAGGGTAGGCTTTTCTTGCAATTCAGGTTTTACTAATTCTTTAAAAAGAGTATGAGAAAGTACAGGAGCATCATTATCAGTAAACCAATCTTCATAATTTTTGTCGATAAACTTCCCAAATTGATTATTAGCTTCTACTTTTTGAGATTCTAATATTTCAAACATACTAGAATCTTCAATTTCTTCTAAACGTAATTCCCATGAAATAAGTTTTTTATATAAATCGGCCCATTCTTGATGTGAATTTACCATAGATAAATCCATTGCTATTTTTCGAAATTCTTGTTGGTAGTTAGAGGTTGTTTTTTCTGATACTAATCTCGAATTATCAAGACTTTTCTTTAATGATAATAATATCTGGTTTGGATTAACAGGTTTTATAAGGTAATCGGCTATTTTAGACCCAATAGCTTCATCCATTATATATTCTTCTTCGCTTTTGGTAATCATTACAACAGGTAGTGTAGCGTCAATAGCCTTCAATTCGGTTAATGTTTCTAAGCCAGATATTCCAGGCATATTTTCATCTAAAAAAACAATATCAAAACGTGTTTCTGCAATTTCTTCTAAAGCTTCTTGTCCACTTTTACAAGTAACTACATTGTAATTCTTACTTTCTAAAAATAAGATGTGTGATTTGAGTAGGTCAATTTCATCATCAACCCAAAGTATTGTTATTTTGCTCATGTGTAGTGTGTAATTCTCTTAATTATTATTTAAAGCTCTTCAAAAATATAATTTTTAAAATGCTTCAGTTAATTCATTTGCATAACTTTGGCAAAGTTAGTATCAAGATTAAATATTTTCAATTTGATAAAATCTAAAAAGCTTGAAATTTTTAATGATCCAATTTACGGATTAATTAATATACCCAATACGTTAGTTTTTGACTTAATTCAAGATTCTAGCTTTCAGAGGTTAAGAAGAATATCTCAAATGGGGCTTTCTTATTTGGTGTACCCAGGAGCTCATCATACACGTTTTCAGCATGCAATTGGTTGTATGTATTTAATGCAACATGCAGTACAAGTACTTAGAGCAAAGGAAGTTGATATAACGGATGATGAAGAGGTTGGTTTGTATTGTGCAATACTTTTGCATGATATTGGTCATGGTCCTTTTTCTCATGCAATGGAGCATAGTATTGTTGAAGGAGTTAGTCATGAACATATTTCATTATTGTACATGGAATCTTTAAATAAAAAATTTAACGGAAGTTTAACTACTGCTATTGAAATTTTTAAAGGTGAATATCCAAAAAAGTTTTTAAATCATTTAGTTTCAAGTCAATTAGATATTGATAGACTTGATTATCTAAAGCGTGATAGCTTTTATACAGGTGTGGCGGAAGGTAATATAAATTCAGACCGATTGTTAAGTACTTTAAATGTTATTGGAGATGAATTGGTTGTTGAAAGAAAAGGTATTTACTCGGTTGAAAAGTTTTTAATGGCTCGGCGATTTATGTATTGGCAGGTTTATTTTCATAAAACCGGTTTAGTTGCTGAAGAGTTACTAGTCAATGTTTTAAAAAGAGCAAAAGAGTTATTAGCTAGAGGAGAAGAGTTAAATTGTAGTGATGCTTTATTGTTTTTTATGAAGAATAAAATTAGTAAGTCTAATTTTACAGAAGAGCATTTAGCAATTTTTGGACAACTTGATGATGTGGATATTCTTTCAGCAATAAAACAATGGCAAAATTCTTCAGATTTTGTTCTTTCTAAGTTGTGTAGTATGTTAATTAATAGAGAGTTATTACATATTAAAATAAAGAATAACCCTATTGATGAAGAAAAATTTGAACGTTATAAAAATCATTTTATGAAAGAATACAACCTTTCTGAATATGAAATTAGCTACTTTGTTTTTACGGGAGTCATTCAAAATCAAGCCTATAACCAAAAAAAACAAAACATAAATATTATAAGAGAAAATGGTAAAACTATAGATGTAGTAAAGGCTTCGGAGCAATTGAGTTCAAAAACTATGTCGAAGATTAGTACTAAGTATTATATGTGTTACCCAAAACTTAAGGTTTAACTATTTTTGTTACTTTTGCTTTTATGAAATTTACAGCTAATCAAATTGCGGGAATTTTGGAAGGAGATATTGATGGTAATCCAGATATTACTGTTAGTAAATTAGCTAAAATAGAAGAAGGAGAGCAGGGGTCTCTTACTTTCTTAGCAAATCCTAAATACAAATCCTTTATATATACAACAAAAGCATCAATTACAATTGTAAATAAAGATTTTATACCTGAACAGGAGATCACAACTACGCTTATTAAGGTTGAGAATGCTTATGAATCTTT
The DNA here is from genome assembly GCA_947496695.1 of uncultured Cellulophaga sp. Lineage (GTDB taxonomy): Bacteria > Bacteroidota > Bacteroidia > Flavobacteriales > Flavobacteriaceae > Cellulophaga. Next base: position 189,138 of record CANMEI010000004.1, on the reverse strand, counting down.
TACTAAAATATTAACATATTATCATCAAGTAAAAAATAATAAATTAGGTGTTGAAAATCCTTCATTTATAGCTGATACAGCTACTTATGGAGAAAATTGTTACATAGGCGCATTTGCTTATATTGGTGAAAATGTAGTTATTGGTAATAATGTGAAAATTTACCCTAATGCTTATATTGGAGACAATGTAAAATTAGCAGATAATGTGGTAGTATTTCCAGGTGCTAAAGTTTATTCAGAGTGTATAATTGGTAATAATTGTGTTATTAATAGTGGAGCAATTGTAGGTTCTGATGGTTTTGGTTTTGCACCAAATTCAGAAGGAGAGTTTAGTAAAATTCCGCAAACAGGTAACGTTATACTTGAAGATAATGTTGATGTTGGAGCAGGAACAACTATTGATAGAGCGACACTTGGTTCTACAATTATAAGAAGAGGAGTAAAGCTTGATAATCAAATACAAATAGCTCATAATGTAGAAATTGGAGAGCATACGGTTATTGCAGCGCAATCTGGTATTGCAGGTTCTACTAAAATAGGAAAACATTGTATGATAGGTGGTCAAGTAGGTATAGTTGGTCATATTACCATAGGTAATAATGTAAAAATACAAGCGCAATCAGGTATTGGGAGGAATATAAAAGATGGTGAAGCTATTCAAGGTTCACCTGCTTTAAATTATGGCGATTATAACAAGTCATATGTGCATTTTAAAAATTTACCGAAAATAATAACAAGAATTAACGAACTAGAAAAAAAAATTGGCCGTGAGTAACAACAAACAACGAACAATTGCGAAAGAAGTTACGCTTTCGGGAGTAGGTTTACATACAGGAGAAAATGTAACTATGAAATTTGTCCCAGCACCAGAAAATCATGGTTACGCTTTTAAGCGTACAGATTTAGAGGGGGAGCCAATTATTGAGGCAGATGCTACTTACGTGGTTAATACACAAAGAGGTACAAATCTTGAAAAAAGAGGTGTAAAAATTCAAACATCAGAGCATGTTTTAGCTGCCCTAGTGGGACTTGAAGTGGATAATGTTTTAATAGAATTAAATGCTCCAGAGCCTCCAATTATGGATGGTTCATCAAAATTCTTTGTAGAAGCTATTGAAAAAGCAGGATTTGTTGAGCAAGATGCAGAAAGAGAAATATATGTTGTAAAAGAAGTTATATCATATAGAGATGAAGAAACAGGTAGTGAAATAACTGTTATACCTTCAGATGAATATCAAGTGACTACAATGGTTGATTTTGGTACTAAAGTTTTAGGTACACAAAATGCAACTTTAGAGCATTTATCAGATTTTAAAGCTGAAATATCAGAGGCAAGAACATTTAGTTTCTTACATGAATTAGAAATGCTTTTAGACCATGGACTTATAAAAGGAGGAGACCTTAATAATGCTATTGTTTATGTAGATAAAGAGATTTCTGAAGAAACAATGAAAAAGCTTGAGCAAGCTTTTGATAAGGAGAAATTATCAATTAAACCGAACGGAATTTTAGATAACTTAACTTTACATCATCCAAATGAAGCGGCGCGTCATAAGTTATTAGATGTTATTGGAGATTTAGCTTTGGCAGGTGTTCGTATTAAAGGTAAGGTTATTGCAAATAAGCCAGGACATTTTGTAAATACTCAATTTGCAAAAAAAATAGCTAAGATTATCAAATTAGAGAAAAGAAATAAAGTTCCGCAATATGATTTGAATCAACCACCATTGATGGATATTCATCAAATAATGGATGTACTGCCTCATAGACCACCATTTTTGTTAATAGATCGTATTTTAGAGCTTTCTGATACGCATGTTGTAGGAATGAAGAATGTTACAATGAATGAAAATTTCTTTGTAGGTCATTTCCCAGGAGCTCCGGTTATGCCAGGAGTTTTACAAGTTGAAGCTATGGCGCAAACAGGAGGAATTTTGGTATTGAGTACTGTTCCAGATCCAGAAAATTACTTAACATTTTTCATGAAAATGGATAATGTGAAATTTAAACAAAAAGTACTTCCAGGAGATACATTAACTTTTCACTGTAGCCTTATTACGCCAATAAGAAGAGGTATATGTCATATGCAAGCTTATGCTTATGCAAATAATAAGTTAGTATGTGAAGCAGAATTAATGGCGCAAATAGCTAAAAAGAAATAGAATGAATCAACCACTGGCATATATTCATCCAGGAGCTAAAATTGCTAAAAATGTAGTTGTAGAGCCTTTTACTACCATTCATAATAATGTAATTATTGGTGAAGGTACATGGATTGGGTCGAACGTAACTATAATGGAAGGCGCTCGAATAGGTAAAAATTGTAATATTTTTCCTGGAGCAGTTATTTCGGCACCACCTCAAGATTTAAAATATAAAGGAGAAGAAACTACTGTTATAATAGGTGATAATACAACCGTTAGAGAGTGTGCAACTATTCATAAAGGAACCTCAGATCGTATGAAAACAGTTATTGGAAAAAACTGTTTAATTATGGCTTATTGTCATGTCGCACATGATTGTTTAGTAGGCGATAATTGTATTTTTTCAAACAATTCAACACTAGCAGGTCATGTAACAATTGGAGATAATGTAATTCTTGCAGGATTAGTAGCAGTACATCAATTTGTGTCAATAGGGCAGCATGCTTTTGTTACAGGTGGTTCTTTAGTTCGTAAAGATGTGCCTCCGTATGTAAAGGCAGCACGTGAACCACTTTCTTATGTAGGTATTAATTCTGTAGGATTAAGAAGGAGAGGTATTCCTTCTGAAAAAATAAGAGAAGTACAGAATATCTATAGAATATTATACCAAAAGAACTATAATAACTCACAAGCTGCTCAGATTATTGAAGCGGAAATGGAGGCTACCCCTGAAAGAGACGAGATTCTTCAGTTTATTAGAGATTCGCAACGAGGTATAATGAAAGGGTATTTTAGTACTAATTAATAAATATAAGACATTAATATAGTTAGTATATTCTATACTAATTGAAAATAATAAAAAATATGGCATCTACATCAGATATTAGAAAAGGACTTTGTATTCGTTACAATAATGATATTTTTAAAATTATTGAATTTTTACATGTAAAACCAGGGAAAGGTCCTGCTTTTGTTCGTACAAAATTAAAAAGTGTAACATCTGGTAAAGTTTTAGATAATACGTTTTCAGGAGGTAGTAAAATTGATGATGTTCGTGTTGAAACGCGTTCATACCAGTATTTGTATCCTGAAGGAGAAACGTATCATTTTATGAATACGCAAGATTATAACCAAATAACACTTCAAGAGAGTTCTTTAGATGCACCTGGTTTGTTAAAAGAAGGAGAAATAGTGACTATTCTTTTCAATACAGAAGATAGTATGCCTTTGTCAGTAGATATGCCAGCTAGTGTTATTTTAGAAGTTACATATACTGAGCCGGGAGTAAAAGGTAATACAGCTACAAATGCTACTAAACCAGCAAAAGTAGAGACTGGAGCAGAAATTAATGTGCCATTATTTATTAATGAAGGTGATAAAATAAAAGTAGAAACATCATCTAGCTCTTACATGGAACGAGTTAAAGAGTAATTTTTATTTATAAATATTAGTAGATGAAGTTTCCAGTTCCACATACCTTAGAGCAAATCGCAAGTATTATTCAATCTGAATATATTGGAGACGCAAGTTTTCAGGTTTTGGGTATGAATGAAATTCATGTGGTTGAAGCTGGTGATATAGTTTTTGTAGATCATCCTAAATATTACGATAAAGCTTTAGAGTCAAAGGCTACAACTATTTTAATTAATAAAAAAGTTGATTGCCCAGTTGGTAAAGGGTTATTAATTTCAGATGATCCTTTTCGAGATTTTAATAAGCTAACAAAGTTTTTTAAACCTTTTCAAAAAGCGAATCAGAATATAGCTAGTTCTGCAAAAATAGGGGAGAATACAGTTGTTCAGCCTAATGTTTTTGTGGGTAATAATGTAGTTATTGGAGATAATTGCACTATTCATGCTAATGTTTCTATTTATGATAATTGTGTAATTGGTAATAATGTTACGATTCACTCAGGAACAGTATTAGGTTCTGATGCTTTCTATTATAAGAATAGACCAGAAGGTTTTGACAAATTATTATCAGGAGGTAGAGTTGTAATAGAAGATAATGTTGATATTGGGGCGCTTTGTACACTAGATAAGGGTGTTACTGGTGATACGCTAGTAAAAGAAGGAACTAAAATTGATAATCAAGTACATATTGGTCATGATACTGTAGTGGGTAAAAAATGTTTAATAGCATCACAAACAGGAATTGCTGGCTGTGTAATTATTGAAGATGAAGTTACATTATGGGGTCAAGTAGGTGTTACCAGTGCTATTACTATTGGTAAAAAAGCTGTAGTTTTAGCTCAGACTGGTATTTCAAAATCTATTGAAGGAGGTAAAACATATTTTGGTAGTCCGGTTGAAGAAGCTAGGGAAAAATTAAAGCAATTAGCTTATATAAAACAAATACCTAAAATTTTAAACAAAATTCAACAAAAATAAGCATAGAAAATACTTTAAAAATTGTTTTCAAAGCCATATTTTTGCAATAGCAATAAATTAATATAGATATAAAATGAGTGTTTTAGTCAATAAAGATTCCAAAATAATTGTTCAAGGTTTTACGGGTAGTGAAGGTACCTTTCATGCTGAACAAATGATTGAATATGGTACAAACATCGTAGGTGGTGTTACGCCAGGTAAAGGTGGACAAGAACATTTAGGAAAGCCAGTTTTTAATACTGTTTTAGAGGCTGTTGAAAAAGCTGGAGCAGACACGACTATTATATTTGTACCGCCGGCTTTTGCTGCCGATGCAATTATGGAAGCTGCAAATGCAGGTATTAAAGTTATTATCACAATTACAGAAGGTATTCCAGTAGCAGATATGGTTAAAGCTTCAAACTATATTAAAAATATGGATTGTCGTTTAATAGGTCCTAACTGTCCAGGTGTAATTACTCCAGGTGAAGCTAAAGTTGGTATTATGCCAGGTTTCGTATTCAAAAAAGGGAATGTAGGTATTGTTTCTAAATCAGGAACTTTAACTTATGAAGCGGCTGATCAAGTTGTACGTCAAGGTTTAGGTATTACTACAGCTATTGGTATTGGTGGTGATCCAATTATTGGAACAACAACAAAAGAAGCTGTTGAGTTATTAATCAATGATCCAGAAACAGAATGTGTTGTTATGATCGGTGAGATAGGTGGTCAATTAGAAGCTGATGCTGCTAAATGGTATAAAGCTAGTGGAAGTAAAAAGCCTATTGTTGGTTTTATTGCTGGTGAAACTGCTCCTGCTGGTAGAACAATGGGTCATGCTGGTGCTATTGTTGGAGGTAGTGATGATACTGCTCAAGCGAAAAAAGCTATCATGAAAGAATGTGGTATTCACGTTGTTGATTCTCCTGCTGAAATAGGTAAAAAAGTTAAAGAAGTAATGGGATAATTAAATCCTTTTATATATGAAATTAAATTCCGCTTGTTCTGAAGTTATTTCAGTTAAAGCGGGATTTTTTTCGTTAAGATATTAAACAAAACTTATATTTGAAAAACAACCAGTACAAATAGTAAATTATGAAATTATTAGAAGGTAAAAACGTAATTATAACAGGTGCAAGTAGAGGGATAGGTACCGGAATTGCTCAAGTTTTTGCAGATCATGGTGCAAATGTTGCTTTTACATATAGTTCTAGTGAAGCTCCGGCCTTAGCATTAGAGAAAGAGTTAGTTGCTAAGGGAGTAAAAGCTAAAGCTTATAAAAGTAATGCAGCTAGTTTTAGTGATTCTGAAGCTTTAGTAGCAAAAGTGTTGCAAGATTTTGGAGGGGCTATTGATGTGTTAATTAATAATGCGGGTATTACTAAAGATAATCTTTTAATGCGTATGGCTGAAGAAGATTTTGATTCGGTTATTGAAATTAACTTAAAGTCTGTTTTTAATATGACTAAAGCAGTTCAACGTACAATGTTGAAACAACGTAAAGGGTCTATTATTAATATGAGTAGTGTTGTTGGTGTTAAAGGTAATGCAGGGCAAACAAACTATGCAGCATCTAAAGCAGGAATGATTGGGTTTACAAAATCTGTAGCCTTAGAGTTAGGTTCAAGGAACATTCGATGCAATGCTATTGCTCCTGGTTTTATTGAAACTGAAATGACTGACAAGTTAGATGAAAAAGTTGTTCAAGGTTGGAGAGATGGTATTCCATTAAAAAGAGGTGGAAGTACTGTTGATATAGCTAATGCTTGTTTGTTTTTTGCTTCAGATTTATCTGCTTATGTAACAGGTCAGGTTTTAAATGTTGATGGAGGTATGTTAACCTAAAATTTAGAATATATAATATTCGTTAAAACAAATTATGCAAATACAAACCCTACTATTGATAATACTAGCAGTAATTCTTGCTTTAGTAATAGTATGGTTTCAATATATTAATAAAAATAAAAAGAGAGGGAAAACTATTGTTTTACTCTCTTTTTTACGTTTTATAGGTCTGTTTTCTATTTTTCTACTACTTATTAATCCAAAATTAAATAAAAAAAGTTTAAGTGTAGAAAAAGCCAACTTGGTCTTGCTAGTTGATAACTCTAGTTCAGTGGGTAAAAATAAAGAAACAGCTATTAAAGCTTTAAATAAATTAAGAAAACAAGAAGGTTTAATCGAAAAATTTAATATTGAATCATATCAATTTGGAGAAGGTCTTAAGAGGAGTGATAGTTTAAACTTTTTAGATAAAAAAACTGATATTTCTGGTGCTTTAAAATCTATTTTAGAAATTTATAATAAATCAAACACCATTAGTGTGCTACTTTCAGATGGAAATCAAACTATTGGTCAAGATTATGAGTTTTATGCGCAAGAATTAAAATTTCCAGTTTATCCTATTGTTGTGGGAGATACAACTAAGTATGAAGATGTAAGTATTGGTCAAGTAAATGCAAATAAGTATGCATTTTTAAAAAACAAATTTCCTGTTGAGTTTTACGTTTCTTACGAAGGTGATTCAAATATTAATTTACCTGTAGTTGTCACTGTAAATGGTGAAAATATATTCAGAGAACAAATTCAATTATCAGGGAATAAGAACTCAAAAAAAATAAACAAACTTATTAATGCGAATACAGTAGGTGTGAAAACTATATCTGTTGCAGTTGGAACATTAGAAAACGAAAAAAACACTGCAAATAATTCTAAAACAATAGCAGTAGAAGTTATTGATGAAAAAACTAAAATAGCTATTGTGTCATCTATCAATCACCCTGATGTTGGTGCTTTAAAAAAAGCCATTGAGAGCAATGAACAACGTTCAGTTACTATTATTACACCAAATAAGAAAAGTAATTTAGATGATTTTAATGTATTTCTTTTTTATCAGCCCAATGCTTCATTTAAGGATTTATATACTTTTACAGCAAATAAAAAATCAAGTATTTTCACTATTGTTGGGACAGATACGGATTTAGTTTTTTTAAATAAAATACAATCCCAGTTTAAAACAGAAAGAGGCTATCCTGTTCAAGAAATTTTAGGAGTTTTGAATTCATCTTTTTCAAGATATGATATTTCTGAATTTAATATGGATGGTTATCCACCATTACGAAATAATTCTGGAGATGTAAGTTTCTTAGGGGCTAGTGAAGCTTTATTAACTATGAATATTAAGGGGATAGAGTTATCTAATCCTTTATTAGCACTAACCGAGTTAGATGGAGTGAAAAGTGGAGTTTTATTTGGAGAAGATATTTGGAAATGGCGTTTACAAGATTACCGAAACAATCAAACATTTGAGAATTTTGATCAATTTATAAGTAAGTTGATTTTGTTTTTAGCTGATGTGAAAAATAAAGATCGATTAAATATTGATTATAATCCAGTTTATGAAGGTGTGGGTAATGCAAAAGTTACAGCCACATATTTTGATGAAACTTTTGTTTTTGATGAAAAGGCAACACTTACTTTAAAATTAAATACTTCAAAAGAAATTCCAATGCTTTTAAAAGGGAATTATTATGAGGCTGATTTAAGTAATTTACAAGCAGGTGATTATACTTTTCTGGTTTCAGTAAATGAACAAAATATTAAAAAATCTGGTAAATTTAAAATTCTTGATTTTGATGTTGAGCAACAATTTTTGTCTTCAAATAGTAACAAACTTGAAAATTTAGCGACTACTACATTAGGTAAACTATTTTATCCTGGAGAAATAGATCAACTTATAGTTCAATTATTAGAAGAAAGTAAGTATCTGCCAATACAGAAGAGCAGTAAAAAAGTTGTATCTTTGATAGACTTCCGACTATTACTAGTGTTAATAATTCTATCCTTTGCATTAGAGTGGTTTATAAGAAAATATAACGGACTAATCTAATTTATTTAAAAAATCAAAAAAAGTCATATGGACAAATTACCTAAAATTGCAATTCCTGTAATAGCTATTTTTATAGTTTTTGTAATATTAATTTCAAAATCAACAGTTACAATAGATTCAGGTAAAGCAGGTGTGCTTTATAAAACATTTGGAGATGGAGTGGTTACAGATGAGCCACCACTGGGTGAAGGGTTTCATTTAGTAGCTCCTTGGAATAAAGTTTTTATTTATGAAGTAAGACAACAAGAAGTTCTTGAGAAAATGAATGTTTTGTCAAGTAATGGATTAGATATAAAACTAGAAGCTTCTGCTTGGTTTGAGCCTGTTAGAAGTGAATTAGGAAAACTCCATCAAGAAAAAGGAGAAGATTATATACAAAGAGTATTACTACCAACAATTAGATCTGCAGCGCGTTCAGTAGTTGGTCGTTATACGCCAGAACAATTGTATTCAAGTAAGCGTGATGCTATTCAGCAAGAGATTTTTGATGAAACTCAAAAAATAGTAAAAGAAGAGTACATACAGTTAAACGAAATTTTAGTTCGTGATGTAACTTTGCCAGCTACTATTAAAGATGCAATTGAACGTAAGCTTAAACAGGAACAAGAATCATTAGAATATGAGTTTAGACTTGTTACTGCTAAGAAAGAAGCGGAGAAAGTGACTATTGAAGCTCAGGGTAAGGCAGATGCTAACCGTATTTTAAGTGCGTCATTAAATGATCAAATTTTAAAAGATAAAGGAATTGATGCTACTTTAAAATTAGCAGAATCACCTAATTCAAAAGTTATTGTAGTAGGTGGAGAAGGTGGTTTACCTTTAATATTGGGAAATAACTAATTTAATTAATTGTTAGTTTTTCCAATAAATAGTAAATAGTTGTTAAAAAAGTGATTTTTTATTTTTTCAGACTAAAAATAATTTTACTTTTACAATATAATGAGAAATCAAACTACACATCATCATCATTTTTATACTTGCTTTCAAGCGAGGTAGAAATGTATTGTAGTAGTGCAACATATTTTAAACCCGTTTGAGCAATCAAACGGGTTTTATTTTTAAGCTTTTTTTGATTGCCAAACACAAACAAAAAGAAATGACAAAAATTAGAATTGCTATTCAGAAATCAGGACGTTTAAATGAAGATTCAATCGGAATCTTAAAAGATTGTGGAATTTCTATTGATAATGGAAAAGATCAATTAAAAGCATCGTCTCGTAATTTTCCTATGGAAGTTTTTTATTTACGAAACGGAGATATACCTCAATACTTAAGGGATGGTGTTGTTGATATCGCTATTTTAGGTGAGAATGTATTAATTGAAAAAGGTGAAGATATTTCAATAGCTGAAAAATTAGGTTTTTCAAAATGTAAAGTTTCTTTAGCAGTACCAAAGTCAGTTAAATATAATTCTGTAAATGATTTTCAAGGTAAGCGTATAGCAACATCTTATCCAAATACAGTAAAAAGTTATTTAAAAGAAAAAGGTGTTGAAGCTGATATTCATATTATTAATGGTTCTGTTGAAATTGCACCTAATATAGGTTTAGCAGATGGTATTTGTGATATTGTTTCTAGTGGTAGTACGCTGTTTAAAAACAACCTGAAAGAAGTAGAAGTAATGCTTAAAAGCGAAGCTGTTTTAGCAGTTTCTCCTAAAATTACTAAAGAAAGGAAAGAAATTCTTAAAAAATTACAATTCAGAATTCAATCTGTTTTACGAGCAAGACAATCTAAGTATGTATTGTTAAATGCACCAAATGATAAATTGCCACAAATTCTAAAGTTATTACCAGGAATGCGTAGTCCTACTGTTTTACCATTGGCAGAAGAAGGCTGGAGTTCTGTTCACACCGTAATTGCAAAAGATTCTTTCTGGGAAGTTATTGATGAGTTAAAACAAGCAGGTGCTGAAGGTATTTTAGTTTGCCCTATTGAAAAAATGGTTTTATAGTTTTAGTCATGAAAGTTGATTTAAAAATAGCATTGATTCCGTATAATAAAATGGAAACTATCATTCCATTAGTTATTCAATTAAATCAAGGGAAACTATCTGAAGATGTTTTGAAGAGCAGATTAAATGATATGATTGCCATGGGTGGTTATCAATGTATAGGTGTTTATGATGCGGATAGATTGATTGCATGTTGTGGTTTTTGGGTTTTAAATAAATTATATGCGGGTAAGCATGTAGAACCTGATAATGTTTTTGTAGAAGCAACATATAGAAGTGAAGGTGTAGGAGAATTAATGATGAATTGGCTATTTGATTATGCAAAAAGTATTGATTGCATAGGAGCAGAAGTTAATTGTTATGCACATAATGAAAAAGGTAAAAAATTCTGGGAACGCCATGGGTTTAAACCACTAGGATATCACATGATTAAGAAATTTGAGTAGTATTTACTATGAACAAAATATATAATCCTAAAAAGGAAGACTGGAAAACAATATTAAAGCGTCCTACAAAATCGGTTGCAGATATTGAAAGTACCGTGAATCAAGTTTTTGAAGAGGTATTAGATGGGGGAGATGCAGTTATTAAGAAGTATACCGAAAAATTTGATGGTGTAGTTATTAATAATTTATTAGTTTCTGATGATGAAATAGTAGAAGCAAATAGTTTAGTTTCTGTTGAGTTGAAAGAGGCTATATTATTAGCTAAAGAAAATATTGATAAATTTCATGCGGCACAACAAACAGAGAGTGTACATGTAGAAACAGCTACCGGTGTAGATTGTTGGCAGGTTAAAAGACCTATAGAAAAAGTTGGTTTATATATTCCTGGAGGTACAGCTCCTTTATTCTCGACTATTTTAATGTTGGCAGTTCCTGCAAATATTGCAGGCTGTACGGAGATAGTTTTGTGTTCGCCTCCTAATAAAGAAGGTAAAATTCATCCAGCTATTTTATACACAGCAAATTTATGCGGTGTTACTAAAATATTTAAAGTTGGCGGTATTCAGGCAATTGCAGGAATGACATTTGGAACCAATACAATTCCGCAAGTATATAAAATTTTTGGACCAGGTAATCAGTATGTGACTGTTGCTAAACAAATAGCAACTAAACATGGAGTTGCTATTGATATGCCTGCAGGACCAAGTGAGCTATTAGTTGTTGCTGATGATACAGCTAATCCATCATTTGTAGCATCAGATTTATTAAGTCAATCAGAGCATGGTGTTGATAGTCAGGTAATTTTAGTTTCGTTATCTAAACAATTACTTGAAGAAGTTGAAAAAGAGATTGAGATTCAAATTAACGATTTGCCACGTAAAGATATTGCTCAAAAAGCAATAGATAATAGTAAATTAATTTTTGTAGAAGATGATCAAACTGCACAAGAGTTAATTAACGAATACGGACCAGAACATTATATTGTTTGTGTTGAAAATGAAAATTCTTATTTAAGCGCAATAACAAATGCGGGTTCTGTTTTTATAGGGAACTATACGCCAGAAAGTGCTGGAGATTATGCTTCGGGTACTAACCATACATTGCCAACAAATGGTTACGCAAAACAATATAGTGGCGTTAATTTAGATAGCTTTATGAAGAGCATGACTTTTCAGAAAATATCACGAGAAGGATTGCAAGAAATTGGAACTGCAATTGAGTTAATGGCAGAGGCTGAAGGTTTACAAGCGCACAAAAACGCTGTAACATTACGTTTAAATAGTATTATTATAGGTGATGAATAAAGTAGATATTCAAAGTTTAGTTCGTGAAAATGTAAAAGGTCTTAGTCCGTATTCATCAGCACGTGACGAATATGTTTCTGATGGTTCTGAAATGGTTTTTTTAGATGCTAATGAGAATCCGTTTGAAAACGGAGTAAATAGGTACCCAGATCCACAACAACGAAACTTAAAAGATGTTTTAGCACAACAAAAAGGAGTTAAGCCTAAGAATGTTCTTTTCGGTAATGGTAGTGATGAAGTTTTAGATCTTATTTTTAGAGCTTTTTGTGAGCCTAAAGATGATAATATTATTACATTACCACCAACATATGGCATGTATAAAGTATTATCTGGTATTAATAATATTAAAAATAAAGAGGTCTTATTAACTTCTGAATTTGAACCTGATGTTGAGCAGATTCTTTCAACAGCTGATGCAAATTCAAAGTTGTTATTTCTATGTTCACCAAATAATCCAACAGCAAATAGTTTTTCTAGAAATAAGATAACAGAGTTGTTAAATAACTTTAATGGAATAGTTGTAATTGATGAGGCTTATATTGATTTTTCAAAAGAAAAGTCTTGGTTATCTAAATTATCAATTTATTCTAATTTAATAGTAACACAAACCTTATCTAAAGCTTACGGAATGGCAGGTATTAGATTGGGAGTTTGTTATGCATCCGAAGAAATCATTGCTATTTTAAATAAAATTAAGCCACCATATAACGTTAATGAGCTGACTCAAAAAAGAGCTTTAGATCGTGTATTAAATTTAGATAAAGTAAAAAGTGAAGTAGCTGATATATTGGAATATAGGGATCTATTATCTAAAGCATTACTTCAGTTAAATTTTGTGGTTAAAGTTTATGATACGGATGCTAATTTTGTATTAGCAAAGCTTGATAATGCTACAGAACGATATAATCAGTTGTTAAAAAAAGGTATTGTAGTTCGTAACCGAACAACGCAACCTTTATGTGAAAATACACTTAGGTTTACAGTAGGCACAAAAGAAGAAAACCAGAGACTAATTCAAGTTTTAAAAGAAATTCAATAATATGAAAAAAGTACTTTTTATAGATAGAGATGGTACTATCATTAAAGAAACGGTTGACGAGCAAATTGATGCATTTGATAAAATGACATTTTACCCAAAGGCGTTTACATTTTTAGGTAAAATAGCAAAGGAGTTGGATTATGAGTTAGTGATGATTACTAACCAAGATGGTTTAGGTACTGATGTTTTTCCTGAGGACACTTTTTGGCCTGTGCATAATTTTATCATGAATTCTTTCGAAAATGAAGGTGTTGTATTTGACAAGGTATTTTTAGATCGAACATTTCCTCACGAAAATGCTAATACACGTAAACCTGGTACAGGGTTGTTAACTGAGTATTTTTCTGATGATTATGATTTAGCAAATTCATTTGTAATTGGTGACCGATTAACAGACATGGAATTGGCTAAAAACCTTGGAGCCAAAGGTATTTTTATAAATGACGAAACTAACCTTGGTACTGGAGAAATTACAGTGAAAAGAGATGAATTGGATGCTTTTATAGATATTGAAACCAATGATTGGGAGAAAATCTATGAGTTTTTAAAACTTAAAGATCGTGTTTCAGAGATTAGTAGAAAAACCAATGAGACTGATATTAAAATTAAAGTTAACCTTGACGGAACAGGTAAAAGTGATATAAAAACTGGGTTAGCATTTTTTGATCATATGCTAGATCAGTTGGCGCGTCATGGTCAAATGGATTTAGATATTAAAGTTAATGGTGATTTAGAAGTAGACGAACACCATACTATTGAAGATACGGCAATTGCTTTAGGGGAAGTTTTTCATAAAGCTTTAGGAACAAAATTAGGAATTGAACGTTACGGATTTTGTTTACCTATGGATGATTGTTTGGCACAGGTTGCTATTGATTTTGGAGGTAGAAATTGGTTGGTTTGGGAAGCTGAATTTAATCGTGAAATGGTGGGTGATATGCCTACTGAAATGTTTTTGCACTTTTTTAAATCGTTTAGTGATGGTGCAAAAGCTAATTTAAATATTAAGGCAGAAGGTGTAAACGAGCACCATAAAATTGAAGCGATTTACAAAGCATTTGCGAAAGCAATAAAAATGGCGGTTAGACGCGATGTAGAAAAAATGGTTTTACCATCTACAAAAGGAATGTTGTAAATAAATACCATGAAAATAGTAATTATAAATTACGGAGCAGGAAATATACAAAGTATTAAATTTGCAATTCAAAGACTTGGTTTTGAGGCAGTTTTAACGAATGATGTAAATGAAATTCTTGATGCTGATAAAGTAATTTTTCCAGGTGTAGGTGAGGCTAGTAGTGCAATGCATAAATTACGTGATAGTGGTTTAGATACTCTAGTGCCTAAATTAAAACAACCTGTTTTAGGTATTTGTTTAGGCATGCAATTGATGTGTAATTCAACAGAAGAAGGCAATACAAAAGGCTTAGGTATTTTTGATGTTGATGTTGTAAAATTTTCTGATAAAGTAAAAGTGCCTCAAATTGGTTGGAATCAAATTACAGATTTAAAAACAGAGTTGTTTAAAGATGTTTCAGAAGATGAATATATATATTTAGTACATAGTTTTTACGCACCAAAATGTGAAGAAACAATTGCAACTTCTGATTATGATTTAGCGTATAGTGCAGCTTTAAAAAAAGATAATTTTTACGGAACACAATTTCACCCTGAAAAAAGTAGTAATGTAGGAGAGAAAATTCTTTTGAATTTTTTAAATATGTAATAAAATGTCAATTGTAATTTCAACAGATAAAAATAAACTAGATATTCATAAAATACAGCAATACATTGGTGTTGAATCTTATTGGGGTAAAGGTAGAACTGTTGAAGAAGTTAAAACTACCATTGATAATTCATTTTGTTTTGGTTTGTATGATGAATATGGGAATCAAATGGGATTTTCAAGGGTTGTTACAGATCAAATTCTATTTGCTTATTTGATGGATGTAATTATTTTTACAGAATACCAAGGTAAAGGTTACGGCAAAAAACTTGTAGATTATATGATGGATCACGAGTTGATAAAAAAAGTAAAAACAGTAGCTTTAAAAACTAAAGATGCACATAGTTTATATGAGCGTCACGGATTTAAAAAAGTTGGAGATTCAGATTTTTGGATGTCCATTGATAAAATAAAATTATAATGAGAATTATTCCAGCAATAGATATTATAGATGGTAAATGTGTTCGACTTTCAAAAGGAGATTACGATACTAAAAAAATATACAATGAAAATCCATTAGAGGTTGCAAAAGAGTTTGAAGCTCATGGTATTGAATATTTACATTTGGTAGATTTGGATGGGGCAAAATCTAAACACATTGTAAATCATAAAGTGTTAGAACAAATTGCATCAAAAACCACATTAAAAATTGATTTTGGTGGTGGTTTAAAAACAAATGAAGATTTACGTATTGCTTTTGATAGTGGAGCTTCGCAAATTACAGGAGGAAGTATTGCTGTAAAAGATAGAGATACATTTGCTGGTTGGATTGAAACTTATGGTGCTGGAAAAATTATATTAGGAGCTGATGCTTTAAATGAAAAAATAGCAGTTTCAGGTTGGCAAGAAGATTCTAAAGAAGAATTAATTCCATTTATTCAGGCGTATCAAAAAAATGGAATTGTCTTTGTAATTTGTACAGATATTAGTAAAGATGGTATGTTAGAAGGGCCTTCTTTTGATTTGTATCAGAAAATTTTAAAACAAACAGGAAGAGGAATCGATGGTAGTGGCATAAATTTAATTGCTTCTGGAGGTATTTCAACTTTTGATGAGTTACCAAAATTAGCTGAATTAGGTTGTGAAGGCACTATAATAGGAAAAGCGATTTACGAAAATAGAATTAGTTTAAAGCAATTAGAAGAATTCATTATAAATGCTAAGTAAAGAACATCAGTTAATTGATGAAATAAAGAATAATGCGCTTTATCGTATTGATGAAAATAGCCGTATGATAGGTATAGCTTTGCGAGATATTGAAGAGGCTGATGTTTGGAAACGACCAAATGGAATATCAAACAGTATAGGTAATCAAATTTTGCATTTGTGTGGTAATATTACGCAGTATATAATCTCTTCTTTAGGTAAAAATGAAGATAAAAGGGAAAGAGATTCTGAGTTTACTGCTCAACAAGGTTTTTCAAAAACAGAATTGTTAGGTAAACTTTTAGAAACTACACTTAATGCAAAAGATATTATTTTGAAAAGTACTGTTGATGACTTGTTAGAAAAACGAGAAGTGCAAGGATTTAATTTTACAGGTGTTGGGTGTATCATTCATGCAGTAGAACATTATTCTTATCATACAGGTCAAATAGCTTTTTGGGTTAAACAATTAAAAAATAGGTCATTAGGTTTTTATGATGGAGTAGACCTAACTATAAAAAATAAATAATGCTTACAAAACGTATAATTCCTTGTTTAGATATTAAAAACGGACGTACTGTAAAAGGTGTGAATTTTGTTGATTTGCGTGATGCTGGTGATCCGGTTGAATTAGCGGAAATTTATGCAAGTTCAGGTGCTGATGAATTGGTTTTTTTAGATATATCAGCTACAGAAGAACGACGTAAAACACTTGCGGACTTGGTGTTTAGGGTAGCTGAAAAAGTAAACATACCGTTTACTGTTGGCGGTGGAATTTCATCTATTGAAGATGTTGATATTTTGCTTCAAAATGGAGCCGATAAAGTTTCAATAAATTCATCAGCAGTTAAAAACCCTCAATTAATAAATGATTTGTCTGCTAAATTTGGTTCACAATGCATTGTTGTAGCTATTGATGCAAAGCAGATTGACGGAGAGTGGATTGTATATTTAGTAGGAGGTAAGGTGTCAACAGAAATTCGTTTATTTGATTGGGCGAAAGAAGTAGAGGAGCGCGGTGCGGGTGAAATATTGTTCACTTCAATGGACAATGATGGTACAAAAGATGGTTTTGCCAATGAAGCTTTGGCTAAACTATCAACGGAACTAAATATTCCAATTATAGCATCAGGTGGAGCAGGAAATATACAACATTTTACAGATACTTTTATAGAAGGAAAAGCAGATGCTGCTTTAGCGGCAAGTGTATTTCATTTTAAAGAAATTGAAATAGTAGATTTAAAAGAAGAATTGAAAAATAACGGGATTCCTGTTAGAATATAAGTAGTATGAATATAGATTTCGATAAAAATTCAGACGGATTAATACCAGCTATTATCCAAGATGCAACAACAAAAAAAGTTTTGATGTTGGGGTATATGAACCAAGAAGCTTTTGATAAAACACAAGAAACTAAAAAAGTTACTTTTTTTAGTCGTACTAAAAATCGTTTATGGACAAAAGGAGAGGAAAGTGGAAATTTTTTAAACTTAGAGTCTATTAAAAATGATTGTGATAATGATACTTTATTGGTTATGGTAAATCCTGTTGGACCAACTTGCCATACGGGCACGGATACTTGCTGGAAAGAAGAGAATACAAGTTCTTTTGGTTTTTTAACTGAATTAGAGGCTATTATTAAAGATCGTAAAGATAATCCTGAAAATAAAGATAGTTATGTAGCTTCACTTTATAGAAAAGGAATTAATAAGGTGGCTCAAAAAGTAGGTGAAGAGGCAGTAGAAGTTGTTATTGAAGCAAAAGATAATGATGATAAATTGTTTTTAGATGAAAGTGCTGATTTATTATTTCATTATTTAATATTGCTTCAGGCAAAAGGTTTTACTTTAAAAGATATTGAAGAAGTTTTGAAAAATAGACATTAGTTTTATCTAGAAGAATAAATTTATATCAATCCGGAATAACATATTTCTATGTTATTCCGGATTTTTTTTACTGTGAATTGAATTTTTATAGGTCTATATTTTGTTGCCTCTTTTTTATGATTTTATCAACTTCATATATGTGTAAACTGTGTAATTATACACTTTGTGTGTAAATAGTATACAGTAAAAACTATTTAAAAACTCGTGAGGGCTAGTAAATAGGTTTTTTTTGTTTATGGTATATAAATTGCAAATGGTAAATCAAATAGATATAAAGAATTTTAATAAAATATAATATGAAGCCGGAAGCAATTACTTTAAAGTCGATAAGTAGTAAATATATTAAATTTAATCAGCAAGATAAGCAAGTTAATATAAGAGCAATTGTTGTATTGGTAAGTTCATTTGTTTTAATGATTGGTGCTGCGTTTGCAGTTTATTCACTGCAAGATGAATTTTCAAAATTTAATTTTGAGAGAATGAATACAAGTTGGGGTTTTGCATTTTTTTCAGTTGCAGCAGTATTGTTTGTATTTGGTTCAATGACTTTTATGTATGACCTATACTTATATTTTAAATATAAGCCTATTGAATCTGTAAGTGATGAAGAGTTGCCTAAAGTTACTGTTATAGTGCCAGCTTATAATGAAGGTAAACAAGTTTGGGCAACTTTGAAAAGTTTAGCTAAAAGTGATTACCCAAAAGAGAAACTGCAATTATTGTCAATTGATGATGGCAGTAAAGATGATACTTGGTTCTGGATGCAAGAAGCTAAAAGAATTTTAGGAGATCAAGTAACGATAATGCAACAGTCAAAAAATATGGGTAAGCGTCACGCTTTATACCGTGGTTTTAATATTGGAACAGGAGAGATTTTTGTTACTGTAGATAGTGATTCGATTGTAAATGCAGATACACTTCGTAATTTAGTAAGTCCGTTAGTGGTTGATGAAAAATGTGGAGCTGTAGCAGGTAATATTCAAGTTTTAAATAATAAAAAAGCATTATTACCAAAAATGCTTAATGTGAGTTTTGTAATGAGTTTTGAGTTTAAACGTTCGGCAGAAAGTAGTTTAAATTCAGTGCTATGTACTCCTGGTGCATTAGCAGCTTATAGATCAAGTGCAGTTTTCGCTTGTTTGCCAGAATGGATTGATCAAAAATTCATGGGAAAATCATCTGATATAGGTGAAGATAGAGCTTTGACTAACATGATTTTAAGACAGGGTTATAGTGTGGTGTTTCAAAGAAATGCATATGCTTATACAAATGTGCCTGAAGACTATACAGGTTTGTATAAAATGTTTATTAGATGGGGTAGAAGTAATGTGCGTGAAAACATTGCAATGTCTAAATATGTATTTACAGACTTTAGAGAAGGTAGTAAATTTGGATCAAGATTATTATTTGTTACTCAAGCTGTAAAAATGCTTATGGCTTATCCATTTTTATTATTTATGATGTTCTTTGTGATAACTCATCCAGTTTTATTTATAAGTTCAACTTTATTGAGTATTTTAGTAGTGTCATCATTTCCAGTATTCTTTTATGCTAAGAGGTATGATTTAAAAGAAGCTTTTTGGGCATATTCATACAGTATTTTATATACATTCGGATTGTTCTGGATTACACCTTATGCAATTGCAACTGCAGGTAAAAGTGGTTGGTTAACTCGTGAGTTAGCGGCTTAAATTCTTAAAGTATTTTAATTTTAAAACCGTAACAAATATTTATTTGTTACGGTTTTTTGTTTGTGTATTTGTCATTATAGTAATTTTTAATTGTATTTAATGTATAAAAGAGAAAATATAGAAATGAATATCCATAAGCACATAGCAAGTAAAATAGGCTTGTATCCTGTTTCTTTAAAATCTTTTATCGAAATAGTAGTACCGACTAGATATAGAGTTATTACAAGAAGTCGTTTGGCATATAATACAAAATTGTTTGTGATAATTTCAGGGAGTATATGATAACTGTTTATTATAATTGCTAAAATAAATAAACCAATAAAATAAGGTATTTTAATTTTTTCGCCTTTAGTTTTAAATAAAAACATTGAAATTATTGATAAAGGAATAATCCATAATGTTCTTGATAATTTTACAGTTGTAGCTATACGTAAAGCTTCGTCACCAAACCCCATTGCAGCTCCTACAACTGAACTTGTATCATGAATAGCGACAGCACACCATAAACCAAATTCATGTTGGCTTAAATTTAGTAAATGTCCAATAGTAGGGAATGCAAATAGGGCGATAGAGTTTAAAAAGAAAACTATAGCTAATGCAATACTAATTGTTTTGCTATTAGCCTTTATTACAGGAGATATTGCTGCAATTGCACTTCCGCCACAAATTGCTGTTCCAGAAGTAATTAGGTGCCCTAATTTTAAATCTATTTTTAATAACCTAGTAATTAGATAACCAAGAGTTAATGTTAGTACTATTGAGAAAAAAGTAAGGCCTAAGCCTTCTTTACTTGTTTTTAAAGTTTCATTTATAAACATACCAAATCCTAGACCGACTACTGCAATTTTTAAAAGTAAATGTATTGCTTTATGTGTTGATAATTTAAAAGGATGTTGCAGAAATAAAGAGAAAGTAAATCCTAATAATAGAGCTATTGGACTGTTGATCAATCCTAAAAAAGCAACTAAAATTATCAAAAAGAAAATTAGTTTTGTGACAAGATCTTTCATAATTATAAATTTTATGATTCAAAGATACTTGTATTGTATAACTTTTGAGCAAATTATAATGTTATTAGGTATTACTAAAAGTTATAGCTGTTTCGAACTAATTTTTCAAAATAATTCATAACATTAGATTTGTAGCCGGTTCTAGAAACAAAATAGAACCAACGTTCAATGGTAACTCCTTTTATATCTATAATTTTTAGTTTGTTATTTTTTAAATCTTCTCGAACCGCATTAATAGAAACTAAGGCGTAACTATTGCTATAGTATAGGTAGTTTTTTATGGCCTCAGTGCTATTAAGTGTTACAGTAGTATTCAGTTTTTTTATATTTTGATATGATAATACATCATAAATAATTTCTCGAGTACCCGAACCCATTTCACGATCAACAATAGGTATTTCTTGAAGGGTTTTTAAGCTTATGGTTTCTTTTTTTAAAGTATTGTTATTCGAATTGGTAACTAAAACAATTTCATCTTTAATAAATTTATTAAACTGTAGCTTTCTGTTTGTGTTTTTTCCTTCTATAATACCAAAATCAAGTTGTTGGTTTAAAATAAGGTTTTCAATATGTTCAGAGTTATCACTTTCTATATTAAAATTCACTTTAGGAAATTGACTACTGAAAGAAGCGATTATCTTTGGTATAATATAATTGGCGACCGTTGTGCTTACTCCAAAAGTGATTTGATCAGGAAAAGTCTCTTTTTTATTTAAAAATTGGTTTTCAATTTCGGTTTGGATATTTAAAATTCTGTTAACAAAACTCAAGAAAGATTTTCCATCCGGAGTTAGCTCAATAGAATTTCGTTTTCTTAAAAAAAAAGTCGTTTTGTATTCGTCTTCTAAAGTTCGTATTGCTTTTGATATAGCAGGTTGTGATATGAATAACTGTTCAGCTGCTTTAGTAAAACTAGAATGGTGAGCAACACTTTTAAATATTTTGAGCTTATGATTCATATATACTTTTGAAAATGTAAATCAAAAATACCAAAGTTACTCTATAATTTCAACATCAGTTATTGATGTTTTTTTAAGTAAATCCTCCTCTTCAGCTCTAATATCAAGTGCCGTAATTAAATCTTGAGTATGTTCGTAAACTCTTTTACTATAAAATCGCCCTCTGTCCCAATCAGGAGCATCTACAGCATTTTCTAAATCATTTATAGATTTCTTTATGCTTAGCTTTAATTCATCATCATTATAAGCCTCTAAATAATTATCAATTTTATCATATGCTTTTAAGGCTTTTTCTGAATAATATCTTTGATGATCAAAATTATTAGACTTTAAGGCTTTTTTAGCATGATTTAAAGCATAGGTTGCTTGTGTGTAAGTTGCATCCCATTCAATTTTTTGTGTGTCATTGAACAAAAATAAAGTAACTATAGCGGTAAGTATTAACTTTAACATGGGGAGATTTTATGTAGGTTATAACTTACAAAATAACGATATGATTTTATTATTATTGTTTTACCACCAAATAATAAATACTTTCATGTAAGTATTGTTAGTACTTTTTACCCATAACATTGGAGAACGTTTTGAACTGATGATTTTATATAATTCCGGTTGTATTTCTGAGTATGTTCTAAAGAGTGCTTTAGCGTGTGGGTTTATAACCCATTCATGCTTTGTCGGAATGTAATATTTATGGGCAAAAAAAGTATCACTTTGAAATTTTTCATAAGGAATCCAGTACCCGTAAATGCTTTCTTTTTTAAAAGGTTTGAAAGTCTTTCCTTTATTAAAGTAGGGAAGATATAGTTGAGCTTTAAAACAGGTTTGTGAATTTATCAATTTTTCTTCTAATTTATTTTTTTTCAGTATATTAATGCAATTTACTGAATGTAATAGTTTAAATTGTTTCTCTTTAATTTTTGTTAATTTTTCATGGAATGAATCCTTTTTATTCGGACCAATAAGTTGGTGAATTGGGTTGGTATTAGAAAAATCTATCAGATAAAACTTGTAGGTTAATTCAATATGAAGGTAAATGTTTTTTTTAGTGTCTTTTATTATAAAATCGAGCTCTCCAAGTGTTCTTTTTTCATCTCTAATCGGGATATTAAAAAGTAGAATTTTATACCCTTTATCTTGAGTTATTAGTTGATGAAAAACATACTCAATTTGATGCCCTAATCTTAAGTTTTTAGGAATAAGTTTTGGGGTGAAATTTGAAATGTCAATTTGTGGGAAATTAAATTGTGTAACACCTAATAATTCAGAGTCCCAAAGTGCAGGAGTTTCTATAAAACCAATTGTTTGTTGTAATTCCATAACTAGTAAATTTACACTTTTTGTTGCGTTAAGGTTTCTTAAATGCTCGTTTTGCTTTTTAAAAATCCTTATTTTTATAAGATGGCTATGAATATTAGAAAAGGATTTCGGTTTGCTACGTATGAAGCGCCAGGTCTAACTCCTTTCGAAAAACTCTTTGATATTTTTCAAGAACTCATTACACATACTTCAGGTGATTTTGATGAGGCAATTGATTGGTTAAGAGAATTAGATAAGGAATACGAATTAACAGATGAGAATTACACTATTGAAGATTTTATTGAAGACTTAAAAGCTAAGGGATATATTCGAGAAGAGTTTAAAGATGGTGGTGGAGATGGTTCTGAAGGTGGTAAAGGTAATGGTGACATATCTATTACGGCAAAGATGGAGCGTTTGATAAGACAAAGAGCATTAGATCAAATTTTTGGTAAATTAAAACGTAATGGTTCTGGAAATCACAAAACGGGTAAAACAGGTAGTGGAGATGAGCATACGGGGGAGTTTAGGTCCTATCGTTATGGTGATGGTTTAGAACATATTTCAATGACGGAGAGTTTAAGAAACGCTCAAATTAATAATGGAATAGGTAACTTTTCTCTTACGGAAGATGATTTAGTAGTTGAAGATACACATCATAAATCACAAATGAGTACGGTTTTAATGATTGATATTAGCCATAGTATGATACTTTATGGTGAAGATAGAATTACACCTGCTAAAAAAGTAGCAATGGCTCTTGCTGAGTTAATTACGACACGTTACCCAAAAGATACTTTAGATATTTTGGTTTTTGGAAATGATGCTTGGCCAATACCAATTAAAGATTTACCATATCTAAAAGTAGGACCGTATCATACCAATACTGTTGCTGGTTTACAATTAGCAATGGATATTCTTCGGAGAAAAAGAAATACCAATAAACAAATTTTCATGATTACCGACGGTAAACCTAGTTGTTTGCGAATGCCAGATGGTTCGTATTACAAAAATAGCGTTGGGCTTGATGATTATATTGTTGAAAAATGCTACAATATGGCTAGGCAGGCTAGAAAACTTCATGTTCCTATTACAACATTTATGATAGCTCAAGATCCTTATTTGATGAAATTTATTCGCGAGTTTACAGAGGCAAATAAAGGGAAAGCATTTTTTACAGGATTACAAGGTTTAGGGGAAATGATTTTTGAAGATTATGAATCAAACAGAAGAAAAAGATTAAAGTAAGAAAAAGAAAATTAACTACTGTTAAAGTGTGCAGTAATACTACTTAAAATAATATATATGAAACTGAATTATAATAATATAAGTACCTTAGGTGAACTTAAAGCTTCAGGGTATAAAAGTAAAAGTATTAAAGATGAACTTAGAGATAATTTAAGAGAACGCATAAAATTAGGAGAAGAAGTTTTTGAGGGTGTATGGGGTTATGAGAATTCTGTAATTCCACAATTAGAACGTGCAATTTTATCACGTCATAATATAAACTTATTAGGTTTGCGAGGACAAGCAAAAACTCGTTTAGCTCGCTTAATGATTAACTTGTTAGATGATTATATTCCAATTGTTTCTGGTTCTGAGATAAATGATGATCCATTAATACCAATGTCTCGTTATGCTATAGAATTAATTAAAGAAAATGGAGATAACACTCCAATTACTTGGTTGCATCGTGATGAGCGTTTTTATGAAAAATTGGCAACACCAGACGTTACTGTTGCAGATTTAATTGGTGATGTCGATCCAATTAAAGCTGCTAACTTGAAATTGTCTTATGCTGATGATCGTGTAATACATTTTGGAATGATACCAAGAGCTAACCGTTGTATTTTTGTAATTAATGAATTGCCAGATTTACAGGCGCGTATTCAGGTTTCATTATTTAATATTCTGCAAGAAGGAGATATTCAAATACGTGGTTTTAAATTACGTTTACCTTTAGATTTACAGTTTGTGTTTACAGCAAATCCTGAAGATTATACCAATAGAGGTAGTATAGTTACACCATTAAAAGATAGAATAGGTTCTCAAATTTTAACACATTACCCTGAAGATATAGCTACGGCACGCAAAATTACAGAACAAGAATCTAAATTAGATCTTCGTCAAAGTGATGCTGTTTATGTGCCTGACTTAGCAAAAGATTTGCTTGAACAAATAAGTTTTGAGGCCAGAAATAGTGAGTATGTAGATGCTAAAAGTGGGGTAAGTGCTCGAACAAGTATTACGGCTTTTGAAAATTTATTGAGTACAGCAGAACGTAGAGCGTTATTAGCTGGAGCAGATAAAACTATGGTTCGCTTGAGTGATTTTTTAGGTGTTATTCCTGCAATTACCGGTAAAATAGAATTGGTATATGAAGGTGAGCAGGAGGGTGCAGATGGTGTAGCGGCAATTTTAATTGATGATGCTGTAAAAACATTATTTCCTGAGTATTTTCCAAAAATTAATAAGTTGGAGAAAAAAGGAGAAGATACACCTTATGATGAGTTACTCCATTGGTTTTTTCAAGGCGAAGGTTTTGAGCTTTTAGATGAGTATACAGATGAAGAGTATAAGAGAGCTTTAGATTCAATTCCGGCATTATCTCAAATACTTAAAGAATATCAGCCTGAAGTGGCTAAAGAAGATTCTTACTTTTTAAAAGAAATTTTGTTGTGGGGATTAGTAGCAAATAAAAAACTTAATAAACACAGGTTTGAAGAAGGTTTTCAATTTAAAGATTTGTACGGTAGTTTTATAAGTGGTATTTAAATATAAATATTTAATTTTCAGTTGAATATGTTTTTTAGAGAGGATTTGATATGTAAATTTCAAATCCTCTCTTTTGTTTTTTCTTTATTTTTTTAAATTACCTTAACAATAAATTAAGATTATACGTGTTAAAGTAATTCATTGTTATAATTTATAAGATCAATATTTATTGGTTTTGTTAAGTCATAACCCAAACCATACTAGATTAAATTTTAACCAATTATTATGAAGAAAAGTATTACATGTTTAGCCTTGTTATCTGTTTTGTTTTCATGTACAAAAACTGAAACCGAAGAAATTGAAACTATTGTAGAAGTTCCAGTAGAAATAGAAGCTACTGAGGTGTCATTAATGGCAAGTTCTTTAACAGCCTTAGAAGGTGATGAAGATACTATAACTATTACAGCAACATTAGAAAGTGCATTAGCTGTTGACGCTTCTATAGAACTTAATTTTAGCGGATCAGCAGTTTTTGATGAAGATTATGTTGTGAGTTCTTCTATGATAAATTTTGAAGCAGGTTCTACTACAGGAACTGTTGACTTAACTGTAATTTCAGATAACACTTTTGAGAGTGGTGTTGAAAATATAGTTGTTAGTTTGGCTGGCTTATCTAATTCTGTAACTGTTGATGGAAATAGTGTTGTACAGATTGACGTTACGGATGGTAGTGCTATTGTATCTTTTGAAGAAACAATAATTGAAATAGAAGAAAATTATTATTATGCTGTTAATGTTATGTTGAGTAATGCATTAAATGAAGATATTGTAGTTTATTTTGAGGCGGAATCAGATAATACATCTTTTGGTTTTTATAACTATAATTACGTAATAATACCTGCAGGGTCAATAGAAGGATATATTTATCTTTCTTTAAATGATTATACAATAACAACAGCTGAAGAAAAAGATTTTAATTTGACCATTTCTGCGGTTGAAAATGATGATGTAGTTGTTGGAACTAATAGTGTTATGGCAATTTCTACTACTGAAGTTAGTGAAGGTTTTAGAATTGATGCTGCTTGGGAGACTGAAAGTGATTTGTTTGAATTGAGAGTTTTTGATGCAACACGAACTCAAGTTGCTAGTTCTTCTAATTCAGGCAATTCAGAATCAATTTACATATCTGATTATTATGTTTTAGAAGATGGAACATATACAATAGAATTACAAGATTATTATTATGATGGAGTTAGTTCTGAAGTTGTCACATTTGATTTTTTAGATGAGGAAGGAAATACTTATGGTGGTTCTTATACATTTACGGTTAATACAGATGAAGACTACATTCCTGTATTTACTCTTGATGTTGTAGGTGGTGTATACTCTGTTACACAAACAAGTACCTCTAACTAAGAATAAAAATTATACTTAATAAAAAAGACTTTCCAGAAATGGAAAGTCTTTTTATTTCATAGCAATTAGTTTTCCCATACTTTAATCTGATATATCAGTGTAAATATTTTAGAAACTCTTAAAATAGTCGAACTATACTATTTTCCTTACAAAATTATTTATTTCCAAGAATCAATATTGTTGTAGTCTTCAAAATTAAATGCTCCAATTTTCTCTTTTCTATAGTAGAAAGCAACTAGTGTAATTACTAATAAGAAAAAGTAAAGGATAACTAATAATATTCCAATTGGTAAAAATGTATCAGGTATATAATGGTTTTTAAAATCATCATAAGTTGATAATATATATATGGATTCTAAAAATTTAAAGAAATAGATCAAGGAAACAAAATAAAGAATATATTCTGTATTTCTCATGGGTACATCAGGCGGTTCATTTTCTTTGGTTTTGAACCATAAGGCGTACAAATAAATAAAATGTATTATTGATAATACTGGAAATATATAATTATCAAACTTTAGTAAGTAGAATTTGTGAGTATATATTCCATAAAAACTAAAAATATTAAGAGTTATTAATAGTGTTATTGAAGTTATTAAGATTTTTTTTAAGTTAATAATTATCAGTTTAAAAATCATTTAGTTTGTTTTCAGGGGAAACGAATGCTATAAAGTAACGCACTCTTATTTTTATAATTTAATTTTTTCGTTGAAATACTGATTTTGTTGAGAACGGTGTTAAATATGTTGTATAAACTGTACTTATATTTTTAAGAGATTTCCTTAAATCTATTTTTTATATTAATAGTATTTTGTTTTAGATTTATATATAGATGCAAAGAAAGAGAAATTATTACCTAGCAAAAGTTCAGTTTTTGGGTTTTAGGTATAGTGGATGGCAAAAACAACCTGGACAAAAAACTATAGAAGGTATGCTTACTAAAACATTAAAATATGTTTTAGAAGATAGGGTGTATAAAGTTTTGGGAGCGGGTAGAACAGATGCAAAAGTATCTGCATTGGAAGCTGCTTTTGAATTGTATTTAGATGGAGATCCAATTGAAGATTTAGATGAGTTTTTGTACCTATTTAATATTAACTTACCACCTGATATAAGAATATTAAGTGTATCCAAAGCAGAAAAAAAATTTAATATAATTCAACATACTAAAGAAAAGGAATATGTTTATCTATTTGCATACGGAGAAAAAAGTCACCCTTTTTGCGCACCTTGTTTAGTTACCTTTTTAGATGATTTAGACCTTGAAAAAATGAAATTTGTTGCTAAAATGTTTGAAGGCACTCACAATTTTAAGGCCTATACAGTAAGAGCAAGTGAGAATAAAAAATTTGTTAGAACTATTAAATCATGTGAGATAAAAGAAAACACTATAATTACAGCTAGTTTTTTTCCTGAAAAAACATACGCATTACATGTAAACGGGGAAGGTTTTATGCGTTATCAAATAAGAATGTTAATGGGGGTGTTAGTTGAAGTAGGTAAAGGTAACCTTAGTGTAGATGATATTGTAAAGTCATTAGCTCTTGATAATGATACGCAGTTACCTTATGTTGCTCCGGGTTCAGGTTTATTATTAAATAAACTTGACTTTAAGTAATATTTTTTACATTTAAAATATGGCAATTAAAAAATCTAAATTTAAAATAAAAAAAACTTCAACATTACATAAAAAAATGGGGAAAGCTCCAGGTACAGTTACGTACATGGGGCAACGTGAAAACACAGCAACATTGGTTTCAATTATCAATTATTCTCAAGATGTATATGATGTAGCTTTGCCTAATACTTTTGAAGATATTGTAAAACTCAAAAACCGTTCTGAAACTTCATGGATTGATGTAATTGGTATTAGTGATGAACAATATATTGACAATTTAGGCAAACATTTTGGTTTAAATTCTCTCGTATTAGAAGATGCTGTAAACCCTCAACAAAGACCAAAAATTGATGAATATGAAGATTATATTTTTGGTGTATTTAAAATGTTGTATTTAGATGAAAATCAAGAAATAGTTAGCGAACATTTGGCGTTAACCTTATTAGATACTTCTGTATTGGTTTTTCAAGAACTAAAAGATGACGTATTTAATGGTGTTCGTGAAAGAATAAAATTGAAATCAGGTAGAATAAGAACTAGAGGGGCAGATTATCTGTATTTTGCTTTGTTAGATGCTATTGTAGATAATTATTTTGTTGTTCTTGAAAGCATCAATCAAAAAATAGAGAACTTAGAAGAGGAGGTATATGATAACCCAACTCCTGATGTTGCACGAAGAATTCAAGATTTAAAAAAAGAAGTACTTAGAATTAGAAGGCATATTTTTCCAATGCGAGAATTAATAGGTCGTTTGGTTGATTCTGAAAGTAAATTAATATCTAAAGACACAAAAATATACTTGAAAGATATTCAGGATCATTGTGTTGAAATAAACGAAAGCCTACAAATTTATAGAGAAATGTCTATGAGTTTAATGGAAATGTATATGAGTAATATTAGTAATAAAATGAACGAAGTTATGAAGGTTTTAACCATTATGGCATCAATATTCATTCCGTTAACTTTTATTGCTGGTGTTTACGGAATGAATTTTGACAATATGCCAGAATTGCATTACAAACATGCATACCCGATGGTTTGGGGTGTTATGATTGCTATGTTTATAGGAATGCTTATTTATTTTAAAAGAAAAAAATGGTTATAAAATTAATTATCAAAAATACCTGATGATAAATAGCGATCACCACGATCGCAAATAATACTTACAATAACACCACTTTCTAAAGTATTTGCCAAACGAATAGCAGCTGCAGCTGCGCCACCACTGCTCATACCTGCAAATATACCTTCTTCTTTAGCTAAACGTAGTGTCATAGCATTAGCTTCTTCTTGACTAACTTCTAATACTTGGTCTACTTTAGTAGCATTAAATATTTTTGGTAAATATTCTTCAGGCCATTTTCTAATACCAGGAATACTTGAATCATCGGTAGGTTGTACTCCTACAATTTGTACTGTTGCACTTTGTTCTTTTAAATAGGTTGATGTTCCCATTATTGTGCCTGTTGTTCCCATTGAAGAGACAAAATGAGTTATTTTGTGCTCAGTATCGTTCCAAATTTCAGGACCAGTAGTTTTGTAATGTGCTTTCCAGTTGTCATCATTTCCAAACTGATTTAGTGTGTAAAACCCTTCATTTTTAACCTTATTTTCGGCATAATCTCTCGCACCTTCAATTCCAACATCTTTAGGAGTTAAAGTTACTTTGGCACCATAAGCACGCATAGTCTGTACACGTTCTATAGTAGCATTTTCAGGCATTACAAGCTCAATGTTTAAACCATAAATACCTGCAATCATCGCTAAGGCGATACCAGTGTTACCACTAGTAGCTTCAATTAATTGACTTTCTTTAGTAATATCTCCTCGATCTAAAGCGCTTTTAATCATATTAAAAGCAGCTCTATCTTTTACACTACCACCAGGGTTTTGACCTTCTAGCTTAAAGTATAATTTTACATTGGGGTTGGTATTCAAAACAAGAGATTCAACTAAAGGTGTATTACCAATTAAATCTATAATATTATGAGACATCTGGAGCTGTTTTTATTTTAATTTCTGATGTGTGATATACTGTTGAGTTTGGTGGTACAGATGCTGTAATAAATGCATTACCGCCAATTATGCTATTTGCGCCAATTGTAGTTTTTCCACCTAAAATGGTAGCATTGGCATAAATAGTAACATTATTTTCAATAGTAGGATGTCTTTTTGTTTTTCGTAAATTTTTAGCAACATATAAACCACCAAGAGTTACACCTTGGTATATTCTAACATTATCCATAATAATAGCTGCTTCACCAATAACAACACCGGTACCATGATCTATAAAAAATGATTTGCCTATTTGTGCACCAGGGTTAATGTCAACACCAGTTTGTCGGTGAGCATATTCTGTCATTAATCTAGGTACAAGTGGAAAACCTTCAGTATACAATTCATGAGCTAACCTATATATTGCAATGGCATAAAAGCCAGGGTATGCCATATATACTTCTTCAATAGTTGATGAAGCTGGGTCGCAGTTTACAAATGCTTCTGCATCAAAATTTAATTTTTCTAATATTTCAGGAAGTTTTACAACGTAGCTTTCCCAAACTTTCTTACATGGTTTATTAATTTCCCAACAACCTAAATCAACAAGTTCATCAAATAATGCTTCTAATATGGCTAAATTTTCTTCAACAGGAGTATCAATATCAAAAAGTGTATAAAACAACTTATCGGTAAATAATTGAACTTTTTCCTTTAATTGAAATCTTAAATTTGGCTGGTTTTTGTGTTGATTTATTTTGTCAATAATCAATTTTGAATCCATAGTATTAAATTGTTAGTTTCAAAATTAACCATTATTTTAAAAGAGACTTACAAAATTTGGTTAACTTTCGTTACAAATATTAAATTTTAAGTCGGAATACAAATATGGTACTAACACAAGAGACGTTAAATTTCTTAAAAGATTTAGAAGCAAATAATAATAGAGAGTGGTTTGATGAGCATAAATCTACGTTTAAAGAACATCAAGCGATAGTTAAAGATTTTTTTAGAGTTATTTTAGAAGGGTTGAAT
Organism: uncultured Cellulophaga sp.; assembly: GCA_947496695.1. Classification (GTDB taxonomy): domain Bacteria; phylum Bacteroidota; class Bacteroidia; order Flavobacteriales; family Flavobacteriaceae; genus Cellulophaga. The sequence goes on along the minus strand of CANMEI010000004.1, from coordinate 157,497 downwards.
GTTAGTGATGAAATTGAAAAATTTAAAATGTTTCGTATTTATCGTGACGTACGTTTTTCAAAAGATAAGACACCTTATAAAACACATTTATCAGGTTCATTTACCAGGAGTGGAGCAAAGTTAAGGGGTGGTTATTATATTAGGTTAAAACCTAATGACAGTTTTATTGGTGTAGGTTTTTGGGAGCCTAATAAAGAGGATTTATTACGTATCAGAAAAGAGTTAGAATTAGATGCAGAAGAATTTAGAAGTGTTATTAATGAACCTTCATTTAAAAAAGTTTGGGGGTCTATTACAGGTGATGAATTAAAAACATCGCCAAAAGGTTTTGATAAAGAACACAAAGACATTGATCTAATAAGGAAAAAACAATTTATTTTTGGTAAAAAGTTTACGGATAAAGAAGTTACATCACCAAATTTTTCAAAAAAAATTATAAGTTCATTTATAGCAGTAAGACCTTTTTTTGATCTAATGAGTGATATATTAACTACAGATTTAAATGGCGAATCGCTTTTAGATTAATAAAGTAGACTCTTTTTCAAAAACTTGAATTTGATCTTTTAAACGTTCTACAACCATATTCATCATACGTTTATTTAATGCTGATGAATTTGCAATATACAATTCGTATTCTTCAACTGTAAAAAGGCCAATAATAATACCTTTTAATGAGTTTCTGAATTTTATATCTTTTTGAATAGCATTTTCAATATATTCAAACCTTTTTTCTAATGACAATGTGTAAAATTTATCTTTATGTTTTAAAATGTAATTTTTAAATACATTTAATAATAATGGGTTTTGTAATTTTAAAACAGGTCGTAAGGTTTTGTTTTGAAAATACTCGTCAGTACTCATATTATCTTTAATTAAAGCGGAGCCAATTTCAGGTCTTATTTTTAAAATACTATGTGATCGTTCATTCATGAGTGCATTTTTTTTAAAGATAAATAATTCAAATACTGTTTTTAATTATACAGAAAATAGTTCTTAACGAGTTTATAAACATTTTTATTAGGTATTCATAATACATTGGTAACTTACTTATATTAGTAGTTAAATATTGTCAAATTCAATAATTAATAAGGAGGCATTTTTCATATTCAAAAAATGATGAATGATATGCCTTAATAATTATTTTTCAATGAAAATCTTTACTAATTTTGTTTTTTAAATTTAAAAATTATGCGATTTCATACTAGAAAATGGGTAAAACCAGAAGATTTAAATGCTAACGAAACTCTTTTTGGTGGTAGGGTATTAGCTTGGATAGATGAAGAAGCGGCGTTATATAGTATAATACAACTTGAGAGTAAAAAGGTTGTAACTAAATATATGTCTGAAATTAACTTTATGAGTAGCGCTGTAAAAGGTGATATTGTTGAAATAGGTATTGAGGTGGTGTCTTTTGGAAAATCTTCTCTTACATTAAATTGTGAAGTGCGTAATAAAATGACTCATGAAACTATTGTTACCGTTGATAATATTATAATGGTTAACTTAGGTGAAAATGGAAAGCCATTATCACATGGTAAAACAAAAATTGAGTATGTTAAAGATCGTTTAGCTTCTCAAGAAAAGTAATAGTTTTAGTTCTATTAATTTTTAGTTCTATAATTTTAGTTTTAAATAATATTACTTAGCTACTACAGTTCCTTTGTTTATAAAATATATTTACAGTGTTTACACTTCATTTATATATGTTTTTACAACATAAATAGACTTTTAGGTAACATTTTATTGTTTGACTAGCTAGTTTATGGCAATTTTATAATGATATAATTAAATACCATTATAAAATTGAATTCGACTGAACTACTTTCTTATCTATCAGATTTAGAGTTAAAACTAAATGACTTTTCTTTTGATGAGTTAAGCTCTACAGAGATTGCTAAGTTAGAGAAATCTATAAAATCCTTTGGGGATAATTTAGATGAAAAATCAGCATCGTTAAGAGGAGGGAAGTCTATCAAAAATAAAAGTAATCAGCCTAATAGAGATAATAATTCTCAAGAAATGCTAATTGCTAAAGTAAGCCATGAGATTAGAACTCCGCTAAATGGTATAATTGGCTTTACAGAATTATTATCTGAAGAAAAACTGTCAAAAGCTCAACATTCTCATGTTGATGCTATAAAAAGTGCCTCAAATAATTTATTAAATATAATAAATGAACTTTTAGAATACTCTAAGCTAAGTTCAGGCAAAACGCATTTTGAAAGTGTAGATTTTAATCTCACCAATTTAATAACAGATATTTCCTATTTGTGTGAAACTTTAATAGTAGATCCTAAGGTTCGCTTTAGTGTATCTATTGGAAAACAAATTCCTAAAATTTTAAAAGGTGATCCTTCTAAACTTTCACAAATTTTATTAAACCTTATAGGTAATGCTATAAAATTTGTTAAAGAAGGTAGTGTAGAATTGATCGTTAATTTAAATAGTCTTGAGGAAGATAATTTAGTGTTAGATTTTAAGGTAAAAGATACAGGTATTGGTATTGCAAATAATAATTTAAAAAATATTTTTGATTATTATCAACAGGCTGAAACTGACACTCAAAAAAATTATGGAGGTACAGGTTTAGGTTTGAGTATTGTAAAACATACTGTTCAATCTTTAGGAGGAGATTTATCTGTAAAAAGTAAAGTAGGTGTAGGTACTACTTTTAGTTTTTCAATGCCATACAAAGTAAGTGCATATGAGACTTTAGAAGATTCTTCAATTTCAATAGATGAGTATAAAGAGTATCAAAAGAAAATAAAAAAAATGAGTTTTCTTGTTTTTGAAGATAATATACTAAACCAAAAATTGATCAAGAATAGATTAGAAAATTGGGGCTGTACATGTTATGTGACTGACAATATTGAATATGGATTTCAAGTTTTAGAAAATAAAAAAATAGACTTAATTCTAATGGATTTAAGAATGCCAGAAATTAGTGGTTTTGAGGTATCTAAAAAAATAAGAGGTAATAAGAGTAGCCGTATAAACACAATTCCAATTATTGCGTTAACTGCCGATTTTACTATAAAGGATAAAAAATTATGTGCAGAGAGCGGGATTAATGATTATATATTAAAACCATTTGATTCAAAAAAATTACTAATAAAACTAACATCGAAAATTAACCATTTAAATACCGTAAGTAGTTTGATTTCAATACCAGTAGTATCAAAAATTAGTGAAGAAGATAAGTCAGATATTGATTTCTCAAATGTTTTAAAAGAATATTTTGGAGATATTGAAGTATTAGAAGAATTAGTGAGTTTGTACAAAAACAATGCTATTGAGTTTATAGGTAAAACAAAAGTAGATTTAAAAGAATCAAATTTTGAAGGAGTTCGTTTTAACACTCATAAAATTAAAGCAGGGTTGAAAATGATGAAAACCTTTAGTTTGTTACGTATAGTTGAGCAAATGAATGTCATTTGTAAAGAAGAAGAGCAAGATTTAAAATATTTAAATTTTTTATATGATTGTTTTTTACGTGAATATTCAATAGTAGAAAATGCTATAGATAATTATATAAATAAAATAAAAAGTAATTAATTGTATAATAATCTTAAAGAAATTAGTGTTTTCTTATTCTGTAAATTGTCTACTTTTTAATTTTTTTCAATAAATATATTTTTCAAATTTAATAAGGAGTATTTAAAAATAATAGCAGTATTTCCGCTATTATTTTTCAGTTATAAAAACTGCTTTTAATATAAATATGAAGGTGTGTTAAGTAAAGAATTATGACTTTATTGTTGTTTATATTAATATAAATTAAGTTACACTAATACTTAATTTTGTTTTACAACAGTTTTTGAATGTTACACCACATTATCTTGTAGAAACTGTTTTCTTCAAATATATTTATAATATAATTTAACCAAATCTTACAATATTATGTTATACGACACTTACGGAGAAGAATACCTAACCTTCTTACAAGATTTAAATGAAATTTTAAGTTTAAATGATTTAATTGAATTAGATTTTTTCTAGGAAACCCATCCATCCCATAAAATAAATATCATGGCAAACAAAAATGACAACACAGCGTATGTAAATTTCATTAATAGTTTAAATGAAATTTTAGGAAACTATAATATAAATGAACTTAGTGGTTCGTAAATAATAAAAAAGGCTCACATATGTGAGCCTTTTTTATAAGTTTTATTTTTAAAAATTATTAAGAATTTTAACCTAAATAAGTTTTCAAAATTTTACTTCTAGAATTATGTTTTAATTTTCTAATTGCTTTTTCTCTAATTTGACGTACACGCTCTCGAGTTAAATCAAAAGTCTGACCTATTTCTTCAAGAGTCATAGAATGTTGATCGCCAATACCGTAATATAATTTAACAACATCAGCTTCACGTTGTGAAAGTGTTTCTAAAGCTCTATTAATTTCAATATTAAGAGATTGTTGTAGCAATGTTTTATCTGGGTTAGGAGATTCTCCAGAACCAATTACATTATATAAGTTAGAATCTTCACCTTCTTTAAGTGGCGCATCCATTGATACGTGTCTACCTGTATTTTTAAGAGATTGTTGTACCTCTCCAACTGTCATTTCTAATTCTTTTGCAATTTCTTCAGCAGAAGGAGGTCTTTCATGAGCTTGTTCTAAGTACGAAAATGCCTTCTTAATTTTATTGATAGATCCAATTTTATTTAATGGCAATCTAACAATACGTGATTGTTCTGCTAACGCCTGTAAAATGGATTGTCTAATCCACCAAACAGCATAAGATATAAATTTAAAACCACGAGTTTCATCAAAACGCTTTGCGGCCTTTACTAAACCAACATTTCCTTCATTAATTAAATCTGGTAATGTTAAACCTTGATTTTGATATTGTTTAGCTACTGAAACTACGAATCTTAAATTTGCAGTGGTTAATTTTTCTAAAGCAACTTGATCTCCTTCTCTAATTCGCTGTGCTAAGTCAACTTCTTCATTTGCTGTAATTAAATCGATTTTACTGATATCTTGCAGGTACTTATCTAATGATTTTGATTCTCTATTGGTTACCTGCTTAATTATCTTTAGTTGCCTCATATATGTGTTTATTGTTCGAAGTTACATAATACATTTTTTTATTGACTTTTCAAAGAAAACATGTAAAAAAGAGGTTTTTTTGTGAGAATATTATGAGATTGCAAGAAATGCCTATAATATTTCATTTAACTTTATCTTTGTAATTATGAGCAAAAGAGCATTAAAAGAGTATGTTTCTGAACTACCAAAAAAAGAATTAGAGTTGCAATTATTGGACCTTTATGATAGGTTTCCGTTAGTAAAAGAATATTATAATTTTATTTTTAATCCTAAGGAAGATAAACTAATTCAAGATGCTAAAGTGAAAATTTCAAATGAATATTATCCACTGAAAAGAAAACGTGCAAGAATGCGTAGGTCTGTTGCGCAAAAATACATAAAGCATTTTTTAAAATTAGGTGTTGAAGCTCATTTGATTGCCGATGTTATGCTGTATAATATAGAAATTGCACAATCATTTTCTTTAGAAAAAAAAGTAGCTGATACTTTCTATAAAAGCATGCTAAACTCTTTTGATCAGGCAGTTGTATATATTTCTCAAAATGGATTATTATCAGATTTTAAAAACCGTATTGTGGCTATTTATAATGATGTAGAAACCCAAAAATGGCCAAATTTTGAAGACTTTTCAAGATCGCTTGATAAAATAGAATAATCATTTTTTAATATTTAAACACCTAATATTTCTTTTAAGCTTAAAAAGCTGCTAGTTTTGTAAAATTGGCATTTTTCGATTCTTATTAAGATAAAATCGATTAATAAAAGTTAACTAAAAGGGCGTCCTAAATTGCAGAAAAATATTAAAGAAAAGAAGCTTTACGATTATCAACAGAAAGATTTAGATAAAATTTTTAAATATTTTAATGAATCTAATGATGATGTAAATTTGTTATACCAATTGCCTACAGGAGGAGGTAAAACGGTAGTTTTTTCTGAAATTGCTCGTCGTTTTATTAGAGAGCGAGGTAAAAAGGTTGTAGTACTTACACATAGAATAGAGTTAGGAGCGCAAACTTCTAGAATGCTGAATGGTTTTGGAGTAAAAAACAAAATTATAAACAGTGAGGTTAAAGAGTTAAAAGACCAAGATGAGTACATGTGTTTTGTAGCCATGGTAGAAACTCTTAACAATAGGTTACAGGAAGAAAAAGTTGAAATTAATAATATTGGCCTTGTAATTATTGATGAAGCACATTACAACTCATTCCGTAAGCTATTCAAATTTTTTGAAAATTCCATTATTTTAGGCGTTACAGCAACACCTTTAAGTTCTAATGTTAAACTTCCTATGAAGGATAACTACAAGAAACTTATTATTGGGGAATCAATACAATCATTAATAGACAAGAATTTTTTAGCCAAAGCTGAAGTTTATAACCGCGATGTTAGTTTAAAAACTTTAAAATTAGGTGTTGGCGGTGATTATACAGTAAAATCATCAGAAGAATTATATGGTAATTTTAGTATGTTGAGTAAGTTGGTTTCAGCTTATGAAGATATTGCTAAAGGCACTAAAACGTTAATTTTTAATAACGGTATAAATACTTCTATTTATGTTTATGAAACTTTTAAAAAAGCAGGGTATAATATTCGTCATTTAGATAATAAAAATAATGCCACTGAGCGTAAAGAAATATTAAAATGGTTTTCTGAAACTCCTGGTGCTATATTAACCTCAGTTAGTATTTTAACTACGGGTTTTGATGAACCAACGGTTGAAACAATTATTTTAAATAGAGCAACAAAATCATTGACTTTGTATTTTCAAATGATTGGTAGAGGGTCTCGTATTTTACCTAATAAAGACAAGTTTACGGTACTTGATATGGGTAATAATGTAGCACGTTTTGGTATGTGGGATGCGCCTATAGATTGGAAAGAAATTTTCTTATTTCCAGATTTTTATTTAGAAAATATAAAGAATGATGAAGAAATAGAACGAAATTTTGTTTACGAAATGCCTGATGATTTAAAGGCGCAATTTTCAAATTCTGATTCATTAGAGTTTGATGTAAAAGCAGAATACAAAAAAGTATTTTCAGCAGGTAAAAAATCTAAACTAGTATTAGAAAAAAGTATTAATCAGCATGCGAAAATTTGTTTTGAAAATAGTGAAGATGTTTTTGATGCCCGTATTTTAGCTAAACAATTGAAAGATGAAATAGAATATAGAGTACGCTTGTATTCTTATTGTATAATGAATAATACTAAAAACTATAAAGAGTGGTTGGCTGAAGATTATGAGCGTAAATTACGTTTAAAAATCTCTCAGAAATTCTCCGATAAATTGTAAAAAATTAAAATGCAAAAAATACTTTTTATTGGTGTTAATTGGCCAGAACCAACTACAGCAGCTGGCTCTCGTATAAAACAGTTAATTAGGGTATTTAAGGCTAACAATTATCAAATTACATTTGCGAGCACAGCAACACCATCTGAGTTTTCTTTTGATTTAGAAAAATTAGGAATTTTTAAAGCAAGTATCAAGTTAAATGATGCTAGTTTTGATCTTTTTATAAAAGAATTACAACCGAATATTGTTGTTTTTGATCGCTTTTTAACAGAGGAACAGTTTGGTTGGCGTATTGCTGAAAATGTGCCAAATGCATTACGGATTCTTGATACTGAAGATTTACATAGTTTAAGAACAGTAAGATTACAATTATTCAAAAAAAATATTCCTTTTTCAATTGATCAATGGTTGCAAAACGATATTACAAAAAGAGAAATTGCGAGTATATATAGGTGCGATATTTCATTAATTATTTCGAGTAGAGAAATGCAACTGTTACAAGAACATGTAAAACTAGATTTAAGTTTGCTACTGCATTTGCCTTTTATTGAAAACTCTATTTCTGAGATAGAAATTCAAGAACTTTCAACATTTGAAACTAGAAAAGATTTTATATGTATTGGTAATGGCAAACATGCACCTAATGTTGATGCTGTTCTATGGTTAAAAAAAATGATTTGGCCATTAATTAGAAAACAGCTTCCAATAGTTAATTTACATATTTATGGCTCTTATCTACCACAACAAATTATGCAAATGCATAAACCTAACGAAGGTTTTTATGTTGAAGGTTTTACGGAGAATTTAAAAGAAACTTTTACTACTACCAGAATTAATTTAGCTCCCTTGCGTTTTGGTGCAGGGTTGAAAGGAAAATTGTTAGATGGCATGCGTTTTGGAACGCCTAGTATCACAACGTCAATAGGAGCAGAAGGTATGAGTAAAGAAAATTTCTTTGATGGTTATGTAGCTGAAAACGAAACTGATTTTGCAAACAAGGCTATTCAATTATATACTGATAAAGTTGCTTTTAAAAAAGCACAACTAGGAGGTTTTAAAGTTATTAATACAGAATATAATGTATCTGTTTTAGGCGAAAAACTGGTGAATTACATCAATAAAACGCAAAAGAATCTTCAAAACCATAGAAATGCTAATTTTACAGGTTCCTTACTAATGCATCAATCCATGCAAAGTACCAAATACATGTCTCGTTGGATTGAAGCTAAAAACAAATAACATTCTTTTTAACTTCATTGTTCAAACTTCGTATTTACCCTTTGAATACTTATCTTTAACCCGATAAAGATAAAACATACAATGAGCGATATTAATTGGGAAACTGTAAAAGAATTTGAAGATATAACCTATAAAAAATCTAATGGCGTTGCACGTATAGCTTTCAATAGGCCAAATGTTAGAAATGCATTTAGACCTAAAACTACAAGTGAATTATACCAAGCTTTTTATGATGCACAAGAAGATACCTCTATTGGAGTAGTATTACTTTCTGCTGAAGGCCCTTCAACTAAAGACGGAATTTATTCTTTCTGTAGTGGTGGCGATCAAAAGGCAAGGGGGCATCAAGGTTATGTTGGTGAAGATGGTATGCACCGTTTAAATATTTTAGAAGTACAGCGTTTAATTCGTTTTATGCCAAAAGCCGTTATTGCTGTAGTTCCTGGTTGGGCAGTTGGTGGCGGACACTCATTACATGTAGTTTGTGATTTAACTTTGGCAAGTAAAGAACATGCTATTTTTAAACAAACAGATGCTGATGTAACCAGTTTTGATGGTGGTTATGGTTCTGCTTACTTAGCTAAAATGGTTGGTCAGAAAAAAGCAAGAGAGATTTTCTTCTTAGGGCGTAATTACTCTGCGCAAGAAGCTTATGAAATGGGAATGGTAAATGCTGTTATTCCACATGATGAGTTAGAAGATACTGCCTATCAGTGGGCTCAAGAGATTTTAGAAAAATCTCCAACATCAATAAAAATGCTAAAATTTGCTATGAATTTGACTGATGATGGGATGGTTGGTCAACAAGTTTTTGCCGGTGAAGCAACGCGTTTAGCTTACATGACTGATGAAGCTAAAGAGGGTAGAAATGCCTTTTTAGAAAAGCGTAAGCCAGATTTCGGAAAAAATAAATGGATTCCTTAGTAGTAGCATTTATGCCATAAATAGAAAAAGACTTTTTCAATGAAGAAAAAGTCTTTTTACGAGAACACTATATGAAAATGAAAAAATTAATTCGTTTTTATTACACTACTAAAGTACACCTGTTGTTCGTTGTTTTATAACTATTGTTGTGAATAAGCATAAATATGTGGTGTACATTCAAATAGTGTGTTTTGCTAATAATTATTATGAATAAAACTTTATATGTCGTTTAAAAAATTAAATCCAGAACTAAAAGAAGCTTTAAGTAATGTCAAAATTACAGAACCTACAGTTTTTCAGAAAAATGTACTCTCTAAAATAAAAGGAGGAGCAAGTTTATATGGTATAGCACCTGATGGGGCTGGTAAAACTATGGCTATTGTTATTGCTACGTTACAAAAATTAGAATGTAAAGCTTTTGAAGATGCTCCTAGAGCTTTAATTTTTGTAAAAGACAAACAAGCCGCTCTTGATTTAAAAGATGAGTTTGATAAAGTTACCAGACGAATGGATATTCGTACTTATTGTGCCTATGACGAGCAAAGTATAGAAGACCAAAGAGCAGATATTTATGATGGTGTTGATATTGTTATTGCAACGCCAAAGCGGTTGAACAAAATATTCTTTCTAAACGGAATCAATTTAGCTAAACTAAAACTTTTTATTGTTGAAGATGCTGAGTTTTTAGTAAAAGCAAGTGCATATTCTGATTTAATTAGAACTCCTGAAAGTCTTGAAAAATGTCAGTATTTAGTGTTTTCAACTAAATTTGATGAACGAATGGAACGTATGCAAGATATATTCATGTATAATGCTCAGATTGTAAATATAAAATAGTATTATTTTTTTATAATAAAAAAGAGCTTTGTCTTGCGAACAAAGCTCTTCTAACGAGAACACTATATGAAAATGAAAAAAATTATTATTTCTTAATTACATTATAAATGTAGTTCTCATATATGAACTCACGTAACTATTGTTGTCAAGTTCTTAAAAGTTGTGGTTAACTTTATAAAAGAGTATATTTAATTAAGAAATATATAATAATAAGTTATTTTTATGGTGTATAAATCATGTTTTGTACTTTCTCTTTTTTTTATTTGTTGTGCGGAGCAAGACAAACAAAAATTAGATTTGCATGATTGGAAACCTTTAAACGTAACTGTTACTGCATATAACACTTTTCCTTCACAAACTACCAATATTGATTCTAATATTGCAGCATGGGGAGATACACTAAAACCAGGTATGAAAGCTATCGCTGTTTCACGTGATTTATTACTTAAAGGACTTAAGTATAATACGATGGTTAGAATTGATACTTTTCCAGATACATTTTATGTAAAAGATAAAATGCATTTTAAACATCGTAATAAAATTGATGTTTTCATGGGAAAAGATAAAAAGAAGGCCTTAGAATGGGGGCGTAAAAAATTGACTATATTCTATTTGCCCATAAAAGATAGCTCAGCAGTTAAAGATAGTCTTGATTGATTTTGTAATTTTAAGTTCAAATTCAATTATTTTGTATGAATAAAATTATACTATTGGCTAGTATGCTCTTTTTGTTTACTTCGTGTAGTTCAAAAAAAGCGATCATTAATAAACCTATAGTTTTTGATGAAACACGAAAGCAACTCAGTTTAGAATATCTATATAATAGATATGGTTTAGAACAAGAAAACCCAACTATTATACCTAAAATGATTGTACTTCATTGGACAGTTATTCCAACATTTGAAAAAACTTTTGAAGCATTTAATAAATCAACATTAGCAAATTGGCGACCAGATATAAATACGGTAAGCGGATTAAATGTTTCTTCTCAATTTTTAATTGATCAAGATGGAACTATTTATCAATTATTACCCGAAACTATTATGGCTAGGCATGTAATAGGTTTGAACCATTGTGCCATTGGTATTGAAAATGTTGGTGGTACAGATGATCTACCCTTGACTAAAGCACAATTAAAATCGAATGTTTGGTTGGTTACTTATTTGAAATCTATATATGATATTGACTATTTAATAGGTCATTATGAATACACCAATTTTGTTGGTCATGAACTTTGGTTAGAGAAAGATGATGGCTACAGAACAGAAAAAACAGATCCAGGAGTTGATTTTATGCAAAAAGTTAGAAAAAGAACTCAAGAATTGAATTTTAAACCTATTCCAAAATATAATATAAAATAGTTTATGAAAATTATACTAAGCTTAGTAACACTTTTTTTTTCTTTTTCTCTTTATGGACAACAAAAAGATATAACCACATTATTATACGATACTTATAGTAAGTATAAAGAAATGTCTGTGACAAAAAGAAGGATAAAACACAATGATATTCAGCCATTAATTAATAACTATAAAATCAAAACTGGCTTTACTGTAAAAAAAGTTGGAGAATCAATTGAAGGTCGTTCTATTTCATTAATAAGTTTGGGAACAGGAGAAACAAATGTATTTTTATGGTCACAAATGCATGGAGATGAGCCAACAGCAACACAAGCAATTTTTGATATTTTAAATTTTTTAGACAGTGATGATTTTACAACTGAAAAAGAAGAGATACTAAGTAATTTACGTTTGCATTTTTTACCCATGTTAAACCCTGATGGAGCTGAAGTTTTTCAACGTAGAAATACTTTAGGAATTGATATTAATAGAGATGCTTTGCAATTACAATCGCCAGAAGGGCGAATATTAAAACGTATTCGTGATAGTCTTGATGCTGACTTTGGTTTTAATCTTCATGATCAGAGTAAGTATTACAATGCAGAAAGAACAGCTAAACCCGCAACAGTTTCATATTTAGCACCAGCTTATAATTATGAGAAAGATATAAATGAGGTTCGTGGCAATGCAATGAAAATCATTGTTTTTATGAATCGAATTATTCAAAAATACGCACCGGGGCAAGTAGGTAGGTATAATGATGATTTTGAGCCAAGAGCTTTTGGTGATAATATTCAAAAATGGGGCACAAGTGCTATTTTAATTGAATCTGGTGGTTACGAAAACGATCCTGAAAAGCAAGAAATTAGAAAATTGAATTATGTTTCTATTCTATCAGCTATTTATACTATTTCAAATAAAAGTTATAAAAATATTGCTATTGATGATTATACAGCAATACCTGAGAATGATAGAAAGTTATTTGATCTTAAAATAGAAAATGCAAATTATCCACTTTTAGGAAATACATACAAAATGGATATTGGTATTCAAAGGTTAGAGGTTGATAAAAAGAAACATTCAGACTTTTGGTATAGTAGCCGTATTATGGATCTAGGAGATTTATCTACATATTATGGTTATGAAACTTTTGATGCCTCAGGCTACACCATAAAATCTGGAAAATTATATCCTAATAAAATTTCATCAATAAATGAATTAACAACTATTGATATTTATAATTTATTAAAAAAAGGTTACTTGTATGTCGTATTAAATACTATTCCGAAAGAAACTTTAGCGTCACCAGTTCCAATTAATATAGTAAGCTCTACGTTTAAGATTCCAACGGATCTACGATTAAACATTGGAATAAACCCTACGTTTTACCTTGAAAAGAATGGAGAAATAGAATATGCTGTTATAAATGGTTTTTTAATAGATATAAATAGTAAGAAAGGCAATTTTTCAAATGCTATGATATTCAGATAAAAAAATGTTACAATAAAAAAGCGAGATGCTATATAGGCATCTCGCTTTAATAAAAATCAATTTAGTAACCTTTTTAATATTAGTTATTAGAATCTAATAAAGCAAAGAATTTATCAAGGTTAGGAATAATGATAATTTTAGTTCTTCTGTTTTTAGATCTATTTTCTTTAGTATCGTTATCAACTAAAGGCATATAGCTACTTCTTCCTGAAGCAATTAATTTTTCAGGAGCTACATTGTATTTGTCTTGTAATATTCTAACAACAGATGTTGCTCTTTTTACACTTAAATCCCAGTTATCTTGAAACATTTCAGTATTAATAGTTCTAGAATCAGTGTGACCTTCAACCATAACTTCCATACTTGGTTCAGAGTTAATTACATCGGCAATTTTCTGTAAAATGTTGTTTGCTTTTGAGCTTACTCTGTAGCTACCACTGTTGAATAATAATTTATCAGAAATGTTAATCATAACAACTGTTTTGTCAACGTTGATGTTTACATCATTATCATCATCAGAAATAGATTCTTTTAAGTTGTGTGAAATTGCAACATTAATAGAATCTTCTAATGTTGTAGCATCTGCTAAAAGAGCAGGATCAACTTTAGTTAATGTTTCTCTCATTTTTGCTTTAGTATTATTGCTCATTACAGCAACATCGCCAACGCTTGAATATTGAGAGTCATTTACTTCTTTTAGAGAATTGATTTTTTCATTGTACTCAGTTACTCTAGCTTCAATTTTAGACATTTTAGCTTCTAACTCTTCTTTTTCAACTTGTGTTTTTACTAAGTTACTTTTAGTATCGTTTAAGTCAGACTCTAAAGCCACATATTTTTTCTTAGATACACATGAAGCCAATGTCATGATAGATAAAACTGCAATTACGGATAATTTCTTCATTTTTATTTTTTTAGTTAATCAAAATAATCATTTGTTATTCTTGGTTATTATCTACGACGAAAAGATTAAAAAAGACGTTTAAATGTGAAAAAATAAAGGCTACCTAAAAAAGGTAGCCTTTTAATTTGTTGATTATCTGTTGTTTATTCGCATCCGCCAGTAAAGCCATCAGCGTTAAATTCTGTCTGTACAGCTCCTTGTTTTGATCCGTAAGTTACTTGAATAGCTAAATTATTGTCGCCACTACCATCACGTTTAGGGCTACAATATTCAAAAAGATAATAACTACTCGCTTTTTCAGATACTATTAATGAGATGTCATTAAAAGTATCTTCTAATTCTGCTGTATTGCTAGCAAAAACGCTTGATGTTTTCCCGATACTTTGTAATACCTCAGTATCAATTTCACTTCCTAAACCAATTGTAAAAAATGAAATGTTTAAATCGGCATCAGCAACTTTTTCAAGAGCATCTTCTTCAGTGTATCTAGAAGCTTGATCAGTACCATCAGTAAATATTACTATTGATGCAGCTCCAATAATTTCATCATCTTCAGTATCACTAATAAAACTTTCAGCAATTTCAGTCGATTTAATTACCGCTCCATATAAATCAGTAGAAGGGTCACTGCTAATATCATCTGTAATAGAATTAATAGCAGCAGTAAGGTCATCTATAGAAGAGGTTAGTTCATTTAATAAATGTAATTCATCTTCCCCATCAAACCAATAAATTGCCATTTGAGTAGATTCACTCTCAGTTGTAGGCATTACATTATTAATAAAACTGATTGATCCAGTTTTTAATTCGTCAAGGCTACTACTAAGTACGCTATTACTTAAATCTAAAACTAAATAGGTGTTGTTTTTAAATATTTGTGAGTTTGATGATATTCTTGCATAAGATTCTGAAGCAGATATGGTATTAAAACAATCATCATTTTGCCCTTGTTCATAAATAGTGAAATCGTCTGCAGTTAATCCAGAAACAGGGTTTCCATCAGAATCTGACACTCTAAAGAATATAGAAACTTTACCAGGTAATGTTGTGTATTGATCTTGTATAGATAATATAAGTTCACTTTCATCTAAACCTAAGCATTCATCTACAGTTTCACCTTCACCTAAGTCATTAGAAGTATCAGTGTCGGTATCACTCCCAGATTTAAAAAAAACATCATCTTCTGCATTTCCGCATGAAAACATAGTTAATAATGCTAAAAAATATAGTGGCAATTTTAAATTCAATTTCATAAGTATAAAAATTAATGTTCAAGCGTAACAACGCTAATTGGACTGTAAAATTATAATTGTTTTAAGAATATTCTGTTAAACATTGTTAATAATAAATTCAGTATAAAATCTATTATTTTTTAATGTCAATATCTTTAATCAACAATTATGCCATCAAAAATTTAATAACATAAGAAATAATTTTTAAAAGAAGAGTAGTGTAGTGGTGCTGTTTTCTAAAATAGAGAAGTGTATTACTTAATAATAAGTTAAGTCTAAAATAAGCATAAAAAAATCTATACTCTGAATTTTTATCAGAGTATAGAAATTGAATTTTATTACTTATATTTCTGTTTTTGTTTCTTCAATAGTTTCAACATTGCCGTAGTCTTGAAAAATACCGCAAGAATTTTCTTTTTTAATTAATGATTTTTCTTTTTTTCGTTTAGCTAATGCTTCAATTTGTGGAGATAAAAATGTCATATCCGTACAATTATTAATGGTTATTTTTTTAAAACGATGCCGTTTAAATTATGTTGTGTTTTACATTGCAAATTTAGTTGTAATTCAACTTATTATCGCCGTATTGTTATTTTATTAAGGATAATTTCACATTTTCTTAATTTTGTAACACGATTCTGTAGTCCTAAATATTATTTTGTAAGATTTTTTTTAAAAATATTGAGTTGCTAAAAGCTTTATTTTTATTAGAAAAAGTTGTTATTTGTTAATAAATACACATTAATTTGTCAAGCATTACGTAAACTTTTTTTTAAATCAAAAAAAGCTACCTATCTTTGTATCAGTAGAAAAGGGTAAAGAACTCTTATATCTACCCGTTATTGTAACTTCTGTATAGATTAAAGGTCAATCAAAGGGTTGGTACTAATCTTAGTTATTTTGAAATTCAATGACTTCACGACGGCTTATCACAAGCGAGTCTAATAATAATTTAAACTTATATTTTTAATGGCGAGAGCACAAGAAACCTTTGGTAAAAAAGAACGAGAAAAAAAGCGTTTGAAAAAACGTGAAGAGAAAGCGAAGAAAAAAGAAATGCGTAAATCAAGTGGAGAGCAGGATAGCATGTTTGTTTACGTAGATGAAAACGGTCATTTAGTTGACACTCCACCAGATCCAACAAAGAAAGTAAAAGTTGATGCGGAAAGTATTGTTCTTGGTATACCTAAAAAGGAAGAAAGTGACGAAGAAATAGATCCAGTACGTAAAGGAAGGGTTGAATTTTTCAACGATTCTAAAGGTTACGGATTTATTAAAGATACAGAAACTCAAGAAAAATTCTTTGTACATATTAACGGATGTCTTGAAGAGATCATAGAAAACAATATGGTACAGTTTGAGCTTGAAAGAGGTATGAAAGGTATGAATGCCGTTCGTGTCAAAAAGGTTTAAGTATTTGTATTCGTATAAAATTTATAAAAAAGACTGCTAATTAGCAGTCTTTTTTATTTAGTATATTATTTTTCTTCTTTTTCAATTACAGCAAGTCCTAATCGAATTTTAAAATAATCTAATTGTTCTTCAAAGTGATCAAAATATGGTTTTAGAGCAGGAGGATTTTCTAATTCAACCTTGGCTTTTTTTACAGCTTCAACCTCACTTTTAGAAACAAAATCATAAATGTTTATAGGTTTTCCCTCAGTATATAATTTTGCAATATGAGAGAAAACAGTAGGTGATTTTAAACCACGTTTTTCTGCTATTTCATCAATAGATAGACCTTGTTGGTATAATTCGTAAGTTACTTTATGTGTATCAGATTTTTTAGCTTTTTTCTCATCGTTAAAAACTTTAATTTCATTCATAAATAAATCACCATACACCTCTAATTTACGCTGACCGACACCACTAATTTCTAAAAATTCAGTGTCAGATTGTGGTCTTTCTGCTTCAATTTCTTGTAATGTAGCATCATTAAATACTAAGTATGCAGGGATGTTTTCTTCCAAAGAAATTTTTTGACGTAATTGACGCAAACGCTCATATAAACCGCCATTTTTTCTAGCTTTTGTAGTTTTGGTTTTTGGGTTTCCAATTTTCTCAATAATTTCAATAGGTTTAGTTAATGAAACTTTAGCTCCATTAAAAAGTACATTTTTTGAAAACTCTGTTAACTTTAATGCGTTGTGGTTTTGAAAAGATATTTCAAGAATACCTTGGTTAATTAATTGAATAATATAATGTTGCCAGTCTTTCCATGAAATATCATGACCAATATTATAAGTTTTAACTTTATCTAAACCTTTTTCTATAATTGTTGCATTTTTAGCACCTCTTAATATGTCAATAACAACACCAATAGCCTCAATTTCTTTAATTCTGGCAATGGTAGAAAGTGCTTTTTGAGCAATAATAGTTCCGTCAAAAACTCGTGGAGGGTTTTTACACACATCACAATTACCGCAGTTTTCTGCAAGTAGTTCACCAAAATAACTCAACAATATTTTTCTTCGGCATGTAGTAGCTTCAGAAAATTGTTTCATACGTTCTAATTTTGCTATTTGAACGTCTTGATTTGTAGCGCCTTCTGTAAATTTTCGTAACTGAATTACATCGGCATAACTATGGAAAAGTAATGCGTTAGAGTTTAAACCATCACGCCCTGCACGACCAATTTCTTGGTAATAGCCTTCAATATTCTTAGGCATATTATAATGTATAACCCAACGGACATTAGACTTATCTATACCCATACCAAATGCAACTGTAGCGCAAACAATTTTAGTTTTATCAAAAATAAAATCTTCTTGAACTTTGCTACGTTCATCAAAACTTAAACCAGCATGATATGCTTCAGCTTTTAAACTTTTGGCTTTTAGTTTGCTAACTAATTGTTCTGTTGTTTTTCTACTTAAACAATAAATAATACCTGATGAATTTGGTCTTTTAGCTATAAAACTTAATATTTGATCTACACGACCATCAGCAGGGCGAACCGTTAAACTTATATTTTTTCTATCAAAAGAAGTAATAAAATGTTGAGCATGGGGAATACCTAATTGTTCAACAATATCTTGTCTGGTAGCTTTATCGGCTGTTGCTGTTAAGGCAATTATTGGAGTATTTGGCAAAGTTTTTTTTAAAAAACCTAATTGTTGGTATGAAGGTCTAAAATCATGTCCCCAAGATGAAATACAATGAGCCTCATCAATAGCTATACAACTTATATAGTGCTCATTTATAATATTTTCTAAAGCAGGCATGCTTTCAGGTGCCACATAAATAAGTTTTAATTCAGCCTTAGTAATTTTAGAAATAATTTTTTGTTGTTCTTCGGCTGACTGACTACTATTAAAATATGCGGCAGGAATACCATTAGCATTACAACCATCAACTTGGTCTTTCATTAAAGCTATTAAAGGAGAAACAACTAATGTTGTTTTTGGAAATAATAAAGATGGTAATTGAAAACAAATAGATTTACCACCACCTGTAGGCATGATTACAAGTCCGTCTTTTTGTTCTAAAACCGAAGAGATAATTTCTTCTTGTTGTGGTCTAAAACTATCATATCCAAAATATTTTTTTAATGTTGGAATCAATTGTTGCTTGTATTCTATTAAGGACATATTTAATATTCTAATTGAATGTAAAATTACAGGAATTTTAAAGGGTATTAAAAAGAAGTAATTACAATTAATCAACAAATTGCCATGCAATAAACCTACTTTTTTTATTACCCTGCTCCATATTTACAGTTTTATAAGTAGCTCCGGCTTTATGTAACTGTTTATAGATATTTTTTAAATTTTCACTTTTTGATACTAAACAGGTAAACCAACTAACTTGTTTTTTGAATAATACACTCTGTTTAATCATTCTTTTTATAAACAATGCTTCACCGCCATTACACCATAATTCATTAGCTTGACCTCCAAAATTTAGTTTACTACTATTTTGATTATTAAGGTTTTTGAGTTTGCGTAAATTGCCTGCGTTAGCATCTTTTTCAGAACTATGAAAAGGAGGGTTGCACATGGTAAAATTGAAATATTCATCAGGTTTAATAACCCCACTGAATATATCAGCATTAGATTGCTGATGTCTAATTTCTATGTTTTTTTTAAGTTTTTTAGTTGTTGAACTATTTTCTCTAGCACTAATTACAGCAATTTTACTAATATCGGCTCCAACCATTTTCCAATTGAATAATTGACTTGCTATTATAGGATAAATACAGTTTGCGCCAACACCAATATCTAAACCTCTTATAGTTTTATCAGTTGTTTTAATATTAAGTAAATCATTAATATGATGTAAATAATCTGCTCTACCAGGTATAGGAGGGCATAAATATCCATTAGGAATATTCCAATTTTTTACATTATAAAAATGTTTTAAAAGAGCTTTATTTAGATGTAAAACAGCTAAATTATTAGAAAAATCTATTGTTTTTGTTCCAAAATCATTCAAAAAAACAAAATCATTAAGCTCAGAATGTGTTTCTATCAGCGCATCTAAATCGTAAGGGCTATTATGTATGTTTTTAATGTGCAAACTTTATTTTTATCCTGTAAAGATAAGGATGTTGTTCAGTACTGCAATAGCCAACTAGAATAGCATTATCTTTGCAAAAATAAAGTAGAGATTACATGAGTTCTTTTGAAGATTTCAATTTAAAAAAACAGTTAAATTACGCTATTGAAGATTTAGGTTTTGATAAACCAACACCTATTCAAGAGCAATCATTTTCTGTAGTAATGTCAGGTAAAGACATTATCGGTATAGCACAAACAGGTACCGGTAAAACCATGGCTTATATGTTACCAATATTGCAAGAATTAGGTTTTTCTAAACAGATACACCCTCGAGTGTTGGTTTTAGTGCCAACACGTGAATTAGTACTTCAAGTAGTAGAAAATATTGAGAGTTTTGCTAAGTATATAAACGTTAGAGTTTTAGGTGTGTATGGTGGTACTAATATAAATACACAAAAACAATTATGTGCTCAAGGTACTGATATTTTGGTGGCAACACCTGGGCGTTTGTATGATTTAGCATTGTCAAAAGCAGTTAAACTAAAAGAAATAAAAAAATTAGTAATTGATGAAGTTGATGTAATGCTTGATTTAGGCTTTCGCTTTCAACTAATCAATATATTCGAATTATTGCCGACCAGACGACAAAATATTATGTTTTCGGCGACCATGACTACGGATGTTGATAATTTGATTAATGATTTTTTTACAGGTCCAGAAAAAGTATCAATAGCAGTTAGTGGTACACCATTAGATAATATTGCTCAAGAATGTTATGCGGTTCCTAATTTTTATACCAAAGTAAATTTACTAATTCGTTTATTGAAAGATAAAGACAAGTATAAAAAAGTACTTGTATTTGTATCTAATAAAAGAAGTGCCGATGCACTTTTTGAAGTTGTAGATGAAACTTTTAAAGGAGAGACTTGCTTAATACACTCCAATAAAACACAAAATTACAGAATGCGTTCTATCCGTCAGTTTGATGAAGGAAAAAATCGTATTTTGGTTACTACAGATGTAATGGCACGTGGTTTAGATTTAGATAAAATTACCCATGTTATCAACTTTGACACACCTAATTACCCTGAAAACTACATGCACCGTATTGGTAGAACAGGTAGGGCAGAACATCAAGGTAACTCTATTTTGTTTTATACAGAAAAAGAAGAGCCATCTAAAGATGCAATAGAAGATTTAATGGACTATAAAATTCCATTTAACGAATTGCCTGCGAATGTTGAAATATCAGAACAATTAAGACCAGAAGAACGCCCAAGAGTTCTGGAGCCTGATAACCCTGATTCGGAAACCTTAAATTCAGCAGGTAGTTTTCACGAAAAAAAGGAAAAAAATAAGAAAACCAATCAAGGAGGTTCATACCAACGTATTATTGCCAAAAAATATAAGAAACCTAAAACAAAAGGAGATAAAAATTATAATAAACGAAATAAAAGAAAATAGGTTTTATATTATTTTCTATTAAAGTCAGTTATAATTAGTAATATTATAACTTAAACTTTAAAATCAACTAATGAAATCATTTACTGTACAGGAGATTAATACTATTTTACAAGGACAAATAGTAGGGGAAACCACTCATAGAATTACCGCTCCTGAACAGTTAGAAAAAGCTACAGAAAATAATATTACAATAGTTGGTAATAGAAAATATGCAAAACTTTGGGACACTTCTAAAGGTAGCGTAGCTGTAATTGACCAAAAAATAGCTTTAGAACCAGGTGAAAATCGTGTATTGATTAGAGTAAAGAATGCAGATTTAGCGATGGCTCAAATTTTAGAAATGTTTGACCCAGGACTTCCTGTTTTAGAAGAAGATATTCACCCAACGGCAGTTATACATAAAACAGCAAACTTAGGTAAGGATTGTAAAATTGGTGCAAATAGCTATGTTGGTAAAAATGTAATTATTGGAGAAAATACGGTAATATATCCAAACGTGACTATTATGGATGATACTGTAATAGGTTCGAATTGTACAATTTGGTCAGGAACAGTAATTAGAGAACGAACTAAAATTGGGCATTTTTGTATTTTTCATCTAAATGTGAGTATTGGGGCTGATGGTTTTGGTTTTAGACCAAGTGAAGATGGTAGAGGATTAGTTAAAATTCCTCAAATTGGAAATGTTATTATTGGTAATGGTGTTGAAATAGGATCAAATTCTTGTGTAGATCGTGGTAAGTTTAGTTCAACGACTATTGGTGATGGTTCAAAAATTGATAATTTAGTTCAAATAGGTCATAATTCTATCTTAGGACGTTCATGTATTATGGCAGGTCATAGTGGTTTGGCGGGTTCAGTAACTCTAGGAGATGGTGTTGTTATTGGTGGTAGTGCATCAATAAAAGATCATACAACAATACATTCTGGCGCTACTGTTGGGGCTGGTTCTGGTGTGATGGCTGATATTCCTGCAGGAAAAACAGTGTTGGGTTATCCCGCATGTGATTCAAGAGATATGTTAAAACAATGGGTTGCATTACGAAAGCTTGCAAAAGCCTAATTATCATTTAGTTTTAATAAATATTTCTATTTATATACAATAAAAAAAGCAGATACTTTTGTTCTTATTTTTTTGTAAACCCCTATAAAAGGGGTTAATTTTGTAATTATAGAAATGGTTCATATGACGGAGACATCAATAGGCTTGCAAGAAAGAAAAACAGACAAGGAACTTTATAGTTACCAGCAAGGAGCTATCAATAAAATATTTGAGAAGTTCGATACCGCACCAGATAATTATCATTTACTTTACCAGTTACCAACGGGTGGTGGGAAAACAGTTATTTTCTCTGAAATGGTGCGTCAATATCTTAAAAATCATAATAAAAAGGTTTTGGTAATGACACACAGGGTCGAACTGTGTAATCAAACTTCGGGCATGCTTACTAGTTTTGGAGTGCCAAATAAAGTAGTAAATAGTAAAGCTAATTTAGATGATCAAGAAAGGTATAGTTGCTTTGTAGCAATGGTAGAGACCTTAAATAATCGTTTAAATGATGATAAATTAGACATTTCTGATATTGGTTTGGTAATTATTGATGAGGCACACTACAACTCATTTACCAAATTATTTAAGTTTTTTGAAAAATCATTTGTATTAGGTGTTACCGCAACACCTTTAAGCTCTAGTAAAGAGCTTCCTATGAAAGATAATTATGATGAGTTAATAACAGGAGAAACTATAGGTTCGCTTATTGAAAATGAATTTTTGGCTCGTGCTGAAGTTTTTCAGTATGATATGGGGCTTACTTCTCTTGAAATTGGTTCAAATGGTGATTATACCGTAAAATCTTCTGAAGATTTATATACAAGCCCAGCAATGCTTGATAAAACGTTGCAGGCATATTTAAAACATTCAAAAGGAAAAAAAGCATTAATATTTAATAATGGTATTAATACTTCAATTCAAATATATTATACTTTTAAAGCAGCAGGTTTACCTGTAATGCATTTAGATAATACAGCTACAAAAAAACAACGTAAGCAAATATTGCAATGGTTTAAAGAAACGCCAGATGCCGTATTAACATCAGTAAGTATTTTAACTACTGGTTTTGATGAGCCAACGATTGATACGATTATTTTAAACAGAGCAACAAAATCACTTACGCTATATTATCAAATGATTGGTAGGGGATCTCGTATTTTAAATAACAAATCATCATTTAAAGTAATTGATTTAGGAAATAATTACCACAGATTTGGGCCTTGGGGAGCAGATTTAGATTGGCAGATGATTTTTAAATCTCCTAACTTTTATATGGAACGTCTTCAGAGTGATGAAGATATTGAAAGTGATTTTAAACATGAAATGCCCGAAGAAATTCGTGTTCAGTTTGCAAAATCAGAAGAAGTTTATTTTGATATTAAACAGGTTTATACTGATGCAACTTTTAAAGGAGAATCATCAAAAGTTGTTTTAGAACGTTCTATAGAACAACATGCAAAAATTTGTATTGAAAATAGTGAAGATGTTTATGATGCTTTGGCATTATCTAAAATATTAGATTCAGATATTGATAATAGAATTGCTAGTTACGCAAAATGTATTAGCAGAAGTACTTTTAACTTTTTAAAATGGTTAAAAGATGATTATAAATCTAAGTTAAGTATTTATTTACGTCAGAATTTTGATGAAGTTTTTGAAGAAATTCATGGATATCCACCAGAGGAATAAAATTTATAAGAAACAAAAAAGCAGTAAATTTAATTTACTGCTTTTTTGTTTAAAATAATTCTGCTTTTACTTTATCATAATAGCTATCACTTATAGGTATTTTATTGTCGTTTAAAACTAAATCTCTACCCGTAAGTGAGCTAACCTTACTTTTATTTACTATATAAGAACGGTGAACTCTAATAAATAACTCACTCGGAATCGTTTTTTCTAACGATTTAAGTGATTGTAGACTCATTATTTTTTTACCATTTATATAAAAAGTAACATATTCACTATCACTTTTTATATAATTAATATCACTGTATTTAACCTTATGTAAATCGTAACCAGATTTTATAGTGATGTATTCATCTGTTGCTTCGTGCGGTACATTATTTAGAATATTTACCTTTTGTACGGCAGTTAAAAAACGGGTGAAAGTTATTGGTTTAAGTAGGTAATCAACAATATTTAATTCATAACCTTCTAATGCATATTCAGAATAAGCAGTAGTGAAAATTATTTTGGTTTCTGAACCAACAATTTTAGCAAATTCAGTTCCTTTAATTTCAGGCATTTGAATATCTAAAAAAAGTAAATCAATTTTATCATTTTTAAGTATTTGCAATGCTTCAAGCGGATTTTCAAAATCTCCTTTCAGTTCCAAAAAATCAACATCAGCAACATAACTTTTAATTAATGCTCTTGCTAATTCTTCGTCATCAATAATTAAACATTTTAATTTTTTCATTCTAAAATTAATTTTAGGCTAATACTATATGATGTTTTATTGTCTTCAATAAAAAATTCATGTTTTTCAGGATACAAAATACGTAATCTTTTCTTAACATTTTCTAATCCGATACCTCCAACGTTATCTTTACTTACTATTTTTTTAGACTTACTATTTATTATTTTAAATATAATTTTCTTTTCTTTTTGAATAATATCAATAGTTAAAAAGGCGTCTTTAATTTGCTCAATATTTCCATGCTTTAAAGCATTTTCTAAGAATGGAATTAGAAGCATTGGAGCAATTTTTACAGATGTATCTTCAATAGTAAAGTTTGTAGTAATTGGATATTTTTTACTGCTCTTTACAGTAAATAGTTTTATATAGTTTTCTATATAGTTAATTTCTTTTGTAAGCAATACTTCTGGTTGATCACATTCATACAAAACATACCTAAGCATGTCTGCTAAATAACTAATACTTTCTTGTGTTTTTTGAGTATTTATTGCAGATAGTGCATAAATATTATTTAAAGTATTGAATAAAAAATGCGGATTAATTTGTGATTTTAGTAGTTTTAATTCAGTAGCTAATTTTTCATTAATATTCTTAACCGTTTCTTCTTCTTTTTTTTGTGCAAAAATTAATGTTTCTAAAAAAGTACCTATAGCAATAGCCATTGTAAGTAGTAATATATGAATAAAAAAAGGAGAAGGTCCAACTATATTAGGAGGTAGAGGTCTTAACATAGGAGCAGTATCTTCTTTTTCAAAATCCATTCTGCCAGGTTCTATTCCTTCAGATCTCATTCCTTCGGGTCTCATTCCTTCGGGTCTCATTCCTTCGGGTCTCATTCCTTCGGGTCTCATTCCTTCGGGTCTCATTCCTTCAGAATTTACTTCATCAGGATTTATAGAACGATTAAAAACAGGTTGAGAAAACACATTCGAGTTAATTAATGAGCTTAGTGATATAACGCATATTATAAGACTAAAAAATGCAATATATTTTTTTTTAAATAAAAGCTTTGGAGCAGCATAATAAATAAGAATTGCTAATAATATAATTTGTGCTATAAATGCTGTGTAATTTGCTTCTATAAAACTATTGTTATCTCCCTCAACATGCCATATTATGAGCCAAATAACGAGCCATAATATAACTTGAAATAAATATCTTTTTGATGCTTTCATACTGCAAATAAAAGTAAAATAATTTCAAATTAGATACTAATTAGAGTAGTTTATCCGTTCATAATTAACAGTTTACTTATTAAAATTAACAGTTTACTTATTATGACTCTTAATTAGTTGATTTTCGGTTTTTAATGAAAAACTTTTTCTCAATTTTGTATGAATAAATATCAAAATAAATTAATAGTTATGATTAATAAAGGAATTAAATTAGGAATCTTTGCAGTAGCATTATTTGCATTTTCATTTACTAATGCACAAGATAAAAAAACACCACCTACATTTGAACAGTTAATTGAGAAAATGGATGCAAATGAAGATGGTAAACTTTCAGAAGATGAAGTAGAAGGACCATTAAAAGACATGTTTTCTGAAATAGATACAGATGAAGATGGTTTTATTACAGAAGAAGAATTTGAAAATGCTCCTAAGCCAAAAGGACCAAGAAAGTAATTTTTAAAAATTAATATTAATAAATTAAATATTTAGTAAGATGAGAAAAGAGCTAATAATAAATAAACATTTACCATTTAAGTTGTTATTAGTAGCAACTTCAGTTGCATTTTTTTCATGCAGTAGTGATTCGGTTAGTGATGAAGATGATGCAGATGATAGTGAAGAGGAGACTGTAACCGAATTACACGCTGCTTTTGCAGCATTTGATACAGATGCTACAACAATATACTTAGACGGTTCAAATGTGGTTATTGAAACTACTGGTTTGCCTAATCATGAAACTGTTTATTGGGGAGAAGGAGATGATCTTTATCTAGATGAGCCAGATGTAGCTAGAACTGGAGAAGAAGGAAACCTAACAACTATATATTCTAATAACAATGCAGTAACAATAACTGTTGATGCAACACCAGATTTAACTGGTAATTCTGTTGCAACAGATTTTGATACTATTGGTATTGCTGTAAGTGGTGCATCAATTTTTAATGATCAAGAAGGTAATGGAGCATTAGATGATGCTGCATTAAGTCTTGATTGGACAGGTGCACATATTGGACCAGGTGTTTATCATTATCATTTAGAGCCAGTTGCAGTTAGTGATGACGATTCAGAATTGGTAGGAATTTTATTAGATGGGGTTTTTCTTTATGGAAGAAAATGTGATGCTATAGATGATTACCCTACAGATTTAGATGAATCAGGAGGTCATACTTCAACAACTCAATATACTGATGGAGAAGAAGAATATCATTATCATATAATTAACGAACAATATTCAGTCCCAACTTCTTATGGATACTCTTATTTGGCATTTGTAGGACCATATCAAGGATATTAATCTTTAGTTTAGATGAAAAAAATAAATTTATTACTATTTCTAGCTATTATTTTTTATAGTTGTAAACAAGAAAATACAACAAAAATTGTTACTAATAAAGCAATTGAAGTTGTTAATGATTCTGTTGCAATTGCAAATATAGAAGTAGATAAAAAGAAATTATTTTTAAATCAAATAGAAGGTAAGTGGTATTTAGATAATAAACCTTTTGAAGGATATTCTTTAAAATATCATGAAAATGGTACTGTTATAGAAAAAATTGGTTTTTATAAAGGTAAAAGGCAAGGAAAAGCACAAAGATGGTCGGAAAATGGAGTTTTAAGAGCTTCATTTAATTACCATCAAAATAATTTAGTTGGCACCTATAGAACATGGTGGGAAAACGGAGCTCTTTCAGAAAATTCTACTTATGCAAATGGCTTAAAAGAAGGTGTTGAAAAAAGATGGTATGCAAATGGGCAATTAGCGAAATTGCGTAACCTTGTTAATGGAAGAGAAGAAGGAATGCAAAAAGCTTGGCTAAAAAATGGTACTTTATATGTAAATTACGAAGCCAAAAACGGAAGAGTTTTTGGTTTAAAACGGTCTAATTTATGTTATCAATTAAAAGATGAAGTGGTTACAAGAAATTAAATTACAGTATTTGTTTTTATTTATGGGTATTACTTTTTTTATTAGTTGTAAAAACGAAATAAAAAAAGTGTCACCTATAAAAGAAGAGACAAGTAGAGTAGAGTATTTACCTTATTATTCAGATGAATCTTTTACGCCACATTGGTTAACACCTAATAGTGACGAAGAAAAAGAATTTCATAAAATTCCAAATTTTAAATTAATAGATCAATTAGGTGATACAATTTCGCAAGAAACTTTTAATGATAAGATTTATATAACCGATTTCTTTTTTACTACCTGTCCGGGTATTTGCCCAAAAATGGCAGAGAGTATGTTAAGTTTACAAAATAAATATATTGAAGACTCTGAAATACTGTTTTTATCACATTCAGTAACACCATCAATAGATTCTGTCTCTGTTTTGAAAGATTATGCAGACGATCGAGGAATAATTGCTAAAAAATGGCATTTAGTAACTGGTGATAAAACTGAAATTTATGATTTAGGTCGTAATCAATATTTTGTAGAAAATGATTTAGGTGTTCCCAAGGATATAAATGATTTTTTACATTCAGAAAACTTCTTATTGATTGATAAAGAAAAACATATTCGTGGTATTTACAATAGTTTAAACCGCGCATCAATGAAGCAATTACTTGTAGATGTTGCTACTTTAAAAAAAGAGTATTTATAATACTATTCTATACATTTTTAAATTCACATGTATTAAATCGGGTAAAAATTTAGTTTTTTATCCGATTTTTCCTTTTTTATGCAAATACGTCAATAATAAATAGCAACTTATTCGTTAAGCTATTTTACAAGCCATAAGTTTGCAATAATTATACGAATTGATAACTACAAATAGTACAATTATGAGTAAGGTTAAAGAAAATGACACGGTAGAAGTTCATTACACAGGAAAATTAAAAGATGGTCAAATTTTTGATAGTTCAGCCGAAAGAGAACCTTTAAAGGTGACATTAGGTCAAAAAAGCTTAATCGCAGGATTTGAAAATGGCTTAATAGATATGGCTGTTAACGATAAAAAAACTATTGTTATTCCAGTAGAAGAAGCATACGGACCAGTAAATGAAGAATTTTTTCAGAAAGTTCCATTGACTGATTTACCAGAAGAAATTAAACCAGAAGTAGGAATGGCACTTATGGCTAAAAATTCTGATGGAACAGAACGTCAACTTAAAGTAGCGGCTGTAAATGAAGATCATATTATTATTGATGCTAATCATCCATTAGCAGGACAAGAACTAATTTTTGATTTAGAATTAGTTTCTATAGCATAAGTAAACATATCAAAATAGTGATATATTAAAAAGACCGACAATATTAATTGTCGGTCTTTTTTAATTAGTTGGATACTTGAATTTAAATATTTTATGAATATTCTTTTATAGTTTTTAATTAAATTGTATTTGCAGCTATGGTAATTGTAACTACTAAAACGATAAATAAAAATAAAGATTTTCTCATAATATTTTTCTGAATTGATTAGTTGAAAGCAATATGAGACTTATAAATGTTAATTTGTTACTTTATTAGATACAAAACATAATTTTACGTTAAAATACATTTTTCAAGCCTTTTTAACATTATAGTTTTTTAGTAATATTTTGTTTGAAACAAAAACAAAAACTAACTCAAAATCAATTAAAAAAATGTAGTTTTGCGGCTGATTTAGAAAAAGTTAGCAAGATGAAACGTATTAAAGAATATAAGAAGTTATTTTCTGTAGAAAAGGAAATAAATTTAAAAGAATTAAAATCTACTTACCGTGGTTTAGTTAAACAATGGCACCCAGATAAATTTCAAGATGGAGATGAGCAAAAAGAAGCTGCAGAACTAAAAAGTAGACAAATTATTGATGGTTATCATTTTTTGGTAAGTATTGCTCCTGAAACTAAAGAAGCTAATTTAGAAGAATATACAGCATTAACAACTACATCTGGTATTTTAGACTTTCAACATAAAGGATTGTTACTAGAAATCACTTTTTTAGATGGTAGTACTTATGAGTATTTTGGAGTTCCTAAAAACATTTATGTTAAATTGATCAACTCACCAAAACAATACCGTTTTGCGAAGCGTAGTATTTTTAATAGCTATTTATACCGTAAATCAAAAAAGAACCTTCAAGAAGCTTAGTAATTTGTTTCTATACTATACAAAGCCTGCAATAAAAAATTGCAGGCTTTTTTGTTTTTAAATCTTAGTAAAAAACATTTTTTTAATAAGATTTAAATTAACACAAACAATAAAAGCCTTAAATATTACATTTTAAAAAACTTATTCTTAATCTTGTATAGAACTTAAAAGCAGTTGAATTATGGCAAAATCTTCTCAAACAATTCTTATAATTCTTGCATTTTTTGCTATTTATGTTATTTGGGGGTCTACTTATTTAATGAACAAAATAGCAGTGACAGAACTCCCTGCTTATATGTTAGCTTCTATAAGGTTTATTACTGCTGGCACACTTATTTTTGGCATCTGTAAAGTGATGAAAATTTCCCTTAAAATTTCTGTAAAACAATTAAGAAATTGTGTTATTGTAGGGTTTTTATTTTTGACTTTTGGAAATGGTGTTTTTGTTTGGGGATTAAAATATGTAGATAGTGGTTTTGCGGCTCTTGAAGTTGCCTCTATGCCGCTTATTGTACTTATTTTAATGCGGATAATAGATGGTAAAAAAATTCAACCTATGTCATTAGTAGGTGTTTTTTTAGGAATAATAGGCATTTATTTACTTGTAAGCCAAAATCAAATTACTCAAAGTGACGAATCCTTATTAGGAATGGCTATTATATTTTTATGTGTTTTAGGTTGGTCTTTTGGTAGTTTGTTTGTGGGTAGAGCAGATTTAACACCTAGTTACTTAGTAAATACGGCTTACCAAATGGTCACAGCAGGAATAACGCTTTTGTGTGTTAGTTTTATTTTAGGCGAGCAATGGTCATCACCACTAACTTGGTCAACTCCAGTACAAATCTCCATGAGTATGCTAATTCTTTTAGGGAGTATCGTTGCTTTTACAGCATTCAATTTTTTATTGAAAACAGTTTCACCAGAAAAAGTAGCAACTTCTAGTTATGTAAATCCTGTAATTGCATTATTATTAGGTTGGTATATTTTAGATGAGAATATTACCAAACAATCTATTTTAGCTGCTGTTATATTACTAACAGGTGTGTTTTTTATTAATTCAAAGAAAAAGCTAGTGCTCTTTGCTAGGTTTAGAGGAAAAGTAAGAAATAAGAATATTTAGTTATAATAAGTTATCTAACTTTTTAATACTATTAGGTTTCATGTTTTCTAGAGTGATATTACCTATTCTTACTCGTACTAATCGTAGTGTAGGGAAACCCACTTTAGCAGTCATTTTTCTAACTTGTCTAAACTTACCTTCAGTAATGGTTATACTAATCCATGAATTAGGTCTGTGAGTTCCAATTCGTAGTTTTTTATCTGGCTCAGAAAATTTAGGATTTTCTATTTTTGTTACAATACATGGTTTTGTTTGGTATTTTTTGCCGGCAAAACCTATCTCAACACCTTTTTGTAGCTCTAAAATGGCTTCAATTGTAATTACGCCATCTAATTGCGCAAAATATTCTTTCTCAACTCCAGATTGATTGATGGTATCACTTAATTTTCCATCGGTTGTTAACAATAATAAGCCTTCCGATTTTTCATCTAAACGACCGACAGGCATAATTTCTTCAGGAAAATCAAACAATTCACCTAGAAAGCGTTTGTTACGAGACTCTTTAGCATCATTAGATGTAAACTGACTCAGAACTCCAAAGGGTTTAAATAATTTAAAATGTAAGTGTTTTTTCATTACAGTTTTGAAAGATACAATGAACAGTGGTTTGAGTTACAACAATATATTATATGTGCTAATTTTATAGTACATAAAGCCATAAATTTATATAAAAAAATAAAGAGTTATGAAAGATAGAATATTTGAAGCATATCAATTAAATGATATCATTTTAAAAAATAGAATTGTAATGGCGCCAATGACACGTTCTAGAGCAGCCAATGAAGGTAAAGTTCCCACGGAGGAGCTACAGGGTGAATATTACGCCCAAAGAGCATCTGCAGGTTTAATAATTACAGAAGGCTCACAAGTATCAGAAGAAGCCGTAGGTTACGTAAACACGCCCGGTATTCATACGAAAAAACAGGTAGAAGGTTGGAAAAAAGTTGTAAACAAAGTACATAATGCTAACGGGAAAATATATATCCAATTATGGCATGTAGGTCGAATGTCTCACCCTGATTTCCATAATGGAGAATTACCACTGGCACCTTCGGCATTAAACCCGAATGCACAATCTTATACTCCAGACGGTTTTAAAGATACCGTTACTCCTAAAGAGATGACTACGGAGGATATTAAAAGAACTATACAAGACTTTAAGAAAGCGGGGAAAAATGCTATGGAAGCAGGTTTTGATGGAATAGAAATTCATTCCTCAAATGGTTACTTATTTCATCAATTTTTTAATGCAACATCAAATAAACGTACCGATGAATATGGTGGTTCTATTGAAAATAGAGCGCGTTTTTTCTTTGAGGTTTTAGATGCTGTTAAAGAAGTTGTTCCAGAAGAAAAAATAGGTGCAAGGTTCAATCCATCATTACATGGTATGTTTGGTATTACTATGGATGAAGAAACTATACCAACTTTTGAGTACATCATAAAGAAATTGAACGATTATAACTTATCATATATTCACTTATCAGAACCATTTACAGATGTTTCAGAAGTTCCGTTTGCAGTTACTAACATTGCAAAGCATTTTAGACCGTTATATGATGGTACTTTGATGATTAATTCAGGATTTACTTATGAAACAGGTAATGAGGTAATTTTTAATGGACAGGCAGATTTAGTATCATACGGGAAGCCATTTATTTCAAATCCTGATTTGGTTGATAGATTTATATACAATGTACCTTTAACAGATTGGGATAACGATACCTTTTATACTCCCGGAAAAGAAGGATATACAGATTATCCTGTGGAAACAGATCAGCTAAAAGTGAATCTATAAAAATAAATAAAACCCCTGTAAATTATTTACAGGGGTTTTTTATAAGTTGCAGACTAATTAAACTAGTATGCCATTTTAACTATTTTCTCTACCTTATCAGGTGATAATGTTTGGTGTTCACCCAAACCTAACCATCCACGATCAGTAAAACGTTGTGCTATTTTTTCAGCAGTACCTTCGTACTCTTTTGTGTAATCAGATAATTTTGTATCAATACCTAATTCATTAAAAAAGTGTTCTGTTTTTTCAATTGCAGCGTAAGCTTTATCATCAATAGTACCTTCAGTAATATTCCAAACACGTTCAGCATATTGTGCTAATTTTTCTTTTTTAGCTTCAAAATTAAACTTGTAATGGCTAGGTGCAATTACGGCCAAAGTACGTGCATGATCAATACCAAATAGTGCTGTTAATTCATGACCCATAGCATGCACAGCCCAATCTGTAGGAACCCCTTTTTGAATTAATCCGTTTAAAGCCATCGTACAACTCCACATAAAGTTTGCAGTAGCATTATAATCGGTTGTGTCTTTTAAAACTTTTGGAGCTACTTCAATAAGTGTTTGTAAAATACTTTCAGCAAATCTATCTTGTAAAAGGGCGCCAATAGGGTATGTCATGTATTGTTCTAAAACATGTGTAAAAGCATCAGTAATACCATTTACTAATTGGCGCTCAGGAATAGAAGCTATTACTTGAGGATCTAGCACTGAAAACTCAGGGAATAAACCTGGTCCGCCCATAGCTAATTTCTCTTGTGTTTCTTTTCTTGTAATTACAGCACCAGAATTCATTTCTGATCCTGTAGCTGGTAACGTTAACACGGTACCAAAAGGCATTCCTTTTTCAGTTTTAATATTCTGTGTTAGAATATCCCAAGGAGTATCCCCTTCGTAAACTGCGGCAGCTGATAAAAACTTAGTTCCATCAATTACAGAACCACCACCAACAGCTAATAAATAGGTGATTTTTTCATCTTTAATCACTTTTAAAGCATCCACCAAAATTGAATATTCCGGATTTGCAGGGATACCTCCAAACTCAACAGTTTCAAATTTTGCTAATGCAGTTTTTACTTGGTCATAGATCCCATTTTTTTTAATACTCCCGCCACCGTAAAGTAGTAACACTTTAGCATTTTTAGGAATTTCAGTTGCTATTTTATCTATCGTATTCTTACCAAAAATAATTTTGGTAGGATTTTTAAATTCAAAATTGTTCATTGTTTTATTTTTTAAGCCTTAACTATCATTTTACCTTTGTTTTTCCCGTTCATCATATCAAGAAAAGCTTGTGGGGTATTGTCAAACCCTTCAACAATAGTTTCACTATATTTTAGTTTATTTTCACCTAACCATGTAGATAACTGTTTCATTGCTTCAGGAAATTTAGCAACATAATTAGATACTATAAATCCTTGCATTAAAGCACTGTTTTTAACTAAAAATGGTTGTACACTTACACTCATAGGTGTTTCTGTTTTATTGTAAACCGAAATTGCACCACAGATAATAATACGAGCTAATTGGTTTATGTTAAATAAAACAGCATCAGAAATAGGACCACCAACATTATCAAAATAAATGTCAACACCATTCGGAGCTATTTTTTCAATAGCTTCTTTCATGTTTTCGGTAGTTTTGTAGTTAATACCATGATCAAAACCAAATTTAGATTTTAGCATTTCTACTTTTTCATCACTACCAGCAATACCAATTACGTTAAGGCCAAGAATTTTACCAATTTGCCCCACAACAGAGCCAACTGCACCTGCAGCACCAGAAACTACTAAAGTTTCTCCTGCTTTAGGTTTTCCTATTTCGTGTAATCCTAAATATGCTGTTAAACCAGTCATACCAATAATACCTAAATACGCACTTAAAGGTGCTAAACCTTTATTTATTTTCTGTAAGTTTTCACCATTCGAAACTTGTTTTGTTTTCCACTCTAAAAGTCCAGAAACAAAATCACCTTCTTTAAAATTCTCATTTTTTGTAGCAATTACTTTTGCAACAATACCAGAGCTAATAGGTTTATTTAATTCAAAAGGAGTAACATACGATTTTGCTGCACTCATTCGTCCTCTTAAATATGGATCAACAGAGATGTATTCTGTTTCTAATAGTATTTCGCCTTCAGTTATACTTAAATCAATATCTTCTTTTTTAAACTCAAAATCAGATATTTTAGGTTCGCCAACAGGTCTTTTGTTTAATAAAATTGTCTGAATCATAATGTTTTGTTTTTATTCAATTACTGTTACTAAATCTTCAGTACTTTTTCTAACCTTAACAAGGTTTACTAACCAATCTTCACTTTCGGCACGATAACCAATTGGTAGAATTACAGCACTACGCAATCCTTTTTCTCTAAGGCCTAAAATTTCATCTAATGCATTTGGGTCAAACCCTTCAATTGGTGTTGCATCAACACCCTCAAAAGCAGCGGCGGTAATTGCTTGTGAAAAAGCAATATATGCTTGCTTAGCGGCATGGTTAAAATTCTCTTCCGAATCTCTTTGTGGGTATGAGTCTAATAACATTTTGCGGTAATCTTCCCAGCCTTGATTTTTAAAACCACGTATTTCATTTGTTAAATCGAACATATAGTTAATACGCTCTGGAGTATACGTATCCCAAGCAGCAAAAACTAATAGGTGAGAGCAGTCTGTAATTACAGATTGGTTCCAAGCAATAGGTTTAATCTTTTCTTTTACTTCTTGGTTTTTTACAACATATATTTCAAAAGGTTGTAAACCACTTGAAGTAGGAGCAAGTCGAGCAGCTTCAATAATATTATCTACTTTTTCTTGAGGTACAACTTTACCATTCATTGCTTTAGTAGCATATCTCCATTTTAATTTATCTAATAATTCCATTTTTGTATAATTTATTTATCGGTTATGTTAATTTTATGCTATCCCACGCTAATTGGTAGGCTTCATTAATATTTTCTTCAGTAGGTACAAATGCGTTACGTTTTTTCACCATCATTAAATACGAGAGCGGATTTACTGTGTATGCATATAACAAGTAATCAGATACTGGTTTGATAATCCCTTGTTCTTTTCCTTTCTTCCATAAATCGAGTAGGGGTTTCAAGTTTTTTATACCTTCTTGTCTGCTCTCTTCATCAATCATAGGTGTATTATCACATTGTGCTAAAAACAAACCCCTTTCGCAATCTCTGAATTTAAATTCGGCAATTCTGAACCATATCATTTTAAAACTAGCCTCAACCGCCATTTGTTCGTCATAAGCCTCAAATGCATATGTGGTGAATGCGTTTTTAACTTCTAAGTAAGTTTGATTTACTAAATCTTGCTTACTTTCAAAATACAGGTAAATTGTAGCAGGAGACACGTTTGCCATTTTTGCAATTTTAGACATCGGTGCGGCATGAAATCCATCATTGTTTACCAATGCTATTGTTGCGTTTATTAGGGCTTCTTTTTTCTCGATACTTTTTTGAAGTTTAGCCATAATTTGTTTGTTTTATAGTACAAAGATATAAAAAATGAATGTTCATTCTTTTTTTAAATCGATTTTAACAATAGTTTATTATTAGTAAGGAAGTAATTATAGGTTCAATGCAGATGTGTAGTCTATTAGTTTGTTTATCAATAAATTAGTCTGTAATGTGAAAACTAATTAATATACTCTTTAAATATATTGAGTTAATAAAATCTTATAGAAATAATAAGTATTTATATTTACAGCTATTTATTTTAGATAATAGAAACCTATACAAGCTCATCTATGAATTTTAAGAACTTTATTACAATTTTAATATTATGCTTTGTAACTCAAACAGCAATGGCCCAAGTAGTAACAGGTATTATAACAGATGCCAACGATAATTCGCCATTAGAATATGCTACGGCAGCTTTATTTAATCAATCAGACAGTTTGTTGGTGACTGGTGTTGTAACTTCAAAAGATGGTTTTTTTACTATTACTAAAGTTAAACCAGGTAATTATTATTTAGAAGCATCATTTATAGGGTATAATACAAAAACCATAGGCAGTATAACCATAACAAAGAATAAATCTACTCAAAAAATTGGAGTAATTGGTTTGAGTTTAGGCAATCAATTAGAAGAAGTAGTTGTACAAGGTGATCAAGCAACTGTAATTCATAAAATAGACCGCCAAGTGTACGATACTAAAAAGTTTCAATCAAGTCAAGGAGGTACAGCTGTTGATGTTATTAAAAATTTACCGTCGGTTACGGTTGATGGGCAAGGCGGAATTAGTGTTAGAGGGAGTAGTGGTTTTGCAATTCTTGTAAATGGCAAACCAACACAAGGTGATGCTACTTCAATTTTAGCACAGCTACCAGCAAACGCTTTAGAATCGGTAGAATTAATTACAGCACCATCATCTAAATACGATTCTGAAGGTAAAGGCGGCATTATAAATATTATTACTAAAAAAGGAGCTATAAACGGCACTTTTGCTCAAATAAATGTTCGTGGCGGTTTCCCTTCAATAGAGCCTTATGATACGCAAGAACCTGCACAGCGTTATGGTGTTGATGCTACCGTAAATAAGCGTACTGATAAATGGAACCTTTCATTAGGAGCAAGTTACCAACGTAATGATAAAACGGGTAGAAGAGAAGGTGATGTGTTTATTATTAACGAAGCAGAAAACAAACAAACTTTTTTACCATCAGACGGGGAGCGTAGTTTTGACGATGTGAGTTATAACGCTAGGTTTAATGTAGATTTTACTCCCAACGATGCAGATACTTTTTCTTTAGGTTTTTATGGAGGTAAAAAAACAGTAGATCGTTTGGCAGATATTGAATATTACGATAATCATTCCGTAACACCAATTGGTACTGGGAACAGAAATTATACCTTTCAATATTTCAACCATAATTTAAGAACCCGTAAAGGTGATTTTGCTTTGGGTAGTTTTGATTATTCACACAAATTTAAAGACGAATCTAAATTATCAACTTCTTTATTATATGAATACACTTTTTTAGGCGGACCAACCTATAATGACAATTTGGGCATTACAGACCGTAGTATTGTGTACCAAGAAGAATACAATACAAATGACAACCCTTTAAACGGATACCGTGTAAATATTGATTATTTGTTTAAGCCACTATCATTCGGTACGCTTGAAGCTGGGTACCAATTTAGAGCTTTAGATCATAAAGGAGAGTTTGTATATGAGCGCGATGGTGTTTTGGTTCCTGAATTTTCTAGTGATATTAGTTTAAAAAGAATTGTACATGCAGGTTATGGGCAATTGACAGGTGAGAAGGATAAATGGAATTACGCAGGTGGTTTGCGTTTAGAGGCCATGGATCGTGATTATACTGAAGATTTAAAGACCGATGATCCTGCAACTACTTATACATACGATTTTGTAAAACTTTTTCCATCAGCATCTTTACAATATGAGGTTAATAAAACATCAAAAGTAAAAGCAGCATATAGCAAACGAGTAGAGCGAACAACAACTTTAAAAATGAATAGTTTTGCTGAGCGTGAACACTCTGAAGTTTTTGAGCAAGGTGATAATCAATTAAGACCTGAGTTTATTGATTTGGTTGAATTAGGCTATGTAAAAAACTTTAAAGGAGGAAACTCTGTAAGTGCAACTGCCTATTATCGTCATGTGAATAATGTAATTAACCGTGTAAATACATTGGCATACGAGGCTAACGGAGCTGTTTTAGATAGTATTTTAAATAGAATTTATTCAAATGTAGGGAAGAGTAATGCACTTGGTATTGAACTAGGTGCACAAATTAAACCAACAAAAAACTGGTCTAATTATATTGGTGCTAATATTTATACGTATGATATTGAAGGTGCTTTTACTTTTGAACATAGAGATGGTGTTGAGCGTACTTACAATGTAAATACCGATGCAACCATTTATTCTTTTAATGTAAATTCTACCTATTCATTCTGGAAAAATGCATCATTACAGTTTACATTAAATTATTTGTCTGATAGAAATACAGCTCAAGGGGAAGACTCTTGGTTTTATTCGCCCAACTTAGCGTTTAGAAAGCCCTTTTTTGACGATAAATTAACGGCAACACTACAATGGCAAAATATTGATATGGGCTTATTAAAAACCAATGAGCAACGTATTACAACCTATAAAACAGGAGAGTTTTATACGACTACAAATTATAAGTATGAAGTAGATATGGTATCGTTAAACCTATCGTATAACTTTAATGCCACTAAAAACAAATCGAAATTTATTGAAAGTGAATTTGGTAAAAAAGAGTTTTAAAAATTATATTTTTTATTGTTTTTAATCTAAGATTTATAAGAAATTGATAATAAAAACGTTGTATCTTTTTATAATTATTCCTTTTTATCAATTACTATTAATATTCTGAGAGAAAAATTTCAATGAAACAAATAAAAGATATAAAACTAAAAGGTGCGAACTTAAACTTTGTTTTTTGTCATCAAAAACCTGAACGTTCTTTTTTTTGGAAAGGAAAAAAACTCCCAATGTGTGCAAGGTGTACAGGTATTAATTTAGGGTATTTTATATTACCTCTTTTTATTTTAGGGATTATAAAAATTCCTCTTTTATGGACAGTTTTAATGATCATTCCAACATATATTGATGGTAGTATACAAGCGTATTTTAATATAGAAAGTACTAACAGTAGAAGGTTTATTACTGGGTTAATGAGCGGTATAGGTACTATGTCATTAATTTCAATTATAGGAGTTTTTATAGGAGAACAAATATTAATATTAATTAATTAAATATATCACATGTCAGATCAAATTAACCAACAAAACAACCCTGAAGATGAATTAAGCACAGGCTTAAAAGTATTATCTTTTTGTATTCCTTTAGCAGGTGCTGTCATTTATTTTATGAATAAAACAGATAACCCTAATAAAGCTAAAACTGCCTGTTATGCTGCATTAATAGGTATGGGAGTAGGTATTGTGTTGCAAATAATAGCAACAGTTGCAGGAGGAATGTAATAAGGCACTCATAAACAAAATACAAAAGCTCAACAATTTAGTTTGTTGAGCTTTTGTATTTTATTTAACATTCTTTAAAAAAGCATCAATCTATTTTGAGTAATTTTATACGGACTAATTATTTTAAAAATTATTGATGAAAAAGACATTAATGCTAGCAGTGCTGGTCGGATCATTTTACGCCTGTAAAACAGACCAGAAACAAGCTACAAGTACAGAAACTATGCAAACAGAAAACAATCCATTATTAAAAAAAAGTACATTACCTTACGGCGCTCCGGACTTTACCGTAATTAACAATAGCCATTTTGAACCAGCATTATTAAGTGCAATTGAAACTCAAAAAAATGCGATTGCTAGTATTGTGGTCAATAAAGAGGAAGCTACTTTTGAAAACACAATTCTTGCTTTAGAAAAAAGCGGAGGCGATTTAGACCGTGTGTCTAATGTGTTTTTTGCTTTAACAGGTGCACATACAAATGACTCATTACAAGCAGTTCAAGAAAAAATGGCACCAATGTTATCAGAACTTAGAGATGCTATTTATTTGAACGATACATTATTTGCACGTGTAAAAACGGTGTTTGAGAATCTTGAGAAAATTACTGTAGGAGCTGAAGCAGTTAAATTGACTGAAAACTATTTTGAAGCTTTTGAAAAAGCAGGCGCCAATTTACCAGCAGATAAAAAAGAGATTTTAAAAGAATACAATACTAAAATAGCAACTCTAGTAAATAAATTTAATAAGGTTTTATTAGAAGCTAATAATGAAGGCGCTGTACTTATTACGGATAAAGAAGAACTTGCCGGACTTTCTGATGCTACTTTAAAATCACTAGAGAATGAAGAGGGTGAAGGTTGGAAAATTCCGCTACAGAATACCACACAACAGCCTTTATTACAGAGTTTAGAAAATAGAGCGACTAGAGAAAAAATATTTAAAGCCGCTTGGTATAGAGCTGATGGTTCTGCTACCGATACCAAAAAATTAATTACTGAAATAGCAACTTTACGAGCACAAAAAGGCGCTTTATTAGGTTTTGATAATTATGCCGAATGGAGTTTACAAGGTACTATGGCCGAAAAACCAGAAAATGTATTCAATTTATTTAATGGTTTAATCCCAGCAGCAACAGCAAAAGCAAAAAATGAAGCTGCCGAGATTCAGAAAATGATTAAAAAAACAGGAGGCAATTTTACTCTTGAAGCGTATGACTGGAACCGCTATGCAGAAATGGTACGTAAAGAAAAATACGATCTTGATGAAGACCAAATAAAACCTTATTTTGAAACTAAAACAGTATTAGAAAAAGGTGTTTTTTATGCTGCCGAAAAATTATATGGTATTACCTTTAAAGAAAGAACAGACATACCAACTTATCATGAAGATGTTATGGTGTATGAGTTGTTTGAACAAGATGGTTCGCAATTAGGTTTATTTTATGCTGATTATTTTTCACGACCGAGCAAACGTGGTGGCGCATGGATGAGTAATTTTGTTACACAATCTAAATTATACGATCAAAAACCGGTAATTTACAATGTATGTAACTATCCTAAACCAGCGGAAGGTGAACCTGCATTATTAACCTATGATGAGGTTGAAACTATGTTTCACGAATTTGGTCACGCCTTACACGGTTTTTTTGCTTCGCAAGAATACCCAACATTATCGGGGACTGCAGTAGCGAGAGATTTTGTAGAATTCCCTTCTCAGTTTAATGAAAATTGGGCATTACACCCACAAGTATTAAAAAATTATGCCTTGCATTACAAAACTGGTGAGCAGATACCTGAAACTTTACTAGCAAAAATAAAAAAGTCAGGAACGTTTAATCAAGGGTATAGCTTAACAGAAAATCTTGCAGCATCTAATTTAGATATGCAATGGCACACTATAACAGCAACCACAACTATTAGTGATGCTAATACTTTTGAGAAAGAAGCTTTGCATAAAACCAAACTTGATGTGGTTAGTGCTGTACCACCACGTTATAGATCTACTTATTTTGCACACATATTTGGTAGCGGTTATGCGGCAGGGTATTATTCGTACTTATGGACCGAAATGTTACACCACGATGCCTACAATTGGTTTGAAAACCATGACGGTTTAACTCGTGAAAACGGACAACGTTTTAGAGATATGGTACTCTCACGTGGTAACACACAAGATTTAGAAGAAATGTACAAAAACTGGCGCGGTAGCGACCCAAAAATAGAGCCTATGCTTAAGGCACGTGGTTTGCAATAAACCTGTTATTTTAAAATGTATACAAAGGAGCCTTTTTTAAGGCTCCTTTTTTTGTAAGATTTTATCAAATTGATGTACGAAATTTATATATTGTAAGCTTAAACTTCCCCCACAAGTATTTAATTAATAAAAAATAGTAGATGTACAGGTACACATATCCGTACGTTAGCCACAAGTTAAAAAAAGCATCGTAAATGAATGAACATTCTTTAGAAGGAGGAGAAGATATTTTCGCTCAAATCAAATATGAGGGGAAACTCGTTGAAGATGGATATTTAGATGCAAAAAAAGCAGGAGAAGCTTTAATTGGAATTGACGAGGCATTAAGGTATTTCCTTTATAAAGAAGATAGTAAATTTAGAAATGTGGAATTTGAAATTCCAGTCAAAATAAAAAAAGGTAGTTGGGTAACCGAATTTTTAGCAAATTTCGATGCGATTCTAATAAAAACTGCTCTGACTTGGGGAGCTTCTAAATACTTTGGAAGTGCATTAAGTGAAATGGCTAAATCAGATTTTAAAGAAGTAGGATTTAAAGATATTTTTAAACAAGCCTTTAAGGCAATGACTTGGGTTTTAAAAATAGCTAAACATTTAGGGACTCTTACAAAGAAAAAATTTGAAAATATTAATTTCACTAAAAACAGTAATTATGTGGAACTAATAAACGAAGATGGAATAATACTTGAAGTTCCCGTCGAATATCTTGAATTATTTGCAAACTGTCCAGATGATCTATTTGTAAATCTTGCAAAAATTATTGAGTCAGAAAGAGAGTTAATTGTTGAGTATAATGATTTTGAAAATCAAAAAAGTGACGGAGTTAGAATAGGCTTTTCCAACAAACATATATTCATTCCGAATGACGAAGATGACGAAGTACTTTTTCCTGAATTAGAACACGATATGTATGTTGAACTAGTTGGACATATAACTAGGGGCAATGAAAATTCTAATACTATTGGATTTATGTATGAAGGTCATATTTTGACTTGTTATCCAGAAAAAGGAAATGTTAAGGACTTTAAGAATAAACTTTTTACAAATTGTGTTTTGAAGGGGTATGTTGATAGAATTAATAAAAAAACTGGAGATTATATTGAGAAACGACCAAGAATAAAATTTATCGAAATAATATCTATTGAACCCGAAGATAAACAACAAAAATTATTCTGAAAAAACCTGTGGCTAACAATGGTAACCGTTGCACAAGTCGTTATCATGTATAAATTGATAACTTTTGAATTATTTTGAAAAATAAAACTCAATATATCAGTTAGTTAAGTTTTGTAAAAATAACCAAACAAGTACTTACTGGTGAAATTCATAGTTGTGCAACAAGCACAATGGCTAAACGTAATGCGGAGTTTAGGGTAAAACCGAAAGGTCTGTGTATATTTACTAAGTCGCTAAATCTTATGGATTTAGCTTTGGAAAAGAAAAAATAAAACTAAACAATAAGCTTTAGCTTCGTGAGTAGACGGAAACAAAAGGTTTCCTTATCTCCGCACTACGCTTAGCCTCACCGTTAGCATACATACTGAGAATCAATATGCCAAGAATCGAATTACGAACAGAAATCAAAGCAAGTAAGGAAATCGTGTTCGACTTATCACGGAGCATTGACTTACATAAAATCTCTACCGAACATACAAACGAAACTGCAATTGCTGGAAAAACTAGCGGATTAATTGGAATGGATGAATCGGTTACGTGGAGAGCAAAACACTTCAGGATTTATCAATTGCTTACTTCAAAGATTACGGAATTTGAACGTCCAAATCTGTTTGTAGATGAAATGGTTAAAGGAGCTTTCAAAAGTTTTAGACACGAACATCATTTTGAGGACTTCAATGGCGGGACATTGATGACGGATTATTTTGATTATGAATCTCCTTTTGGAATCTTGGGTAAAATGGCGGACAAGTTATTCTTGCTAAAATATATGACAGACTTATTAGCAGAACGTAATAGAATTGTAAAGGACTTTGCGGAAACGGACAAGTGGAAAAAAATAGTTGCGGAATAAAAAAAGTACGCATGCTAACAAAAGTAACCGTTGCACAAGTCGTTATCATGTATAAATTGATAACTTTTGAATTATTGTGAAAAATAAAACTCAGTAAATAAGGGTTAAGTGATAAACCGAAAGTTAGTGCTTATTACAAAGTCCGCCAAATTTGAAATTTGATGATTAAATAAAAAAGGTAATAATAAAATTGCAAAATTTGGCTAAATTCTAAACTCGAAAATTATCGTATATTTATTTCCTTACTACTTATACACAAAATGTTAGCAACAAGGCTGATACGTCCTGAAATATGTAAACAATAAACAACTTTAGGTGAAAAACGAACTTTAAAAATGTATAATTATAGTTTATTCTACTACATC
Organism: uncultured Cellulophaga sp.; assembly: GCA_947496695.1. Taxonomy (GTDB): domain Bacteria; phylum Bacteroidota; class Bacteroidia; order Flavobacteriales; family Flavobacteriaceae; genus Cellulophaga. Next base: position 112,939 of record CANMEI010000004.1, on the reverse strand, counting down.
TGAATTCAATCGGAAGGAAATTAAAACTGATTTTTATAATGTAAAGAATGATTCTTTAAAAAGGAATGGCTTTTTTGAAATTTTAATTAGAAAAATAATAAATAAGCAACATAAATTTTAGCTATTAAATACCATCACTTATACCGAAATCTATATGAAATATTTCTCTTTTAAATTTGTAATAGTATTCTTTTTATCATTTTCAATGTATTCTCAAACCTTAGATACTTTGGTAGATATTGGAGGGTATAATATGCATTTCAAAATAATGAAAGGAGAGGGTGTTCCTATTCTTTTTGAAGCTGGTGCTGGTAATGATGCTTCTGTTTGGAACGGCATATTACAAAAAATACATAAAGTTACGGGTACAACATTAATTACTTATGATAGATCTGGTTTTGGGCAAAGTCAATTAAATCCAAACCTGAAAAACGAATCAGATTTTGGAATTGAAAATGGCATTAAAGAATTAGAGATAGGGCTTTCAAAGTTGGGTTTTTACAATGAAATTATTTTAGTTTCTCATTCATATGGTGGGTTGTATAATCTGTTATATGCAAATAAGCATTCTAAAAAAGTAAAGTCGGTCATTTTAATTGATGCTACGCTTAGTAATTTCTGGAATGAAGAATTATTAACTATGAGAGATAACAATTTTGATATAAGTGCAATAGAAAAACCATCAGGCGATTATTATTTAAATGCAAATTTTAATGCGACCATGCGCTATACTAGAAACATGTATTTTCCTAAAAATATTTCAATTATAAATATGTTTCCTGAAAATTCATTCTCAGGTTTTCCAGAAGTACTTACAAACCGATGGAGAATGTTTCATGAAGAATTTGATGATCATAAGAGTAATGTAGAAAATATTGTAGCTCTAGGAAGTTCTCATGCTATATTTCAAGATAACCCTGGGTTAGTTATCAATGCAATTATTAAAGCGTACTCAAAAACTTTAAGTAAAAACCAACAGAATGAGCTGTTAAAAAAAGCTTTAGATAATGCTATCGAATTATCTATAGAAAACAAGGTAAATAACCGTTCAGAAGAAGATTTAAATGCATTAGGATATTCATTTTTAAGCAATAAAGAATTAGATAAAGCTTTAGAAATTTTTAAATTAAACACAATACTATTCCCTAATAGTTCTAATGCTTATGATAGTTATGGAGAAGCCTTATTGATGGCAAACAAAAAAGTAGAAGGTATTGAAATGTATGAAAAATCTATTGAATTGAATCCGGAAAATGAAAATGGTAAAGCAGTGCTAAAAAAAATAAAACAAGAATAATAGAAGTGTCTACAGGTATTTCTAAAAAAAGAAGAAACAGTATAGATAACTTATGAAAATAATGATGTTTTTCTAAATAAAAGTTAAAAGTGAACAGATACGAGTAAGTAATTATATATTGTAAGTACTAAGATTTACAATATATAATTTACTATAATGAAAACATTAAAAGAACAAACTGATGCTAAAATAGCAGCAGGCCGAAAAGCAAAACCAGAATTTATGAAAGGTGTTGATGAGGTTATAGAAAAAGCGAAAGCTTTTCAGCAAGGTATTGATGCACTTAAGGTTGGTGCTAAGGCTCCAAATTTTGAATTACCAGATGCAAAAGGTAATTCAGTGTCTTTAAAAGTTTTATTAGAAAAAGGACCTGTAGTTGTAACTTTTTATCGAGGCGATTGGTGTCCGTATTGTAACTTACAATTAAGAGCTTTACAGGCCCGTTTAACTGAAATTAATGATTTAGGAGCTACTTTAGTTGCCATTAGCCCTCAAGTGCCTGATGGCTCATTAAGTAAAAGTGAAATTAGTGAAATGGACTTTACAGTACTGTCTGACCAAAATGCAAAAGTAGCCTCAGAATATGGTGTAGCTTGGGAAGTACCAGAATTTTTAATGGAACACATGAAGGTAGATCGTAATCTTGATTTAGAACAAATTAATAATGGGAATGCAAATGTTTTGCCTATTCCAGCAACATTTATTTTAGGAACTGATGGTGTTGTCACTTGGAACTATGTTAATGTTGATTACAGAACCCGATCAGAACCTGAAGAACTTATTGAAGCTCTAAAGAAAATAGGTTAATTATAGGTTTCAACAGTCATTTCTAAGCAACAGTACATAAACAATATAAAGTTTAAGTACTGTTGCTATTTTTTTACTGTAAGATTTTTTAACTTTTTGTAAGAATTTAGATATCTTTAGCTGTGTGATTATTTAAAATAAAGAATACACTCAAGAACACTAAAATTTAAAAAATGGCATTTTACATTAACAATAAAGAGTTTAAAAGTCAAGAAGAGTTTTGCCAATTGGGTAGAGGTTGTGCTACTAAAAACCCAAACCCTATTGAAATATACCGTGTTGATGAAGAGATAGCCCTGAATAAATCACAGAGGCGTTTATTTTCTAAACTCTCAATTGAGGTTCGTTTTCATCATATTACCTATGGCGCAAAAGGCTTAATTACCAAAACACAAAGAGAAGAACAAATAGCATTACTTAATGAAGCTTTTTCAAATGCCAATTTAACTTTTAAATACAGTGAGGCTCATGTACAGTTTATTGATAATTATAATTGGTACAACATGGGGCATGGTTCAGCATCGGAAAGAGAAGCAAAAACTTCACTAGGTTTAGATGCAAAAAAATATTTGAATTTTTACACAGGAGGTTTAGCATCGGGCTTATTAGGTTGGGCAACTTTTCCTTTTGATTTAGCTGGGGATCCTATTTTAGATGGTGTTGTTGTTTTAGACGAATCTTTACCTGGCGGTAGTGCTGAACCTTACAATTTAGGAATGACTGCAGTGCATGAAGTAGGGCATTGGTTAGGTTTGTATCATACTTTTCAAGGCGGTTGTGATGGTATTGGCGATCATGTACATGACACACCCGCTCACAGCAGTGCAAACTATGGTAAACCTGAAGTAGACGAACCTCATAACGCTTGTGTTGCAGGTGAATTTGCACCCGTTCAAAACATTATGAACTATGTTGATGATGATTGGATGAAAGAGTTAACCGAAGCTCAGGATGGTAGAATTAAAGAACAGATTATGATGTATAGAACGGGTTTGTTAAATAAGTAACCATTAAAATATTAAGAGCAATTAAAATGGGGCAATACGCAGCATCACCAAATTTTAATTACGGTTACCCAACTCCAGGACCGCAATCGCCCACAGGACGTGATATTATGGATCACGTATTTTTTGTTTCAAAAACCGAATGGAAACGAATTAGAGAAGAAGAACATTTTGATTTTATAGTAGTAGGTTCTGGTTTTTGCGCCTTAGCATTTGTTGAAAAAGCATTGCGTAACAATCCGTTTGCTAAAATTTTAATTATTGAAAGAGGCGATTTTTTTCTTCCTGAACATTTTCAAGATCTTCCGGGGCCTTACAAGCGTACACTCGGCGGATTAAGTGAAACATACCCCTGGACTTTATCAGAAAAAACAACAAAGGGTAAGTTTATTACATGGCAACACGGCATGGTACCTTTCTTCGGTGGTCGATCAACATTATGGAGTGGTTGGTGCCCAAGACCTTTAGAAGAGGAAATGATTAACTGGCCTAAAGAGGTCATTAAAGTGGTGCAAGATTATTTTGAAGAAGCCGAAAATTTATTAAATGTAATTCCGGCAGACCATATAAAATCTACTAGTGATGATAAACCAATTTACGCCACTTTACAGAAAGAAATTCAAAAAATATTAGAAGGAAACATATCTAAAGTTGAGGAGTTAACACGTATAATTGCGGCACCATTGGCGGTAAAAACCACGAAAGAGAATGATGTAGACTTTTCAAAATTTTCTACACCCAATAGAATATTAGAATTAATTGAAAAGCAAGAACAGCTTTTTAATGAAAATAAGGGTAGTAAACTTGCTGTGGTTACAAATTGTAATGTTACTAAAATTCTAGAGCAAGATATGAAAGCTACAGCTTTAGAAACTACTAGAGGAATTGTAAATATTGGGAATGCAAAGTTGATTTTGGCAATGGGAACATTACCACCAACTACTTTAATAAGTAATTCTTTCCCTGTGATAAAAAATATAGGCAGCCGTTTTACATCACATTTTATAAGTGCTATAGTTGCTAGAATACCAAAGAAAGATTTTACCTTTTCTGACCAGTTTTCTGATATGGAATTAGGTGCTTTTTATGTAGCAGGTACTAACCCTCAATTAAGCAATCAAGGACAATTTCATATTCAACTTACTGCCTTGGCTGATAAAGATCCGTTGCGTAATGCGCCAATTGCATTAAAAAACATGCCCGATATTGTTGCAACAGCATCAATAGAACAGTTAACAAGTTCAAAAGAGCATATTGTTTTTGTGTGTGCATGTATTGGTGAGATGGATTATAACAATCCTAAGAATACATTTCTTAAAAATAACTCTGATGATATTAGCACAAATTCAATATTAAATGTAGAAGCTAATGAGAATGATTACAAAGTTTGGGATTCAATGGATAAAGGAACCTTTGAAACTTTAGAACATATTTTATCTCCGAAAGGAAAAAGTAATGTTGAATATTGGGATTATGAAACGAATCATTGGATTTGTGAAAGACCAAAACAAAAATCATACAGAGTGTCTGGTTTGGTACATGAAGCTTCAACCATGTGGATAGGGAATAAGGACGATACTGAAGCTGTTGTTAATTTAGATTATAGACCAAAAGGTGTAGAAAATGTGTATGTTACAGGAGCATCATTATGGCCAACTGGAGCCTCTTGGAACCCAACTATGGTTATGGTAGCACTTGCACAACATCTTGCTGATAATTTAACCAAACCAGATGTATAATAGTTTAATTTACAATTGGTTATTTTGTTTATAGTTTTATTTAAAATCCATTTAAGATTTAAGTATTGGAAGTATTATATAAAATTTATGGAATATAAGAAGAGTTTAAATTGGCTACATATTTCTATTGTATTAATATTTTTATGTACACTTCATTCAAGCTATTCACAGACTATAAATGGTACAGTTGTAAGCGCAGAAAACCAAGAGCCTATTGAGAATGTAAATGTTATACTTTCAAAACAAAATATAGGAGCGAGTACTAATAGTAAAGGACTTTTTAATCTAAAGCTCAAACACTTTATAAAGCCAACAGATACCCTTCATTTTTCATTTGTGGGCTACAAAACGGTATCCTATACTTTTTCAAATTTTAAAGCACTAAATGCTGTTGTGCAATTGCAAAAAAAGACAGAAGAGCTTGATGGTATTACTGTAGCGTCAAAGAAAATATTAAAACCAAGAATATCTTATACAAAAATAACAAAGCTTAAAAAAGGAGTTTCGGACTTTGGAGTTCAATTTATAGGTAATAGCTTATATATTGAAGGTGGAGATCAATCTTACATTGAAGAAACTGAAAAAAAAGCGATGAATAACATTCAAAGCTCACCAGATGCAACCCTTGGTATGCTTTTAAAAGAATTAAGGTTTAATCCCTCATTTGAAAGTTATAGTGAAAAGCTTCAGATTTATAATTTAGATACTGATGAATGGAGTATAGCAGCACATAAATTTAAAAAACGGGCTTACCATAATATGGTTTCAGATTCAAACTCTTTATACATACTAGGTGGTAAAACATTGTCTAAAACTGGAAAATATGAGTATTTAGATAATACTATAGAGGTTCTAAATTTACATACCAATGAAGTTGTAATTGATGAAACTAATCCGCATCAAGCAATAAATTTTGCCGCTTTTAAATTCCAAAGTGATATTATAGTGATGGGTGGTTCTACTAAGCTTAAAAAAACAGGAGAAAAAATTTTTACGAATCAAATGCATTTGTACGATACTAAAACAGGGTATTGGTATGCATTAGAAAATATGAGAAAACCTAAAGAGGTGAGTGGTTTAGTTGTTAACCATAAACTATATCTCATAGGTGGATTAAATAAAAAACCATTAACAGAAATAGAATCTTACGATTTAGTAACTGCCAAATGGGAAAAAGAAGGCGATTTATTTTATGGTATTGAGAATCCGGGTTTAGCTTATGCAGATAATATTATTTACATATATGATTTCGACAGTATTTTTACCTTTAATTTAAAGACTAAAAAACTCAATGAGTATCATATAAACCTACAATTGCAAAGTGCTAAAATGGTTTATTATGATAGTAGTTTATATATAATTGGTGGTTTTATAAAAAGTGAATTCACCAAATCAACATCTTCTGGCATCTACAAGGTTGATATAAATGATTTTTATATAACTCAAATACAAAATTCAAAAACTCAATAACCGCTATATAATATTCAAAAATCTGTAAAAAAAAAGTGAACTCTGCTGATAATCAATAATTTGTGATTTTGTATTTTAATTTTTTGATAATTAAGCTGTTATAATCTTATGTTAATTTCTGTTAATGTGTTATTAAATTTTATGTTAAAATAATTATCATATTGCTTTTTTATTTGAAACAATAAAATGAATAACATAAAAATGTTAACATTTTTAATAACTTTTGTAAGTTTTTTCTTCTGAATAAAAGAATTTACATATCTTCGCTTAAGAAAATTTCTCCCCAGATTAAAGCAATATTAAAACAACACTAAAAATTAGTATGTTTTAAACATACGATTTTTGGTAAATTAAAATATCTAAATTAATTAATGTATAAAATTAATTAATTTTATAGTTAAAACATTATTTATCAAATGATTAGAAAATTTATTTTCGCTTTTATATGTGTTGTTAGTTTTCTTTCATGTGAAGAAAAGCACAATACAACGTTAAGCGGTGTTTATGTTGTTGGAGGTTTAGAAATGAAAGAAAACGTAAACTTAGGTGTTTTAAAAGAAATGGGAGCTTTGAACTTTGGTGAAGCTCCATTTAATTTTGTGGGAAGAGATTCTGTTATACTTGATAAAGATTTTGGAGATACTTATTTTGGAGAATCAAAATTTAAATATGAACTCTCTGATAAAAATTTAACTTTAATTCATGGGGAAAGAAAAATTCAAATGACTTATAAAGATGATGGGATATTTAGGTTAAATATTGCTAACCCTTATTTAATTAGATTAGATTTAGTAGCTGTACATCATTAATTTATATGAAAAAAATTTTAAAAATAGGAGGTATTGTTATTTTATTTTTAGTAATAATAGTTGGTGCAATTCTTCTCTACATTAATAACAAAGGCATACCAACTTACGAAATTAAAGAAATTGAATATCAAGCAGTAAGTTCGCCTGATGCCATTAAAAGAGGTGAAAAATTAACCACTATGCTATGTGCAACTTGTCACATGAATACCCAAACTAGAAAATTATCGGGTATTAGAATGGTTGATGCACCACCAGAATTTGGAGAAGTGTATGCTTCAAATATAACACAAGACAAACAATACGGAATAGGTAACTGGACTGATGCTGAATTACTTTATCTTTTACGAACAGGAATTAAAAAAGACGGTGTTTATAGTCCGCCATATATGATGAAATTGCCTAATATGGCCGATGAAGACATTAATGCAATTATAGCATTTTTAAGATCAGACAATTCAATGGTGACTGCTGATGCAACACCAGACATACCAACAAAACCTTCATTATTAACTAAAATATTATGTAGAGTATCGTTTAAACCATTTCCGATGCCTATGCAAAAAATTAAATTACCAAATGGTAATGATAAAATAGCCTTAGGGAAATATTTAGCACATAATCTAGATTGTTTTTCATGTCATTCAGCAGATTTTAAAACAGTTGATTATCTTGATCCTACATTAAGTGAAGGTTATTTTGCTGGCGGAAATAAGCCGTTAGATAGAGAAGGTAATGTAATGTTAAGTTCTAATTTAACTCCACATTTGAAAACAGGAATTGGATCATGGACTGCTGAAGAATTTATAAATGCTGTTAAATATGGGGTTAAGAAAGGAGAAAACACGTTACAATACCCAATGATACCATATTCACAACTTACAGATGATGAGGCAGGTGGAATTTTTGCATATTTAAAAACAATACCAGCAATAGATAATAAAGTAGAAAGATCTAAATATTAACCATTAATTATAAACTATACTAAAAGAGCTTCAAGAACAACTTCTTGAAGCTTTTTATTTTTTAAACGAAACCTATTTTTAATTTGGTAAATAGAGGTGAAGTATATTTTTTATTATATATAATTAATTTTAACAGGATAGGGTTTAAACCTCTTTTGTAAAAGGAGTAATGGTTAAAATATTACTTTTTTATTTCGTTAAATTTTTATTAATATCACTAATTAGATTAAACTATTTCTATTCCTTGCAGTCTTAAACATATAATCATTAAAAAATAATATCATGAAAAATTCAATTAAAAATATAGGATTATCAGTATTAGCAATTACAGTATTTACAGTTCAAGCAAATGCACAAAGTAAATCAAATAAAAAAACTACAACTACAACTAAGACAACAACTGTAAGATCTAATGGAAATACAATAAGAATTGTAAAAAGATCAAATGTACAGTATAAAACACCTAAGAAAAAAGTAACTACGTATAGAAATATACCATCAAAAACAGTTACTGTTAAAAATAATAATAATTCATATCAATACGATAATAATAGATTTTATAGAAGTTACAATGGTCGTTATATAGCTGTAGCACCAAAACCAGGAGTTAGAATATCAAGATTACCAGTTGGCTATAGAACAGTAAGACATGGTAATAGAAGTTATTTTAATTTTGGTGGAATTTTCTACATAAGTATAAATAATCAATATGAGGTTGTACAACCAGAAGTTGGTACAATTGTATACGAATTACCATCTGATGCAGAAAAAGTTATTATAGAAGATCAGGTTTTATATGAATTCAATGATGTTATTTATGAGCGTATTCAGTATGATGGAACAAGAGCATATGAAGTTGTTGGATTTATTGAATAAATAAATAAATTTTAAATTTTTTAAGGAAGTTATACCCTTAAGAAAAAGCCTGTGATGTTTTATTCACAGGCTTTTTTTATGTTCTATATTTTAACAATAAAACAGGCATGTTAAAAATGTATTATCTTAAAAAATCTCATCGATAAAATTTGGTCTTGTATACTTAAAATCAGGTAGAACTTCTATTGCTTTTCTTTAATATATTGGTATGTAGCAATTTTGTAGTGATAAATATTAAATCACAAAAAATGAAAATATACTTAATACTAACTGCAATGTTTTTTTCAATATTAGTTTGTGCGCAACAAGCTGATAATGTAGAAAAAAAATTATGGACTTTAGAAGACTGTATTGCTTATGCTTTAGAAAATAATATCACCGTTAAAGAAGCTATTTTAACAAAAGAATTATCTGAGGTATCGTATATGGAGACAAAATCATCACGACTACCAAACTTATATGGTACGGCTTCTCAAAACTTTACAAACGGTAATACTATTGATCCAATTACAAGTGAATTTGTATCACAACAAATAAACTCAACAAGTGTTTCTTTAAATACTCAAATGACATTGTTTAGTGGTAATCAAATTAACAATCAAATAAAACAAAGTAAACTTTTGGTTGATCAATATCATTTTTTTGAAGAAGAGTCTAAAAACAATATCGTATTAAATATTGTAGAAAGTTACATTCAACTTTTATATGCTTCAGAAAGTGTAAAAGTAGCAGAGAATACGCTTTTAAATTCACAAAAAGAAGAAGCAAGAGCTAAAGCATTATATGAGGCAGGATCTTTTGCTATAAAAGATTATACAGATACTAAATCTCAAACGGCTACAAATTCATACGATTTAATAAATGCTAAAAATACTTATGATTTACAATTGTTAACATTAAAACAACTTTTAGAATTACCAGCAACGACAGCTTTTACTATTGAAGAAAATGTAAATTTTATTACAGAAGAAACTCCAGATGTTCAATCAATTTACGAAAAAGCATTAGCTGAGTTACCTGAAATTAATGCAAGTGAAACGAATCTTTTAGTAACAGAAAAAGAATTAGCAATAGCTAAAGGAGGGTATTTACCAACACTTTCATTAACAGGAAGTTTGGGTACAGGTTATACATCAACACAAGACCTAACTTTTGGAAGTCAATTTGATGGGAATTTTAATCAACAAGTAGGTTTATCATTAAATATTCCAATTTTCAATAGAAACAGTACCAAAGCAACTGTTCAAACGGCAAAAGTAAATATAGATATTGCATCATTAGATTTAATACAAGAAAAGAAAGACTTGTATGTGAAAATAGAAACCGCTTGGTTAAATGCAAAAGCAACAGAGAGCCAAATGGAAGCTGCAATTGTAGCAAGAGAAGCGGCAAAACAATCATATGATTTGGCTAAAAAACAATATGAATTGGGAGCATTAAGTAGTACCGACTTAATATTAAGCCAAAACACGTATACCAGCGCAGAAGAGAATTATATACAGTCTAAATATTTGAATTTATTATACGCACAACTAATACAATTTTACCAAGGAAACGAAATTAAAATATAACATTATGAAAAACATCAAAATAAAAAATTGGATAGGAGCAGGTGTTGCTTTATTACTAATACTAGGTATCTATTACTTTTTCTTTACAGGAAGTAGTACCTCAGAAGTTACGGTACAAACAATACAGCCCAAAAAGGGAGAAGTAGTGAAGACTGTTACAGCTACAGGAACTATAGAGCCTGTTGAGCAAATTGATGTAGGTACGCAAGTATCGGGCGTAGTAAAAAAAATATACGTAGACTATAACAGTGTAGTAACTGAAGGGCAATTGATCGCTGAGTTAGATAAAACTATTTTAAAATCTACGGTGTCTAATAAACAAGCCTTATATAGCTCGGCAGTAAATGATAGAGATTACTTGAAAACTATTTTTGACAGACAAAAAACGTTGTTTGTAAATAAGGTAATAAGTGAATCAGATTACCAAGAAGCATTTTATGATTATGAAGGAGCAAAAAATTCGGTAGCAGAAACTTATGCTGATTTACAGAGTGCTAAAACTAATTTAGGGTATGCAAATATTTATTCACCAATAAATGGGGTAATTTTATCAAAAGATGTTGATGAAGGACAAACTGTTGCAGCAAGTTATAGTACTCCAACATTATTTACCATTGCAAAAGATTTAAAAGAGATGCAAGTTGAGGCTGATGTAGATGAAGCTGATATAGGTCAAGTAAAAGAAGGACAAAGAGTTTCTTTTACTGTTGATGCTTACCAAAATGAAGAATTTGCAGGTGTAGTTACACAAATACGATTAGACCCAACAACAACATCAAATGTTGTTACGTATACTGTAGTTGTAAAAGCAGATAATCCAGATTTAAAATTAAAACCAGGTTTAACAGCAACAATAGCAATATATACAGTAGAGTTAAAAGATGTAATTACAGTAGAAGCAAAAGCTGTAAACTTTACACCTACACAACAGTTAATGGACGCTTATCTAAAACAAAAAGGATTAGAAAATAAGCCTCCACAAGAAGGAGATAATATGGCTAGACCTTCTGAAGATAATACTATTTTATGGGTTGATGATAATGGATTAATTAAACCTAAAGCAGTTGAGCTAGGTGTAAGTGATGGTGTTAATGTAGAAGTTGTAAGTGGGTTAAGTGAAACAGATAAAGTAGTGTATCAAATGCGATATGCAACTAATCAAAGTTCAACTTCAGGTTCTGGAGATAGTCCATTTATGCCAACGAAACCACCAGGAAAAGGCGGTCCAAGATAAATTTAAGCTTATGAAAAATATAGCAATTCAAATAGAAGATTTAAAAAGAAATTTTAAAATGGGAGATGAAGTAGTTCACGCCCTAAGAGGAATTTCATTTAATATAACAGAAGGTGAGTTTGTAACTATAATGGGGACAAGTGGTTCTGGTAAAAGTACATTATTAAATACTTTGGGGTGCTTAGATCAACCTTCATCGGGCTTATATAAAATTGATAATGTACCAGTAAAAGATTTAGATAAAAACCAATTGGCAAAAATTAGAAACGAAAAAATTGGATTTATTTTTCAAGCATATAACTTATTGCCACGAACAACAGCATTAGAAAATGTTGAATTACCTTTATTATATAATGCAAAAGTAAGTACTGAAGAACGTAGAGAGAGAGCTATAGAAGCATTAACCAAAGTAGGTTTAGCAGAACGTTTACATCATACACCATCACAATTATCTGGTGGGCAACAACAACGTGTAGCAATTGCTAGAGCATTAGTAAACAATCCTGTTGTTTTATTAGCTGATGAAGCAACAGGTAACTTAGATACAAGAACTTCTTATGAAATAATGGCACTTTTTCAAGAGTTACACACTCAAGGAAAAACAATTGTTTTTGTAACTCATGAGTCTGATATCGCAAGTTTTAGTAATAGAACTATTGTTTTAAAAGATGGTAATATTATTAAAGATGATATAAACACAAAAATCCGCAATGCTAAAGAAGAATTAGCGGCAATACCAAAAGCAGATTGATATGAGAATTTTAAATTTATTAAAAATATCTTTTAAGGCAATAGTTTTAAACAAGGTAAGAGCTTTGTTAACTATGCTTGGAGTAATTATTGGTGTAGCATCAGTAATTGCAATGTTGGCTATCGGTGAAGGATCAAAGCAAAGTATTAAATCTCAAATCTCAAATATGGGATCTAATATGATTACGATTATGCCATATGCAGAAAGACAAGCTGGCGTTCGATTAGATAGAAGTGAGATGCAATCTTTAACTTTAGAAGATTATAAAACAATAAAATCTGAGGCTAAATTATTAACCAATGTGTCACCACAAGTTGATGGTAGTGGCCAAGTAATTTATGGCGCAGAAAACTGGCCATCAAGTATTTATGGGGTTACACCTAACTATCTTGATATAAAAGTATGGGATGTTGAAAGTGGAAGTATGTTTACTGATGATGAAGTAGGCTCAGCGGCTAAAGTAGCAGTAATAGGTCAAACTATTGTTGAAAATATTTTTACAGATGGTGAAGATCCTGTGGGTAAAATGATTCGTTTTGGAAATATACCTTTTAAAGTTATTGGAGTTTTAAGTGAAAAGGGAGAAAATACTTTCGGTCAAGATCAAGATGATGTGGTTTTAGCACCTTATACAACAGTGCAAAAAAGAATATTAGCAATTGATTATTTACAATCTGTTGTAGCTTCAGCAATTAGCGAAGAACAATCACAAGATGCTGTTGCTGAAGTAACAAAAATAATGAACAAGGCTCATAATATTCAAGAGGGAGATACATCAGATTATGAAGTACGTTCTATGGAAGAATTAATTTCAACATTTAGTTCTACAAGTGAAATGTTAACAGTACTATTGGTTGCAATAGCGAGTATATCATTGTTAATTGGTGGTATTGGTATTATGAATATTATGTACGTATCAGTAAAAGAGCGAACTAGAGAAATAGGTTTACGATTAGCTGTAGGAGCAAAAGGAGCTGATATTTTACTTCAGTTTTTAATTGAAGCCATACTTATTAGTATTACAGGAGGTATTATTGGTGTAGTGTTAGGATTAAGTGCTACTTTTATTATCGAAAACGTATTGCATTGGCCCACAAGTGTAACAAGTTCATCAATAATTATATCTTTTGCAGTGTGTGCTATAACAGGAATATTTTTCGGGTTTTATCCTGCTAGAAAAGCAGCAACATTAGATCCAATTACAGCCATGCGTTATGAGTAATTTAAATAATCAAATGGATATAAAAAGAAACAAAATAGTAATACCCATATTACATGTATTAGCTTGGTTAATATTATTTAGTATTCCATATTTTTTATTGGCACTTGATCAAAATAATGAGCAAGTGCTACTAAAAACAATAGCTAGGTCGTGGGTACATTTATTTTTTTATGGAATTATTTTCTATCTGAATTATTTTTTACTAATTGATAAATATTTTTTTAATAAAAAAATCACACTCTTTCTTATACTAAATATACTTTTTATAGCAATATCAATATATTGTAGAGAATGGTTGAAAATCAACTATTTTGATTATTGGTTGGTTGATACCATTAAAGAAGAGAATTTTAAGCGTAATAGGGAATTGTTTTTTTATTTAAATGTAATAGCTACTACAGTACCTATAGTATTTGCTATAGCTTTAAAAACAACAGAGCGTTGGGTTAAAATTGAAAAAGAAAAAAAGGAAATAACAACGGTAAAATTACAATCAGAGATACAACATTTAAAATACCAGTTACAACCTCATTTTTTCTTTAATTCATTAAATAACATATATTCTTTAGTTGATATTTCTCCTGAGCAAGCAAAATCGACCATACATAGCTTAAGTAAGTTAATGCGTTATTTATTATATGAGACAGGTACAGAGTTGGTTTCACTTTCAAAAGAGATAGATTTTATGAAAAAATATATCGATTTAATGAAGTTGAGAATAACCAAAAAGACAACGGTAAATTATAAGTTTCCAGAAAACGTAAACCACATACAAATTGCACCATTAATGTTTATTTCATTAATTGAAAATGCATTTAAACATGGCGTATCAGCAAACAAAAAAAGTACTATTAATATTGAAATGACTGTTGAAAATACAGTAGTCATTTTTAAAATTGAAAATAATAATTTTCCTAAACTAACAGCAGATAAAAGTGGGTCGGGCATTGGTTTAGAAAACTTAAAAAAAGGACTTAATCTTATTTATTCAGACAAGCATAGTTTAAAAATGGATGTAAAAGATGCTATGTTTTCAGTAATTTTAAAGATAGAAATTTAATTATGGGTGTAAAACTAACTTGTATTGTTGTTGATGATGAGCCAATGGCGGCTAATTTGGTTGAGAGTTATGTTGAAAAAACAGCTTTTTTAGAACTTAAAAATAAATTTAATAGTGCTATTGATGCACTAGAGTTTTTGAATACACAAACAGTAGATTTACTTTTTTTAGATATTCAAATGCCCGATTTAACAGGGCTTGAGTTTTCTAAAATGTTACCGAAAAATACTCGTGTTATTTTCACTACAGCTTTTGACCAATATGCATTAGATGGTTTTAAAGTAGAGGCAATAGATTATTTGTTAAAACCTTTTGATTATGCTGAGTTTTTAATGGCAGCAAATAAGGCACGCACATGGTTTGAACTATTACATCATAAGAATACTCCTCAAATTTCAAAAGAGAAAGAGTTTATCTTTATAAAATCTGAGTATAAACAATTACGAATTAAATTAGCTGATGTTCTTTATTTTGAGGGTTTAAAGGATTATATTAAAATTTGGATAAAAGATAATCCAAAACCAATATTAACGCTTATGAGTTTAAAGTCTTTACAGGAAGAACTTCCTGATACTCAGTTTATGCGGGTACATAGGTCATTTATTGTATCATTAAAAAATATAGAGGAAATAGAGCGTAGCCAAATTATAATTAATAAACAGCGAATTACTGTTTCAGAACAATACAAATCTAATTTTTTAACTTTTATCAATAATAATTCTTTGAACTTATAATTTTAGATTTTCTTTAAAATTTTACGAAGATTATTTTCTTTAAATTTCACCAAAATATATTAACTAATATTTTTAAGTACAATTATTAATAGTAATACTGTTCTATGAAATTATTTAGAAAAACCAGAAGAAGACTTATAAGATTAGGAAAGATCAGAAGCTATTTTGTTTATGCTTTTGGTGAGATTGTACTAATAGTAATAGGTATTTTAATTGCATGGAAAATTAATGACCTTAATGAGGTTCGAAAAAACAGAATAACAGAAGTAAAAATATATAATAGTTTACATGAAGAGTTAAATGCGAACTTACATACTTTAGATGATGCAATTGCTAGTTACCCAAAAACTATTAAAAGGTTACAAAATACTTTAAATTATGTAGGCTTTCATGAAAGTGAGATCTCGGATGGTGCAAAAGATACTATAATAAATTTGTTGGAGCGTGATGTTAATTTAATTGATGGTTCTGTAAATTCAGTGATTAGCACAACAAAATTTGAATTAATAGAAAGTAGAGAGTTGAAAGATCTTATTAATTTATATCCGAATAAAATAGAAGACTTTAATATACAAGATAAAAAAATAAGAGATATTATTTCTTTAAAAATCAAACCTATATTAGAAGATAAATTATCTTTAATTGATATGTTACCTCCGAATGATACTATTTATAGAACTATAAGAGCTAAAGGTTACAAATCTAATTATGAAGCTTTATTAAAAAGTAAAGAATACCAAAATGCCATTATAGATCGTATATTACAAACACAAATATTATTGAGTAAAGCAAAAAACTTAAGAAGTAAAACTAATACACTAATTAGTAGTTTAGATGAAGAGTTAAATTAATTATGAATATAAAATTAACCCAACACCTAATAGTATCCCGATTAAAGGAATTAGTTTTTTACGTTTATTTTTCTCTTTAAAAATAATACCACCAATAAGTACAGCAATAAGTATTTGGCTTCTTTTTATAGCAGATAAAATCATAATTAAAGCATCTTCATCTTGTAATGCTTTAAAATAAAAATAATCAGCAAGTTGCAACAAAACTCCAACTGCTGGTATGCTCCAGCGCCAAATAAAAGCTTTTCTTTTTTCAGCTTTTGGAAACCAAGTTATAGCTAATATTACCAACAGAATAAGTATAGTATAAAAACAAAACCAAAACTGTAATGTTTGTGGTGTAAGTGCTAAAGTCTGGATTAAAAATTTATCATATAAACCACTTGACGCACCCAAAAAAGTAGCACCAATAATAGCAAAAATCCATTTATTACTTTTAAAATTAATACCTTCTTTTTTTCCTACTTTAGAATATAAAAGCACAGAAAAAATAATAATAAAAAAACCAATCCATTGTAAAGTATTGGGCATTTCTTTGTAAATAATAATGGCACCAATAAAAGTAAAAAACGGACCAGCAGATCGTATAGGAGTTACAATAGTAATAGGTAAGTGTTTTAAAGCTTGATAGGCGAGTACCCATGAACTTGCCATAATCATAGATTTAATAAATATAAATCCATGAACTTTTAATGGAATAGTATTTATGTATAACCCAATTTTCAAAGCAAATTCAGGATTAAAATTGGAAATTAAATAAAAAGGTAGTAGTAGTAAAAAGCCAGCAGTTATAGTACCTAATAATACAGGAAAAACCTCATTACCTTGTACTGCATGTTTTTTACATAAATTATGTAAGCCTAAAAATAATGCTGCTAAGAGCCCTAAATACATCCACATGGCGGCGAAGATACTTTTTTGGAGTTTATTAAAAAAGCTTATTTATAAACTACTTTTTTAAAATATAATTAACAGATTAACATTATTTTATAATGCTTTACTGATTGTTATTGTTCGTTTATTGATAGTCTTAAAAAACTGCTTAAATAAGTTTCATCTTTGAAATAAGAAATTTGAAATATAATTTTTTGGTTAAGTTAATATTGAGTTTTGAGTTAGTTGCAAAAGCCTTGTATGTAAATACAAGGCTTTTGTATTTTTAATAATAAATATTTTATAATGCTTGTGTTGTAAATTGTTTATTTGGGTATTTCACTTAGCAATTCAATTCATTCACAGATAATTGAATATTGCAATCAAAATAAATTTCATATTTGAAGTATTAAAACAATATATGACTTTTGGTTTAGTTAATATTGGCTTTGAATTGGTTATAAAGCTCTGTGGTGCAACACAGGGCTTTTGTGTTTTATAATAGATAGCAAAGTACAAATTAATAAGGTTAAAAATTTAATTTATTTCAGTAGTTTAACTTTATTTTATACTGATTTACTGAATTTTAATAAACATTCACAGATAGTAGTAATATTCTATTTAATAATATTGCATTTTTGATGTAACAATATTTGAAATATAATTTTTGTTAATATTGAATTAGTTATAAAAGACCTGTGTTTTTACACAGGTCTTTTAAATTTTTAAATTCTTTTAAAAAATGAGAAAAAAAACATGTGAATTACAAAAAGTTTATTTCT
Source organism: uncultured Cellulophaga sp. (assembly GCA_947496695.1). Classification (GTDB taxonomy): domain Bacteria; phylum Bacteroidota; class Bacteroidia; order Flavobacteriales; family Flavobacteriaceae; genus Cellulophaga. The sequence continues at coordinate 94,897 of CANMEI010000004.1, read as the reverse complement.
CTTATCAGTATAAATTACCAGTGTTAACATTATTTTATATTGATTTACTGATACAAACCTCTCCTAGATAGTATAAAAAAGAGATATAAATAAACCTCACCTTTGAAATAAGAAATTTGAGATATAATTTTTTGGTTGAGTTAATTATTGAGTTTTGAGTTAGTTGCAAAAGCCTTGTATGGAGGTACAAGGCTTTTGTTTTATTTATTTTCAGACCAATTTATTATTTCAGTATGAATTTCTTTTGGAGTACGTTGCCTTTTTTTAGCTAAGTTTTCAATAATAGTATTAAAATCACCTTTTTTATAATAGGTATCACCGTCTGTTATATTCGGATAATGTGCAAGGTATTCATCACGAACTGCAAGCCATTGCTCTTCTAACTTTATATCATCAATAACAGAAGTATTAACGCCACCATTATTTACAGGTATTTCAATATCTTCGGTATTTACTTCTTCTTGATATTGTTCTTTATCAGGGCTTCTGTTTTGTTGAACTTTATTATTTAAACCTTTAAAAGATCGATGTTTATCTTGATTTTTATTTTCTGTGATCATTTTATTATATTTTAATTAATACAAATTAAAATTACAAAATGGGTATACCTTGACTAGCTCAATCAGTTATATTTCTAACTGCAAAGAATTTTTAATTAAATAATTAGGTAGAAGAGGTTTGTTATTCATTCTTATGACTTCCGTCGCAATAAGGAGGGTTCTTTGTTAATTTACAAGTACATAAATAGGATTTTTTTTCTTCATCACTTGAAAACCTCATAGGGGGTGTTGCATTATGTGCTTTGTGACTACCATCACAAAATGGTTGATTGCTACTATGTTTGCAAGTACACCAGCTATAGTTCTTATCTTTTTCTAAATCAACTGCTATAGGGCTATATGTTTTATCACTCATAAAATTCTCTTTTCTTATGAAGTGAAGATATAATAAAGAGAGAAATATTCTATGCCGAAAAGCTAATCCTTAACAAGTCTAAATAATCGTAAGGTGTATTTTTTAGCTTTAAATAAATATAATTTATACATACGGTATATGGCAAATGACCAAGGTGCAATTTCTTGTAAAATTGTTCTGAAGCTTAAACGTATAAATGCTTTTATTGTTATTTTATGAGCTTCATACTTTAATGCAAAAAATGTACATAAAAACATAAATAAAACTGCACCTGAAATAGCGAATGTTGGACGTAAGGTATGATTTAAAAAATAATACAATCCTACGCCTACAAAACTTCCATATAGTATAATGTAATGTATAATATATATTGAGAGTGTACTTTGTCCAATTTTAAGTAAGGTCTTATTAGTTAAGTATTTTCTAACTAACATAAATACGGCGAATACTAAAAAGACATCACCTAATCTAATAACTAAATAATTATTAAAGAAAATATCAGCAAATACCTGAAATTTAGTTTGTTGTGCTAAGAATAAAAATATTTTTGAAGATTGAAAAATCAACGTTAACCCTAATGTAATTGAAGTTATAATTGCAGTTGGGTATAAGTACTTAAAATTTTTGTATTTATTAAATAGCACTGCTAAAAAAGAACCACAAGTGGCATAACCAAACCAAGGAAAAATAGTGAATACAGATCCGTTTGCTTTGGTTAAAAAATTAGCTAAAGCATTAGGTAAAATACCGTAAGACCATTGCTTGTAATTAGGTTCTAAAATAAACAGTAATGTAGTTGTTGTAATTAATAAAATAGGAAAAAGGACTTTTCTATTTTTAGTTATTAAATAAAGAAATATAATTCCTAATATAGAAAAACCAATACAATGTAAAACATCAATATAATAAAATGATTCGTAAATATGACCAAATATCAATCCCCAAAAATTCAATCGTAATAAATAACCAAAGAAAATTAATTGTAACCCACGTTTAATTCCTTTAGCCACTCTAGGGTTTTCAAAACCAGTTTTGTCACCCTTAATCAGTAGGTATGTAAAAATAAACCCAGAAACTGTAAAAAATACGGGAGCTGTAATACCTCTAAAATACAACCAAACAGTATAAAAAATATTGGTATTATCTCTAAATGCATTATCTAATAAGCCATCAATAAAATGGCCTTGGAGCATCATTAAAATGGCCCAAGCCCTCATGGCATCAACAAAATAGAGTCTATTAGGTTTACTTATCATATTATTTGTATACTGTATATACTTGCAAAACAGTGCGTTTAGATGTTAAACGATGTAAAATTAGATAAATTTTATTCATATTTATTCTTTTTACGGTATTTTCGTTATAATAATCAAAAAACTATAAAACTATGGCATCAATTTTAGCATTTGCAGGAAGCAATTCTTCAATATCAATTAATTTGAAATTAGTTAAAGAAACAGCTTCTTTAATTAAAGAACATGAAGTGCAAGTTTTAAACCTAGCAGATTATCCGTTTCCGATGTATAGTTATGATGAAGAAAAAAATAATGGATATATTAACTCTTTAGTAGAATTTAAAGGATATATAGAAGGCTCACAAGGTTTAATTTTATCAGTTAATGAATATAACGGAGAGCCGTCTTCATATTTTAAAAACTTAGTTGATTGGTTGTCTAGGTTAGATCGTAATTTTCTTTTAAACACAAAAGTATTATTAATGTCTACTTCTGGCGGAGAAAGAGGTGCTGTTGGTGCTTTAGAAACAGCAGGAAAATTAGTTTCTAGATTTGGAGGTGAAGTGGTTACTACTTTTTCATTACCATCATTTGGTGAAAATTTTAATTCAGAAAATGGTATTACCAATACTGAACTTTCACAAAAACACCAAGAAGCTATTGCTTTGTTTTTATCTAAATTATAAATAAAAGTTGCGAAAAAAAGTTTCTTATAAAATTGAAAATATAATAACTGTAAAAGCGTCCATATTGCAATGGGCGCAACAGTATTACGAAGTTGTTTGGTTAGATAGTAATTCACATAAAAATAAATATAGTTCTTTTGATGGTTTGTTAGCTACAGATGCCTTAACATCATTAAAAACAGACTGTTTAAATGCTTTTGAAGATTTAAAAACATATCAAAAAGAAACTAAAGATTGGCTTTTTGGGTATCTCTCTTATGATTTAAAAAATGATGTAGAGAAGTTATCATCTACAAATTATGATGGTGTTTCTTTTCCTGATTTATACTTTTTTCAACCTAAAAAAATAATTAAAATTATAGGTAATCAATTAGAGTTTGATTATTTAAATATGGTTGATGATGAAATAGAAGAAGATTATGAAGCTATTATTTCTGGGCAACATTATTGTTCAACACCTGAAATAACACCTCAAGAAGATATTCATATAAAAATGAGAATTTTTAAAGATGAATACTTTAAACAGGTATCAAAAATGTTATCTCATATTCAACATGGAGCTATTTATGAAGCTAATTTTTGTCAGGAATTCTACGTTGAAAATTATGTGATTAATCCTAAAAAAACATTTCAAAAACTAAATCAGATATCTACAGCGCCATTTACAAGTTTTTTGAAACTTAATGACAAGTATTTACTTTCGGCTTCTCCAGAACGTTATTTACGTAAAGAAGGTTCTAAATTAATATCGCAACCTATCAAAGGCACAGCAAAGCGTTCAACAAATTCTATTGAAGATAAACAACTCAAAATTAATTTAGAAAACGACGAAAAAGAACGTGCTGAAAATATTATGATTGTTGATTTAGTTCGGAACGATTTATCAAAAAAAGCATTGAAAAGTAGTGTTGTTGTTGAAGAACTTTGCAAAGTTTATACCTTTGATCAAGTTCATCAAATGATTTCAACAGTAACGGCACATGTTGATAATAATGAAAACCCTATTGATATTATAAAAGCTACATTCCCGATGGGAAGCATGACGGGTGCACCAAAAATTTCGGCTATGAAAATAATAGAAGAATTAGAATCTTTTAAAAGAGGTTTGTATAGTGGTGCAGTGGGTTATATTACTCCTGATGGTGATTTTGATTTTAATGTTGTTATAAGAAGTATATTGTATAATGCATCAAAAAAATACATATCATTCTCCGTTGGTAGTGCAATTACCTCAAAAGCAACACCTGAGAATGAATATCAAGAATGTTTATTAAAAGCGAAAGCTATGCGCCAAGTACTCGAAAATTAATACTATAACAGACTGTTAACAATTTCGTTTATCTAGCTTTTCTTCTGTATTTTTACCACATGTTAAACGAGTTTAAAAATCATATTACAACCAACTTTAATAACTTAAAAGAAAATTCATTTCTTTTAGCTTGTAGTGGTGGTATTGATAGTGTGGTTTTAGCGCATCTTTGTAATAATTTAAACTTGAATTTTGCATTAGCTCATTGTAATTTTAATTTACGAGGTGATGAGAGTGATTTTGATGAACAATTTGTTCGTGAATTAGCATCATTATTTAATAAAGATATTTATGTAACTAGTTTTAATACTAAGGCATATATGAAAGAGCATAAAACCTCTCTACAAATTGCGGCACGTGAACTTCGTTACAATTGGTTTTCTCAAGTTATGAAAGAAAATCATATTAATACATTGGTTACTGCTCATCATGCAGATGATAGTATAGAAACTTTTCTAATTAATCTTTCTAGAGGTACAGGTATTGAAGGCTTAACAGGTATTCCAGAAAAAACAGCAACTATTTCAAGACCATTATTAGTGTTTTCAAGAGAACAAATTACTGCTTATGCAAAAGGCAATCATTTACAATGGAGGGAAGATAAAAGTAATTCGGAAACCAAATACTTACGAAACAATATTCGGCATACAATAGTTCCTAATCTAAAAGAGTTACACCCAACATTTTTAGCTAATTTTTTACAAACTCAAAAATATTTGAGTGATAGTTTTAAAATAGTTACTAAAGAAATTGAAAGACTAAAAACAATTTTATTTATAGAAAAAGATAGTTTTATAAGTATTGAAATTGAGAAATTACAAGCTTTAGAGCCGTTAAAAACATATTTGTTTTACCTTTTTCAACCTTACGGATTTACTCATGCTTTGGCGATAAGTGAATTAATGCATGCCATGAGCGGTAAAGAGTTACATTCTAGCACGCATCGTTTATTAAAAGACAGAGAATATCTTTTATTACAAGAGATTACAGAAATTGTTTCTGATGTTTATTTTATTAAAGAAGGAACAAAGGAAATAGAAAATCCTATTAAGTTAAAAATTGAACAAGTTACAGCTATTACAGATACTTCAAAGGCAATTATTTACGTTAGTAAAGAGGCGTTAAATTTTCCGTTAACTGTAAGAAAATGGAAAACAGGCGACTATTTTCATCCGTTTGGTATGAAAGGAGTAAAAAAATTAAGTAAGTTTTATAAAGACGAAAAATATAGTTTAATTGATAAAGAAGAACAGTGGTTACTTTGCTCAAATGATCAAATAGTTTGGGTAATAGGTAAAAGAGCCGATAACCGTTTTAAAATATCAAATAAAACAAAACAAATAGTAAAGATTTCGGTACAGCATGATTAAAAATATTGTAGTAATTTTCATTTATCTTATAGGTTTATTAGGGTTTTCACAAACCGAAGAAGAACCTGTTTTATGGGCACAAGAATTAAATAAAATTTCTGATACTGAATTTGAATTAGTACTGAAAGCTGATATTTTAAAAGATTGGCATGTGTATTCACAACACACAGCACCAGGTGGTTCATTACCAAGTGAATTTACATTTGAGAAAGCAGGTGAAGATTATGAGCTTGTTGGCCCAACGTTAGAAAGTGAAACAATAACGGCTTTTAATGATGTTTTTGAAGTTGATGAAACCTATTTTAAAGAGAAGCTTACATTTACACAAAAAATAAAAGTATTAAACTCTAATACAAAACAGCTCAAAGTGTTATTGTATTATCAAGTTTGTAAAGATGTTTGTATACCTGGTGAGCAAGAGTTTATTTTCAATTTAGGTTCTGAGCCTTTGCAATTGGAAGAGAAAAGTATTGATGAACGTAGCGCCATATTAAGCGAAGATTTAATTTTAGACTTAAAAAACAAAGAGTTGTTAGCTACTAATGACAGTGTTTCTCTAGATGCTGATTCTAGTTTATTAATGATATTTGGTTTAGGCTTTTTAGGCGGATTAATTGCCTTATTAACTCCATGTGTTTTTCCAATGATTCCTTTAACGGTTTCGTTTTTTACTAAACAATCAGGCTCTAAAAGCAAAGGTATAACCAATGCTATTTTGTATGGTTTTTTTATCGTATTAATTTACTTTTTATTGAGTTTACCGTTCCATTTATTTGATTCTGTAGATTCTCAAATACTTAATACAATTGCGACTAATATTTGGTTGAATGTTATTTTCTTTATTGTATTCGTATTTTTTGCGTTTTCATTCTTTGGCTATTATGAATTGACTTTGCCTAGCTCATGGGCTAATAAAATGGATAGTGCATCATCGCAAGCTGGAGGTGTTATTGGAATCTTTTTTATGGCAGTAACATTGGCTATTGTTTCATTTTCATGTACAGGACCAATTTTAGGAGGATTGTTGGGGAGCACGGCATTAGCTGAAGGAGACGTAGCAACCAATTTATCAACCGGAATGTTAGGTTTTGGAACTGCATTAGCATTGCCATTTGCATTTTTTGCATTGTTCCCAGCATGGTTAAATTCATTGCCAAAATCTGGCGGATGGATGACTACCGTAAAAGTTGTTTTAGGGTTTTTAGAACTTGCCCTAGCTCTTAAATTCTTGTCTAATGCTGATTTAGTTGGACATTGGGGAATTTTAAAAAGAGAACTATTTATAGGAATATGGATTGTAATTTTTATTCTCTTATCACTTTATTTATTAGGTGTATTCCGTTTTCCACATGACGGACCAAAACAAAAATTAGCGCCAATTAGAAAAATTATTGGAGTAATTAGTATTTCATTTGTATTGTATTTGGTGTTAGGCTTAGCAAAAGTAATTCCGTTAAAATTATTGAGTGGTTTTCCACCACCAGAGTTTTATAGTTTGGTAGAACAAGAAAATGACTGTCCGCTTGGTGTAACTTGTTTTAAAGATTTTGAGGATGGTGTAACGTATGCTAAAGAAGTAAATAAACCTATTTTATTAGATTTTACAGGTTGGGCATGTGTAAACTGTCGTAAAATGGAAGAAAATGTTTGGAGTGACCCAAGTGTTTTTCCAATTATAAATAATGAATATATTTTAATTTCATTGTATGTTGACGATCGTAAAGAGTTGCCAGAAAATGAGCAGTTTGATTTTAAATACGAAACAGGTCGTGTAAAAACTATCAAGACCATAGGGCAGAAGTGGGGTACTTTTCAAACACTAAATTTCAATGCAGCTTCACAACCTTATTACGTTTTAATTTCTCCTGATTTAGAAGTTTTAAATACTTCTATTCAATATACCGATGTTGAAACATATAAAGCTTGGCTAGAAAAAGGTTTGGAGAATTTTAGGGAGTAACTAGATATTATTTGTTTCATACAACTAACCAACCATAAATACGTTAGCACATAACGTATATTAAAACCTTTTGCCTTGATTTTAAAACTCAACACTTTTTTTATTGCAATTTTACTTTTGTGTACTTCTTGCAATGAAACTAAAAAACCGACTGTAGCTACTGATTTTTGTTCTGAAATTCATCGAGATGAAAGTACTTCACTTTCAAAAGAACTTAAAGGCTTAGAAGATCTTATGGAAACTAAAACAGGGGTTTATGTTTTAGAAGATGGTAGTGGCTCAATGATTGCAAGAGCTTGGTTAACGGAATATGCTGAGAAAACAATTGATATACAGTATTTTATTTTCTCAACGGATAATGTAGGACTTATTGCTTGTGATTATTTAATTAGAGCCGCTGATCGGGGCGTTAAAATAAGAATCATTGTTGATGATATAATGGTGGAAGCCGACAAACAAGATATTTTGACTTTTGCTTCACACGAAAATATATCTGTAAAAATATATAATCCCGGAATGAACTTGGGTAAAAATATTTTTAATAAGGTTTATAAAATTTCTACCGATTTTAAAGGTGCTAACCAACGAATGCACAATAAAACATTTAATGTTGATGGTAAAGTAGTAATAACAGGCGGTAGAAATATTGCAGATGAGTACTTTGATTATGACCATGAGTATAATTTTAGAGATCGTGACATTTTAGTTTTAGGCAAAGAATCAAAAAAAGTAAATAACTCATTTAATGCGTTTTGGAATAGTCCACTTAGTGTAGCTGTTGAAAAAGTTGTTGAACAAAATCCGGATTCGGAATATTCAGAAAATAGCTTTGATAAACTTCATGAATATGCTTGCAACCCAAATAATTTTTGGCCACAAATAAGATCCCGTATTGCATTATTACCAAACACTTTTAATGCTATTAAAGAATCTGGTGATTTGGTTTGGTTAGATGATGTGAACTTTATATCTGATATACCAGGTAAGAACGATAAAGAAAAAGAATTTTATGCTGGTGGAGTTACCACAAGTGCTTTGATAGATTTGGTTAAAAATGCTAAATCATCAATAAACATTCAAACACCCTATTTAATTACTACAGATTTAGGGAAAAACTTATTTAAAGACGCTATTGACCGTGGTGTAAAGATTAGAATACTTACCAATAGTCTAGCTTCAACCGATAATTTAGAAGCTTTTAGTAGTTATCAATCTGATAGAAAAGAGTTATTAAAAATTGGTATTAAAATATATGAATTCAGACCTGATGCTGCTGAGCGGGAACGAATAATGACAGGGGAATTGCAAGCAACTTTAGAAGATAAACCAATTTTTGGCCTTCATGCTAAATCTATGGTTGTAGACAACCAGACAACTGTAATAGGCACGTTTAATCTTGACCCAAGAAGTGCAAACTTAAATACAGAGTGTATTGTTATAGTCGATTCTAAAAAAATAGCAGAAGGAGTTTTAAATGGTATGGAAGAGGAGTACAAACCAGAAAACTCTTGGGAAACTACATTAGATTTTAATCCGGATGCTGAAGTGACTAAATTGAAGCGTATAAAAACGTGGACTAGAAAAATTATTCCTAAAAAAATATTGTAACGTATAGTTTACCTCAATATAAAAGTTAATGAAATGTTATTTTCGAAAATTAAACAAGCATAAGTGATTTGTTGGTTTAAAAGATGATTAATTTTAATATCTATTAGAATTAATCATAAGTAAACACAATGAGAAGAAACATACACCTATTAGTAGTTTTACTAATTAGCCTTCAATTTTCTTTTGCACAATCTGATAAACTTGAATGGTTGGATACCGAGCTGTCAAACTATGAATACCCTTATCCTGTTTCTTCTATAGAATTACATGTTCAGAAACAAGACTTAAAGATGGCCTATATGGATGTTAAGCCTGATAATTATAATGGAAAAAATATTGTGCTTTTTCATGGTAAAAACTTTAATGGTGCATATTGGAGAACTACAATTGAAGCTTTAACTAAAGAAGGCTATAGAGTTATTGTTCCAGATCAAATTGGTTTCGGAAAATCATCAAAACCATTGCATTTTCATTATACATTTCAGCAACTTGCAAGTAATACTAAAAAAATACTTGATACATTAAATATTACAAAAACTATGATTTTAGGCCATTCTATGGGAGGAATGGTTGCTACACGTTTTACTTTAATGTATCCGGATATTACTGAGAAATTAATTTTAGAAAATCCAATAGGTTTAGAAGATTGGAAATTAAAAGTTCCGTATCAACCAGTAGAGTGGTGGTATAAAAATGAACTTAAAAAGAGTTATGAGGGTATAAAAAAATATCAATTAGTAAATTATTACGATAATAAATGGAAACCAGAATATGATGAATGGGTAAATTTATTAGCAGGTTGGACTTTAAATTCAGATTATGAAAGATTAGCTTGGAACGCAGCGCTTACTTATGATATGATTTTTACGCAACCTGTAGTATATGAATTCAAAAATATTTCGGTTCCAACATTATTGATTATAGGTACAAGAGATAGAACAGCATTGGGTAAACCATTAGTTTCTGAAGAGGTAAGAAAAACAATGGGATTATACAGTGAGTTAGGTAAGAAAACAAAAGAAAAAATTCCGAATGCTCAATTGGTTGAAATTGAAAATATTGGACATTTGCCTCATATAGAAAAGTTTGATAGCTTTATAAAAGCATTAAAAAAGTTTATGAAAGAGTAGTTTCATTATTATTATCACATTACTTTTTAAATAATATTAGGTTGTATAAAAATTTAGCACAAGCTTTATCATTTTATGAGTTGGAGTATGATAAACCATATTACATAGCTTTAGAAAAAACAATTTATAAATTCCCTAAAAATGTCTTTCGTGTAGATTTTTATGTGTTTTGTATTTGCACAGGAGGAAAAATGACAGTTGAAATTGATAATAAAAAATATTTAATTACAGCTAATAATTTTATTATCACAGCTCCGGCAACAAACTTAAAGTTTAGAAAAAAGAATAAAAACTTTAAGATGAAAGTTTTGTTTTTTGAAAAATTCTTTTTGTTGAAAAATATATCTAATCCATTTATTATTGAAAAAATGGAATTGTTTCAAAATAGTTCACATTCAATAGTTGCAACTCAAAAAAAAGAGGTGAAAAATATCAACTATTTACTTGATTATCTAAAACAAAAAAATTCTAAGCAAGGTAAATTTACTAGTGAAATTGCACGTAGTATTATAATAAATTTACTTTTTGAAATTGCTGAAATTACAGCCGAGAAAAATAATGCTTCATTAACTTTAGAAAATTCTATTTCAAATATTTATCTAAAATTTAGAAGCTTAATTCAGAAACATATTTTGGAAGAACAATCAGTTCAATTCTACGCTCTTAAACTAAATATTTCAAACAAATATTTAATTGAGATTGTAAAAAAATCAAGTAATAAAACGCCTCATGAAATTATTGATGAAATGTTATTAAAGGAAGCTTATGTACTTTTAGGAGATACAAGTTTAACAATTTCAGAAATCGCTTTTAAATTAAACTTTAATTCATCTTCATCATTTGGCAGGTTTTTTAAAAAACAAACCAATTTACGACCATCAGATTATCGTGCCGAACAATTTTTGACACCTTAGATAAATTAAGTGTATGATAACTGAATTTCAGGATATGTTTGATTATAATATTACTACTAGCTTTGAGCTATAATTAAAAATATAATAGTAATGAAATATAATAATATAACAATAGCAGGTAGTGGTGTTTTAGGGTATCAAATAGCATTTCAAGTTGCGTTTCATGGATTTCGAGTAAGAGTTTATGATATTAATGATGAAGTTTTAGAAAAAGCAAAAGCTAAATTCGACATATTAAGTGAATCATATAAAGATGACTTAAAAGCAATTGATGAACAGTTGAAATTAACATTTAATAACCTAAGCTATACTTCTGATATAGCAGAGGCAGTTAAAGATGCTGATTTAGTTATTGAATCTGTACCAGAAAACCCTAAAATTAAAATTAGTTTTTATGAAAGCTTAGCAAAAGTAGCACCAGCAAAAACTGTTTTTGCTACCAACTCATCAACCATGTTACCTAGTCAGTTTGCCGAAGCAACAGGTAGACCAAAACAATTTTTAGCATTGCACTTTGCTAATGAAATTTGGAAACATAATACAGCTGAAATTATGGGGCATCCTAATACAGATAAAGATGTTTTTAATGATGTGGTAGCTTTTGCAAAAAGTATTGGTATGTTAGCATTACCATTACATAAAGAACAACCGGGTTATATTATAAATTCAATTTTGGTTCCTGTTTTTATGGCTGGTTTAGAGTTATTAGTAAAAGATGTTGCAGACCCTGAAACTATTGATAAAACTTGGATGAAAGGTACTGGAGCGCCAGCCGGTCCTTGTGGAATGCTTGATACAGTTGGTTTAACAACAGCATATAATGTTTTTAAAATGATAGCATCAAAAACTGATGATGAAACAAAATCTAAAATTCCAATATATTTAGAAGAGAATTTTATCTCAAAAAATAAGTTAGGTGTTTCAACAGGTGAAGGTTTTTATAAGTATCCAAATCCAGCTTATAAAAATGAAAATTTTTTAAAATAGGTAGATATTTTATATCCAAATTATGAGCAAACATTTATAATGTTTGCTTTTTTTATTTAAAATTGAATTTATATTTATTTTATTATTTTTAAAGCTTATTGAAATAAGTTTAGTGCTTTACAAAATGATAGATGAAAATATACAATTGTTAATTGTTCCAGGTCTTGGTGGTTCTGATGAAAATCATTGGCAATCTTACTGGTTAAAAAAATATGAGAATTCAATTAGGGTTATTCAAGATGATTGGAATGCACCACAACTAGATAACTGGTTGAGTAAATTGAATGATACAATTCAAAAATTAGAAACTCCTACAATTTTAGTAGCACATAGTTTAGCCGTTTCTCTTGTTGCTCATTGGGATACTTTGTATAACAATTCGAATATAAAAGGAACCTTGTTAGTTGCTCCAGCTGATGTAGATTCTGAAAAATATACACCAGATGTAGTTCGTAATTTTGCTCCAATGCCTTTAAAAAAAATATCTATTCCAGCTATTGTAGTTGCAAGTGAAAACGACCCGTATGGAAGTATTGAGCGTGCAAAATATTTTGCAAAAAAATGGAATAGTGATTTTGTAAATATTGGCTTAAAAGGTCATATAAATTCAGAATCTAACTTAGAATATTGGGAAGAAGGTCAACTTATTTTAAAAAGGTTATTAGACATCATTTAACATTAAAAATATACAAGCTGAATTGCTTGAATAATAGAAAATATTTTTTTTAATTATGTGCATATGATATGTAATCTGTTTTTTAATTAGTTAGAGACTTAGTTTTAAATTTAACATTTTATAATTATTGGTTAACCAGTTATAATTCTTAAATTGTCAATTTTATAATTTTCAATTTAAAATATTTTAATTATGACAACAAACAACCTGTCTTTTTCAGATAAAATTAGAAAAAGACTTAAAGATTTTGGACCTGCTTTTTTTATAATTGGTTATGTAGTAGGTACGGGGAGTGTAACCTCAATGGTTGTTTCAGGTGCTAAGTACGGTTTAAGTTTATCTTGGGCACTTTTGCTGTCATGCTTTTTTACTTATTTTTTATTGATCTCTATTAGTAAATTAACAATTCTTTCAGGTGAGACTCTAATGTTTAATTTTAAGAAAACGTTTGGTAAACCTATCACAATATTTATTATTACAGCTTTAGTTGTTTCAATTGTTTCTTCTTGTATTGGAGTAATGGGAGTTGTTGCTGAAGTAACTATGGAATGGATTTCAGTAAAAACCTCGATATCTTTTCTTAATGGACCAATAGTTGCAATATTTTTTATAGCATTATTAATCGGACTTTTTTGGACAGGTAAGCATGAGAATTTTATAAAAGCAATGAGTATAATGGTTGGTTTTATGGCAATGGCTTTTATATTCACAAGTGTTATGGTTTTAAAAGAATCTGGAGCAGCAATTGTTGATTTTTTTCCAGACTTACCTACAGGTGATAATTCAGGGTTAGTAATTGCTGGTATTGTAGGTACAACAATGGCTGGTGTTTGTTTAGCATCAAGAAGTATTTTAGTACAAGAACAAGAATGGGGTTTAAAAGATTTAAAGAAAGAAAATAAAGATGCAATGTCATCAATGGTAATGACATTTTTTATAAGTCTTGCTATTATGATTAGTGCAACAGGAACACTTTATTTTAATCACACTCCAGTTGATGATGCTACAGATATGATGCATGCTTTAGGCCCATGGGCGGGAGATTTTGCATTAACATTATTTACATTAGGTATTATTGGAGCCGGTTTATCATCAATTTTCCCTAATCTTCTATTATTTCCATGGCTAATTGCTGATTATACAGGTACACCGCGTAATATGAAAAGACCATTATTTAAAGCTATAGTGGTTGTAGTTGCATTGTCTGGGTTAATAGTTCCTTTTTTAGGAGGTAAACCAGTTTGGATTTTGATAGCTTCTCAAGCATTGAGTCCGTTTGTAATGCCTTTAATTACATTGTTCTTAATAATTTTAATGAACAAATCAGAGATTATGAAAGAACATAAAGTTAGTATTTGGATAAATATAGCGTTGGGAGCAACATTTATTTTTAATTGTTATATGCTTTATGTAGCTATAGTAGGTTTTATTAATTTTATATAGTTTTTTAATATTTATTTTAAAAGTTAATAATTACCCTTTAAATTTATCGTTTACAATCAATTTATATTCAAAACACCATGAGTGATCATTTACAGAAATATGCACATATACCTTTAAAACAACTTAATAATAGAGTTTGGAGAACTTATGAAGGAGGTGCTTTGATTGATAGATGGAAAAAAGCAACTTCTGAGACTGATGGAAGTTTTCCTGAAGAATGGATTATGTCTGCAGTTACAGCACGTGGAAATAATAGACCTGAAAATGAAGGTTTATCACTAATTTCAACTGAAGAAGGAGAAATTCCTTTAAAAGATTTAATAAATTCAAATTTAGAACTTTATTTAGGTAAAGAACTAGCAAATAAATTTGGTACTACAGGTGTTTTAATTAAAATGTTAGACTCTAAAGAACGATTAACTGTTCAAGTACACCCAGATAAAGAATATGCAAGAACGGTTTTTAATTCTGAATTTGGTAAAACAGAATCTTGGTACGTTTTAAATACTAGAGAAATAGACGGTGAAAAAAGTGTCGTTTATATGGGCTTTAAAAAACACGTTACTCGAGATGAGTGGAAAAAGCATTTTGAAGATCAGAATATTGAAGGCATGCTTAATTGTTTGCATAAAATAGAGGTAAAGGCAGGTGACGCTTTTATGATTTATGGAGGAGTGCCACATGCAATTGGTTCAGGTTGTTTTTTAATGGAAGTTCAAGAACCTACTGATTATACTATGCGTGTAGAAAGAACTACGCCTAATGGATTAAAAATTGGACCAGAATTAATTCACCAAGGTGTTGGCGAAGAGAAAATGTTAGAATGTTTTCATTATGATAATTATACCTTAGATGAAGCATTAAATGAATGGAAAATAACACCTGAAGTTATGGACAGCTCAAATGAGTTTACATTTAAAACCTTGTTTAATAAAAAACATACCAACTGTTTTGGTTTAAATGAATTATTATTAGACGGGAAATATACTATTAAAGGTAATACTTCTTTTTATGTAGCGGTAATATATTCAGGAGAAGGAACAATGATTTGTGATGGTAAAGAATACGAATATACACAAGGTGACGAAGTGTTTATATCAGCAGCTATTTCTGAAATCACTTATGTTTCAAAAAACCCTTCTAAAATATTACTTTGTTATCCGCCAAATTAATTTTTTTAAAAAGATAGCAAAAAAGCTCTTTAAATTACGAAGTAATTTAAAGAGCTTTTTTGCTAAATAAATCTAGGTTTTACAAAAAAACATCTTTTAAGTACAACTATTTTATTATGAGTGCGTTGTATATTTTATATACCAACTAAACCTTATAAATCATGATAATATTTGGAACAACTGGAATTAAGTCAACCATAAAGTCTGGAGATTTTCATTGTCCATAATGCGAACAAAGTAAACCTTACAGGCATAGAAAAGTAACCAAGTTTTTTACACTTTATTTTATTCCTTTAATTCCATTAGGTAGTGCAGGTGAATATGTAGAATGTGGTACTTGTAAAGGAACATATATACCAAGAGTTCTTAATAATACCAAAAGCACAAGTAGCGAAGAGTTTATGGCTACTTATGAAAAGGCAATTAGGCATTCAATGGTTTTAATAATGCTGGCAGATGGTGTAATTGATGATAATGAAAAAGTACAAGTCTTAAAAATCATCAATAAATTTGGCAAAAATGATTTAACAATGATACAGCTAGAGCGTTATGTCGAAGTTGTTAAGAAAGAAAAAGAGGATGTAGCTACTTATTTAAAAAAAGTAGGACCTTCACTTAATGAGCACGGTAAAGAAGTTATTATAAAATGTGCAATTTCTGTAGCAATAGCAGATGGAAATATTGATAAATCAGAATTGCAAATGATTAATGATATGTCTAAAGCTATGCAAATGTCATCGTCTCATTTAAAAGGTATATTCTCTGAAATGTTTGGAGACTCAAAAAACAATTAAACTTGTATTAAACATTATAAAACCATTTTAATTAATGTGTAAATAGTTTTATCTTTCCTAAAAAAGATTAAATCTTGAAAACATTAAAAAAAATTGGAATATACAGTATAGTCTTAATTGTTGCTATAGCATTAGGACTATATTTTTTTGTACAAACTTTAAAACCTAATTATAATGGTAATTTAGATCTTGAGAATCTTGAAAAAGAAGTTCAAGTCTACTATGATAATTATGGTATTCCGCATATTTATGCCGAAAGTGAGGAAGATGCTTTTAGATCATTGGGGTATGTACATGCTCAAGACAGGCTCTGGCAAATGGAATTACTTAGAAGAATTGGTACGGGCAGGTTGTCTGAAATTTTTGGTGCCGATATGCTTAAGACTGATAAGTTTTTATTGTCTTTAGGTATTGATGAGGCTTCAAAAAAAACAGTAGCTTCATTAGATAATAATTCTGAAACTGTAAAATTAACACAAGCTTATTTAGATGGTGTAAATCAGTTTATGGAAAACGGACCTACACCAATAGAATTTTATTTAACTGGAGTAGAAAAAAAACCTTTTGTACTTGAAGATGTTTATAATACAATAGGTTACATGGCATTTAGCTTCGCAATGGGGCATAAAACAGATCCTTTACTTTCTGAAATTAAAAACAAATTAGGCGATGCTTATTTAATAGATTTAGAAGTAGATGCTGATAGCACATTAACAACTATTAAAAATCATCCATTTGAACAATCTGATTTAAAATATGGAGTTTCTCAGTTAGCCTTTTCTTCACTTGAAAAACTACCAGTGCCTTTATTTGAAGGGAGTAATAGTTGGGTGTTATCTCCTGAAAAAACAAAAAACGGTCATGTGATTTTTGCAAATGACCCACATATTGGTTTTTCACAACCTTCAGTTTGGTATGAAGCTCATATAAGTACACCTACTTATGAAAAATATGGGTATCATTTGGCAGGAGTTCCTTTTCCATTATTAGGCCATAACAGAAATACCGCCTATGGTTTGACAATGTTTGAGAATGATGATATTAATTTTTATGAAGAAAAAACAAACCCTAAAGATAGCACACTATATCAATACAAAAATGAGTGGAAAAAATACGAAATTGTCACAAAAACAATAAAAGTTAAAGATGCTGAGAATGTCCAATTTTCATATAAAAAAACAATTCATGGTTCCGTCTTAAACGGAATTGCAGATCAGATTAATGCGGAAAACCCTATTGCAATGTCATGGGTATATACTTCAAATGAAAATAAAACATTACATGCATTTAATGATTTAATTCATGCTGATAATATAATTGATTTTAAAAATTCATTAAAGGGAATACATGCTCCTGGGCTAAATATTATGTATGGCGATGCCGATGGTAATGTAGGTTGGTTTGCGACAGCTAAACTTTTTCAAATGCCTGATAGCTTAAACACTAAATTTATATTAAATGGTAGTTCTGGTGAAAATGATATTATCAAGTATTTAGATTTTTCTAACAACCCAAATGCCGTAAATCCACCATCTAATTATGTTTATTCCGCTAACAACCAACCTGAAGCAATTAATGGCAAAATTTACCCAGGTTACTACCTTCCTGAAAATAGAGCAAAAAGAATAACTCAATTATTAGATGCTAAAAATGAGTGGAGTAGTAGTGATGTGCAAACTATGATAACAGATGTAACATCTGTAGTTGATGTTAGTATTGTAAGTAATTTAATTAAAGAAATAGAGGTTTCTAAACTTTCAGAAAACCAACAAAATATAATTACAAAATTGAAAAAATGGAAAGGAGATGCAACTATAAAAAGTTTAGAAAGTACTATTTTTCATAGATTTATTTATATTTTTTTAAAAAATACATTTAGAGATGAATTGAGTAAAGAACAGTTTTCAGCTTTAATGGGTACACATTTTTTAAAGCGTACAATTGCTCCAATGACAGAAAAAAAAGAATCAATCTGGTGGGATAATCTAACTACCCCTGAAATAGAAACTAAATCAATTATTGTAAATAAATCATTTCAGCAAGCTTATGATGAATTAGTCACTGCTTTTGGAAATAATACTAAAAACTGGACTTGGAATAAAGTTCATACACTAGAACATGAACACCCAATTGGTAAGGTTGAGGCTTTAAGATCTTTTTTTAATGTTGGTCCATTTCCTGTAAATGGAACTAGAGAGGTAATTAACAATATGTCATTTGCTTACGCCGAAAATGGTTTTTATAACGTTACATCGGGTCCATCAACAAGACGAGTGATTGATTTTTCTGATGTTGAAAATAGTATGAGTATTATCCCAACTGGTCAATCGGGTAATCCATTTAGTAGTCACTATAAAGATCAAGCTGAAATGTATATTAAGGGAGAATTTAGAAAAATGCTACTTAATAAATTAGAAATTATTAATAATAAAGAGTCTTTGTTAATTTTTAATCCTGAATAACTCTATTTAACATTTTTTAACATTTAATTTTATTTACTTATTTTTAGGCAAAATAGATTAGATGCTTACAAAAGTTTATGGTAGTGCTGTATTTGGTGTTGAGGCCACAACAATCACTATTGAAGTAAATGTAGATAAAGGCATAGGTTATCATTTAGTGGGTTTACCAGATAACGCTATAAAAGAGAGTAATTATAGAATTGCAGCTGCTTTACAAAACAACGGATATAAAATTCCAGGAAAAAAACTGACCATTAACATGGCTCCTGCCGATTTACGTAAAGAGGGTTCTGCTTACGATTTAACGCTTGCTTTAGGAATATTAACAGCTTCTGGTCAAATAAAATCTGATAATATAGAAAAATATATTATTATGGGCGAACTATCACTAGATGGTAGTTTACAACCTATAAAAGGAGCTTTGCCAATTGCAATAAAAGCAAAAGAAGAAGGTTATAAAGGTTTTATTTTACCAAAAGAAAATGCACGAGAAGCTGCAATTGTTAGCGGACTTGAAGTTTTTGGAATAGAAAATATTAAAGAAGTTATTGAATATTTTGATAATGATACTCCGTTAGAGCAAACTGTAATTGATACTAGAGCAGAATTTTATAAAACTCTCGATTTTCCTGAATTTGATTTTTCAGATGTAAAAGGTCAAGAAAGTATAAAACGTTGTATGGAAATTGCCGCTGCAGGTGGTCATAATATTATACTAATTGGGCCTCCTGGTGCGGGAAAAACTATGCTAGCAAAACGTTTACCTTCTATTTTACCACCCATGACTTTACATGAAGCATTGGAAACTACGAAAATACATAGCGTAGTTGGTAAAATTAAAAATATGGGTTTAATGAATCAACGCCCTTTTAGATCGCCGCATCATACAATTTCAGACGTAGCATTAGTAGGTGGTGGTGCGTATCCGCAACCTGGTGAAATATCGTTATCACATAATGGTGTTTTGTTTTTAGATGAATTACCAGAATTTAAACGTGGTGTTTTAGAAGTAATGCGTCAACCATTAGAAGATAGAGAAGTTACTATTTCAAGAGCCCGTTTTACAGTTACTTACCCAAGTAGTTTTATGTTAGTAGCTAGTATGAACCCAAGTCCAGGTGGTTATTTTAATGATCCTGATGCTCCAGTAACATCATCACCTGCTGAAATGCAACGTTATTTAAGTAAAATATCTGGTCCGTTACTAGATCGTATTGATATTCATATAGAAGTAACACCTGTACCTTTTGAAAAATTATCAGAAGAACGAAAAGGAGAAGGTAGTGTTGATATTAGAAAGCGTGTAACTGCAGCTCGAGAGTTACAAACTTTACGTTTTGCAGAAATGGAAAATGTACATTACAATGCACAAATGAATACCAAACAAATTAGAAACTATTGTAAAATGGATGAAGCATCAAAAGAGCTTTTGAAAAATGCCATGGAGCGTTTAAACCTCTCTGCTAGAGCATATGACAGAATTTTGAAAGTTGCAAGAACAATAGCAGATTTAGATAGTTCTGAAAACGTATTAGGTATGCATATTGGTGAAGCTATTCAATACCGTAGTTTAGATCGTGAAGGTTGGTTAGGGTAAATATAGTTCTAGCGATGATAATTATAATTAAAAAGGGACAAACTTCAGTTTGCCCCTTTTAGTGTTAATATTCTTTTTAAGTATTTAAGTAATAACTTTAATATTTACTTTAAGTCCTTCAATAATACCTTGTATGTTACGAACAGTATCTTTTAGATAATATTTTATTACGATATGCGGAATTCTAATAGTGGTAAAACCACTTTTAAATGAATGCATTGCTTCTTCTAAATCAAGAATTGCTTGTTCGTGTGTAATGGTATTGTAATTGGTGTCAATTTCTATATTAAGTTTCACACGGTTTATTGCTAAATCAACAGATTTTTTACCGTCCCACCATTCGAGCATAGCTGTTATTCCTGCTTCTTTTAAAGCATAATATAACTGTATAGCCTCTCTTGGCGTATTTTTCGTTAAAACTAACTGATCAATTCGTAATCTATGCCTATTACAGAGCTCCACTCCATAATTAGAGATAGATTTTTCATGTTCTATATTAGTTAGTTTGCTATTGCATTCTAAACAATTCATTAATGTAGGTTAAATAAGGTTCGGGGTTATTATAACCTTAGCTTTTTAGAAATATTATATTAGAATTCCATCTTTTAGATGAACTGCAAACTTTTAGACGAACTACATTGTTGAAGTACCGTTTACCGATATTTATTTTACCATCTTAACTTTTAGTTATGAATAAGTGGTTATATTTAGTGATAAAAATAAAATTATCCATTAAATTTTTTTTAAATGAATTTTAAATTAATCCTTACTGCTTTAAGTCTTATCACAATATTTAGTTGCAAACAAAAGGAAGAAAAGGTAAATAAAACCATTGCCTTAGAACCTTTACCTAAATTAACATTTAATGAAGCCAATAGGTTAGCAAGTTTGCCATTAGAATGTTTACAGGTTGAATATCCAAACAAACTAAATCAAACGTTAAACGATTCAACGCATTTATTAGCTCCTAAAAAATTACACCCAGCATTTTATGGTTGTTTTGATTGGCATTCTTCTGTTCATGGACATTGGTCATTAATTTCTTTGTTAAAACAATATCCTAATATAAATGAAGCTTCTCTAATTCGTAATAAATTGAATACAAATATTAGTACTGAAAATATCATTAATGAGATAGCGTATTTTAAAATGAAGGGAAATAGCTCTTTTGAACGTACCTATGGTTGGGCTTGGGTTTTAAAACTTGCCGAAGAGTTATATACTTGGAATGATCCGTTAGCCAAAGAATTAGAGAAAAACTTAGAACCTTTGATTAATTTAATAACTGAAGAATATATTTCATTTTTACCAAAGTTAAATTACCCTTTACGTGTCGGGGAGCATACTAATACAGCATTCGGGCTTTCGTTAGCTTTTGATTATGCAAATACAGTTTCTGATGTTGAATTATCTGAAGCAATTAAAAAAGCAGCGTTAAGGTTTTATGCTGATGATAGTAATTGTCCTTTAGAATGGGAGCCAAGCGGATTTGATTTTCTATCTCCTTGTTTAGAAGAAGCAAATTTAATGCGTAAAATATACTCCCCAGATGAATTTAAAATTTGGTTTGATGCTTTTTTACCTGAATTAACTGATTCTGAATACGAATTAGAACCTGGTAAAGTATCTGATAGAACAGATGGTAAATTGGTTCATTTAGATGGATTAAATTTTAGTAGAGCTTGGTGTTTGTATGGTATAGCTGAAACATTACCAGAATATGGTCATTTAAAAAATATAGCAACAAAGCATATCAATACATCATTGCCAAATATTGTAGATGATAATTATAGTGGTACACATTGGTTAGGAAGTTTTGCTCTATATTCCTTAAACAACGCGCATTAATATGTTTAAAAAAATTGGACCAGGAGTTTTAGTTGCTGCAGCATTTATTGGACCAGGTACAGTCACGGCATGTACCTTGGCAGGTGCAAGTTTTGGCTACGCTTTGTTGTGGGCAATGCTACTTTCTGTTATAGCAACAATTGTTTTACAAGAAATGGCTGCTCGAATAGGTATTATTCGTCAAGAAGGTTTGGCAGATGTAATTAAAAAAGAATTAAAAACACCTTGGGCTAAATATGTTGTATTAGGAATTATAATTACCGCAATAATTATTGGGAATGCAGCTTATGAAGGTGGAAATATTGGAGGAGCAACACTAGGGTTAGAAGCTATATTTGGTAGTGAATACACAAAATTGTATGCTGTTATTGTTGCCATTATAGCATTTTTATTGCTTTACTTGGGCAACTATAAAGCAATAGAAAAAGTGTTAGTTTCATTAGTTATTATAATGAGTATTTCTTTCATAGTGACTGCTATAATCACAAAACCTAATTTATCTGAAATATTAAAAGGTTTATTTATACCAACAATGCCAGAAACTAGCTTACTTACAATAATTGCTTTAGTAGGCACAACCGTAGTACCATATAATTTGTTTTTGCATGCATCATTAGTTAGTGAAAAATGGAAAAGAATAGAAGATTTACCTAATGCACGTAGAGACACGATCATATCAATTGCTTTAGGTGGTTTAGTTTCAATGTGTATTATGGTTGTTTCAACAAGTATTTCAAATAAAAACATTGCTAGTGTAATGGGTTTAGCAGAAGGTTTAGAGCCTTTATTTGGTACTACAGCAAAATATTTTATGGGAATAGGTCTTTTTGCAGCAGGAATAACTTCAGCAGTAACAGCACCTTTAGCAGCTGCTTATGTAGCTAATAGTTGCTTTGGTTGGAACGCTGGTTTAAGAGACAAAAGGTTCAGATCCGTTTGGATGTTTATAATATTAACAGGGGTTTCATTTTTATTATTAGGGATTAAGCCTATTGAGATTATAAAATTAGCACAAATTGCAAATGGGATATTATTGCCATTTATAGCTGTATTTTTACTTTGGATAGTTAATAAAAAAAATGTTTTAGGAGTGCATAAAAATACAATATTTCAAAATGTAATAGGCTTTTTAATTATCTTGATTTCAGTAGTTCTTGGTGTAAAAAGTATTATAAAAGTATTTGGTTATT
Source organism: uncultured Cellulophaga sp. (assembly GCA_947496695.1). GTDB lineage: Bacteria > Bacteroidota > Bacteroidia > Flavobacteriales > Flavobacteriaceae > Cellulophaga. The sequence goes on along the minus strand of CANMEI010000004.1, from coordinate 71,601 downwards.
CTTTTTAAAATATGATTGAGATTGATATAAATTGTGATGTAGGTGAAGGAATAGGTAATGAGAGTGTGTTGTTGCCCTTAATTTCTTCTTGTAATATTGCTTGTGGTGGTCATGCTGGAGATGAAAAAACTATAAAGAATGTAGTTGATTTAGCGCTAAAAAATAAAATAAAAATAGGTGCACATCCATCATATCCTGATAAAGAAAATTTTGGAAGAGAATCTATACAAATTTCTTATAAAAATTTAAAAGAGAGCATACAAAATCAATTAGCACTTTTTATGAAAGTTCTAAAAGTCACTAAAGGAAAAATACACCATATTAAAGCACATGGAGCTCTATATAATGATATTGCTAAAGATAAAAATTTAGCAAATGTTTTTTTAAACAGTATTGAAGCTTATAAACAAGAGGTTAAATTATATGTGCCTTATAAATCTGTAATTGCAATAGAAGCAATTAACCAAGGTTTTAAAGTTGTATACGAAGCTTTTGCAGACAGAAATTATAATGATAATTTGTCTCTAGTGTCTCGTAAATTACCTAAATCATTAATTACTGATGGAGCTGAAATTTTAGCTCATATTAAAGAGATGGTAATTAATAAGCAAGTGAAAACAATAAATAATAATTTTAAACCTATTATTTCGCAAACTTATTGTATTCACGGCGACACTGATAATGTTTCCGAAATATTAATGTATCTTCATCATAAATTACCCAACCATAATATAACCTTAAAAAAGTGAAACAATATTCAATAGCTATAAAACCTTTTGGTGTACATGCTGTTTTAATTGAATGGCCTGATAGAGTAGAGGAAGATATTCTTGATGATATTTTGACATTCTCATCTTACCTTAAAGAAGAATGTTTAATAAATGAAACTTTTGAATTGGTGCCTGCATACAATTCATTAACGGTTATTTTACGAAATACAACTATAGATTTTATTTCTTTTAAAAACCAACTATTAAATTGGTATATAACTAAAAGCGATATTAAGAAAGAGCAAAAATATCTTTGGCGTTTACCCGTTTGTTATGATGAAAATTTCAGTTTAGATTTATTTGAAGTTGCCGAAAAATTAAAAAAAACACCTGAAGAAATAATTACAATGCATACAGCTAATGTTTATACAGTATATGGTATTGGGTTTCTGCCAGGCTTTATGTATTTAGGAGGTTTACCTAAAGAATTAGAAATTCCAAGGCGTGATTCTCCAAGAAAAAAAGTGATAAAAGGAGCTGTAGGCTTAGCAGGTAAACAAACAGGAATTTACCCTCAAGAATCTCCTGGTGGTTGGAATATTATTGGTAATTGCAATGTGCCAATTTTCAACACAAAAAATGAAGAACCTTGTTTGGTAAAAGTAGGAGATAAAATTCAGTTTTATAAAGTGTCAAAAGCTACTTATGAATTACATAAAATAGAGGTTGAAGTAGGTATTTATAAACCAGAAAAATCTAAAATAGATGCTTAAAGTATTAAAATCTGGTTTTTACACAACGGTTCAAGATTGTGGTCGTTTTGGACTTAGAGATAAAGGTGTTCCTGTTTCGGGTGTTATGGATATGGAAACAGTTTATAAAATAAACACACTTTTAGAAAATGAAACAAAAGCTTCAGTATTAGAAATTACAATGACAGGTCCAACTTTAGAGTTTGAGCAAGATACGTACATAACTCTTGGAGGTGCAGAATTTTCAATTACATTGAATAATGAACCTGTAGAAAATTATGAGTTGTTAAAGATAAAAGCAGGAGATATTCTTTCATACGGAAGATTAAAAAAAGGATTTAGAGGTTATTTAGCGATTAAAAACGGATTTCAAACTTCTGAAATTTTAGGCAGTAGGTCATGTTACTCTGCAATTACGCCAAGTGGCGTGGTTAAAGACAAATCTCAAATAAAATATACAAAATGGTCTAATTTTGACCCGAAAATAAGTGGTTTAAAAACCAATACTTTGTTAGATGAAACTGAATTGTATGTAGGTAAAGGTCCTGAGTTTGATTTGCTAAATGATAAACAACTAGAACAAATATTTTTTAAAGAATTTACTATAGCTTCAGAAAATAATAGAATGGCATATCAATTAAATGAAATTATTGATGGACATTCATTTTCTATGTTAACATCAGCTACATTGCCAGGAACAGTACAGTTTACCCCTGCAGGGAAATTAATTATTTTAATGAGAGACGGACAAACTACTGGTGGTTACCCAAGAATTATTCAGTTGACAGATAAAGCTATATCTATTGTATCACAAAAAAAATCAGGAGATACTATTTCATTTAAGTTATTGTAATTTTAAAACAGTTTGCTTATTTTTTTTGCAAATTTTATAGGTAAATTATAAGGAGGATATCGTAAAGGAATATCAATCCAATTTCCTTTTTTAATGATTGCTTTAGAATGTGAAAATAAATCAAACGATAATTTTCCATGATACGAGCCTATTCCACTAGAGCCGACACCTCCGAAAGGTAGTTTTTTATTTGTAATATGAATTATAGTGTCATTAATAGTGCCACCACCAAAACTATATTTATGTAATATTTTATTTTGAAAGGTTTTATTAGAGCTAAAGATATAGGTCGCTAAAGGTTTACCATAGTTACTAATATATTTATCTATATCTGCTTCAGTTTTATAAGATATTATGGGTAAAATAGGACCAAATATTTCACCTTTCATTAATGCACTTTCTAGTTTAGGTTCATCAACAAGAGTAGGAGAAATATAATTGTCAACATCATTAGTATTGCCACCAAAAAGTATATTTTCACCAACTAACATTTCTTTCAAATCAGTATAATGTGAATGATTTAAAGTTCGAGCAAAATCGGAAGAATTTTCTATATTCTCACCGTAAAACTTAGTAATACTTTGCTTTAAAGCTTCAATAAGTTGGTTTTTTATGCTTTTATGAACTAATATGTAATCAGTTGCAATACAGGTTTGTCCGGCATTTAAAAATTTACCCCAAGCAATTCTATCAGCAGCTATTTTAATTGATGAAGTTTCATCAATAATGGCAGGGTTTTTACCTCCTAATTCTAGTGTAACAGGAGTTAGATGTTTAGCAGCACTTTCATAGACTATTTTGCCAACACGAGTACTTCCTGTAAAAAATATATAATCCCATTTTTGAGCAAGTAATAGTTTTGAAACTTTAACACCACCTTCAATTACAGAAACATATTCTTCAGGAAAAACTTTTTGAAGAATATCTACTATAATTTTTGAAGTATTTGGTGTAAGTTCCGAGGGTTTAATTACAGCAGTATTTCCAGCTGTAATAGCCCCTATTAATGGTGCAATCGCTAATTGAAAAGGATAGTTCCATGGAGCAATAATTAAAATAGTACCATAAGGTTCTTTATAAATATAATCTTTAGAAGGCCAATTTAATAGGGTAGAACCTATATATTTAGGTTTAGCCCATTTTTTAATTTTTTTAATAGCGGTGTTTATTTCCGCAATGATAAATTGTGTTTCAGTCGCTAAAGTTTCAAATTTTGGTTTTTTAAAATCCGCATATATAGCATCACAAATAGCATCTTCTTGGGCTAGTATTTCATTTTTCAATTTTACTAAGTACTTTTTTCTAAAAACAATATCTTTTGTCTGTTGAGAATTGAAAAAATATTTTTGTTTATTTAGTATTTGCTCCATATATCAAATATAAATAATTCTTAATCTATCTTTTTGTTGCTATCATCATATTAATTATCTTTACCTTAACAATGAGTAAAAATATAGTAAATAATAAAGTGATTATTATTGTCTCAGATTTGAGATGATACAGCATTTTATTTATTAAAGCCTGTGTCATTTATATTGATACAGGCTTTTTTATTGCTTAAATTTTAAATAATCTTTAAAATATAGATAGAAATAGATAGAAAATAGACCTCAAAAAAAACTTTAAAAGTATTGAATATGGTACAAAATAGTAGTCTATCTGTTTGATTTGTAATAATTTAAGTAATTTTACTAGAAATTGAATTTATACCAATAAGAATTGTTAAAATAATAAGGGATTATAAATAATTATCTTTGAATAGTTAGAGAATATACAAGCAAAATTTAATATACAAGCATTAAGTTTAATGGAAATAAATAAATATAGTAAAAACGTCACTCAAGATCCTACACAACCTGCAGCAAAAGCAATGCTATATGGTATAGGCTTTAAAGATGAAGATTTTGAAAAGCCTATAGTGGGTATTGCAAGTACTGGTTATGAAGGTAACCCGTGTAACATGCATTTGAATGATTTAGCTAAGGAAGTAAAAGAAGGTGTAAACTCAAATGAATCGGTAGGCTTGATATTCAATACCATTGGTGTTAGTGACGGTATTTCTATGGGAACTCCAGGAATGCGTTTTTCATTACCATCACGTGATATTATAGCAGATTCTATGGAAACTGTTGTTCAAGGTATGTCTTATGACGGTTTAGTTACTGTAGTTGGTTGTGATAAAAACATGCCAGGTGCTTTAATGGCGATGATTCGTTTAAACAGACCATCAATATTAGTTTATGGTGGTACTATAGCCTCAGGTTGTCATAATGATAAAAAGTTAGATGTTGTTTCTGCTTTTGAAGCTTGGGGAGAAAAGGTTGCAGGTACAATGAAAGAAGATGAATTTCAATGTATCATTAAAAAATCTATTCCAGGTGCTGGTGCTTGTGGTGGTATGTATACTGCAAATACAATGGCATCGGCTATTGAAGCTTTAGGTATGGCATTACCTTATAATTCTTCAAACCCAGCAATTGGTAGTGAGAAAAAAGGAGAATGTATTGAGGCGGGTAAAAAAATGTATTATTTGTTAGAAAATGATATTAAGCCTTTAGATATTGTTACTAGAAAATCTCTAGAAAATGCAATTCGTTTAGTAACTATTATGGGAGGTTCTACAAATGCAGTACTTCACTTTTTAGCTATTGCAAGAGCTGCAGATATTGAATTTACATTACAAGATTTTCAGCATATTAGTGACACAACACCTTTTATAGCTGATTTAAAACCTAGTGGTAAATATTTAATGGAAGATGTTCACCGTATTGGTGGTACACCAGCAGTATTAAAGTATTTATTAGAAAAAGGCTTATTACATGGTGATTGTTTGACTGTTACAGGTAAAACATTAGCAGAAAATTTAGCAGAAGTGCCAAGTTTATTAGAAGGGCAAGATGTTATACGTCCTTTAGAAAACCCTATAAAAGCTACAGGACATTTACGTATGCTTTATGGGAATATCGCAGAAAATGGTTCTGTTGCAAAAATTACGGGTAAAGAAGGTTTGTTATTTAAAGGAACAGCAAAAGTATTTAATGGTGAATATGCCGCTAACGATGGTATTAGAACTGGTTTAGTGAAAAAAGGCGATGTAGTCGTCATCCGTTACGAAGGACCAAAAGGTGGACCTGGAATGCCAGAAATGCTAAAACCAACAGCGGCAATTATGGGTGCTGGTTTAGGTAAAGATGTAGCTTTAATTACAGATGGTAGATTTTCAGGAGGTACACATGGTTTCGTCGTAGGTCATATTTCTCCAGAAGCTCAAGATGGTGGTGCTATTGCATTAATAAATGATGGTGATATTATTACTATTGACGCAGAAACAAATTCAATCAATGTTGATGTTACTGCAGAGGAGTTAGCAAAAAGAAAAGAAACTTGGGTAGCACCAGAGTTAAAATTTAAAAAGGGAGTATTATACAAATACGCTCGTTCTGTATCTTCAGCATCACAAGGTTGTGTTACTGATGAATTTTAATAATATATTTTCATTTCTATCTAAATAAAGCATCATTTAGAGAGGAAATCTCAAGATAAAGAGAATGAATACAAACACAATAAAAGAAAATAAAACACCTAAAAAAAAGTTAGAAACTATGAAAATTAGTGGAGCTGAAGCGATTATTCATTGTTTGTTAGCAGAAGGTGTTGACTTAATTTATGGTTACCCAGGTGGAGCTATAATGCCAGTTTATGATGAATTATATAAATTTCAAGATAAACTGACTCATATATTAACACGTCATGAACAAGGAGCAACACATGCCGCTCAAGGTTATGCAAGAGTTTCAGGTAAAGTTGGTGTTGCTATGGCAACTTCAGGCCCTGGAGCAACAAATTTAGTCACAGGTTTAGCTGATGCTCAAATAGATTCTACACCAATGGTTTGTATTACAGGTCAAGTAGGTAGTCATTTATTAGGTTCTGATGCTTTTCAAGAAACTGATATTGTTGGGATTTCTACACCAGTTACAAAGTGGAATTACCAAATAACAAAAGCTTCTGAAATACCAGAGATTTTAGCAAAAGCATTTTATATCGCAAAATCTGGTCGCCCAGGTCCGGTATTAATTGATATTACTAAAGATGCTCAGTTTGATACATTCGATTTTACTTATGAAAAGTGTACTGGTGTACGTAGTTATAAACCAGTTCCAAAGCCTAATAAAAATGCAATTTCAGAAGCTGCTAAATTAATTAATGAAGCTAAAAAACCGATGATCGTTTTTGGTCAAGGAGTTATTTTAGGTGAAGCAGAGTCAGAATTAAAACAATTAGTTGAAAAAGCAGGAATACCAGCTGCCTGGACAATTTTAGGAGTAGCGGCAATGGATAGTGAACATCCATTAAATGTAGGTATGGTTGGTATGCATGGCAATTACGCACCAAATGTATTGACTAATGAGTGCGATTTGTTAATTGCTATTGGTATGCGTTTTGATGATCGTGTTACTGGTAATTTAGAAACTTACGCAAAACAAGCTAAGGTTATTCATTTTGAAATAGATCCTGCTGAAATTAACAAAAACGTAATGTCTGACATTGCTGTTCTTGGAAATTCAAAAGAAACTTTACAACTTATTTTACCATTAATTAATGAGAATAATCATGATGAATGGCATAATGAGTTTAAGAAAAGATATGAGATTGAATATAATGAAGTAATCAAAAATGATATTAAACCAACGAAAGAAGGTTTAACTATGGGTGAAGTTATTGAAGAAATTAATATTGCTTCAAAAAACAGCGCTGTAATTGTTACAGATGTTGGACAACACCAAATGATTGCTTGTAGATATGCAAAATTTAACCAAACAAAAAGTAATATTACTTCTGGTGGTTTAGGTACAATGGGCTTTGCTTTACCAGCAGCAATTGGTGCTAAACAAGGCGCTATGGATAGAGAAGTTGTTGCTATAATTGGTGATGGTGGGTATCAAATGACTATTCAAGAGCTTGGAGTAATCTTCCAACACAAAATACCTGTAAAGATTGTTGTATTAAACAATGATCATTTAGGAATGGTACGCCAATGGCAAGAATTGTTCTTTGAAAGAAGGTATGCTTCAACAGTGATGGTTAATCCTGATTTTGTAAAAATAGCAGAAGGATATCATATTGAAGCAAAGCGACTTAGCGAAAGAAAAGATTTGAAAGCTACAATTCAAGAAATGATGGCTTCAAAAGAACCTTATTTCTTAGAAGTTAAAGTGGAGAAGGAAGATAATGTATTCCCTATGATTCCAACAGGAGCATCGGTATCAGATATAAGATTAAAATAATAACTTAAATTAAAATCCCGCTTTATCTTTTGGGGTTTGAGTATTGGTAATGGAAAAAAATAGGTATACAGTATCAGTTTATTCAGAGAATAATGTTGGTTTACTAAATAGAATTTCAGGGATATTTTTAAAAAGACATATTAATATTGAAAGTTTAAATGTATCTAAATCTGAAATAGAAAACGTATCAAAATTTACAGTAGTTATCTTCACTGATCATGAAACTGCACGTAAAATTGTAGGTCAAATAGAAAAACAAATAGAAGTTATTAAAGCTTATTTTCATTTAGATGATGAAACTATTTATCAAGAATCTGTTTTGTTTAAAATAGATTCTAGCTTGTTATTTGATGAACGTAATATTCAAAATATTATAAAAGATTGTAATGCTACAATCGTCACAGTATCAAGAGATTTCTTTGTGTTGGCAAAAACAGGAAGAAAATTTGAGGTTGACGAAATGTATGATCAATTAAAACCTTTCGGAATTATGCAATTTGTACGTTCAGGGAGAATAGCAGTAACAAAAGCTGAAATGCCAATTTCGGTATTATTAGCAGAATTCAAAGAAAATAAATAAAATCAATTTTAAATAAACGAGTTTATAAAATGGCAAATTATTTCAATACACTATCTTTAAGAGAACAATTGACCCAATTAGGGAAATGTAGATTCATGGACAGTAGTGAATTTACTGATGGTGTATCAGCTTTAAAAGGCAAAAAAATAGTAATCGTAGGTTGTGGAGCTCAAGGGTTAAACCAAGGACTTAACATGCGTGATTCTGGTTTAGATATTTCGTATACATTACGTGAAGCGGCAATTAAAGAAGAAAGACAATCGTATAAAAACGCTAAAGAAAATAGCTTTAATGTTGGTACCTATGAAGGGCTTATTCCGACTGCTGATTTAGTAATCAACTTAACTCCAGATAAGCAACATACTGCGGTAGTAACTGCAATTATGCCTTTAATGAAAAAAGGAGCTACTTTATCTTATTCTCATGGATTTAATATTGTAGAAGAAGGAATGCAAATTCGTGAAGATTTAACGGTTATTATGGTTGCTCCAAAATGCCCTGGATCTGAAGTGCGTGAAGAATATAAAAGAGGTTTTGGTGTACCAACATTAATTGCTGTACACCCTGATAATGACCCACAAGGTAAAGGTTTTGCTGAAGCTAAAGCGTATGCTGTAGCTACAGGTGGTGATAGAGCAGGTGTTTTAGAGTCTTCTTTTGTTGCAGAAGTAAAATCTGATTTAATGGGTGAGCAAACTATTCTTTGTGGTTTGTTACAAACAGGATCTATTTTATGTTTTGATAAAATGATTGAAAAAGGTCTTGATGCAGGTTATGCTTCAAAATTAATTCAATACGGTTGGGAAACAGTAACAGAAGGTTTAAAATATGGTGGTATCACGCATATGATGGATCGTTTATCAAACCCAGCAAAAATCAAAGCTTTTGAATTAGCTGAAGAATTAAAAGAAATCATGCGTCCATTATTCCGAAAACATATGGATGATATTATCGAAGGTGAATTTTCTAAAACAATGATGGAAGATTGGGCTAATGATGATAAAAATCTTTTAACCTGGAGAGCGGCAACTGGAGAAACTGCATTTGAAAAAACTCCAGCAGGAAATGATAAAATTTCTGAGCAAGAATTTTATGATCACGGAGTATTAATGGTCGCTATGGTAAGAGCAGGTGTAGAGTTAGCTTTTGAAGCTATGACTGATTCTGGTATTATTGCAGAGTCTGCATACTATGAGTCTTTACACGAAACTCCATTAATAGCAAACACAATTGCACGTAAAAAATTATTTGAAATGAATCGTGTTATTTCTGATACTGCAGAATATGGTTGTTACTTATTTGATCATGCTTGTAAGCCTTTATTAGCTGATTTTATGACTAAAATTGATACTGATGTTATTGGTAAATCTTATGCAGAAGGTGAAGGTAATGGAGTTGATAATGCAAAACTAATTAGAGTAAACAAAGCATTAAGAGAGCATCCTGTAGAAATAGTTGGTGCAAGACTTAGAGCGTCTATGACAGCAATGAAGCCTATTGTGTAAGTAATATAAATAGCTAGTTTACAATCTTATAAAAAATAGGTTGGTTAATAAACTAGATTTTAAACTATAATAATTGGGAACTTATTTATCTTTATTGATAAATAGTTCCCAATTTTGGTTTTTAAAAATAAAAATCACTAGAAAATAATAAAATTACTTATGTATTTTCCACAAATAGATGATATAAGAAAAGCGGCTAAAATCATAAAAGATGTAGCTGAAACAACACCATTAACACCAAGCATAAGACTCTCTAAAATATATGAGGCAAATATTCTTTTGAAAAGAGAAGATTTACATCAAGTACGTTCCTATAAAATTAGAGGCGCATACAATAAAATAAGTTCTTTGACTAAAGATGAGATGGCTCATGGTGTTATTTGTGCTAGTGCCGGAAATCATGCGCAAGGTTTTGCATTTTCATGTAATCATTTAAAAATAAAAGGAGTAGTTTTTATGCCTTCGGTTACACCAAAACAAAAGGTTGAACAAACTAAATTATTTGGTGGTGATTGGGTTACTATTATATTAGAAGGAGATACATTTGATGATTCTTCAAATGCAGCTAAAGAGTATTGTATAAAACATAAGTTGACATACATACACCCTTTTGATGATCCAAAAACAATAGAAGGTCAAGGTACAGTTGGGTTAGAGATTTTAGAACAATCAAAAACTCCTATTGACTATATTTTTGTTCCAGTTGGTGGTGGTGGTTTAGCATCAGGACTTATAGGTTGTATTTCAGAGTTATCACCCAACACAAAAATTATTGGAGTAGAACCAGAAGGAGCTCCTTCAATGAAAACATCAATTGAAAATAATGTAAATACTGAATTGAGTACTATTGATAAATTTATTGATGGTGCTGCAGTTAAAAAAGTAGGTGATTATACATTCAATATTTGTAAAGATCATCTTTATAAAATGGTAACCGTACCAGAGGGTAAAGTGTGTCAAACGATATTAGATGTTTATAATAGAGATGCTATTGTTGTGGAGCCTGCTGGTGCTCTTACAATTGCTGTTTTAGATCAATTTTTAGAAGAAATTAAAGGAAAGAATGTTGTTTGTATTGTTAGTGGTAGTAATAATGACATTACCCGAACGGCTGAAATAAAAGAAAGAGCTTTACTTTTTGGTAAACTTAAACACTATTTTATTGTTCGTTTTCCTCAAAGACCAGGAGCTCTAAAAGAATTTGTTGTTTCTGTTTTAGGGGAAAATGATGATATAACGCATTTTGAATACTCTAAAAAATCGAGTAAAGAAAATGCTCCTGCTGTTGTGGGTATTGAATTGAAAAGCCCAGATGATTTAGCTCCTCTTGTTTTAAGAATGAAAGAGCGTAATTTTTATGGAGATTATATAAACGATAAGAAAGATTTGTTTGATTATTTAGTTTAGCATTTTTAATGCTTATTTCTCGCAAACGTTTGAATTTTTAGAAATTTATTTGTTTTAAAATTTAATGTTAATTAAATAATATTATTCATAATTTAAGCTTTGTTTTATAGGGTTTATAGTAGCTTTTTGCCTAAATTTATATTTCAGAATAAATATTTATGAGCAAAATAGACACTACAATTCCAGAAGAATTTCAGATAAAAAAAACTATAGAACAAAAACAATATCTTGTTAATGGTGAGCTAAAAACGTGGGCCGGAAATACTACTGAGGTATATTCTACAATTTCATCTTCAGAAACATATAAACCAACATTATTGGGTAGTATTCCTGATATGGGAGAACCTGAAGCATTAGATGCATTAGATGCTGCAATGAAAGCTTATGGTCGTGGTCAAGGTGTTTGGCCAACCATGCATGTAAAAGATAGAATTGAATGCATGGAAGCTTTTGCTAAAAAAATGGAAACTAAACGTGACGAAGTTGTAAAATTTTTAATGTGGGAAATTGGCAAATCATTACCAGATTCACAAAAAGAGTTTGACAGAACTGTTGAATATGTTTATGACACTATTGAAGATTATAAGCAATTAGACCGTAATGCTGCAAAATTTCAGAAGCATGACGGCGTTTATGCACATATAAAAAGAGGGCCATTAGGTGTGGTACTTTGTTTAGGGCCTTATAATTACCCTTTAAATGAAACTTTTGCATTATTAATTCCTGCAATTATAATGGGTAATACCGCAATATTTAAACCTGCTAAGCATGGTGTTTTGTTAATTACTCCTTTATTAGAAGCTTTTCAATCTTGTTTTCCTAAAGGAGTAATTAATATTTTATTTGGTAGAGGTAGAGCAGTAGCAGCGCCAATAATGCAAACAGGTAAAGTTGATGTTTTAGCATTAATTGGTAATAGTAAATCTGCTAATGCATTACAGCAACAACATCCTAAAAGTAACCGTTTACGTTTAGTACTTGGTTTGGAGGCTAAAAACCCTGCAATTATTTTGCCTGATGCTGATTTAGATTTAACTATTGATGAGTGTATTGCAGGTACTTTATCTTTTAATGGACAACGTTGTACGGCTTTAAAAGTAGTTTATGTGCATGAAGATATTAAAGATGAATTTAATAAACGTTTTGCAAAAAGAGTTGATGAATTAAAATTTGGCAATCCGTGGGAAAATGGTGTTAAGCTTACGCCTTTACCTGAGCCAGATAAACCAGCTTATATTCAAGGTTTAATTGATGATGCAAAGTTAAAAGGCGCAAAAATATTAAACAAAAAAGGAGGGGAGCATACTGATAATTACATATGGCCAGCAGTACTTTATCCTGTTACTAAAGATATGCGTGTATATCAGGAGGAACAATTTGGCCCAGTAATTCCAGTTGTATCATTTAAAGATATTGAAGAACCTTTAGATGATATGGCCGCGTCTAATTACGGACAGCAAGTAAGTTTGTTTGGTAAAGATGTATATGCTTTATCACCTTTAATTGATACTTTAGTGAATTTAGTATGTCGTGTAAACTTAAATAGTTCTTGTCAACGTGGGCCAGATGTTTACCCTTTCACAGGTAGAAAAGATTCTGCCCAAGCAACTTTAAGTGTGCATGATGCATTACGATCATTCTCTATAAGAACCTTCGTTGCCTTTAAAGATAATGAGTTAAATACTGAAATTATAGAACAGTTATTAGATGCTAAATTATCTAATTTTGTAAGTACAGATTATATCTTATAAATACAGTTTTAAAAATGAAATTTTAAACCTCTCATATGTTAAAATATGAGAGGTTTTTTAATTATAAAATCATCAATTTAACTTTTTTTATAAACTAGTAATAATAATATAGTTTTTTAAAAAATAGATTAAAACCGAGTAGAATTACCAGTAATATTCATTCTAACTTTGCATAATAATTTAAATTTTTAGGTAAAAATTTATCATTAAATAAAGTGTTTTGGAAAAAACAACAAATAAAAAAGCATTAATAGCTTTAGCTATTGGTGGATTTGGTATTGGGATGACAGAGTTTGTTATTATGGGTATTTTGCCTGATGTAGCAAAGGCATTAAAAATAACAATACCACAAGCAGGACATTTTATTGCCATTTATGCTTTGGGCGTAGTTATAGGTGCTCCATTACTTACAAGTATTGGTAGCAAATGGACTTCTCATAAAATGTTGTTAGCTTTAATGGTTTGGTTTACAGTATTCAATACATTGTCTGCATTTGCTGAAAGTTACTATAGTTTGCTGGTATTTAGGTTTTTATCAGGATTGCCACATGGTGCTTTTTTTGGAATTGGAGCTGTGGTAGCTGGTAAATTAGCTAAAGAAGGTAAAGCAGCTCAAGCAATGGCAGTTATGTTCTCAGGTTTAACAGTTGCTAATGTAATTGGAGTGCCGTTAGGTACTTATTTTGGACATAATTTTAGCTGGAATTTATCATTTTTAATTGTAGGTTTTATAGGGGTATTAGCAATGTTGGGTATCTATTTTTGGATTCCAGCACTTCCAAAATCTTCAAGTGAAGGAATAAAAAAAGATTTTTTAGTTTTTAAAAGAGTTGAACTTTGGATTATTATTGCTTTAACAACTATTGGTACAGGTGGATTTTTCGCTTGGTATAGTTATATAGCTCCATTACTTACTAATGTAGCTGGTTATCCAGAAAATATGGTGAGTTATGCAATGATTATAGCAGGTGTAGGTATGGTGATAGGTAATTTTATTGGAGCTAAGTTAAGCGAGAAATTAAGTCCTATGAAAGCAATCATTGTTTGTTTTTCAGCAATGGTTGTAATGTTAGTTATTAATGCACTTACAGCAAGTAACCCTATTGTTATATTGGTGGTTACATTTTTAATAGGAGCAGCCTCTTTTAGTGTTTCTACACCTTTGCAAATGGCAATTATTAATGCATCAAAAGGTTCTGAAATGTTAGGTTCTTCCATGAATCAAAGTGCTTTTAATATGGGAAACGCAACTGGTGCTTATTTAGCAGGGTTGCCTATTGCTATGGGGTATAGTGTTGTATATTCTAGTTATGTTGGTGCAATACTCGCCGGTACAGGAGCTTTAATTGCTGTTGGAATTATCGCATGGAGAAGACGAAAGGCTAGGCTAAATATTACTAATTTGTAGTATGTCGATTTAGCTTGCGAGTTCTGTTTTATATTTCTAGATTAGTTTCTTAGGAAATCAACTAATGAAATTAAACCAAGCTCATACTTTATCACTACTGTTATTTGTAGTAAGTTTTTACTTTTGTTATAGTTCAGATAAAGTAAACTTTGTTAAAAACATAGAATACCAAAAACTAATTCAATCAGATTCTACTAAGACAAATGAGGTAATTGTATTTGGTGATTCTGATAAAGTGATAGATTTTCCTGAATTTATACCTCCTAATTATTTAAATCACAGAGCTAATTACTTTAATGTAGAGCTAGTACCTAAGCCTAGAGGAAAAGGCATTTTAGGTTACATATCAGATCCTAATAATTATATATCAAGCTCAGAAGAGGAAGAGATAAATAAAATTTTATTTAGCTTAGAGAAGAAAACTTCAGCAGAAGTCATCATTGTTATTGTAAATAGTATTGGAGATGAAGTTCCTAAAAAATTCGCAACCAAATTATTTAATAAATGGGGAATAGGAAAAGCTGATAAGGATAATGGCTTATTAATACTAACAGTAGTTGATCAACGTAGAACAGAGTTTGAAACTGGTTATGGTTTAGAGGCTATTTTAACAGATAATATTTGTTTTAGAATTGGTACTGATGAAATTGTTCCTCCATTTAAGAAAGGGGATTACGGAAAAGGTTTAATTAACGCATTAACTGTAGTTAAAAAAATTCTGCAAGATCCAAATTCCATTGATGAAATTTATAGTAATATTATTAGCTATGATACAGAATATCAAACTTTAGCAGGAAGCATTAGTGAAAAAATACAAAATTTTTTTAACTATATAGAAAGATTAAGTGCTTGGAAAATATTTTTTCTATTTTATATTCTTATCTGTATTTTTTATGGCATATATTTTTATATTAATATGATTTCTATTCAAAAATCAAAGGAAGATTATTATGATAAATACAATAGGCTGGCAGATTTAAAGCTTGGATGCTTGCCGTATCTGTTTCCAATACCAATGCTCAGATTGGAAAAAATACGATATAAAAGGCTAAAACAATATAGGTATAACACTAGGTTTAGTAAAGTAAATGGAAAACTGTTAGTTTTATTAGATTCTAAAAAAGAAATTGAACATTTAAATGATGGGCAACTGGTAGAGGAAAATATTGAATCAGTTGATTATGATGTTTGGGTCACGGAAGATAAGAGTGATATTTTAATATTAAATTATGCAGGTGTTTCTAGTAGAAAATACACCAAATGCTCTGAGTGTAATTACAAAACAAATGGAAAAGTAAAGTCAGATGTTGTTAAACGAGCAACATATGAAAATGAAGGAAAACGAATTGATTATTATGAATGTAAAAATTGTAATAAAAGAACAGATATAACTATAGTGTTAGCTAAACGAGTAAGAGAAAGCTCTAGTTCCTCTGGTAGTTCAAGTAGATCAGGAAGCAGCTATTCATCTTCATCGTCGTCTTCTTCATCCTCAAGTTTTGGAGGTGGCCGCTCTGGTGGCGGTGGAGCGGGAGTGAGTTGGTAAAACAAAAATCCTCTGAATTCACTTCAGAGGATTTTTTAAACCTTTATATTTTGGTTTGTAATTAGATATTTTTTGCTAACCAATCACCAACTTCACTTGTTTTGTAAGCTTTACCACCTTCAGCTAAATCTTCAGTAACAATACCTTCAGCTAAAGATTTATTAACTACTGATCTAATTAATGCAGCTTCTTCAGTTAAGCCAAAATCTTCAAACAACATTGCGGCAGATAATACTGTTGCTAATGGGTTTGCAATATCTTTTCCTGCTGCTTGCGGGTATGAACCGTGAATAGGTTCGTATAATTTAGTTTTCTCACCAACAGATGCAGATGGCATTAATCCCATAGATCCTGAAATTACAGAAGCTTCATCCGTTAAAATATCTCCGAATAAATTTGCTGTAATAATTACGTCATATGCTTTAGGCCATTGTACTAAACGCATTGCAACAGCATCAACAAACTCATAAGATACTTCAACCTCAGGATAATCTTTTTCCATTGCTTGAACTGTTTCTCTCCATAATCTTGAAGATTCTAATACATTAGCCTTATCAACACAACATAGTTTTTTACCTCTAGTCATTGCTAATTCAAAACCTTTTTTAGCTAAACGTGTAATTTCTTCACGCTTATAAGTCATTGTGTCAAAAGCAGTATTGCCGTCATCTTTACGACCTCTTTCTCCAAAATAAACACCACCAGTAAGTTCTCTTAAGATAATTAAATCTGTGCCTTCAATACGTTCTCTTTTTAAAGGAGATTTATCAATTAAAGAAGGAAAAGTAAATGTTGGTCGTACGTTGGCAAACAAACCTAGTTTCTGACGCATTTTAAGTAAACCTTGCTCAGGTCTTACTTTCGCAGAAGGATCATTATCAAAACGTGGGTGACCAATTGCTCCAAATAAAACAGCATCAGCAGCTTCACATACAGCGTGAGTACTATCTGGGTAAGGCTCTCCACAATCATCAATTGCAGCAGCACCCGTTAAAGCAGGTGTCCAGCTAATTTCATGATTAAACTTTGTAGCAATAGCATTAGATACTTTTACTGCTTGATCAATTACTTCTGGTCCAATACCATCTCCGGCTAAAAGGGCAATATTTAATTTCATTTTTTATTTGCTTTGTGCTCTTAGCTATTGCTTTAAGCGATAATTAATTATATTTTTTTCGTTTTGTTTGCTTAAATGATGTTAAGCATTTTTTCAGTTGCTTTGATTGCTGATACTGTTTGATCAGAATCTAAACCACGGGTTATAAATTCCTTTCCTTTATTATCCCATGTAATTATGGTTTCACATAAGGCATCAGAATTACTACCTGGAGGTATTCTAACCGCATAATCTATTAAAGTTGGTAAACTTATTTTTTTAGATTTGTATACAATTTTAAGTGCATTCATAAAAGCATCAAATTGTCCGTCACCTTGCGCGTGAGCTTCAAAGTGTTCACCTTCAATTTCTACAGCAACTGCAGCAGAAGGTTCTAAACCTTTTGAATGAGATAATAAATACGACTGAATACTTACTTTATTCTGATAAACTTCACTGTCTAAAACATCAGAAATTATATATGGTAAATCTTCTTTTGTTACTCTCTCTTTTTTATCACCTAACTCAATAATACGTTGTGTAACTTTCTTTAATTCATCATTATTTAAAGTAAGTCCTAACTCTTGTAAGTTTTTTTGAATATTGGCTTTGCCTGAAGTTTTTCCTAAAGCATATTGACGTTTTCTGCCAAATCTTTCAGGTAATAAATCATTAAAGTAAAGATTGTTTTTACTGTCTCCATCGGCATGAATGCCAGCTGTTTGTGTAAATACATTTGCACCTACAATTGGTTTATTTGCAGGGATACCAAATCCTGTAAATGCAGATACCAATTTGCTAACTTTAAATAAAGAAGACTCTTTTACATTTGTTTCAATTTCTGGTAGAAAATCATTTATCACAGCAACAACACTAGCAAGAGGAGCATTACCAGCTCTTTCTCCCATACCATTAACTGTTAAGTGTAAACCATGGCAACCAGCTTTAATTGCTTCCATAACATTAGCAACACTTAAATCATAATCATTATGGCCATGAAAATCAAAATGTAACTTTGGGTATTTTTTTACTATTGCAGTAATGAATTCAAAAGTTTCATTGTGTGTTAATACACCAAGTGTATCGGGTAATAGAATTCTTTTTATGGGTTGTGTTGAAAGAAAATCTAAGAATTGGTATACATACTCTTGCGAATTTCGCATACCATTACTCCAATCTTCTAAATACACATTGGTTTCAATAGACTTAGTTTGTGCTAATTCAATAACAGAGGCAATTTCAGAAAAATGTTCTTCAGGAGTTTTTTTAAGCTGATGAGTTAGGTGATTTAAAGACCCTTTGGTTAATAAATTTTGGACTTTTGCTCCCGCATCAACCATCCAATTAATAGAAACACCCTTATCTACAAATGAAAGTACTTCAACTTTATTTATAAAGTTATTGTCTTTTGCCCATTGAGTTATTTGTTTAACGGCAAGTAACTCACCATCAGAAACTCTAGCAGAAGCAACTTCAATACGATCTACTTGAAGTTCTTCAAGTAATAGCTTGGCAAGTGTAAGTTTTTCAGATACAGAAAAAGACACTCCGGAGGTTTGTTCACCATCACGGAGTGTTGTATCCATTATTTCAATTTTTCTTTTTCCCATTATATGCGATACTCAGTTGAAAATATATTCAGTATATACTAAATAATAATTTTCTATAATGGAGTATTTTTAGCGAATTCAACAATGTTTTCTTTAACATTCACTAGGTAGTCAATATCATCAAAACCATTTAACATATTCTCTTTTTTATAACCGTTTATATCAAAAGATTCTTGATCACCAGTAGCTAAAATAGTTACGGTTTGGTTAGGAAGGTTTACTTCAATTTCTGTTTTCGGATCTTTTTCTATTGCTGTAAATACTTTTTCTGCAAATTCGGCACTTACTTGAACTGGCAAAACACCAATGTTCAAACAATTTCCTTTAAAAATATCAGCAAAGAAACTAGATATTACACAACGGAAACCATAATCATACACTGCCCATGCAGCGTGCTCTCTTGATGAACCAGAACCAAAGTTTCTACCACCTACTAATATTTTACCTGAATAAGTTGCATCATTTAATACAAAATCAGATTTAGGAGTTTCATCATTGTTATAACGCCAATCTCTAAAAAGATTATCACCAAAACCTTTACGCTCAGTTGCTTTTAAGAAACGAGCAGGTATTATTTGATCAGTATCTACATTCTCTATTGGTAAAGGAACTGCAGTACTTGTTAATATTTCAAATTTATCGTAAGCCATTTTTACTATTTTTTTATTTGTTGCTGATTAACCTGCAACTACATTTTCCATTAATTCACGAGGGTCAGTAACTTTACCAGTAACTGCTGCAGCTGCAGCAACTAAAGGAGAAGCTAATAATGTTCTTGATCCTGGACCTTGACGACCTTCAAAGTTTCTGTTTGAAGTACTAACAGCTAATTTGCCAGCAGGTACTTTATCATCGTTCATTGCCAAACAAGCAGAACAACCTGGTTCTCTTAGTACAAAACCAGCTTCATGGATAATATCTAAAAGACCTTCATCTTTAATAGCAGCTTCAACTTTATGTGAACCTGGTACTAACCAAGCAGTAACATTAGGTGCTTTTTGGCGTCCTTTAATGATAGAGGTAAATGCTCTAAAATCTTCTATACGTCCGTTTGTACAACTTCCAATAAAAACAAAATCAATTGGCTTACCAATCATATTATCACCTTCACTGAATGACATATAACCTAATGACTTTTTATATGTACTTACGCCACCCTCAACTTGTTCTGCTTGAGGAATACTTTTTGAAATACCGATACCCATTCCTGGATTAGTACCATAAGTAATCATTGGTTCAATATCAGCAGCATCAAAAGTAAGTTCTTTATCAAAAATAGCTCCTTCATCAGTGTGTAATGTTTCCCAATAAGTCATTGCTTTATCCCAAGCAGCACCTGTTGGAGTAAATTCTCTACCTTTCACGTACTCAAATGTTTTCTCATCAGGAGCAATCATACCACCACGAGCACCCATTTCTATACTTAAGTTACAAACCGTCATACGACCTTCCATAGTCATGTTTTCAAAAACATCACCAGCATATTCAACAAAATATCCTGTAGCACCAGAAGTAGTTAATTTTGATATAATGTAAAGTGCAACATCTTTAGGTGTAACCCCAAAGTTTAGTTTACCTGTTACATTAATTCTCATTTTTTTAGGTTTAGGTTGCATAATACATTGCGACGCTAAAACCATTTCAACCTCAGAAGTACCAATACCAAAAGCAATAGCACCAAAAGCTCCGTGAGTAGATGTATGTGAATCACCACAAACAATAGTTGCACCTGGTTGCGTAATTCCATATTCAGGTCCTACAACGTGTACAATACCATTTTTTTGGTGACCTAATCCCCAGTGAGAAATACCATATGCTTTTGCATTTTCTTCTAATGCTTTTAATTGATTAGCAGAAAGCGGATCTTCAACTGGTAAATGTTGGTTGATTGTTGGAGTGTTATGGTCAGCAGTAGCAAAAGTACGCTCCGGATATAATACACTGATTCCTCTGTTTTTAATACCTAAGAATGCAACTGGACTAGTAACTTCATGTACTAAGTGGCGGTCTATAAACAATACATCTGGTCCATCTTCTACATGTTTAACAACATGCGAATCCCATACTTTGTCGAATAATGTCTTTTTCATTTTGTTCTGATAAAACTTTAATATTTTACGCTATAATCGAGCAACAACAAATTTAATAAATCAATATTAGTAATCCATTTCAATTACATTCAGAATTACGATGTTCAACTATAATTTGTTGCTATTTTTTTACTCAAAAAAGTAATACTATTGTTAAATAATTACTTAATATTTATTAAACTATTCTGTATAATGTATTGTAATGTGTTATTCTGTAATAATCAAAGTATAGTAAAATATTAGGTAAAAAAAAGAATAGATTGTATTCTTTACTATAGCATTAAAACAGCTTATCGACCGATATGTGCATTCTACTGATTAATATGTTCTATTCATAGATAGTTTAAAAATAACAATATAATAAGTATCATATTTGTAGAAGTAAACAATATAACTTTGGTTGGTTAATATTGAGTATGAATTGGTTATAAAGCTCTGTGTTCTGCACGGGGCTTTGTGTTTTATAACAGTATTAGTTTTATTAAAAGCTAATTTAAAATATTTTTAACATTTTAAGAGTAATTTATATGTGTTTGCTGATTTATTTATGAGTTTCATAGATTGTTTAAATTACTAGTTTAAATAATTTCGATCTTTGAAATAAGAAATCTGAGAAATTTCTTATAAAGTTAATATTGAGTGAGTTAATATTGAGTTTGAGTTAGTTTTGAAAGCCCTGTATGGAGATACAGGGCTTTTATTTTTTAACATGCTCAATCAAACTTTATGGTAAACGTTTAATTTTAAAATGTTTCATATTGAGATAGAAAATATAGTCAGATATAATAACAGACAATACTCCTTTTTAAAATATAATTAGTTCTATTTTTCTAAAGCTAAAAGCTCTTCTAGCGTCCAGTAATCTTTTCTATTTTTAGATTCTTCTCTAGCTTTTTTCACCTCTCTTTTTTGAACAGGTTTAGCATCGTTCATGGCTTTTATATAGCTAAGAACATCAGCAATATATTCGTCACTATTTGCATTTAAAGGCATCATAATACCATATTCTTTACCATCAATAGGTCCTATAAGTCCATTTAATAGTATTTTGCTTAAAGTAGAATTATCTCCTAAAACTCTTTTACTACCTATAAGAGAAGGGGCAATTAAAGAGCCATCTTCAGTAGCAACACCTTGTAAATCGGTTCCGTGACAAGTAATGCATAATTGTTGGTAAGAGTCATAACCTCTAAGAATACTCTTTTTTGTTCTAGGAATTCTTTTCTTAATACGTTTTTTTAATTTAGCATATTCAGAATCATCTTTTCTTAAGCCTTCTTTTATAGTATGAAAAATAATTTCGTTATCAGCGTAGTATTCTCCCATAGCGGTTAAAACTTCAGTAGCTCTTTTATCTTTACTATAACGCAAGCTTAAAGCTACTTGGTTTATAACATCAATGTCACTGTCATTTGCTAATTTTTCTAAATCTGATAATAAATCAGTATCATCAGCTTTAAATAAATTTTCACTTAAACGTATTGCGGTAATACGTACACGAGCATCTTCATCTGCAAATTTAGCCTTAAGAAGTTCTTTATCTATAACACCTAAACCTTCTAAGGTCCATAATGCATGTACACGACCTATTCCTAAATCTTTATCTTCGTCAGCATCAAAAAATCCATCAAAAATTGAAGTGTTATCTAAAGCATATTCTTTTAATTTTTCAATAACAGATTGGTCATCTTTTAATATAATTAATTTTTGGGCAGTATTACGGTACCAACCATTTTTGTGACTTAAATATTCTATTAATTCTGAAGCCTTTTTTCCTAATAAATTAGGCTTATTTGTATCAGGCTTTATATCCTCGTGTACAATTCTATATATTCTACCCTTTCCAATATTTTTATCAAGTTCTTTGCGAACAATTACTGGGCGTATAGAGCTTCCTTTTCTAGTCCAGTTACTCTCTTGAATAATACCACGATACATATCAACAATATATAAAGCGCCATCAGGACCTGTTTTTGCTTGTATAGGTCTAAAGTTTAAATCTGTTGAAGCCATAAATTCAGCTTCATTATAAGCATTGTATAATACTTTTTTTCCATTTTCATTTTTAACTTTTGCTCTTCTAATAAGCCTGCCTACAGGTTCAGGAATAAATAAATCACCGTAAGTAGATGGAGGTAATCTATGGCCTCTGAATAACTCTTGTCCAGCAACTCCTGTAAAATGATTTAAGGTACCATCTTCTCTTAATTTTTTAGGTCCACCTTGTACATCGGGTGTACCAACTATTGGCCATGGTTGTACAAAACCTTCTGATAACCTGTCATCCAGATTATATTCACCATATGCGGCAGGCTGCTGAAAGCCGTATGCAGGATTTTCACTACCCGCTGAAGAGTAATACATAATTCCTAAATCGTCTTGGGTTAAACCCCATTGGCCACTTGGCATTCCGCTTAAAGAATCGACAACAACTTTTCCTTTTTTAAATTTGAAACGAATAGGGTTATAGGTTGTATAAACCCAGTTATCAAGATTCCAAAGTAGACCACTTTGCTGGTGTTCTAAATTTCCACCTCTTCGGTTTTCATTGTAATAAACACGTTCTTTTTTATCAGCTACACCATCACCATCAGTATCTTTATAACTCCATAAATCATAAGAATATGTTTCATTTACAATTAACTCGTTTTCGAGAGGTAATATCATTCTAGGTAATAAAAGACTATCAATAAAAACAGTGCTTTTATCCATTTTACCATCACCATCTGTATCAACTAATAATTTAATTTTACTTATTGATGTATTTGTACCTGTACCATCGACATCTTGCATATAGGTATTCATTTCAGCAACATACATACGGCCGTCTCCATCCCAAGCAATTGCTACAGGCTCATCAATCATAGGTTCACTAGCAACTAATTCAACTTTATACCCTTCAGGTAGATGAAATGTTTTCATACTTTCTTCAGGTGTCATAAAAGTTGCAGGAGCTTCTTTAATGATTTCAGGTTTTTCATAAATTTTTTCTGAATAGGTTTTCTGTTCTTTTTTACAACTAAAAATAGTTGCAGGTATTAAGATCAGATAAATAACATTTTTAAGGTTCATTTAGTTTTGTTTAAATAGATATTATGGTTTAATAGTTTTGGTTACTAAATTATTATATGCAACTCTATTTTATGTTAATATTTAAGAAGTTAACAATAACTCATTACTCACTTTTAATAAATTATGATTCATTTAGAATTTCTAATTTAATTTTTCAAAAAAAAGAGAGCAAATTTTTTAGACGAAGGTTAAAATAGCTTTCTAATTTTTTAATTATAGGATTATCAATTATTAAACCTCAATAGGTTGATTTTAAAGCGGTATTGAGTGAGTTTATTAAAATAATAATTAGAATTTAAAATGTTAATAAAATCATAACTATTAAATTTTTATAAATATGTTTCTCTTTTTTGCAAAAAATACGGAACTATAACTTGACCAATTATTATGATTTTACTCAAAAAAAATACTTTTTTATTGCTTATTTTTCTTTATTCGTGCGCTATTTTTTCTCAGGCTTCATTTTCGGGTAGTATTAAAGATAGCAATGGAAAACCAATAGAAGGTGTTTCTATCGTATTTAATGAAACTAATCTTTATGCTATTACTAACCATGATGGCAGTTTTAAAATATCACAAATTCCTTTAGGAAATTATGAAGTTTTTATTACACATTTAGGATATAAAACAATACAGACTAAAGTTAATTTTTTAGACGAAGGAAAAATACAATCATTTGTATTAGAATCAGATTATTTAGACTTACAAAACGTTGTAGTTACAGGTACCTTTGAGCCTAGAACTCAGTTAGAATCTAGTACATCTGTAAGTGTTTTAAATTCAATAAAATTACAAACAATTTACCCAAAAGGTACAGCAAGTTTGCTACAGAACATTCCGGGTACTTTTGTTGATGCTGCAGCTGGAGAAATATTTACAAAAGTTTACACTCGTGGAATTTCAGCTTCCGCCGAAGATGATTTAGGTTGGTACTATGTTTCATTACAAGAAGATGGTTTACCAGTTAGCTTAACACAACATTCTTATATTAGTCCTGATATTTTTTATAGAGCAGATATTACTACTCAGAAAGTAGAGGCATTGCGTGGTGGAAGTGCTTCAATTACAGCCATGAATGCTCCTGGTGGTATCTATAATTTTATCTCTAATGGAATTTCAAATGATTTTGGTGGAGAAGTACAATTATCTGGCGGAATGCAAGGTGATAAAAATGGTTTATACCGTATAGATGCTAGAGTAGGAGGCGCTATTGGTAATAACTGGTTTGTTAATATAGGCGGGCATTACCGCTATGATGAAGGTGCACGAAACACTAATTTTACTTTTGGAAAGGGAGGGCAATTAAAATTTAATTTAATAAAAAAATTAGATAATGGGTTTTTAAAATTCTA
This sequence comes from uncultured Cellulophaga sp., assembly GCA_947496695.1. Taxonomy (GTDB): domain Bacteria; phylum Bacteroidota; class Bacteroidia; order Flavobacteriales; family Flavobacteriaceae; genus Cellulophaga. The sequence continues at coordinate 46,581 of CANMEI010000004.1, read as the reverse complement.
TGGTAAAGTTTTAAATGATAAAACAAATAGGTGGACGGGTGTTGCTGCAACAAATTGGGATAATCCGACAGCAGCATACGGACAAGATTTTAACTCTACATCATTGTTAATGCCTGGTTTTGATGGTGTAATTCCTGATCCCTCAAATATAACATCAGGAGCCACAAATAGCTTTGATCCTTCACAAGGTGTTCATGCAAAAGATTTAGCTTTTGGAGTTGATTTTTTTCATGAATTAGGGAGTAATTGGACGCTTAAAAATAATTTTAAGGTATCACTAAAAAATGCAAATTGGCAGACATCAGTTAGTAACGCTTATGTATCGTTAGACAATCCTTTAGCTTATTTTATTAGTGGTGCAGATTTTCCTATTGGAGAAGTTGTTTTTACTGATGCTGTAACTGGTGAAGAAGTTGCTCGTGTTGATAATAGTGCAATATTAGCAGGAGGTGAAGTAACATATTTAACAGAGGGTACTTTGCCTAATGATGGTATAATGGGAACCTCAGCTTGGTATAAACAAAATGAAGCTAATGAGTTTATGAATCAGTTTATTTTAAGAAAAGAATTAGACAAGCATGATATTAATATTGGATTTGATTTAGGATTTTCCGATAGTTCAATTTTTACACAGGGTACTTTTGGTTTTACAATGTATGAACCTAGTCCTAGAATGTTAAAAGTAACTCTTGAAAATGTAGGGTCACCTGTAATTGAATTATCTGACGATAATGGATTAAGTAATTATGGAGGGTTGTTTTATGAAAATGCTAGAGCTAAAGTTAGCCAAGTAGCTACCTTTTTAAATGACCGATGGAAAGTTACAGATAAATTGTATTTAGATTTAGGTATACGTACTGAAAATATAAATCATAAAGGCAGTAAAGATCGTTATGAAACACTTTCGCAAGATGGTGGTTTTGATGAAGATGATACTACAGCTTATGATAATGGAATTTTAATATCAACAGGTGAGCAAGATGAGTTTAATTACACTTATAATTATGTTTCTTATTCAGCGAGTTTAAATTATAAAATTAATGATAAAACAGCTGTTTTTACAAGGTTTTCAAAAGGGAATAAAGCTCCTGAATTAGACTATTACTACAATAATTTCACAAACGTTCCAATAAATCAAAAAGGAGAAGTTCAGAAAATAACGCAAGCAGAAGTAGGGGTGAAATATAGTGGTGCTAATTTTTCATTTGCAAGTACTGTTTTCTGGAGCCAGTTAGAAAATATAGGTTCTACTAATTTTGAATTTGATGAAGATTCTAATACGGTATTTTACACACCTTATCAATTTAATACTTCAAGAACGTTAGGGTTAGAATGGGGGAGTGTTTATGCGCCTTTTAATAATATATTATTTAAGTTTGATGGGGTGTTACAAAACCCTAAAGCTTCAAAATGGACTGTTTACGATGCTGCAGGTTCGGCAGATACTACGGACGATTCTATTACTGATTATTCAGGTAATAACTTAGCATATAACCCTAATATAATGTTTAATCTAGGAGCCGAATATAGTAAAGGTAAACTTTCTACATTTTTTAGATGGCAATTTATGGGAGAGCGTGAAGGAAATGTAGTAAATGCTTTTCAGTTAAATCCTTACAGTATATTTAATACTGGTGTAGGCTATCAAATAACAAATCATTTAAAAGCTAATTTATTAGTTAACAATATTTTTAATTCAGAAGGACTCACAAACTTTTTTGGAGCTAATAGTTTTGGAGCAAGTGCAAATGGTGTTACAACTGATTATATTGCAGAAAACCCAGAAGGGAGTTTTATTGTAGTGCCCGTTTTACCAAGAAGTAGCTTATTAAAAGTAAGCTATATTTTTTAATAATTTTGTAATTTATCAAATAAAAACCTCCAAAAATTTATTATAAATTTTTGGAGGTTAATAGCTTTAGAACTTATGAGTGTTCTTTGCAATTAGCACAAGAACATTTATCACCTTCGCATTTACAATTACCGTCTTTATGTGTTTCACATGTTATGGGTTTGCTATGTTTTTCACAATTAGTACAAGCGCACTTATAACCTTCACATTTGCAATTACCGACTTGATGTGTTTCACAAGTAATAGTTTCATCACTAACTACAAGAGTTAAGTCCATTTTACAAGCAGGGCAAATTCCAGGTTTGTTGTAAGTTTTTCCATTTTCACAATTCATTGGACATTTGTATGGCGTTGTTACTTTAGTTTCAGTATCATTTTTTTTGTCTTTACAAGAACTAATACTAAATGTTATGCAAAGTATCAGTAAAAATAATTTTATTAAATGTTTAATTTTCATAGAATTAATGGTTTAATTGATTTTTTTTTTGTAAACTATAACCGTTTTTATTAATTTATTCCTTTACAAACATTACGTTTTAATAGCATATACTCACCATTATTTTTAAATTCACGAATTGATATGCCTACATATTTCTTAAAGGTTTTTGATAAATGACTAACATCAGTAAAACCCAAATCATCGGCAATTTGAGTTAATGTAAAATCTGAATTTAATAAACGAATCTCTACTAATTTAAGCTTTGCTTTAATAATATATTCTCGTAATGATATGTGAACTTGTTTTTTGAAAAATTCACTTACATAAGTAGGAGACATCGTAAAAACAGAGGCTAAATTTTCAACTTTTAATAATTCTGTTTTGTCAATGTTTTCATTAATGTAGGTGAGCATTTTTGTAATTCTATTGTCTGAATTATTTTTCGCTACTTCAAAATAATTACTTTTTTTTATATTTCGAATTAAAAGCTCTAAAACACTAGTCATTAAGCTGGTAATTAGATTAATAGATTCTTCACCAAAACTTCTTGACTCTTGTAGAATCATTTTAATTAAACTTTCTAAATGATTACGATCTATATCATTCTTAATTATATCGCCAGGTAATTGGTTGTAATTTGATAATATATATGATGCTTCTTTAAACCACTCATTTCTATCAATTGTAATTTTATTTATATTTTTAAAAAAAGAGTCTGTAAACTTTAAAAAAATAAATTGCGTAGGTTTTTCAATAGTAAATGAATGGCATTTTAATGGCGGTAACAAAAAAACACTTCCTTTATCATAAGTGTGTTCATTATAATTTATACACTGAGTTCCTTCACCTTCTTTAATTAAAACCAACTCAAAAAAATTATTTTTTACTGGGCGTTGTTTCCAGTCAGTTAGTTCTATTTCTTGTATTTCAAAAGGTTTACTGGTTTGTAATACTTGCATTTATATACTGTTTTCATAAATTACATTATCAAATATATATAAATATGTGTTTTCATTATATAAACACTGGTTAAAAACCATTATTTATACCATAAAATGTATTTAAATACAAAAAGCACCCAATCTATGGATGCTTTTTTGTTATTTATATTTTATTCAGGTTACTAATCTTCTGTCATCATAATAGACTTTACATTAACAAATTCTTTTATACCAAAACCTCCATGCTCTCTACCATAGCCAGAATCTTTAACGCCACCAAAAGGCATCATTGGTTCAGCAGTACCAAAAGAATTAATAAAAACCATTCCTGTATCAAAATGTTTTTCAGCTAAATCAATAGCCTTTTTCTCATCTCTAGAAAAAATACCTCCACCAAGACCAAAACGACTGTCATTTGCAATACGCATAGCATCTTCGTTGTCTTTAGCTTTTATTAGTGAAGCAACAGGGCCGAATAATTCATCATCATAAGCTGGTTGCCCTTTTGTAACATTACCTAATACTGTTGCAGGGTAGTAGTAGCCTTCTTTTTCAAGAATTTTACCTCCGCATAAAATTGTAGCACCTTTTTCGACACTTTCTTGAACTTGTTGGTGAATTTTATCTCGTAAATCTTCACGAGCCATAGGTCCTAATTCAGTTTCATCTTGTTTTGGGTCGCCTAACTTTAAAGCTTTCATTGCGTTTACAAATTTTTCTTTAAATTCTTCATAAACTGCTTCGGTAGCAACAAAACGCTTAGCGGCAATACATGTTTCACCATTATTATAAATTCTACCCATCACACTTTTTTCTACAGCCAAATCTATATCTGCATCATCAAGAATTAAATAAGCATCATTACTACCTAACTCTAGTACTGTTTTTTTAAGAGCCTTACCTGCTTTTTCTGCGATTTTTTCTCCAGCAATTGGACTACCAGTTAAGGTGACGCCTCGTACTAATTTATGGTCAATAATAGCATCTGATTGCTCATGATTGATTACTAAAACGGAGAATAAGCCACTTGGCAAACCTGCTGTATCAAATATAGATTTTAATAGTTTTGCTGTTCCTGTAACATTTGATGCGTGTTTTAAGAGTATACTATTACCTGCTATTAAATTAGCAATTGTATACCGAATAACTTGATAAGAAGGATAGTTCCAAGGTTGAATACCATAAATGATTCCCATTGGAGAATAGGTTATTATTCCTTTTCCACCATTTAAAAGTGTACGCTCTTCATTTTTTAATTCTTCCGGGGCATTTTCTGCTGTGTATTTGCATATAGCAGAACAAATATCAACCTCTTGTAAGCTTTGCTTTAAGAGTTTACCCATTTCATCAGTCATTAGAGTAGCTAATTCGGATTTATAATTTTGTAACTCTTCACCAATAGCAGTAATAACTTTTGCACGTTCTTCAACCGTTTTTGTTTTCCATTTTAGAAAAGCTTCTTGCGATTTTTGAATTGTACTCTCAACTTCACTATCAGTCATATATTCATAAGAAGCAATCTTTTTTCCAGTAGCTGGATTGATAGTGTCGAAAGTATCTTGTTTTGTTTTAGTAGTCATAATATTATTTTTTAAATTTTTATTATTACTGTTGTTCACTCGGTACGATATAAACATCATTGATATTGACTCTATCAGGTTGAGTCAATGCGTAATAAATTGCATTTGCTATATCTTCAGCTTCTAGAGCTTCCATTTCAAACATAGCTTGCATTTTTTCCTTAACATCTTCGTCAGTAATTGAACTGGTGAGGTTTGTTGCTACGGCACCAGGTTCAATTGAAGTTATATTAATACCATATTTTGGTGCTAATTCTTGACGTAATCCTTCAGAAAACATTTTTACGGCAGCTTTAGTTGCACAATAAACGGCACCACCAGGAAAATAACGATGTGCAGCCATTGATGATATGTTTATAATGTTACCACCTTTATTTGATTTTAACTCAGGTAGAACTGCGGCTACGCCATTTAAAACTCCTTTTATATTTACATCAACCATTTTGTCCCACTCATCAGTTTTTAACTTTTCAATAAATGAAAGAGGCATTAAACCAGCATTATTAATTAACCCGTTTACACTGCCATATTTTTCTATAGTTTTTAAAACAACATTTTTAAAGTCTTCAACTTTAGTAACATCTCCTGCAACAACTAAAGCTTCACCATTGTTTTTTTCTATTTCAGTTTTTAAATCATTTAAGTCATCTTCACTTCGAGCCATTAATACAACTTTGGCGCCATTTTCAGCTAACTTATGAGCTGTTGCTTTACCAATTCCGCTTGATGCTCCTGTAATTATAATTACTTTATTATCTATTTTCATATGTATTTATTTTTTGTAAGTACCAAATTTATAAACAACAGAGAATGTTGATTGACTAGATACATTTTAGAATTGATTGATATGATAAATAGAAAAAGTTAAATTTCTAAATTTTAATATGGACTCTTATATTTTCTATTTTTACAAAAACCCAATTGTATAACTATGTTAAAATTTATCACTAAATATTTTGTTTTAGTTGTTTCAATAAGTATCCTATTTATAGCTACCTTATTTGTTTTTTTTGCAACAGAAGCAAGCTATAATGCTATCGATCAAGCATCATTATGGGTGAGAAATTACTTTGGTTATTTTTATCTTTATTTGGGTTTTGGTTGTGTTTTAGCCCTGTTTATTGTAGCTTTTTCTAAATATGGAACTATAAAACTTGGAAAACCAACTACCAAACCAGAGTATTCACTTTGGTCATGGATAGCTATGTTGTATAGTGCAGGTATGGGGTCTGGTATTTTATTACGAGCAGTACAAGAGCCTGTATTTATGCAACAAAATCCACCATATTCATCTAGTTTACCAGCGGAGATACTAGCCTTAGAGTTTACCTTTTATCAGTGGGGTTTTACAGCTTGGGCTTTTTACGGTCTTTTTGCGGTAATTGTTGGTTATGCTTTGCACGTAAAGAAAAAGAAAGTTAAAATAAGTGCAACGATTGATGATCACTTAAAAAATAAAGATCTAAAAAGCAGTGTAGATATACTTACTATAATCACTACTGTATTTGGGTTGATAGCGGCTGTTGGTTTAGGAACTACTCAAATAAAAGGAGGTCTTAACCATATAACCGATAGTGATTTTGGTTTACTAACGACTATTTTACTTTGTTTTTTAATTTCAGCAATAGCTTGTTATTCTGCTTGGCAAGGTGTAAATAAAGGAATAAAAATATTCTCAAAACTAAATATTATTGTCACTTTTTTCATTTTAATATTTGTATTTGTTACAAGTGATATGGGGGCTATTTTAGTTTCATTTGCAACTGCAACTTATTATTATATTATAGATTTTATCCCAATGAGTTTAGCTATAGGATCATACAATCCTGGATTAGACTTCTTAACAGGTTGGACCTTTTATTATTGGGCTTTCTGGCTAGCTTGGGCTCCGTTTACAGGTATATTTATAGCTCGCATATCAAAAGGACGAACTATAAGAGAACTTTTGTTAGGAGTCTTAATAATTCCATCAATCGGAACATTTTTTTGGTTTTCAGTTTTTGGAACTTCAGCCTTTACTTTAATTGAAGAATGGGGCGTTTACAACAATGAATTTGGTAATGTGTTTTCTTCAATATTTGTGTTTTTTCAACAATATCCATTTGCTACTTTTTTAAATATTACTTCTATTTTCTTATTAATTAGCTTTTTAATAACCTCGGTAGATTCTGCGGTATTTGTATTGAGTATGTTTACAGATAATGGCTCTAAAAATCCAAACAAATCGCACCGTGTAATTTGGTCTGTATTTATATTGTTAGCAGCTATTGCTATAGTACTCTTAGGTAATATTCACCCAGAAATAGATGTTTTACAAGCCGTACAACGCTTGCTAATTGTTACCTCATTACCCTTTGCTTTTTTCATTATAATTATGTTTGCATATTTTATAAAAGATTTAAAAAAGGAATAAAGTAATAGGTATTAATCAAGGTTAAACATCTTCTATTGCGCTATTTAATGTTAAAAAAAGAATATTTACAAGCGTTTTTATTTGAATTAAAGAATTTCACCTTTAAAAAACCTTTTTTTATACCTTAATCACCTTTTTTTGTACTTTAAAAAAAGAATATTCTAGATATATCTTTGTAGTATAAATTAAAAACAACTTTTTAAACTTATAAAATGAATACACCAAACATTGCTACGGAAGATATTTTAAATGCGTTTAAGTTCAGACATGCAACAAAAGAATTTGATTCCACTAAAAAAGTATCAAATCAAGATATTAAATTCATATTAGAAACAGCACATTTGTCACCAAGTTCATTTGGTTTTGAACCTTGGCATTTTATAGTGGTACAAGATAAAGAATTACGTGAGTTGTTAAAACCTGTAGCTTGGGGAGCTCCTTTAAAATTAGATACCGCTAGTCATTTTATTTTAGGTTTAGCAATGAAGGCGCCAATGGTAAAACATGATACAGAATATATTATGCACATGATGAAAAACGTTAAGCAACTTCCAGATGATGTTATTGAAATGTATTCTAAATTTTACAGAGAGTTTCAAGAACGTGATTTTAATTTAGATACTGATAAAAAACTATTTGATTGGTCTTCTAAACAAAGTTATATTGCTTTAAGTAATATGATGACATCAGCAGCATTAGCAGGTATAGATTCTTGCCCAATTGAAGGTTTTCACCAAGAAAATGCAGAAGTATTATTAAGAGATAAATTTGGAGTAGATACTGATAAATACGGTTTGTCATTTATGGTCGCTTTTGGTTATAGAAAAGAAGCACCGTCTCATGCCAAATCTAGAAGAGATTTTGAAGATATTGTAACATGGAAATAATAGTAAAATAATACAATAAAAACAAAAAAGTTCCAAAACATTTATGTTTTGGAACTTTTTTGTTTTAAGATTTAAAAATATATAGAAATAATATTATAAATATTTTCACTTAATTACAAGTTATTTTATTTTTTTTGAGCCTGTAAAGAATCAAGCATATTTAACATCACATATCTGTATCAATAGGCTATTACAGTAGTACATAGTTTTATTTTTTATGAATAAATAAAGTAACAATATATGTTTTATTTAATATGAGTTTAGTCATTGTAAGAAGTTAAAAAATTAATTATCAGCTAAATAGGTAATACTATCCGTATATACTATCCCCATCTTACAAAAATTTAAATATTAAATGATTATGCTAAAAAAAGTATTTACCATTGCTGTTTTATTCTTCTTTTTTTTATTAAAAGCACAAGATTTTACAGATCCAGATCAAGGTTTAAGAGCTGATTGGATGCGCGGTTCATTAGGTTTGCTGTGGCTTCCTGAAAAGAGTTATAATGGAAATATAGAAGGTATCTCTATTGATCCTTTTTTAGAACAAATAGCACATTTAAGAACAGTTGATTATATTCAACTTCCTCTGACTAATCCAAGTATTTATTCTCCAGTTCATGTGGCGCCACATTCTATTTTAGAAGAACTTTGGCAAGGTGATAGAGATGATGACGGATTTCCAATTAATTTAATTGTTCCAAGAGCAACAGCAGATGATCCACTTTTAGAATGGCTTCTAGCAGTACGGGCAGCAGGATTAAAGACAGAAATTTATGTGAATTCTTATAATTTATTAGTAAGAACAGAAGAAAATATTCCGGATGCTTTTCCTGATATTTCAGAACGATGGGAAGCTTATTGTGATACTGATGAAACAGTTCAGGAATTTATTAATAGTCAGACTTACCATACTGATGGAGTTAACGATCGTCGTCCCTATATGTTTTGCTATGCAGAGTTTATTTTAAAGGAATACGCTATTCGTTATGGAGACTTAATCGATGCTTGGTGTTTTGATTCTGCAGATAATATTATGGAAACTGAATGTGGTGATGACCCTAGTTCAGAACTTGTTGATGATCAACGAATTTATCAAGCATTTGCAGATGCTGTACATGAAGGTAATCCTGATGCTGCAGTTTCTTTTAATAATAGCGTAGGTACAGCAGCAAAACCATTTTCAACACCAACCCTTTTTGACGATTATACTTTTGGACATCCATTTGGTGGGGCAGGAGATATGGTAGAAACAGAAAGCCTGTATACTCGTAATTTTGGTATTTGTGAATATATGAATGAAAATGCTGGTTTACCTTTTTTGACTACAGATACAAGAGATTGGAATGACAATGTGGTAGGTCATTTTTTTCCTAAACAAAGTACAACATCTTGGAATTCAGGATCAGTTGGTTGTTTAACTGATGAAGAGTTTGTAGAATGGAATACTGTAGGTTTAATTGATGGTGGAGCCATCAGTTGGGGTACACCGCTTATAATTGTAAATCTTGAAAATAGTGGTGCTCAAGAAAATCTAATACTTCAAGGCTTTGCACTAACTCAATTAGAATTGTTAGAAGAAAATTTAAAAGAATTTCAATATCCAGGAGCTCCGAATTGGTCACGATCTTATACTATTTTACAAGATGCTTATATTGGAGTTTCATATTCACAAACTTTAGTTGAGGGAATTGATTATTGGGATCCAGAAGGAGATACAGTAACAAGTATTACTTTGGTAAACCAACCAGAATGGTTAAGTATTGAAGAAACAGAAGCTGGAATATGGACCTTAAGCGGTACACCAACCGAAATTGCAACAGCGGACTATGAATTTACACTACAAGTTTCTGATGCTTCTGGAACCAGAGATAGATTGGTAGAATTAAGTGTAATAGGAGAGGAAACAAAAACAACCATAAGTTCAAGCATACTAATACAAGCAACTGAAACTACTAATTATGGTATAGATTCTGTTGCTACAATGATTTCAGAAATACAAACAGCACCAGATGGTTTGGCAACCTACCAAATTTCTATTGAATTAACGCCATCTTCTGGGAATGCAATAGTTTCAGGTGAATCTAGTGGAGCCTCTACTGAAAAATCATTTGCAGTAGGAACCACCATTAATGATAATTTATTTACAGGAGTTGATAATGAATGGATAAGCTCAATTAACACTATAAATATTCTTAATTTTAATGCCAATGGAGGAACACTTACGACAGAAAATATTTCAGCAAGTTTTGAATCTGTAACTGTAGTAAATGCTCAGTCAACTGGTGATAGCGTTTCTTTCGGTTTTGACGATTTAATTATTACTTACGGAAAAGCCCCTTCTAGTAATTACACGTTTGATTTAGAATTATTAACTGGGGGAGAAGCAATAAATTCTTTTGCAATAGGTACAGAGAATATATCTACTACAAATAAATGGTCTATTGATGGAATCACCGTAAATGTAGATTTTAATATTGATACTTCAGCAATTAGTAGTGAAGAGTTAACAGACGAATTCATAGAGGATTTAACAGAAGATTTAACAGAGTTAACAATATATCCTATTCCTACTGATGCTGAAATAACAATAGATGGAGCAATTAATTCTATGATTCAAATTTATGATATATCAGGAAGGCTTTTGTTAGCAAAAAAAATATTAACAGATGGTGAAGAGGTTGATTTAAGTAATTTTTCTAGTGGTACATATTTTATTAAAGTTTATGGTAGTCAAGATATTACAGTATCTAAACTCTTAAAAAATTAATTAATTTTAAAGTTAATATTTACTACATAGTAAAATCTATTTTTAATTAATACTCATTTAAAAATAATATAATTCTTGTTTTTAAATAAATAGAGATGTAAAGTATTTTATTAATAATAAAAAACCTTTTAATTGCTTATTTAATAAATGCATTGAAAAACAAGTATAAAAAGGTGGAGAAGCAAGTGTTTCTTATTATATTTATTTTTAGTGAAAGAAAAAAATAAATATATACGAACTGAAATTCTAGCGGGGATTAGCTCTTTTCTGGCAACCTTTTATATTATAATAGTAAACCCTGCAATTCTTTCAGAAACTGGAATGCCATTTCCTGCATTGGTAACCTCAACGGTTTTAGTATGTTCTTTTGGAAGTATCGCGATGGGACTATATGCTAAAAATCCTTTTATAATAGCCCCAGGAATGGGGCTTAATGCATTTTTTACGTATACAGCAGTACTTGGTTTAGGGTTAAGTTATGAAGCAGCACTTGGAGCTGTATTTTGGTCAGGAGTACTCTTTTTAATACTAAGTATATTAAAGGTTAGAGATAAAATAGTTCACGCTATTCCGCATGCTTTACGTTATGCTATTGCTGCCGGTATAGGGCTTTTTATATGTTTTATTGGTTTTCAAAATGCAGGATTTATTGTAGATGATGTAGTAACTCTTGTTCATATTGGTTCATTGAAAAACCCAATATGTATTACATTTTTAATTGGTTTAGTAATTACAGCTATACTGATAGCACGAAAAGTAACTGGAGCAATGGTAATTGGTATTTTAGTAACTACCATTTTAGCTTGGCCAATAGGTAGGTGGTGGGGCGATGCATCTTTAGTAAATTACGGAGTGCCAACTGTAGTTAATTATACCGGAATTTTTTCAATGCCAGATTTTAGTCTTTTCCTTAAAATCAATTTTATTGATTCAATTCAATATGCATTTCTTCCAGTAATATTCGTTTTTGCTTTTACTGATTTATTTGATAGTCTATCTACATTCGTAGGCCTAGCAGAAGCTTCTGGTTATAAAGATGAACACGGAAACCCTAAAAATCTAAAAAAATCACTTATGGTTGATGCTGTTATCACAATATTTTCAGGTCTCGTAGGTACAAGTTCAGGCACTGTGTATATTGAGTCTGCAGTAGGTATTCGTGAAGGTGGTAAAACAGGGATAACTGCTATTACGGCTGGACTTTTATTTTTACCTTTTTTATTTTTTTCACCACTGTTATCAATAGTACCAAGTATTGCTAGCTCTATAGCTTTAGTCCTGGTAGGCTCTTTTATGATGAAACCTTTGACCAAAATTAATTGGAGTATGCCCGATGAAGCTATTCCTGTATTTTTTACAATGATTCTTATGCCTTTGACTTTTAGCATTACTAACGGAATTATATTTGGCTTTTTAAGCTATAGTTTATTAAAACTATTTTCAGGTAAAAAACAAGAGCTAAACCCAGTATTATTACTTATTAATCTGTTATCATTACTTTATTTATGGTTTTAAAAAGAATACTACCTATTGTTTTTATGTTACTTATTGTTTTAAAAATGCATGGGCAACGTATTGCTATTATGGGTGCTATGGATGAAGAAATAGAACTCTTAAAAAGTAAACTAGAACATAAAAAAGAAGTAAATAAAAATGGAGTAACATTTTATACCGGAAAATTAAAAGGACAAAAAATAGTTCTTTTAAAAGCCGGAATTGGGAAAGTAAATGCCGCGTATAGTACAGCTATTTTAACCTCAAGTTTTAAGATTGAAGCACTTATTTTTACAGGAGTTGCAGGAGGTTTACACCCAGGTATTAAACCTGGAGATATTGTTATTGCTGATAAGATGATACAATATGATTTTGGACAATTAAAAGAAGAAGGTTTTGAAACATGGCCAACCAGAAATTTAAGCCAAAACAATGAAAAAAATTCACTTTATTTAAAAGTTGATGCTACTCTATTGGTAGAAAGCAAGAAGGTGTCAAATACTATTAATTTACAGCCAGTAAATGGGAATCAACCAAAATTTTATGTAGGAACAATAGCTACTGGAGATACTTTTGTGAGCGACCCTAAAAAAGCAAAAGATTTATACTCAAATTTTAATGCTTTAGCTACAGAAATGGAAGGTGCTGCAGTGGCACAAGTTTGTAATATGTTAGGCTTGCCTTATATTGTTATAAGAAGTTGTAGTGATAATGCAAACACTAGTGCGCATACTGATTATTTCAAATTTGTTCAAATAGCATCTGTTAATTCTGCTCAAATGGTTTTAGAATTACTTGAAAATTATAAGGTAATAGAATAATTATTATAAAACAGAAGCAGTTAATATATAGTTATATTTTTAAATCTGTTATATGATCGGAGTTTATTTAGTCTATATTTACTAAGTGAGTTTTTAGATCGTTTCTTTTTTTACTTTCCAGATAATTGTATCAATAGTTAGCTTTCTTCCTTTTTTAATTAGGTGAGGTTTTTTAATAACCTGAAATACCACAAATTTCAATAAAATAGTATCCTAAATGGCTATTTATAAGCTTTTAATGAATACACTATTTTGTTTTGAAATTGTTAACCTAATAAAATATAATTATATCGATAATCCAAAATTTTCAAGAGACATTAATGCTGATTTTTCCAAAACATTAAGAAATAGGATAAATACTTATTTTAAAACGCATGATAAAAACCGAAATGCTAATCCGGCAATGGTTATAAAAACCATTGTAATGCTTTCTTTGTTTTTTATACCCTTAATAATATTAGCATCTGGTTTGGTATCAACAGTTTGGATGATTTTTATGCTTTATATTATAAGCGGATTTGGCATGGCAGGAATAGGAATGAGTGTTATGCATGATGCACTTCATGGTTCATATTCAAAAAATAAGAAAATAAACACATTTTTAGGCTATACCTTTAATCTTATTGGGGCCAATGCTGCTATTTGGAAAATACAGCATAATATATTACACCATACTTATACTAATATTGACCATGCAGATGATGACCTGAATGCTCCATTTTTTTTACGTTTTTCACCAAATGCTAAATATTATTGGTTGCACCAGTATCAGTATATTTATATCTGGTTTTTTTATGGAATATCTACTATATCATGGATTACAACTAAAGATTTTGTGCGTTTAAAACGTTACAAGGAAATGGGTTTTTTTGACAAGAAAAATGAATATAAAAAAACACTAATAAGTATGGTTGCCTGGAAATTGAGTTACTATATCTATGCATTGTTATTGCCAATGATTATGGTTCAGTTTTCATGGTGTGTTGTATTATTAGCATTTATAAGTATGCATTTTGTTACAGGAATATTGGTGAGTGTTGTTTTTCAAATAGCACATATAATGCCTGTAAATACCTTTCCGCTTCCTGATGAGCAAGGTATAATGAATGATAATTGGTACGGACACCAATTTGCAACCACTTGTAATTTTTCTCCAAAAAGTAATTTTTTATTTTGGTTTATAGGAGGCTTGAATTACCAAATAGAACACCATGTATTACCAGATGTATGCCATGTACACTATAAAAAACTTACCAAAATTGTTGCTGATACTGCTCAAGAATTTGGTATGCCTTATCATGTAAAAAAATCTCTTTTTGCCGCAATATCTGACCATACTAAAATGCTTCGTATGTTAGGAGTGAAACCATAGTAGTTTCTAAATGTTAGTCTATTTAGCTTTCTTGATTTTTAAGTAAGTTTTGTAATATTTTTAATTAGAACATTTTAAAAATTCATTTAACGATTATATTTTTTAAATAGCATTGTGTTACTTAATTTAGCCTCTTTCTTTGTAAGAAAATTTTACATTTATTTTTAAAAATAGTTATTCATTAAAACTATATTTTACATAAAACTTACTATTATTTTTAGCTATGATAACTAACTTTTTTAAATATATATTTGTGATTGTGTCAATTACACAATTTTCATTTGCAAACTCTAATAAGCCTATACCAATAGCTTTAAATCAATTTAACACGATTACACTTATTTTTCAAAGCCCGATAGTAAATGTTGTTTCTCCCTCATCAGATTTTACGTTTACTTATGATGAGAATAGTAATATGGGGGTTATAAAAGCAACTAAAACAAAACAGTTTAGTAATTTAACTGTTACTACAGCAGTAGGTAATATCTATTCTTTCTTATTACAGCCATCAGATAAAGTTACTACTTTTGTTTATATACTTAATGAATCAGATGCCGTAGGTCGTTTAAATAATGAGCCTGTTGTGAAGAATGAAGTTGCATCTAAAAAAATGACAACCATTGTAGATGAAACTATAACTAATGACTTAACTCAAATTAATAATAAACCAAAAAATAAAATTTCTACTATACCAGAGACTAAAAAAGAGGTTGTTAAAGTTGAAGAACAACAAGATGTTGAAACTGTTTTAAGTGTAACAGAAGAGAATTTAGTTAATGATAATAATGATGTTAGTAAAGAAGAGGGTTTAAAACCTGCAACGGAAGAAGCCTTTCTTGATAAACCAGAAATAAGAGAAGAAAAATTTGAAAAAGAACATATTGGAAATTTATATAGTTCAGATCCAGAAACTTATTATAATGTTTTTTGTCAAAATATTCCTAACGGAAAACCTTCTATAAAAAAGGTATATAATAAAGTTGGGGTTATAGAATTCAAATTAAATAATATTTTCTTTGATAAGAATGAGATGTACTTAGATTTAGAAATTATAAATAGCTCAGCAAAAACGTATACTATTAATGATCTTAAATTTTATGTAAAGAGTAGGGGAGCAACTGAACCTTTTACTGTAAAACCTTTATATGTTTTCAATTTTGAGCATACTTTAGAAAAAAACACAAGTTACAAGGTAGTTGCTGTTTTAAAAAACACTAAGCTCAGTACTAATCAACAATTGTATCTAGTGTTAGATGGTTTTGATAAAGACCGTTTTATTATGTTACAACCACCAAATGAATTAATTAATAGATAGTAGATTTAAAATCTCTAAAAATAAAATGTACATGGTTGAGCATAAAGCAATATGCATATAATACCATGATTTTTCTTTTCTGCAATATTCTATGCTTTCTAGTAATATATTAAAATAAGTTTGTCTTGTAAATACGTCTCTATCCAATATACTGTGGCAAAAGATACAAAATATGTTCCTTCTGGATTATGAAACTTATAGTTACCACTCATTACATAAAAATACAAAAGCTAACTAAAAATAGTTATAATTTTAATCAATATTTTCTTACTCGATACGGCACTCGTTATAAACGAGCGCTAGCGGGGAAATATTTTTTGTATACGCTTAAAATGTTAAAACTAAACAAGCATTTGCTTCCTAAAATTTAACGTTTAAACAACAAAAAACCACAGCTTTTTAAAGTAACTTTTCTAAGTTAAAATACTTTTCTAAAAAACAAAAAGGAATATTCGTTATCTTGAATATTCCTTTTTTATCTTCTAATTTTTACAAACCCTTATTTTACTATCGATTTCCAATATTGGAACCTTTTTGTCGTGGTTTAATGTAGAGTGTGTCAGGGAGTATTTTAGTATCCTTTCTCTAACTTAATTTCTTTACCATTTTTTATTAGTGGACTTTTAGCGTGAAAATCATCTCCTTTTTTGTAAATAGTAATTAATGGCTTGCTTTTGTCTCCTGTGTATTCTTCTTCTTCAGCACCTAAGTTTTCCTTGTGATAAATCTCTAATTTATCTTTTATTCTTTTCTCAATACATAAATATTTAAAGTAGTCACCAAAAGCTTCATTTCTCTCAAAAATAATTCCTCTCCCATCAAAATCTTCCTCTATTCTGAAAGTAACTCCAGTTGTAGAATCTCCTGTTCGTTCAATATGATAAGACAGTGATTCAAAATAATACTTGTCTGTCATAAATTCTGGTAAAACAATATCCTCACTAGCATCATCTAAATTATCAGTAAGATTAGTAATCTTATAACCATCATTAATGAATTTAACTTTAGCAAACATAACTGTTTCATACTGCATGTTAACAAACTCTACTTTATAGATATTTATTTTTGATGTTTTTGAAACCTTTAATGTGTTTAAATCAAATTTCTCATGATCTTGCGCATCAATTATTAAGTCTCCATCATCTATGCTGTTTACATACTTAATTAAGTCTTCAGATAAATATTTATCAAAATTACTATTAAATGAATCATTGTTGATATTAGTCAAGTATGATGTATAAAAATCTTTAACAAAATCAATTTGATTCTTCTGAGAAGATTGCTCACTTTTCTGGTCTGTATTCTGTTTTACTTCAACTAGTTCTATAGTTTTAGCCTCAGTAATATTTTCTTTTTTTATTTCCTGCTTACAAGAAATAAGAAAAAATGTAAAAATTATTAAAAATCTTGATATTGTATTTATTCCCATCGGTAAATTTTATAATTTGGTGTTGCTTTACTATAATCACTTCCTGCCCAGAAATCTCTTTGAAAAAAATCTGAAACCCATTTTTTATCTCCAATATACATTTGTATATGACCCCAATTATGTTTTTTACCGTTCCATTCAAACTTCTCAAAAACAGCTATATCTCCTATTTGATAATTACCATCAGGAACTTCTTTAAAACCTTGTTTAATTAGGTAAGGTCCATAATCAAGTGCATTAAGCCCAGCATAAGGAAGTCCTCCATCAACTAAAGCAAATCCTACATACCTTGCACATCTACCTATTAGACTTTTCCTATCAGAATCTGTTGCTCTTCTTTTTAACCCTATTAAGGCCTTATTTAAATCAAGCCCATCTTTTTTCATTTCAATAGGTTCTTGAACCTCAGGTTCTTTAATTCCAAACTTCTTTAAAAATCCTGGCTCTAAATGCAAATCCGTTTGACCCGCTAATTCTTCAGCTAAATATTTGTCATAAGATTTCAATTGTTTCATTCGAGCATCATGTATAGCCTCTCGTATGTTATTTTTTCCTGTTACACCTTTAGTTGGCCCTTGATTTTTAAACCTTCCAGGTGAAAAACTTGCCCATATATGACTAGCATAAGATTCTATAGCTCTAGTAACATAACCTTTCAATAAATCTTCCACTAACCCAGGCTTTTGATGTAATAATATAGCAATACAATATTCATCTTGAGATTTAGGTGAAAAATCCTTAATACTATATGTATTTGCATAGTCTTTCTTTTCGTTTCGTTCCCCAGTTTTAAAGTACTTACCATTTTTCTTATCTACTACCCAACCATTATATTCCCACCATAAAAATTGCATAATTTGATAAGCCCCTGCCGCCGAACTATACACTATCGTACCATCATCTTTAGTATACCATTTTTGAGGATCTTCAGGGTGTTTGCTCATATCAGAGAATTGCTTACCACCAAATAATGTAGTATATCCATTTACACCAGGAATACCTTCAAATTCTTTTATCAGTCTCAAAAAAGCTCTAATTTTTGCTTCAGAATTATTCTCCGCGCCAGCATTCCTAAAAATAAGTTTCATATGGTTTACAAAAGCAATAGGGTGGAAGTAGAAAATGTCATCACCTGAAGGAAACACTCTTTTTGGTATAGTTTCTTCGCTTTCTGTAGGTGTTTCCGTTTCTTCTAAGGCCTCAACTGGGGCAGGTTGTGGTGCATGAATGTCATTTTCTATTGCTTCATCAGTTAGCACTGTTAAACCAGTATCATTAAATACATTACTCTTACTTTGAATAGCAGGAATACCAAATACTCCTAAATTTATAGGTGTTTGTTTCGTTATATTTTTATTTTCTTGTTATGGAGCTGTATATGTCTTTCCTTTTAACTCTTCCCAAAACATTAAATCTACTACTTGAGCATTTAAAGAATCAAGATATTCAAACTTCATTTTATTAATGGTAAATTCAGGCGCTACTTTTAAAATTATGAAATTTATGCTTTCTACTCATTACATAAAAATACAAAAGCTAACTAAAATAGTTATAATTTTAATCAATATTTTCTTACTCGATACGGCACTCGTTATAAACGAGCGCTAGCGGGGGAAAGTTCTTTACCTGACAAAATCTTTACTAACATAACCTTCTTTACCATTTAACGCTATCTTAACCCAATCGTCTAATACTTCTATAACTTTTAAATCATCTTTGGGGTATGCTTTTGCTATAATATCTCCGTTAGAATTAGGTGCAGACCTCACATTTAAATACGTTTCTACTTGGGCATAGACTATTGATCCCACAGTAAAAATATTTTTATTTATAAGTTTTCCTGTTTTCACGAAACCTGTTTTAGTAATATTAAAAAAATCTTTCTTAATATTTGTCAAAGGTTTTTTTCTTTCTCCTATTATCTCACCCTTATCGTCGAATAAAATCCAATCATCTTCTTTTTTGTCAATTTCAATTTTTTTAAAATCATCAATAATTTTAAATTCATATTCGAAATATATTTCAAAATTGAATCTATTAAAGACAATAAGGTAATCTATTTGTTTACCTTTATTATCAAATAAATTAAGTTGTAATAAAACACCCGGAATATCATTCTCTCCATAATATTCAACAAAACTACCAACAACAATATTATCTTCTAATTTCTTTTTAAAGAGAGGATACATTTTTTTGTCATCTATATTATAAAAAAAATCATTACTATGATTTGTATGTATATTTTTAAAAAAATTATTAAGACAAGTATTGTTGTTGAGTTTTTCTTTTACAAGAAAAAAACCTTCATCATTTTTTAAAACATAATCTTCTACATTTAATTTATAATCATCATAAGATGCTAATTTATTTATACACGCTTGAAATAAATTATCCTTTTTATTTGATAAGATTGCACCTTTTTTTTCCTTTTTTATTTGTTTACAATTACTAAAACAAACAAATAATAACGCTATTAGAGTTAAATTTCTTACCATAATTTATTTTATTTTAGAAAAATCAAAACCTTTTAAATGGATATGATGATGATGCCTATATTGTACAGCTCCTGTAGTTTTTTTCATATGTTTTGTATGAGGCAGTATAGTTAATTTATCTTTATACATAAAGTTCTCAGAATAATTTTTTCCATTTACACCCCATCCAAATTTATATAAAGCGTTGTTAAACTTAACCTGCCTATCATAATCAAAATGAGAATCCTGTAATACTGTTCTTTCTCCATTTTTATTTGTACTCAAGTATCGCAAATCACCTATTTGACCATTAATATGAGAAGAACTACCACCAGCTGTATTACCATCTTTTATACTAAAACCATTGAACCCTAAATCTTCTATATTTTCCTCTATCATTGCACCCAATAGTCCAGCTAAACAATACGGATTAATATACCATCTACCCGAACTAGAATTCCATGTAGCAAATTTAAATTTTATATTACCACTTGAGTAACTAGTGAAATCTTTAACATAAACCATGTCAATATCATCCTTATCAACAGAGGAAGTAATATTTTTCTTGGTATGTCTCCGTGTTTTTACAATTTTAGACTTTCCTAAGCTATGCTTACCTCCATTGTCATCATAGTAAATAAGTTCAATTTGAGTACCATCTGTTAAGTTTTTACTTTCTATTTTACTAATAGTACCATCTGAATAAATGTTAATCGCATTTTCATTCCCCGTAATAAGTTTCATATGTTCGACAAAGGCTAGAGCATGGAAATGCCATACGTTTTTTGGGTATAAACAATTTACTTTACATAGTCACTACTTACATAACCCTGCTTACCATTTAATTCTATCTTAACCCAAGCATCTAAAATCTCTAAAACTTTTAAACCATCTTTTGGGTAAGCTTTGGCTATAATTGCTCCATTGCTATTAGGTGCTGACCTTACATTTAAATAACTTTCTACTTGGGCGTAGACTGTTGAATTTAATTTAAATGAAGATTTATTAGTTTCTTCTTTTTTTGCTTTTATTTTACCATTATCATTTACACTATATTTATTCCAGTTTACAACCTTGATTCCATCTTCATCTATGTTAAATTTTAATATCCACAAATTATTCTCATCTAGATAATAATATTCTTTTTTTTGAACTAAAGCTTCTATATAATTTTCATAACTATATATTCTAATTGAATCGGTTAAAATCCCTTCTTTTTTAATTATTAAATTTTTTATAGCATAATCATCAGCCTCTGAGGTTTCTTTAGATTTTTTAATGCTATAATTTATTCCTTTGAAATTTTGAATTACCTTATTTTCAACGGAATTTAAACTTTCATAAGGAAATTTAATTTTATAATAACTGCATTTTTTTTTGTAAGAATCAGAAATTGCTAAACCTCCTTCAGAAATACAAGTTGTATTAATGTTTTTGACAATTTTCTTTCGAGAAATCAAATAGTCACCAATTAATAAAGTATCTCTTATATCCTTTTCAATTGTTTTTTTTAAGCTACTATTAGTAGTAGCTACTTTCAATTTATTTTCATCTATTTGTTTACATGATTGTATACTACATAAAATTACAATAAAGGGGAAAAAAAATATTTTCATAATTATTCTATAATTTTGACTTCATTATTGTTAAATTCTCCAGAATGCAAATGTGTATCGTGAAGGTCACCTCCATCTTCTGTATTAACAAAATTTGCGAAATAACTATCATTTCCTACTAATCTTTCTTCGAAATGAAACTTTTTCATTGCATTAAATACTTTTTGATCTTTTATTTTATCCCATGTGTATAATGTATCTACACTTTCACCATTCACATGTTTTTTACTTGGAAAGCAAGAACCTTCTTTGAAACAACTTCCGGTTGTTTTAAGTTTAATTCCATGTTCAGCTAATGCACCTATAAAACCTGCTAAAGATCCAGGTCCTGTATATCTTCTTTTCGTACTAGTAAAGTTATATTTAATTACAGTTCCATCTTTTGAATAATTTAAACTATCAGGCATTCTAACAATTTCAACATCTTCATTTTCGGCTTCATATAACCTCCATATCTGTCCCAGAGTAGGATGAGATCCATATTCTGCTATATCATTATTAGCATACTTTACTCTTCTTGATGTACTACCTTCACTCACAATATTATCATAAATTTCAGTTGAATGAGTAGGTTTTGAATAGTGAACTACCCCATATTTTTTCTTTTTTGTTTTATTAACATCAACAGTACAAATTTCATGGTTCTTGTTGTTCTTGTCAACATAAACATATTTATATTTTTTCTGATCTGATGAAGAAGATATGTGTTTTTCAATTGTACCGTCATGATAAATAAAGAATGTAGTTGTATCAATTCCACAAATAAGTTTCATATGTTCTACAAAAGCAATTGGATGAAAATGCCAAACATTTTTTTGTGAAGTTTTAAAGGTTCTAATGTTTTTTTTATCAGATTCTTTTTTTTCTTCATTCGTAAAATAATAATATATAAAAGCAGCAGGCAGTAATGTTAGTGTTGATAAATTTGAAAAAGTACTTTTAGTTTCTTGTTCTCCTTTTTCTACCTTATCCCAAAAACAGGTGTTTTTTACCCGTTTTTTTAATAAAGCTATATTTTCATCCTGTTTTTTTTCTAGATTTTTTTTCTTATCTCCTGTAGCTTGGTTTAATCCTATTTTATAATATTCTTTTATTTCTTTTTCAATTTCGGACTCAGTATAGCTCCATTCACTTTTATGTTTACAAATTAATTTGCTGAACTGTGATAATACTTTTGCATTTTTTGCTCTATTCCATTCATTTTCATCAATAATATTATCATTATTTTCATCAATAGTTTTCCATATTTTTTCTAAAAAAGGAGAGGTTTCAATGTTGTTTTTTACATCTTTAACACTATAACAATATTCATCACCAGCATCCATAGCTTTAAAACCAAATTCTTCCCAATTAAATGCTGATATTTTTGTTATTTTTGGGTCATCAGTTTTAATCCATCCTTCTTTTGAATTATATGTTATTTTATAATATTGTTTTTCACCATCATTGTATTTAGGTATGCTAGCACTATTAATTCTCAAGATTTCTTTCGTGATAATAGTATCACTCTCAGTACTAGGTTTTGATATATAATACTCTGTTATATCTTCAGCTAAAGTAAACTCATCATTTTTTATAGGTTTTATTAATGTACTTTCTGCATTTTCTTTTTGTATAGCAGCATTATTTTTTACCCAAAAAGTTTTATCATGATGTTCAGGCTGATATTCAGCTTCTCGTTTTTCTGTGTTTTTATAAATGCTATAATTTTTACTATATAATTTGGAGTCTGCTGTTAAATATTTACCAAAAGAGGCTTTTATAATTTCATAACATTTAATTTCTTTTTCAACTCCATCTATAATTTCTGTATAATCATCTTTAATGGTATAGTGGCCTTTTCCATCATCATATCCATCATAAAGGTGTTTTTGAAATACTTCTGCACTTGGTTTAATTATTTGTATCTTACAATAATTGTCATCAATTTCTAAAATTTTTACTGGAGTGTGTTTTTTTATGGAAACACTAATTTTTAAATTTAATTGTAGTTCAGCTCCTTTATCAATTTTTAAGAATTTTTTATTCTCTTCTTTCTCTGCATCCTTTCCACCTTTTAAAAAATCTTTTGGATCTTCAAAACTAAAAACCTCAACATGTGCCGCTCTGTATTTTGAAATGCTAGGCGAATCAAACAAGCCTGTATGACCTATAATTGTTCCCGCTTTAAGCAGTCCATCTGATTTTACTACCTTATCAAAAAAAAGATTTTCTTCATCAATTGTTTTTGTTTTTGTTAGATTATCATCATTTTTAATAAATCCTTCTTCATCTTCTAACTTTAACCATTTATTAGTACTCTTTTTTTTATCTATTTTGATTTTTGTGCTTTTCTCTATTACTCTCAATTGTTCTGAGGTGTCTTTTGCTTCTTCATAAACGATAACTCCTTTCTTAGGTGACTTGTCTCCTTTATAATTAGCCTTACCATTTACTATAAGACCCTTAGAAACGTAAACATCACTATGTGTGTTTCCTTCATAATCTTTGCATTCAATCTTTTTATATCTTTTATCTTTTTCTAATAATATTTCTTTCCCATTATTGGTTAATGTATCAACAGTTGTTTTATATTTTAAAAAAACAGGATTTGTTCTGTCTAATTCCTTTTCACTATTTAATTTGTAAACTTCTAATCCATTGATAGCATCTTTAGCTTGGTCTGATACTTTGTAAGAAAATTCAGCGAGAACGTCTGGTATTTTTTTTTTGCTATAGTCATCTTTTTCGTAGTCTTTTTTACTCATTAAATGATTGTACAGACTATAAAAAGTAAACTCTAAACCCTCTTCGCTCTTATAATAGTGTTGCATTAACACAAAACCATTAGAATATTTAGGATTGTCTTTTCCCTTGCCTAAATCTTCATAGAAATATTTGGTTGGTATCCTGTATGCTATAACCCTACCATCAGCTATGCATTTTACATGTGAGTTACCTTCAATATGTATTCCTCCATGCCATGCATTAAATTTACCAATAGGGTATATACCAAATCTATTACTAGATTTTAAACTGTCTTTTAAAGATTTTATATTGTAAGGATATTCTATGTTCATAACTACATACTAAATGAAAAATCGTTTAAATACCCATTTCTATCTGCTTCTTCGCGAAGCGCCTCCTGCTTAGCAATAGCCTCAGTTAGTTGTCCTCTAAGGTTTGAATTAATAGTAGGGAATGGTATTTTATGTAGGGGCATAATTGCGGTTGCAGCACTTGTACCTGTCCCAATAAGAACTGTAGGTTCTCCTGCCGTAATTGTTCCTCCGTGCGCTGTAGAATCTCCCATTGTAACAGCGGGTTTTCCCCCAATTAAAACAGTGCTTTCACCCATAACTATAGTATCCGGTGGCCCTGCACAGGTACACAGGTCACCCATTACAGATGCAGGTTTACCTCCAATTAAGACTGTTGGTATTCCTGGTCCAGATATAGGTCCGCCAACATGAGGTGGTGGTGGTGTTCCTGGGTTTAGCATCGGGCATACATGCATGCTTCCTACTGTTGCTGCTGGTCCTGGCATATTATTCTATTTTAATTTATTTTTACGATTGCACCTGAAACTTCGGTTAATGCGCTACCTGTTACTTTTGTTTGTGCTCCATTAACTTCAACAGAAGCTTGCCCTTCAAGTATCGTATTAGTACCTGTTATTGTAGTATCACTTGTTGCTTCAATTGCTATATTGGTATCACTATTAATCGTAGTATCTGAAGTAGATTGTAGTGCTAATGTACTATCTGATATGATATTTGTACTGCCTTCTGATGCCGTATTGATGTCAGCTTGAGCTTGAATATCAATATTTTCTTCAGCTATCATTTTAATATTCTTTGCTTGAAGTTCTATGTTTTCAGTAGCGGTTATATATAATGATTTGGCTTGTGTATCAAAGGTAATTATACTCCCTTCGTTATCATAAATATTTATTTTTTCTTCACCATCTGTATCATTCAACTCTATGGTATGTCCACTACGTGTGCGTATACTTTTTATATTATTTTCAGCGTCAGCAACACCACTTTTAGCACTGCTATTAAAACCTGCACTCAGCACATACGGTTTTTCTGGGTTGTTGTTTTCAAAACCAACCAATACTTCTTCGTCTACCTCTGGAATAAAATAAAAACCTTTACCGTTACCACCGTAAGGTGTATTCATTTTTATCCATGGAGTAGTTGTACCCATATGACTTTGCCATGGGAACTGTACTTTTATTCTGCCCAATCCGTCAGGGTCGTTATTATCTAAAACTTTTCCGCGTTGTTCTTCTGCAGTGGGTGTAGCAAACACCGCACTATAATGTGGATGTTCTGTACCTTCTGGCACTCCTTCAAAATGATTTTCATAATTTCCACTATGGTCAAAAGTATGTGCAATTTTAGTAATCATATACGACCCAAAAGCATCTTTACGGGTTTTATCTGAAAAACTCGCACCTTCAATGGTTAAACTATCACCTACACGTAAACTTACTATTTCAGAAGTTCCGTTAGCAATAATCATATTTGCAGCTTTTGATAATGTGTCTATTTTAGTAACATGATCTAACCCTTGCTGGCCGCTATATTCATTTTGATTGTAATTCCAACTATAATTTTCTTTTTTAGCAAATAGAGCTTCAGATTCTGTTTTTACAACTCCATCATACATATGACTGCTTTGCGAAGTATGTGAGGAAGAAAGAGCTTCTAATTCTGTATCATTTACCCAATCTTGAGATTTAAAACCACTGTTTTGTGATTGTAAAGTAGTTACAAGACCAAAATTTTGAATATCTTGACCATAAATACCATTTAATTGTTGATCTCCTGTACGACCAACACATAATGTACGTCCGTTATCGTACATCCAAACCCCATAACGAGCACACATACGTTGTAAAAATGAAAAATCAGATTCGTTATACTGTACAGTATATGGTAACTGTATATCCGTACCCGTACCAATTGCTGTTTTTAAAAGATCTGTAGAATGACCATTAAAAGTATCTGATACTATCTGACTAAATGAAGTTCCTTCTTCATAACTATAACACTGAACAGATCTTGAAAGCAAAATACTAGCTCCTTGGCCAGAAATAACAATAGCGCCTGAAGCACCTATGCCTTTTTGTAAAGCTACAGAGGTAATAATACCTACGTATTCTAGTTCGCCATCATTTACACCAATGGATATTTTTTTACCAGAATAATTGATTGAATTATTCATCAATATTCCATCATAACCTTCAGTTGCATTGGTTTGAAACACAACACTAAAAGAACTGTGTGTTCCCATAGCTTGTTCTATTGAAACCTTAAAGCCCGATTTAGGAAGAAAATTCTCTCCATCAATAATTAAAGTAGGCGTAATAATTTTAGGCATGGTTGTAGTATTTAAAGTGTTAAAATAAACACAAAGGTTAAGATGAGCAAAAAATATATATTTAATTCGATGAATTACGCTTATGAAAAATGTAATTATCTATAAAACACTCTGAATGGCAAAATATTGGCAGATCTTGATTTTAAACCAATTAAAACTTCTTTTTTTAAATGATCCCAACTATTATCATCATATGATGATTCTTCATTTTTAGTAATATAAACATCGGTAGTAGGCGTGTAGCCAACACCTTCTTCTAAAGCAACTTCAACGCCTTTTTCAATAGAAACATTTGAAATATTATCTCTATAAATACCAAAACAATGCTGCATAATATCTTGTTTTGTTATTATTTTACCTTTAGAAAGTACGTGCTCTCTGTAGGCATATATTTTATCACTAGCAGTCGCCTCATCTTTACCACCAACAGAACCTGTTATAAAAGTTAAGGAGCTTGGCAAAAATGCTGTACCTGAATATTGTACTAATTTTACATACGGATTTATTTTATTTGCTTTATCACCTGCAGTACTCCAGTAATTAGCAAAAACAAATTGATCTTTATTTTTTTGAATACTATTTTTATTAATTACTAAATAAGGGATTTTATTTTTAGAAAAATCTCTTAATTCAATCTGCTGCTCAATTCTTGAAATTATCTGTTTTAAATCTTTAAGATTTGTATTGATAAAATCATCATTCATTGCATTAAAAGCAATACTATCTTCTTTTAATAAATCTAAAGTATAGTTTAAAAGTTCAGAGGCATCACGTTCATCAAAACGAGATACACCACCAAATCGTAAATATGCTTGGGTGCTAGTACTAGTGCTTTCTTCACTTTTTCTATCTTGAATAAAATAGGTGTTGCCACTATCACCTGTAATATCTTGAACATCAAAAAAATAATCTTCTTCAACTTCTAATGGTAAAATATTAAAGTACGGTTTTAAACGTCTGTTAGTTTCATGACGCTTTTTATTAAGAACAGGAAAACAGTTTATATGACAATGTAAATTTTCTAGCATAAAACTAGAAACTACGGTTGAAAAACTAATTTTTATCCAAACTAATTCATCATCAAAATGTTTTAAATCTTTTTCTGATAAAAAAGTTTCAAACACCTCAGGATAGTTTTTCTTAGCTCCATTAATATCTATATCATCGGTAATGGTATAAAAATGATCTTGGTAAAACTCTTTTACATAATTTTCATAAAATTTAATTTTACTTGGTATTGCTTCATTTATATAGGTATTAATATCACTCCCCAAATCATTTTGTTGATTGTAACCATTTACAACATTTAAAGGCTCTTCATTTAAAGTCCAATTCGCAATACTTAATTGATGTGTTAAAATATTTTTCTGTGAAAAGTTGAGTAAATCAAAATAACACATTAACTCCTGAATAGATTTAACCTCAGAATTAGGTCTAATAGCTAAATAAATACTTGTTTCTTCTGGTGAACTGGTAAAACTATCTTTAGTAATTAAAGGTATGTTTCTATGGTTTTTATATGATACTATTTTATCAGGGTAAGCGATATACTCTAATACACAGTTATTTATTTTAAAATTTCCGGCAGGGGAAAAGAAAAAATCTTCAAAATCATTCTTGCCACTTTCTCTAAAAATTGGCATTCTTTTTCTGTGGTAAAAAGCGGAACGTTCATTAATATTTAAATTACTATCAATTGGTAATGCATGCATTACTGCGTGTGCTGGTTTAGCTGTTACCGAAACTTGTGGTGTTAAAAGATCAACTAAACGTTCTGTAATTCTAGTTCGGCTGGTTTTTATAGTGTCAGATATGCGCTCAAACTCATGTGCACAAGCATCAAAAAGTATACTTATTATAGGGTCAAGGGAATATTCAATTTCCATTTCATCCATTCCCCAGGTATCCGCAGCTCTTCTAATTAGGCGTTCTTTTATTTCTTCTTTACTTAATGATTTCATGCTTTGGGTATGTATTTTACTTATATGATAATGGTGCTAAATAATAATCACCTGAAAAATAATAAGGCTCATTTGTTTTTCTTAAAGTACCTGAAATTGTAATATTCAAATACTTTTTAAGCCTAACTTTACTTGAGTTTTCTGATAATTTTTCTTGTAAGTTAATAATCAAATTAACATTACCTAAGCGCTTTTCATAGGTTTCAATTTGGTTGGTTAACGATTTTTTAATTCGTTCTTTTAAAACATTGGCATTTACCAATAAATCAAAATCTGTTTCCCAAATTTCGCTACCAAAATCATCGTCAAAAACATACTCTTCAAAATAAGTAGTAATTATAATACTTATAAACTGAGAGATAGAATCTTGAAGTGAAATTTTACGCAACTCTTTTTTTTCAAAAAAGCGCTTAAAATCAAACGGAGCTTGGTAGTATGGTTTTGCCATAGGTTATTTTTAGTTGCTTACATTAAAAACTACATTATTATCTTTTAAAGTAATATTTACGGTTTGTGGTGCTGTTATTTCACCAGAAATAATCATTTTTGATAAAGGTCTTTTTAGTTTATTTCTAATTACAGCTTTTAGAGGGCGAACACCATAAGTAGGAGAGAAGCCATCTAATGATAAAAAGTCTTTCGTTTTTTTATCGATATTTAATGTAATTCCTAATTTATCAGCTAAAACCAATAATTCTTTTTTCAAGTGTAAATTGAAAATCAAAGGCGCATTTTCTTTTGAAATAGGAGCAAACGGAATAATTTCAGTAATTCTACCTAAAAATTCTGGTCTGAAATAAGGAGACATAATTTCTAATATTTCATCTGATGCAGGTGTAACCCCTTCTTCAATTTTCTTAGATATAAATTCTGATCCTATATTTGAAGTAAAAAGAATTACAGCGTTAGAAAAATCACCTACTTTACCCAAACGATCGCTTAATTTACCTTCATCTAAAATTTGTAAGAAAACATCAAAAACAGATTGGTGTGCTTTTTCTATTTCATCAAAAAGAACAATTGAATATGGTTTTTGCCTAATTTTATTCACTAACATACCACCTTCTTCATAGCCTACATAGCCCGGAGGTGCTCCATACAAAAGAGCTGCAGAATGTTCTTCTTTAAATTCAGACATATCAAAACGAATTATAGCACTTTCGTCATTAAATAAAAACTCGGCTAATGACTTTGCTAATTCTGTTTTACCTGTTCCCGTAGGTCCTGAAAAAAAGAACGAACCAATAGGTTGTCCTGCTTTTGATAAACCAGACCTAGATTCAATAATAGCTTCCGTTACTGTTTTTACAGCATGGTCTTGGCCAATAACACGCTTTTTAAGCGTAGCTTCCATTTCCATCAAACGCTCTCTTTCTTGCGTTTGTACTTTACCAGCTGGTATACCTGTAATACTAGATACCATAGCTGCTAAATCTTCATCAAAAACTTCGGTCAATTCTTTTTTAGAATGTTCTTCAATTTTTGAGAGTATATCTTTTATATATTTTAGTTTTTTATCATACGTAGCAAAAGATAAAGCATCTTCAGTATCATATTTTCCAATAACAATAGGACCTAATTTATTTTTTAATTCAAGATAAATCCAATCTAATTCCTCTTTGCGTTGCTCTTCAGATAATTCAGTTATTTTTTTATCTAAAAAATCTAATTTACCATTCAATTCTACTAAATCTGCAGGTAATGATTGTTGTGATACTTTTGCAGCTGCCATAGTTCTATCAACTAAATCTAAAGCAGAATCAGGTAAATTCTTTTCTTTTAAATATCTTTTTGAAAACAGAATAGCTTCTTTAAAAGTATCATCTGATATTTCTAATTGATGATGTTCTTTAAAAGTTTGTCCAACATTTTTAAGAATTCTGAATGCAGTATCTGTATCAGGCTCTTCTAACACAACAGTCTCAAATCTTCTATTTAAAGCATCATCTGAAGCAATATGTTTTCTGAAATGTTCAGGAGATGTTACTCCAATTATAACTAATTCACCTTTATTTAGTTCTGATTTAATTACATTTAAAATCCCCTGACTCATAGCACTATCTTGCAATAATGCATGAAAATCGTCCAAAACAAGAATAGGGAAGTTAAATGATTTAGCTTCTGTAAATATTTCTTTTAATCGATCTTCAACCTCTCCTTTATAAGAAGCACCTGAAAGTAATTCACTAGTATGAATTTCTAAAAGCGTAGCTTCTTGTAAGACATCAACAATTTTTTTCTCAGCAATAAGAAGTGCTAAATTCTTAATCAAAACCGATTTTCCAATCCCAGATTCACCTTGAATAATTACATTGGGTTTTGATTTTCTACTAAGAATTTCAGTAATACTTTTTAGTTCTTTATCTCTATTAATAATATATTCAAAATCACCAGTTTCTGCCTGTTTTACAATATTTGAAGTGTATTTTGAAAGTATCGCACCATTTGTTGATTGAGAAGTGTTTTTTGTAGATGAATTTGAAGTAGAGCTAACTTTAGTTGTATTCTTAGATTTTACTGTTTCTAGAAGTTGACTAGGTGTAATTGGAAGAGACTTTAATTGATCAAAGTTAAAACCTACACCTGGAGTTATCGCTGCAATAAATAATGTAAATAAATCTACATCATCTTCACCTAACTTGTCTTTTATATCTTCAGCTTCAACAAAAACTAATTGCACACCAGAATCTGCCTCAACTTCAGCAGTTCTTGATGATTTTTTAGGCGATTGCTCTAAATTAACTTCAGCCCATTCTTCAATAAAATAAACATCAACACCTAAATTATGAAGTTTACGCAATAAAGATAAATCTCTGTTTAAAGATGCTTTTATTAAATGTGCTGTGCTATAGTTCTGATGCTGATTTTCTTCAGCTATTTGTGTTGCAATATAGACTGCTTTTTCTACTTCGTTATTCATAGTTATTAATTTCTTCTCAGTCTTTGCGATAGCTCTAAAGCAGCTTCTAATTTTTGTATTTGCTGTTCATAATCATCAATTTGTTCATCTAACTCTTGAATATCATTCTTCGCATTTTCTACTTGCTTAACGTCTCTTTTTGCATCAATTAATTTCTTATACGTAAGAATTAAATTTTCATACATAGCTCTGTTACCTAATGAATCTTTTGGGATTTCATTTTTAATAGAAATTAAATCAGAATTAATAGATTGCTCTAAAAAGAAATAACCTTCTTTTGTTTTATCAAGTGAGTCAATTAAAACATCGACACGTTCTAAATCATTAATGAATTTTTTTTGATATAAGAATTCAAATTTTATTTTTTTATTTTCTGCCCTAAGTACTTCATTTTCTTTCCATGGCAATTTGTGGCTAAAAAATATAGCTACAAAAATTAGCGTCATTGTTACTAAAAACATTAGTAAAAACAGAAGAAATGCTGATACTCTTTCTTTTTTATTTAAAATTTCCATATTTCTTTAAAATTATTCTGCTAGAAATGAAGTTCCACCAGCTTTTCCTGATTTATCTTGTACAATATTTTCATTTACAAAAATTCCCATATCACGACGTTTACCAATGTAATCTACTTGTGTAAGTATTGTAAACAAACGTTCTATAACATTCATAAATGAATTAAGAATTATAAGGTTTTGATTTATATCATTATGCTTATAATCTATATTGATAATATTGGTAAATATTTTTTCGTAATCACCACCTTTAAGATCTGTCCATTCTCCAAAATAGTTGAATAACTGTTCTTTGTTTTCAGGAGAAGATACATCAACTGCACTTTTAAAAAGTCGTGAAAAACTTACTATAATTTCAATAAGTTTTTTTGGAGTCATATCATATTCTTCCCATTTCACATAAGTGATTTGTTGCGATAAATACACATAAAGTTTATCAACAACAGTAAACATAGCATCAGCTATAGGGTTTTCACTTTGTTTTGTATTTATTTTTTGAACAATAATAATAGAACTACGTTCAGCCATCTTTAAAAAAGATTCTGCAACATTGTAAAAATCAATTAATGCCTCACTTGTACCTAAAGTTACTGATGGAGCTATATAATCAGATGCGGCAACTAAGCCACTGTTTTCTCTGACAATTTTAGCAATAGGAAGTTGATTACCTGCAAGACCAGATTTTTCAAATTCATTTGCATTTATAAATGTAAAAAAATGCTTATTAGTTGTATATGGGTATCTAGGTGGCATTTCTTTAGGGTTTTGCTCCCCGAATGCTATTACATTAACAGTATCAACATTTAAAAGTACATAACCTTCTTCAAGTTTATTGTCTGCAAATTCTTCAACAACAACTTCTTCCTTTACGGCAGGAGTTTGATTTGTAATTTCAACTCTTGTGCCATTAGGTGTAATACCACGTAGTTTTTTGATAGAAATTTTTAAGTTTTTATGCGCATCAATAGTTACTATATATTCATTATGATCACTTAAATGTGAAGCTAATAAACCATAGCCATCTTTTCCGATTTGAATACTTGTTAAATCTCTGACGCTATTTTCTGCAAAATCTTGTAGGTTTTGAAAATGCTCTTTAGAGATTTTCATTCCATCGATCCAATTGGTTTTAAATTTTTTGATGTCCTCTATCATAATACTATGTTATATACGTTGGCAAACAACAGTGTCTCCATCGTTTAGGTTGTTTTGTTCTACTGTTAGGGTTGAATTGATGTGTTTAGATGCTGAAAACCATTTTGGTTTGGTTTGAAAGTACCAACCATGTGGATCTCCGGAATCTTCCATAAGTTCTATTTTGGTAGTTGTTTTTTTACTGTTGTAATCATTAATAAAAAAGAAAAATAACCTACCGAAATCCATATCTTTTGGAGCTTTGGCTTTAAAACTTGTTAAATGAGTTTCTTTAGTGTTTTTATAAAACATAAAGTTTAAAACAATCATATTGTTTAATTCATAATGTTTTGGAGCTTCATATTTATTACCTAATGGATAGTACCATTTTGAATATAATTTTACAGGTATGCTTATCGAATAATTAAAAAGTGAATATATAGCTGTAGGAATAGTAAATGTAGCTGTGATTAAAAAATAATACCCCAAAAACTCTAAATCTTCAAAATAAGCAGCTATCATTATTATGGGTACTACTAAAGCTAAAGAAGTAATTACAGCTACCAATAGTTCTTTAAATTTATTTTCTAAATCAAACTTATTAAAAAAGTATCTTACAAAATATACGTGTAACATTCCTAAAACAAAAGAAAATCCTAACATTGAAAAGTAACGTAATAGGGTAGAAGTTTGTTTTAAATTGTACACAATGCATGTAAAAACACCCATTGTTAAAATTCCAGAAAGTAGGTAGAGATAATACTTTTTTTTGTGTTTTTTAAACCCTGGATTCTTTGAAGAAAAAAAAGTTAGTGCCATTATTGTGAATACCACAATAAGCATAAAAGGCATTAGCGCTTCAAAACTAATTAACGTTTTTAAGTATCTTTTTATCATGAAAATTATATTGTAGAAGATATACCGAGTCTGCCTGCAAAAACAGCATCACTCAGTGTAAAATTTTGTTTGTTTTCAGGCAATGTAAAATCTATTTCAAAATCACTTTCAAAAGGCATTGTGTGATTTAAAAAATATTGAACTGCTAAAATAATATTTCCTTGTGGTAAATAGTCATGAATATTTTCTGGTTTTTTAATATTATCAATAGTAAATGTGTATTTAGGTAAGTAAGTTTTACCACTTGTTGCTGTGGCAAGGTTTACACCTAATTGCAGGGGTTGAGTATGCATATCGGTATCTGGAATACTAGTGTAATTTTTGGTTATTATTAATTTTTCTTGAGTTATGGTTTCTAATACTTTTTTTATTAACGGTAAATTTCCTGCAATCTTATGCATAAAAGGCATAGCTTTTAATATTTTTCCTGACATTGATTGCGGAATATCTCGATTAATATCCCATAGATCTGACAAAAAATATAGTAATTCTTCATTGCCTAATGCTTCAAAAATACAATCTTCTTCGGTTTCTACTTCAACTCTGTGTAGAAAAAATTCTTCTTCTAATGGCTTAAAAAATGATTTTGCATAATCTTGTTCTACCTTTCTATTTTTATAAGCACTTACCATTTCATTTACAAATGGAGTACTACCGCTAGTTTTGTGAAAAAAACGCTCAGGAAAAATATCATAAAAACCTCTACGACTAAGTTCTATAATTATATTTTCTTTATAGTCATCTAATTTTACACCTGAAACATCTAAACTATACCTTCTTTTGAAATAATCAGAATAGTTGAAGGTAACCTCTGAAAATTTCTCAATTCCAGAAGCAAATGTCTCTGCTTTTATATCAAATTTGAGATCTTTTAAATGATCTTTAATTTCTTCTATGGTAATTTCAGGGTCTTTCATTTCTCTATTTTAATAAGGCTCTTGCTGATGATACGTATTTATCTTGCCAATATGCATCATTTAAATTTGCAATTTCAACTCCTCTAGGAGAGTTTGAACCTAAAAACATTCCGTTTTGCAAATATATACCAACGTGAGAAATTACTTTCTCTTTATGTCGTAATCTAAAGAAAATAAGATCGCCATTTTTCAATCCTTTTTGATTTTTAAAGGAAACATCTAGGTTTGCATCAAATTGTTGTTGCGAAGTTCTCGGCAAATCTTTATTGTAAACTACACTGTAAACATGTTGAACAAAAGCAGAACAATCAACACCTTTTTTAGTAGTGCCACCCCATAAATAAGGTGTTCCGAACCAATCTTTGATGGTGCCATATAGCTTTTCATTTTCTAATTCGTCAACTGGCACATTTAATGTTTTTGCAAAATTCTCTTTTTCTTCATATGTTAAATACTCAGTAGTGGCAACCTTTTTAGGTTGCTCTTCAGTAATTTTTTCTTCAGTTTTTATTCTGTGTGCTTCAGCAATCTGTTTTTTGTAGTACATTTGATCTATACCATTGTAGGTATTTTTACCGCAACTTGTAAATTGCACAATAAGTATTAAAAACAGCAGTTTTAGTTTCATAGTTAAAATTGTAATTTTAGCATAAATATAAGAGTTTAATAAACTTTAGAACCCTTTTTCAATGAAAAGTAAAAATCTAAAAACCCACTTTGACCGAAACGTATTTCTTACATTTTTAGTATTATTCTGTATCGGATTAATATTAATATCATTTAAAATTAACACTAAAGTTGATTGTAGTAATGCTGATTTTAAAGTAATTTCAAATTCTTTTACAACTGAAGATTTAATTGAATTTAAAAGTACTGACGGTTCTGGTGTAGAGTGGCAATGGAGTTTTGGGGATAATACAGAAACAAAATTTCAATCTAATGTAGCACATCAATTTAATAAGCCAGGAACGTATAAAATATCATTGAAGCAAAACGGACAATGTGAGGTTGAAAAAGAAGTAGTTATTACTGAGAAAAAAATATTAATTTCTCCTGAATTAATTCCAAATATAATTTTACCAAGAAATGTAAGAGTTGGTGATGAAGTTGTTTTTTCTAATGATTCTCATTTTGCAAATTCTTGGCAGTGGAGTTTTGGAGAAACATTAAACATTGATGGCACTAATAAAGAAGAGAAATATACTTTTAAAACTCCTGGAGAAAAAACAATATTATTGATTGTTAATGGAGACAGAAGACATGAGGCTAAACAAAGGATTACTGTACTCGAAAAGAAGGAGAGAGATAGAAGGCCAATAAGAGCAACAACTGCTTATGATCCAATTGAACGTGTTTTAGATCAAAGTATTCCTGAGTCATTACCAGAGCAAGATCCAGAACCTGTAGCAAATACTGAGCCGGAAGTAGAAAAAATTGTGGTTTCATCTGATGACATTAAGCAAAAACTTGTAGGTTATGCTAGTAGAAATATTGATGATAGGGCTATAAGAGCATATTTTTGTTACAGTAGTATTCCTGTATTTAATAAAAGTGGTGAACGACATACAATAAATCAACTTTTTAACGAAATAAGAGACAAAAAAATAGAGATAAATAATATTAAACTTGTTAAGAATAATAAAACGGGTTGTGTAGTAAGTATGACTATTGATATGAAGATAAAAAAAGGCTTATTTTCTAAAACTTTTTAGGCTACTTATATATATTAAGGTAAAGAACTATAAACTAGTAATTTATAATGCGGTTCATCGAAAAAATTTCCTACAAATAATAATAAGAATTATGTTTACCGTGTCCTTTAGTGACGTTATATAAATATAAATCGGCATTATTTGCCAACAAAAACAAATTATTATGGCTTTCAAAGCAAGATTAAAAGTAGCAGGAAAAGAGTTCAACATTTTACATTGTTCTTACGATTTAAATCAAGAAGTTGATCCTACAGGAAGACCTTCATCAGTAACAAGAGGTGGTCGTATTAACTTAACTGTAGAATCTAACGGAGAAACTGGATTTTTTGAGTGGATGACTAATAATTTCGAAAGAAAAGATGGTACTATCACTTTTGTAAAAAGAGATAATGATGCAACTTTAAAAGAAGTTAATTTCAAAGAAGGTTACTTAATTAAGTATAGAGAAAACTTTGAATCTTCTGGTCAAAATCCATTAACAGAAACTTTTACTATTTCTGCTAAAGAATTATCTAGTGGTGGTGGTGAGCATATCAACGAGTGGGTGTAATTAAATTCACACAATTTTTTTAATAAAATTTAAAAGGAGGCATACTTAATTGCCTCCTTTTTGCGTTTATTCTTACAATAACTATTGTAAATAATAATTTTTGATTAAATTTAACAAACTTAAAAATATAAAATATGGCTAGTAATTTTGGAATTGGTGCAAATGATGTTAAAGGTGATGCCAGTGAGGCTTTAAATGAAATTCCACAAAACAGAACTTTAATTGCAGGTAAATTAACTCCAAATACGCCAATAAAGCCAGAGGTTGTAGAAGGTTTAAAAACTGTAGAAGATATTTTTGATCATTATAAACCTGAATTAAAAATTCCTTTTGAAGATAAAAATGGAGGAACTATTAATGAAACTGTAAAGTTTAATAACCTTGGAGATTTTGGTAAAAAAGGAATTACAAACAACAGTTTGTTCTTAAAAGAACTTGAGATTGAAAGTAATCAATACAAAAAAATAATAAAGCAACTTAAGACAAACAAGATTTTGAAATCTGCACTTCAAGACCCTGAAGCTAAAGAGGCTTTAATAGATACGATTGATGCACTTATTAATGAAATAAAAACAACTAAGTAATCTCACTTCACAATAATTATGGCAAACACTTCACAGAACAAACAAGAGTCACAATTAAGTGACAAACCATTTATACAGCAAATAAAAGAAAAGTCAGATACGCTAGCAAAATATGGTGGTTTTGATTTATTAGAATCTGCAATTGACGATGTTCAAAACTTAAACCCAGATCGTAAAGCGAGAAGGAAAATGTTTTTAACTGAAAATCTAAAAAAATCAGAGCGTCAATCTTTACAAAAGATTTTAGAATTATGGTCTGAGACTTTAAAGTCTGGTGACGATATTCTAGAACAAGTTCAATCTGCAGATGACAAGTCAAAACAATCACAAGCGCTTTTAAATAAAAATATTAAGCAAGCTTTAGAAGAATCAGAAGAATTAGAATCTTCATACAGATCTGTAGCTTTGTTTTATAAAAATACAGAATCAGCTTCTTTAAAAAACATATCAATTGTAAATGCTGAATTAGAACAATTATCTGATTTAGATAATACTCGTTTCTTTGATCATATTAGAGAAGAATTAGTCTCTAAATATGACAGATTAGATTTAAGAGAGAACTACTCTTTAATGGTTTTACCTGGTTATTTAGGTTCAAAATCTGTAGTAGACAAGTGGGCTAAATTAGCACATGATAACAAAGTTACTTTAGTGACTGACTTTGCTCACCTAGATGAGCCAGACGATGTAATGGAAATGTTTGAGAGTGCTAATTTAGCAAGTGGTGACATGTTTTTATCTAACACAGTCATGACATGTAACTGGTTAGTTGGTAGAGGCAAAGTAGAAGAAGTAGGTGAGGAAGATGATTTATATGTAGCTCCTTCAGGTGCATTTGCAGGTAAAATATATAGAACACTAATGTCTCAAGTGGCTGCTGGTAAAAAGCATGGTGGACTTAGTGAAGTAGATGGTGTTGCTTTTGATTTGAAGAAAGGTGAAATAGCAAACTTAGAAAACTTAGGTCTTGTACCAATGGTTAATGAGTATGGTAAAGTAATGGCTTTCTCTGCTAAAACATTATTTAACGGTGATAATTTAGGGTTACAAACTTATTCTGTAGTACGTGTTTTTGATTATGTTACTAAAGTTCTAATGGATTTTCTTAACCGTAGAGCTTTTGAAAACTTTAATGCTAAAACAAGAAATGAAATTCATAAGCAGATTGTGCATTTCCTTGATGGTATAACAGGTCCAGATAAATTAATTGAGAATTTTGAAATTAAAAAATTCGAGCAAGATCCTAATCAATTAGACCGTATTTTACTTGATGTACGTTTAAAGCCTTATTTCCCTGCTAAAAACTTCCTTATTAAAATGGATGGTCAAAAAGGAGATGAAGGTCCTGAGTGGGCAGCTGATTACGAACAACAATAAATTTTATTATTTAATATACTTAACACCTCTAAAAATATTTTTGGAGGTGTTTTTTTTGATAAAATAAATAGGAGTGTTTTGTCGACTTTTTTTTGTTGATTAAACAATAGAACGTACTTTAACACTTCGAAACTTACAATAATAACACAACCTATGTCTTTTTTAGCAAAATTAATTGTAGATGGTCAGGAGTATAATGTATTGCATTGCAACTATAACTTTGAGCAACCAATGGATCATACAGGTAAACCTTCAGGTAAACCAAGAGGTGGTCAAATAATGATAACTATAGAATCTCAAGGAAAATCTGATCTTTTCCATTGGATGATGGAACCAGAACAAACAAAAGATGGCGCCATTTTATTTTACAAACGTGATGCTTTATCTCGTTTACAAGAAGTAGGTTTTACTAATGCTTTTTGTGTAAGTCTTGAAGAAGAGTTTGATGCTATTGATGATGTGCCAATGCAAAAAACAATAGTGATATCTGCAAGTACTATTACAATTGGCGATATGGTTTTTGAAAATAGTTGGGGAGAATAATTTTTAACTTCTTTACTACAATAACCGCCTTAAATCCTTCTTTTATATGACAAATTTTGGACTAGTAAAACAGCGTCGTGACTTAAAACGTTCTTTAAAAGTTGCTAATAATAGCACATCTGCAGAAATAGATAATACATTAACTAAAAAAAGAACAAATAAACTAAAACAAAAATTAAAGAAGAATCTAAAAAAGCAACGGTTTAAAAGTTATTTAAAACCAAATGATTGGGTATTGGGTAAAGACGGAAAATATATTTGGGATGAGAACGTAACTTCATCTACTGACAAAGATCTTAATGGAAGAGAATATATAGGAAGTGAATTTAATTTAGTTAAAAAACATTTTGAAGAAAACAATAGTTGGTTAAGTAGAAATATTGGTAGCAAAAGAGGTGGGTTAAATTTATTTGTTAACTCCAATAGCTATTATGATAGCAAAATACCTAAAATAGTTCAAGATGTATATAATAGATATATTTGGAAACATAATCTTAAAAATCTAAATGATAACAGGCTTGATAATGAATTTCAGTTTGATAAAAATAATGTCAATAATGATTTAAAAATATTATTTCCTGATGAAAATATAGATGTAAAGGGAGAGTTATATTTGGACGGAATTGGATATAAATATACTGCTAATATTAATACTTCCGCTATTAATACAACAGGGTTAAAGCTTGTTGATTATTTTAATGAACATCCAAGAGCTAATGCAACTTTGGCTAGGATACATTCAGGAAAAATTAAAGGAGAATATTTTGCAATAACAAATAAACAAGTATATACTGATATACCTGTAATATCTGTATATTTTAACAACAAAAAGGATTATAAATATTTAATTAATTGGTTTTTAAAATATGGAAATAAATACAAAAATGAAATCGAAGAAAATCCTTGGTAAGTCAAAATTTATTACAATAATTTTAATTTTAATTTTTGTTTATTTACTGTTTCAATTTTATCAATATAGTATTTTTTTAAATAATAAAACCGAAATGGATTTATTATCTCAAAAATTATCGGGATTTGTAACTACTTATATAAATCAATTTGGCCAGGAAGATTTAACAAGTAAAAAAGAGTTAAACAAAATGGATTTATGGTTAAAGAAAACTTTTTATTTATCTGAAGAACAAAAAAAAATTTTAAATTATGGATATGAAGTAAAATATTTAAAATCTCAAAATCTATATTTATTTTGTCTTTATGGTGCAGATAAGAAAAAGAGCTTAAAAAACATATCAAATATAAAAGAGATAAACATTAATAGTTCTACAATTGTAAGCAAACCCTCATTTATAAATTACTTATTAAACTTTTCAAATTACGACAATATTTTATTCGCTTATCACAAGTATGGGGACTGTTACAAAAGACAACCGACTTATCGATTTTATAATAAATCTGAAATTATTTATTCTAAAGAATCTGAAAAAATTAAATATCAATTAAAAAAATTTGAATTAATAAACAAAAACGATTTCTATATTAAAAATAGAAGTGTTGTTTATTTCAAGTACAACAAACCTAACATTGAAATTTTATGTCAAGAAGATTTTAATAATATAAAAGTTAAAGAATTAAAAAATAAACTTCAGTTATATTTTGATAAGCTTAATTTGAATAAAATTGATTACGGCATTTTTCCTATAAATATTAATAAGTAAATTATAATTTGATGTATTTTATTATTTTAATTTCTAAATAATAGAAGAATATAACTAAAATCAATACGATACAAAATATTAAGCTAAATTCATTTTAGGTATAGCATTAAATTTAAAATTAACGGAGAAACTATTTTAAATTTTTATAAAAAAATCATCTTATTTTAAAAACAATTTACTTGACTATTATACCATTCTCAAAACTTTAAATAACAAGCCAGAATGTTAAGCATAATAAATATTCAAGTTGTTAAAAAAGAATATAAAATTGAGAGCATTGGTGATTTTAAAATAAAACAATTTTTTTATAGCTTTCTGAGTAAATTTTACGAATTAATAATTCTTAAAATGACATTGAAATTGCTAAAATTTAGTCAAAATAAAAATTTCAATTAAAAACTATTTTATAAGTAAATTTTGAGAAATAAATAATGATTTAAAACTTTACAAGAGATAGCTAAAGATAATACTATAGTAAAAGTTAATATTGTAAAAACAACTACTAT
Source organism: uncultured Cellulophaga sp. (assembly GCA_947496695.1). Classification (GTDB taxonomy): domain Bacteria; phylum Bacteroidota; class Bacteroidia; order Flavobacteriales; family Flavobacteriaceae; genus Cellulophaga. Next base: position 4,516 of record CANMEI010000004.1, on the reverse strand, counting down.
TAATATTTATAATTCAAATAAGATTAATGGTCAAGATATTACAAATGGTGCTATTTTAGTATGTGGTATTGCTGAAGGTGCTACCGGTCAAATAAGTGATTTTAGAATAAATAAACCAAGCCTTAAAAAATGACACATTTCTTTCAACAAAGTTTAACACAAAAGGAGAATTAAAATCATATAAATTGGACAAAAATGGGTTTCCTAAATATAAAGGTGGAGGACGAGCGAGGGTTAACCCAACTGATGTCATTAAAGCTTCCAAAAGATTTAAATTAAAAGCTAACCTTATAAATGGCTCAAAATTACTTGGAACAGTAGGAAATATTTATGGATTAGCTACAACAATTAATGAGGCGACTGAAAGTGGCGAAATAACTATATTAGAAGCTATGGATATTTTGATGGGAGTGGTTGCATTTATACCTGGTTATGGTTGGGTGATATCCGGCTCTTGGTCAATTATGAGATTAACAATACCTGAAACTTTTAATCCTGGAGTAGAAATGAGTAATGGAATAAGAAGGTTTGGTGAATAAAATTTATATATGGTATTATTAGATAAAATATACATTAAAATATTTAACTTATATAAAAATTTTTTCAAAAGTGATATGCCTACCCTTTACTCGGTTTCCTTTTTAGTAATAATGATCTTGATGCATATTTTACTAATAAGAAAAATAATAAGCTTATTGTTTTTTAAAGGAAAAATGATAAGCATAAATGCTATCATAATAACAACAATCCTTTATATTCTATTAGGGATTAGATATTATTATTATTTTGATCATGAGAATTTTAATAAGAAATATATTAATTCTAATAAATATAAATCTTTAATAATTTATACTCTATTTTTTGGTATAATTTTTATTATATTCATTTATTTATAAATTCTTTAGCATAAAGAACCTTAAAAAAATTAATATTAAATGAAACTAAATAAATTGTTCATACATCTTATAATTTTAGGTGTTTTATTATTTTTTAATTTCTGAAAAATAATAAAAATAAATACGAAACAAAGCATTATTTATAAATCTATTTTCGATGCATTATTAAATTTAAAAGTTGGTTTTAAATAAAATATGATTTCATTAAAAATAAAATTATATGGAGACATAGAGGCAGTTGACTCTAATGATAATTTTTACTTTTCAGTGAAAATAAAATTTAAAATTAACGGAGAAACTATTTTAAATTTTTATATAGAAAATCATCTTATTTTAAAAACAATTTAGTTAATTATTGTACCATTCTCAAAAGTTCAAATAACAAGTCAGAATGTCAAGCATAATATTCAAGTTATTAAAAAAGAATATAAAATTGAGAGCATTGGTGATTTTAAAATAAAACAATTTTTTTATAGCTTTCTAAGTAAATTTTTACAAATTAATAATTCTTAAAATGACATTGAAATTGCTAAAATTTAGTCAAAATAAGAATTTCAATTAAACACTATTTTATAAGTAAATTTTGAGAAATAAATAATGATTTAAAACTTTATTTTTAATGTTATTAACTATTGAGAGTTGTGGTATTGATGTAGGTTAATTTATAGAACCAAGATAGTTGAGAGAAAAGTCTCTATTTTGAAAAAGAAATATATAACTTTTACTTTAATTATATTCTCAATTGGTTTTTCTAAGAGAAAAGTTAAAAAATATTACATTATATGGTGATACATTTTTATAAACTTTTAATTTAAAAACAAACATATTTTTGTTAAAGTTTAATAACACTATTTCATTTACATTTTCATCGATTTTACTTACAAGATTTTCGTTATTGTAAAAATTACCTGTATTTTTATTTCCTAATTCAATTTAAGTATATTAAATCTTAAAATAACTCGTTACTATCTTGTAATTAATATTTCAAGAAAGATCTATTTATGAAAAAAAATTATCTTTTCATTGTTTTATATTCTGTTTTTATAGGTTCTTTATTAGCACAAGAAAACCTCAAGCCATTAAATATAAAAGCTAATTCGTTTACTACCATAACATTTTTTTTTCCTTCAGGAATTGAAACAGTTATACCTCCAGCAGCAAATTATAATTTCGAATATGAAAAAGGAAATACATTAGGAACTTTACAAGCGAGAAAAGGTAATTCTGGTAATTTAACTGTAATTACAGTTAGTGGAGAGGTTTATTCTTTTTTACTGGAATATTCAGAAAAAATAGAAACATTTACTTATTTAATTACTCCTAACCAAGCTGTTGGGAACGTAAATAATAATTTGGCTAATGATTCTCAATCAAAAATGATAGAGCAAGAAGTTACTCTTACCCAAGATTCACAAGAAACAGCTAATGAAAGTTTAGATCCAGAAATAAAAGTATTACCATCTTTAAAGGTTAATGAAGATAATTCTAATGAAAATTTTAATCCAAATAAATCTTTTGACCCTGATGAATATACTATAGAAGAATCTAACTACTCTGAAGAAGAAAGTGATTTATATAATTCTGATCCTGAAGAGTATTATCGTATTTTTTGTGAGAACAATTATCTTCAAAAAACAATTTACAAAAGAAGTTTTCGTCAGAATAAAAAAATCATTGTAAGGCTTAATAATATTTTAATAGATCATGATGAAGTTTATTTTATGTTAAATTTAGAAAATACTTCTAAAAAAGAATATGCTGTAAACGGGCTTAGCTTTTTTATTAAAGATAAAAACAATAAAAATCCAAAAATTATTGAACCGGTATATACTTTTAATTTACAGAAATTAATAGATCCGGAAAGTGACAATGAGATTGTTTATGTTTTTAAAAGATTTCCAGTCTCTAATGACGAAACTCTTGAGATAGTGTTAGATGAAAAAAATGGTACTAGAATGGTAATTTTACCATTAGATTATAAATATTTAAATTAACTAAATGAAATATTTTTTAATATTAATTGGGCTATTAGCCACAAATTTTATTGAAGCACAGGCATTCCCAAAATCTGTAATGGCAACAGGTGGTATTTTTGGTGATGGTTATGGAGGAGAAATTACATATAATACTAATTTAGATGAATTTTCTTTCACTCAAATAGCGTTAGATGTATCATTATCAAACTATACTTCTGGAGAGGTATCAATCCCATATTCTAGCTATACTTTGTCGTATTCTTATTTTACTACACTTTATGCTACCGCAAGAAGATACAAAGCTATAAGCATGGGGCTAGGATTATTAGGAGGGTATGAATTGGTTAATGGAGGACAAAATGAATTTTCTAATATTGTTTTTTTAGATGGCGAAAGTAAATTTATTTATGGAGCACAAGCGGGTCTTGAAATAGATATTATTATTAGTAATACTTTATCTGTTGTTGCAAAAACTACAGAATTTTATCATATGAATAGTGATTTTGGTCAATTTACTAATTACTCCGGATTAGGAATACGGTATTACTTTTTCTAATTAATTATTAAATATCCAACCCAAATGAAAAAACCTGCCATATTCATATTAAGCTTTATCTCTATCTTACTAGTAATAATTGCGTGTACAAAACAAGTTGGTTTATATACTGAGGTAGAATTTGAGTTAGCAGAAACTCATAAAAATGAGGGTTATATAAATACAGCATTGACTACAGCGTTAACAGTTACTCCTGAAGAATTGGTTGATGGATATAGTTATTCATACTCTTATAAAATAAATAGTGGAGAAGGGTATTTTGAAGATGAATTAGGAAACATTATTTCAGAGGGGAAAAAAATAGCATTAGATCCATTAACAACATCTCTTAATTATATAGCTACAGAGATAGGTGATCATTCTATTGTTTTTACTGCTGAAGACTCTTTTGGCTTTACAGAACAAGTAATTGCAACCTATTTGATTACTGATATTCCTGTTACCTCTGATTCTGTTACATGGACGGCTACAGAGTCCACAGGTCAGTTACTCGTCGGAGATACAGAAACAATAACAATTGTTTTAGGTTCAGAAACTGAAGCGGAAGAAGTAACTTATGAAAGAAATTATTCTTTTATAGAAGGTACAGGTACTTTAATAACTTCTGATGGGAATAATGAAATTTTAAATGAATTAGTTGAAATAACTCCAGGAACTTATATATTAGATTTCACTGCTACAGAAACAGGAAATATAACAATTGAATTTTTATTAGAAGATTCAAATGGAGAGGAGTTTATTGAGTTAGTCAGTTTTGAGGCTTTTGACATTCCAGGGACAATTTCTTCTGAAAAAGAAATAACTAGTTTTAGTATAAATGATGTTTTAGGGACTATAACAGATACTACAATAGATATAGAACTTCCTGAGGGAACAGATCTTACTACGTTATCACCAACAATAGTACATACTGGAAAAACAATAAGTCCTGCTTCAGGTGTAGCACAAGACTTTACGAACCTTGTTGTTTATACAGTTACTGCAGAGGATAATACAACCCAAGAATACACGGTTACTGTTACATCACCAGTATTAAGTACAACAAATAGTATTACACAATTTACCATTGATGGGGTTGATGGAACCAT
>CANMEI010000003.1 GCA_947496695.1 uncultured Cellulophaga sp. | reverse complement strand
TGTAATACACTGAAATATAGAGGACTTCTTTACTTCTTTTGTCTTAAATAAAGTGTGCTAGTGCTGTAATCAATAATGGCTTTACTTTTTTTTAATAAGTCAGCACCTATAATACCATCTACAAGGCTAACATCATGAAAATCTAATGATGTATTTAATCCGATACAGGTATTTGTGGCTCCTGTATCTAATATAAAATTTCCTAAAACACCATTAATTGTAGCTTGTATTTGAAAATGATTAGTTTTTGTAAATGTTAATTTAGCTTTGATGTAGCTTTTCTTTTTTAAAAACTTTTTAAAAGTCTTCATTTTCTTTTTTTGATAAAGATAATTCTATTTTTGTAGAATGATACTTACTGATACACATACACACTTATATAGTGAAGCCTTCGATGATGATAGGGATATTATTATCAAAAAGGCTATTGATAATGGAGTGAAACGTTTTTTTATTCCTGCTATTGATTCTACTTATAGTGAAGCAATGCTTGATTTACAAAAATCATATCCTGATAATATGTTTTTAATGTCAGGTCTACATCCTACTCACGTAAAAGAAAATTACAAAGTTGAGTTATCTCATGTAGAAGAAATTTTGAGTAAACATAAATATTATGCTATTGGTGAAATTGGAATAGATTTATATTGGGATAAAACTTTTATAAAAGAACAACAAGATGCTTTTCGTTTTCAAGTTAATCTTGCTAAAAAACATAAATTACCAATTGTTATTCATTGTAGAGAAGCTTTTGATGAAGTCTTTGAAATTCTTGAAGAAGAAAAATCAAATGATTTGTTTGGGATTTTTCATTGTTTTACTGGGACATTTGAGCAAGCTCAGCAGGCAATTTCATTTCAAATGAAATTGGGAATAGGTGGTGTTGTAACTTTTAAAAATGGTATGATAGATACTTTTCTTAAAGAAATAGATTTAAAAAATATTGTTTTAGAGACAGATGCTCCATATTTGTCTCCAGTTCCATACCGAGGAAAGAGAAATGAAAGTGCTTATTTGGTAAATATTTTAGAGAAGTTGTCTTTAATATACGAAATGGAAAAAAAAGAAATTGCCGACATTACCACTAAAAATTCGATTGATGTATTCGGAATATAAGATTCACTATTATGACTAAAATTCTTCTTATTTATACGGGAGGTACAATAGGTATGATTAGAGATTACAAAACAGAATCTTTAAGACCTTTTAATTTTGATAAACTTTTACAAAACATTCCTGAACTAAATCAATTGGATTGTGATATAGATAGCTTTTCATTTGAAAATCCAATTGATTCATCAAATATAAATACCACACATTGGTTGAAAATTGCTTCTGTAATTGAAGATGGTTATGATGAATATGATGGTTTTGTAGTCTTACATGGTAGTGATACTATGAGTTATTCTGCTTCGGCTTTAAGTTTTTTGTTAGAAAATTTGAGTAAGCCAGTTATATTTACAGGTTCACAATTACCAATAGGAGATTTAAGAACTGATGCAAAAGAGAATTTAATAACATCTATTCAAATAGCATCACTTCAACAAAATAATAAATCAGTTGTTCAAGAAGTTGGTTTATATTTTGAATACAAATTATATAGAGGGAATAGAACTACAAAATTAAGCGCGGAACATTTTGAAGCTTTCTCATCTTTAAATTACCCTTCATTGATTGAATCTGGAGTGCATTTGAAGATTTTTTATGATAATTTATTTAAAAGAAATAAAAAGAAAAAATTAATTGTACATAAAAAGCTAGATTCTAATGTTGTTATTTTAAAATTATTTCCCGGTTTTAATTCATCCTTATTGAGTAGTTTTATAAATATTCCAAATTTGAAAGCTGTAATTTTAGAAACGTATGGAGCAGGAAATGCACCTACAGAGGATTGGTTAATTGAAAACCTGAAAATTGCAGTTGAAAAAGGAATTCATATAATAAACGTGACTCAGTGCTCAGGAGGTAGTGTAATTATGGGGAAGTATGATACAAGTAAACATCTTGAGGGGTTGCAAGTTATTAGCGGTAAGGATATTACAACTGAATCAGCTGTCACTAAGTTAATGTATATGTTAGGGGTTGGTGTTTCTTCAAAACTATTTAAAACTGTATTTGAAACATCCCTTAGAGGAGAGATGAGTTAAAATTAACTAATAAAATTTTCTTTAGTACTTTTTTTTTTGTTAATTCGACAACTGTTAAAAAAAGAAATTGAGAGAGGTGGCCGAGTGGTCGAAGGCGCACGCCTGGAAAGTGTGTATACTCTAAAAGGGTATCGAGGGTTCGAATCCCTTCCTCTCTGCATTTAATTTTTATTTTTTAATTGTAAAATTTTTTTATCTTTAACCCATTAACGAATCTAAATTAAGTTTGAAAGAAATGAAAAGATTATTCTCTATCCTAGCAGTAGCTGGGTTATTTGTTATGAACACAAATACTGTGAACGCTAAAGTAACTGCAAATGCAATTACAACTAATTTGTCTGCTACAGTTGCTAATACAGCAATGCTTATTCAAGAAGCTGCGGCAACTACTGAAGCTGAAAGAGGTTTTGTGCAAGTTTTAAAAGAAAAATTTATTGAAGGTGGAGCTGGCTTCATGGGTATCGTATTATTGTGTTTGATACTTGGTTTAGCAGTTGCTATTGAAAGAATTATTTATTTAAACTTAGCAACAACAAATACTGCAAAATTAAAACAAAAAGTAGAAGATGCGCTAGCTTCAGGTGGTGTAGAAGCTGCTAAAGAAGTATGTAGAAATACAAAAGGCCCTGTTGCTTCAATCTTTTATCAAGGATTAGATAGAGCTGGTGAAAGTGTTGATTCTGCTGAAAAAGCTGTAGTTGCTTATGGTGGAGTTCAGATGGGACAATTAGAGAAAAACGTTTCTTGGTTGTCATTATTTATTGCAATTGCTCCAATGCTTGGTTTCATGGGTACTGTAATTGGTATGATTCAAGCCTTTGAAAAAATTGCAGCAGTTGGTAACTTAAGTGCTTCACTTATTGCGGGTGATATTCAGGTGGCATTATTAACGACTGTATTTGGTCTTATTGTGGCTATTATTCTTCAAATTTTTTATAATTACATTATCGCTAAGATTGATAGTATTGTAAATGATATGGAAGACGCTTCAATCTCTTTGATTGATATGTTAGTAGATCACAAAAAATAAGTCGGACTTAAATTCTTAAGTAAAATGCATAAAATAATTAAAATAATATTAGTTGTTCTCAGTATTGTGGGGACAGTATTATGGGTTCAGTTACCAAGTGTAGATGTTCCTGTAGGTGAAGCTGTTGAGAGCGGTTCTATGAATTTTATGTTTATCATAACATTTGTATTATTAGCTGTTGCTGTAGCCGCAACCGTAATTTTCGGTTTGAAAAATGTTTTTTCTACTCCTGATGGTCTTAAAAAGATTTTAATTGGAGTTGGTGGATTAGCTGTAGTAGCAATTTTATCATACGTTTTTGCGAGCGGAACAGATATTGATATACCTGCAATGGAAGCTAAAACTGGAATTTTAACAGATGAGAATACTGTTAAAACTATTGGCACCTTTTTAAATATGTTTTTCATATTAACAATTATTGCTGTAGGTGCAATGGTAGTTCCAGGAGTAAAAAGAATGTTTAATAAATAAAAATATAAATTATGCCAAGAAGAGGAGCACCACCAGAGGTTAATGCCGGTTCTATGGCAGACATAGCTTTCTTATTACTTATCTTTTTCTTAGTTACTACAACTATTGAGACTGATGCAGGTTTAGATCGTATGTTGCCTCCTATTGATGATTCAGAGGTTGTACCTCCTGTTATTAAGGAAAAGAATATTTTTGCTGTAACAATTAATAAGTCAGGTCAACTTTTAGTTGAAGAAGAACTTACTGATATTACTAAATTAAAAGATAAAGCTATTGCTTTTCTTGATAATGGAGGAGCTGCAAACGGAACACCTGAGTTTTGTAGTTTTTGTAAGGGTAAAAGAGATGTTAAATCTTCAGACAACCCTACAAAAGCAATTATATCATTGAAGAATGATAGAGAAACAAAATATGGTGTATACATAACAGTTCAGAATGAAATTGTAGCAGCTTATAATGAGTTGAGAAATAGAGAAGCTCAAAGGCTTTATAAAAGAGATTTTACTGACATGGAAGAAGAATATTCTAATCCAGAAACTTCTGATGAAACTAAAGAAGTTTTGAAGAAGAAGATTAAAAATATTCAAACTTTATTTCCTCAAAAGTTCTCTGAAGCTGAAACATCAGATGGAAATTAATAATAAAAGTTAAAAAAATATGTCAAAATTTAGCAAAAAGAAAGATGGTGATGTACCTGCGGTATCAACGGCTTCACTTCCTGATATTGTTTTCATGCTTTTATTTTTCTTTATGACTGTAACAGTTATGAAAGACACTTCTGTTAAAGTTAAGAACGAACTTCCGAAAGCAAGTGAAACAAAAAAACTTGAAAAGAAAGATAGGGTTATTACTATTTATGTAGGTTCTCCTACTGAAGAGTATCAAAAGGTTTTTGGTAAAGAAGCAAAAATTCAATTGAATGACAAATTCTCTAGTCCATCTGAAGTAGGTCCTTATATTCTTCAAGAAAGAGCTAAAAAATCTGAAGATATTCAGAATGTATTGACTACTTCTTTAAAAGTAGATAGAGATGCAAATATGGGTATTGTTTCAGATATTAAAGAAGAATTACGTAAGGTTAATGCTTTAAAAATAAACTATACAACTTATGAGGGTATCGCTTTTGACAACCTAAAATAAATTAGTAGTTAATTTTTTTCTTTCAAAATTACTATATAGCGTCTCAAATTAATTTGAGACGCTTTTTTTATGGAATAACATTTTATTACCTTTAATTTATGAAAAAAAATATATTATATTTTTTATTTGTATTACCTTTTTTAATACATGGCCAACAATTAAATATAAATAATACTGATGATGTTGATGATGTTGATGAAAAATATTTAGAAGATCAGATTTATGTAGGATTGAACTATAATTTTATGACTTCTAAGCCGTCAGATGTTACTCAACGTAATTTTTCTTATGGTTTGCAATTTGGAGTTATTAGAGATATTCCATTGAATCGAAATCGTAATTTTGGATTAGGAATTGGTTTAGGTTATGCAATTAATTCCTATTACTCAGATTTAATAAGTACAAAAACAGATGGTGTTATTGAATATACAACAGATTCTGATGATATTGATTTAGTCAGAAGTAAATTTGAAACGCATAGTATTGAAGTTCCATTTGAATTTAGATGGAGAACTTCAACGACTACTGATTATAATTTTTTTAGAGTATATACAGGTTTTAAATTTGCTTACAACTTTGGAGCTAGATCTGTATTAGTTACTGATGACGGTAGAGAAGGTTTTAGTAATTCTGATATTGATAAATTACAATATGGATTATCATTTAATTTTGGCTACAATACATTTAATTTTCATTTGTATTATGCGCTTAATAATTTCTTAAAAGACGGTACTTCGTTAGATACTGGAGATTCAATTAATTTTAAGCCCTTAAGATTAGGACTTGTTTTTTATATTTTATAACCAATAAGAGATTGTTATAATCTGAGAAATTAATCCAATTAACAAACCTGTGGCTATTTCAATTTTTTTATGAGCTTTGAAATATAGTCTTGAAGAAGCTATTAATCCACAACATAAAATTAATAGACTTATTGAAATTGAAATATTAATTTCAAAATGTATGCTTAAGCTAATTAAATACATAATTAAGCTTCCAATGCCTAGCATATGAATACTACTCTTAAACTTAATAAAAAGTAACATTAGGGTTGTAAATAAACCTATAATTAAGCCTATAAAATAATAGTATAGTTCTGCGGTGTAATTATTAGGTATTACTTTATATATTATTAAAAATAAAAGAGAGATACATATGTATATTGGATATTTTCTTTCTTCAATTGAAGTCATTATAATAGACTTTATCATTCCAATATTTTTTAGAATAATAAAACAGACTAAGGGTATAATAATCGTTATAACAAATATTGGAAGTAAATTACCAAATTTCATTTCTAAAGAGGTGTATTTTTTTGTTACTAAATAATATATCAACGACCCATAAAAAGGAATGAAAATCGGGTGAAACAAATATGTTATTATCTTTAAAAATACTTTCATTATATTTCTTTACGCATTCTAGCAACAGGAATGCCAAGTTGTTCTCTATATTTAGCAACTGTCCTTCTGGCAATTGGATATCCTTTATTTTTTAATATTTCGGCTAGTTTGTCATCAGTTAAAGGTTTTCTTTTAGGTTCTTCTTTAACTACGTTTTCTAAAATTTTCTTTATTTCTTTTGTTGAAACATCTTCTCCTTGATCATTTTTCATTGATTCAGAGAAATAATCTTTTATTAGCTTAGTTCCGTAAGGTGTATCTACGTATTTGCTATTAGCAACTCTAGAAACTGTTGATACATCCATACCTATTGTATCTGCAATATCTTTTAATATCATTGGCCTGATGTTTCTCTCATCTCCTGTTAAAAAATATTCTTTCTGATAGTGCATTATAGTATTCATAGTTACAAATAAAGTCTGTTGTCGCTGTTTAATAGCGTCAATAAACCATTTTGCAGCATCTAATTTTTGTTTTATAAATAATACGGTGTCTTTTTGTGCTTTTGACTTTTCTTTAGAGTTTTTATAGCCTTCAAGCATATTATTGTAGTCCTTAGATACATGAAGCTCAGGAGCATTTCTTCCGTTTAACATTAGCTCTAATTCTCCGTCTACAATTTTAATAGAAAAATCAGGAACAATATGTTCTATCATTCTAGTATTTCCAGAATAAGAACCACCTGGTTTAGGATTTAATTTTTCAATTTCTGAAATAGCATCTTTTAGTTGTTCTTCGGTAATATTATATTTCTGAATTAACTTTTGATAATGCTTCTTTGTAAATTGTTCAAAAGATTTGTCTAAAATAGTAATTGCTAGTTCAATACTTGGTGTAAGTTCTTTACGCTTTAATTGAATAATTAGACATTCTTCTAAAGAAGTAGCTCCAACTCCTGGCGGATCTAATTCTTGAACTATTTTTAATATTTTATTTATTGTTTTTTCTTCTGTATATATATTTTGTGTGAAAGCTAAATCATCTAGAATATCACTTATAGGCCTTCTGATGTAACCACTTTCATCTATGCTACCTACTAAAAACTCGGCAATTGACCATTCATCATCAGTTAAACTTATCGTGTTTAATTGATTGATTAAGTATTGATTAAATGACGTTCCAGCAGCATACGGTACCGTTTTTTCATCATCATCAGCACTGTAATTATTTGCTTGAGTTCTATATTCAGGAATTTCATCATCACTTAAATATTCATCAATATTTATATCTTCAGCGTTGATACTTTCATTATCGCCTTCATCAAAATTATCAGCATATTCATCTTCAAAATTATCAGCTTCTTCTTTTCCTGTTTCTAAAGCAGGGTTTTCCTCAATTTCTTGTTTTAAGCGTTGTTCAAACGCTTGTGTAGGCAATTGTATCAGTTTCATTAACTGAATCTGTTGCGGAGAAAGCTTTTGTGATAATTTAAATGATAAATGTTGTTTTAACATAAAAAGGGATATTCTTTCTTATAAAATTAAAGTTTTCAAAATTAAAATTCAGCGTTTTGTGGTGTTCTAGGGAAAGGAATAACATCTCTAATATTGCCCATACCCGTTGCAAAAAGAACTAAACGTTCAAATCCTAAACCAAAACCACTATGTGTAGCTGTTCCGAATTTTCTTAAATCAAGATACCACCAAAGTTCTTTTTCATCAATACCTAAAGCGGCAACTTTTTCTTTTAAAACATCTAAACGTTCTTCACGTTGAGAGCCTCCCACTATTTCCCCAATCCCTGGGAATAAAATATCCATTGCTCGAACAGTTTTTCCATCTTCATTTAAACGCATGTAAAATGCTTTAATATCTGCAGGATAATCAAATAATATTACTGGGCAGTTAAAATGTTTTTCAACAAGATAACGTTCGTGTTCACTTTGTAAATCAGCACCCCATTCTTCAATTATATATTGAAATTTTTTCTTCTTATTAGGCTTACAGTTTTTAAGAATGTCAATAGCCTCAGTATATGAAACTCTTTTGAAATTATTTTCAGCAACAAACTTTAATTTTTCAATTAAAGCCATATCACTACGTTCTGCTTGAGGTTTTGTTTTTTCCTCATCTAATAAACGCTTTTCTAAAAATTGTAAATCTTCATCACAATTCTCTAAAATGTAGTTTATGACATTTTTTATAAAATCTTCGGCAAGATCCATGTTAGCATCTAGATCATTAAAAGCAACTTCTGGTTCAATCATCCAGAATTCGGCTAAGTGTCTTGATGTGTTTGAGTTTTCAGCTCTAAATGTTGGGCCAAAAGTATAAACTTTACCTAATGCCATAGCAAAAGTTTCAGCTTCTAACTGCCCAGATACTGTTAGGTTAGTTTCCTTACCAAAAAAGTCTTGTTTAAAATCAATTTCACCTTCTTCAGTCAAAGGAGGGTTTTTTTGATCAAGTGTAGATACTCTAAACATTTCGCCAGCTCCTTCTGCATCTGAACCTGTTATTATTGGAGTATGTACGTTGTAAAAACCATTATCTTGAAAATACTTATGTATTGCAAATGATAAAGTAGACCTAACTCGCATTACGGCGGCAAATGTATTTGTTCTTACCCTTAGGTGTGCTTTTTCTCTTAAAAACTCTAAAGAGTGTTTTTTAGGTTGAATAGGGTAGGTGTCAGGATCAGAAGTTCCTAAAACTTTTAACTCTTTTACTTGTATTTCAACACTTTGTCCACGCCCTTGGCTTTCAACTAAAGTTCCTGAAACTTCTAAAGCTGCTCCTGTAGAAACTTGCTTTAATAAAATTTCATCAAAATTCTCAAAATCTAGGACACATTGTATGTTATTAAGAGTAGAACCATCATTTAAAGCTATAAATCTATTGCTTCTAAATGTTTTTACCCAACCTTTAACGGTTACCTCTTGTAATGATAGGTTAGATGATAGTAGTTCTTTAACGCTATATGATTTCATTTTGATATTTCTATTTTTGATTAACAAATATAGCCTTTTTGTGAAAAAAGGTTTTGTTAGTTAAGGGTATAAAATTCTATTTTACTTTAATTATAATTCTTCGTCTTTTGGTAAGATGTCTATTTGCGGTTTTTTTAATACTTCCTTATTTGCAATATTACGTTCTAAGGACAATAATAAAGAAGGAAGTAAAATTAAGTTAGCCAACATAGCTAATAATAATGTTGCAGAAACCAATGCGCCTAAAGCTACTGTTCCTCCAAAACTTGAGATTGTAAACACTGAAAAGCCAAAAAATAAAACTATAGAGGTGTAAAACATACTTACACCAGTTTCTCGTAAAGCAGCGTAAACAGATTTTTTAATTTTCCAATTATTAGCGGTAAGTTCTTGTCGGTATTTTGCTAAGAAGTGTATTGTGTCATCAACTGATATACCAAATGCAATACTAAACACTAATATTGTTGAAGGTTTTATTGGAACACCTACAAATCCCATTAACCCAGCTGTTATTACAAGTGGCAATAAGTTAGGTATTAGAGATATTACAATCATTTTAAAAGAACGAAATAAATATGCCATAAATAAAGCTATTAATGCAATTGCTAATGCGAGTGACATAATAAGGTTGTTCACCAAATACTTTGTTCCTTTTAAGAAAATAAGAGCACTTCCTGTTAGGTAAACATTATACCTTTCTGAAGGGAATATTTTATCTATGTTTTCAAGTAGTTTAGCTTCAATGGCCTCCATGCGTGTAGTTTTTACATCTTTCATAAAAGTTGTAATACGTGCAATTTGTCCTGTTGAATCAACAAAACTTTTTAATAGATTTCCGTCGCTAGATGATTTTCGAGCAACGTCCATAATAAAAGTATTTTCTTGTGTGGTGGGTAGTTGGTAATATTTAGGAATACCATTATAAAAAGCTTGTTTTGAATATTTTACTAAATCTACCGCAGAAACAGGTCTTGATAATTCCGGTATTTCATGAATAACCTGACTAAGTTCATCCATTCTCTTTAAAGTAGCAGGCTTTAAAACACCTTTTTTTCTTTTAGTGTCTACTACAATTTCTACAGGCATAATACCATCAAATTCTTGTTCAAAAAAGCGAATGTCTTTAAAGAATTCTTTGTCTTTAGGCATATCTTCAATTGGACTACCAGATATATCTATTTGATAAATTCCAATAATGCTAATTACAAGTAAGGATATTGATGCAATGTAAACTGTAATTCTTTTTTCTCGTACAATATTTTCCATCCAATTAACAAAAGTATCAATCCACCTTTTGTTTAAATGCTTTAAGTGTTTAGTTTTTGGTAACGGTAAAAAGCTATATATAATCGGAATTATTAATAAGGATAATATGAAAATACAAATAATATTTATTGAAGCTACAACACCAAATTCTTTAAGTAATTGGCTGTCAGTAATAATAAAAGTAGCAAAACCAGAAGCAGTGGTAATATTTGTCATTAAAGTGGCATTACCTATTTTGGAAATAACACGTTGTAATGATAATGCTTGGTTACCATGCTTTTTTACTTCTTGCTGGTATTTGTTAATTAAAAAGATGCAATTTGGTATTCCAATTACAATAATTAATGGAGGAATAAGAGCGGTTAATACGGTAATTTCATATTGTAAAAGCCCTAAAACACCAAATGACCACATCACTCCAACAATAACCACACACATTGATATGAATGTAGCTCTAAAGCTTCTGAAAAAGAAAAAGAATATTAATGAAGTAACCCCAAGTGCTGCTAATATAAAAATACCAATCTCGTCAATAATATTTTGTGAGTTCATGGTTCTGATATATGGCATACCAGAAATATGAACATCTAAATTTGTATCTTCTTCAAAACTTTTTACAAGTACATTTAAATCTTCAAGAATAAAATCTTTACGAGCAGAGGTATTGATAATATCCTTATCTAAATAAACTAAGGTTCTAATGGTTTTAGTTTCTTTATTATAAATTAAATCTTCATAAAAAGGTAAATTATTAAAAAGATGAGAAGATAGAGAATCGACCTCAGATTTAGTTGTTGGTTTTTTCTTTATAAAAGATTCTAATACAAATTTTTGCTGTATAGTATCTTTAATTAGTTCTTGTAGATTATCTGTTGATAAAACAAAATCTACTTCAGGAAAAGCTGCTAATTGTTTACTTAGTTTATTCCATTTATTAAATTTTTCAGGCGTAAACAGAGAACTGTCTTTGATACCTAAAACCATTACATTACCTTCTTCACCAAAAGTTTTTAAGAAAGTTTGGTATTGTATGTTTACAGGGTGATGATCTGGTAATAAGTTGGCTTGAGAACTAGAGAATCGCATTTTATCCCATTGAAGAGCTAAAAAAATAGTTGATGCGATAATTAATAAAAGAATAAGAATTCTGTTTCTTAGAATAATACTTGCGGTTTTCGCCCAAAAACCTTTAGTTATTTTTGCAACCATGATGTTTTTTACAATTCTGACAAAGGTAGAAAATGATTATGTGTATTCACAGTAAACAAGTAATCTAAATACTTAATTTGTGTGAACTTTATATTAATAAAAACACAAAGAGCGACAATATGTCGCTCTTTGTGTAATTTAAAAATTGTAGAAATATTATACTTTCATTATTTCAGCTTCTTTTATAACTAAAGCTTCATCAATCTTTTTACTATATATATTAGTTAGTTCTTGTACGTCAGCTTCTGCATTTTTCTTTAAATCTTCAGATGCATCATCAAGAGATCTAATTTCTTTATTCGCTTCTTGTCTTGCATTTCTAATGCCAATTTTAGCATCTTCAGCTTCACCTTTTGCTTGTTTAGCAAGATCTTTTCTTCTTTCTTCAGTTAATGGTGGTACATTAATAATTACAAAGTCACCGTTGTTCATTGGGTTGAAACCTAAATTGGCTACCATAATTGCTTTTTCAATTTCTTGAAGCATGTTTTTTTCCCAAGGTTGAACAGTTATAGTTCTTGCATCTGGTGTCGCAACATTAGCAACTTGTGAAAGTGGTGTAGCAGATCCATAATAATCAACCATAACACTTGAAAGCATTACTGGGCTGGCCTTACCAGCTCTAATTTTTGTAAAAGATTTTATTAAATGATCAATGGAACCATTCATACTTTCTTTTGTACTGTCTAATATAAAAGTTATTTCTTCGTTCATTTTAAATTGTATTAATAATAGTGTCTTTCAGTAAACTAGACTAGTTATTTACAACGGTACCTATATTTTCTCCAGAAACTAGTTTCATTAAATTTCCAGTAGTGTTCATATCAAAAACAACAATTGGTAGTTCATTTTCTTGACTTAAAGTAAATGCTGTGGTATCCATTACTTTTAATCCTTTACTTAAAACATCTTTAAATGTAATTGTATCAAATTTAGTAGCATTCTTATCTTTTTCAGGGTCAGATGTGTAAATACCATCAACTCTAGTGCCTTTTAAAATAACATCTGCTTCAATTTCAATAGCTCTTAATACAGCTGCAGAATCTGTAGTAAAGTAGGGGTTGCCTGTTCCACCACCAAAAATAACAACTCTGCCTTTTTCTAAATGACGCATTGCACGTCTACGTATAAAAGGTTCAGCTACTTCATTGATTTTAATTGCAGTTTGTAATCTTGTATGCACACCTGCTTCTTCAAGTGCACTTTGTAAAGCCAAGCCATTTATAACTGTGGCTAACATTCCCATATGATCACCTTGAACACGATCCATACCATTACTTGCACCAGCTAAGCCTCTAAAAATATTTCCACCACCTATAACTATAGCAACTTCTATACCCTTGTCAACAACTTCTTTTATCTCTTCAGCGTAAGCTGCTAATCTTTTTGGATCAATCCCGTACTGTCTTTCTCCCATTAGTGCTTCTCCACTAAGTTTTAAAAGAATTCTTTTGTATTGCATGGCTTTTTTTAAATTATAGTTTCGCAAAAATAATCAAAATATTTTATGGGAATGCTTCTTATAATATTTAATGTAATGATAAAATTTCCTCAATTGCACTTACAACTTAATTTAATTTTATAAACTTGCTTAATATTCTAATCAAGAGCCTATTTGGCTACTAATAATAATGTTTATATATGAAAAAAATAAGTTTTCTAGTAATTCTAGGGCTTTTATTAAATGCATGTGCAGGGGGTAAAAAATTAATTTCAGCTGACAAATCAATAATTAAAACAAGTATTGATTTGATTAATGTAAATGATGATAAGGTTTTAGTATCTATAGACCCAGGAGCTTTTAATGAAGAAACAGTATATTTTTATATCCCAAAAACGGTACCAGGAACATATAGTACTGATAATTATGGAAAGTATATCGAAAGTTTTAAAGCTTTTGATTATAAAGGTAAAGAACTTCCTGTTTCTAAATCTGATGATAATACTTGGGTAATATTAAATGGTACTACTTTAGATAAAGTCTCTTATTTTGTGAATGATACTTATGATTCAGAAAGTGCTTTAGATGATCCTGTTTTTTCTCCTTCAGGAACTAATATTTTAAAAAACCAAAACTTTATGTTGAACTTATATGGTTTTGTTGGTTATTTTAAAAATTTAACTGAAATTCCTTATGAGATAACTATAAAACATCCTCGAAATTTAGTGGCTACAACTTCTTTAGTAGAGTTGAATGCTACATTAGAATCTAATGATTTAGATACTTTTTCTGCTAGTCGTTATTTTGAGGTTACAGATAATCCAATATTATATGCACCATCTGATATTGCATCTTTTGAGGTGAATGGTATTATGGTTAATTTAAGTGTTTATTCTCCTAATAGTGTTTATAATGCAGCATCTTTAAAAGATAGAATGTTTAAAATGATGGCCGCTCAGAAATCTTATTTAGGTGAAATTAATAGTACGAAAGAGTATAATATTATGCTTTATCTTTCAGAAGGAGAAAATGATGCTAATGGTTATGGTGCTTTGGAACACCATACTTCAACAGTAGTTGTTTTACCAGAATTTATGGATAAAGAACGATTAGAACAAGCAATGGTTGATGT
This sequence comes from uncultured Cellulophaga sp., assembly GCA_947496695.1. Taxonomy (GTDB): domain Bacteria; phylum Bacteroidota; class Bacteroidia; order Flavobacteriales; family Flavobacteriaceae; genus Cellulophaga. The sequence goes on along the minus strand of CANMEI010000003.1, from coordinate 435,909 downwards.
TGTTTCTCATGAATTTTTTCATATTGTAACGCCTTTAAGTGTTCACTCTGAAGAAATACAATATTTTGATTTTAATGACCCTAAGATGTCTATGCACTTATGGATGTATGAAGGGACTACTGAATATTTTGCTAATATTTTTCAAATTCAACAAGGCTTGATTAATGAAGAAGAATTTTATCAAAGGATAATGGATAAGATTAATAATTCAAAAAAATATGATGATAACATATCTTTCACTAAAATGAGTAAACATATACTTGAAGAACCTTATAAAGATAATTATGCTAATGTATATGAAAAAGGAACTTTAATTAATATGGTTTTAGATATTACTCTTAAAGAATTGAGTAATGGAGAAAAAAGTGTTTTATGGTTATTAAAGGAGTTATCAAAAAAATATGGTGATAGTACTCCATTTAAAGATGACGCCTTTATTGATGAAGTAGTAGCAATGACCTATCCTGAAATTGGTGAATTTTTTAATAATCATGTTATTGGTGATACGCCAATTGATTATACTTTGTTTTTATCTAAAGTAGGTTTAGAAATAGGTGTAAAACAGGAGGAGAGTGGATTTTTCTTAAAAGGAGATATTCCTTATATAGATGTTGATGTCAAAAATGATAATGCTGTTTTTGTTAGAAAAAGTATTGAATTGAATAGTTTTTTTAATGAGTTAGGTTTAAAAGGTGGTGACGTTATTAAGTCAATAGATGGTACGGCTATTACTTTAGAAACTATTAGGCCAATAATTGGGCAAAGCTTTAGTTGGTCTTCAACTAAAGAAATTACTATAGTGGTTGATAGAAAGGAAGAAACACTCACTTTAAAAGGAGAAGTAGGTAAACCAACGGTAGAGTCAAAAGTTATTAAGTCTGTTGCAAACCCTACAAAAGAGCAATTAAATTTATTAGATATTTGGTTGAAAGGTTAATTGGATTTAAATCGATATCAAAAAAACAATATCGATTTTTAGTTCTTTTTAAAGCATAAAAAAGCCACAATTTGTAAATTGTGGCTTTTTTGTATTTTATAGTGTTTTGTAATTACCCTAAAGCAACACGCTTAAAGCTAGTCACAGATAAGTCTCCTGCTGAAGCTACATAGTCAGCAACACTTTTCTTTTCATCTTTAATGAAGTTCTGATCTAATAAACATTGCTCTTGATCAAGAGTGGTATTATCAGAAATAAATCTTTCCATTTTACCTGGTAAAATTTTGTCCCAAATTTTTTCAGGTTTACCTTCGGCTTGAAGCTCAGCTTTTGCATCTGCCTCAGCTTTAGCTAAAACTTCTTCAGATAATTGAGACATAGAAATGTATTGAGGTACATTTTTAAGAGTTTTTCCTAATCTACCTAATTCTTCATTATCTTTTTCGATAACAGCAATTCTAGCTTCAGTTTCAGAAGCAACAAAAGCAGGATCAAAATCTTTATAAGATAAAGTAGTAGCTCCCATAGATGCTATTTGCATAGCAACATCTTTACCAACTTCTTCGTTTTTAGCAGATAAACCAACTAAAGCGGCAATTTTGTTAATGTGAACATAGCTACCAACATAAGGAGCTTCTAATTTCTCAAATGCGTTTATTTCTAATTTTTCACCAATAACACCAGTTTGCTCAATTAATTTTTCAGCAACAGTCATTCCGCCAAAATCAGAGGCTAAGAAATCTTCTTTATTGTCAAAATTAATTGCTTGATCAGCAAGTTGATTAGCTAAAGAAAGAAAGTTTTCGTTTTTTCCAACAAAGTCAGTTTCACAACCTAAAACAATAGCAACACCAACAGTATTGTCAGCATTTACTTTTGCAATAGCAGCACCTTCACTAGATTCTCTGTCAGCTCTTTTAGCGGCAACTTTCTGTCCTTTTTTACGTAAAACTTCAACAGCTTTATCAAAATCTCCTTCAGCTTCTACTAAAGCTTTCTTGCAGTCCATCATACCTGCACCGGTAGCTTTTCTTAATTTATTTACTTCTGCAGCGGCAATTTTTACCATCTTATTATATGTTTTTAAAACTAAAAGCTAAAATTATCACTTTTAAAAGTGATAATTGTAGCTGTAGTGTTAATTAAAAATTTTATTTGTACTATATAAATGTTAAGCAGGTTGCTTACTCGGTAGCAGTACTACCTTCAGTTTTAGTTGTTTCTTCAGTAACAACTTCTTCTTTTTTAGGAGCAGCAGGAGCTTCTTCAGCTTTTTTAGCAGGAGCTTCTTTTCCTTCTTTTCCAGATTGTTTTTCTGATTTACGCTCAGCTAAACCTTCAGCAATAGCATCAGTAACATGAGTTAAGATAGCTTCGATAGATTTAGAAGCATCATCGTTAGATGGAATTATATAATCTAATAAACGTGGGTCAGAGTTAGTATCTGCCATCGCGAATATTGGAATTTTTAATTTTATAGCCTCTTTAACAGCAATGTGCTCACGCATTGTATCAACAATGAATAATGCACCTGGTAAACGAGTCATGTCGGATATAGAACCTAAGTTTTTCTCTAATTTAGCACGTAAACGGTCAACTTGTAAACGTTCTTTTTTAGATAATGTTAAGAAAGTACCATCTTTCTTCATTCTATCAATTGCAGCCATTTTTTTAACAGCTTTACGGATAGTAACAAAGTTAGTTAACATACCACCTGGCCATCTTTCAGTGATGTAAGGCATGTTTACTTTTGATACTTTTTCAGAAACGATATCTTTTGCTTGTTTCTTTGTAGCTACGAAAAGAATTTTTCTTCCTGATTGTGCAATTTTTTTAAGAGCTTCGTTAGCTTCTTCTAATTTTGCAGCTGTTTTGTAAAGGTTGATTACGTGAATACCATTACGCTCCATGTAGATGTAAGGAGCCATGTTTGGATTCCATTTTCTTGTAAGGTGTCCAAAGTGTACACCTGCTTCTAGTAAGTCTTTTACTTCGATTTTGTTTGCCATTTTTTTGTACTTAGTTTACGTTCTGTTGAATTAGCAATATTAAAGTGGCACAATTTTTTGTGGCCTCTAATATTTAGATGCTAAACTAGTTTCCAAAAGCTGTTATGCCTTTGGACTAACAACAACTTGATATTTAAAATTTAACCCCGAAAAAATATTTTTCAGGGTTTTCAATGAACTTTTGTATAAACTGAATAAACAGTTTAGTATATAATTCTCTACGATTAACGTTTTGAGAATTGGAATTTTTTACGAGCTTTCTTCTGACCGAATTTCTTACGTTCAACCATTCTAGGATCTCTAGTTAATAAACCTTCTGGTTTAAGAACTAATCTATTTTCAGCATCAATTTCACACATTGCTCTAGATAACGCTAAACGAATAGCTTCTGCTTGACCAGTGATTCCGCCACCAAATACATTAACTTTTACATCGTAAGAGTTTTCAGTTTCTGTTAAAGCGAATGCTTGTTTTACTTTGTATTGTAAAGTTGCAGTTGGGAAATATACTTCTAAATCCTTTTTGTTAACTGTAATTTTACCTTCTCCTTGTGAAAGATAAATACGTGCAACAGCAGTTTTTCTTCTTCCTATTTTATGAATTACGTCCATTACTTAAGGTCGTTTAAATTAATTACGGTTGGTTTCTGCGCTTCTTGACCATGTTCAGTTCCTGCGTAAACTTTTAAGTTACGAAAGATAGCTGCTCCTAATCTATTCTTAGGAAGCATCCCTTTTATTGAACGCTCAACGACGCTAATTGGATTTTTGTCCATAGCCTCTCTCGCAGTTTGAAATCTTTGACCACCTGGGTAACCAGTATGGCGTACGTAGGTTTTGCTTTCCCACTTATTTCCTGACAAGTTTATTTTCTCTGCGTTGATAACAACTACATTGTCACCACAATCTACGTGTGGTGTAAAACTTGGCTTATATTTTCCTCTTAGCAATTTTGCAACTTTTGAAGCAAAACGACCTAATGTCTCTCCTTCTGCATCAACCAACACCCATTGTTTATCAACAGTTGCTTTGTTCGCGGAAATTGTTTTGTAGCTTAATGTGTCCACAGTACTTTTTTATTTATTAAACACTTAAATCCCAATAATGGGGTGCAAATGTACAATTATTAACTTGAATAACAAATGCTTGCTGTAAAATAATTTGATTATTTTTTATTAGCTTTAAAAAAGACATTGATATTCGCTAGTCAATCTGCCTAAATTAACCTTTTTGATTCTCTGATTTTTTAAAAGAGAACCTCTTTTATGAATGTAATATTAGTGTTATTTTTTCGTTATTGTAATTAAATTAATACTTATTTTATAATGAAATTATTTTATTTAGGAACTTTTCTTTTATCAATAATGTTAATTTCTTGTTCTACTGATCAAGAAAATGAAACAGAATCAACTGTTGAGACATCATCATTAATTGGACTTTGGAGTTTCTCCGAATTAGATACTGATGGTGCAACAGGAAATGTTGAATTATCTAATGATATTTTGACAGTTTTGGTAGCAGGTGGTTGTGATATTTTAACTTATGATTTTAAAAGTGATATGACAGTTACAGCTTCTGTAAGAGATTATACGGAAACAGGTAATAGTGTAAATGATTCTGGTACTGGTTTGTTAATTGAGTGTCCTTCTGATGTTGTTACAACTACAAGTGTATGGGCGTTAGATGGTGATCAGCTTTCTTTTATTAATTCAGACGGGGAAATTGAAACAATAACTATTGAGTTAGATGGTGATGTGTTGATTATTCCAGGAGAAGTAATTAATGAAGATAATTTATCTGGTACAGATGCTATTTTTACAAAACAATAATATTAGTGTATGTTTATTTGTAACAAAAATCCCTTTGAAATTTCAAAGGGATTTTCTTTTTATTTAATGTGCTTCTAGCCAATTGTCTCCAAGGCCTATTTCTACATCTAACGGAACTGCTAATTTGTAGGCATTTTCCATTTCTGTTTTAATAAGTATTTTCATTTCTTCTAGTTCGGGTTTGTATACATCAAAAACTAATTCATCATGTACTTGTAAAAGCATTTTAGTTTTGTAGTTGCCTTCTTCTAATTTATTGTAAATGTTAATCATCGCTAATTTTATAATGTCAGCTGCGCTACCTTGTATTGGTGCATTTACAGCATTACGCTCTGCTGCACCTCTAACAATTGCATTACTCCCGTTAATGTCTTTTAAATATCTACGTCTACCTAATACGGTTTGTACATAGCCATTATCGCGAGCAAAATTAACAAGTTCACTCATGTAGTTACGTAGCTTTGGGTATGTTTTGTAATAAGTATCTATTAATTCTTTTGCTTCAGCTCTTGATAATTCAGTTTGATTACTTAATCCAAAAGCAGATACCCCGTATATAATCCCAAAATTTACTGTTTTTGCATTACTACGTTGTTCTCTAGTAACTTCTTCTAAAGGAACATTGAAAACTTTTGATGCTGTTGATGCATGAATATCTTCTCCGTTTTTAAAAGCTTCAATCATAGTAGTCTCTTCACTTAATGCGGCTATAATTCTAAGTTCTATTTGTGAGTAATCTGCAGCGAGTAAGGTGTAGTCTTCATTTCGAGGTACAAACGCTTTACGTACTTGTCTGCCTCTTTCTGTTCTAATTGGTATATTTTGTAGGTTGGGGTTGTTACTACTTAAGCGACCAGTAGCGGCAACAGTTTGCATATAATCAGTATGAACGCGTCCAGTGCTTTCTTCTATTTGGTTTGGTAATGCGTCTACATAAGTACTTTTTAATTTGGCAAGTCCTCTATATTCTAATACATTTCGAATAATTTTATGATCTTTAGCTAGGTATGAAAGTACATCTTCAGCAGTTGAATACTGACCTGTTTTTGTTTTTTTAGGCTTCTCAACTAATTTAAGTTTTTCAAATAAAATTTCTCCTAATTGTTTTGGAGAGCCAATATTGAATTCTTCACCTGCTTCTGAATATATTTTCTTCTCTAAATTATTGATGTCATTATTTAAATCATCGGAAAGAGAATTTAAAAAGTCTTTATCAAGTTTAATACCTTCTAATTCCATAGCGGCTAAAACACGTAGTAAGGGAATTTCGATGTTATTAAATAAATCTTCTGTTTTAGCTTCGGTTAGCTCAGGTTTGAAATGAGCAGCTAGTTGATAGGTAATATCTGCATCTTCAACAGCGTATTCGGTTTGCTTTTCAACTAGCACATCACGCATGCTTAATTGATTTTTGCCTTTTTTTCCGATAAGTTCAGTAATAGAAACTGGAGTGTAATTTAAATAAGTTTCTGCAAGAACATCCATATTATGACGCATATCAGGGTTGATAAGGTAATGTGCTAACATAGTGTCAAAATAGTTGCCTCTTACTTTAATATCATACTTGTCTAAAACTTTAATATCATACTTTAAGTTTTGACCTATTTTCTCAATTGTCTCAGACTCGAAAAATGGACGCAGTTGTTCAATTATTTCTTGAGTTTTATTTTTATCTTCTGGAAAGGGAATGTAAAATCCTTTTGATGCCTCCCATGAAAAAGCAATACCGACTAGTTCTGCTGTTAAAGGGTTTAGCCCTGTTGTTTCTGTGTCAAAGCATACTGAACTTTGTTGCATTAAATTTTGCAGAAAAAGTTTCATTGCCATTCCGGGAGCTACACTTTGGTATACATGAGAAATGTCTTTAATGTTTTTTCTGCTAGAGAATTCTTGAGAATTTTCAGAAGAATTACTAGGGTCTCCTCCAAACAATGAAAATTGACCAACACCTGCTTCAGTAATTTTTTTCTTTGGTTTTGATGTTTCTGTAGTTTGAGTGATTGTTTCTTCTTCTGTAGAAAATAATTTTAAAAATTGATCTTTCAATCTTCTAAATTCTAATTCCTCAAAAATAACCTGGACTTTTTCAGCATCTGGTTCTGTTAATTCATAATCTTCAGCATTAAAAGTTACATCACAATCTACACATATTGTTGCTAATTTTTTTGAAAGTAGGCCGAGCTCAGCATTTTGCTCTACTTTTTCTTTCATTTTACCTTTTAGCTGATCAGTATTGGCTAGAAGATTTTCCATAGAACCAAACTGTTCTATAAATTTTTTAGCAGTTTTGTCTCCAACGCCAGGTAAACCGGGAATGTTGTCACTGGCATCTCCCATCATTCCTAAGTAGTCAATAACTTGCTCTGGTCGTTCAACTCCAAAACGTTTTTGAATTTCAGGAATACCCCAAATTTCAATTCCATTCCCCATACGAGCTGGGCGATACATAAAAATATTTTCAGATACTAGTTGTCCAAAATCCTTATCAGGAGTAACCATGTAAACTTGATAATCTTCTTTTTCTGCTTGTTTAGCTAAGGTTCCAATAATATCATCAGCTTCCCAGCCTTCTAAAACCACTACTGGAATATGCATTGCACGTAATATATTTTGAATATAAGGTATTGCTATTCTAATGGCATCAGGTGTTTCATCTCTATTAGCCTTATATTCAGGAAATAATTCTGTGCGTTCTGCACTTCCTCCTTTATCGAAACATACTGCTAAATGATCAGGTTTTTCTCTTCGGATAACATCTAAAAGTGAATTCATGAACCCCATAATGGCAGAGGTGTCCATACCTTTAGAGTTTATTCTAGGATTTTTTATTAAAGCATAGTAGCCACGAAATATTAATGCAAAGGCATCAAGAAGAAACAATTTTTTTTTATCTGACATTTTATTTTCGATTCAAGAGCTTCAAAACTACGAAGATTATCTAATTTTATCTTTGTAATTGCACTTTATATATGAATTCTTAGAATTGTTTCTCATGTTTTTTAGTTTATTAAATATTAATATATGTTAGTTGAAGTTTGTACAAATTCATTAGAATCAGCATTGAATGCAGAGAAAGCGGGTGCAGATAGAATTGAGCTGTGTGTAGAGTTGGGTTTGGGAGGTATTACGCCTTCGTATGGTTTTTTAAAAGCTGTTCGAGATCAAATAAGTATTCCTGTACATGTTTTAATTAGGCCGAGAAGTGGAGATTTTGTATATTCAGAAGAAGATTTTAATGTAATGTTGATGGATGTTGAGATTTGTGAAAATTTAGGTTATGAAGGTGTTGTTTCAGGTGTTTTAAACCCTGATTTTTCTGTTGATATTGGCAGAACTCAAATGCTAATAAAAGCATCGCGAAAAATGAGTTTTACATTTCATCGTGCATTTGATTGGGTTGAAAATCCATTAGAGACGCTAGATGTTTTAGAGAAGTTAGGTGTTGATAGTATTTTAAGTTCTGGGCAACAACTATCTGCTATTAAAGGTATTGATTTGCTTACTCAATTAAATTCAAATTCTTCTAATTGTTCAATTATACCTGGAGGAGGAATTAATATCGATAATGTCTCTGATTTCAAAATAAATGCTTTCAAATGGATACATTTATCTGCATCTGAAATTTTTGATATCAATTTTAATAAAGAAGAGTTATCAATGAATTACCTGCCTTATTTAGATGAGCGTAAGCGAACAATATCTAGTGCGACTATTGTTTCACAAATTGTAAACAAGGTTAAATTATAATTAAATGAGATACTTGTTCATTTAATTAAAAATACCTTTGTAAAAAAATGATTTTTTAAATGCTACGGTCAATAATTTTTATTTTTATATATACAGTTTTAACTTTTTATTCCACACAGGCTTTAAAAACAGTGTCTAAGGGCTCTTGGCTTAATTATGTTTTTATCTTCATTGCTGTAGTGGTTTTGGGTAACTTTATTTATCAATTTACTTTTGGAGCTGATGAAGGTCGAGTTTTAACAAGGCCTAAAAGTTATGCGTTTAGTTTTTTTTTAATAATGCTGGTATTTAACTTGGTTACAGTGCTTTTTCTTTTTTCGGAAGATATAATTAGATTATTTTTTGGTATATATCAAAAAATATTTGGCACCACGAAGGTTTTTAGTTTCCCTGAGCGAAGACGTTTTTTGAGTATGATAGGTTTAGGTATTGCAGCGATACCATTTGGAGCTTTGTTGTATGGTATGTATAAGGGGAAGTATAATTTTAAAGTATTGAAATATACTTTAGAATTCGATGATTTACCTGATGCATTTAATGGGTATCAAATAACTCAAATATCTGATGTACATAGTGGTAGTTTTGATAATCGAAAAAAGATAGAATATGCTATTGATCTTATAAATCAGCAAAAAAGTGATGTTTTATTGTTTACCGGTGATATGGTAAATAATAAAGCAACAGAAATGGAGCCCTGGAAAGATTTATTTTCAAAATTAAAAGCTAAAGATGGTAAATTTTCAGTATTAGGAAATCATGATTATGGTGATTATGTAGATTGGAATTCACCTGAAGAAAAAGAAAATAACTTAAGCGATTTAAAGCGTTTGCAAAAAGATATAGGGTTTGACTTGTTGTTGAATGATAGTCGTTACTTGTTTAAAGATGGTGCTAAAATAGCTCTTGTTGGTGTTGAGAATTGGGGTAGAGGAGGTTTTAAAAAAGCTGGAGACTTAACTAAAGCAGTGAGTAATATAAAAAGTGATGATTTTAAAATATTAATGAGTCACGATCCTAGTCATTGGGAAGATAAGGTTATTCATGATGATTACCATTATCATTTAACACTTAGTGGTCATACGCACGGTATGCAATTTGGTATTGAAATTCCAGGTTGGGTTAAATGGAGTCCGATAAAATGGAGGTATAAATATTGGGCAGGAATTTATGAAGTGTTAGGGCAGTATATAAATGTAAATAGGGGTTTTGGCTTTTTAGGGTATCCTGGAAGAGTTGGCATATGGCCAGAAATTACAGTAATTAAGTTAAAAAAGAAGGGACTTAGTTAATTGTTTCTACTTTTAAAGTGTGAAAAATTATAAAAAAACCTTCATTTAACAATTTTTATTACTTTTGAGTAACGAATGTAAACATTGAAGTATGTCTAAATTTGGAGAATTAATAGAGTCAAGGGTTCCGGTATTGCTTGATTTTTATGCTGATTGGAATGAGCAGTCAACGTCAATGCATGCGGTTTTGCGTGATGTGGCTGCGGCGTTAGGTGATAAAGGAAAAGTGATAAAGATTGATGTAGAAAAAAACAAAGAACTTTCTAGGGTATTAAGGATTAAAGGGTTGCCAACTCTAATGATTTATGTGAAAGGAGAAATGGTTTGGAGGCAAAGTGGAGAGCAAGATGCAAATACGCTTATTGGAATTCTTAACGGATATGTCTAGTTGTAAAATTATAGAATAAAAAAACCGAGATTAATATCTCGGTTTTTTTTATGTTTATTATTCAATGTTTGTTTGCGCTTTTTACTGCGATGAAGTGTCAACTTCATTTAAACTTTTTAAATCAGGATCAGCTATTGGTAATTCATCTTGAATCAATGGATCTTCGCTTCCATCAACAAATCTGCTGAATTTATCAATATACTCATTAAATATTAGAGTTTCTTTTTCGGCAATTTCTCGGTCACCGTTTCTAATTAAAATATCGACATTTCTGTTGTAAGCTTCCATGTCGCCAATAATTTCATTTAGTTTTTCATATTGTTCATCTAAAGGCATACTGGCATAGTATTCTAAGCGTTCTTGATATTTAGTCTTTAGCTGTGAAAATAATTTTCTAGCTTTTTCGGTTTCGCCAACTTTGTAATAGCCGTCAACAAATGGTTCCACAAAAGTGTAGTATTCGTAATAATCAACAGGCATGTTTGTCATGGCAATGTCAATCATTTCTTTTGCTTTTTCAATTTTATTTTCATTAATCAATTGTTCAACTAGTCTAGCAATATTACCTCTGAATGATAAACCTTGAATACGAGTTTGTGGGTCGTGATAAATTTTATCACTTCCAGAATTACCCCATTCCCATTTTTTTACAATATCATACATTAAGTCGCTGTCTATTCGGCCCATTTCGTAAGAGCTATCATTTACAGTTTTAATAGGGACAAGTTTATATACTAAACCATCTAGTTGTAAATATTCTTTCATCCAAATGTATTCACCGCTATCAAAACTTCCACCTGAAAAATAAATAGGACGTTTCCAATCATTATTAGCTAATAGATCTAACATTAAAAGTCTATTTTTAGGTAAAGCGCTTTTTGGTAATTCTATATCTATGTAATCTACTATTAAAGCAGAGTCTTTTGCTTTAACAATACCGCTTTCTAAAACATTTTTTTTATTTACAGGAACACGAATATGGTTAGTTGGGTAAAACACAATGTCAAGAGTGTTTTCTGGGTAGTCAGATACGTCTTGATCTTGTGAAGCAATTACACTTCTTAGTTTTGTTTGTGGTTTGTCGCTACCAATCCAATCCATAAAATCTTTAATATCCCATCTAGATTCAGATATTTTTTTGTTATAAAGTTGATCTACGTTTTGGTAATAAACGGCATCACGAGAGCCAACTCTATATTGTTTGTGAGTTAGTTGAGAAGGTATAGGTTTACTTGTATACGCTTTTTTCTTCATTTGGTCTATGTACCAATCTGTGGCAAAAAGACTTGTATTTACAATACGAACATCAGTTCTGATGCCTTCAATTTCTTGCGCATACCATAATGGGAATGTATCGTTATCGCCAATGGTAAATAGGATAGAGCCTGCATCTTTTTGAGTAGATTCTAGGTAATCTATAGCTGTAGATTTAGCGGTAAATCTATTTGATCTATCGTGGTCGTCCCAATTTTGAAACGCCATTAAAAAAGGAGCTGCTAATATGCAAATAACTGTAATTGCGGGAGCAAGTATTTTTGGAGTAATGTATTTTTTTAATGAATCGAAAATACCATAAACTCCAATTCCTATCCAAATGGCAAAAATATAGAATGAACCAACTAATGAATAATCTCGTTCTCTTGGTTGAAAAATATATGGGTTTGTGTAAAATTGAATTGCAATACCAGTAAATATAAAGAAAACAAAAAGCACCCAAAAATGTTTAGGATTTTTTCCTATTTGAAATAGTATTCCAATAATTCCTAATATAAGAGGTAAAAAATAATAAGTATTTCTTCCTTTGTTGTTTAGCACATCACTTGGTAAGTTGTCTTGACTTCCTAAGCGGATAGAATCTATTGCGTTTATGCCACTTAGCCAGTTGCCATTATCATCATAACGACCTTGTTTGTCATTTTGTTTTCCTGTGAAATTCCACATAAAATAACGCCAATACATGTATCCAAATTGAAATTCGAACATGTATTTAATATTTTGCCATAATGTTGGTGGTTGTACTTCAATATAATCACTAAAGCGATTTAAAAATTGAACGTATTGATCTTCACCTATTTCTCCTTTTGCGTAACCAGTTCTTAGTTGTGATACTGCTTTTTGGAGTTCGGCACTATTGGTTTTGGTTTTAAAATCTAAAGGGCCAAAATAGCGCATGTAATTTTCTACGTGTTGTTCGCTCCACATTCTAGGTAAAAGGCCAATATGTTTTTTGTTAGGCCCTTGAGTGGCATTTTTAAATTTATTTACAATAATGTATTTACCTGCTTTTTCGTCTTTTTCATATTTAGGTTTGTCATCTCTATCATCTCCTGGTCCGGCAAAAGCATTTGAAAAGTAAGCGCCATAAAATGGACTGTCAACTCCGGGGTATTGTTCTCTATTGTAGTAAGCTAATAGTGATCGAGCGTCTGAAGGGTCATTTTCGTTAATTACAACATTTGCATTTGCTCTAATTGGTAACATAAACCAAGATGAAAACCCTAGGAAGAGAAACATTAAGCATAATACAATTGTATTGGCTGTTTTGTAGTCGTTATTTCGGGTGTATCGCAATCCGAAGAAAAATGCAGCTATAAAAATAATCCCCATAATAATTGACCCTGAATTAAAAGGGAGACCTATAGTGTTTATGAAGAATACTTCACTCCAGCCAAAAGCAACTAATACATAGGTCAATGAAAATTTATAGACAAGCATTAATATTGCAACTACAGCAATGTTGGCAAGTAAAAAGTTTTTTATTGTAGTTTCTTTATACGTTTTAAAATAATATAATAAACCTATAGATGGAATGGCTAAGAACCCCATAAATTGAATTCCAAATGTTAAACCCACTACAAATGAAATTAAAACAAGCCATTTGTTTCCTCTAGGCTCTTCAATACTGTCAACCCACTTAAGTCCCATCCATAGTAAGAGAGACATTATGAAGCTGGCCATTGAATAAACCTCGGTTTCAACCGCATTAAACCAAAAACTATCAGAAAAAGTAAAAGCTAAAGAGCCAACTAAGCCACTTCCTAATATGACTAAAGCTTTACTGTCTGTAATAACTTCATCTTTAATTACCATTTTCTTGGTAAGATTTGTAATGGTCCAAAACATAAAGAGTATAGTGAAAGCGCTTGATACACCTGAAACATAATTTACCATTAATGCAATTTGGCTTGATTTAAGAGCAAACATTGCAAAAAAAGCGCCTATCATTTGTAGTAGTGGTGCTCCTGGTGGGTGGCCAACCTGTAGTTTTGCTGATGTGGCAATATATTCACCTGCATCCCAGAAACTTCCTGTTGGTTCAACGGTAATCCAATATGTTATTATTGCAATAAAAAAAACAAACCATCCTGTGATGGAATCCCATTTTTCAAAATTCTTAGAAAACATCTATGTAGTAGTTTAACAATTACGGCGAATTTAGTAATTTATATACATATGATATCCATTTTTTTATAAACCTTTAACAGGTGCTCGGAGATTTTTTTTTATTTTTTTTTAAAAATGTTTGTAGATGTCAAACATTGTATTAAATTTGCAGCTCTTTTAGAGGTAATGGTCCATGGTGTAATTGGTAACACACCGGTTTTTGGTACCGACATTCAAGGTTCGAGTCCTTGTGGACCAACAAGTTTTTTGTAAATCCCTGCTTTTTAAAAGAGCAGGGATTTTTGTTTAAAAAAGTAATTTGTTTCACATGTTAAATCTTACACTGGTAAATATGTATTATATGTTTAAAAAATGTATATTTGCAACACTGTAAGACTAGATAGTATATATGAGGGGACAATTTGTCCCCTCTTTTATTGCTTAAAATTATGTTTAAAGAAAAAATATTAGCGTTAATAGAAACTACATTGGAAGAAAATCCATCAATTTTTTTGATAGATTTCACTGTGGGGCCTAGTAATAAAATCAATATTATTTTAGATGGTGATAATGGTGTGGCATTAAAGGATTGTGTTGCTTTTAGTAGGGCGATAGAGAATAATTTAGATAGAGAAGAAGAAGATTTTTCTTTAGAAGTTGCATCGGCTGGGGCTACTAGTCCAATGGTAATGCCTAGGCAATACAAAAAGAATATAGGTAGAGAATTGGAAGTCAGGTCTCAAGGTGTTAAATTTGAAGGAAAATTAACAGAGGCGACTGATCAGGGAATTACTTTGGAGTGGAAAGCACGTGAGCCAAAACCGATAGGTAAGGGTAAAGTTACAGTTCAGAAAAAACAAGAATTTGTTTTTTCTGATATTGAAGAGGCAAAAGTTATTATAAAATTTTAATTGTAGATCAACATGGAAAATATTGCGCTGATCGAATCTTTTTCGGAATTTAAAGACGATAAGTTCATAGACAGGGTAACGCTAATGGCGATTTTAGAGGATGTTTTTAGAAACGCTTTAAAGAAAAAGTTTGGTTCTGATGATAACTTTGATATCATTATAAACCCTGATAAGGGTGATTTAGAAATTTGGAGAAACAGAGTTGTTGTTGAAGATGGAGAAGTTGAAGAGCCAAATGAAGAAATATCTTTAACTGAGGCACGTAAGATTGAACCAGATTTTGAGGTTGGTGAAGATGTTTCTGAAGAAGTTAAGTTAATACAATTAGGTAGAAGAGCTATATTGGCATTGCGTCAGAATTTAATTTCAAAAATTCATGAGCATGACAATACAACTATATATAAGCAATTTAAAGATCTTGAAGGAGAAATTTATACAGCTGAAGTACATCATATTCGTCATAAAGTAGTTATACTTCTAGATGATGAGGGTAATGAGATTATTATGCCAAAAGAAAAGCAGATTCCTGCAGACTTCTTTAGAAAAGGTGATAATGTTCGTGGTGTTATTGAAAGTGTTGAATTAAAAGGTAATAAGCCTGTGATAATTATGTCAAGAACTGCGCCTGCTTTTCTTGAGCAATTATTCTTTCAAGAAATACCAGAAGTTTTTGATGGTTTAATTACGGTTAAAAAAGTAGTTAGAATACCAGGGGAAAAAGCTAAGGTTGCAGTTGATTCTTATGACGATCGTATTGATCCTGTAGGAGCGTGTGTGGGTATGAAAGGTTCTCGTATTCATGGCATTGTTAGAGAATTGGGTAATGAAAATATAGATGTTATTAACTGGACGAGTAATCCTCAGTTGTTAGTAACTAGGGCGTTGAGTCCGGCTCGTGTTTCTTCTGTAAAGTTGAACGATGAGAAAATGACAGCTCAAGTTTATTTGAGACCTGAAGAGGTTTCTAAGGCAATTGGTAGAGGTGGTCATAATATAAGATTGGCGGGTCAATTGACTGGTTATGAAATAGATGTATTCCGTGAAGGAGTTGAGGAAGATGTTGAATTAACAGAATTCTCAGATGAAATCGATGCATGGATTATAGAGGAATTTAAGAAGATCGGAATGGATACTGCTCGTAGTGTATTAGAGCAGGATGTTGACGATTTGGTGAAGCGAACTGATTTAGAAGAGGAAACAATTATTGAAGTTGTTCGTATCTTAAAAGAAGAATTAGCAGATTAAGCTATATATTAGCAAGAAATTTTAAGTATAGTAACAGGTATTTATGGCAGATAATGCAACAATAAGACTTAATAAAGTCCTACGCGAATTGAACATTTCACTCGACAGGGCGGTAGATTTTTTGGGTTCCAAAGGTCACGATGTGGACGCAAGACCTACCACTAAAATTTCAAATGAGGTGTATCAGGTCTTGTTGGATGAGTTCCAAACGGATATGAGCAAAAAAGTTGCATCTAAAGAAGTTGGCGAGGAAAAGCGGAAAGAAAAAGAAGCTATAAGGCAACAATTAGAGCAAGAGCAAGAGGATAAGCGAATAGCTAGAGAGCGTAAGGCTGCTGCTGAGCAAGTGGTAAAGGCTAAAGCAGAACTATCTGGTCCAAAAACTGTTGGGAAAATAGACTTAGATAAAAAAGTGGAGCAAACTCCAGAGTCTGAACCAGCTCCTGAAACAAAGTTGGAAGAAAAAGCTCCTGAAAAAGAAGAAGAGGTTAAGACGCAACCTGAAGTTGTGAAAGCTTCTGCAGATAGGCCTAAGTTTAAAGTGGTTGATAAAATTGATTTGTCAGCAACAAAACCAAAACCTAGACATAAGGAAAAGGCTAAGCAAAATCCAAAAAAACAGGAAGTTAAAGCTCCTGTTGTTAAAAAAGAAGAAAAAGTAGAGCCAAAAGTTGAGGTTTCTAAGTCTGTTGTTGAGGAAGAAAAGCCAGAAGAACCAAAAACTTTAGCTACACAATATAAAAAGCTTACTGGGCCTAAAATAACTGGAGATAAAATTGATCTTACTAAGTTTGAAAAGCCTAAAAAGAAAAAAGAAGCTCCTAAGGCTGGAGACGCTGATAAGAAAAAGCGTAGAAGAAGAATAGTAAGCAATAATAATACGGGAGGAGCTTCAAAACCTGGTTCTAAACCGGGTAATAATAATGGTCCTAGAGGTGTTAGACCTGGAGGTAACTCAGGACCAAGAAGAGGTCCTAATCCTAGATTTAACCAAGCGCCTAAAGCAGAGCCTTCTGAAGAAGATGTGCAAAAGCAGGTTAGGGAAACTTTGGAGAAACTTCAGGGTAAATCTAAGAAAGGTAAAGGGGCTAAGTATAGAAGAGATAAAAGAGATCAACACCGTCAACAGACAGAAAAAGATCTTGAACAACAAGAGCTTGAGAGTAAAATTCTGAAAGTAACGGAATTTGTTACGGCAAATGAAGTTGCAACGATGATGAATGTTTCTACAACTCAGATTATTTCTGCATGTATGTCATTAGGTATAATGGTAACTATGAATCAGCGTTTAGATGCTGAAACATTGTCTATTGTTGCTGATGAATTTGGATATGAGGTTGAATTTGTTTCGGCTGAAATAGAAGAAGCGATTGAAGAAGAGGTTGATGCTCCTGAAGATTTAATTGAAAGAGCTCCTATTGTTACTGTAATGGGGCATGTTGATCATGGTAAAACATCTTTATTGGATTATATTCGTAAAGAAAATGTTATCGCAGGTGAAAGTGGTGGTATTACGCAACATATTGGTGCGTATGGTGTAACTTTAGATAATGGCCAAAAAATGGCATTTTTAGATACACCAGGTCACGAAGCCTTTACGGCGATGCGTGCACGTGGGGCTCAAGTTACTGATATTGCAATTATTGTTATTGCGGCTGATGATGATATTATGCCTCAAACAAAAGAAGCAATTAGTCATGCACAGGCGGCAGGAGTTCCAATTGTATTTGCTATTAATAAAATTGATAGACCTACTGCTAACCCTGACAAGATTAAAGATGGCTTAGCGCAAATGAATTTATTGGTAGAAGATTGGGGAGGTAAGATTCAGTCTCACGATATTTCTGCTAAAACAGGTTTAGGTGTTAAGGAGTTGTTAGAAAAAGTATTACTTGAAGCTGAACTTTTAGAGTTGAAAGCTAATCCTGAAAAATTAGCAACTGGAACTGTAGTTGAAGCCTTTTTAGATAAAGGTAGAGGTTATGTTTCTACAGTATTAGTTCAGGCGGGTACTTTAAAAATCGGCGATTATGTATTAGCGGGTACTTGTAGTGGTAAGATTAAGGCTATGCAAGATGAGCGTGGTAAAAATATTAAAGAGGCTGGTCCGTCAACACCAATTTCAATATTAGGTTTAGATGGTGCTCCGCAAGCGGGTGATAAGTTTAATGTTCTGGAAGATGAACGTGAGGCTAAGCAAATAGCGGCTAAAAGAGGTCAGTTGTTGCGTGAGCAATCTGTTAGAACTCAACGTCATATTACACTTGATGAGATTGGTCGTCGTATTGCACTTGGAGATTTCAAAGAATTAAATATTATTCTTAAAGGTGATGTTGATGGTTCTGTTGAAGCGTTGACTGATTCTTTCCAGAAATTATCTACTGCAGAAATACAAGTGAATATTATTCATAAAGCTGTTGGGCCAATAACAGAGTCTGATGTGTTGTTAGCTTCGGCTTCTGATGCGATTATTATTGGGTTTAATGTAAGGCCAATGGGTAATGCAAGAACAATTGCTGATAATGAAGAAATAGATATTAGGATGTATTCTATTATTTATGATGCTATAAATGATCTTAAGGATGCTATGGAAGGTATGCTTTCTCCGGAAATGAAGGAAGAAATTACTGGTACAGCTGAGATTAGAGAGACATTCAAAATTTCTAAAATAGGTACGATTGCGGGTTGCATGGTTACTAATGGTAAAATTCTTAGAAGTTCAGGAATACGTTTGATTAGAGATGGCGTTGTTGTATTTACTGGTGAGTTAACTTCGTTGAAGCGATTTAAAGACGATGTTAAAGAAGTTTCTAAAGGATATGATTGTGGTCTTCAAATTAAGAATTATAATGATATTAGAGAGTTGGATATTGTTGAAGGTTTTCAAGAAGTGGCAGTTAAGAAGAAATTGAAATAATTAAAATATATTTTAAAGTAATATAAAGGCGAACTCAAAATGAGTTCGCCTTTTTTTATTAGCTTAATGAAGTTATAGTGATAGAGAAAGATGTTTTAATTGGGTTAAAGTTTTTTTTTGATTTAGTGGTGAGTGTTGAAGTTATGGTTGTTGATTTTTGTGAAAATATAATAAATTATAGAGATTTTTTCTTGGAATTAGTTGTGAGCTGTTTTTAGTTTTTTACGTATTAAGTTTATCTGCTGTAATAAGTATTCTGGTTGTTTGATAGTGAGTAATCTGAGGTTTTAATTCTAATTTTATTTTTTTTTGGTATAAAAAAAACCAGAGATTTTAATTTCTCTGGTTTAGTGATATGTGAATAAATTATTATTAAAGTAGATTTTAAAAGAATAGTGAAGTTTTTTAATTTTCTTTAATTTGGTGTAATGATGATAGCTGATGGGTATTTTTTTCTCACTTCTATGTATTTTCTTTCTGCTTCTAATGCAGTTTTTATTCCGGTGATTCTGACTCTGTAATCAGTGTCTACGTGCTTTATTTTAGTTTCCCAATTTGGAAAATCACTGTGTAAATTGTTTTGTTTGCTATTTGCTGTGCTAAAAGATCCATTGAAAATTTGTATTTGATAATTTTCAGAACTTTCACTTTCATTTTGGTATAAATTCATCAACTTCTCGATTCTTGAGTCTTCTTTTATGCTGATGTTTGCCTCTTGAGCGTTGCAGTTTAATGTAAAAAGTGTAAAAATCAATACGTTAAAAAGAGTTTTCATAGTTGTTTTTAATTAGTCCTTAAAAGTCTACTGCAAAAGTAATTTTTAATTGAATAACCAAAACAATAAAATTTTATTTAGAATTAATATAAATTGTAAATAATAGAGAAGTTATAATTTCGGAAATAAAGTCTATGTCGTATTTTTGCTTTCGATTTTGAGGTATAAATTTGTTGTATTCTTTTAGGGAGAAAGAATCGTGCCAAAAGAGTCAATAGAAACAATTTTAATATGAAAAAGGTTACGTACCGCAATCAATTTTCTAAAGTTTTAGGTGTCAATCTATTAGTTTGTCTGTTATTTTCAGCAAATCTTTTTTCGCAGGATGAAGGTGCTTCTGCAGGTGATGCCGCTAAAGGCAAATCATTATTTAATCAGAACTGTGCTGCTTGTCATGCTTTAAATAAAAGAATGACGGGTCCTGCTCTTGCAAATGTAGAGGAGTCTATTGAAGAGGAGGGTTTAGATAGGGAGTGGATTTATGCTTGGGTTAAAAATAGTCCTTCTGTTATAGCTTCTGGTGATGCTTATGCTAATAAGTTGTATAATGAATATAATAAGGCGGCGATGACTCCATTTCCAACTTTATCTAATGAAGATATAGATAATATTCTTGCTTATACTGCTGCGCCACCTCCGGCACCTGTTAAAGCTGTTGCTCCTGTTGGTGGGGGTGAAAATGCTTCTTCTGATAATGGGTTTTCTAATGAGTTGATATTAGGAGCTTTGGTTCTGGTTTTTGCAATGTTAGTAATGTTGTTGTTTATGGTAAACAAAACTTTACGAAGAATTGCAGAGGCTAATGGTGTTGTTGTAGAGAAAGAAGCTTCTGAGGTAAGAACTCCTATTTGGAAAGCATTTGTTCAAAATCAGTTTTTGGTATTAGTTACTACGTTGATTTTGATATTGTGTGGGGCGTATTTTGTGTATGGTTATATGATGCAAGTTGGAGTTGATCAAGGTTATGCTCCTGTACAGCCAATTCATTATTCTCATAAAATCCATGCGGGTGATAATAAAATTGAGTGTAAATATTGTCACTCATCGGCTAGAGTGTCTAAGACTTCTGGTATTCCGTCATTGAATGTTTGTATGAATTGTCATAAGTCAATATCTGAGTATGTTGGTAATCCAGAGGGTCCTTCTCAAGATGATTTGGCTAATGGTCGTACAAATGAATTTTATACTGGTGAAATTAAAAAATTATACAAAGCTGTAGGTTGGGATGAGTCTACTCAGAGTTATACTGGTGATAGTAAGCCTGTTGAGTGGGTTAGGG
The DNA here is from genome assembly GCA_947496695.1 of uncultured Cellulophaga sp. Taxonomy (GTDB): domain Bacteria; phylum Bacteroidota; class Bacteroidia; order Flavobacteriales; family Flavobacteriaceae; genus Cellulophaga. The sequence goes on along the minus strand of CANMEI010000003.1, from coordinate 415,200 downwards.
TTCATAATTTGCCTGACTTTGCTTATTTCAATCATTCGCAACACGTTTCAGTTGCAGGTGTTGAATGTCAAACTTGTCATGGTCCTGTTGAGGAGATGGAGATAATGGAGCAATATTCTCCGTTGACAATGGGATGGTGTATTAATTGTCATAGAGAAACAAATGTTAAAGTAGAGGGGAATGAGTATTACGAGAAAATTCATGCCGAACTTTCAAAAAAATATGGTGTAGAGAATCTTACAGCTGCTCAAATGGGTGGATTGGAATGTGGTAAGTGTCACTATTAGTAAGTTAACAAAGAAGATAATTTCAGAGATAAACGTATGGCATCAAACAAAAAATATTGGAAAAGCGAAGCGGAGTTAAATCCTAACGATTCCATTGTTGAGACGCTAAGACATAATGAGTTTGTTCAGGATATTCCTGTTGATGATTTTTTAGGAGATAAAGAAAATTTAGCTTCATCATCAACAAATAGAAGGGATTTCTTGAAATATGTTGGTTTTAGTACTGCTGCTGCAACTTTAGCAGCTTGTGAAGGACCTGTTACAAAGTCTATTCCTTATGTTGTGCAACCGGAAAGTATTATTCCTGGTGTTGCAAATTATTATGCAACTACAATTGCAAATGGTTATGATTTTGCAAGTGTATTGGTTCGTACTAGAGAGGGTAGGCCAATTTCGATATTAAATAATACGGACTCTAAAACTAATGGAAGTGCTAATGCTAGAGTTAATGCTTCAGTTTTAAATCTTTATGATAGTACTCGTTTACAAGGTCCTACTTTAAATGGAGAGGCTGTTGCTTGGGGTGATTTAGATGCAGCTGTTAAGATGAAGTTGGGTTCTCTTAAGGGTTCTGGTAAAGAAATTGCTTTGTTGACTCAAACTTATGCGAGTCCGTCTACAAAAAGATTGATTTCGGAGTTTAAAGATATGTATGGTTCTAATGTGAATCATGTGATTTATGATACTATTTCTCAGGAAGCTGCTCTGAATGCTTTTGAGAAAAGATATGGAATTAGGGCTTTAGCTGATTATGATTTATCTAAGGCGGAAGTTATTGTTTCTTTTGGTGCTGATTTCTTAGGTGATTGGCAAGGTGGTGGCTTTGATGCTGGTTACTCAAAAGGGCGTATTCCTCAGCATGGTAAAATGTCTAAGCATATTCAGTTTGAGTCTAATATGTCTTTATCTGGTGCAAATGCTGATAATCGAATTCCTTTAAAGCCTAGTGAGCAAAAAGTTGCTTTGGCTAATTTGTATGCAAAATTAAGTAACTCTTCAGTTGGTGGTGAGCTTTCTGAAGGTGTTAAAGCTGCTTTGGATTTAGCAGTTGATAAAATTAAAAAAGCAGGATCTAAAGCTGTTGTTGTGACAGGTTTAGATGATGAAAATGCTCAGGCTATTGTTTTGGCTATAAATGAGATGTTAGGTAGCGTTTCGTATAATTCAAATGAACCTATCTTGACTAGGCAGGGTGATATTAAAGCTGTAAATGCTTTAATTGATTCTATGAAGGCAGGTAGAGTTGGAGCTATTTTTATTGACGGTGTTAATCCTGTGTATTCTTTACCAAATTCAGATGAATTTGTTGAAGGTTTAAAAAATGTTAGTTTGTCAGTTAATTTCTCTACTAATGAGAATGAGACTACAAGTGTTTCGCAATATGTTGCGGCGTCTTCTCATTATTTAGAGTCTTGGGGTGATGTTGAGATTAAAAAAGGTCACTTTGCGTTGACGCAGCCAACAATAAAAGAATTGTTTGATACGCGTCAATTCCAGTCTTCATTGTTGAAGTGGATGGGAAGTGATAAATCATATTATGATTTTATAAAAGAAACTTGGGCTTCTTCTATTTTAGGAGGAAGTGATTGGGATCAAGCATTGCATGATGGTTTTTATGTTAAATCAAAATTAGAAACTATTGTTGATGATGTTATTGCTCCAATAGTTGTTGAGGGTGATTCGGAGGCTTCTTTGAGTCCTGTTCCTTTAGCTTCTTCTTTACGAGCTTTGGCAAGTGCTTCTAATTCTGAAATGGAATTAGTGCTTTATCCTAAGACAGGAATGGGAGATGGTCAAATGGCTAATAATCCTTGGTTGCAAGAATTCCCTGATCCTATAACTAGAGTTTCTTGGGATAACTATGTTACTGTATCTAAGTCTGATGCTGAAAAGCTAGGTTTTGTGAATGAAAATGTTGCAAATGGTGGTTTAGATGGTAGTTATGCTAAGATTACTGTAGATGGTGTTTCTGTGGATAAAGTTCCTGTGATTATTCAACCAGGGCAGGCGGTTGGTTCTATAGGTCTTTCGTTTGGTTATGGAAAGAAAGTTGGGATGAAGTCTGAAATGCAAACGGGTGTAAATGCATATCCTTTGTATCAAAATTTCTCTAATGTTCAATCTGTATCTATTGAAAAATCTGAAGGAAACCATGAGTTTGCTTGTGTTCAGTTGCATAAAACTTTAATGGGTAGGGGTGATATAATTAAGGAGACTACCCTTGAAATATTTAATACTAAAGATGCTAAGGATTGGAATGTTCAACCTGTAGTTTCTTTAGATCATCAAGAGGTTGCTGCTACATCTGTAGATTTATGGGATAGCTTTGATCGTTCTATTGGTCATCATTTTAATCTTTCAATAGATTTGAATGCCTGTACTGGTTGTGGGGCTTGTGTTATAGCTTGTCATGCTGAAAATAATGTTCCGGTAGTTGGTAAAGATGAAGTTAGAAAATCAAGAGATATGCACTGGTTGCGTATTGATAGATATTATTCTTCAGAGGATACCTTTGAGGGTGATAATATTAAGAAGGATGAGTTTGATGGTTTAACTGGTGATAAAGGGTCTTTAGGTGGATTTGGTGAATTAGAGCATCCGGCTTCTAATCCTCAAGTTGCTTTTCAACCTGTAATGTGTCAGCATTGTAATCATGCTCCTTGTGAAACAGTTTGTCCTGTTGCGGCAACATCGCATGGTCGTCAGGGGCAAAACCATATGGCGTATAATAGATGTGTGGGTACAAGATATTGTGCAAATAACTGTCCTTATAAAGTGCGTAGATTTAACTGGTTCTTGTATAATAACAATGATGAGTTTGATTATCACATGAATAATGATTTGGGTAAAATGGTTATCAATCCTGATGTTACTGTTCGTTCAAGAGGTGTTATGGAGAAGTGTTCTATGTGTATGCAAATGACACAGAAAACTATTCTTGATGCTAAACGAGATGGTAGAGTAATTAAAGATGGTGAGTTCCAAACTGCTTGTTCTGCGGCTTGTAGTAGTGGTGCAATGATTTTTGGAGATATAAATGATAAACATAGTAAAGTGGCAGAGCTTAAAGAAAGTGATCGTATGTATCATCTTTTAGAGCATGTTGGTACAAAACCTAATGTGTTTTATCATGTAAAAGTGAGAAATACTGAAGAAGTATAATTTGTTTATTAAAGAAGAAGAACAACATAACTTAATATAAAATATGGCGTCGCATTACGAAGCACCTATTAGAAAACCACTTGTACTTGGAGATAAAAGCTACCATGATATTTCAGTGGATATTGCTGCTCCTATAGAAGGTAAGGCTAATAAACAATGGTGGATTGTTTTTTCAATTGCATTGGTTGCATTCCTTTGGGGAATAGGTTGTATTGTTTACACTGTTTCAACAGGTATCGGTACATGGGGATTAAATAAAACAGTCGGTTGGGCTTGGGATATTACTAACTTTGTTTGGTGGGTTGGTATTGGACATGCAGGAACACTTATTTCGGCAGTACTTTTACTTTTTCGTCAAAAATGGAGAATGGCTATTAACCGTTCTGCAGAAGCTATGACGATTTTCTCAGTAGTTCAGGCAGGTTTGTTTCCTGTGATACATATGGGGCGTCCTTGGTTAGCATACTGGGTATTGCCTATTCCTAATCAATTTGGTTCTTTATGGGTGAACTTTAATTCACCACTTCTCTGGGATGTATTTGCAATATCAACTTATCTTTCTGTTTCATTAGTATTTTGGTGGACTGGCTTATTACCTGATTTTGCAATGATTCGTGATAGAGCTGTTCGTCCTTTTCAGAAGAAAATTTATAGTTTAGTTAGTTTTGGTTGGTCTGGTAGAGCAAAAGATTGGCAACGTTTTGAAGAAGTATCTTTGGTCTTAGCGGGTTTAGCTACACCTCTTGTACTTTCTGTACATACAATTGTATCTTTTGATTTTGCTACATCAGTAATACCAGGATGGCATACAACAATATTTCCTCCTTATTTCGTTGCTGGGGCTATCTTTTCTGGATTTGCAATGGTGAATACACTTCTTATTATTATGAGAAAAGTATGTAATATGGAAGACTATATTACATTACAACATATAGAGTTAATGAACATTGTAATTATGTTAACGGGTTCTATTGTTGGATGTGCTTATATTACAGAGTTGTTTATGGCTTGGTATTCTGGTGTTGAATATGAGCAATATGCATTCTTAAATAGAGCAACAGGTCCTTATGCTTGGGCATATTGGTCAATGATGACTTGTAATGTATTCTCTCCACAGTTTATGTGGTCTAAAAAATTACGTACAAGCATATTATTCTCTTTCTTTATTTCTATTGTTGTAAATATCGGGATGTGGTTTGAGCGTTTTGTAATTATTGTAACATCTTTACATCGTGATTATCTACCATCTTCCTGGACAATGTTTTCACCAACTTTTGTTGATATTGGAATATTTATAGGAACAATAGGATTCTTCTTTGTACTTTTCTTATTATATTCTAGAACATTCCCTGTAATTGCTCAGGCAGAAGTTAAATCTATTATGAAATCTTCTGGTGAAAAATATAAACTATTAAGAGATGCTGGTAAACCTTTGTATGAGATTAAGCAAACTGTTCCTGTTAGTGATGAAGTAAAAGTTGAATCGAGCACTGAGCAAGTTTCTACTTTATTGAATTCATTAGGTTCATTTGATGCTTTAAATGATACGCCTGATGACTTAAAAGAAGTAAAGGGTATTGGGCCTCAAATGGAAAAAACTTTAAATCAGATAGGTATATTTAAGTTTTCTCAGGTTAGTAAAATGACAGAAAAAGAATATGATTTGTTAGATTCTATTACGGGTTCTTTCCCTGGAAGAGCACAAAGAGATGATTGGGCAGGTCAAGCTAAGATTTTAAATAACAATAAGTAGATATATGGCATCTAAAGTTATACATGCGCTTTATACAGATGATGATGTGTTAATGCACGCTGTAAAAAAAGTTAAAGAAGCTAAACATCATATAGAAGAAGTATATTGCCCTTTTCCTGTTCACGGACTAGATAAAGCAATGGGCTTAGCAACTACAAGATTAGCAATTACATCATTTTTATATGGTTGTGTTGGTTTAACTGTTGCAATCACAATGATGAATTTTATTATGATTGAAGATTGGCCACAGGATATTGGTGGAAAACCAAGTTTTAGTTTTTTAGAAAACTTGCCTGCTTTTGTTCCAATTATGTTTGAGCTTACAGTATTTTTTGCAGCCCATTTAATGGTGATTACTTTTTATATGAGAAGTAAATTATGGCCTTTTAAAGAAGCAGAAAATCCTGATAAAAGAACAACTGATGATCATTTTCTAATGGAAATTGAGATTCATGATAACGAAGATGAATTAAGAAAATTATTGTCGGAAACTGGTGCAGTTGAAATCAATATTTCAGAAAAGTAGTCAATAGAGATATGAAGAGTTTTATAAAAGTTGTAGCTATAGTTTTGGTTTTAGTAACTTTTTCTTCTTGTTTTAACAAGAATGATAGAAATTACCAGTATATGCCAAATATGTACAAATCTGTAGGTTATGAAACCTATCAGAAGGTTGAGTTTTTGCCAAGTGGCGTTGAGGCAGGTTTACCTGTTGAGAATACTATTTCTCGTGGTCACATTCCTTATAAGTTTGCAAACACTATGGAAGATAAAGAATTAGCTAGAGTTCAAATTAGTCCATTAGATTCTTTAGATTCAGAAAAAAACTTAGCTGTTGGAGCTGAATTATACACTATTTATTGTGCTATTTGTCATGGTAATAAAGGTGATGGTAAAGGTACTTTAGTAAGTCGTGAAAAAATATTAGGTGTTCCTAATTATTCTGATGCTGGTAGAAATATTACAGTAGGTAGTACACACCATACAATATACTACGGATTAAACTCTATGGGTTCTTATGCTAATCAGTTAAATGATAAAGAGCGCTGGCAAGTTTCAGAGTATGTAGTAAAGTTAAAACAAGATTTAATAAAATAATACATAGATTTTAGATATGTACACTATTTCAAATAGATTAAAAATTGCATCGATTATTTTAATGGTTCTTGGGGCTATAGGAATTGGTATCGGTTTCGTTTCATCTCCAGGCACTGTTCAAGAAGCTAAAGCAATGGTAGCTTCACATGGTGATAGTCATGTAAATGCGCATGCAGAGAAAGCAACTGAGCATCATAGTGAAGAGAGTTCGCATCATGCAGCTGTTGAAGAGGCTCATCACGATGCTTCTCATGATGAACATTTATTACATCAATTACAGAATAGACCTTGGGCTGCCGTTTATGTAGCAGCTTTCTTTTTCTTTATGATTGCTTTAGGTGTTTTAGCTTTTAATGCTATACAAAGAGCAGCACAAGCAGGCTGGTCTCCATTACTTTTTAGAGTTATGGAAGGTATTACTTCATACTTAGTGCCTGGAGGAATAATAATGTTTATTTTATTAGCTTGTTCTGTAGCACATTTTAATCATTTATTTGTTTGGATGGATCCAGAAGTTGTTGCTCATGATGAATTGCTACAAGGTAAATCTGGTTTTTTAAATGGAACTTTCTTTTTAATCAGAGCAGCTATTTTCTTAGGTGGTTGGATTTTTTATAGAGAATATACTAGAAGATTATCTTTAGCTCAAGATGAAGCTAATGATGATAGTAATTTCTTAAAGAATTTTAGAGCATCAGCTGGTTTTTTAGTATTTTATTTAGTTACGGAATCTATGATGTCTTGGGATTGGATAATGAGTGTAGATCCGCATTGGTTTAGTACTTTATTTGGTTGGTATATATTCGCAAGTATGTTTGTGTCTGGTATTACTGTAATTGCAATGGTTACAATTTATCTTAAATCAAAAGGTCTTTTACAAGATGTTAATAACAGTCATATTCATGATTTAGCTAAATTTATGTTTGGTATTAGTATTTTCTGGACATATTTATGGTTCTCTCAATTTATGTTAATATGGTATTCTAATATTCCTGAAGAAGTTACTTATTATATAACTAGAATTGCTGATTTTAAGTTGCCTTTCTTTGGAATGATTGTAATGAACTTTTTATTTCCTGTATTAATATTAATGAATAGTGACTTTAAAAGGCTTAATTGGTTTGTGTTAATGGCTGGAGTTGTTATTTTAGCAGGACATTATTTAGATATATTTAATGCTATTATGCCATCAACTGTTGGTGATCAATGGTTTATTGGTTTTCCTGAAATAGGTTCAATTTTGTTTTTTGCAGGGATATTTATATTCTGGATATTTAGAGCATTATCAAAGGCACCGCTTCAACCTAAGCGTAATCCTTTTATAGAAGAGAGTAAACATTTTCATTACTAGTATAAAAAAATAACATTAAATCATACAATGTCTGCATTTTTAATTATAGCTGTTTTAGTTTTAGTGGCAATTGCTATTTGGCAAATGACCAAAATTTTCGAATTATCTCAAATTAAAGTAGAGAATTCGCAAATCGCTAATGATAAGGATAACAATACCAATGGATATTTATTATTTGGTTTTTTAATCTTTATTTATGGCATAACAATATTTAGTTTTTGGAAATATTCTAAAGTATTACTTCCTGAAGCTGCTTCTGAGCATGGAGCAGAATATGATAGTTTAATGCTTTGGTCATTCGTTATCATATTTATTGTTCAAACTCTAACTCAGTTTTTATTATTCTATTTTGGATTTAAATATAGAGGTGAAAAAGGTAAAAAAGCACTTTTCTTTGCTGATAACGATAGGTTAGAATTTATTTGGACTATTATTCCTGTTATTGTCTTAGCTGGTTTGATTCTTTGGGGTCTTTATACTTGGACTAATATTATGGATGTTAATGATGAAGATGATCCTATTGTTGTTGAATTATATGCGCAACAGTTTAACTGGACTGCTAGATATAGTGGTGCTGATAATGTATTGGGCGATGCAAATGTTCGAATGATTGATATTAATAGAGCAAATGTTCTTGGTTTAGACGAATCTGATCCTAATGCTTCAGATGATATCATTGTTAAAGAATTACATCTTCCTGTTGGTAGAAAAGTTAATTTTAAAATGCGTTCTCAAGATGTACTACATTCAGCCTACATGCCACACTTTAGAGCACAAATGAATTGTGTTCCTGGTATGATTACCGAATTTTCGTATACTCCAATATATACAACTGAAGAAATGCGTCAGAATCCTGATATCATTGATAAAGAAAAAAGAATTAATGCTATTAGAGCAGAAAGAGCTTTAAATGGTGAAGATAATTCTGATTCATGGCAATTTGATTATATCTTATTATGTAATAAGATTTGTGGTAAGTCACATTATAATATGCAAATGAAAATTATTGTTGAAACTGAAGAGGAGTATAATAAATGGATTGCTGAACAAAAAACGTTTGGTGTATCAATGGCTTCAGCTCAATAGAACTTAACAAACATAATAATTAAAAAATATAGATTTCGAATATGTCAGCAGCTACAGCACATGCAAACTTAGATGATAATGCACATGACGACCATGGGCATCATCATAAGGAGACTTTTGTAACTAAATATATTTTTAGCCAAGATCATAAAATGATATCAAAACAGTATTTAATTACTGGTTTGATTATGGGAGTAATAGGTATTGCTATGTCTATTTTATTTAGGACGCAATTAGCTTGGCCAGGAGAATCATTTCCTATTTTTGAAGCTTTACTTGGTAAATGGGCCCCTGATGGTGTTATGGATGCTGATATTTATTTAGCATTAGTAACTATTCATGGTACTATAATGGTATTTTTTGTACTTACAGCTGGTTTGAGTGGTACATTTAGTAATTTACTTATTCCTTTGCAAATTGGTGCACGTGATATGGCATCAGGTTTTTTAAACATGATTTCATATTGGTTATTTTTTATATCTAGTATTGTAATGATATGTTCCCTATTTATAGAGGCTGGCCCTGCAGCTGCTGGTTGGACGGTTTACCCTCCATTAAGTGCTTTGCCAATGGCACAACCTGGATCAGGTTTAGGAATGACTTTATGGTTAGTTTCTATGGCTATTTTTATTGCATCTCAATTAACAGGATCATTAAATTATATAGTTACAGTTTTAAATCTTAGAACAAAAGGTATGTCTATGACAAGAATGCCTTTAAGTATTTGGGCATTTTTTGTAACGGCTATTATCGGTGTTATTTCTTTTCCTGTATTACTATCTGCAGCATTATTACTGATTATGGATAGAAGTTTTGGTACTTCGTTCTTCCTGTCAGATATATTTATTCAAGGTGAAGTATTACATTACCAAGGTGGATCACCTGTTTTGTATGAACACCTATTTTGGTTCTTAGGGCACCCTGAAGTATATATTGTAATATTACCGGCAATGGGTATTGTTTCTGAAGTTATGGCTGTTAATTCTCGTAAACCAATTTTTGGTTACAGAGCAATGATAGCTTCTATTATAGCAATTGCTTTCCTTTCTACAATTGTTTGGGGTCACCATATGTTTATTTCAGGAATGAATCCTTTCTTAGGATCTGTATTTACATTTACAACATTATTGATTGCAATTCCTTCTGCTGTAAAATCCTTTAACTGGATTACTACTTTATGGAAAGGTAACTTACAATTAAACCCTGGAATGTTATTTTCTATTGGTATGGTTTCTACCTTTATTTCTGGTGGTTTAACTGGTATTATTTTAGGTGATAGTACATTAGATATTAACGTTCATGATACTTATTTTGTTATTGCTCACTTCCACTTGGTAATGGGTATATCTGCATTATATGGTTTGTTTGCTGGTGTTTACCACTGGTTCCCTAAAATGTTCCATGGTAGGTTAATGAATAAAAATTTAGGATACATACACTTCTGGGTTACAGCTGTTGGTTCATACGGTATATTCTTCCCAATGCACTTTGTTGGTATGGCTGGTGTACCAAGAAGATATTATCAAAATACTGCATTTCCAATGTTTGATGATTTAACTGATGTTCAAATATTAATCACTGTGTTTGCAATTATTACCGCATTTATTCAACTAGTATTTATATATAATTTTGTTCATAGTATTTTCTATGGAAAAAAAGGACCTTTAAATCCTTGGAAAGCTACTACGTTAGAATGGACAACTCCATTAGAGGCTATTCACGGTAACTGGCCTGGTGAAATTCCTGAAGTTCACCGTTGGGCTTACGATTATAGTAAAACTAGAGAAGATGGTGAATATATATTGGGAGATCAAGATTATGTTCCACAACATATCCCACTTCAAGAAAATGAAGAGGAATTACAACACTAATATTTTTCTATAATATTTAAAACCCTTTGTAAAATTTACAAAGGGTTTTTTTATGAATAAATTTTAAGTCTTATTTTTTTAATAAAAGATATTTATAATATCTTGTATTAGCATTTCAACCACATTATAATAGTTTTAAATTTTATCAAAATTTCACTTATGAAAATTAAATTTAGTGTTTTTATTATTTCTTTTTTAGTTGGTTCATTTGCCTTTTCTCAACGTAAACCTAAAATACGTGGTAGTAAAGTTGTTGTTGAAGTTCATAAAGATTTAGAACCTTTTTCTGTGATAGAATTAGAACATGATCTTGATATAGATTTTGTTAAATCTGCTGATTATGGCTTTAAATTAAATATAGATGATAATTTAGTTGACGTACTAGAATTTCGTGTAGTTGATGGAGTTTTATCTATAGATTCTTTTTATAATATTACAGCTAAAAAGAAATTAGAAATTACCGTTTATTATAATGAATTACATTCTTTAATTATTCGTGATGGTACAATTAAAATAAAAGATGTAATTGATACTAATTATTTTAAAGTTGAATCATTTGGCTCATCTAAGGTTGAATTTAATGCAAATGTTGATCTTTTAGAGTTGTTCATGAAAGATAATAGTTCTGCTAATTTAGTTGTTAATGCAGACTCTTTAAATATAGCTCTTGAAGATAGAGTTGATGCTCGTTTGCATGCTGTAAATAAAAGCGCAAATATTGAACTGTATAAAAATGCAGAATTAAAAATAGAAGGTGAAACATCATTATTAACAGCTCATTTATATGAAAATTCAGATTTAAAAGGTGAAAACTTTGAAACTGCTGAAACAAACTTATTTGTTGAAAAATATTCTAAAGCCTATGTGCGTGCTGTTAACACATTAAACTTAAGTTCTAGAGATAGTGCAGCTACTTATTTTTATGGTGATGGATCTATAAATATTGTTGAATTTTTAAATACTTCGCATCTTAGTAAAAGAGACGAAGTATTTAAGAGAAAATAAATATCAATTTAATTTTATTTAGCTATTGGTGCATTAATTAAACCTTGTGGTATTCCAAAGCCTTCCACTAAAACGCCAATATGGGGTCTTAGCTCTGTGCATAGCCTTTCTATACGTTGTCTTATTGCTTTTGATTTTGTTGAACCAATATACCCTTGTTCTAAATACCATGACGCGTCATTTCTAATTTCATGTAAAGCATAAAGGTTTCCTAATTTTTGGAATAGAGCTTTATTTTTTTCATCATTCATATTTTTTGTAAAATCTACATAGGTTTCATAGGCTAGTTGACAACTATATGCTTTTCCTAAAGCTAATAAATGTGTTTGTATTTTTAAAAATGCTTGGTATGAAGGGACACCTTTTTTTATGTAATCTTTAATTCTCATTGCTGCAGAATAAGTTAATCTTCTTGTTCTATATTCAAAAGCATGCAAATGAAATTTATGATCGTAAAGATGAGTACTATCAACCTTATTTATATATAAAGGATTTATCGATGAAATTTTATCGTTAAGCTGAGTTTTTAATAATTTTAATACAGTTGTAAATCCAGCACTATTAAACTCAGATTTAAAGTCTGAAAGAACACCTTTAGCAGCTAATTGAAGCAAAACAGTATTGTCCCCTTCAAATGTTGTAAAAATGTCTACATCACCTTTTAAATCTGCAATTTCATTCTCAACTAAATATCCTTTTCCGCCACAAGCTTCTCTGCATTCTTGTATTGTGTCATTCGCAAACCAAGTTATCATTGCTTTTAAGCCTGCAACTTGTGTCTCAATTTTTCTTTTATCAGGTTTGCTTTCATTACTATAATCCTTCATTAAATGTTGTAATGTTATGTCGTAAACATAAGATGTCGCAACTGCAGGAGTAAGTCTTAATTGATGTGTGGGGTAATCCATCAATAAATCTTCTTGTATTTTTATGCTGTCATTAAATTGTCTTCTTTTTAGTGCGTGTTTTATTGCAATTTTCAATGCTTTTTTAGCTCCGCCTAAACCAGCTCTGGCAACACAAATTCTACCGCCAACCAATGTTCCTAACATGGTAAAGAAACGTTTGTTGGGGTTTTCTATATCAGAATAATAAGTGCCATCATCCTTAATAGTTCCATATTTATTTAAAAGATTTTCACGGGGTACACGAACTTGATTGAACCATATTTTGCCATTGTCTACACCATTTAAGCCTAGTTTATAACCATTATCTTCAATTGTAACACCAGGCATAAGATTATGATTTTTATCACGTATAGGAACTAAAATTGCATGTACGCCTTCATTTTTACCATTAACAATTAATTGGGTAAATACAGATGCCATTTTAGAATCAAGTGCATTTCCAATATATTCTTTATTGTCGTTTTTTCCAGGAGTGTGTATAACTAAACTATCAGTTTTTTGCTCGTAAGTTGCTGTTGTTTTTATACCACGAACATTAGAACCATGGCCTGTTTCTGTCATAGCAAAACAGCCAAGTAAATTAGCTTCTCCAGTTTTTGTTAAATAAGTATCATGATGTTTTTTTGTTCCGAGTTTTTGAACACTACCACCAAAAAGACCAAATTGCACACCAAATTTTATTGCTAAACTACCATTAACATACATGATGTTTTCAAAAATATAGGCGTAAGCGGGCATATCTTCAATACCTCCATATTCTTTTGGGTATGCCATTGCGCCATAACCTTTTGAAGCCATAAATTTAACCTGTTCTAAAACAGTTGCTCTAAAACCTTCTTTTCTTCTTTCTATCTTCCTGTTGAAAATAGGGTCATTTAAAACAGCATGAAAATCTTCAACTTTAGAAAAATAGTCGCCTTTTAAAATTTTATTCAATTCAATTGAATCGTAGTGATTTGAAGTGCTGTCAAAATTTATTTCTACATCAAATAAATGATTATAATGATTGGGTTGTATACCTAAATTAAGTTCAATATGTTTCAATTGCTCATTTATAGGTAATTCGTATCCATTATGTTTTAATAGTTTATGACTAAAATTTGATAATGGATAAGTGCTGCTCTCAACTAATTTTAATTCTGAATCTAAAATTGCGTGTTTCCAAGATTTAATTGTAGTATCTAATGGTTTTTTTTCAGTATTTAACCAGCTATTTAATTTAGTTCTTTCATCGCTAGTTAAAGTGGTGTCGTTTTCAAGTGCAATTTTAACTACATTTATTTCTGAAGCTGATAAAAGATCATCAGACCATATCACATAAAAAAATGGAATGTATGCTAAAATTCCTGAAGTATAGCTATTATTTTTCATGGTATGAAAATACAATTTTTTAAAAACTATAATTAAGATTTATAGCTTTAGAGTTAATTTTATTTTGCCCTATATTTGTTATATATGAATGAAAATCTAGACCCAACAAATGAAAATTTTTCTCCGGAAGAGTTTGATATAGATAAAGCCTTACGTCCAATAAGTTTTGATGACTTTACTGGACAAGAACAAATATTGGAGAATTTGAAAGTTTTTGTTGAAGCTGCTAATTTAAGAGGAGAAGCTCTAGATCATACACTATTTCACGGACCTCCAGGTTTGGGTAAAACAACCTTGGCTAGTATTTTGGCAAATGAGTTAGGGGTTGGTATTAAAATCACATCTGGTCCTGTACTAGATAAACCTGGTGATTTAGCAGGGTTGTTGACTAATTTAGATGAGCGTGATGTGTTGTTTATTGACGAAATTCACCGTTTAAGTCCAATTGTAGAAGAGTATTTGTATTCAGCAATGGAAGATTATAAGATTGATATTATGATTGAGACAGGGCCAAATGCACGTTCTGTTCAAATAAATTTAAATCCGTTCACATTAATTGGGGCAACTACAAGATCAGGTTTGTTAACATCGCCAATGCGTGCACGTTTTGGAATACAAAGTAGGTTACAATATTATTCAACTGAATTATTATCAACAATAGTTACACGTAGTTCTGAAATATTAAAAATGCCAATTACAAATGAAGCTGCAATAGAAATTGCAGGTAGAAGTAGAGGTACACCTCGTATTTGTAATTCATTATTACGTAGAGTGCGTGATTTTGCTCAAATAAAAGGTAATGGTAGTATTGATATTGAAATTTCTAGGTTTGCGCTTAAAGCATTAAATGTTGATGCTCATGGATTAGATGAAATGGATAATAAAATATTAATAACTCTAATTGATAAGTTTAAAGGTGGCCCCGTAGGTATTACAACTTTAGCAACTGCAGTTTCAGAAAGTGCTGAAACTATTGAAGAGGTTTATGAACCTTTTTTAATTCAGCAAGGTTTTATAATGAGAACACCCCGTGGCCGTGAAGTAACAGATTTAGCATACAAACATTTAGGAAGAATAAAAGGAAATATTCAAGGAGGATTATTTTAATGCACAAACTACCCTTAGTATCACGTTTAGAAGTTATAAAGAATAGCAAACGTATTCTAAAAAATCCTTTACCTTTTCATCGTGAAAATTTTGAAAAATTTGGAGATCTATTTCGGGTTCCACTTATTTCTAGTGGAGAAATTGTTTTTACTAGAAGCCCTAAAGTAATAAAACACATACTCCAAAAACAACATAAAAATTATCAAAAATCAACTTTACAAACTGTTGACCTTGCGAAATATATAGGTAACGGTATTTTAACTTCAAATGGAGAGCATTGGCGTACGCATAGGCGAATGGTACAACCTGCTTTCCATAAGAAAAAGTTGCACAATTTAATGGGAACTATTCGTTCTGCTATAAAAGTTGAGTTAGAAGATGTAAAAGAGAATGTTACTGTTGATGTATACCCTTTAATGAGTAATCTTGCTTTTCAAGTAGTTGCAAAATCACTTTTTAGTAGCGAAGATATCCGTGAGAAAATGCAACAACTACAATATATTACAGAAGTGAACCAACAAATGTTGATTAAAGAAATGCGTCAGCCTTACTTAAAATGGTGGTTTAATTTAAATAGAAGCATTAAAAAACATCTAAAACTTGCAGAAAAAGGGCAAGAGCTTTTAAGTGAGCTCATTGAAAACCGTAGAAAATCAAAAATAGAGAAAGATGACTTACTTGATATGTTGTTGCAAGCCCGCTATGAAGATGGTAAGGCAATGTCTCAAAAACAATTGATTGATGAAGTATTGATTTTGTTTACTGCCGGACATGAAACAACAGCGAATGCTTTAAGTTTTTTATTCTTTTTATTAGCCAAAAACCCTCAGGTACAAGAGAAAGCTTATCAAGAAGTTAGAGCTGTTAATTTAGATGTAAATGATATTTTGTTAGCTATTTTAGAGTTAAAATATGTGCAAAAGTGTATTGAGGAAACTATGAGATTATATTCACCTGCTTATATTATAGACAGAGTGGCTATTGAGAATGATGAAGTTGATGGGGTTAAAATACCTAAAAACACTATGGTGTTAATGAGTATTTATGAACTTCATAGGTATGCTGAATTTTGGGACCAACCCGATAAGTTTAACCCAGAAAGATTTGAATTATTAGATAAAAAAGAATACCAGAATTACTACTATCCATTTGGAGCTGGGCCAAGAATGTGTGTGGGTAATAATTTTGCAATGTATGAAATGATTCTGGCAGTAACTGAAATACTTAAAAAATATAAAATAACTACAGAATTAACTGAAGTGAAACTAAATCCACTCATATCTCTTAAACCGTTAAATGTTCATTTAAAATTTACAGTTAGGGCATAGTTTATGAATCTCAAAGAGAAATATACAAAGCAAATAAAAGATGAAGCTAAGCGATTAGGCTTTATGTCTTGTGGAATTTCTAAAGCAGATTTTTTAGAAGAAGAAGCTCCAAGGTTAGAAAAGTGGTTAAAAAATAACATGCATGGAGAAATGAAGTACATGGAAAATCATTTTGATAAACGATTAGATCCTCGTTTATTAGTTGATGATTCAAAATCTGTAATTTCATTATTATTAAATTATTATCCAGAAGAAAAACAGGTAGATAGTACTTATAAAATTTCTAAATATGCATATGGTCAAGATTATCATCATATAATAAAAGGTAAATTAAGGCAATTGCAAGAATTTATTTCAGAAGAGATAGGAGAGGTGAGTGGTCGTGCTTTTGTAGATTCTGCACCCGTATTAGATAAAGCTTGGGCAGCTAAAAGTGGGCTAGGTTGGATAGGTAAGCATAGTAATTTGTTAACGCAACGAGTTGGTTCTTTTTATTTTATAGCAGAATTAATACTTGATTTAGAATTGGAACATGATCACGCAGTTACAGATCATTGTGGTACTTGTACCGCTTGTATAGATGCGTGCCCAACACAAGCAATAGTTGACCCCTGTGTTGTTGATGGTAGTAAGTGTATTTCATATTTTACCATAGAATTAAAAGACGAATTACCTATAGAGATTAAAGGTAAGTTTGATGATTGGGCATTTGGCTGTGATGTATGTCAAGATGTTTGCCCATGGAATCGTTTTTCAAAACCACATAATGAACCTCTATTTAATCCGCACCCAGATTTATTATCACTGACTAAAAAAGATTGGGAAGAAATAACGGAAGATGTTTTTAAAAAAGTATTTCAAAAATCTGCAGTGAAAAGAACCAAATATGGTGGATTAACTAGGAATATAGATTTTTTGAAAGAATAGAGATTAAATTTCTTCTTTAATTTTCCTGAGAGCTAAGGTCATATGAGCTTCTACGGTTTTTATAGATATTTTTAAATTATCAGCAACCTCTTTATATTTTAAGCCTTCTATCTTTATCATAATAAACACCTCTTTGCATTTATTAGGCAGTTTTTCAATAGCTTTTCTTATTGAAATTATTTTGTCTTCGTTTGTAGTTTCTATAGAATCTTCTATAAAGAAATCCATTGCCGATATTCTAAACTCAGTTAGATAATCTAAAGTTTTCTGTTGTTTTTTGTAATGATTTATAAATTCATTGTAGCATGATTTGTATAAATAGGAAGATATAGAGTTTTTTATTTCTATTTTATTTCTGTTTTTCCATAAATTAAAAAAAACATTTTGCACAATATCTTCTGCTAAAGTTCTATTTTTTGAAATTCCATAAGTGTAAACACATAAACTTTTATAGTATTCTTTATAAAGCAGTTTAAATGCTTCATTATCACCTTTCTTAAGGTTTTTAATTTCAGTTTTTTGAGTTTCTTTTTTCAGGTGTTTTTTTTTAGGGAGTACTATCTTATTTTTAAAATTAACATTTTTTTTAAAATATCTTAACATAAAACTAAGGGTATTCTATATTTTTTGAGTCTTTCTATAAAGAATCAACTTATCAATGAAGAATAATCAGTTAAGTAATAGCGAAATTTCTAAATTTTTAAAAGACGCAATGACACCAAGTGAATTGGAAGTTTTTAAAAATAAATTAACTGTTGCCGATAATTTAGAAGCATTAAAAAAATATTTTGTTTTAAATCATTTGATTGAAGTTGAAGTTCAAAATTTTGATTCAGAAGAAGCCTTTGAAAAATTCTTAGCTAGAAAAATTGATTATAATTCAAGTTTAGAAAATTCTTTTTTTAGTAGAAACAGAGCTTACTTATATGCAGCAGCAAGCTTTTGTTTATTATTTGCGCTGTCAATCTTGATTTATTTTAATTATGGATATTCAAGTGATTTAGAGGTTTCTAATCAAATTGTTTTGAAGCTTAACTCAGGTGAAGAAAAACCATTAGACGAATCTAAATCTAATAAAATATATAATACAGAAGGTAAAGTAGTAGCTGTTCAAAAAGGGAATAGCATACTTTATAATTATTCTGATAATAAAGAGGAAATTACCAATCTTGAATTTAATGAAATTTATGTTCCATATGGTAAACGGATGGAGGTTGTTTTATCAGATGGTACTCGTGCTTATTTAAATTCTGGCTCTTTTTTAAAATATCCAACTTATTTTAATGCAAATGAAGAAAGGGTTGTTGAGTTAAAGGGAGAGGCTTATTTTGATGTAGCTAAAAAAGACAAAAAAAACAGGTTTGTAGTGCATACCAAGAATTTTCAAACGACTGTTTTGGGAACAGAATTTAATATATCATCGTATACTGCGGATACTGCAAATGATATTGTACTTGTAGAAGGTTCTGTAAAAGTAAATTTTAATACTCAAGGCGAATTTGTTTTAAAGCCAGGGGAACAATTTAAATATTCTAAAGAAAAAATAGGGAAAGTAAATACTGTTGATATACAAAATTATATTGCATGGTTAGATGGTGTTTTACTTTTTGAAAATGAAGAATTTAATTCTATTTCCAAAAAATTAGAACGGTTTTATAATGTCTCAATTGAGAATAATTGTGATTTATTAGTAAACGAAAAATTTACAGGGCAATTTGATTTAGAAACTATAGAAGAAGTATTAAAGACATTCAAGAATACAGTGCCGTTTAATTTTAAAATTGAGAACAGAAAAATAACCATAAACCCTTTAAATAGTTGAATTTATATGAATTGAAATGAAAATGAAGTAAAAAAATCGAGAGATGTTCCAGCATCCCTCGATCCACAATTAAAATTTTAAAAATGCTAAATCTCTAAAATCATATTAAAAGTATGAAAAAACAACATAATAATTGCCATGGGTATGGTAATCTATTAAAATTCGATTTGAAAATGAAACTTACAGCAATTCTTCTTATCCTATCTTTATGTAGGGTAAGTGCTAGTATATATTCTCAAAATACCAAAATAACATTAGACCTTAACGAAGTAACTTATAAAGAATTGTTTAAGGAGATAAAAAAGAAAACAGAATTTAAGATCTTTTTTAAAAACTCAGATATCAATTCAAAAGATATAGTTTCAGTTGATGTTAATAACAAGTATATAGAAGATATACTTGATATTGTATTTAAAGATAAAAATATATCGTATCAGGTACTTGGAAAGCAAATTATTTTAAAACGAGCTAAACCAAAAATAATAACTACAGTTACCGAACAAGATAAAATTACTCTAAACGGAAATGTTTTAGGTGTAGATGGGATACCACTTTTGGGGATTTCAATTCTAATTAAAAATACAAATACAGGAACAACTACTGACTTTGATGGAAATTTTACAATTAAAGTTGATATTGGAGATGTTTTGCTAATTAAAGGTTTAGGTTTTAAGAGTAAGGAAGTTATTGTTGAAAATAATAATGCATTAACTATAGTATTGCAAGAAGATGTTGAGGCATTACAAGAGGTAGTAGTGTCAGGTTATGATAAAACTTCCAAGAGAATATTTACAGGAGCATCGAGTTCTATTAAATCTGAAAGTTTTAAAATTGATGGGCTTGTTGATGTTAGTCAAATGCTAGAAGGTAGAGCAGCTGGTGTTAATATACAAAATGTAACAGGAACATTTGGCTCAGGACCTAAAGTTACAATTCGGGGTGCTTCATCTGTTTTTGGTGATACAAGACCATTATGGGTTATTGACGGTGTAATACAAGAAGATATAGTTAATACAGATTTTGATGGATTAATATCAGGTGATGCGTCAACTTTAATAAGTTCTTCAATTGCAGGTATAAATACAAATGATATTGAAAAAATTGATATTTTAAAAGATGCTTCAGCGACATCTTTATATGGTGCCCGAGCTTTAAATGGTGTTATTGTTATAACAACTAAAGGAGGGCAACGAAAATCAAAACTAAAAGTTAATTATGTTTTAGAACAAACTGTTCGTGATATTCCTAGGTATTCAAATTATGATATTCTAAACTCACAAGAAACAGTTAGTATTTTTCAAGAATTAGAAGAAAAAGGTTTTTTAGACTTCCCTAGTGTAGCGCAAAATAGAAATGGGGGTATTTATACAATATTAGCACAGCAATTAAATGCTTACGATGCAAGTACAGGTCAGTTTGGTGTAGCTAATACTGTTGAAGCAAGAAATCAATTTTTGCAACAGTATGAACAAGCAAATACAGATTGGTTTAGACAATTGTTTAGAGCTTCTATGACACAAAATCATACCTTAAGTTTTTCTGGAGGTGGAGATAATAATAGTTTTTATGCTTCATTAAGTTTTTATAATGATCCAGGGTGGACAATTGCTGATAAAGTTAATAGGTTTACTTACAAGTTAAAAAACACCTATTATTTATCAGATAAATTTAAGCTTACGTTAGGTGCTAATGGTTCAGTTAGAGATCAAGATGCACCTGGTACTTTTGATAGAGAAGAAGATAGTTTTAGAGGTGATGTTTCTAGAGTTTTTGATATTAACCCATTTAATTATGCGCTTTCAACAAACAGAACCATTAGACCAAGAGATAATGATGGTAATTTAGAATATTACAGGTCTAATTGGGCACCATTCAATATTTTTAATGAGTTAGAAAATAATTACATAAAGTTAAAAGTAAAGGATATTAGTTTTCAGTTAGATGGAGATTATAAAATAAATAAAAATTTAAATTATAATTTTTTAGGTTCTTTAAGGTATGTTGTGTCAAACAGAGATCATAATGTAACAGAACAATCTAATGTAGCAGAAGCTTACAGGTCTCAAGAAACTACAATAGTTCGTGATGCTAATGTTTTTTTATATTCAGACCCTGATAATCCAACGGCTCCACCAGTCTCTGTATTACCAGAAGGAGGTATTTATAGAAATACAAATAATGAGTTAACTAATTATTATATTAGAAATAGTATAAACTATACAAATACATTCAATAATAAGCACGAGGTTAATGGCTTGTTGGGTCAAGAAATGAGATATATTGATCGTGAAGAAGACTATTTTATAGGTTATGGGCTTCAATACGATAGAGGTTTAACGCCTTTTACTGATCCTGAGATATTTTCAAAAACGTTAGGAGAAGCAACTGATTATTTTGGTATTGAGAGTGAAAAAGAACGTACAATAGGTGTTTTTTCTAAATTAACCTACGCCTATGATAGTAAATATATACTATCATTAACTGGTCGTTACGATGGATCTAACAGACAAGGTAGAAGTACTTCATCTAGGTGGTTACCTACTGGTACAATAAGTGGAAAGTGGAATGTTAAGCAAGAAAGATTTTTAGAAAATGCAGATTTTTTAAATTCTTTAAGCCTGCGAGCTTCATACGGTTTAACCGCTACAGCAGGACCCGCAACTAATTCATTAGCTATTTTTAGAAATGACATTACAAATCGACTAGATTTTGACTCTAGAGAGCGATATTTAGATATAGAAGAATTACAGAATTCAGAATTAACTTGGGAAAAACAGTATGAAACAAATATAGGATTAGATTTTGGGTTATATCAAAATAGGGTGATTTTTACTGCAGATGTATATCAACGAAAAGGTTTTGATTTAATTGACTTTGTTCGTTCCTCAGGTATTGGTGGAGAATTTATTAAACAGGGGAATAATTCTGATATGGAAACTAAAGGACTAGAAGTATCCTTAACAGTTGAGCCAATAAAAACTTCAAACTTTAAATGGTCTTCAACACTTAATTTTTCAGTTTTAGATCAAAAAATAACGGCTTTAGAAAATAAGCCTAATGTTTTAGATTTAGTTGATCAAACAGGAGGTAATGTAGTAGATTTTCCAAGACAATCACTTTTTTCTTTTCAGTTTACTGGTTTAGATGATAGAGGCTTACCTACATACTTTCTTCCAGAGGATTTGAGTAATGAAGAAAATAGTGTTACAGGTGCAGATTTTCAAGATGTAGAAAATATTACATCGTATTTGAAATATGAAGGAAGTATCGAGCCAACTAAAACGGCAGGTTTTTCAAATACTTTCAAATATAAAGGCATATCTGTAAGCCTTTTAGTTACTGCTTCAGGTGGTAATAAAATTAGATTAGATCCTACTTTTTCAGAATCTTATACTGATTTAGATGTGTTTACATCTGAGTTTAAAAACCGTTGGATTTCTCCAGGTGACGAAAACTTTACTAATGTTCCAGTTATAGCTAGTGGTAGACTTTTAAACGAAATTCCAAATTTATTTAGAGCTTACAACGCATATAATTATTCTGATGTTCGTGTAGTTGATGGAGGATTTGTTAGGATGAAAAATATTAGTGTTGCATTTGATTTTCCAAAAGACTTAAAAGCGAATTTAGGCTTAAATACATTTAAGTTGAAAGTGTCAACAACAAATCCGTTTATGATTTATTCTGATTCTCGATTAAATGGTCAAGATCCAGAATTTTTTAGGTCTGGAGGGGTTTCTCAACCTATAACAAGACAATTTACACTATCACTTAATGTAGGTTTTTAAAATATTAAAAAAAATGAACAAATTATATAGAACAAAAATAGGGATGTTACTTTTTATGGCGTTGGCAATAGTTTCTTGTGAAGATTATTTGTCTGAGGTCCCAGATAATAGAACTGAAATTGATAGTCCAGAAAAAATTTCTGAATTATTGGTTATTGCTTACCCCGAAGCAAATTATATGGATTTTGCAGAAACCATGTCTGATAATGTTGGGGATAAAAATAGTGAATTGCCTAGTGAATTGAATTTGGCAAATTATAAATGGGAAGATAATAATATAGATGATTTAGATTATAGAGTTACTTATTGGAATGCTTGTTACAAAGCAATAGCTCAAGCAAATCAAGCTTTAGCATCAATTGAAGAACTTGGTGATTTAGATGAGTTGGCCCCTCAAAAAGGTGAGGCTTTGTTAGCAAGAGCTTATGGGCATTTTATGTTAGTTAATTTTTGGGCAAAACATTACGATGCTAATACAGCAGATGCTGATTTAGGTATTCCTTATATTTTAGAACCTGAAGATGATTTTATAGTTAATTACTCAAGAAACACAGTGCAAGAAGTTTATGATTATATTGAAAGTGATTTGTTGCAAGGGTTGGATTTAGTTACCAATAATTATGAACAACCTGTTTTTCATTTTACTCAAGATGCAGCTTACGCATTTGCAACTAGGTTTTATTTATTTAAAGGAGAGTGGGAGAATGTAATAGAATATAGTTCAAGAATAATCACAAATCCTGAAGAACAATTAAGAGACTATTTAAATATTTATGATGCACTTGAATATTCAGAGAGGACAGCATTATATGCTAGTGATGGTGACCCTACTAATTTACTTGTAGTTTCTGCAAATTCATTATATGCTAGAATTTTTGCTAGTAATAATTTTGGACTCAATATAGATAAAGGGGATGAATTGTTCTTTTCTGCAAATATTCTAGGAAAAAGTTGGGCTTATGCTGTTTTTGGTACTGAGGCTTTTTATAACCTTCCTAAATTCACCGAATTTTTTAGGTATACAAATATAAATGCAGGTATAGGTGACCCTTATGTTGGCTTAGTACTTTTTTCAACTGATGAAGTTTTACTAAATAGGGCAGAGGCTTATGCTATGATGAATAATTTTGATTCTTCTTTATCTGATATCAATACATTTTATTCTTTAAGAACAGAGAGCTATGATGCTAGTACTGATCTTTTAATAAAGCAAGATATTTTAGATAATTACCCTGAAGTTGTAAATGAGTATACCCCATTTTATACATTAGATAGTGATCAAACATCATTTGTAAAAGCAATTGCGGAATTAAAAAGAAGAGAGTATTACCATGAGGGCTTACGATGGTTTGATGTGAGGAGATTTGATTTAGAAGTAACTCATAATATTATTGGCGAAGGAGACTTTATTTTAGATAAAGGAGATGAAAGACGTCAGTTGCAAATACCAAATTTTGCAGTAGAGAGAGGTTTAGAACAAAATCCACGTTAAATTTTAAATAAAGAAAAAATGATTAATATATTAAATAATAAAATCAATTTGACATGTATAAAAATTGCTGTGGTAGTTGTCACTATTGCTTTTGTTGGTGCATGTGCAGAAGAAGATAATTCATTTAGCGATAGTGTGTTAGATACGTCAACTCCAGTTTTGACAGACTTAGATAATTATATTAGAAGTAATTATGTTTCTAAATATAATATTGATGTTCTTTATGAGTGGGATGAAAATGTAGTAGATAATAATAGATATTTATTCCCACCATTAGAAGAGAAAGTGCAACCAGTTTTAGAAGTAGTTGAAAAAATTTGGTTAGATTCTTATACTGAAATTGGAGGAGATGATTTTGTGAAACTTGTAGCACCAAGACAACTGTTATTAGTAGGTGGTAGAAATTATAATCAATCAGGAACTATTCTTCTAGGGCTTGCAGAAGGAGGAAAGCGTATTACTCTTTTTGAAACAGATTTAGTAGATCTTACTGATAAGGAAAATATAACACGTTTTTTATCAACCATCCAGCATGAATATTGTCACATTTTAAACCAAACTATTCCTTTTGATGAAGATGGTTATGGTGAAATTACGCCATCGGAATACACAGCACAATGGTTTAATACTAGTATTGCAGATGCAAGAGAATTAGGGTTTATATCTGATTATGCTAGGAGTAGTGTTATTGAAGACTTTGCAGAGATGGTAAATTATATGCTTATAAATTCTAACGAAGAATACAATGCATTAATAGATGCTATTACCGATGAAGAAGCTAGAGAAAATATTAGAGCAAAAGAAGCGATTGTTGCTGATTATTTCTTAAAACAATGGGCAATAGATATTTATGAGTTACAAGAAGTAACTGCCAGAAATACTCAAGAAGTAATAAATTAATTAGATGTCAAAATGAAAAATAGTAATAATATAATACACCATATACTAATAATATTAAGTATTCTTTTATTAGCGAATTGTTCAGAGGATGATAGCTCTGAAGTTTTTAGTGAGAGTCCAACTGAACGAATAAATGCTCAGAAAGAAGAGTTGAGAACTGCACTGCAATCCTCAGAAACTGGATGGAAAGCAGTTTATTTTACAAGCTCTGAAGAATTAGGTGGCTTTACATTCTTTTTTAATTTTCTTGATGATGAAACTGTAGAAATGACTTCTGATTTTGATGATGATTTCTCTTTATTGCAAAGTAAATATGATATAGTTTTAGGAAGTACAATAAAATTATCATTCACTACTAAAAATGATATTCATCAATTGTCAGATTCAGCAAACCCACCGGATGCTGATTTATTAGGTGAGGGTTATTTGGGAGATTTTGAGTTTCTTTATTATGGTATTGATGAGGTTACAGGAGATATAATTTTCAGAACCAATAGAACCCAAGAAGAATTACGATTTACAAAAGCAGTTACCAATGAAGTTGAAAATATTATTAATAGCCGAATTATATTTAATGAGTTAACTGATTCTGAAAAATCTGTATATCAAAATTTAGTATTAAATGTGGATGGAGTTACTGAAGTGTTTGACTTCTCTTTAAATATAAATAGAAGATTTGTTGAGGTTAATAATGATACGGAATCTTATTCTTTTGGAATTGCATACAATGAAAAGGGCTTTGTAGTAAGTCCTGCAGTTGAAATTAGTGGACAAGAAATTTCTGAGTTTATTTATGATGCTGAAAATGATAAATTTGTTGCAGATTTGGGGTCTGGAAATAGTGCTGAAATAGCATTTTTAGATGCGCCATCCAACCCAACTGACGATAATACATTAGTGATTAGTGCAATAAATAGTTATAGTTTTATTGATCAATATTTATATGATGCGCCAAGCAGTTCATCAAATTTTCAAAAAAGTGTTGATGAGGTAAATGTGCAACTAGAACCAATAGGCTACTTTCTATTAAGAGCAACTTTTAATTTTAATGTAGGAGGTGACCCTAATGTTAGTTCTGTTGGTTATTTATTGGGTGATGTAACTGATGGCTCAACAATAGGTACAGTTACACATTATGTTACTTATGAAACGGTTGATAATAAGCTGAAATTAAGTGATAATGGTTGGGATGTTCCTGCTTTTGCTCCTTTTTTATCAGCGCTTGATGATAACTTATTAAATCCTGGAGGGTTGTATGTTAAAGAGGAAGATTTTAGAGTTACTTTTACGAATACAATCTTTACTTTTACAAGTGCAGAAGACCCTAGTTTTAGAATGACAACATATGCTTTTCAATAAAATATAAGTAGCTTAAACAAAAAAATCCACTTCAATTGAAGTGGATTTTTTTGTTTAAAAATATCTAAACTTATACTCTTGGTAAATCACCATCACCTTTTAACGGTAATTGAGATGGAGTTCCCATTAAATATTCATCTACATGGTGTGCAGCTTCTCTACCTTCAGATATAGCCCAAACAATTAATGATTGACCTCTTCTTTGATCACCAGCAACAAATACACCAGGAACATTAGACATATAGTTTTTAATTGATGCCTTAATATTTGTTCTAGGGTCAGCTTCAAGACCTAATTGCTCAGCAATAGTCATTTCTGAACCTGTAAAACCTAAAGCTAATAATGCTAATTCACATTTCCATTCTTTTTCAGTTCCTTCAACCTCTTTTAAGGTAGGGCGCTGTCCTGGTTGTTGAATCCATTCTACTTGTGTAGTAACTAAGCCTTTTAAATTACCATCTTTATCTCCTAAGAATTTTTTAGTAGATATACTAAAGAAACGTTCGGCACCTTCTTTATGAGAAGTAGTCGTTTTTAAACGCATAGGCCAAAATGGCCAAGGTTGGTTTGCAGGACGTTCAGGTGTTCCTTTAGACATAATTTCAAAATTAGAGACTGAAGTAGCTCCATGTCTGAAAGAAGTACCAATACAATCAGATCCTGTATCACCACCACCAATAACAACAACATCTTTACCTGTTGCTTTTATTTCTTCACCTAAGTCTTTAATACCATCAACACGTCTATTGTTTTGAGCAAGAAAATCCATTGCTTGTACAACTCCTTTTAAGTCAGCACCTTCAATAGGTAGTTTTCTTCTAATTGTAGCACCACCACAAAGTACAACGGCATCAAAATCTTTTTTAAGGTTATCAGCCTTAATGTCTACGCCAATGTGAACACCTGTCTTAAAAATAATACCTTCATCTTCTAAAACTTTAAGACGACGATCTATAACACTTTTTTCTAATTTAAAATCCGGGATACCATAACGTAATAATCCGCCTGCCTTTTCATCACGTTCAAATACAGTAACTAAATGACCGGCTCTATTTAATTGTTGTGCGGTTGCTAATCCAGAAGGACCTGAACCAACTACGGCAACAGTTTTTCCTGTTCTACTTTCTGGAGGATTTGCAACAATCCAACCTTTTTCAAAAGCGGTTTCTGCAATATTTTTCTCAATATTTTCAATGGTTACAGGGTCTTCATTTATACCTAAAACACAAGCTTCTTCACAAGGTGCAGGGCATAAACGACCTGTAAATTCAGGGAAGTTATTTGTTGAATGTAATATTGTTGCTGCTTTTTCCCATTTTGCTTGATATACTGCGTCATTAAAATCAGGAATTAAATTGCCTAATGGGCAACCACTATGGCAGAATGGAATACCACAATCCATACATCTAGCTCCTTGATCTTTAATTTCTTTTGATTCCATTGGAATCGTAAATTCTTTATAGTTCTTTAAACGTTCCTGTACAGGTTCGTACTGTTCTACTTTTCTATCGAATTCTAAAAATCCTGTTGTCTTTCCCATAATTTCGATTTAAATAGTTTCTAATTTTTCATTTTCTAAACGAATCAAAGCCTGCTTGTATTCTTCAGGGAATATTTTAATAAATTTAGAAAGTGACTCTTCCCAATTCTCTAATATTCTTTGTGCTAAAGGACTTAAAGTTGCGTTATAGTGATTCTCAATCAATGCTCTTAATTCAGCAATATCCTTATCCTCATCAACAGGTAAAAGATTTAAAGCTTCTTTGTTGCAATTCTTTTCAAAAGTTTTGTTTTGGTCAAAAATATAAGCAATACCTCCACTCATACCTGCTCCGAAGTTTCTACCAACTTCTCCAAGTATTACAGCAATACCACCAGTCATATATTCACAACCATGATCTCCAATACCTTCTACAACTGCTTTTGCTCCTGAGTTACGTACACAAAAACGTTCACCAGCTTTACCGTTTATGTAAGCTTCACCAGCTGTTGCACCATATAAAGTCACGTTACCAGTAATAACATTGTCTTCTGGTTTAAAAGTAGCTTTGTCTGGAACTTTAATAATTAATTTGGCGCCAGATAAACCTTTGCCTAAATAATCATTTGTGTTACCATTTACAATCATGGTGATACCTTTGGTACTAAAGGCACCAAAACTTTGACCAGCCGAACCGGTGAAATTTAATTTTAAAGTGTTTTCAGGTAAACCTTCTGCACCGTAAATTTTAGAAATTTCATTACTTATAATTGCACCTACAGCTCTATCTAAATTATTAATAGGAGAGTCAATACTAATTTTCTCTTTTCTAAATAATGCAGGGTGAGCTTTAGCTATAATATCAAATTCTATAGACTTTTCGATATTATGATCTTGTTTTTGTGTGTTGTAGAATTTTGTTCCGGCAGGTACATCTACTTTGTATAAAATAGGAGTTAAATCTATTCCTGCGGCTTTGTAATGTTGAATTGCTTTTTTGCGATCTAACTTTTGAACTTGCCCCACCATTTCTTGAATGGTTCTGAAACCAAGTTGTGCCATTATTTCTCTTAATTCTTGAGCTACAAAATACATGTAGTTTACAACATGCTCAGGTTTCCCTTTGAATTTTTTACGTAATTCAGGGTTTTGAGTAGCAATACCTACAGGACAAGTATTTAAATGACATACACGCATCATAATACAACCAGAAGCTACTAGAGGGGCTGTGGCAAAACCAAACTCTTCTGCACCTAATAAACAAGCTACAGCAACATCACGACCAGTTTTAAGTTGACCATCACATTCTAGAACAATTCTATTTCTAAGATCATTCATTACTAATGTTTGTTGAGCTTCAGCAATACCAAGTTCCCAAGGTAAACCTGCATGTTTTAATGAGGTTAGAGGCGAAGCACCTGTACCACCATCAAAACCAGAAATAAGAATAACGTCAGCTTTTGCTTTAGCAACACCTGCAGCAACAGTACCAACCCCTACTTCAGAAACTAATTTTACATTAATTCTAGCTTCTCTATTTGCAGATTTTAAATCGAAAATTAATTGTGATAAATCTTCAATAGAATAAATATCATGATGTGGTGGTGGTGAAATTAAACCTACATAAGGGGTAGAATTTCTAGTTTTTGCTATATAAGGATTCACCTTTGGACCAGGTAATTGACCACCTTCTCCTGGTTTGGCTCCTTGTGCCATTTTTATTTGAATTTCTTTAGCGTTTGTTAAAAAGTTAGAGGTTACTCCAAAACGTCCTGAGGCAACTTGCTTGATTGCACTGTTTCTCCAGTCACCATTTTGATTTTTGTAAAAACGTTCAGCGTCTTCTCCACCTTCGCCAGAATTACTCTTACCGCCAATACGATTCATCGCAATAGCTAAGTTTTCATGAGCTTCTTTACTAATAGACCCATAAGACATTGCACCCGTTTTAAAACGTTTTACAATTTCTGTCCAAGGTTCTACTTCCTCTAAAGGAATTGGATCATAATTTGAGAACTCAAACAAACCTCTAATAGTCATTAAGCTTTTAGATTGCTCATTAACCATTTTAGCAAATTCTTTATATGACTCAGGCTCGTTGTTTCTTACTGATTTTTGAAGCTTTGCAATAGATAATGGATTGAACATGTGTTTTTCACCATTTCTTCTCCATCTATATTCACCGCCCATTTCTAAATCTAAATTGGCAGCTACTTCATGGTTGCTAAATGCTTTTCTGTGACGTTTAGCAATTTCTTTTTCTATTTCATAAAGACCAATACCTTGAATTCTAGTAGCAGTGTTAGGGAAGTATTTTTCAACAATTTTTGTGTTAATACCAATACATTCAAATAATTGAGAACCTCTATATGAGTTAAGAGTAGAAATACCAATCTTGTTCATTACTTTTAAAATTCCTTTTCCGACAGCTTTATTGTAGTTTTTAATAGCTTCTGCGGTAGTAAATTCTGTAATATCGTGCTCTTCTATTTGTTCAGCAATAATTTCATTAACCAAATAAGGGTTAATTGCACTAGCTCCAAAACCAAATAATAATGCGAAATGATGTACTTCTCTTGGTTCTGCTGATTCTATTATTACGCTTAATTTAGATCGCTTTTTAAGTCTTTGTAAGCCACTATTTACAAAAGAACATGCAAGTAAGGCTGGAATAGGAGCCATTTCATCACTTACATTTCTATCAGAAAGAATAATAATGTTAGTGCCGCCGTCAATAGCTTTACTAGCTTGGTCTAAGATAGCTTGTAAGGCATCTTCTAAACCATTATTACCTTTATTGATTTCATATAAGATTGGAATTGATGTTACCTTGTAATCAGGGCTAGCATCGTAATTTTTAATCTTATCTAAATCTTCTTTAGAAATTACAGGATTTTGAATTTTTAATTTTCTACAATGTAATTCGTTAAAATCAAAAATATTATGATCACTACCTAGTGTTAAACTAATATCTGTAATTAACTCTTCACGAATACCATCTAAAGGTGGGTTTGTTACTTGAGCAAATAATTGTTTAAAGTAGTTGTATATTAATTGCGGACGTTCTGACAGTATTGCAATAGGTGTATCACTGCCCATAGACCCTAATGGTTCTTTAGCAGTTTTTCCCATTGGTAAAATAATGGTATTGATATCTTCAAGTGTGTAACCAAATGCAGCTTTTCTCTTTTCTAATGATGCTTCATTTAAAAATAAAGGGCAATCATTATAAGGAATGTCTTTTAAGTGAACTAAGTTTTTCTCTAACCATTTTTTATAAGGATGCTTTTGGGCAATATTTTCTTTGATCTCTTCATCGTTAATAATACGTCCTTCTTCCATATTAACTAAGAACATTTTTCCAGGTTCTAAACGACCATGGAATTCAATGTTTTCTGGCTCAATGTCTACAACACCTGTCTCTGAAGACATAATTACGTAACCATCTTTTGTAACGGTATAACGTGAAGGTCTTAATCCATTACGGTCAAGTACGGCACCAATATAATTACCATCAGTAAAAGGTATTGATGCAGGGCCATCCCAGGGCTCAGATAAACAAGAATTGTATTCGTAGAATGCTCTTTTAGCTTCTGACATTTCTGGGTTTTTCTCCCAAGCTTCAGGTACTAAAATCATCATAACTTCAGGTAATGATCTACCTGTCATTAATAATAATTCAACTACCATATCCATAGTAGCAGAGTCTGATTTACCAGGTAATATTACTGGTAGTATATTTTTGATTTCATCATTAAAATAATCACTAGCTAATAACTCTTCGCGAGAACGCATACGGCTAACGTTACCTCTTAAAGTGTTTATTTCACCATTGTGACACATGTATCTAAATGGTTGGGCTAAATCCCAAGTTGGGAATGTGTTTGTTGAAAAACGTTGGTGTACTAATGCAAGTCTAGTAACAACTCTAGGATCCATTAAATCTTTGTAATAAAGACTAATGTCTTCAGGCATTAATAAACCTTTGAAAATAATTATTTTAGTAGATAAACTAGGAACGTAAAAGAATTTATTTTCTGATAATTTAGAGTCAATAACAGTGTGTTCAGTAGTTTTTCTAGCGATGTATAATTTTAAGTTGAAATCGAAATAACTTTGGTCGGCATTTTTTTTTCCAACAAATATTTGTTTTACAAATGGTTCAGTTTCCATTGCTATTCTGCCAGGTACAGATTTGTTCACAGGAACATCTCTCCAGCCTAATAGTTTTAAACCTTGCTTTTTAATATTTTCTTCAAAAACAGAAACGCAAAAATCTCTTTGGTTTTCTTTTTGAGGAAGAAATATATTTCCTGTAGCGTATTCTCCTGCTTCAGGAAGATCAAAGTTGCAAACTTCGTTAAAAAAATCATGGGGAATATCAACTAAAATTCCAGCTCCATCTCCTGTTTTTCCATCAGAACTAACGGCTCCTCTATGCTCTAACTTTTCTAATATTTCAAGTGCCTTATGAATAATATCGTTAGACTTCTTTCCTTTAAGGCTACAGATGAATCCTGCTCCACAGTTATCATGCTCAAATTCCGGTAGGTATAACCCTTGCTTTTTCAACGCCATATAATATTGTATTTCCTCAAAAATATCACTTTTGTTGAATTATTTATAGCGTATGTGCTTTAATTTCACAAAAAAAGTAGCGTTTGGAATAAATTGATAAAAATTATCAATTTTTAACTTTAAGTTAAAGTTAAACTAAGATTATGATAAATTGATAATGTCTGACTTGGGCTTACCCTTTGTGTTTTAGGGTGATATTGTTTTATTATGTGTTTTTTAGTGAATAGGTGTCTAATAAAAAGGGGTTTGAGTTGTTATTTAAAAAAAAACAATTACACACCCCTTGTTTTTTAGGGTGTGTAATTGTTTTAAGTATGTTTATTTAATTGTTAACCCTTTATTATGCTTCTTGAAATTACTATCTTTTGTATTTCAGAAGTGCCCTCATAAATTTGAGTGATTTTAGCATCTCTCATTAATCGTTCAACATGATATTCTTTGACAAAGCCATTGCCTCCATGTATTTGCACTGCTTCGACAGTAGTATCCATGGCTACTTTTGAAGCATATAATTTTGCCATTGCGCTTGATAAATCATAATTTTCATTGTTATCTTTATCACAAGCTGATTTGTAAACTAAGTATCTTGCGGCTTCAATTTGAGTGTGCATATCAGCAAGTTTAAAAGCTATTGCTTGATGATTACATATTTCTGTTCCAAAAGATTTGCGTTCTTTTGAATATTTTAATGCTA
This sequence comes from uncultured Cellulophaga sp., assembly GCA_947496695.1. Lineage (GTDB taxonomy): Bacteria > Bacteroidota > Bacteroidia > Flavobacteriales > Flavobacteriaceae > Cellulophaga. The sequence continues at coordinate 381,833 of CANMEI010000003.1, read as the reverse complement.
ATTCATAAGCACCTGCAGCAATTCCTAATGCTTGAGCAGCAATTCCTATTCTTCCTCCAGCTAATGTTTTCATTGCAAATTTAAAACCAAAGCCATCTTCTCCAATTCTATTTTTTTTAGGTACTTTAACATCGTTAAATAATAAAGAATGAGTGTCACTTCCTCTAATCCCTAATTTATTTTCTTTAGGGCCTATTTCAAAACCTGGCATTCCTTTTTCTATAACTATTGCATTTATGCCTTTATGTCCTTTTTCAGGATGTGTTTGGGCTATTACAATATAAAAATCGGCTGTGCCACCATTGGTGATCCAGTTTTTGGTGCCGTTAACTATGTAATGATCACCTTTGTCTATAGCAGTTGTTTTTTGAGAAGTTGCATCACTTCCTGCTTCTGGCTCAGATAAACAGAACGCTCCAAGTTTTTCGCCTGATGCTAATGGGGTTAAATATTTTTTTTTCTGATCTTCATTTCCAAAGGCTTCTAGTCCCCAGCAGACTAATGAGTTGTTTACAGATACAACTACAGAAGCAGAAGCATCAATCTTTGATAGTTCTTCCATTGCAATTACATATGAAAGAGTATCGAGTCCACTACCTCCGAACTCTGGATCAACCATCATTCCTAAAAAACCTAATTCTCCTAGTTTTTTAATTTGCTCTTTGGGAAATTTTTGTTCTTCATCTCTTTCAATCACTCCAGGTAGTAATTCATTTTGCGCAAAATCTCTTGCAGCTTGTTGAATCATTATTTGTTCTTCTGATAATTTAAAATCCATATTGATTACAGTTTAATTAAAAAACTCTATCAAATATAGCTAATTATTGCTTTTGTTGTAAAATTTACTATTTAATTTAGAGAATTTACTAATGTGTTATTTTGTTTAGTTAAAATCTTAAATATTGATATTTACTTTAATTAGGTGCTCACAATATTTTTATATTTGCTAGATGAATCTTGTTCGTTTAGTCTTTTGAAATTTGATTTCTGGTTTTAGTACTATCAGTGAATATAAAAGCTTTTTGTTTGTTTTGTTAAGGTTTAGGTATTAGTGATTAATGAATTAATATTTAATGATAGCTCAATATCAATTTAGAGAACAATTTTAAATATATTTGGACAAAATTCAACAACTGAACATTTGAAAATTGCGATTTAAAATCGTATTTAAACAATTAATTTAAAATAAACACATATGTTAAAGTATTTTTTAGGCAACAGTCCAAAGTGGTTTAAGTTAACCATAATTAGTTTTTTAATATTCAATGTTTTTTCATTGTTTGTTTTGGGTAAAACTGTAACCTCTTGGTTGTTTATAGGTGAATTTATATTCACTCTAGCTATGGCGTTAAAATGTTATCCACTACAATCTGGCGGACTATTAGCTATAGAAGTTTTTCTTTTAGGTCTAACAAGTCCGGAAAATGCTTATCATGAAGTAGATCAAAATCTTGAAGTGGTGCTTTTATTAGTATTCATGGTTGCTGGTATTTATTTTATGAAGCCATTGTTAATGTATATTTTTAGTAAAGTATTTACTAAAATTAAGTCAAAAGTAGTTTTGTCATTACTATTTGTGATTCTTTCAGCAGTGTTATCTGCCTTTTTAGATGCATTAACAGTAACAGCTGTATTGATTAGTGTTGCTGTGGGATTTTATGGTGTATATCACAAAATACATTCAAGTGATTCTGATTACGATGAGTCTGGAGTAGTTGATAGAAAAGAATTAAGTGGTGAAACATTAGAGCAATTTCGTAGTTTTTTACGTAGTTTAATCATGCATGGTGTTGTAGGTACGGCATTAGGTGGGGTTTGTACATTAGTAGGTGAGCCTCAGAATTTATTAATTGGAGAAAGATTAGAATGGGATTTTATTGATTTTTTCTTAAAAATGGCACCAATTACAATTCCAGTTTTAATTGGAGGTTTAATAACAACGGTAGTATTAGAATTAACAGGTTGGTTTGGTTTTGGAGATAAATTGCCGCCAGTAGTTGCAAATATTATTGAGAAGTATACTATTGAGGAAGATTCTAAAAGAACAGATAAAGAGAAATATGCTTTAATAGTTCAAGCTGTTGCTGCAGTTTTATTAATAGCAAGTTTAGCTCTTCATGTTGCGCCAGTTGGCTTTATTGGTCTTGCTCTTATAATAATACAAACCGCATTTATGGGTATTATTGATGAGCATAATTTAGGTCATGCTTTTGAGGAGGCTTTGCCATTTACAGGTTTGTTGGTTGTATTCTTTGTTATAGTGGCAATGATTCATGATCAACATTTGTTTAGTCCAATAATTCACTGGGCGCTAGAGCAAAACCCAGAAACACAGCCAGGATTGTTTTATATAGCAAACGGGCTATTATCTGCAATAAGTGATAATGTATTTGTGGCTACTGTTTATATAGGTGAGGTGCAAGCAGCATTTAAAAGTGGAGCAATAGATAGAGAGCATTTTGAAAAATTAGCAATTGCTATAAATACAGGTACTAATTTGCCAAGTGTAGCTACACCAAATGGACAAGCGGCATTTTTATTCTTATTAACGTCATCATTAGCACCATTGATTAATTTATCATATGGTAAAATGGTAAAAATGGCATTACCATATACTATTGTTTTAGGTGGTTTAGGATATTTAATGGTTAAATTAGTTTTAGTATAATTTTCTAAAAAAAACAGCGTTATATAGGCAACTTAAAATAGGAGAATTATATGTTATTGTTTCAAGATCTTGTAGAAGAGGCTCAAATTGGAGAGGTTTTGCCTGAAGAAAAAACTCTTTCAATCATTGATTTGATTGTAGATGGTGGTGCGGGTAGTATTATTATTATTTTAGTTTTATTTATAATGCTATTTGTAGCTTTATATATCTATTTTGAACGAATTTTCGCGATAAAAGCGGCTTCTAAAATAGATAAGAACTTTATGAATCAAATTAAAGATCATGTTACAAATGGTAAATTAGATGCTGCGAAGATTCTTTGTGCTCAAACAGATTCTCCTGTAGCTCGTTTGACTGAAAAAGGAATTTCCAGAATAGGAAAGCCTTTAGAGGATATTAATAAGGCTATTGAAAATGCGGGTACGCTTGAGGTTTATAAACTTGAAAAGAATGTGAGTATATTAGCAACAGTAGCTGGTGCAGCACCAATGATTGGTTTTTTAGGAACTGTTATTGGTATGATTCTTGCTTTTCATGAAATGGCCTCTAGTGGTGGTCAGGCAGAAATGGGATCATTAGCATCTGGTATTTATACGGCTATGAGTACTACTGTAGCAGGTTTAGTAGTAGGTATTATTGCTTATATAGGATATAATCACTTGGTAAACCGTACAGATAAGGTTGTTCATAAGATGGAAGCTAATGCTGTTGATTTCTTAGATTTATTAAATGAACCTCTTTAATATTTCTAGCTATGAAACTAAAAGGTAGAAATAAAGTAAGTCCAGATTTTAGCATGTCTTCAATGACAGATATTGTTTTTCTGTTATTAGTATTTTTCATGCTAACTTCGAATTCGCCAAACGCATTAGATCTTTTATTACCAAAAGCAAAAGGTAAATCAACGAATACGCAAAACGTATCAGTTAGTATAAATAAAAATTTAGAATACTTCGTAAATAGTGAGAAGATTAACGGAGAATACATTGAAATTGAATTAAAAAAAGCACTTGAAGGACAAGAGAGCCCTACAATTATTCTTAGAGCAGAAGAAAGTGTTGCTATAAAAGAAGCAGTACGTGTTATGGATATTGCGAATAAGAATAGTTATAAGGTAATTTTGGCTGTGCGCCCTAATTAATGTCAATATTAGACACGAAACATAAGAAAAAATCATTCACACTTACAACAATTTTGTTAAGTGCACTTCTGGTATTGTTGTTTTATGTGGGGCTTACTTATTTAGATCCACCTGAAGAAAATGGTATTTCTATAAATTTTGGTACTACAGATTATGGGAGTGGTAATATTCAACCAACTCAGAAAATAAGATCTGAGCCATTGAATAAGCCTATTACTCTGCCTGTACAACAAGAAGAAATTGAAGAAGTTGTTCCTGAGTCAGCATCTTCAAGTGAAGTGGCAGAAGAGGTCGTAACACAAGACAGCGAAGAGTCTGTTGTCATTAAAAAACAACAAGAAGCTAAGCGTAAAGCAGAAGCGGTAGAAAAAGCTGCAAAAGCAAAGGCAGATAAAATTGCTAAAGAAAAAAAGGAAGCTCAAGAGAAAGCTCAAAGAGAAAAAAATGCTAAGAAGAAAAAGCTTGATGAGCTTATGGGTGGACTTAATAAATCTAATGGGACAGCTTCTGGTAGTGAAGGTAATGATTCGAATAAAGCAGGAGATAAAGGCGATCCCAATGGGAACCCTTACTCTACTACATATTACGGTGCTCCAGGTTCGGGTAGTGGTGGAACAGGTGGTTATGGTTTAAATGGACGTACATTGGCTAAGAGTAGTGCTGTTAAGCAAGATTGCAATGAAGAAGGTAGAGTGGTAGTACAAATTGTAGTAGATAGGAATGGAAAGGTTATTAAAGCTACACCAGGAGTTAAAGGTACTACAAATACAAGCCCTTGTTTGCTGAAACCAGCAGAATTAACTGCGCGTTCTCATCAATGGAAATCAGATTCAAATGCACCAAGTCAACAAGTAGGTTTTGTGGTGGTCAATTTCAAACTACGAGAATAAGTAATGACTTACCAGGAGGTTTTAGATTGGATGTTTGTGCAATTGCCTATGTACCAACAAAAGGGTAAAATAGCTCATTCAGGAAAATTAGATGCAATTATTAACCTTTCGAAATTTTTAGGTAATCCTCATAAGAAATTTAAGAGTATTCATGTAGCTGGAACTAACGGAAAGGGTTCTAGTAGTCATATGCTTGCCTCTATTTTGCAAGAAGCAGGTTATAAGGTTGGACTGTATACTTCTCCACATTTAAAAGATTTTAGAGAAAGAATCAAAATAAATGGAAAACCTATTTCAGAAAATGAAGTGGTTAATTTCATTGAAAATAATATTAATTATTTTAAAATGCATCAACTTTCATTTTTTGAAATGACGGTGGGTATGGCTTTTGATTATTTTGCAAATCAAAGAGTAGATATTGCAATTGTCGAAGTTGGTTTAGGAGGTCGCTTAGATTCTACAAATATTATTACGCCAGAGGTATCATTGATTACTAATATAGGTTTAGATCATGTTGATATGCTAGGCGATACTCTTGAGAAAATTGCAGAAGAGAAAGCAGGGATTATTAAAAATAATATTCCAGTTGTGATAAGTGAAACTCAGGGAGAGACAACACCAGTTTTTAATCGGGTAGCTAAAAGTAAAGGAACTTTAATTAGCTATGCGGATGTTGAGGTTTTAGATGTATTTAAAACTTCTTTGTTAGGTTCTTATCAGTATAAAAATATAAATGGCGTTATAGAGGTTATTAAACAACTCCGTTCGTTTAATGTGTATAAAAAACATATTAAAACAGGCTTATTGAATGTTGTAGATAATACAGGGTTGCTAGGACGCTGGCAAGTGTTGTCAAAAAAACCTATGGTTGTTTGTGATACAGCACACAATGTAGAAGGTATAAAATTGGTTCTTGAGCAAATAGAAAAACAAGATTTTGATCAATTACATATGGTGCTTGGTTTTGTTAAAGATAAAAATTTAGATGCTGTTTTGCCATTATTGCCAAAAAATGCAATTTATTATTTTTGTTCGCCATCTATTGAAAGAGGCTTAAATGTTAATCTTTTAAAAAGTAAAAGTATAGCGCATGGCCTTAGTGGTGTTGCTTATGATTCTGTAAATGAAGCTTTTAATGCTGCTAATAAAATTTCTAATTCTAGAGACTTTATCTACGTTGGAGGAAGTACTTTTGTAGTAGCAGAAATTATTTAAAAAAATATTGTTTTTTATTTTGGAGAAAAGAAAAACAGTTATATATTTGCACTCGCTTAGCAAAACAACGTTAGCGATTAGGGCTCTTAGCTCAGTTGGTTTAGAGCACCTGCCTTACAAGCAGGGGGTCACTGGTTCGAATCCAGTAGGGCCCACAGTAACAAAAGACTTTCATTAATTTGAAAGTCTTTTTTGGTTTAAAAATATTTCTTAAATATTTTTCGCAACTTTTTTAACAATTTATTGGCTAGCTAATTAGGTTTGACACTTTAATTTTAGGAATAAAAATTATGGTAAAACAATACAATTTAGCTTATTTATTAGTTAGGCTATCAATTGGAGTGAGTATGTTTGGACATGGGTTGGTTAGGTTGCCTAAGTTATCTGTTTTTGTCGAGCATATAGTTGGTAGTTTTAAAAATTCTATTCTTCCTGAAGTGTTAACTATTCCATTTGCGTATAGTATTCCGGTAGTTGAATTTGTAATAGGTGTTATGCTTATAGTGGGTTTATTTACAAAACAAGCTTTAGTAATAGGTTGTGTTTTAATGATAACTTTAGTGTTTGGAAGTACAATGATAGAGAATTGGGGCATTATTGATTCTCAGTTAATTCATACATTAATATTTTCTGGTTTATTAGTTACAATTAATTATAATTATTTGGCTTTAGATAATAAATTAAATAATCTATCTAAAATTTAAAAAACATATGTATAAATTGAAAGGTAAGGTAGTGATAGTTACAGGTGCTTCCCGTGGCATTGGCGAGGCTATCGTTTTACTTTTAGCGGCTCATGAGGCGAAAGTGGTGGTGAATTATTCATCTAGTGAAAAGGAGGCAGAAAGTATTGTTTCTGAGATAAAAAGTAATAATGGTAGTGCTATTGCGGTAAAGGCGGATGTGAGTCAGAAAGCAGATGTGGAAAAACTTTTTAATGAAACAATTGGCTGTTTTGGAAAGGTTGATGTTTTAATAAATAACGCAGGGGTAATGGATATGAAATTATTGTCAGAAACTACAGAAGGAGATTTTAATAAAGTATTTGATATACATGTAAAAGGGGTGTATAATACAATGAAAGAAGCTTATTTAAAGTTGTCAGATGGTGGTAGTATAATAAATGTTTCGTCGAGCACGGTTAAAATGATGCTTCCTAAATATGCTTTATATTCATCTTCAAAAGCTGCGGTTGAACAAATGACAAGAGTTTTTTCAAAAGAGATTGGTAGAAATGTGTCGGTAAATGCAATAGCACCAGGTCCTGTTGATACTGAGCTTTTTAATAAAGATAAATCTGAAGATTTTATTAATAAGTTAAAATCTATGAGTGCTTTTAACCGTATTGGAGAGCCTGGTGATATTGCAAATGTTGTTTTATTTTTGGCTTCAGATGATTCTAAATGGATTTCTGGACAAATAATACCAATTAATGGGGCTATAGTTTAAAAGTTTTAAAGTAGATCTAAGATTCTCTCTAAAGCCATGCCTCGAGAACCTTTTATCAGTATAGTGCTCTTGGGTATTTTTTCATTTTTTAAATAGGTGGCTACGTTATCAAAAGAATTGAATGTTTTCTCTTTAGTATTTGTATTACTGAAATTTTTACCTATTAAAAATGTTTTATTGAAATTCATTGAGCTAGCTAAATCAGCAATACCTTGATGTTCAATTTTAGCAACATTTCCGAGTTCAAACATGTCGCCCAAAAAAATAATTTTTGAAGTAGCATTTAGGTTTTTAAAATTTTCTAAAGCAACAGTCATGCTACTTGGGTTGGCATTATAGGCATCTAAAATTATTTTATGACCGTTTTTATTAATAATCTGAGAGCGATTGTTGTTAGGGGTGTAGTTTTCAATACCTTTTTTAATATTATCTAATGTTACATTAAAATATTTCCCAATAATAATTGCGGCACTGCAGTTTATAAAGTTATAAGCTCCAATTAATTTTGAAGTTATTTTTTGATCTTCTACCTTGATTGTTACAAAAGGATCTGCTTTTTGAAGTTTTATTTGGAAAAATTTTGAATTTGTTTCACTAAAACCATACTTTTTAGTATAGCTTTTTAATTTATCTGATTGAATAGTGTCATCAGCATTGAAAAAAATAGATTTATCTTTTTTTATAAGAAAATCATAGAGTTCACTTTTACCTTTAACTACACCTTCTTCACTACCAAAACCTTCTAGGTGAGCTTTGCCGAAATTAGTGATGTAGCCGAAATCAGGCTCGGCAATGTTGCATAAGAACTGTATTTCTTTTTGATGGTTAGCACCCATTTCAACTATTGCAACCTCGGTGTCTTCTTTAATTGATAAAAGTGTTAATGGAACGCCTATGTGATTATTAAGGTTTCCAAGTGTGGCGATAGTTTTGTAGCTGGTAGATAAAACAGAATTAATAAGTTCTTTTGTGGTTGTTTTTCCGTTACTTCCAGTTAGTCCTATAACCTTTGCTGTATATTGCTTTCTGTGATAGTTAGCTAGTTTTTGTAATGTTGCTAAAACATTAGTAACTAATAGTATATTTTCTGTATTGGTGTATTCTTTGTCATCAACAACGGCATATTTGGCACCTTTTGCTAATGCTTGATTAGCATATGTGTTTCCATCAAAATTCTCACCCTTTAAGGCGAAGAAAATACATTGTGGAGTTATTTTTCTGGTATCTGTACAAATTGTAGGGAACTGTAAAAACAGTTTATGTAGTTGCTCTATTTTCATAAAACTAAAGTATAAAAAAAGTCCTGATGCTAGCATCAGGACTTTTAATAATTTTTATTTATTAACTGTTATCTTACTTTTTTGCCTCTAACAGTTTTGTTTTTTGTTTTAGATTTTGAGCCAACTCTAGACATTGCACATCTAAATCCAATGTAGTCTGTTGCCATATACTCTGGTAAGAATCTACGTTGAGCTGGATCCATCCAATAAGCTCTGTCTCTCCAAGAACCACCTTTGTAAACTCTTACTTCATTATTAATTAATGAAGTTCTATAGTTAGATTTGTCATACTGTCTATCAACAACACCCATAGAATCTTTTACTACTGAATGTTTTGGAGAATTGTACATCTTCTTTTTGTTTTCTTCATCTTCATCTTCATTAAATTGATCATAGAATCTAGAAGATCCTGAATCACCATCTCTGTAGCCTCTGTTATCACTAGATGAAAAGTTTGTTCTTAAATAAGTTTCATCTTCATCAACAGGAACCATTTTTATTTCACCTGGTAAGTTCAATGCAACAATTTTTCCGTTTGGTAATGTATCGTAAACAATAGAATCTCTAATAACATTTACTTTACCATCTTCACCAATAGCCGTTTTCATATAAATATTACCACGGTAGTAGTTAAAATCACTTACTTCATCATCAACAATAGGTCTGTATACATCAGCAACCCATTCGGCAACGTTACCAGCCATTTCATATAGTCCTAAGTCATTAGGTTTGTATGATTTAACTTCAGCTGTAATATCGGCGCCATCATCAGACCAACCTGCAATTCCGCCATAATCACCTTTACCTTGTTTAAAGTTGGCTAATTGATCACCACGACCAATTCTTTGACCGTTTCTAGTATAATCACCTTCCCAAGGATATTTTTTTCTACCTCTATAATTGTTGTATTCTCTTGATCCAACTTGAGCAGCAGCAGCATATTCCCACTCGGTTTCAGTTGGTAATCTATATTCTGGTAAAATAATACCAGTGCTTCTTGATGCAAAATTAGATACAGAATCTTTTTTCATTTTACCTTGTAATGAGTCAATTTGACCATTATAAACAGATTCTGGCCTGTTTAAGTAGGCTTCGGTGCTAAAAGTACCTTCAGCCTCACCATTTAGTGCTTTGTATTTTGCTTCGCTAGAAATATAACCTTCTCTTTCAAGCATAATTTCATTTACACGATCTGTTCTCCATTCGGCAAATTGTACCGCTTGAATCCAGTTTACACCAACAACAGGATATTCTGCATATGCTGGATGACGTAAATAGTTATTAGTCATTGTTTCATTAAAACCTAAACGGTTTCTCCATACTAATGTATCTGGTAAAGCACCTGTGTATATGTTAGTATATCTTGGGTCTTCAGGAGGGTAAACACTTTTAAGGTAATCTAGGTATTCTAAATACATAGAGTTTGTAACCTCAGTTTCATCCATGTAAAAAGATTGAACGTGTTGTTGTGTAGGTGTGTTGTTCCAGTCATGCATAACATCATCTTGTACTTTCCCTTTTGTAAAAGTACCACCTTCAACAAATACAAGTCCCGGAGCAGTTTCTTGTTCCTTATAGTCTGTGTTGTGTTGAAAACCACCTTCCTTAGCATTTATTTTCCAACCTGTAGCTCTAGATGTATTTTTTGAAGACGAAGAGTTTTTACAACTGCTAAATCCGCCAGCTATTACAGCGCAAGAGAGTACAACTTTGATGAATTGTTTTTTCATAATTAGAACTTGATTTCAATAAAGTAAACTACACAATTGTAGTTTAGTAATTCAATTTTTTTGGTTTGCAAATATTGCTTTCGGCATTTAAAACGATGATTTTGTATAAATATTTCATAAGAGATTAATTATTTGAAATATTTTTAAATCGATATGAGCCAAAATGCTTTTACATTTAAAATAACGCACAAAAATATAGCTTAGTATAGTTAGGGCTATTTTTTTAAGGTATAAAAATAAGTATTTATTTATTGTTGTTTTGTAGCTACTTTAATAAGTTGGATTAAAGGGGCTTTTTAAAAAAAAGTTTTTTTTATGCGATTTAGATAAGTTTTTTAAAAATTGATCGTTATGTAGTTTGTAAATGACCTCATCTATTATGGTGTGTTATTCTAACATTGTCATTTTTTTGAAAATTCACATGTATAAAATGAAAAAAATAACATTAGTTACCTTATTATTTATTGCATTTAAAGTCTCAGCTCAAGATGATGATCGAGCTATAACAACTGCAGTTCCGTTTTTGACAATTGCGGCAGATGCGAGAGCGGCCGGACTTGGGGATATGGGTGTTGCAACATCTGTAGATGCTTTTTCACAACAATGGAACCCTGCAAAATTTGCTTTTGCAGAGCAAGAAATGGGCATAAGTGTTGGTTATACACCTTATTTAGAGAGTATAGTTAATGATATAGGTTTGTTGAGTGCAAATTTTTATAATAAAATTAATGACCGAAGTGCATTTGCTGTAAGCTTAAGGTATTTCACCTTAGGAGAGATCGAGTTGAGGCAGACAGCGGGAGAAGAAGGAAGTATAGTAAAGCCAAATGAGTTAGCTTTAGATGGTTCGTATTCATTAAAATTAAACGAAACATTTTCTATGGCTGTAGCTGGTCGTTTTATAAGTTCTAATTTAAAATTCCAAGATCAGGCTAATGTTGATTCACAAGCGGCAACAGCTTTTGCAGTAGATATAGCAGGTTTTTACCGTTCAAGAGAAATTGCATATAATAATTTTGATGGTCGGTGGAGAGCTGGTTTTAATGTGTCTAACTTAGGGAATAAAATTACTTATGATGAAGGTGGACAAGAAAACTTTTTACCAACTAACTTAAGATTAGGTGTCGGTTTTGATTTTATATTAGATTCAGATAATACAATAGCGATAACATCGGAATTTAATAAATTTTTAGTACCAACTCCTCAAGATTTTAATGAAGACGGAGATATAGACGCCGAGGATAATATTGAATATCAAGAAATAGGTTTTTTACAGGGTGTGTTTAAATCTTTTGGTGATGCACCAGATGGTTTTTCTGAAGAGTTAAAGGAGATAACATGGGCTTTAAGTGCAGAGTATGTGTATCAAGATTCATTTATGTTACGTACGGGTTACTTTAATGAAAGTGAAGAAAAAGGAGCTAGGAAGTTTTTTTCTTTAGGAGCAGGTTTTAAATTCAAAGCGGCTCAGGTTGATTTGTCATATTTGTTTTCAACATCGAGTGTTACTAGTCCCTTGGAAAACACACTTCGTTTTGGTTTAACCTTTAATTTAGGGGAAGAACTTTATAATGATTAAGCCTTTTAAAAAGTATAAATAAAAAATCCAAATTCAAATGTTAACATTTGAATTTGGATTTTTTATTTAGTAGGTATTTATAAAGGATAAAAATGATTAACTTACATTCCTGAAAAAATTTAAAAAATAAATATTGAAAAAACATCAATTAGTAATTGACTATAGTGTGTACACTAATTTAGGTGATATGGGCTCAGAAGATATAGCTCTTATGGAGCAAGCTGTTGGAGCAAGAGCAAATGCTTATGCACCTTATTCAAATTTTCAAGTAGGAGCTGCTGTATTGTTAGAAAATGGAGAAGTTGTTATAGGTAATAATCAAGAAAATGCATCATACCCATCAGGACTTTGTGCTGAGCGTGTAGCTATTTTTCATGCTGGAGCTAAATTTCCTGGAGTGATAATTAAGGCAGTTGCAATTACAGCTACTTCAAAAAACTTTGTTGTTGATGAGCCTGCTGCACCTTGTGGTAATTGTAGACAAGCAATGATAGAGTATGAGCAAAAACAAAAACAGCCGGTTAAAATTCTTATGATGGGAGAAAAAGGAAATGTGATAAAGTTTAATTCACTTTCAGATATACTTCCTTTAGCTTTTGATAATAGTTTTTTGTAAGAGATTTACTCATGAGTGCTTGTTGTTTCTAAGTAGAATTTTCACTTTTCTAATAGGATTCGTTTATTTTCTTACTGTATAAGCGGTTTTTCAATAATTTTTTTCCCTGATTGATTTACTATGTGTATTTTTGTTTTCAATCTTTGCTTCTAAAGTTGAAATAGAAGTAAATTAAGTTCTATAAAAATTCGCATTTAATGGAAAAAATCACAAAAGAGGTCTACCTAAAATGGTATGAAGATATGTTGTTCTGGAGAAAGTTCGAGGACAAGCTAGCAGCTGTTTATATTCAACAGAAAGTTAGAGGTTTTTTACACCTTTATAACGGACAAGAAGCTGTTCTTGCAGGAGCACTTCATGCAATGGATCTTACTAAAGATAAAATGATAACTGCATATAGAAACCATGTACAGCCTATTGGTATGGGTGTGGATCCAAAAAGAGTTATGGCAGAGTTATTTGGGAAAGTAACTGGGACTTCTCAAGGTATGGGTGGTTCTATGCACATTTTTTCTAAAGAACACCGTTTTTATGGAGGTCATGGTATTGTAGGTGGTCAAATTCCATTAGGGGCAGGTTTGGCATTTGCTGATAAATATAAGAAGAGTGACGCTGTTACTTTATGTTATATGGGAGATGGAGCTGTTAGACAAGGGTCATTGCATGAGTCTTTTAACTTAGCTATGTTATGGCAATTACCAGTTGTCTTTATTTGTGAAAATAATGGTTATGCAATGGGTACTTCTGTAGCAAGAACATCATATTCTACTGATATTTGGAAATTAGGTCTTGGTTATGAAATGCCATGTGGACCAGTTGATGGTATGGATCCTGTTACAGTAGCTAAAGAAATGAGTAAGGCTATTGAAAGAGCGAGAAGCGGTGGTGGACCAACTTTCTTAGAAATGAAAACATACAGATATAGAGGTCATTCTATGTCAGATGCTCAACATTATAGAACTAAAGATGAAGTTGAGGAGTACAAAAAAATTGATCCAATTACGCAAGTACTTGATGTAATTAAGGACAAGAAATATGCTTCAGAAGATGAAATTAAAGCAATTGACAAAAAAGTTAAATCTTTAGTGTTAGAATGTGAAAAATTTGCTGAAGAATCAGATTTCCCACCAGTAAGCCAAATGTATGATATGGTTTACGAACAAGAAGATTATCCATTTTTACAACATAAATTATAGTTAGATGGCTGAAATAATTAATATGCCTAGACTTAGCGATACCATGGAAGAAGGTACAGTTGCTAAGTGGTTAAAACAAGTAGGAGATAAAGTTGAAGAAGGCGATATATTAGCTGAAATTGAAACAGATAAAGCTACTATGGAGTTTGAGTCTTTTCAAGAAGGGACTTTGTTATACATAGGAATTCAAGAAGGTGATGCTGCGCCAGTTGATACTCTTTTAGCTATTATTGGTGAAGAGGGTGAAGACGTTTCAGCATTAATTAATGGCTCATCTGTTGAAGTAACAGAAGCTGTTGAAGAAATTCCGGCTGAGGAAACCACTGCATCTAATGAAGCTACAGCTGAAATTCCTGAAGGAGTTGAAGTTGTAAAAATGCCTAGACTTAGTGATACTATGGAAGAAGGTACTGTTGCTACATGGTTGAAAAAAGTAGGAGATAAAGTTGAAGAAGGAGATATTCTTGCAGAAATAGAGACTGATAAAGCTACTATGGAGTTTGAATCTTTTTATTCAGGTACTTTATTATATGTTGGTATTCAAGAAGGAGAATCTTCTCCTGTTGATACGGTTTTAGCCGTAATAGGACCTGAAGGGACAGATGTTGATGCTATTTTAAATTCAAAACCAGCTTCTGCGACCAAAGCTACTCCTGTAAAAGCAGAAACGGCTCCTGTAGCTTCAGCTAAGAAAGAAACTGAAAAAGTAGCTTCTGTTGCTCCAATAAATACGAATGATGGTCAACGTGTATTCGCGTCTCCATTAGCTAAAAAAATTGCTTCTGAAAAAGGAGTTAATTTATCACAAGTTAAAGGTACTGGAGATAACGGTAGAATAGTAAAGAAAGATGTTGAGAACTTTGTTCCTGTCCAAGCAACTCCTGTACAAAGTACAGAGGCTTCTGTAACACTTCCTGCTGGTCAAGAAGGTTTTGAAGAAGTTAAGAACAATCAAATGCGTAAAGTTATTGCTAAGCGTTTAGGTGAATCTAAATTTACTGCTCCTCATTACTACTTGAACATTGAAGTAGATATGGATAATGCGAAAGCATCAAGAGTTCAAATCAATAGTTTGCCAGAGACTAAAGTGTCATTTAACGATATGGTAGTTAAAGCTTGTGCTATGGCGTTGGTTAAACATCCACAAATAAATACTTCATGGAAAGGTGATACAACTATGTATAACAAACATATTCATGTTGGTGTTGCTGTTGCTGTTGAAGATGGTTTAGTAGTTCCTGTACTTAAGTTTACAGATCAAATGGGTCTTTCTCAAATTGGTGGTTCTGTAAGAGAATTAGCGGGTAAAGCACGTAATAAAAAGTTAACTCCTGCAGAAATGGAAGGAAGTACTTTTACGGTGTCTAACCTTGGAATGTTTGGTATTGAAAGTTTTACTTCAATAATTAATCAACCAAATTCAGCTATTCTTTCAGTAGGAGCTATAATCGAGAAACCTGTTGTTAAAAATGGTCAAATAGTTGTAGGTAATACAATGAAACTTACTTTAGCATGTGATCATAGAACGGTTGATGGTGCTACTGCAGCTCAATTTTTACAAACATTAAAAGCTTTTATTGAAAATCCGGTGACAATGTTAGCGTAATTCATAAATAAAGTAAATTTATATTTAAAGCATCCTAAGTAATTGGGATGCTTTTTTTTATCTTTAATTTTTAAAATTCATTATATGAAAACACTATTCTATATTATTCCTATGGTACTTGTTCTAAGTTGCGGAACGGTAAAAATGAAAGAAACTGATGTTGCTAATATAACTCCAGTTTCAGAAAAAGAGATTGTATACTCTGAATCACTAACTAGTAAAAATCAGTTTTCTAATGCAACTCGAATAGGAGTATTAATGAATTTTTTAGCGTCAGATGAATTAGAAGGTAGAGACTCAGGAAGTGAAGGTATTGAAAAGGCGGCAGATTTTATTGAAGGTGTTTTTAAAGAGAATAATGTAGAACCTTATTTTTCAGTTTATAAAGACACATTGTCAAATTTCAATAAAACAGCTTATAATATTGTAGGTGTTATTCAGGGAAATGACCCAGTATTGAAAAATGAGTTTATTGTTATTGGTGCTCATTATGATCATATTGGTCGTATAACTTCGGTTAATGGAGATGCTATTGCTAATGGAGCAAATGATAATGCGTCGGGTACGAGTACAGTTTTAGAGTTAGCACGTTATTTCGGCAGTACAAAGTCTAATAAAAGAAGTATTATTTTTTCACTATTTAGTGCTGAAGAAAAAGGGCTTTTAGGGTCAAAACACTTAGCTGAAAAATTAAAAACTGAAAATTTAAATTTATATGTAATGCTTAACTTTGAAATGGTGGGGGTTCCACTTGTTGGTAAAGATTATACAATGTACTTAACTGGTTTTGAAAACTCAAATATGGCCAACATTGCTAATGGTTATGCAACTAGTAATTTAATTGGTTTTTTGCCCGAAGCTAAAAAGTTTAATTTATTTAAACGTTCAGATAATTATCCTTTTTATGTGGCATTTAATGTCCCTTCTCAAACATTCTGTACTTTTGATTTTACTAATTTTGATCATTACCATGGTGTGGATGATGAGGTTGAATTTATGGACTTTTCTTTTATGTCAGATTTAGTAAATAAAGTAATTCCTGTAGTTGAAGGAATTTCAAACGCACCAACAAAAGAAATTAAATTTTAAGAATGGCAAATATTATCATTACAGGTTCAAGTAGAGGAATTGGTTTTGAAATGGCAAAACTTTTTGCAGAAGAAGGTCATCAGGTTTTGGCATTATCTAGAAATGAAAAACCTATTGTTAATTTAAAACATAAAAATATTAATGCTTTTTCATTTGATTTATCTAAGCAAGAAGATCTAAAAAAACTTCAAAAGTATGTTTCAGAAAATTGGAATCAAGTTGATGTTTTAATTAATAATGCAGGAAAATTATTAAACAAACCTTTTTTAGAAATTTCTCCTGCGGAATTTGAAGAAGTGTATAAGGTTAATGTATTTGGTGTGGCTAGTGTAACACAACTTATTTTGCCAAGTATGAAAAAAACAGGACATGTAGTTACAATAAGCTCTATGGGAGGTGTACAAGGTAGTATGAAATTTCCGGGTTTAGCTGCTTATAGTTCGAGTAAAGCTGCGGTAATAACTTTAACAGAGTTATGGGCTGAAGAGTTTAAAGAAAATGGGCCCTCTTTTAATGTGTTAGCTTTAGGAGCTGTGCAAACAGAAATGTTAGAGGAAGCGTTTCCTGGTTATCAAGCGCCAAATACTGCATTAGAAATGGCATCTTATATAAAAGATTTTGCCTTAACAGGAAATAAATTTTATAATGGTAAATTACTACAAGTAAGTAGTAGTACACCATAATTAATTAGTATGTTTTTAAAAACTTTCCAAAGCAATTAAAACTATTTTCGATAAAATTTAAATATTTGTAAAATGAAAATCTATTTAATTACCCTTTTTAGTTTATTGATGCTTAGCTTGAATTCTTGTGCTAGTAGGGTGGCATCACCCTCAACAAACAGAGTTGTTATTAAAAATAGGCCAGCAGTTTACCGTGTAGTGAGGGTAAAAGGTAAACGATACTATTTTTGGAACGGAAATCATTATAAAAAAACAAGAAACGGCTATGTTTTAGTCCGTTTCTACGATAATTAAACTTAGTAAAGAAGTCTGTTATTATATTTATATTAAATAAAATGCATTTCGCTAATTATTTGATATTTATGTTATTTTTGTTTTATGCGTAGGACACTTGAAAAATACCTTCCTGAAAGAGCTGTAGATTTATGTATTGGATTAATAAAGGAAAATAGTGTTAATTTAAAAATAGTAAATCAACGTGTTACGCGCCATGGTGATTATAGAAGATTACCCGATGGTACTCATAAAATTACAGTCAATGCATCTTTAAATAAGTATCGATTTTTAATTACATTGGTTCATGAGATAGCTCATTTAGTTGCTTTTGAAAAATACGGACGAAATATTAAACCTCATGGTTTAGAATGGAAAAAGACTTTTCAAGTATTAATGTTGCCATTTATACGGCCAGAAGTTTTTCCTAATAAAGTATTATCATTAGTAGCTAATCATTTTAGAAACCCATCGGCGAGTAGTGATACAGATGCTAAATTGTCAATAGCTTTAAAGCAGTATGACACACAATTAAAAGATAATACATACGTTTTTGAGTTACCTATCGGAAGTGTTTTTAGGATTAATAACGGGCGTATTTTTCAAAAAGGTAATAGAAAAATAAAAAGATACGAATGTATAGAGGTGAATACAGGTAAAACTTATTTGTTTCAACCTAATGCAGAAGTAGAATTAATAAAAGACTAAAAAATTATGAATAAGAATTATTACGCAGTTTTAATGGCAGGTGGAGTAGGTTCAAGATTTTGGCCTGTAAGTACATCAGAATATCCAAAACAGTTTCATGATATGTTAGGAACTGGTGATACTTTGATTCAAAAAACATTTCAACGATTAAATAAATTTGTTCCAACCGAAAATATTTTAATATTAACTAATGAGCGTTATAATGATCTAGTTTTAGAACAGTTGCCATTGGTAAAACAAGAACAAGTAGTTTTAGAACCTGCAATGCGTAATACAGCTCCTTGTATTTTATATGCTTCTTTAAAAATACAAAAACAAAATCCGGATGCCGTAATGATTGTGGCACCTAGTGATCACTGGATTGAAGATGAAACAGCATTTGCAAATGATGTAAAAGCTTGTTTTGATAAATGTGAAGAAGAAAATTCTTTATGTACATTAGGTATTAAGCCAACTTTTCCAAATACAGGTTTTGGGTATATTGAGTTTGATAAGGCTAGTGCTGATAGTTTAAAAAAGGTTAATCAGTTTAGAGAAAAACCAGATTATGAAACTGCAAAAGATTTTTTAGCCCAAGGTAATTTTCTTTGGAATGCAGGTATATTTATGTGGAGTGTAAAAACTATTGTTGATGCTTTCAAAAGTTATCAACATACACAATTCGAACTATTTGAAAAAGGGATACCAGTTTATAATACTCCTGCTGAACAAGAATTTATAAATGAATATTATCCAAAGGCTGAAAATATCTCTATTGATT
Source organism: uncultured Cellulophaga sp. (assembly GCA_947496695.1). Taxonomy (GTDB): domain Bacteria; phylum Bacteroidota; class Bacteroidia; order Flavobacteriales; family Flavobacteriaceae; genus Cellulophaga. The sequence continues at coordinate 362,950 of CANMEI010000003.1, read as the reverse complement.
ATGCCATATTAGAAAACTCAAAAAGTATTTATGTGCAACCAGCAACTTTTGATTGGAATGACTTAGGTACGTGGGGTTCTCTTTATGATAAGTTAGATAAAGATGAAAATAATAATGCTGTAGTAAATAGCAAATTATTGACAGAAGATGCCAATGGTAATATGATTAGATCTCAAAAAGATAAAGTTGTTGTTGTTGATGGTTTAAGTGATTATATAATTGTTGATAAAGAAGATGTTTTATTAATCTACCCAAAATCTAAAGAGCAAGATATTAAACAAGTTCTTGTGAAAGTAAAAGAAAAATTTGGGAAACAATATACCTAGTATATGAGTGAAAATATAGATAAAGATCATATAGCCCCTAATAGTAATGAAAAAGATAAAGGGGATGAGGTAAAACAAGATTTTAAAGGACTGATAGAATCAACGAAAGGGTTTCTATCTGAGTTATTAGATATTCGAAATAACACAGATCAAGAAGCTACGCGTGAATCTATTGTTGCTGATATACCCTTTAAAGGGCATACATCTTGGATTTTGATCTGTTCTATATTTATTGCATCTATAGGTTTAAATGCCAATTCTACAGCGGTTGTAATTGGTGCCATGTTAATATCGCCTTTAATGGGTCCTATTTTAGGAATGGGTCTATCATTAGCAATTAATGATATTGATACCTTACGTCGTTCTCTAAAGAATTTTGGAGTAATGGTAGTATTAAGTATTTTAACTGCTTTTTTGTTTTTTAAGTTTTTCCCACTTCGTGATGAGTCTTCTGAACTTTTAGCACGTACAGCACCAGATATTCGTGATGTGTTAATCGCTTTTTTTGGTGGTTTAGCACTGGTTATAGCAAGAGCTAAAAAAGGAACTATTGCAAGTGTAATTTTTGGTGTTGCAATTGCTACAGCATTAATGCCACCTTTATGTACTGTAGGTTTTGGCTTAGCAATAGGTAATTGGGATTATGCTAGTGGTGCCATGTATTTATTTACTATAAACACTATTTTTATTGGTCTTGCTACATTTTTAGTTATAAAAATATTGCGTTTTCCAATGGTGCGTTATGCAAATTCTGAAAGGCGTAGATTTATTAGTCGTATAGCATCTTTAGTTGCAATATTAGTTATGGTCCCTGCTAGTTGGACTTTTTATAAAGCATGGAAAGAATCGAATTACAAAAGTCAAGCAAGAGAGTTTATATCGGAAAATATTGCAAAATATCAATTTTCAGGTAATGGCTTGTATTTAGATAACCTAACAAATATTCAGTATCACGGTGGTGACAGATCATTATATGAAATGATTTTTGGGAGCGAAGAAGATGCAAAAGAATCTGTAATTGAAGTAATGTTTATGGGTGAAGAATTAGTGCCTGATAATATTATTTCTAGCTGGAATTTAACGAAAAACGAAAAATTTAAAGAATTAAAAAACACAAAACTTAAAATAATTCAAGGCTCTAAAAATGAAGAAGTAGATCAAATGAAATATGTTGAAGAACTTTATCAATCGAAAAAAGCTGAGTTAATGGGTAAAGAAGAGAAAATACTTCTGTTAGAAACAGAACTTATTCAACTTCAAAAATTAGTGTCAAAACAAATTCCTTTTCAAGAAGTTAGTGCAGAGGTAAAAGTTAATTATGAGAATTTAGCCTCAATAGGGTATTCGTATACAATTAGAACCGATTTTAAAAAAACAGATACCATTCCTGTTTTTGAAGTTAATTGGAAACCGAAAACAAAAAATAAAGATAAAGAAGCTGATATTAAAAAAATAACAGATTGGCTGAAGTTGCGATTAAAAGATCAAAAAATTCAGGTTAGAGAAGTTTCAAATTAATTTCTTTCTTCAAGATACATCTGTCTAACTTTTTTAAATAGTTCAGATGAATATACAAAATCGGTTACAGCAGCATTATCTGTCTTAAAAATTTCCTTGTTAGTTCCTTCCCATTCTTTAAAACCATTTTTTAAGAATACTATTTTTTTACCTATTTCCATAACTGAATTCATGTCATGTGTATTAATTACGGTAGTAATATCATATTCCTCAGTTATTTCTTGAATAAGATTATCAATAAGTATTGCAGTTTTTGGGTCTAAACCAGAGTTTGGTTCATCACAAAAAAGATATTTAGGGTTCATTACAATTGCTCGGGCAATAGCTACTCTTTTCTGCATACCACCAGATATTTCAGAAGGGTATTTATTGTGTGCGTCAATAAGGTTAACACGTTTTAAAACAATATTTACCCTGTCTTGCATTTCAGATTGTGATTGTTTTGTAAACATCTCTAAAGGAAACATAACATTGCCTTCTACGGTCATTGAATCAAACAAAGCACTCCCTTGGAATACCATTCCCATTTCTTGTCGGAGGTTACGTTTTTCATTACCACTAAGGCTTGAGTATGTTCTCCCGTCATAACAAATAGAACCATTTTCAGGTTCAAATAAGCCTAATAAGCATTTTAAAAATACCGTTTTTCCAGAACCACTTTGTCCAATAATAAGGTTAGTTTTTCCTTTTTCAAAAGATGTAGAAACACCTTTTAAAATTTTATTCTCTCCGAAAGATTTGTGTATATCGTTTACTTCAATCATTAGCCTAGTAAAAGTTGTGTTAATATGTAGTTGACGATAATAATTACAACACTTGTCCAGACAAATGCAGTGGTACTCGCTTTACCTACTTCTAGTGCACCACCTTTCATATAATATCCATGAAAAGAAGGTATTGTTGCAATAATAAAAGCAAAAAGTATACTTTTTATGAAAGAATAGGTAACATGAAAAGGGATAAAATCTAATTGAATACCTTCAACAAAATCAGCACTTGTACTAAAGCCACCAAATACACCAGCCATCCAACCGCCAAAAATACCAACATTCATAGCCACAGCAATTGCAAACGGATAAAATAGAAGTGCAATTATTTTAGGAAATACTAAGTAGTTTAATGAGTTTACACCCATTACTTCAAGTGCATCAATTTGTTCGGTTACTCGCATAGTTCCAATACTAGAAGTAATATAAGAGCCTACTTTGCCAGCCATAATTATAGAAGTAAAAGTCGGGGCAAATTCTAATATTACAGACTGTCTTGTCGCAAAACCTATTAAGTTTCTTGGTATTAAAGGGTTTGTAATATTTAATGCTGTTTGAATGGAAACAACACCCCCGATAAAGAAAGAAATAAATATGATAATGCCAAGAGAGCCAAAAATTAACTCGTCTATCTCTTTTAAAATAAGCGATTTCATTATTCTCCATTTTGTAGGTTTTTTAAAAACCTCACGAATCATAATAAAATAACTGCCAATAGATGCTAGGTAGTTCATTGGAAAAATTAATCTAGTTATTGTAAAAATAATAATATTAAATGGTAAGTGAGTTCTAATTATAAAAAAGAACATTAAGTATTAAAATTCATTTAACTATTTATTCAATTACAATAAGGTTTATTTAATTAATTTTATGGCACAAAATCTATTTTATGAATAAGAGTAATTGTGCTGTACTATTTGTTACAGCGTTTATGTTTATTACTAGTGTATCACTTAATGCACAACGTAAATCAAAAAATAAAAAACAAGAAGCTGTGGAAATTGCTCCAACAGCACCTTATACCTCACCTAAGCTAGTTGTAGGTATTATTGTAGATCAGATGCGTTTTGATTATATCACTCGTTTTTGGGATCAATATGGTGATGGAGGTATTAAAAGATTGGTAAATGATGGTTTTAATTGTAAGAACAATCATTTTAACTATGCCCCAACCAAAACGGCTCCTGGTCACACATCAGTTTACACAGGTACAACACCTGCCACACATGGTATTATTGCGAATGATTGGTATGATAAAAATTTAAATAAAAGTGTATACTGCGTTGAAGATGATTCATATAATTCAGTAGGTACAACGTCTGATGCTGGTAAGATGTCTCCTTTTCGTAATAATGTAACAACAATTACTGATGAATTAAGACTGCATAATCAAATGCAAAGTAAGGTTATTGCTGTAGCTCTAAAAGATAGAGGTGCTGTTTTACCAGGTGGACATACCGCTAATGGCGCATATTGGTTTTATGGAAAAGATGAAGGTAGTTGGGTGACAAGTTCATATTATATGGATAAATTACCACAATGGGTTGTTGATTTCAATAATTCTGATGTGGCAGAAGCATATAAAAAACCATGGAATACTTTAAAAAATATTTCAAGCTATACATCAAGCGGTACAGATGCTAATGCTTATGAAGGTTTGTTTAAAGGTGAGGTTAATTCAGCTTTTCCTCATGATTTGCCAACATTGTGGGATGCAAACGGTCAATTTGATATAATAAAATCGACACCATATGGTAATAGTATAACTGCAGATTTTGCCCTTGCAGCTTTAGATGGTGAAAAATTAGGGACAGATAATATTACAGATTTTTTAGCGATTAGTTTTTCTAGTACTGATTATGTAGGACATAAATTTGGTGTTGGTTCTAAAGAAATTGAAGATACTTATTTAAGGTTAGATGCAGATCTAGAAAGGTTGTTAAATGCTTTAGATAAAAAAGTTGGAGCAGGTGAATACACTGTTTTTTTAACAGCTGATCATGCCGCAGTTGAAGTTCCTTCATACTTAAAAGATCAAAAAATACCAGCAGGATATATAAATAAGGATCAATTTAAATCTAAATTAAATGAGTTTTTAAAATATACTTATGGTACTACAGATATTGTTAGAAATATATCAAATGAGCAGATTTTTTTAGATTATAAAATTGTAAAAAATTTAGACTTATCACTAAGTACTGTTGAAGAGCAATTGGCTAAAGAAATTATGACCTATGGTATGTGTGATAGAATATATACTGGAGAGCAGATGTGGAAAAATCAATACACAAAAGGAATACCTTCTATATTGCAAATGGGCTATAACCAACAAAGATCAGGAGATGTATTGCTAGTTTATAAGCCAGATTATATCACCTATTCTAAAACAGGATCAACACATGGTTCACCATACCCTTATGATACCCATGTACCCTTATTGTTTTTCGGAAAAGGTATTAATAAAGGTGAAACTTACGAGCGTACAGAAATTCCAGATATAGCACCTACAATTGCGGCAATGTTAGGTGTAGCTTTTCCTAATGGAACAACAGGAAACCCAATTGTTGATGTAATTAAATAATTAAAACAATTGTTTTTTTATTCCTTTCCAACGTAGGTTACGAATATATTGGCCCTCTTCTCGTGTAACTAGAAAGAGGGCTTTTTCTTTTTCAGCTTTTTTATACCCGCTCATATTATCAAAAAAAGCATTTGTTTTACCTTGTTTCATAGCCATCTTTAATGATGCTATAAGTGTAATTAAATAACCATATCGCATGGTGTACATGGCTTTACCTTGCAGTAATTTTGCTTTTTTATTATAAGCTACACCAATAGGGCGTAAGTGTTTTACACGTAAATCATCAATAGTTATAATTGAGAAACCATGGTATTGAGCTAAAAGTTCATCTACAGTATCCCAACCCATAGCATTTTTTAAACCACCAATAGCTTTAAAACATTTTTTAGAATACGCCTTAAACGCTCCTCTTACATGATCTTTATTCATAGTATGGTTAAGTTCCCATTTCCCTTTTTTATTTTTTTCATAAATAAAACCACCAACAACACCTGCATTTTCATTGTTTTTAAATATAGAAGCAATTTTTTCAAAATAAATATCAGGTAAAAGTATATCAGCATCAAGTTTTACAATAAAATCATACTGATCATCAAGTAAAGCTAAACCTTTATTAAAAGCATTGATCACTTTACTTCCGGGCATGTGTTCTGTAGATGAAGTTGTATTGAGTTTTGTAAAAAAAGGATTCTTTTCAATAAACTTATCCATTATTAATTCCGTTTTATCGGTAGAGTTGTCATTAACTAATACCACTTTTTTAGGTAGTAATTTTTGATCAAGAATAGATTGTAATGCACCTTCTAAAAAAGCTTCTTCATTGTGTGCAGGAATAATGATATAATAGTCCATTTTGTATAAAAAGTCAAAGATATATATCAAAGCACTCTTTTGTACTGAAATTTGACATTTTTATTAATTTTTTATTAGTTTTTTAAAGAATTTTAAGCTCTTTTTTGTTTAAAAATACGTTTAAAAGTATGTTTTTTCGATGAAATACACTTTTTTTCAAAAAACCTATGAAATATTAATAGGCATTACACAGAAATATTTCGTGAATTTTGTCTAAGATATTAACCCTTTATCGATATTATTATGAAAAAACTACTTATTTATCACATGTTTTTAATAGCATTAATTACAAGTTGTAATACTGCTGTTTTTGCTCAAAACTCTACATTAACTCAATCTGAGATTATTGAAAAAGAGAAACGTGAACAAAATTATTTAGAACTAAAAAAATTAGGCTATAAAGAAAAAGCCATTTATGAAGATTTAGGAAATGCGAATTTCTTAAGCGAGAATTATGAAGCTGCAATTTACTGGTATATGAAGTTATTCGAAATGAATAATGATGATACAATTAGTGATGGTTATTACAAACGTTTTAATTATGCAAAGCAAGTAGTTAGTAATACAGTTTTTAAAGAATATAAAGATACTGGAGATTGGTTGTCAGAAATGAGAGCTGATTATAAAGTTGATAAAGCTTCAAAGTATTTACCAATTGAAACAGCTAATAGTTTTTCAACAGAAGATTTAGAAGCTTTTGTGGCAAGAGAAGTTAAAAAGTCATCTAAAAAAATGAATGAAAATACAGCTCAAATTGCTGTAACAACTGATGGCAGAACAGCATACTACACTAAAGCAGTAGAAGTAAAGCCTTTATACGGTGTTTTTTCAAAAAAAGAAATAGTACATAAAATATATAAAGCAGAAAAAATATCAGGAAAATGGACAACAATAGAAGAAGTTGCTCTTAGTCCTACAAATTCATCTTCAATGCACCCTGCAATTTCAGAAGATGGTAAAAGATTATTTTTTGCTTCAGATATGCCAGGAAGTTTTGGGAAATTTGATATTTACGTTGCAGATATTCAAAGAGATGGAACTTTTGGTGTAGCTAAAAATTTAGGAGAAAAAGTTAATACGAATCAAGATGATTTGTATCCAAATATTGTGGGAGGGACAACGCTTTTCTTCGCATCAAATGGACATAAAGGTTATGGGGGACTAGATGTCTATTTGGCTGAAGTAGCAAAGAACAAGGTTGGCTGGAGTGTTAACCTTGGAAGTCCCATCAATAGTGACGATGATGATTTTTCATTAGACATTATGAATAAAAAAGGTGTTGGCTATGTACAGTTGAACCGAGGAAAAGATAACGATGTTGTTGAAAAAGTAAATTATGCATATTCAAAAGCATCAGAAAACAGAAAAGAGTTTAACAGTTTAGAAGCCTTGAATATTGATTCTAAAATAAAATATTCAACATCTGTTTTTGAAGATAAATAAACCAGTTGCTTTGCCCCACAACTTTAACTGGTAATAAAGTTTAAATCACATTCTCACATTAAAATTTGTAATCATGAACAACGCAACCCCACAATTAAATAAATTTTTCATACTACTTACATTAGTTTTACTATTTGGTATGCAAACTATATTTGCGCAAGAAACTGTTTCAGATTTCAGTTCTAAAACTACATACCACAACCAATTGTTTTTTAATAGGTTTTTAATTAACCCTACATTTTCATTGGTTAGAGAAAACAAGTCATACATTAATATATTACATAGAAACCAGTACACAACTTTTGAAGATAACAATCAAAACTACTTTCTAGGTTTTAGTAATAAGTTAAATGACCATACAGCATTAGGTATAGGTATTTATAGTCAATGGTCGGGTGTTGTTCAAGAGTTCGGTTTTAATGCTAATTACGCCACAGCGGTTCAATTAGGTGAGAAAAGTTCATTAACGTTTGGTACTAATGTTACTTATTTTAGTGATGGGTTAGATAGTAGCAGAGTAGTTGCTGATTCGAGTGATCCTTCATTAGCAAATATTGAAAAACAAAGCAAAATTGCGATTCAACCTGGAGTTACGCTATCTGTAGGAAAATTTGATTTTAGTTTATATGCTCAAGATTTATTGAAATATAACCAGACAACTAATTCAATTTTGACAAATTTCACAACAAAAAGTGTACAAGCCTCAGTGCAATACACACATTTATTTGGTGTTACAAGAGGTTTATTTGCTAATGCACGTTTAACGCCATTATTACAAATAAGTGAAGGTGAAGATACTGCAATATCTTATGTGGGTTCTGTAGTTTTAGAAATGCCAAAATTTGGTTGGTTACAATCTACTTTAGATGATGAATATGGTTTATCAATGGGTTTTGGATTTAACTTAAGTAATAAAATGTCATTAGGGTACCTAATGGAAAAAGATGTGGTGGAAGATGAAGCAGATTTAGGATGGAATCATGAACTTTCAGTAGCATATACATTTAAGAACAATAAAAAAACATTAGCTGATTATGCAGATAATTCTCAAGATAGTAAGGTAGATGCTATTATTAGAAATTATGAAGAGCAGATTTTAAGACTAATGGAAAATCAAAATAAAACAAAGGAAACAATTAATCAAGAAAATAATGAAACCAAATCAACGGAAACAATAGAAATTAGCACACCAAAAAGTCATAAAAGTAAAAGGAGAAGCAGTAGATCTATGCCAAGAAAAAACTCTGGGGTTGGAGTGGCAAGTACTACTGTAGTAGAAGATCAAAATTCATTAGCATATCAAAACAGCTTAATTTTAGATGAAATATTATTAAGACAAGATTCTATTGAAGCGGCAAGAAATGAAGAATTTGATCAGAGGTTTGAAGCTATAGTACGCATCTTGAAAAATGAAATTAAAAATGCAAAAGCGAAGGAGCAGGGGGCAACTTCAGTAGTAGCATCAAATCAAGTAAATACTAAAAAGTCTTATACATTAAACAATAAAAAAGACAATTCACAAACAAAGGTATACGAGAAATTACCTATAAAAGTACTTAATCAAGCTGATATTATTGGGGTAAAATCAGGGTATTATGTAATTGCGAATGTGTATAAGACTAAAAAATACTTAACTGCTTTTATGGAATCTTTGCAAGATAAGGGGTTAAACGCAAAGCAATTTTACAATAAAGAAAACGGTTTGTATTATGTTTATTTAGCTGATTTTGATTTCAGACAAGATGCAGAAATGGCTTACGGGACTAATTTAAATGGACAGTACAATGATGAGAAATGGATTATGCAGGTTGATAACCTTAATAATGCAACTGCATCAAACATGTACGAAGAGTAAAAATATTTACAAGTTTGGTTGGTATTTTGGGTACTAATTAGAGGATTGATTTGGTAAAATTCCGCTAGAGCATCATTAGTGTAAAAACTATTTTTGATGTTTTTAGCGGATTTTTTTGATTTTTAAATTCTCTTTAAAAATCTTTTCGATGAACTGCACCCTATTGAATTTCGTCGATTAGAGGTTGTATGGTACATTGTTATAGACGAATGACATGTTTATTTGTGCGTATAAATTAATTTAGTAAGAAAAAACCTACCGATATTGTTTTGTAACCTCTAATATTTTATTACTTTTATTATTGTTAATAGATAACAAGTTATGTTTTTAATTAAAATATCTTGTTTTGAAATTGATGTTAAAATAATTATTAACAGTTTAATTAAAGTAAGCTTATAACAAAAAATTACAGAATTAAAACCCAAACCCCAAATTATGAAAAATTTTAACTCCCCTATTTTTAAAAAGGATACCCAAGTCCTTTTTAATACGAGAACAAAACCTTTAGTACTTCCTAAAGAAAATATTGATCAAACTAATCTTATTAGTTAATAAAAAAAATCAATAGTTTTTGTAAATCAAAGACATTTTATTAAACCCCAATTTTACGCAAGTTATATAAAGATATAAGTACAATATCATTATATGCTCTAGTAAAAAACTGTCTTTACTTAACTCTCTTTCAGAGTTGATGCAGGCGACCTATGTCTTGATTTTTAGTTAAATTTTATTTGAATATTAATGTTGCTATTATGCTGTTTTTTATAGTTATAATAGTAACCCCAATCCCCCACATTATGAAATCAAACAACTTAAAAATCATGGTAATTGACAATGATTTAGAATTTCACAAAGATTACCAAACCTATTTTAAAAATTATGCAGATTATTCTTTAGCAGGTATTTATACGTCTGTTAGCGAAGCATTATTACATTATAATGATGTAAAACCCGATATTATTCTTTCAGAAGTTGCAATACCTGATATAGGAGGTATTGATGGTATTTATCACTTTAGAAAAATTGACCCAGAAGTAAAAGTGATTATGATAAGTTCCAATAATGATTTTGAACTAGTAAAAAAAGCATTCAAAAACAGTGCTAATGGTTATTTAACCAAACCTGTTACTGAGCATAGATTATATAGTGCCTTAGACGGAGTAAAAGAAGAAGGAGCGGCAATAAGTAGTGATATAGCTAAAAAAGTAATGGCAATGTTTCAGCGTAAAAATTATGATTCATTCTCAAAAAGAGAAAATCAAATTATAGATTTCTTAAGTCAAGGAGGTACCTATAAATCAATTGCAGAAAGGTTATTTATTACTGCAAGTGCTGTAAATTTTCACATCCAGAATATATATCTAAAACTAAATGTAAATTCAAAATCTGAAGCTTTAATAAAGTTAAGAGAGCTTGAAGCGTATTAATTAAGATTTAATTTCAGTGTTAAATTGCTTTTTTTGGGTATTTGTGCTAAATGCCCAGAAAAGCTTTTTTTATATTCTTTCGGCATAAATAATATAGTATCGAGGTGTAAACTTTCTAAGTAAAGGGCGAAAGCCAATTTTTTTTGTAGGATTGGTAAATTTTTCTCTATCAATAATTTTCCATCCTGCTTTTTCTAAAAGCCAGTCAAATTGCCAATCTTCAAATTCATGGTAGTGCCTATCCCACTTATCAGTTTTACTTTGGTAAGCAGGCGAGAACCATAAACGCATAGGTATGCTAGCGATTAATTTATTTGCTTTTATTTCTCTTAAAACATTAAATGGAGCAATTAGATGTTCAAATATTTCAAAAGCGGTAACTACTTCAGCATTTGAATTAAAAACGGAAGTATAATCAAGATCTAAATCTTCTCCTTTAGTGTTTTCAACAGTATATCCTTGCTCTTTCATTATTTTAGAAAAAGGATTTTCTACACCTAAATCTAGAATAGAACGCTCAGTTGAAATATGTTTTTCAAGAAATTGTAATGTATGCTTAAAACGCTTGCTCGGAAAATTATTTTCGTACATTAAAAAGTGTGTTAATATCTATAAACAATGGCGTTTATATTCATACCTGCGCCAACACTTGCAAATATAACAACATCTCCTTTCGTAATACTCTGGTTTTCTAATTTTCCATGTTTTACCATATCAAATAATGTCGGAATGGTAGCTACAGAGCTATTTCCTAATTCTTTAATGTTCATGGGCATAACACCTTCAGGCATTTTTAAGCCATATGCTTTATAAAAACGTTTTACAATAGCTTCGTCCATTTTTTCATTAGCTTGATGAATGAATATTTTTTTAACATCATTAATAGTAAGTCCACTACTATCTAAACATTCTTTCATAGCTTTAGGAACATTTGTAACTGCAAATTCGTAAATTTTACGACCGTGCATTTTTATGTAATTAGTGCCAGATGTATCTTCTGTTGCGTATGATTTTCCGAAGAATAAATAGTTAGCCTCATCATAAGAATAAGTAGCTGAAGCATGAGCTATAACTTCACCGTTATCATCAGATGAAGCCTCTAGAATTGTAGCGCCTGCACCATCAGAATAAATCATGGTATCTCTATCATAATCATCAACAACTCTTGACAATGTTTCAGCTCCAATTATTAAACATTTTTTAGCAATTCCACTTTTTATAAAAGCATTAGCTTGTATCATTCCTTGCACCCAACCAGGACACCCGAAAAGAATGTCATAAGCAACGCACTTAGGGTTTTTAATTTTTAAAAGATGTTTTACTCTAGTGGCTAAACTTGGTAAAGTATTTCCTTGTGATTGTCCGTGTTTTACATCGCCAAAATTATGTGCGACTATAATATAATCTAAAGTTTCTTTGTCAAGATTAGCATCTGCAATAGCTTTTTCAGCAGCTAAAAAAGCAATATCAGAAGTGTTAAGATCATCAGAGACGTACCTTCGGTTTGAGATTCCTGTTATAGCTTTAAATTTTTCTATAATAACATCATTTGCGTATGCAAATGGTGAACCGTCATTGTTTAAAAATTTATGATTTAAAAAATCATCATTCTTAGTTAAAACAGAAGGTATATATGAACCTGTTCCAGTAATTCCAATTTTCATTTTTTATGCTTCTTGTAAAGATTTATAAATATATTCAAAATTGATCACTGTTGCTATGCGTGCATAATAATTATAACGATGTTCAATTTTTAAAGTAAGTGTGTAGCTGAAAAAATAAGCGTCTTTTTTTTTGAAAAAAAAGACGCTTAGATACTTATTTTATTGAGTTTTTTAAAATTACATATAAGCTTCAATAGGGGCGCAAGTACATATTAAATTACGATCTCCATAGGCATCATCAACTCTTCTAACTGATGGCCAAAACTTATTATCCGAAACATAATCTAAAGGAAATGCAGCTTTTTCTCTACTATATGGAAACTCCCAAGTTGTAGCTGTAAGCATTTTTAAAGTATGTGGCGCATTCTTTAAAACATTATTGGTGTCATTACTGTCCGTTACTTCATTAATTTCTTTTCTAATAGCAATCATTGCATCACAAAAACGATCTAATTCAGCTAATCCCTCACTTTCAGTAGGTTCAATCATTAAAGTTCCGGCAACAGGGAATGATACTGTTGGTGCATGAAAACCATAATCCATCAATCTTTTTGCAATATCAGTAACCTCAACACCTTTTTGTTTAAATGGTCTACAGTCAATAATCATTTCATGTGCTGCACGCCCTTTTTCTCCGGTGTACAATACATCAAAATTACCATTTAAGCGATTTTTAATATAATTAGCATTTAAAATAGCATTGATTGTTGAGTTTTTTAATCCTTTTTCGCCAAGCATTTTTATATAGCCATACGATATTAAGCAAACTAAAGAGCTACCCCAAGGTGCGGCAGAAATTGAAGAAATAGCTTTTTCTCCACCCGTTTTTATTACAGGGTTGCTTGGTAAGAAAGGTACAAGTTGAGGTGCTACACAAATTGGGCCAACACCAGGGCCACCACCACCGTGAGGTATTGCAAAGGTTTTGTGAAGGTTTAAGTGACAAACATCAGCACCAATTGTAGCAGGGTTTGTTAATCCTACTTGTGCATTCATATTTGCTCCATCCATATAAACTTGACCACCATTATCATGGATTAATTTAGTGATGTGTTTTATTGATGATTCAAAAACGCCATGAGTAGAAGGGTAAGTGACCATTAAAGCGGCAAGATGATCTGCATGCTTTGCAACTTTTTCTTCTAAATCGGCAACATCAATATTGCCTTTTTCATCTGTTTTAGTAACAACAACTTTCATACCAGCCATTACTGCAGATGCAGGGTTTGTACCGTGTGCCGAAGCAGGAATTAAACAGATATTTCTATGAGCTTCGTTATTTGCTTTATGGTAAGCTCTAATAACCATTAAACCAGCATATTCACCTTGAGCACCAGAATTTGGTTGTAATGATGTACCTGCAAAACCAGTAATTACATTTAAATTTTTTTCAAGTTCTTTAAGCATTAATTGGTATCCTTCTGCCTGCTCAATAGGAACAAATGGGTGAATATTCCCCCAGTTAGCATTACTTAACGGTAACATTTCAGAGGCAGCATTTAATTTCATTGTACAAGAACCTAACGAAATCATTGAATGGTTTAATGCTAAATCTTTACGCTCTAATTTTTTAATATAGCGCATCATTTCTGTTTCTGAATGATACGAATTAAAAACTTCGTTCTCTAAGAAAGTACTCGTTCTTTTTGTTTCAGAAGGTATTGCACTAGTATCAATTAAAGTATCAATTTTAATTTGTTCTTTATTTAATGCTTCAGCGAAAATTTCAATAATATTTTGAAGATCGTACAATGAAGTAGCTTCATTAACAGCAATAGCAATAGTCTCATCATCTATATATAAAAAGTTAACCTCTTGTTTTTTAGCGATAACTTTTACTTTTTGTGCATCTGTTTTTACAACAATGGTATCAAAATAAGAAGTATTAATTTGGTATAAACCTAGTTGCTCTAGTGCATCTGCAAGTGTAGTAGCGGCACTATGTACTTTGTTTGCTATATATTTTAATCCTTTTGGACCATGATAAACAGCATACATACTGGCCATTACAGCTAATAGCACCTGTGCAGTACAGATATTAGAAGTTGCTTTGTCTCTTTTAATATGTTGTTCTCTAGTCTGTAGCGCCATACGTAATGCAGGGTTGCCATCAGTATCTTTAGTAATACCAATAATTCGACCAGGAATATTTCTTTTGTAAGCCTCTTTTGTAGCAAAAAAAGCGGCATGTGGGCCACCGTAACCTAAGGGAATACCAAAACGTTGTGTGGTACCAACTACAACAGCTGCACCAAATTCTCCAGGTGGGGTTAATGAAACCAAACTTAATATATCAGCAGCTACGGCAACTTTAATTTCGTTTTCATTGGCTTTAGCAACAAAACTAGTGTAATCATTAACTTGACCATGTTTGCCAGGGTACTGCAAAATAGCACCATAAAAAGAATCACTAAAATCAAATTTTTCATGATTACCAACAACAAGTTCTATACCTAAAGGTGTTGCTCTTGTTTGTAGTAATGATAATGTTTGTGGTAATATTTCTTCAGAAACAAAAAACTTAACAACTTCATTTTTTTTCTGATTTCGACTTCTTACTTCAAAAAGCATGGTCATGGCTTCAGCTGCAGCAGTACTTTCATCTAAAAGTGAAGCATTAGCTAACTCCATTCCAGTTAGGTCACAAACCATTGTTTGAAAATTCAATAAAGCTTCTAGTCTACCTTGAGCAATTTCAGCTTGGTATGGAGTATAAGCGGTATACCAACCTGGGTTTTCAAGAATATTTCTTTTAATAACGGCAGGCGTTAAACTTTCATGATATCCTAAACCTATATAAGATTTGAACACCTTGTTTTTAGCTGCTAATTTTTGAAGGTGATTTGAAAATTCATACTCACTTAAAGCTTTATCTAAGTTTAAAGATTCTTTTAATCGAATATCATTTGGAATAGTTTCAAATATTAACTGGTCAAGATTTTCAGCCTCAACTGTTTTTAACATATGCTGAAGGTCTTCTTCTCTTATGCCGATGTGGCGTAAAGCAAACACGTCTGTCTTCATTAAGCAATTAGTTTACGTAAAATTAGTCGAGCAAAAATAACAATTAATTATTGTAATGTTACCGATTTAACCAAGGCCTTCAGCTAAAGTTTTTAACTAAAAATGCAGGTTATAAACAGTTTACTTATTTTAGCATGATGAAGTTTATAAAACAACTTTTTGATTTTTATTTAAATGCAAGTTTTCATGTTTCCTTATCGGTACTTGCATTGTTGTATGTAACAGATATTATTTTAGGTATTCAAATTGATTATCATTTAAATTATTTTGTTTTTTTTGGTACCATTACTGCTTATAATTTTGTGAAATACGGAGTGGAGGCTAAAAAGTATTTTATGGTAGCTAAGAGGCATCATAAAAATATTCAAGTTGTTAGTATTATCTCATTGCTAATAGCTATGTATCATGTGTTTTTTTTACATAGAAATGCATTAGTTTTTATGGCGATTGTAATATTAATGACAGCAATGTATGCCGTACCTGTACTTCCGCATGCTAAAAATTTAAGAAGTTTAGGAGGGCTAAAAATATTTATCGTAGCACTTGTTTGGGCTGGCTCAACAGTGATACTTCCTGCGGTAGAATCATTAATTCCAATAAGTAGAAATATTATTATAGAAAGCTTGCAGCGCTTTTTATTAGTGCTAATATTATTAGTACCTTTTGAAATAAGAGATTTAAAGTATGATGACCTTTCTCTTAGAACAATTCCGCAACGTTTTGGAGTAACCAAAACAATAATTTTTGGTTCATTTGCGACATTAATTTTCTATACCCTTACCTTTTTAAAAGAAGATATTAAAATTATAGATGTTATAGCTAAAGGCATTCTATTTTTAGCTCTAGGTATCTTAATGTATACTACAAGAAGAAATCAAAAAAAATATTTTGCTTCTTTTTGGGTAGAAGCTATTCCAATATTTTGGTTTGTTATTTTGTATGCAATGCGTTACTAGTTTTATTTAAAACTTCTTTTAAATTTTCTTTATCTTTTTCAGATAAGCTTTCTAATTTTGCTTTATTGCAAAGATGTGTAAGCTTCGCATTTTTTTTAGAAAAGTGATAACATTTTTCACATATAAAAATATGAAATTTTAATTTTATTTTTTCAATTAACGTAGCTTCGTTATATTGAGCTTTATTGCAAATAATTGCAGCTTTTTCACATGAATTCATACGTTGAACCAATTTTTATTAAGGCATTCCATTAAAGCCGACCTTGACCTATGTATCATTACCCAAAGGTTAGACGGATTTATTTCTAATTCATTACATATATCTTCCGTACTAACTCCTTGAATTGTTTTCATTTGAAAAACACGAGCTTGTTTTTTTGGTAATTTAACAATGCATTCTTGAATAGCTAAACCTAGTTCTTCATTTTCAATAACATCATTTTCAAGTGTGCTAAATGGGTCTGCAACTTGTTCTTCGAGCCAATCGCCTTCACTGTCAACACTAGAACTGTATGTCATTCTTACTTCGGCTTTACCTTTTTTAGAATTTATTTTTCGGTAATGGTCAATAACTTTTCTTTTTAAAATAGCAATAAGCCATGTACGTTCAGAAGCATCTCCTTTAAAATTTTTAGCTGATTTTAACCCAGCTAAAAAAGTTTCTTGTACAATATCTTTAGCAATTTCAGCATCACTAACTCTGCTTACAGCATAGTTAAAGAGGTAATCAGCGTATTGGTCAACCCAGACATCTGGTTTTAAAGAGTGAGAAGTCATATATTTATATAATTTTCAAATTTACACGAATTTTTACAAACAATATAGTCCAATTTCACTTACAAAAAATAATTTTATGAGGAAAAATACTACAATTTTAATATTTATGTTCTTTGTTAGTTTAGCATATTCACAAATTAAGTCGAAATCTATCACAGAATTTTCACAGCAAGAATTAAATAATATAATTTTATTGGATGTTAGGACACCAGAAGAGTTTGAAGCAGGACACTTGCCAAAAGCTTTTAATATTAATTGGTTTAATCCTGATTTTATAAGTCTTGTTGAAAGTAAGGCTTCAAAAGATGAAACTATTTATGTTTATTGTAAATCAGGTGGTAGAAGTGTAAAAGCTGTGATAAAATTAAACGCTATTGGCTACAACGTAATAAATCTTGAAGGAGGTTATGAAGCTTATAAAAAAGCTTTAAAGGAATAGATTAATTCAACATTATTTATAAGTAATTAATAAAGCAACCAAATTTTCTAATAGGTACAATTAAAAGTAGCACATAAAAGAAGCTTTTAATAATTTGTCTTTTAGTATTTTTGTAAAAAAAAGTTAGGTTTTTCACAAATTTTCAACAAGATAAAAATGAGTACAGACAAAAAAGTATGGTTTATAACTGGTATATCATCAGGATTAGGTAAGCAATTAGCTAAAGAAGTATTAGCACAAGGACAAATTGTGGTAGGTACTTTCAGAAATCAAGCTCAAGTAGAGGAGTTTAATAAAGAAAACCCAGGTAACTCTTTTGGTGTACTTATAGATGTTGCTTCTACGCAAATGATTATTGATGGTGTTAAAACTATTTTTGATAAATTCGGAAAAATTGATGTAGTTGTAAATAATGCTGGTTACGGCATTATGGGTAGTGTTGAAGAAATTTCTGATGAAGAAGTTAGAAGACAATTTGAAGTAAACGTTTTTGGTGTTTTAACTACTATTAGAGAAGTATTACCACAAATGCGTAAGCAACGCTCAGGTCATATTATAAACATAACTTCTATTGCGGGTCGTATAGGTTCTCAAGGTTTAGGAATTTACAACGGTTCTAAATTTGCTTTAGAAGGTATTGGTGAAGCTTTAGCAGCTGAATTAAAGCCATTAAATATTAAAGTAACTAATGTTGAGCCAGGACCATTTAGAACAGAATGGGCAGGTAGTTCAGCAGCTTACGATAACACAAAAATTGAAGATTACGAAAGTACAGTAGGTGAGCGTATTACAGGATTACAAAATTTAAGTGGTAACCAACCAGGTGACCCTGCGAAAGCAGCTGATGCTATTTACAAATTAGCGCAGTTAGAGGAAGCTCCAGTGCATTTACCTCTAGGTAAAATAGCTTACGAAGTTTTCGGAAAAGTAAACAATGGCTTAATTGAAGAGTTAGCTAAGTTTGAAAGCTTGGGTAAAGAATGTGATTTCGAATAGGTTAGTATAACCCGTTTACCATAAAAAATAAAAAACCGCCTATTAGGCGGTTTTTTATTTTTTATGGTAATATATAATTAAAAAAATGATTATTGTGATTATACAACGTCGTCATTTACTTCAATCCAATACCCATTTGGAGCTTGAAAATATACCTGTCTAATTCCATCTTTTCTTATATAAGCTTTATTTGGTTTATTGATCCAATCAGAATATTCAATATTTAATTCAACTGATTTTTTTTATTACAAATAACACTAATAAACATCACAGAAATTTTACAAAATAAAATGTCAAATTGACACTTTTGATAGATTATAAAAACAAACTTAATTCTGAATATTTGACATAAATATCTTATAATTTTTATAAAATTTAGCAACTAAAATACGATGAACTCATTTTGGTATTTTTTTTGTAATAATAGTAAATATGATGTCATTAAGATTTCAACTTTGAAATAATGTTTAATTTAAAATTTTGTAATTATGAGCAATTTAGTAACTGTTCCTAAAAATGGAAGTTTAACAAACAGAAATTCAAATGTAAACTTCCCAACGTGGTCTAATTGGTTAGATGATATATTTAATAGAGACCTACCTTCTGTATTTACTTCAAATTTTAATACAGGCATTACTTTGCCAAAAGTAAATATTAAAGAATCTGCTGATGCTTATAGTGTTGATATGGCAGTTCCGGGTTTAAAAAAATCTGATTTTCAAATTGCACTTGACAACCAAATGTTGTCAATTTCTACAGAGTTGAAAGAAGAAAGCGAACAGAAAGAAGAAAATTATACGCGTAGAGAATTTGGATATTCTTCGTTTAAACGAACTTTTAGTTTGCCTGAAACTGTAGAAGAAGATGCTATAGAAGCAAGTTATAATGAAGGTATTTTAAGTATTCATTTACCAAAAAAAGAAGAGGCAAAACAAAAGCCTGCAAGGTCAATTAAAATTTCATAGTTTAATATTGTTGATGAGGTTGAAGCTTAGTTTTCAACCTCATCTTAAACAATTAATGTTTATTATTAGAGGTTTAATCTTAAATTTTTAAAATAATGAAAAAGCATATTTTATTACTAATTACAGTTTTTTTATGTTTTAGTTGTACGGGACAAAAAAATGAAACAAAAAAAACAGAAACAGCAGAAAACAATAAAAATATAGGTAAAGAACCTAAGGGTAGTTGGACCGTAGATAAGCAATTTGACGAAAATGGAAATTTAATTAAATATGATAGTATTTACTCTTGGTCATCTGCAAATAAATTGAATAACCTTTCTGAAGTAGAAAAAGATAGTTTAATGCAAACATTTAAATCTAGGTTTTTTACAAATTTTTCAGAGTTTAAAAATCAAGGATTTGATGATGTATTTTCACAAGATTCACTTTTTAGTAAACAGTTTTTTAATGATGATTTTTTTGCTAGTGATTTTGGAAAAGAATTTATGGATATTGATGAAATAAGAAAACAAATGATTAAAAGGCAGAAAGAATTTTTAGAAAAATATCAATCAGAATTTATGAAACCTGAAGACGAGAACTAAATAGTTTTCGTCTTTTTAAATAGTTACTTTGGCCATAGCTACTATTTTTTTTGCTAAAACTAAAGTTGGGTCTATTAGTTCAACCGTTTTTTCTCCCCATGTAAGTTCTTTAGTTTTAGGAAATAGAAGAGGCAATTCAGTACAACCCAAAATAATCACCTGAGCACCATTTTCAATAAGGTAATTAGCACCTTTAAGTATGTGTTCTTCACAAACCCCTTCAGTAAAACCTGCTTTTACTCCTTTTGGCCCATAAATACTTTCCATTACTGCGGTTTGGTGTTCTTCATCAGGAATAATAACTTGAAGTCCAAAATCAACAAGCACATTATAATAAACATTGCTTTGTACAGTACCTGTTGTTGCTAGTAGCCCAACTTTAGTTTCTTTACCAAAATTATTTAAAATATGTTCAGCAGTAGTGGTGATCATATTAACAATTGGCACCTTAAGGTGTTCTTGTATTTCTTTCACAAAGGCATGGGCCGTATTACATGGTATTGCAATAGCATCTGAGCCTGCAACTTCTAATTTTTTGCAGGTTGAAAACAATGCAATAGTGGGGTCTGTTTGGTTTTGAATTAAATTGGCTGTTCTATCAGGAATTTGAGGGTTTTGTTCTACCACCATTTTTATATGATCTTGGTCTTTTTTTGCGGTAGTGTTTTGAATAATTTTATTCATAAAATCAACAGTAGCAGAAGGCCCAACACCACCCACAATGCCAAGTTTAAATGGTTTGGTATTTAGGGTATTTTCTTTTTCTAATGCATAATTTGCATAAACTGCATTAACATCTATAATAGGGATTCCTCTTTTTAAAAGTTGATTAACAAGTAGTGAAATTTCGGTTACACAAGGTAAAATTACTTCGCAACCTTTTTCTTTTAGAGCTATACAAGCCTCATGTATATATTCTAAAGGTAAACCATCTAAGTATCCATTTTTTATTCCAAATTCACCATAAATAGCATTCATTAATTGAGGCTGATTTGGCGGGTATACCAATTCAAAATCTTGAAAATATTTTTTTAGTAAAAAAGAATCTTTTACAAAGTTAGAGGTCAATACACCTATTTTCGCCCCTTTTTTAAAGGTAGCATTCAGGTAATTAGTTATTGCATCAAAAATATTAATAATAGAAATAGAGGTTTCTACTTGTAATTCATCTAAAAAAGAATGGCTAGCAAAACAAGGCAGTAGAATTTTAGAGACATCTTTTTGTTCAAAATTTTTACAAATAGAAAAAGTATAAAACTTTCTAGATTTAATATCTTGCTCTTCGTATAAAGCAGATTCAATTTGACTATAAGGCTGTTGTTCAAATATGAAATGATATTTTTTTTGATTCTTTAATACATCTTTATTTTTCAGAAGTTTGAAAAATAAATCACCACCTGATAATGTGCCTAAACCACCAATTACTGCAATTTTTTCCATTTTATTAAAAATAATATCCTTAGTATACTACAATATGGGCTTATTAATACATGTTTGGTTTGGGGTCGAAAGTTACGGTTTTATGTCTGTTTATAACAATGAAAATTTGGTGGATTAAAAACATTTAAATACTCCAGAATAAAAACTAAGAGATAACCTAAAAATAGAATAATAATTTAGCTATTTTTTAGCTCAGTTCTCTTAAGTTTGATTCTTATTAAATTGTTGATAGAACTAGAAAGAACAAAAGAGTTAGTTTTTACCTCAGTTCTTTGTTGTGCTTAGTGTTTTTATAATTTTTCTTTGAACCAATTAATTAATAACTTATTTAGCTCATTTTTTTTATTAGAAAACTTGTGGTCAGTTTTTACTTTCTCAAGCTTAAAATCATAACCTATTTTAGTTAATTTTTCAGCTACTATATCAGCTTGATTAGGGTTTACTTGCTGGTCTTCGGTTCCGCAAAGAATAAGTAAACTAGCATTTTTGTCTAATTCGTTTACCCAATAAGAAACAGAACGTTTTTTTAATTCTTCACTTTTGTTTTCTTTATATTGTGGAATTAATTTAGCACATACTAAACTTTCCATTTCAGGTCTTTCAATAATTAATTTTTCTAAATCAGTTGGTCCATTTCCAATTACTGCGGTTTTAATTAGATTAGTATATTTAAGAGATAGGTAAGTCATCATTCCGCCTCTTGACCATCCAAACATTCCAATACGGCTTGAATCTGCTTTTTTAATTGTTTTAATCGTTTCTGTTAAATTTAGAACATCTTTAATGTCATCACCTCCAAACTCATCATTTTCTCTATAACAGCTGGCTATAACTAGATAATCTTGGTCTGCTAATTTTGAAGCCGATTGTATTAAAGAATGAAGCGTTTTTGCTTTAGCCATTTTTCCAACTTCTTTATTTCCTCCTCTATTAAAAATAATTACAGGAAATTTACCTTCTTTTTTGGGTTCAGCAATTATTCCATTCACTAATAGAGAATCACTCTTATAAAGAATAACATAAAAATTAATGTTATCTAAATATTTATAGTTTTTTGTTAAAGAATTATTTTCAGAGATGCTATTCCAAATTGGTGGTATTTCTGAAAGATTTATTATTTTTTTAGATATAATAGATCCATTTTTTAGATTGTATGAATTCTTATAGTCGTCAGCGCTAATTTTATAATCTAGAGTTGTATTGGTTAATGATTCAGAATTTTGATAAGATTTATAATACTTTGTTCCAAGTTTTAAACCCAAAAAAAGAAACACAATTAGTATTAAAATTCCGATAGATATTACAATTCGTTTTATTAATTTCATAAAATAGTTCGTTTATATATGTGACGAATTATCTAGAGTTTTGTTACAGTTTGGATATGTTTGTAAAGGGACATTGTTTACACAAGTTAAAGATTAGGGTTTACACTAAATTAGTTTCTAACCTTGTTGATTGTTTTGTTTGCAAATGAATTTTCAAAAGTCGGATGTCCTAAAATAATAAGTGCCATAATTTTGTTGATTTTATATACTATAATAATTATAGTTGCAAAAGTAATGTGAGTATAGTTATTTTGCAATAACTATCTATTTTGATAGGCTAAAAACACTAGGTTATGAAAGATGAATGTATAGGTAATTATGTAAAACTTAAAGGAAAAATTTATCCTTGTTCTGTAAGTTTGACAATGGATTTGGTTGGTGGAAAATGGAAAGCAGTTATCCTTTATCATTTAATTGATGGAAATAAAAGGTTTAGTGAACTTCGTAGAGAAATGCCTACTGTAACAGAAATGACTTTGAGTTTACAATTAAAGCAATTAGAAAAAGATGGTTTGGTGTCAAGAAAAGTTTATGGCAAAAAACCACCTATAAAAGTTGTTTATAGCTTAACGGACTTTGGTAAATCGTTTATTCCTGTTTTAGAATCAATTACTAAATGGGGAAATCAAATTGTAAATGAACAGGGTGAATTTGTAGATAGTTTGTCTTAAATCCTGAGTAAAGTTTTCTTAATGTTTTTAAAATCAATTACTTGTATCTTTATTGTTGATTTTCAAATTATTCAAATTTTTCCGTAAAAACGTTACCCTAAAGTAATTATTTTTTTTGGAGAAGAGAGGAATTACTTACAACGTAAGGATAACCGTATACATACAGTTATTTCTAATATAACTGCTAAAATAAAAGATTATACGTTTACTTTATTACAGATTTACGCAAACTTATTGTAGTATTAATCAACATAATCTTAAAAAGCATGTTGTATTCAACTACGTATTTGGTTGTTTATTACTCAATATCCCTTAATTCAAGGGTGTAGCGGTTAGTTTTTCTTAATATTTTTGTGCTATATCAATGCACAAATAAAACTGATGAAATATTTTAAAATAATAGTAGTAGCAAGTTTCTCATTTTTTTAACCCACAATTTATTGGCTCAAAATGATACCTTATGGTACAATACCAATTGGAAAAAAGTAGCGAGCAAATCTGAGGCTAGTTTTTTTAGACCTCCATTTGTGGTGGCAAAAGATGTTTTTAAAGTAAAAGATTACTATATGTCGTGGAACATACAAATAAGTGCCACCTCAAAATACGCCGATAAAGATTTTTGAGAAGGTACCGTTACTTGGTATACAGAAGATGGTAACATATACCAAAAGTAAATTATAAAAACAATAAATTAGAGGGGGAATACACGAGTTATATTGCCGATAATAAACTTACGTCAAATTATAAAACAGATAAACTTATTGAAGTAATCTCTTATGATGAAAATGATGCTAAAATTTTAGAATATAATTTAAATAATAATGTGTTAGATGGTAAAGTTGGAGCATACAATGCTCAAGGTAAAACAGCGAGAACAGCAACATTTAAAAATGGAGCATTAGTTTCGGACGCTATTAAGCTTAGGGGAGACTCTTATAACCGACTTGATAATTATTTTCTATTAACCAGAACAGTAACTGATTTTACAATAGAAAATACAATACGGAAAGTTTAGAATTTAAAGCTACTGAACATGTAGAAGTAGGCATGCGATTGCAATACTTAAATAAAATATACTCACAAATAGATTATATCTATGTTTCAAATATTCAATAGCAAATATATATAACCAAAAAAACTCCATTACATTTTAGTAATGGAGCTTTTTTTAGTTCTAAGGCTAGCTTTATAATAAACCAGCACGTTCTAATAAAGGTTCTATTTTTGGTGCAGCACCTCTAAATTTTTTGTACAATTCCATTGGGTTTTCAGTACCACCTTTTGATAATACATTGTTTTTAAACTTAGTAGCTACTTCTTTATTAAAAATTCCTTTTTCTTTAAAATACGCAAAAGCATCTGCATCTAAAACTTCAGCCCATTTGTAACTGTAATACCCAGAAGAATATCCACCCTGAAAAATATGAGAGAATGATGCACTCATACAAGTTTCTGCCGTATCAGGATACAATTTTGTACCTTCAAAAGCTTCTTCTTCGTGTGCTTTTACATCGCTAATATTTGTTGGATCCGTTCCGTGCCAAGACATGTCTAAAAGTCCGAAACTCAACTGGCGTAAAGTTTGCATACCTTCTTGAAAAGTAGCGGAGTCTTTTATTTTTTGCACCAATTCCATAGGTATTACTTCACCAGTTTTATAATGCGTAGCAAAAAGCTCTAAAGCTTCTTTTTCATAACACCAATTTTCTAATACTTGGCTTGGTAATTCAACAAAATCCCAATAAACAGATGTGCCTGATAAACCAGGGTAAACTGTATTTGCTAGTATACCATGTAACCCATGACCAAATTCATGAAACAAAGTAGTAACCTCATTAAAGGTTAGTAGTGATGGTTTACTTTCTGTAGGCTTTGTGAAATTACATACGTTTGATATATGCGGACGTACATTTTCGCCATCTAGTACAAATTGCGATTTGAATGATGTCATCCAAGCGCCTCCACGTTTTCCTGGTCTTGGATGAAAATCGGCATAAAATAAGGCGATAAAGTTTTTAGAAGCATCATAAATACGGTATGTTTTTACATCTTCATGATATTTATCTACATCAAAAACCTCTTCAAACTGTAAATCATATAATTTTTCAGCTACTTTAAAAACACCAGCAATTACATTTTCTAATTTAAAGTATGGTTTTAGTTTTTCATCATCTAAATCAAACAATTTTTGTTTTAATTTTTCAGAGTAAAAAGCGCTATCCCATTTTTCTAATTTTTCAATGCCGTCTAATTCTTTTGCAAAATCTTCAAGCTCTTTAAATTCTTTTTCAGCAGCAGGTTTTGCTTTCAACAATAATTCATTTAAAAAATCATGAACTTGTTTAGGTGTTTGCGCCATGCGTTCTTCTAATACAAAATGTGCATGCGTTTTGTAGCCTAAAAGGTTAGCACGTTCAAAACGAAGCTTTGCAATTTCAAGTACATTATTTTGGTTGTCTAACTCATCATTATGAAAAGCTTTACTACCAAATGCTAATGAAAGTTTTTTGCGTAATGCCCTATTAGTGGCATATTTCATAAACGGTATATAGCTTGGGTAATCTAAAGTTACTAGCCAACCTTCTTTATCTTTTGCTTTTGCCATTTGAGCAGCAGCTTCTTTTTCACCTTCAGGCAAACCATTTAAATCAGCTTCATCGGTAAGGTGTAGCTCAAATTTATTTGTTTCGGCCAATACATTTTCACCAAATTTTAAACTTAGTTTAGAAAGTTGCGCATCAATCTCACGCAAACGCTTCTTTTTATCTTCCGGTAAATTAGCACCATTACGACTAAATCCTTTGTATTTTTTATCTAAAAGAGTCTGTTCTTCAGTAGTAAGCGTTAAACTATCTTTTTGATCGTAAACTACTTTTACACGCCTAAATAAATCTTCATTTAAGGTAATGTCATTTCCAAATTCTGATAATAGAGGAGAAACCTCTTGTGCAATTTTTTGAATCTCTTCATTTGTTTCGGCAGAATTCAAATTAAAAAACACACTTGATATTCGGTCTAATTGATGCCCAGAATAATCAAGAGCAGCAATAGTATTTGTAAATGTAGGAGCTTCAGTATTATTCGTAATAACATCTATTTCAGCACGTGCATCAGCAATTGCTTGCGTAATAGCAGGCATAAAATGCTCATTTTTTATTTCTGAAAAAGGTGCAGTGTCAAATGGGGATAATAATGGATTCATTTTTTTATATTTAAGATATTAGGGTGATGAGAAATTTTTAGATAGGTATGTTTTATTTCATACTTCTTACTTTTTCTGCTCCTTCAATAACTTTAGCTTTTAAACCTTCTTTGTATAGTATAATTTTATCTAAAACACACTTATCGCTTGCGCCAATAATTTGAGCAGCTAATATTCCTGCATTTTTTGCGCCGTTTAAAGCAACAGTAGCTACAGGTACACCACCTGGCATTTGTAAAATTGACAAAACAGAATCCCAACCATCAATAGAGTTACTACTTTTTACAGGAACACCAATTACAGGTAATGGAGACATTGAAGCCACCATACCTGGTAAATGAGCAGCGCCACCAGCACCAGCAATAATAACTTTATACCCGTTGGTGTGGGCATTTTTACTAAAATCGAAAAGTTTTTCTGGAGTACGGTGTGCAGAAACAATATCTACATCAACCTCAATATCAAAACCTTTTAATATATCAATTGCATCTTGCATTACAGGAAGGTCACTTGTACTTCCCATTACTACGGCTACTTTATTCATTTTTGTTTTATTTACTAATCACTTTAATAGTTTCTTTTACTTGTTGCGCAATACTTCGTGCAACAGATATATCTTTATTTACAATAGTAACATGTCCCATTTTTCTAAAAGGGCGCGTTTGTTTTTTTCCGTAAATGTGTGGCGTAACACCTTCTAATTTTAAAATATCTTCCATATTTTCATACACAACATCACCAGAGTACCCTTCGGCACCTACAAGGTTTACCATAATGCCAGCAACTTTACTTTCGGTACTTCCTAAAGGCAAGTTTAAAATAGCTCTAATATGTTGTTCAAACTGGTTGGTGTAACTAGCCTCAATACTATAATGACCACTATTGTGTGGGCGAGGAGCAACTTCGTTTATTAAAATTTCATCATCATTTGTTTGGAACATTTCTACCGCCAGTATACCAATGTGATTCATTTTTTCAGATACCTTCAAAGCAATCTCGTTTGCTTTTTTGGCTACCGAAGCATTAATACGTGCAGGACAAATAACATATTCTACTTGGTTAGCCTCAGGGTGAAATTCCATTTCAACAACAGGGTAAGTAACTACATCTCCACTAGGGTTGCGAACTACAATTACAGCTAATTCATTTTTAAACGGAATCATTTCTTCAGCAATACATTCGCCTTCAGGTAAGCCTTCTAAATCACTCATTGAACGAACAACTTTTACACCTTGTCCGTCATAACCAAATTGGGCTGCTTTCCAAACAAATGGAAATTCCAAACCGCCATTCTCAATACTATCTTTAATTTCACTGGCATATGCAAAACGAGAAAAAGGTGCGGTAGGTATGTTGTTATCTACATAAAATAATTTTTGTTTCGCCTTATTCTGGATAGTTCTTAAGGTTTTGGTTGGTGGATAAACGCTTAAACCCTCGTCTTCTAATTTTTCTAAAGCATCAAGGTTTACATTTTCTATCTCTATAGTTAAAACGTCAACATTTTTTCCGAAGTTATATACATCATCAAAATTCATTAAATCACCTAAAATGAATTCATCACAAGCTATTTTAGAGGGAGCATCAGTAGTTTTTTCTAATACTTTTGTATGAATATCAAACTTACGAGTTTCATATAAGAGCATTTTTCCTAATTGTCCGCCTCCTAATATTCCGAGTTTAAAAGCTGATGAAAAGTAGTTTTTTGAATTTTGACTAGGCATATTTGATATGTAATTGTGTGTTAACTACAAAAATACATCGAATTCTTAAAACCAACTTAGCTTAGTTATAAAAAGAGAAATCAAAAACGCTATATTTGTCACTTCAAAAAAAATAACCGTGATAAAATTACACGATAAATATTTTAAACCTTATTTAAGTCAAGAACAAATACAAGCGGCAGTAAAAAAAGTAGCTGTTGCTGTAGCAAAAGACTATAAAGACGAAACTCCAATATTTGTTGGCGTTTTAAATGGTTCTTTTATGTTTGTGGCCGATTTATTAAAGGAATACGAACACCCATGTGAAGTCTCTTTTGTTAAATTGAGCTCGTACAGTGGCTTAACTTCTACAGGAATTGTAGAAACACTATTAGATATACCTGCAGATGTTATTGACGGTAGAAGTGTTATTATTATTGAAGATATTATTGATACAGGGCGTACTTTAAAAGAACTAGTGCATTTGTTTTCAAACACTAATGCAAAAGAATTTAAAATTGCAACTTTGTTTTATAAGCCAGAAGTTTATAATGGCGAATACAAAATTGATTATATAGGAATGGAAATTCCGAATAAATTTATAGTAGGCTATGGCCTTGATTATAACGAGTTAGGAAGAAATTTAAAAGAAGTTTACCAACTAAACATAAATACTATGATTAATCTTGTGATTTTCGGAAAACCAGGTGCTGGCAAGGGCACACAGGCAGAGTTTTTAAAAACAGCTTATAATTTAAAGCATATTTCTACCGGAGATGTTTTTCGATATAACATTAAAAATGGAACTGAATTAGGAACTTTAGCAAAATCATATATTGATAAAGGCGAATTGGTACCTGATGAGGTGACTATAAAAATGTTACAAGACGAAGTAGAAAAAAATGCAGAAGCTAGCGGTTTTATTTTTGATGGTTTCCCAAGAACAACAGCACAAGCAGAAGCTTTAGATATTTTTTTAGAATCTAAAGACATGAAAATAGATGCAACTATTGCATTAGAAGCTAATGATGAGGTTTTAATACACCGTTTATTAGAACGTGGAAAAATCAGCGGAAGATCAGACGATCAAGATGAAGCTAAAATACGTAACCGTTTTGATGAGTATAATGAAAAAACAGCGCCGTTAATTACATATTACGAAGGTGAAAATAAATTTCATAGCGTAAATGGTATTGGTGAGATAGCTGAAATTACAGAAAGAATAAAAGCTGTTATTGATAAATTATAAGTATCAATATAATAGCAAATAGTACCTTATATAGAAAGAAACATGACAGAAGGCAATTTTGTAGATTATGTGAAAATAAATTTAGAATCGGGTAATGGCGGTAAAGGATCTGTGCATTTACACCGAGAAAAATTTATTACAAAAGGTGGTCCGGATGGTGGCGATGGTGGTCGTGGCGGTCATGTTATTATTAGAGGTAGTAAAGATTTATGGACACTTTTAACCTATAAGTTTAAACGTAGTTTTAGAGCAGGTCATGGTGGTCATGGAGCAAAAAGTAGAAGCTCAGGTGCCGATGGTGAAGATGTGTATTTAGAAGTGCCTTTAGGTACGGTTATAAAAGATGCTGATACTGAGGAGGTAATTATGGAAATCACTTATGATGGTGAAGAAAAAGTAATACTTCCAGGTGGTTTAGGTGGTCGAGGAAACTGGCATTTTAAAACATCAACAAATCAAACACCAAGATACGCACAACCAGGTATTCCTGGTGGTGAATTATCTATAATAATGGAATTAAAATTGCTTGCAGATGTTGGTTTAGTAGGTTTTCCTAATGCAGGAAAATCAACACTTTTATCAGTATTAACAACAGCAAGACCTAAAATTGCAGATTATGAATTTACAACCCTAAAACCTAATTTAGGAATTGTAAAATACCGTGAGTTTCAGAGTTTTGTAATGGCTGATATTCCTGGTATTATTGAAGGTGCAGCAGAGGGTAAAGGCTTAGGATATTATTTTTTAAGACATATAGAACGTAATTCAACCTTATTATTTTTAATACCTGCTGACAGTAAAGATATTAAAAAGGAATACGAAATTCTTTTAGATGAGTTGCGCAGGTACAACCCAGAAATGCTTGATAAAGAACGTTTATTAGTGATATCAAAAAGTGATATGCTTGATGATGAACTTAAAGGAGAAATGAAAACTGAATTAGATATTGAACTAAAAGGTGTCCCTTATTTATTTATCTCATCTGTTGCTCAATTAGGACTAACGGAACTTAAAGATAAACTTTGGAGTATGCTAAATGATT
This sequence comes from uncultured Cellulophaga sp., assembly GCA_947496695.1. Taxonomy (GTDB): domain Bacteria; phylum Bacteroidota; class Bacteroidia; order Flavobacteriales; family Flavobacteriaceae; genus Cellulophaga. The sequence continues at coordinate 332,144 of CANMEI010000003.1, read as the reverse complement.
AACGTTGTGTTAATTGTGTAACGTAACTTTTCTTTTTTTTATAATTTTACTCAAAATTATATCCTAATAATGAAAAAGTTAATTGTTTTTCTTTCACTTGTTTTTTTGATGTCTTGTAGTGCTGTTCGTGTTAATTATGATTATGATAGTACTACAGATTATTCTAATTACAGTACTTATGGGTATTACCCTGATATGGAAACAGGTTTATCAGAATTTGATACCAAACGTATTATAGCGGCAGTAGATGCTACTATGCAAGCCAAAGGTATACGCTTTGGAGAAGAGCCAGATTTTTATATTAATATTATTACTGATGCCTATCAAACTCCACAAAGAAATTCAGTAGGTGTTGGTTTAGGCGGTGGTGGACGTAATTTGGGTGGCGGTATTTCAATAGGTTTACCATTAGGTCAGTCAGATACAGAGCGTCAAATTAGTTTTGATTTGGTTGATGCACATAAAGAATCTTTGTTTTGGCAAGCAACTAGTGTGAGCAATTATAATGAAAATGCTTCGCCAGAAGTTAAAGAAAAGAAGTTGCAAGAGATTGTTAATAAGGTGTTTGAGAAATATCCGCCTAAAAGTTAAGATAATATTAAAATTGCCAATATATTCAGATTTTGAAATCTAAAGTTTAATTTCTATCGTATATCATACAAAATTCCCTCGACCAAATTTTATCACCTACAAATTTTAAGCAATGGTTATTTGTATTAAGTTAGAGTAGATATATAATGAAAAAAGCAGCTGAATTTTATTTAGAGAAAAATAAAATCGAAATTTTTAACTCATTAATTGGAGGTAAAGAACTTGTATTACTTAATGGTAGTAAAGTATCAGAAAAAAATTCATTTTTGAATCCAGAGCATTACTTAACTATTCATGGAGAGAATTATCACATACAATTGAAAAGACCTTTTTTGGGTTTAAAGAATAAAGATTTAAAAATTCATAAAAATAGTTTACCCATAAAACTGGATTATAATAGAGGGCAGAATGTAACAAGTATTTTTGTGCTCGTAATAGTATTAGGTTTATCGTTAGGCTTTATGATAGGTTTGAAATTATATGAAATTATGTGGCCTATGCCTATGTGATTAGATTTAAATAAAATAAAAAAAGCGAGTCAATTGACTCGCTTTTTTTATTTTAAAAGATTCGTTATTTATATCTTCCCGTTCGGTAATCATATTTTACCGTTGGTCATAAAATCATTTTAAAACACAAATTGTTGGTATAAGTTTGTCATGTAATTAATAATTAATCAAAACAATTAAAAAATAAACATCATGAGAAAATCAATCTTCACTTTCGGAATTATTATTAGTATGACAGTAACAAATGTTGCAAATGCAAATGTAACTACAGAAAAAGAACCGAGTAAAAAACTAGTTACAACAACAATTAAAAATGTAGCACCAATTAGTGTAGCAGTAGCACAAAACGATATTGCAACGGTAAAGAAATTTATTGAGTTTGGTTCAAACTTAGAAGTTAAAACTAAGATAAATGGAATGACGCCATTAATGTATGCAGCACGTTATAATAATGTAGAATTATTAAAAATACTAATTGCTAATGGAGCAGATGATAAAGCAAAATCTAAAATAGGATATACAGCTTTAGATTATGCAAAACTATCAGGTGCAAATGATGCTACAGCATATTTGAGTAAATAAAAAAATATCATCAATCAAATCATTAAAAAGCGAGTCTAAAGACTCGCTTTTTTTATTTAAAACTTTGTTTTATAAACATATTTAATGGGATTAGGCCTGCATTTCCGTTCAGGAATTAAATTTTACCGTTGGCCATATATTCATTTTAAAAAGCCCATTAACACTTTATATTTATCATGTAATTAATAATCAATTAAAAAAAGAAACTATGGCACTGTTAAAAAATAAATATGTTATTAAGTCAAAACAAATACCATATGTAATTATTGGAGGAGTATTAGCATCTGCTTTACTATTTGAAATTGGCTATCAATTTGGAAAGCTTTTAGTTTATTTAGGATTATAAAAAAATTAAAAATAATAACCACTAAACCATTTAAATTATGAAATATGTAAGTTATAATGTAGATAATCATAGTATTGAAGTCTACAATTCAATTACTGGTATTGAAACTATAAAAGTTAATAATGAGGTGGTTTCTGAGAAGTTTTCTTTTTTCGGAACCGACCATAGCCTTCAAATTAATAATCAGTTTTACACACTAAAGTCTGGAATAGAATTTTTTGGATTTTCTTTCAAAGTGTTTTCAAACGGTAAACCCTTAAAATTGGTAAACTTGATATCTAAAAAAGAAAAAAATAGTATTCTTTTAAAAAAAATAGTTTTAGTATTTTTTGGAGTTATAATAGGTTTAACGCTAGGCAATGTCAATGTACTTGATACAGTGTTTGCTTTAATTTAAACCAGACATCTTAAATTAAAAACCGTTCACTAATTTAATATTACCGCTTAGCATAAATAGAAGGTTAAAATAAAAAAGTAGTTTATCTTTATAAGTAAAATCACTACCAATGGAAACAAAACAAAAACCGATTAAGAATTTAAAGTATGTAATACTTACTTTTATTGGGATTGCTATTTTTATTGTATTTCTAGGGTGTTTTATTTTTCTTACTAAATCTTTACATGATGCAGGTCATGTACAAAATGAAACAGCATATGAGGCTGGTAGGAGTTTGGGTAGGTTATTGCGTAAGGTTTTTGATTTTATAATTAAAAGTGGCTTTTTGTTTGGAAGCATAATAGCTATAATAGCTTCGTTAGAAAAAAATAAATCAGCTCCATGGGCTATACTTCATGGGTTTTTAAGCTGGATTTATGTTGTTTATTATGCTATAACTAGAAAAACTATTACTAACCAATAAAATATAAATTATGATTGTTGTAATGAAAATTATTATCAGTATAGTAGTGACTATTATTTGTGGACCTCTATAGCAATCAAAAGTATGCTACCAACCTTTTTAAATATTGAACCTAATAAGTATTAATGATAAAATTTTTTGATAAAAATCCTTTTTGGCTAATACAAATTATTAGTTGGTGTGTTTGTGGTTTATTTGTTGCCTATACAAATAGAAACGGAAATAATTTTAATGGAATATTTTATTTATTTATTTCAATATTTATTTCAGGTACCTTAACCACTAGTATTTTAAGGTGGTATTTGAAAAAATATATATCAATACAAAGTTTTCGATTCAAGCATATCATACTAATTTTATTGGGAGTTTGTTTTGCTACACTAATTTGGATTTTTATAAATTTTAGTACTGGATTTATTTTTGGTTATTTTTCTAATCAAAATTTAGAGTTTAATAATTCATTATATAAAAAGCAGAAAATAAGTGTTTTCTTATTCTTAATTAATGGATTTCTGTTAATAGCATGGGTAACAATTTATTACGGTATTAAAATGTTAATCAATTTTAATACATCTAGAATTGACCGTTTAAAATTAAGAGATAAAATAAAGCAGGAACAGTTAAACATTTTAAAAGGTCATATTAATCCTGAATTTATGTTTACCTCGCTAAACAGTATTAAAGAATTAATGTTAGAGAATGTTTCAGAATCAAGAAATAGGTTAACGCAGTTGGCTGAATTACTTAGATATTCACTTACCAAAAATAATATTAACTCGGTTGTATTAGAAGAGGAGCTAGAATATGTTAAAAATTATGTTGATTTACTGTCTATTAAGAACCCTAATTTAAATATTGATTACCAAATAAATAAAGAAACAGAAAGATTAGAAATTCCACCTATGTTAATTCTCAGTATGTTAGAATTAATAATTAAACACGGAGTTTTAAAAGAAAGTAATACTACAGAAAAAGTTTATTTGTCTTCAGAAAAAAAACTCGAAATGCATATTATTAAAGTTTGTTATAGAGGAAAAATAAACAAAGATTCTAAACAAACTATTTTATCAAAAAGTATAGAGCAAAGGTTAAGACTACTTTTTAAAAATAAGGCTCATTTTATAAAACAGAAAGAAGTGACTGAAACAAGTTTTGAAGTTCAGTTACCTATATTTAAACAACCTATAATAGAAGTGTAGTTTATGAAGTTTACCAAAACAAAAAAAGAGATACTTTTTTGGATATTACAGTTTGGTGGTTGGATGTTTATAAACTCTTTCATTTTTATAGTCCATTTAGGCTTTAGCGAATTATATATTTTATCGTCCTTCTTTGCAAATTCTATAATAGGCATTATAAGTACATCACTTTTTAGAACTTATTTAAATAATAATATAGATATAGAATACTTTGGAAAAAGTAGTATTCGAAATTTAGTGATTTCATTTTTTGCATCTAGTATTTTTTATTACTTTTTAGTATACTCATCTGAAGAATTTTATGAAATCATTATTGGGAGAACTGAAGATGAAAATCAATTTATTAAAGAAAACATTAATTTTCTTTATGGAGTTTTCAATGCTATGATAACCATTTTTGGCTGGACTATTATATACTTTACGATAAAATTTATTTTAAATGAGAATAAAAATAGATTAGACAATATAGCGCTAAATACAACTTTAAAGGAGGCACAACTGAATGCGTTAAAAGGTCAAATTAATCCTCACTTTATGTTTAATAGTTTAAATAATATTAGAGGGCTAATGCTTGAAGATGTTGACAAATCTCGTGAAATGATCACTAAATTATCAGATATGTTACAGTATGCATTATCAAAAAATAAAGTAGACTTAATTAGTTTACGAGAAGAAATTGAAATGGTTGATAATTACATTGCATTAGCCAAAATTCAAATGGAAGATCGCTTAGTTTATGATAAAAAAATAGCAAATGACACACTATCAATTTCAATACCACCAATGATTATTCAATTATTGGTTGAGAATGCAGCTAAACATGGAATTTCAAACTTAAAAAGTGGAGGAACCATAGTTTTAGAAACATTTTTTAATAATGATGAGTTACAAGTAATTGTTACTAATACTGGTAAATTAAGTATCAGTGAAAACTCTACAAAATTGGGACTTAAAAATATTAAGCAAAGATTACGATTAGTATACGGACCAAAAGCATCATTCTCTTTAGAAGAAGTTAGTGAAGAGGTGGTTGCGACAATTAAAATACCAATAACATGACCAAAATAAAAACAGTTATTGTTGAAGATTCTCGTTTGGCTAGAAACGAAATTAAAGAACTTTTAAAACAACATTCAGAACTTGAATTGGTTGGTGAAGCGGCTAATGTAGATGATGGTTTTGAATTAATTAATAAGACAAAACCCGATTTATTACTGTTAGATATAAACATGCCCGAAAAAGATGGTTTTGAACTTTTAGAAATGCTTGATGAAGTACCAATTACGGTTTTTACAACGGCTTTTGATGAGTACGCTATTAAATCATTTGAATACAATGCATTAGATTATCTTTTAAAACCCATAAACGATAAACGTTTTGCACAAGCAATTGATAAAGTAAAAGAAAAACTTGACGGAGTTTCGGATGTGGTTACAAGTTCACAACGTTTAACAGAAAACAGTCAGATTTTTATAAAAGATGGAGAAAAATGCTGGCTTGTAAAAATTGGAGATATTTCATTAATTGAAATAGTTGGTAACTATTCTCGTGTGTATTTTCAAGATCAAAAGCCAATGCTTTACAAATCATTAAACCAAGTAGAGGAGAAGTTGCCTATTGAAAATTTCTTTAGAGTGAACAGGCAACAAATGATTAACATGAATCATATTAAAGAAGTAATTCCGTGGTTTAGTGGAAAACTTAAACTTAAAATGAATAATGAGGAAGAGGTAGAAGTGTCTCGTAGACAGTCTTATATATTTAAAGACCGTATGAGTTTGTAGTGTAAAATCCTTATTTTTATTAGATAACCATAAAGCACACTCACTATGAAAAAAGTTTTACTACTAGTATTCGTATTTTCTTCTGTATTTTATAGCAATGCACAAGAAGTTAAAGAAGTTTCTCAATATTGGACTTCATTTTCTCAATATTTAGATATTGTTGTTGAGAAAGATACTAAGTTTAAATTAGTTGGTTATGCAAAATCAAATATAGTTTCTGATAGCTCAAAATCAGGTTCGGGTTTATGGGCGAGAGTTGATAATAAAGATAAAGAACTAGGTTTTTTTGACAATATGGGAGATAGACCAATACTTGTCAATAAATGGGAACAATATAAAATTGAAGGTGTTTTAACAAAAGATGCTGTCAGTTTAAGCTTTGGAGGACTTTGTTTTGGTAACGGAGAATTTTACTTTGATAAATTTGAGTTATTTATAGAAAATAAAAAAGGTGTTTTAGAACCAGTTGCTATAGATAATTTTAGTTTTGAAGAAGGGATTACAAACGGTGTTATAACAAAATGGAATACTGGAATTGCTAGAGGTAAAACTGTAAAAGTAAAAGAGTTTGATATAGCATCAACTTCAGACACTGTTGATGGTAAAAGTGCATTATTAATTACCGGATCAGGTATTGCTATTAATAATGAAACTATTGGCAATATTGAAGGAGCCTCTCCACAAATTGGTTCGATGATCTCAATGCTTGAAGATTTAAAAACTAGAGTAGAGTATAAGGTTAAAAATATGTCTCAATACGAAATTGACTATTTACATGACGAAAAAGCGAATAGAATAGGGGCATTAATTATGCATTTAGCAGCGGCTGAAAAGTATTATCAAGTATATACTTTTGAAGGTAGAGGTTTTAATGAAGAAGAAAATGAGAAATGGCTAGATGCCCTGAACTTAGGTGAAGTTGCACGCGAAAAATATAAAGGTCATGAGATTAGTTATTATCTAGATATTTATAATGAAGTTAGAGCAGAAACTATAAAAATGCTTAAACAGAAAGATGATAAATGGTTTGAAGAAGTACAACCAAGTTCAACAATGAGTAATCATTATTGTTGGTACCATGTAATGGAACATCAATCAAGTCATTTAGGACAAATATTATTTTTAGCAAAACGTATTCCGCCAGAACCTGTAGCAACAGTGTTACCTGAACTTATAAAAGATTAATAATTGTTAAGTTATTTTATCTAAGTTTAATAAACTTAGCATTTTATTTAATTGTTATTTTCTAATGTGTTCTTAAACTGCATTCTCCTCAATGAAAATGTCGTTGAAGTACTATCAATATAATTAAGTAAAACGATAGCTTTTTTATTAAGAATATTTTTATCAAAATCCTGACTTAGCATAGTGAAGTCAGGATTTTGAATAATTTCATAGAGTAATGTAGCTAACTTTTCAAGATGTACTTCATCGTAAGTAGATAATTTAGTGATGAACTCATGATCATTAATAGTTGAAATTTCTTGAAGGTTTAGATTAAAAACTTCCTTTAAAGCATCATTAACTTCATCAATGGTTTTCTGGCCTTCATTTGGTTCAGTAGCTTTAGTTGCATCAATTAAACCGGTTAGAAACAGACTTAATTTTTCAAAATCACGCTTTATAAAATCTTTCTCAATGCCCATTTTATAGTATTATTTAACTCTATCAGGCCAAGAATTTGGCATTTCACCACTGAACCCCATTTTTGGTAAGGCATCAATACTATTCATTTCTTCTTCTGTCAATTCAAAATCAAAAATTTCTAAATTTTCAATAATACGTTTTGGTGTAGTAGATTTTGGTATAGCAATTACATCATGCTGAATAACCCATCTTAAACATACTTGAGCAACAGATTTGTTATGTTTTGTAGCGATGGAAGTAAGTACTTCATTATCAAAAACTACAGCTTTGCCTAAAGGAGACCAAGCTTCAATAACAATATTTTGTTTCTGACAATATTCCGTCAATTCTTGTTGCCAAAAACCAGGGTGAAATTCTATTTGATTTATTGATGGTGTTACTTTAGCTGTTTTTAATAAGGCCTCTAAATGCTCTTGAAAAAAATTACTAACACCAATAGATTTAATTTTTCCTTCAGCTTGTAATTCCTCCATAGCACGCCAACTATCAGCATTAGCTTGTTGCCAATTGTCATAATTTTTAGCATTTGCAGGCCAGTGTATTAGGTATAAATCTATATAATCAACATCCAGCCTTTCTAAAGATTTTTCAAGTTCTACTTTGGTTTCTTCGTAGCTTAGGAACTCACGCCATAATTTAGTAGTTATAAATAGATTTTCTCTTGGCACACCGCTAGCTTTAATTCCTTTACCAACAGCTTCTTCATTACCGTATATAGCTGCAGTATCAATTAAAGTATACCCATTTTTTATTGCTATAGCAACAGCATCTATGCCATCTTGCTCTTTTGCTTTATATGTACCAAAACCAATAATTGGTAATTTTATTCCATCATTTAAGAGTATTTCTTTCATTTTTTACTTTTTTGAGTTCTTAAATTTGGTTTTATTTAAAACAATCTGTTTAAAATTTTACGGTGGTTATTAGTTATTAGAAGCTTAAAGTTACTAAACTTTAAAGAGTGGAGGAAAAAAATGAATAGTGTCTTATGTTATAAATTCTTTAAAGTGTGTTTGTTTAATTGTTTGCCAATCTTCATTTATAATACTATAATAGATATCATTTTTGCTTTTACCATTACTATCAATATAATTATTTCTGAAAATCCCTTCCTTTAAAGCACCTAACTTTTCAATTGCTTTTTGAGATCTTAAATTTTCCTGGTCAGCACTAAATTGAATTCGTCTAAACCCGATTTTTTCAAAACCAAAATTTAATAATTCATATTTGCAAGCCTTATTAAGGCCGGTTCCTTGAAAATCTAATCCATACCAAGTCCAACCAATTTCACACTTTTCACTCGCAATATTTATGTTGCCAAATCTAGTACTTCCAGCAACTCTATTAGTTAGTTTGTCAATTATTAATAAAGGGTAACAAATACTTTTGTTTTTAGCTATTAAAGTGTTTTTTATATAATTTGATAAGTCTTTGTTATTTTGAATATACATGCCCATGTATTTCCAAATGCTATCTTCAAAAATTATTTCATTGAGTTCAATATTTCTAAAATTTTCAAAAGGAATTAATAATACGCGCTCATTTTCAAGTTGAATTTCAGTTTTTAAAATATTTTCATTCATTTGTTACTAACTAAGTTTATTTCAAATATATCAAAATCATGATTTAGTAATTGTGGCTATTTGTTATAAATTTTTAGTCCAACTTTATAATTATTTCTTCTATCAATTTGCCTTCACCACCAGCCATTAAGCTTTTTATTATTTTATTTTCAAGAATAAGATCAACAATAATTAAACTTGTGGATGGTGTTTTCATGTATTTACCTTGCTGAATAAAAAAACGTTCTTTTTTAATTTTTAAAAAATCATATAAATAACAAGCTAACGGACCAGCTGCCATTCCTGTTCCAGCTTCTTCAGTAATACCATACCTAGGAGCAAACATTCTACTTGTTGCGTCATTTTTAGATTTGTCTATTGCAGTAGTAAATACATAATAACCTATTAAGTCATATTGTTCACTAATATTGTTAATCAATTCTAAATTTGGTTTCAACTTTTGTAAAATGGTTGTGTTTTTTACAGGAATCAATAAAAATGAATTACCGGTATTCACTATTTTAATAGAGGTATTTGGTAAAAGGTCGTTTTTTGTAATACCTAATGATTCTAATATTGAAGTTTCGTTTTCATTTACAGCGGTGTATTTTGGAGCTAGTTGTTCCATAAAGGCGAGTTCTCCTAAAAGTTTTATTTTTCTGTTTCCATCAATTGTTTCTTTTGATGAGTGCTTTTTGTTTATTGCACCAATCTGTTTTAAATATGAAAATGTTGCTACAGTAGCATGTCCGCAATGTGCAATTTGTTTTGTTGGTGTAAAAAAATCTAATTTAAATGTAGCTACATTTGAGTCTGATACAAATGCAGTTTCCGATAATCCTACTTTTTTAGCAATTTCTAGTTTTGTAGTATTAGTTAATTTAGATGCGTTTAAAACTACACCTGCAGGGTTACCACCAACACCATTTTCTACAAAGGCATTTAAAACTTGTACTTTAATTGTTTTTGAATTTTGCATATCTATTATTTTATAAGATAGACGCAAGAGGTATCAAAAAGACGTAGTTGATTTTAATTTTCTTCAAAATCTATTATTTTACCAGAATTATCCGTTTCAATATTCGGACAGTTAAGAATATTTTTTTTTAAAATTGCTTTAGCTTTTTGAATTCTAGATTTAGTGCCTGAATATGATATTTGTAAATGTATAGCTAGTTCTTTTTGGGAGTAGTTTTTAAAAGAAGTTAATATTATGGCTTCTTTATGTTCGGTAGAAAGTGTTTCTATTTTTTGGTTAATGCAGTTGGTTAATTTTGAATATTCAAAATTTTCATTATCCTTTTCAGGAATATCAAAATTAATACTTGTGTATTCTTTTTTATTTAGATTACGAAAATAATCTATAATGGTATTTCTAGTAATTTGGTAGACCCATGATGTAAGTTTTGAAGAATGTTTTAATTGATGGATTTTAGTCTGTATTTTTATAAATACTTCGTGATGAAGATCTTTAGCAATTTGTTCATTTTTTGTTTTTTTCAAAATAAAGAGGTAAAGTTCTTCATTAAGATCAATCCAAATAGTATTAATTTTATCTTCCAAAACTATCTTTTTTAAGTTGTACTTTTTCTCGAATTCTTGAAATTAAAAATATAATTTTCTAAAACTTGTGAGACATTAATAGTACAAACTATTAAGTTTCGTTTTCCGTATGTTATTTTTATAGAAAGTGTAATAGGGGTATATTTTAGGAAATCTATTAAACTTAATGATAAAATATGAAATTTAATAAAAAAAAGTGAGCAGGTTTTGCCTACTCACTTTTTAAATTCAATTAGTTTTTTGTTTGTCTTTTTTTTATAAGATAAAAGAGTATAAAAACAATAAATAATATTCCTATAGATAGTAAAATATATTTATAATCAAAACTTGAATTTTCATGAGTTACTTGTACCCAAGTATCATTTTTAAGCTGTAAATCTATCTGTTGTTTATTGTCTCTATCTAAAGTATATTTTTCTTTAGGAAACCCATCAATTAAAAATATCAACATAGATTGATTGTTGACAATATCTTTAAATAAATTATTTTTTAATTGAATTACATTTACTGTTTCTGGAATTCCAATTATTTCAGAAACTATTTTAGTGCCATGACCTAAAAACACTTTCGGATTTATAAATTGTAAGGTATCTTTTTCATTTAAAACAATTGAAAAATTATTCTTAAAATGATCAAGAACCAAGTTTTGAAATTCTTCAGGAGTTTTATAGGCACCTTCTCCGTTAACGTAATTTATTTCGTGTTGAAAAGCGGTTAACGAAGCATTTATTTGTATTATAACCTGTCCATTATCTGTTTTAGAAATTATAATATTTGAAAAATCAGGACTGTGAGCCATTATAAAGTTACTCACTAGAAGTAAACTACAAATAATAGTTTTTAAGATTGTTTTTTTATAAAGCATATTCACCACGTAAACCATCAATAAAATTATTACTTCCAGCTTTATCTACATGGTAGTGATATCCTCTAACATCATCATAATGTCCTCTTGATTCATCTAAATCTGTATATTCATTACCTTCAGCATCAGTATTTGCATAAATTCCATAGCCATCAAAAGCATACCCAATCATTGGAGCATGATTATCTTCTTGAGGTATTTTTTGAGAAACTCCCGTTGCAGCATGGTAATGGTATCCTTCGTGTAAATTTATATGCCCACCAGCATCATCAAAAGGTGCAATTGTATAGGCAGCCAAAATATTATCAACAGGTGCAGGTGCGTTAAAAACAACACCATTTAAAGCTAAACCTCTATTTGAAGGTATTGTTGAATTGTTACCTGGAGGTGGGCCTGCAGGTCTTTCTCCATTTTCAGGTCTTTCAGGTCTTTCATGATTGTCTGGACCACCACCGCCTGGATGCCCTTTTGAAAACAGATATGCTTTTGTAGCTTTTTTAGGAGTTACAGGAATATAATATGTGTGAGTCATACCAGTTACATAAGACGGTAAACACTCTACACAATAATTTTTATACTCTTCACCTACATTAGGGTTTGCTGCATCATTACATTCTGCTTTTGTTTTAGTTTTAGTAATTTCACCAGTTTCTTTATCATAAAGCATCCAAGTGTCATCACCTAATAGAGTACCTAGATTTTTGATAAACTCTCCATCTATATCATACATTTCACCATCAACAGCCCAAACACCACCTTTTGAAGCATCATCAGAAATATTATCAGGGCACCAAGGTCCCATTTCATGTTCTGAAGGAGTACCAGATGTTACTATTTTGTAGCAATCAGCTGTTGATCCATCAGACATTTCTTTACTTACGATAGTAATAGGCTCAACTAAACCTGCAGAAAGAAAATTTTCTTTTTTTACAGAGATAACAACCTCACCACTTTCTTCTGAAGTAGCTTTGCTATTCGTTGCTTTGTTTTTACAAGCAGAAAAACTTGCGAGCAACAAGGTTAATGTTAAAACTTTGATAGTAATTTTTTTCATAATGGTCTACAAGTTAATTTAATAAATAAATGTTTTTTAATTTACTTTTATTAGAATCAAATTTACAATTAAGAAACTTTGTAAGATAATAACTTCAACATATATAAGCTATCTATATGTCAATCAATTAAAATAATAAGTAAGATATATAAAACTAAGTATATTTAAAGTAAAGGGGTGCTATTTTGCTGTTAATTTCTAACTCATTTACGATTTTGAATATTATAATTTATTATAAATTATAGAGTCTGTTTTTTTTTAATTATTTAACTTGGGAGCTTAATTTAGAGAGGCTATGGTGAGGTATGTTTATTTGATTCTATTATGTGTAACTATTTTTTCTTGTGAAAATAAAGAAGAAAAAAAGTTAGAAGAAAAACAGAGTGTTATTGATGATGTTGCGGAAGAAAATCAAAGTTTGTCTTTAAAATTTATTGGAGAACAAATTATACCTGATGGAGAATTTTTTGAAGGTGAAATTATTGGAGGCTTGTCTGGTATTGATTATAAAAATGGAACTTATTATTTGATTTGTGATAGCCATGTAAGTCCAACAAGGTATTATAAAGCAAATTTAGTTTTTAATGAAACTAGTTTTTCAAGTGTTGAAATTATTGAGCAAATAGAATTGCTTAATAAAGAAGGAAAGTCTTTTGATGATAATACGGTAGATCCTGAATCTATAATTTTTGATACTTCAACTAACGAGATTGTGTGGACTAGTGAGGGGTATGCAGATAATGGAATTAATCCTTTTGTAAGAACAGCGAGTTTAGAAGGTGAATTTTTAAAAGAGTTTACATTACCAACAATTTTTGAAGCAAATATAAATTTACCAAATACAGGGCCACGAGCAAATGGAGTTTTTGAAAGTTTGACATTAAGCGTAGATGATGCTGGATATTGGACGGCTACAGAATTACCTTTAAAACAAGATGGCGAAGAGCCGGTTTACGAAACCGAGACAGATTCTCCTGTTCGTTTTTCTTATATTGATAAAGCTTCTGGTACATTTCAAAAACAATTTGCTTATAAATTAGATAAAGTTGCTAGAGAGGTGTTAATAGCAGGTTTAGGTTTTACTGTTAATGGTGTAGCAGACATTTTGCAATATGAGGAGAATAAGTTTTTAGTATTAGAACGTTCGTTTACTACAGGTACTACAGATGGAGGTATTACCCTGAAATTATATGATGTTGACAGTTCAAGTGCTACTGATGTGTCTGAAATAGATTCACTATCGGGAGCTTTTTATACACCAGCTAACAAAACATTACTATTAAATTTTGATGAAATTCGCTCTCAACTGTCAACAATACCAGGGGGTACAGAACCTATTGTTGATAATATAGAAGGAATTACTTTTGGACCCGATTTGCCAAACGGGAATAAATCAGTGGTTGTTGTGTCTGATAATAATTTTAGTTCAACCACAGTACAATTAAATCAATTTATAGTTTTTGAACTTGTTGCAGAATAAAAAATAAGCGTTAGTTATTAACGCTTATTTTTTTGTTCATTGTTTTGTAATTGTCTGCATCAATGCTAAATTTAGTAGCATTTTCAATCACATAATCTACAAAAATAGATTTTTCATTCTTATCACTTTTATTTTCAAAATCTAACTGTAAAGATGATTTTGCATTTGACGGAAAATTAGAAAGCATAGCTAATGATTCTTGTATATCTTGCTTGGTAATAGTAACCTCAAATTTATTTGCTAATTGTTGTATTTCAATCATCATATTCTCAAGTGTAGCTATTAATTTTTCACTCTCAAGCAATTCACCAAATGTTAGATTTAGTGCTGTAGTCATAGTAGCAATTGGAGATACAAATAGAAATTTCTTCCATAAAACTTCTTTAATTTTTTTAGTGTATTGAATATTCAATCCGCCTTTTTCTAACACTTCTTTCGTCCAATTGAAATCAGTTTCATCACTATTGCCAAAAACTATTTTACCAGGGCCACCAACATGGTTTACAATTCCTGGTTTAGATATGTTTGATGCAATGTAAATACAGCCTTCTAATATATTAGAAGGTTGTATAGCACTGTTTTCTATTATAATATCTTTAGCATTTACACCATTTAGTAATGGAATAACTACTGTTTTGTTGCTAATGCAATCTTGATATTGCTCTATCACATTTGTAAGTGAATAAGCTTTTGTAGTAATAATTAGAATATCTAAAATTCCGATTTCTGTCGCGTTCTCACTAACTAAATTGGGTTTTATACTAATAGTTTCTCTCCCAGAGTTTAATGATAAACCATTATCTAAAATAGCGGTTTTAGTTGCTCCACGACAGATGAAGACGATTTCAATTTCGGAGTTGTCTTTGTAATTTTCAACAAGTTTGGCTCCAATAAAGCCACCAATTCCACCTAATCCTAAAATTCCTATTCTCATACTATGCTATTTAATGGTTTATTAAAAGACTACTATTTTTTCAGTGAGATTAACTTTTCCGAAATCTTTTTCAAGTCAGATTCATTCATTTCTGGTTTTGGTGCTAACGGATAAAGTTGTGCTCCTGGTCTGCTTATAAAAGCGGCGCGCCAACCAGCCCAAATAGCACCAGCAATATCCCAACCATGAGCAGCAATCATAAAACATTCATTAGGTTGAACCTTTAATTTTCGAGCAGCCCAAGCATATGCATCAGCATCGGGTTTATATTTACCTATATCTTCAATACTTAACCTTTCATCAAAAAGTTCAATTAAACCTGCATTTTTAAATTGCGTTTCAACTCCAATATTTGATGAATTTGTGAATGATACTAATTTATAACCGTCTGCTTTCAATGCTTTTAAAGCATCTTTAACTTCAGGGTGTGCAGGTATAGAACGTAAAGGGGTTACAATAGCTGTTTTTGCTTTTTCTTCACTTAGTGTAATGTCATGATTAGCAGCTACCATTTGTAATGCAGCAGTACCAATAACAGCAAAGTCATCATACTGTCTTGCAACTGTGTTTACTAATGAGTATTGTAGCATGGTTGTAAACCAAAGCGATAATAGATCTTCTCTACCACCTAATGCTTCACCAACACTTTTTCTCATTGTTGTTAAATCAAGTAAAGTTTCGTTTACGTCAAAAAATAATACTTTAGGTCTTATATCCATATCAAATGTATTTGTGTTTATAGTTGTTGCTTTTTTATTGGCAAACATATTATTAGGTAAAGCCATACCAGTCATTCCTAAAATGGCTCCTTTTTTTATAAAATTTCTTCTGTTTTTATGGTTGTTACTCATATTGCAATTTTATTTTTTTAGTTGTTCTATATAATGTGTGAGTCCTGTTATGTATGTATCAAGAATTGTATCATCTTTATATAATTTTCGAATACCTCTAACACCTTCAAAAGAGCTTATTAGATAAATTGCAGTAGCTTCGCTATTGATATTTTCCTTTATCTGATTTTCTTTTTTACCTTTTTCAATAAGAAGAATTAAGGCTTTTTTCCAGTCGTTTATAATTTCTTTTAAAGCAAGTTGGTAGCCTTCTTCAGTATCACCAATCTCATTTATTAAATTATTTGCAGGGCAACCATGTTCTTTCTCAAATGAAGAAAACGATTTTAATCGGTTTGAAAATGTTGTCTTTAAAACCTCAATAGTATTTTTATCTTCATAAAGCGGTGTAACCATACTATCATGAATTCGCTTTTGCACTTTTTGAGCAATAACGGCTTGGCCTATCTCAGATTTACTTTTAAAATGATGATAAAAAGCACCTTTGGTAAGTTTAGTTGCTTTCATGATCTTATCAACACTTGTCGTTTTAAAACCATTCTCATAGAACAGTAAAAATGACTTCTCGATGATTAAATGCCTTGTATGTTCAGACTTTATTCTTTGATCCATGGTTTAAAGTTATAAAAAACATACTACATAGTATGTTTTTTAACAAAACAATAATAAAACCCAATTCGCTAATTTTCTTTTAGTGAATTGGGTTTCTAATTATGAGTAAAATAGATTAGTAGTAAAATAGACTATTACTCATTGTTAATTTCATTCATAATTTCAGCAAATAATTCATAAGATTTTAAACGGTCATTATGCGCGTATATATTAGTTACAGCAATAAGTTCATTAACTTGGGTTTGCTTTAAAAAGTCTTTTACCTGTTTTTTTACGGTTGCTTTACTACCAATAAATGAATATTTAAGCATTTGATCAACCGCAGGATGTTTGAACATTTCTTTTAAATCAGGAGTCATTTCGGTAGGTGGTTGCATATAATCTCTTTTTCCCGTTAAAAGCCCAACAATCACTTTTACTAATGATGTTGAAATTCTTTCAGCTTCCTCATCAGTATTGGCAACAATAATATTTACACCAGCCATAGTATATGGTTTTTCTAATACTTCAGATGGAGTAAACTCTTCATGATAAATCTTTAAAGCATCAAATAGTTTAGCAGTAGCAAAATGACTAGCAAAAGCATAAGGTAACCCTTTTTTAGCCGCTAAATGTGCACTATCAGCACTAGAACCTAAAATATATAAAGGTACATCTACACCTTCGGCAACATTAGCTCTTACTTTTCCATTTAAATTATCTTCAGAAAAATAGTGTTGAATTTTTTCTACTTCATTAGGAAAAGAAATAGCCGAATGATGGTGATTAGGGTTAATTGCTTGTGCTGTTTCTTGATCTGTTCCTGGTGCTCTACCTAAACCTAAATCTATTCTGTTAGGGTACAAAGTACCTAGTGTGCCAAATTGTTCGGCAATTATTAATGGGGAATGGTTAGGTAGCATAATACCACCAGAACCTACTTTAATTGTATTTGTTTTTTCAGCTACATGACCAATTAAAACAGATGTAGCCACGCTACCAATATGATCTGAATTATGATGTTCTGCTAACCAATAGCGTGAATAACCTAATTGTTCTGTATGTTGCGCTAAGTTTACTGTATTTTTAAAAGTTTCATTATAACTATTTCCTTTAGAGACAATAGCTAAATCTAAAACAGAATATTCATATGTTGTTTTCATAAGTTTCTTATTTATTTTCACCCTATTTAGTCGCGAAATAAGGAGTAAAATTACTTAAAGGAAACTTAATGTTCTACCCTATTAAGGAATGCTTAACGATTGTGTTATAAAACGAAGTTTTTAAATATTTTCTCTAATTCATCTTCAGGATCTATACATAAACCTGTATGTGTTTGAGAACTTTGGATAATAGTACTCCGTGAAGCTGTTAACCAACGAAATCTATCAGATAAATCTAATTTACCAATAGCGCCACCATTTGGTTCGCCTTCGCAAACTTGTTGCCAAGCGTTTAAATAATCTTTTAAACCAGTACTGTCTTTTTCACAGCAGAAACAGGAAAGTTTAGCTTCATTAATATGAAATTTAATTTTTAAGAATTTTTTTTGTCTAGAGAAAAGAATAACCCCAACATTAAAAAATTCTTCACGTTCAACTTTGGGTAGTACACGTATAATAGCATATTCGTATTTGATTCTATCTTGCATCTTGAGCTTCTTTTACAAGTGAATCAATCATAGCTAATTTTGCATTAATATAGGCTATATATGCAGTTCGCATTTCAGATGGTGTTAAAGTGTCACTATCACTTAGCAACCAATCATCAGGTATGAGATTAATAATTTCTGTTATTTTATCTGTAGTAATTAGGATTTTAAATTCTTCTGAAACCTCTTTTAAAAGTGTGGCTTCTACTAATAAAACATGATCCTTTATTAAAGGAAAGGTTCTTGTTAAATGATTATCCCAAGTTCTCCAGTTGTGATGAAAATAAAAACTTGCGCCATTATCAATAACCCACAATTCATTTTTCCAATCTAATAAATTAGTGTTTTTGGCAGTACGGTCTATGTTACTTATAATACTATCGAGTAATACAATTTTTGAGGCTGTTTTAGCATCTATTTTAGATGCTAAAGGATCGTAAGTAATAGCACCTGATAAAAAATGTAAGCCCAAATTTAGCCCAACACTAAATTTAAGTAAATCTTGAATTTCTTCATCAGGTTCCGTTTTACTAAAAGTATCATCTAAATTCATGAATACTAGCTCAGGAACCTTTAGCCCTACAAGTCGTGCTAGTTCACCACCTAAAAGTTCAGCAATAAGTGCTTTTTTACCTTGACCTGCACCTCTGAACTTAAGAACGTATAAAAATTCATCATCGGCCTTTACAATAGCGGGTAAAGAACCGCCTTCGCGTAAAGGTTTTATGTATTGAACAACATTTACTGTTCTAATTGCATTCATGTACTTATACTTACATTAAATTTTGAAATGCAAATTTAACGATTAAGTTATTGTCCTCCACTATGCGAGTGTTCTTCTTCCGGTCTATCTCCATTTGGACCTCCAGGTCCGCCTGGTCTTCCACCTTTTGGTCTGTCTTCGCCTTCAGGGCCACCTCCACCACCTCCAGGTCTTGGTCCACCACCACCTCCGCCGTGATGTTCAACAAACTCTCCTTTAAGACAACGTCCTACATATGGGTACTCATCAGTAAGTAAATAAGTATATTCTCCATTAATTTCAATACCATTACACTCATCTAAATCTCCAGAATTTTCAACATAATTCCAATCAGAAACAAAAGTTCCATCAGGGTTTGTGTTATTAATTTCTTTTTCCAATTTTTGACCTGGATTATTGTATTTACATACTTCACCTGTTCTTAATGTTACGCTTAATTCATAACTCGGTTTATATTTACCACTTTTAGAATAATAAATAGGAAAACCATCGGTTGCATACCCAACCATAATTAAGTCTTCTCCCTTATCTAGTTCTTTAATTAATTCTGTTGGAGCACCATGATAATGATAATCACCAGTGGGTTGAACATGTGCATGATTAAAATCTAATCCAAAATCTACAATGTCTTGAAAAGCTTCAATTCTATATACTTCACCTGTCTCACAAACAAATCTTTCCGCAGTTTCAGGTTCAAATTTAATACCGTTTACAGCTACACCAGGTTGTCTAGCCCATCTTGACTTTCCGCTTAACTTTGGAACTAAAGGAAATGTATAGGTTATGTTTTGTGCTTTTATGGCATTAGGGTTTCCTGGATTAGGAAAAGTACCTACTTCATGGTTAGGTAATGCGTTTGTTTTCAGAACACGCGTTGAATCATTAACAGTCATGTGTGTTTCTGTACCATACTTAGCACTTACAATATCGTAGTTTTTGCTAAAGTCTATATTAGCGATATTTGTATTTGTTTTTTTCTTTTTTGTAGATGATCCACAACTAATAACTAGTATACTTAAACTTAATATTAAGTAATTTTTTATCGTATTCATTTTTTTATTTATTAAACCTTTCAAAATTAATGAATAATAAAACTCTAAATTGTTTATTACTTTAATAGAAATAACCTTTTAAGTGAATGGATTAAACAAAATATTGAAACCTTATATTCTATAAGTAAAACCTATAGCGTACTAGCCCATTTTTCTTTTATAAAGTTGATGTCTTGGTGTAATTTTTTATAAACTTTAGTATAAGGTATTGTTGGTTTAAGACCATGTTCTGCACCGCCAAGATCATATTCAGCATGTAAACATAAAGGAACATTAATTGCATTCTTTTTCAGTAGAGAAAAAAAATGGGTGAAATTTACCATTCCTTCACCTAACGGTACATATTTTACAACCCATTTGTCATTTATTTTTTTCCAAATATAATCTTTTACAACAATGCTATTTATGTATGGTTTTATAAGGTGAAAACCTATTTCCCAATTTTTTCCACCTTCAACCGTAGCATGCATAATATCATATTGACAACCGCTATTTTTAGTTTTTATCTCTTTTAGTGTTTGGTGTAAATCCCAAATAGGAGCTCCAAAATAGTGACCGGAATGGTTCTGATAACCCATGTTAATATTAAATTCTGTATTTAATATTTCAAGATTTTTAAGTTTGTTTTTTACATTTTCAACAGTATCTAAAATAGTAGTTTCATTTTTATATTTATACCAAGCGGGTCTGTATAATTGATAGCCAAGTTTGCTGACTGTTTTTAAAACTAATACATCAATAGCATTTTGGATATTACTTATATTAGTGGTTATTAATTGCGGTGTTAGGTCATGAAGTTTCATGGTTTCAGTAGCTATAGGTAAATCATAAGCAACATTTTCAGGCAATACATGTCCTTTTGGTCTAACAGTTAAATCAACGCCATTAAATCCCATTTCTTTTGTAACCTTACACATATCATTATAACCTAAGAATTGAAGTTGTTTTGAAAAAAGAAATATGTTAGGTAGGTTATTTTTTAAAGAGTTTATATTACTAAATAGCGGAGCTGTAGGGAATAAAAGAGAAGAGCTAGCTATGGCAGATTTTTTTATAAATTCTCTTCTTGATTGATTTGATTTTTTTATCATTACCATCTATTTTAAGATGGTTTAAGTTACAATTTTTTTAACTTTTTCTTTTTTGATAAAGCGATTAAACCAAGAATAGGTCCAATGGCGAGTAAAGCATATGCATTATTTGAAAAGGTAAACTCTTTTATGGTGCTAATTAACTGAATACTGACTATGGTAACTAAATAACCTAAAGAGTTTACAATAGTTAATGCAGTACCTTTAGCTTCAGCTGGTACATTTTGAGCTACTAGTGTGGAGAAAAGAGGAGAGTCAGCAACAACTACAATTCCCCAAAAAATAAGGAAAGCTATAAATAATATTTCTGAAGTTACGTCGAATATAAATATGGATGATAAGCAGCACAACATAGATAGAAAGAGTGCTATAAAAGCTGTTTTTTTAACACCCATGCTTTCAGATATATATCCGCCAATAATGCAAGCCAAACCGCCTGAGGCAATTATTATAAAAGAAAGTAAGGGTATGTTAAATGAAGTAATTATATGTAAATCATCATACGATTTCAGCATTAAGGGCACAAAAGCCCAAAAAGTATAAAGCTCCCACATATGACCAAAATACCCAAATGCTGCAGCTTTAAAGTTCTTGTTTTTAAACACCTTTAAAAAAGTACCAATATCTGAATTTGTACTAGCTTTTCTAAAAGGACCATCAGGCACTAAAATAAATAATAATAAACCGCCAAATAAAGCAAATGATGAGGTTGTTATAATTACTGATTTCCATGAAAAAGTATCTGTAATTCCTTTTAATAAATGTGGAAAAGCTGTGCCAATAACTAATGCCCCTACTAAAAACCCTAATGACTTTCCTAACCCTTTTTCAAAATAATCAGTAGCTATTTTCATTCCTATAGGATAAATACCTGCCAAGAAAAAACCAATTAGAAAACGTAGAATTAAAAGAGTTGTTAAGCTATTTGCCTCCCAAATAATACATAAATTAAAAAGTGCGCCTATTAAAGCACTAATAAAAAATACTTTAGAGGGTGAAAACCGATCTGCTATAGTTAAGATTGCAAAAACTAATGTTCCTAAAATAAAACCAAATTGTACAGCAGCAGTCAAATGGCTCATTGCATTAACATCAAGGTTAAAATTAGCAATAAGGTCACTCATAACTCCATTACTAGCAAACCAAAGTGATGTACAACAGAATTGAGCTAATACAATTATGGGTAAAATTATTTTTTTAACGCTCATGTAGTCGAATTTGCAAAGTGAGTTACTCCTTAAACAAATGTCGAGAGAAAACTTATTTCATTACTTTTTAAGACTGTAAAACACTTTTTATTCTTTGCTTTTGGTAAAATTAGATTTTAAAAATCTATCAGATTATATAGTTAAAATTAATATTTTGTTCAATCTAAATTTATACAGCTATATAATAATTAATTTAAATACTTGTCTGTACTATTTTTTAAAAATTATAGCAACCTGATAAAGAAATTCATCAAGTTTACAGTATTATGGGCTAATGTTGGTAAAATTAAATTTCCTGAAAATTTGCGTAATACACCTAAACTAAAAGAAGTTACAAAAGTTAAGTAAGCGATAGTAACATAGTCAACCATAAAATCCATGTTTTTGGTTAAAATCACCCCATGTATCATTGCAAATAAAAAGGTGACAATTATAAAGCCCCAGCCGAAAGCCACACCTTTAATTTTCTTTTTAGGAACAAAGGCTTTACTTAAAATCCATAATAAAATACCTCTAAAAACAATCTCTTCGGTTAAACCTGGAGTTGTTGCTTGAAATAAAAATACCTGCAAATCAAACTCACCACCTTTTGGATATACGATTAGTTTGAAAATGAAATCGAACACTAGAACACCCAGAAAAATTAAAACACCAAGTAGTACTGTTTTCTTATTAAATTTAGCAGTAAAACCAATAGCTTTTCTAACATCTTTTTTATGACAAAAAATAAAGATTAAAGCAAAAATAAAACTTAAATAATTCCCACTCCAATTACCTCTTAACCCAATAGTATCAAGTTTAATATATTCATAACCTAATACTCTAGCATAGCAATCAAGTAAAAAATAACCGGCAAAAAGTAAAATATATTTAAAGTTTGTTTCTTTTGATGTAAAATGAGCAATGATTAATAAAGGAGTAATAATGGCAAACCAAATTAATGGAGTAAATAATGACATAAAATTTATTTTGTTGGTTGTTTTTTTATGACGATTGAAAATATAATTTGTTACAGTTTTTTATTTGTGAATTTAATTAGGAATTAAATAGGACTAACATTATAAAAGCATTTTTTTTATAGCGTTTGGTTTTAAAAGGAATATAGTATTTATGCTTTGTTTTAACTTAAAGAATCGATATCTTTTTTTTACTTTGCTGAAAAATATATGAAGTTAATGTATTACGGTTTGAATTGATCAAAAATGAGGAAAATAAAGATTGATAAGTTTGTTTTAGCTATTGTAGTAGTAATTGGCATTGCATATTTTTTTCCTAAATGGGGAACACCTGAAAGCACTATTCCACTTGACACAATTAGTGCAATTGGAGTTTTACTCATTTTCTTTTTTTACGGACTTAAATTGAGTCCTTCCAAATTAAAAGAGGGTATAAAAAATTGGAAATTACACCTCTTAATCCAGGCAACTACTTTTTTAATTTTCCCCTTATTAGTATTAGCTTTTAAGCCATTAATACAGAACCAAGAACAAGAAATTATTTGGTTGGCATTTTTTTTCTTAGCAGCACTTCCCTCAACAGTATCTTCATCAGTGGTAATGGTTTCAATAGCAAAAGGAAATATTCCGGTAGCTATTTTTAATGCTAGTATTTCGGGTATTATAGGTGTTGTGCTTACGCCACTATGGATGGGGTTATTTGTGCAAAATGCTCAAACAGATTTTAATTTTACTGATATATATGTAAAACTTTTTGTTCAAATAATATTACCGGTACTATTAGGTGTTCTTTTACAACGTTTTTTAGGAGCGTTTGCTCAAAAATATAGCAAGCAATTAACCTTGTTTGATAAATCTATTATCTTATTAATCATTTATAAAAGTTTTGCAAATTCGTTTAATGACAATATATTTAGTACAGTATCTATTTTAGATTTACTACTACTTTTTATTTCTGTTTTAGCATTGTTTGGAATCTTATTTTTCCTAACAGGATTTTTAGCAAGAAAAATGAAATTTAATATAGAAGATCAAATAACTGCTCAATTTTGTGGTACAAAAAAATCACTAGTTCACGGAACGGTATTTTCTAAAATAATCTTTGGGAATATAGCTGCAATTGGTCTTATTCTTTTACCTATAATGTTGTTTCATACGGTTCAATTATTAGCTATAAGTATTGTGGCTTCAAAAATGGCTAAAAACAATCATGAGATTTAAGCTTTGTGAAATTAAAATATTACGTCGATTAATGTTAAACAAATGGCCAAAAAAATAACAAAACGAATAATGATAACAATCTTTATAATAATTGGCCTCTTAGTACTTGCTTATGTATTATTTACTAACTTTTATCCAGCTTTTGGTGGTGATGTTACTAAAAAACAACAACAAGTATACCAAGAATCAAAACAATATAAAAATGGTAAGTTTCACAATACATTGCCAGTACCAAAAGATTTAAGTTTTTCTGAAACGCTAAAACTGGCAATTGCTTTTTTTACTACTAAAGTGCCTAATGGTAGGCCAAAAGAAGATTTAAAACCTATAAAGATAAATACGACAAGTATAGCAAATTATAAAGGTGATGCTCGTTTAATTTGGTTTGCACATTCTGCTTTTTTATTACAAATAGAAGGGAAAAATATTTTATTAGATCCAATGTTGGGTAAAGTAGCGGCTCCTCATCCTTTACTTGGTACTAATCGTTTTAATAAAGAATTTCCAATAGCAATTGATGAGTTACCACCAATAGATGCGGTAATTTTTTCTCATGATCATTATGATCATTTAGATTATGATTCTGTGGTGCAATTAAAAGGTAAAACAAAACATTTTTATGTGCCACTTGGTGTAGGGACACATTTAGAAGCTTGGGGTGTTTCGGCAAGTAAAATCACCGAATTAGATTGGTGGCAAGATGTACAGCTTGAATCTCTCAAATTAATTTGTACACCTGCTCAACATTTTTCAGGTAGAAAATTTAATAATGGACAAAGTACCTTATGGAGTTCATGGGTTATTAAATCTGAGAATGAAAACATTTATTTTAGTGGCGATAGTGGTTATGCAACTCATTTTATTGAAATAGGTAATAAATATGGCCCGTTTGATTTAGCTCTTATGGAATGTGGTCAGTACAATAAAATGTGGCCAGATATTCATATGATGCCTGAACAAACAGCACAAGCTGGGGTAGATGTAAAAGCTAAAAAAATTATGCCAATACACTGGGCAGGTTTCAAGTTAGCATTACATGAATGGGTTGATCCTGTAGAACGTTTAAAGGCTAAAGCAAAAGAGTTAAATTTACAAGTAATAACGCCTAAAATAGGAGAAAAAATTATTATCAAAGACTCTATAAATAATTATACAAATTGGTGGAGAGATTTTTACTAAAAAATCTACCTTAATATTCTAAATTGAAATACCTTTAATGTTAAAGGTTATAAAGTATAATCTGGCGTAAATTCCCATATCTTTCCAGATTTTTTATACAAATTTGTACTGTGAAAATTTTAATCATAGAAGACGAACAACAATTGCTTTATAATATTAAGCAATCTCTAGAAAAAGAAAAGTTTTTAGTGGAAACAGCTAGTGATTATTATACAGCTGTTGAAAAAGCTTTTGTTTATGATTATGATTGTATTTTACTAGATATTATGCTACCACAGGGTAGTGGTTTAGATATTTTGAAAGAACTTAAGAAGGCAAATAAAAGTGAGAATGTCATTATAATATCAGCCAAAGATTCTCTTGATGATAAACTTAAAGGACTAGAGTTAGGTGCCGATGATTATCTTACCAAACCTTTTCATTTAGCAGAACTTAATGCTAGAATAAAAGCTGTTATACGTAGAAAAGAATTAAATGGAAAAAGTGATATTGAGCTAGGAAACACAACTTTAGCAATTAATGAAAGACAGTTTTTTGTAAATAATAATTTGGTTACCCTTAACCGTAAAGAGTTTGATATTTTAAATTACTTTATGCTAAATAAAAACCGTTTAGTTACAAAAAATGCACTGGCAGAACATGTTTGGGGTGATAATACTGATCAGGCAGATAATTTAGACTTTGTATATTATCAAATAAAAAATCTACGTAAAAAACTGCTTGCTTCTAAAGCTACATTTGAAATAGAATCTATTTATGGAGTTGGGTATAAACTTGTATTAAAATGAAATTACTCAATAAATCTATAAAATATTTATCTGTTTCTATATTAGGTATTGTTACTATTTGGGCTGTAGTTTTTTATGTTAATATGCTTAAAGAAATAAAAAGTAGTATTGACGAAGGCTTAGAAAACTACAAGCGTTTAATTATAAAAAATGCGATTAAAGACCCTAGTATTTTAAACAAGCAATATTTTGATGAAAGTTTTTTTACCATTCATAAAATTGACGAGCAATTAGCACTTTCTATTAAAGATAGGTATGTAGACACTATATTGTTAATGCAAGATGCTGATGATATAGCACCAGAACCAGAACCTGTACGAATGTTAATTACTGCTTTTAAAATTAACGGGCAGTATTACCAATTAAAAGTAGCTAACTCTATGGTAGAGGAAGATGACTTGATTCGCGAGTTGCTTTTAGATGTTATTTGGCTCTATATCATTTTAATAATTGGAATAGTCTTTATTAATAATATTGTCTTAAAAAGACTTTGGAAGCCTTTTTATGATCTTCTAAATCAAATAAAAAAATTCCATCTAGGAAAAACTCAAAAAATTCCTGAAACAAAAACAAATGTCAAAGAATTTACTGATTTACAAAAAGCGGTAAATACATTGTTAGCTCATAATATAAACGTTTTTGAACAACAAAAAGAGTTTATAGGAAATACATCTCACGAACTGCAAACACCATTAGCTATTGCAACCAATAAATTAGAATTACTTTTAGAACAAGGTAATTTTAATAGCATGGATGCGGAGAATATTACTGAAGTTTATCAAGTAATTCAACGGTTGGTGCGCTTAAATAAGTCTTTACTACTCTTAACCAAAATTGAAAACAAACAATTTTTAGATAATAAAACTATTTCTATTAATGAAATAGTAAAACAATGTTTACACGATTTAGAAGATATCATAGCTTTCAAAAACATCAATATTATTGTAGAAAATAAATTTGATTTAAAAGTTAATATGGATACTTCTCTGGCTAGTATTATGATTTCAAATTTAATTAAAAACGCCACATTTCACAATATTGAAAATGGTAAAATGGAAATTATAATTTCAGATAATTTTTTAGAAATAAATAATACTGGTGATATAGAAAAACTTGATGAAAAATTAATTTTCACAAGGTTTTATAAATCTAATTCAAAGAGTAGCACAGGCTTAGGGCTTACTATTACAAAGGCTATCGCTAGTTTGTATGCAATTTCACTATCTTATAATTATAAACAAACATTACATTGTTTTAAAGTTGATTTTTCTCAAAAAAATAATTAATCAACTTTAGTTATTCCCAATTGTTTCCATATTCAGGTTTTTCATTTGTAGTATAAATTTAAAAATTATACAAAATGAAAAACAAGTTTTTAATTATCGGAACAGTGTTAGCTATTACATTCACAAGTCAAGCACAAGACATTACGCAAAGTCAAGTGCCATCAGTTATTTTAAATCAATTTAATAATCAATATCCAAAAGCTACAGATATTGAATGGGAAATAGATAGTAATTTATATAATGTTGAATTTGAAATAGGATGGAATACGGATCATGAAATATGGTACAATACCAGCGGTGAAATGGTGAAGCATAAAGAGGATGTGTCAAAAAGTGAATTGCCAGAAACTGTTAAAAATAAAATTAAGTCTGAATTTAAGGGCTATTCAATTGATGATTTAGAACGAATAACAGATAATGGTAAAGTAATTTACAAAATAGAATTAGATGCTTTAACCCAACAAGATTGGGATGTTATTTTAGATAGTAATGGAAATGTAATAAGCAAAATTACAGACTAAATTTAAAAGCATATGTATAGATTATCATTCACTATTTTTTTAATAATTATCTATTCTGCAAATTGTTTTGCCCAGTTCACTCCTCCTGGACTGGGTGATACAAATGATGCGAGTTGGTTTGCTTTAGGACTAAAACAAAAACTTAATTCATCTGGTACGGTAGTTTTAGCATCACATATTGGTTTAGGTAGAATTAGTGACCCGGACAATTACAATTTGGTTCAAAATCCTTCTATTTATGTTGTAAATGAAGAAATATCAAATCATTTTAAAAAACATTGGAAATACTCTGGCGCGTTAAGTTATAGGTGGCAGAATGAATATGAAACTACAGAACCTTATGAATTAGATAGTGAAAATGCACGGCAAGAAATTAGAATGTATGGGCGAATATTTTATTTAGATAGTTTTAAAAATATAGATTATTCAATTAGTTTTCGACCTGAAATGAGATTTTTTTACGATCGTAATTTTGACCCTTATACAGAAGATAGGCAATTTAGATCTCGTTTTCGTGGTAAAATGGCTTTTAGTTTAAACCAGTTAAAAACACATAAATTGATTACATCGGCTGAATTTTTATTTTCAACCACAAGAGAAGATAAATGGAGTAAATTTGAATATAAAGAAGCACGGTTTAGCTTATACTATGCTATAACTGCACCTAAATTAAATACGACTTTTAATTTTGGATATATGAATAATCTTCTCGGTAAAGCAGATTTAAAAGACGTTCATTATTTAGCATTTGATATTGAAATTAAAAATCTATTTTAACATATGTAATAACAGTTTCTAGAATCATTTTAATTTATAATAAACTTCAAGAAAATTTTAAAAGGGTAGAAGCGATTAGAATAACTGTTATAATTTTTTTTTAAACAATGCATTAGCCTCTTTATTAAAAGAGGCTTTAATGATTAATATAATAAGATGTAAAGAATCGTAAAATATAATTTACTGTTTACTATCATCTAAGCCCCATTGATCTAAACTTCTTAGAATACCTTCTAAAGATTTTCCTCTTTCAGTTAAACCATATTCTACTTTAGGAGGAACTACAGGATATACTTTTCTAGTTAAAAGTCCGTCTTTTTCTAATTCCCTCACGGTTTGTGTAAACATCTTATTAGAAATACCTTCAATGTGTTTTTGTAATATTCCTGAACGTAAATCGCCTTCTAAAAGGTGAAATAAAATTAATGGTTTCCATTTTGTTCCAATTAAATTCATTGTATAATTTAAAGGACATGTGATTTTTTTAATCAAAATAATATTATAATTTATTGTAAATCAGTATTTAACCCCTTTGGGTAACTATGGTTATTATTAGTAAGTTATTGATAATATGGTAAATATAGTATAATTTTGAAGTCTAAAATAAAAGTTATGACAAATAATAAAACTTATCCAAAATCATTTTCACATATAGGAATTACGGTTCCAGATATTAATAAGGCCGTTGAATTCTATTCAGAAGTAATGGGGTGGTATGTTATTATGGAACCATCTAAAGTGAAAAAAGAAACTGAAACGGCTATTGGCCAAATGTGTATTGATGTTTTTGGCGATGACTGGACTGAATTTGAAATAGCTCATTTAGCTACTTCTGATGGTATAGGAATTGAGTTGTTCTCATTCCCTCATGGAGTTAAACAAGCTCCTGAGTTTAATCCTTTTAATACTGGCCTTTTTCATTTTTGTATTCAAGATCCTGAAATTGAGAAGTTTATAGATAAAATTGTATCTCATGGAGGAAAACAAAGAATGCCAATTAGAGAATATTACCCTGAAGATAAACCATTTAAAATGTGTTATGTAGAAGATCCATTTGGTATTGTTTTTGAAATTTATACACATAGTTATGAATTAACATATTCATCAGGAGCTTACACAAAATAAATTTTGAAATAGTTGTACAGCAATCAAATTAAAGTACAAACCAGTTATAAAATAGGTAGCTATTTTATAACTGGTTTGTACTTTTTCATTTTACACACTAAAATAGTAAAGCTTAGTACTATTTAAATATTTCTTTCATAGAGTATTGTTATAGTGAAGTTTATAAATTAATTCAGATATTTGAGTACTATTAAAATTATATAATCATGCCAAGCTTTTCAATTAATCATATAGCTATTGCTGTAAAAAATGTTGATGAATCTATTAAATTTTATAAGAAAGTATTGCATTTAAAAGAAATTGAAAATACAGCCTCAAACTCAAAAACTAGATGGCTTTCTTTTACAGACGGTAAACAGCTACATTTAATTCCTTCTTTAAATTTTGAGATGACCCCAATTAAGGCAACTCATTTTGCACTAGAAACCGCTGAAATAAATACGTTTATAAAGCATTTAGAAGCATTGAATATTGAGTATAGCGATTGGAGAGATACACCAACTAAAAGCTATGTCAGAAAAGACGGAATTCAACAGGTTTATTTTCAAGACCCAAATGGTTATTGGATAGAGGTTAATAATGATGTTAAATAGAATAAGACTTTGAGTGTTAATTATAGGTATCAAAATAAATTTAATATACCCTTATTTTAAAAAAATCTAATTGAATATATATCATATTGAACTAATTAGTAGTAATTAATCAGCTCAGGAGTTTAAAGTCTAATTTTTTATATAAATAAGATACCTCAAATTATCATTTAAGTATTTTTACAGCCTTTATTTCAGGTGTTTAATAATTATGTAAGCCTTAAAATGCCAATATTTAGTATCTTTCATGTTTTTTCAATAAAAATGTAAATTAAAAACATAATCATACTTAAACCAGCTAATTAAACCAAAATGAAATATATATTACTTACAATAAGTACGATGCTTTTATTGCTTTCTTGTAAAGAAAAGTTACATAAAAAAATCATATATGTAAACGATATTACCGAATTAAATAAGGTTATTGGAAAAGTTGTACCAGGTGATGAAATAGTGTTAAAAAATGGCATTTGGAATAACGTTGAAATTAATTTTTATGCAATAGGTATAAAAGAAAATCCTATAGTACTACGAGCTGAAACTGCAGGTAAAGTGTGTATTGAAGGAATGTCTTATCTTCATTTAGGTGGTGATTATTTAGTAGTTGATGGTTTGTATTTTAAAAATGGCTATACACCTAAAAGCAGTATAATTAGGTATATGATTGATGAAGATATTACTGCCACCAATTGTAGAGTTACTAATACTGTAATAGAAAATTTCACTAAACCAAACAGGTTAATAAATGACCATTGGGTTGAATTTTATGGTAAAAATAATCAATTAGATCATTGTTATATTTCAGGAAAATCTAATGATGGGGAAACGGTAAGAGTGTTTTTTACAGGTAATAAACACATAAATAGTCACCATCAAATAGTAAATAATTATTTTGGTCCACGACCAAGAAAAGGTGGGCCAAGAGCAGAAACTATACGTGTAGGTGATAGTAAAACTCGTTTTGTGCCTGGTTATGTAAATGTATCTAATAATTATTTTGAAGCTTGTAATGGAGAAGTTGAAATTATATCAGATAAAACAAACTTTAATTCTTATAAAAATAATATATTTTATAAATGCGAAGGTTCACTTGTTTTAAGGCACGGTAGCTACGCAACTGTTGATGGTAATATTTTTATAGGTGGTGATGATTCTGATTTTTATGGAGGTATTAGAGTTGTAAATGCAGGACATTGGATTACCAATAATTATTTTTATAAAATAAAAGGTGAAGCATTTAGGTCTCCACTTGCTATTATGAACGGAATACCAATGACGCCTTTAAACCGTTATTTGCAAGTTTCTGATGCAGTTATTGCTTACAATACATGGGTAGATTGTAGCTCTCCTTGGCAAATTGGTGTTGGTCAGAATTTAGAAAGTGCTGATGTGCTTCCTGCAAGTGAAATTCGTTCTGCACCACCAATACGGTCTACGGTTGCTAATAATATTATTTACAACACTCAAGAAGATAAAACACCTGTTATTAACCATAGCGAAATGGGAGGTATTCTATTTAAAAATAATTTGATTGACAATAATGGTATTAATTATGTAGAATATGATGTTTTAGAAAATGCTTCTTTAAAAATGAAAAAAATAAATGAGTGGTTATATGCTCCTGAAATATCTAATAATAAAGTAATAACAGAGGTTTTTGATGGGTATAATTTTAGTACTATTCAAAAAGATATTTTTGATGCTTCAAGACAAGAAAATAATAGCATTGGAGCGATTAGTAAATTAACAAATGCTGAAAATTTCAAAATTGATAAGAAAAAATATGGACCAAATTGGTTTAGTACAGAGAAGATAGCTGGTGAACCAAAAACAGTTACTGCATTAGTTACAGAAGGTGATTTAACTAAAAAAATCGAGCACGCAAATCCAGGAGATATTATAGAACTGACGGGTAGATTATATACAATTAATAATTCACTTAAAATTGATAAAGATATTACTATCCGTTCAAAGGATTCTGTCAATAAAGTAACACTTATTTTTTCTGAAATATCTGATTCTCTGGCTTTTGAAATGCATTCTAATGCAAACCTTAAACTAGAAAACTTAATATTGAAAGGACACAATAATACAATTGCTTTTTCTCCACTAAAAGAAAACATGGCATCCGCATATAAGATATCTGCTGATAACTGTAAGTTAGAGAATTTTGATTATGTTTTAAAAGCGACTAAAGGTTCGTTTGCGGATTCAATTTTATTTAAAAATTCAACAATTAGTAATTGTGAAAACGGAATTGTACTTGCTTCTGAAGAGCGAGGAGATTACAATGCTGAAATGGTAAATTTTGAGCGATGTGAATTTATTAATGTACATAATAATGTAATTAATTTTTATAGAGGTGGATACGATGAATCAACTATCGGAGGTGTTTTATCTGTTGTAAATAGTACGTTTTCTGATTGTGGTAAAAGAGAAAAAGAAACAATTTTATTAAAAACAAGAGGTATTATAAATGTTGAAATTACAAACAATACATTCAAAAATAATGCTCCTAAATTTGCAGCTGTTTTATGGGGAGAAAAAAATAATCACCATGCAAATAACATACTTGTTAACTCAGGTGAAATAAAAGTTGAAGAGCAACAAAAACTTAAAATTTTATACTAATCTAGTATTTCTAAACACAACCTACCATTTTAAAAACAATATATTTAATCTAAATTTTACTAGAACTATTTTTTAATGAACAATCAAAAATAGCATTAAAAACCTTCTATTATTTACTATTATTCTTGGGTATTCAATTTTTATTTTTGCGTAGTTTTAGGAAAAACACTATCATGATAATTATGATAAAAACTGTAATAACAGACCAAATAAAATAACTGCTGTTAAGGTTTATTAAACTTGTGTTTTTTGTAACTGTAATTTGATTTTCATTTATGTTAAATCTTGATTTAAAGTTATTAACTTCACTTAATTCAACTCTTGCAGTCAAGCCATTATAAATAAGTCTAAAAAAAATTTTTTGGTTTTTATTTTCTTGAAAACAGTGGGCATCTATATCTATGTATTTTGGGTCTTTAGGTAAATTAGTTACCTTAAATTTTAAATCAGATTGATGACTTTGTAATCTAATTACACCTGTGCCTATTTCTAAAAGAGTCCCATTCACATAAAGGATAACATTTTCTTTGATGTATTTAATTAAAATTTCTTTAAAATCATCTGACTCTATAGTTTTTAAATTTAAATCAGGATATTTTTTTATAAGAGCTTGCTCTATTCCATATTGAGATAAACTAAATTCGAGAATTGCTCCATTTCCTTGAATGTTGAGTCTTAAGCTAGAAATATTTGAATTGTGAGCAAACAAACTGCATTGTAATAATAAAAAAAAGCTGAAAAGATTTTTTTTGATCAATATATTCATATCATGGTATAAAAATTAAACGTATTTATAAAAATCAATTTTATAAATACGTTATAATATTATTTATTTACTCAGAAATACTAACACTTGAAAAGTCATCACTAACTACTGTTGCGCCATATGTACATGGCAAAATGTTAGTGTATCCAGTATCGCTATTAGAGTCTATTTCATTTGTAATATGATAATGATAGATTCCATCAGGAAAATCATCTGTTTCATGTATATGCCCGTTACAATCATCTAAATCACTAGGTGTCGTTCCATCAGAATCTTCATATCCATACATGGGGAAACCATCTTTTGCATAACCTAATATGGTGTTACTAGATTGGTCTATAAAACTACAAGTCCTATCAATTCCTTCTTGTTCTAATAAAGCATCAATTACTTGAGGAATAAGGTGGTAATGGTAAGGTCCGTCAGGTTGTGAATGACCACCACAAGTATCTAATCCAGGAATAGCTACACCAACATTACTCGCAGACGATGGCGGTTTTTCAGCAAAAGGAAAACCATCTAGTGAAATTCCCCAATAGTCTGTAGTATTTGTGGTAGATTCTGTGGTTGTTTTTACAGGATAAGCAGGAATGTAGTAGGTTATTAAATAGGTTTCATCTAATTCAGCATCTAAACAAGATCCACTTATACCAGAACCTTCTTCTATAAAACCAGAACCAGGCCCACCAGCTGGAATTTGAATATTAACAGTCCCATCTTCATTAATAATTTCATAACCATCGGCTTCAAAATCTGCCCATAATTCAGCATCTAAAGATCTAAGACCTTCACCAGTAAGTCCATCAGTACCTGTGTAAACACCCAATCCACCAAGGTCATCTTCATATTCAGGGCAAACAACCGTTACGTTTTCTCTTATATTTTGATAAGAAACTTTATAGCATTGGGTTTCTGTACCATCTGAAAGAGTACAATCAACCAATTCAAAATCACTAATTCTTGAATATTCTGAAAATAATTCAGTGTTAAGCACAAGTGTGGTAGTTTCTGATGTGTTAGAATCATCATCGTCACTACTGCTACTATCACTACTACATGATGATAATGAACATGTAAATAATATTAAAGTGAGTAAGTTAAATTTAAATTGTTTCATTTATATTTTATTTTGCGATTAAAAAATGGGGTACATGAATTACAAACTAGAATCCAATTTAGTTCTTATTTTTAAGAAAATTTTAATATAATCAGTGAACACAGTAATACTTTAAGTAAAAGTGTTTTTTAATATATAAGTTGATTTTTTCAAAACCAAAATAATCAACTGTTTTGATGTGATACTGTTTCCTTGTACATTTGAACAGAATTATACTAGTTATGTTAGGACTTAAATTACCAACTGACCCTAGATGGGTAAATATTGTTGAAAAGAATATAGACGAGATTCTTACTGATCATGCATATTGTGAACAAAAGGCAGCAAGTACTGCTGTATCATTAATTGTTTCTTTTCCTGAATATACTGAGTTGGTGCAAGAAATGGTGGCTTTAGTACGTGAAGAAATGGGACATTTTAAAATGGTTCATGATCGTATTATTGCTAGAGGAAATGTATTGGGTAGAGATAGAAAAGATGAGTATGTGGTTGCTTTACTTAAATTTTTTCCTAAAGGCGGTAGTAGAACTACACAATTAGTCCATCGTTTACTTTATGCAGCTTTAATTGAAGCTCGTAGTTGTGAGCGTTTCAGGCTATTATCAGAAGAATTAAAAGATAAGGAGTTGGCTGAATTTTACCACAAACTTATGGTTAGTGAAGCAAGTCACTATACTATGTTTTTAAAATTTGCTCGTAAATATGGTGATGAAGCAGAGGTGAATCAAAAATGGAATGATCTACTTTCTTTTGAAGCTGAAATTATGAAAGACTTGAGTAAAAAAGAAAGTATACACGGATAAGAATTTATTTATCCGCGTAATACAATGTTTTTATAATACCATCTGAAAGTCCAATTTTTGGTACATGAATTTTTTTAGCTCCACACCATTTTGCAGCCGATAAAAATATTTTGGTTGCAGGAATAATAACATCAGCTCTATCAGGGTTTAATCCTAATTCAGATATTCTTTCTTCGTATGTAAGGCTATTTAGAAAATTATATTGTGCTTTAAGCCATAATGCAGATAAGGCTTCCCCTTCTTTTCTACCTGATATTTTATGGAGTTTATTGATGTTTCCTCCAGAGCCAATAATGGAAACTTCATCAATAGTTTTCATCTGATCTTTAATCCACTCTTGTAACTTTAGCCATGTACTTTCGCCAACCATATTATTTAATAAGCGAACTGTACCTAATTTAAAAGATTTAGAAACTTTAATTTTCCCTTCTGTAAAAAAGGTAAACTCGGTACTACCACCACCAACATCAATATACAAGTATGATTTTCCGTCTTGCATTAATTGTTTTAAATCAGTTGATGCAATTATAGCAGCTTCTTTTTTACCGTCAATTAATTCAATATCAATAGCCGCTTCATCTTTTACACGTTTAATAATTTCTAAACCATTATTAGCTTCACGCATAGCAGATGTAGCACACGCCATGTATTTTTCAACACCAGCAACATCCATTAATAGTTTAAATGCTTTCATGGTATCAACAATTCTATCGGCATTACGATCTGAAATTTCACCAACAGTAAAAGAATCTTCACCTAAACGAACAGGAACCCTTACTAATGAGCTCTTTCTGAATTGTGCTTTTTTATTTTTTTCTTCTATTATATTATGCGTTAATAATCGAACAGCGTTAGAGCCTATATCAATTGCCGCGTATTTTCTAACTTTCAATATATTGTTTTTAAGATTTTAATTTTGCTTCGTAATACTGATAAAGTTCAAATTGAGAACGTAATTCTGGGCCTTCTATTTTTCTATATGCATTATCTTGGTTAATTGAGAAAATTCGGGCTTTCAAATTATCTTTCCAAGTAATTTCAAAAGTTTCAATTAATTCTTGCTTTATATCATTGTCGTAAATTGGGCATCCAACCTCAACTCTGTAATCTAAATTACGAGTCATCCAATCAGCAGAAGAAATAAACACTTTTGGATCACCACCATTTGCGAAAATAAATTGGCGTGTGTGTTCTAAAAATTTATCAACCACACTGATTGCTTCAATATTTTCACTCATCCCTTTTACTCCAGGAATTAAACAACAAATACCTCTAATGATTAATTGAATTTTTACACCAGCATTGCTAGCTTCATACAACTTATCAACCATTTTATATGATGTAAAGCTGTTCATTTTAATTTTAATATATGCTTCTTTACCTGCTTTAGCATTTTCAATTTCTGTATCAATCAATTTTCTAAATACATTTTTAGTATAATGGGGTGATACTATTAAATGTTTGTATTTATTAATTTTATAAGTTGTTTCAAAAAAATCAAAAACCTTATTCAACTCTTTTAACAACATATCATCTGCAGTAAACAAAGTATAATCCGTATAAATACGAGCTGTACCTTCATTGAAATTACCTGTACTTACAAAACCGTAACGTTTTATTTCGTTTTCTTCTTCGCGTTCAATCAAGCAAATTTTACTGTGTACTTTTAAGCCTGGAACACCAAATATTAATTTTACACCTTCTGCTTGTAACTGCTCAGCATATTCAATATTTGCTTGCTCATCAAAACGTGCTTGTAACTCAATTTGTACAGTAACTTGTTTTCCATTTTTAACTGCGTTGATTAATGATGCAGCTACTTGTGAGTTATTAGCTAAACGGTATACTGTAATTTTTATAGTTTTTACTTTTGGATCTAGTGCAGCTTCTCTTAAAAATTTTATAATGTATGAGAAGGTATGGTATGGTGTGTATTGCAAATAATCTTTTTGAGCAATACTATCAAACAAACTACCTTGTAAACTTAGCCCTTTTACAGGTAGTGGTTTAATTTTTTTATATAATAAATCTTGTCTTCCTAAACTAGGGAAGCCCATGTAATCACGCCTATTATGATATTTTCCACCAGGAATAACACTATCAGTATCTTCAATGTTCATTTTCTCTTTCAAAAACATAAGAGTGTCTGTAGCAATGTTTTTATCATATACAAAACGAACAGGGTCACTAATTTTTCTATGTTCAACACTGCTAGATATTTTCTCGATAAAACTCTTACTTAAATCATTGTCAATATCTAATTCTGCATCACGCGTAATTTTAATCATGTGAGCAGATATCTCTTGATATTCAAACATTGTGAAAATATTATTTAAACAATACCTGATTAAGTCATCTAAAATTATAATATAGCTTTTACCATCTTCTTTAGGTAACTCTACAAAACGATCAATCCCTTTTGGAATTTCAATTAGTGCATATCTGTTTTTTACTTCGCTTTCCCCTGGCTCCTTATTTAAAACTATTTTAGTTGCTAAATATGCAGCGGTATCTTTTAAAACAGGAAACTCACGTAAATCATTTAAGATAATTGTCATTAAAACTGGACTTACCTTATTGGTAAAGTAGTTTTTTATAAATTCATCTTGTGATTCAGAAATTTCAGTTTCATCAATAATATAAATACCTTCATTTTCAAGCTCGGTTTCAACTTGCTTTAAGATATCAAGACTTTCGCTTTGTTGTTGAATAACAACTTTTGTAATCTCTTCAAGTAAATCTTTAGCTATTTCACCACCCAAAGCACTTTTACCTGATTTTCCTGCTTCAACAATACGTTTTACTGTTGCGTAACGCACTTTAAAAAATTCATCTAAATTATTAGAGAAAATACCTAAAAAACGAAGTCTTTCAATTAACGGCACCTTTTTGTCAGCACTTTCTTGAAGTACACGCTTGTTAAAATCTAACCAACTTATTTCTCTATTTATATATTGATTTTTATTTTTTATCATGCTTACTTTAGTTGTTTTGGGAATATGGTTGTTTCTATTTTTCCTTTAGAGACTTCACTCCAAGAATCTACATCAAAATTTATTTTTACTAAACCTGCAGTTGGTACATTGCCAATATAATAATTACCCCATGTGGTTGCAATTTCTGTAAAGGCATGGTTATGACCAAATATCATTACGGTGTTTAGTTTGTTATTCAATTCTTTTACAAATTGCATTACAGAATCTCCTGAAAAATCATATAAATCATTTGAAATTTGAAAATCTGATAATGGAAAATTTATAGTACGTGACGTTATCATTGCCGTATGTAATGCTCTATTTGCAGGACTAGAAAACATTGCATCTATTTTTAAGTTTGATTTTTTAAAAGTAGTTGCTACTAAATAAGCATCGTTAACTCCACGTTCATTTAATGCTCTATCTATATCTGAAACTGGTAAATCCCACGATGATTTTCCGTGGCGCATTAGTATTAATGTTTTCAATTTATAACTGTTTTTAATTATAAAATTACTTTTAGGGTGCTAAACGTTCAATTTTCCAATCGATATCGTGTAAAGAATACCTAATTCTATCATGTAAACGGTTTGGTCTGCCTTGCCAAAACTCTACAGAAATAGGTTTCACAATATAACCACCCCAATTTTCAGGACGATGAATTTCTTTTGATTTGTATTCTTTTTCTAAATTTTTTAATTTTTCTTCTAGAACAGCCCTAGAAGGTATTACGCTACTTTGGTTTGATACTATAGCGCCTAATTTACTTCCGTCTGGTCTTGATTCAAAATAGCCATCAGATAAATTTTGAGCAATTTTTTCAGCCTTTCCTTTTATGATTATTTGACGTTCCATAAAAGGCCAAAAGAAAGAAATACAAACATTTGGATTTTTTGCAATTGCTTTTCCTTTTTCGCTATCATAATTAGTGTAAAATATGAAACCTTCGTGCGTGTATTTTTTTAGTAATACCACTCTATTTTTAGGAAACCCATCTAAACCAATCGTTGATACCGTCATTGCATTAGGTTCATCAACACCTTCAGAGGCTTCGGTTTCGTAAAACCACTTTTGAAAAAGTTCCATTGGGTTGTCAGAAATACTCGTTTCTTCCAATTCACTTTTAGCATAAACTTTTCTGTAATCTCCTAAGTCTTTTTGCATTTTTTAGTCTTCTAAAACAAGTGTAACAAAGTACTGAAAAGATAGCAAAACACGAAAAATCTAGATGTTATTTATACGATAAATATGAGTTATTTTTAAGTGTAACAGAAGTTTTGCATAAAAATAACAAACAATGCGTTGTAAGAAATGGAGATTATGTTATTTAAAAACGAATTCTTTGCCATCATCTGCTAACAAAACATTCTCAAAAACTTCTAGAGCTTCCTCTTTAAATAACTCAATAGATTTATAGCGTGTAGAGTAATGCCCTAATATTAATTGACCAACATTGGCTTGTTTAGCAATAGAGGCAGCTTCTTTTGCTGTTGAGTGTTTTGTTTTTGGTCCTAAAGCAGCTTGTGCTTCTAAAAATGTAGCTTCATGATACAAAACATCAACATTTTTTATAATCGGAACAATGTCTGGTTTGTATGCAGTGTCACTACAAAAGGCATAACTTTTAGGCTTAGGCGGGTCAAAAGTTAATTCACTGTTTTTAATTGTTTGGCCATTGTTTAAAACAATATCCTTTCCATTTTTTATATTCTGAAAATAACATTTTTCAATCCCGTAACTATTTGCTATATCAACATTTAAAGTTCTAGGAGCCAATTTTTCTTTGAATAAAAAACCATTAGTATACACTCTGTGTTTTAATGGTATTGTTTGCACAGAAACTTTATCATCTTCATAAACCATAACAGACTCTTTACTCGTCAGTTCATGAAAAACTAGATTATAATTGGTGTAAGAGTTGCCTAATTTTAAAAGTAAATTAATAGCTTCCTCAATACCTTTTGGTCCATAAATATGCATTTCTGCTTCACGACCTAACAAGCGAAACGTAGAAACCAAACCAGGTAAACCAAAAAAATGATCACCATGTAAGTGCGAAATAAATATATGATTGATTTTAGAAAATCTGATTTTATGCTTCCGTAACTGAACTTGTGTACCCTCTCCGCAATCAATTAAAAACATATGATTTTTAATTTCTAGAACTTGTGACGTTGGGTTGGTCATTGTTCGAGGCGTTGCTGCGTAACAACCAAGTATAGTCAGTTTCATCATAATCTACTTCATTTTAAAGAGTAGGGAGTTTACAACCCTAAATCTCTCTCAATTTCTTCCATCTCTATAATATCTTTTGCTTCTTGAATCGTTGGCGCAATAGCTAATTCCTCTGGCGCATCATCATAAGAAATTCGCTCACTTACCAAAACAAAAGATTTTTTTGAAGCTCTGTGTTTATTTGAAATTTCTAAAAATTCCATCACATCATTCGTAGTCAATTCTGAAAATGAAAAAAGGTTTACAATAATATGATCATTTTTAACCTGATCATAACCACCTAATAAATTCTTAATAAATATTTTTAAAGTTGCATTTTCTTGATGAACAATTGTAGTTGTTCCATCTGAATCAAAAATCATACGCTATTATTTTATTTTTGAAGCTAATAAATATATTACTGCCATTCGAATTGCGACACCATTTTCTACTTGATTAAGTATGATTGATTGCTTTGAATCGGCTACATCACTTGTAATTTCAACACCACGATTTATTGGTCCTGGGTGCATTATTACAATTTCTTTATCTAAACTTTCTAATAGTTTTTTATTCACACCAAACTGTTGTGTGTATTCTCTGGTTGTAGGGAAATAACTAATATCTAATCGCTCATTTTGTATGCGAAGCATGTTTGCAACATCACACCAATTTAAAGCTTTGCGTAGGTCTGTTTCAACTTCTACACCTAAAGACTCAATATATTTAGGAATTAAAGTTTTTGGACCACAGACCTTTACATTAGCACCTTGTAGTTTTAATGCAAATATATTTGATAAAGCTACTCGTGAGTGTAAAATATCACCAACAATAACCACATTTTTACCAGCTACATCACCTAATTTTTCACGAATTGAATATGAATCTAATAGTGCTTGTGTAGGGTGTTCATGTGCGCCATCACCCGCATTTACAATAGCAGCTTTTACATGTTTTGATAAAAATATTCCTGCTCCAGGGTTAGGATGACGCATAACTACCATATCTACTTTCATAGATAATATGTTATTAACGGTATCTACTAAAGTTTCTCCTTTTTTTACTGATGATTGCCCTGCTGAAAAATTAATAACATCGGCTGATAAACGTTTTTCAGCTAACTCAAAAGAGAGTTTGGTACGAGTACTATTTTCAAAAAAAACATTGGCAATAGTTATATCACGTAAAGAAGGTACTTTTTTAATCGAACGATTGATGACTTCTTTAAAATGATCGGCAGTTTCAAAAATAAGCTGAATATCTTTTTCTTTAAGATATTTAATTCCTAACAAGTGGTTTACACTTAATTCGCTCATAATTGTTATTTCCTAAATTTATTTAAGCTGTTGTTTTTATTAAATAAACAGTGTCTTCACCGTCATTTTCTTTCCACATCACCTTAACTTTTTCATTATTTATGGCATCAACCTGTCGGCCTCTATAATTGGGCTGAATTGGCAAATGTCTACTAAATCTTCTATCAATCAACGTTAACAATTCTATATCTAATGGTCGACCGAAAGATTGTATTGCTGTTAAGGCTGATCTAATGCTTCGCCCTGTATATAAAACATCATCTACAAGAACTACATTTTTATCTTCTACTAAAAAATTGATATTCGTCTTATTCGCTTCTAGTGTTTTATCTCCTCTGCGAAAATCATCTCTATAAAAAGTAATATCTAAAAACCCTAAATCTATATGTTTTACTCCGTATTCCGATTTTAAAATATCGTTTAAACGTTGTGCTAAATAAATACCACGTGGTTGTAAACCTATTAATACGGTATTCTTAAAATCTAAATGGTTTTCTAAAAGCTGACAAGCCAAGCGATGCAGGATAATATTTATCTCTTTTGAAGAAAGCAATACTTTTTGACTCATGCCTAATTTTTGTGTGACTACAAAAATATCAAATTAATATTATAATAGCTAAAACAAATTTAGATTGATTAAGCTTTGTTTAAATAATGATATTAAAATTATTACTATTTTTAGTAAGTAAATAGGGTAGTATACTTAAAGGGTGTGTTTTTATATTTATAGCGGATAAAAACCTTTATTTATTTCAAGGTTTTTATCCGCTATAAATTATCTAGTTTTATTGTTTACTGCAAACTATTAGGTAATGTAGTAAACATTATATGTGTGCTAATAAATTATTCAGAAACGGTACAGCTATAATCAGAACCACTTTCAATAGTACCTTGTGAGGTTAAATCGAAATATTCTAAGCCAGAATAATCAGTTTCATATTTTGTACATCTAAATACAAAGTTTTTACTTGCAGTACTATATTGATCTACAGCTCCTGTTTCATCAATAGGGTTAATATATTTCCATACAATTTCTCCATCGTAAGTAACTTCAAAAAATGTACCTGTAGTACCCTCACAAAT
Source organism: uncultured Cellulophaga sp. (assembly GCA_947496695.1). Classification (GTDB taxonomy): domain Bacteria; phylum Bacteroidota; class Bacteroidia; order Flavobacteriales; family Flavobacteriaceae; genus Cellulophaga. The sequence continues at coordinate 288,613 of CANMEI010000003.1, read as the reverse complement.
CATTGTGTTACCGTTTGATAAACGACGAGCTCCAGAAATATTTGCGGCATAAAAGTCTGTATTTGTAGAAGCTTCATAAGTCCATGTAAAATCATCTAGACCATAAGTACTATCCGTATTTAAAGAATATGATCCATCAGAATTTACCTCAGTATCAATAACATCAATAGTAGAATAATCTATACCTTCATTATAACCAGTTTGATTATTAAATACCATAATTTGTCCACCATCTTGATAGTCAGAATCAATCCAGTTTGCATCGTGTTGTAAGAATAATTTTTGATCATCGTCATCACCCATATCATAGGTTTGTGGATTTCCCCATCTAAATAATATGTCTCCACCATTATCATATATACCACCTTCATGTGAAGCCGCTTCTGCTGTAGTTGTAGAATGATCTATAATGAAGAACTCACTTAAATTACGACTATTAACTACAATTTGATCTAAGCTTTCATTATAGTCAACAGAGTTCATGTGTAACCAATCAGATTCATATTCAGCATCTCCAGAAGAGTAGTTTACGTTTAATAATTGAGGGTTATCAGCAACAACACCATAATTATCTTCATTTGCGTTTTCATCTTGTACTAAATGGTCCCAGGCATCCCATTCCCAAACAGTTTCATCACTATCTGGGTCAAGTTCTATAATTTTTTCACTCCACAGTGCTACACCACCAGAATAGCCTGCTTCTTCTGCTTCTGTAATAGAGTGTTTTTCCCAAACCATAACTAAAACGTTTCCGGTACTCTCAATATATTCAACATCATGGTGCATAAACTCTGTAGTACTGTTGAACTCATGATACCATGTAAGATCACCATCTGTATTAAATAATTCTACACGCCCAGTTTGTCCACCAGCTTCTTCAAATTCAGAGTTAACAGCTGTTAATGTTGCAGTACGTAATAAATAGCCATTTTCTAAAAGGTAAAAAGCTTGAGGTGTATAATCTGAAGACCAAGATTGTACTAATTCTCCACAATTGTCTATTAAATATGTATTAGTACTTCTAATTGGTGAAAAAAGTGTGTAACCATCTGCTACATCATCAGTTTTGGTAATTAGCCCTACGGTATAATCAGAATTATCTACAGTTGTTGTTGATGTTTCTTCAGTATCATCATCTGTACTATCATCTGTTATTGAATAGTCATCGTCACTACAACTTGCTAGTATTAATGCAAATAATAATAAACTATTTTTAATAAAGTTTTTTTTCATCTTCAATTTTAATATGTTGTTATTGATTAAACTTTATATTGGTTTATGATTATTTAAAGTGGTGGTTGTGAAGGGAGTATTCTATTAAGAACTGAATATTGAAATTTGATTTTTATGTTTGTCTTTACCGTTATTTTTTTTATTTTTTTCTGTTCTACAAGAAACTAAAAGTGTAATACTTGTAACTAATAATAAGCACTTTAAAATTGTTTTAAATTTCATGTTTTGATTTTTTAAAAAGAAAAATTAATGTTTATCATTTGGCCTACCTTCGGGTTTAGGCATATTTTTTAATTCATCAACAACTAAATAACCATCGTTGTTTGTGTCAATCGAAGAAAATTCATTTTTTAAAGGACCTCTTGCTTCACTTTTAGACAATTTTCCATCATCATTAGTGTCTAAGTCAGCCAATAATTCTTCGATTGTTGGTCTTTCAGGTCTATCTTCTGGTCCTTGACCTGGTCCATCAGGACCTTCTTCTCCTGGTTTTTGTTTTATTTTTTGTTTGCTTTCAATTTGAACTGTTTGTTTTTGATCACTTTGGTTTTCTTTTTTCTTTTCGTTAGAACCACAAGCAACAAAAAGACTTAATGCTATTACTAAAACTCCAATTTTTTTCATTTTTAAATACATTATAACTTTTACTTAATTTACTTTATATAGAGTTAGACAGTAATTTTTTAAAAATCCTTCGCTGGAAACTAATTTTTTTTCAAAAAAAATGCATCACCTTTATATTTGATGATGCATTGTTTAATTATTATTTAGGAGACTATTTTTTATTCTATAGGTTCTTTTTTGGGTTTATCAGCCTTTAATATATTTAACAAAGCTTCTTTTTTATATTTTTCAAAATTTAATAATTGTTCTTTATTTAATAAGCTTTTTATATTAGAAAAATGTTGTTTAGTTATTTTTATTTTTTCAGTTTCAATTTTGGTAATTAATTGTAGTAAAGAGTCGTTTGGAGTATCAAAATATTGAGGTAGTAATTGATTTTGTTTTTTTAATAAACCTTGAATTTTGCTATTATGCGTTTCTGCAAAATTGTATAACTTACTTTTTTGAGTTTCGTTTAACATTAAAATAGTTGCTGCAATATCACGAAATTCACTTTTATGAAGAGGTTTAGGTTTTAATAAAAAACCAGCCAATTGTAGTGTGTTTAATGCTAATAAGACTATAATAATAATTTTGAAAACAGTGTCTTTTTTCATGCTAATTAGAATTGTAAATAGAGTAGTCACTTAAAACAGTAGTTGTAGTTACTAATTCTTGTTCTTGTTTTGTTGTATTTAATGTAGCATTAAATACATAAATATTTACACATATTATTAAACAGGCGGCGACGGCAACCCAAGATAAATAGGATAATGGAATTATTTTTGTCGAATTTTCTGTTGGTAGTTGTGCAACTATTTTATTGAACAAATCAGAATCAGGACTAGCTTTTTTTATGCCATTCAAGCTGTCTAAAACTTCATTTGCCCATTGTTCTTTTTTATTCATAAGTATCTTATTTACTTTATTAGACATTATTTTTTTTAATTTCCTTCGGGGTAAATAGAAATTAATTTTTTCTTGAGATTGGTTTTAGCTCTTTGTAAAAGGCTTTCTACTGATTTTAAAGAGGTATTCATAATATTTGCAACTTCTTGCCTAGGTAAATTTTCTATATAGCTTAATATAAAAGCGGTCTTTTGTGTTTCGACTAATGTATCAATTACTGCAAATAAATATTTAGAGTTTTCCTTATGCTCTAACAAAACTCCAGGGTGTTCAAAGTCTATTCTGTAGTGGTCTTTTAGTGGAATATCAGAACTTGGTCTTCGTTTATATTTTTCAATTTGATTTAGTGCTTTATTAATAGTAATCCGATATATCCAAGTACTGACTTTAGAATTTCCTTTAAAAGAATCTGCTTTTTTAAAAATTGTAAGAAAAACATCTTGAGTAATTTCTTTAGATTCTTCAGGGCAGTGTAAATAACTTAATGCAGTATTATATACTTTGCTGTTATACAAAACATATAAATCCTGAAAGGCTTTTTGATCACCTTTTGATATTTTCTGTATAAGCTTTTGTTCGATGATATCTATATTGTTTAGGTAAAAACAATTTACACAATTGTTTGGTTGTAGCTATATCTATTTTAAAGCAAAAGAAACTACGTTATTAGTATAATAAAGTAGTTACCAAAAATAGGAATATTTACATAGGTATACTCACTTTTAACTTTTGACTTTTTTGTTCACCAATTAAGCTTAAAAATTCTTTACGATATATCCTATTATGGGTGAAAATGATATTCACATGCAGAATTAATAGTAATATTCTGTTCCACCAATATTTTTTGATAACTATATTTGTTTTCAAAGATTGAAAGCTTTGGTTTATTAGTAGGGTTTAAGCTATAAAATAACTCTTTCACATACATTTTAGCTACACGATATGGAGTGCTAGATAAACTTTAATCAGTTAAATCTAACCCATCTCTTTCATAATCATTTCAAAATAATGCGCTATGTTTTGTGCTTTTTCAGTATCAGATTTATCAAAATCATTGGTGCGCAAAGGCGTTTCTCTATTTGAAGAAAAATGATTGTCACCCAATAGTTCAATATGTTCTTTATTCTTCATTTGTACAATATTTATTAGTATTGCATTTGCAATATTTTTTATTTTATAAGTGTTGTGCAACTAATGATATTGCAGGTACATAAATAATGACTTCGTCTAGTACTAATAATACTATTTTTTCATTTAGTATAATTGTAGTAGTTTGTGTAAATCTATAAATAGAAAAAAATGAAATGAGCAAGAATATATAATCTAATAATTTCCAACATGTAAGTGTAGAATGATTGTCTATTGAGCTTGCTTGAACAATAAAAATAAAAGGAGTAGCTAAACAGTGTATTAAACATAACACACTAGCTAACGCTCTTAAGGTATCTGGTTTACGGGTTATAAATATCATTAATTTTATTAATGCAACTGAGCTTCAAATGCAAATAACAATATTTGTTAATGCAACTAAGTTGCGTTATATTTGTTTTATGGGAATAATTAGGAAAACTAAATCTGTTGAGGTTTTATTGGGTGAATTTAAAGTAGGGGCAGGGGCTATTGCAGCAATAACATTAATTGAAAGACTTGGTTCAACCTTAAATAAAACCACTATTTATCGTGTGTTAGATAAGCTTGAAGAAGATGGGGTTTTACATTCTTTTTTAGGTAAAAATGGACTTAAATGGTATGCTAAATGTAATGGGTGTACATCAGGTGAGCACCATGATGTACACCCGCACTTTCAATGCCTTAATTGTGGAAAGGTTGATTGTTTAACAGTGAACGTTCCTATACCTAATATTCCGAATCGTAAAGTAAATGTATCGCAAATATTACTTCAAGGTGAGTGTGAAGAGTGTTTTGTATGATAATTTAATCATTTTTAATAAAATAACCTTCGTTAGAAACTGAAGCACCACTTACTTTTATACTAGCTGTTTTAAACCAAACTTCAGCATAGTTACCATCTTCATATTGTTTTTGAATATCACCACCATGTGTTTCAGCACCAGAACACCAATTTTTATTTATTTCAGGAGATTTTCCATTAGTCTGATTGTATGCACCAAACTTAAAAAAACAACCTTCACCAGTATATGCACTTTCGCGTTCTATACCATCTTGACCAATAGGTGCAAATAAAGCTTGAGTTTGTTTAGGAATATTGGTAGTTGCAGTATATTCTGATTGAATTAAATTTTTAGTAAAAGTTTTAGTTTCATGCCCTTCACTAGTAAAGCTTAAATTCATAATTCCGTTTTTAACTTCAACTTTATAGCTAAACTCTTCGCCTAAAGCAATGCCATCTTTTGGTTCTTCAGGGTATGTGTTTTCAGTGCTACCGACAACAGAAAAATCATTACCCCAAACGGCCGTAGAAAAATCCCATCTTTTTGAGTTATCATCACCAGCAGTATTAATTTCATAATGCCAAAAAACAGAACCTTTGGTATGACCAGGAAATTTTTTATAGAATATTTTAAGTGGCTCATTCTCATGAGCATCAGCACTATGTATTTGACCAACAACCACTGCATGTGAAGCAGCAACTCGTGCATCACCAGTAGCTGATACATTCATTACTTTAAGTGTCGCTGTTAATTGATCATCCGCAGTTTTCGGATACCATTTTTTAGCTTGTGCCAACTCAGTTCTTGTATTGTTTGATGTACCATGTGTGTCACCAGCATTTGGGGCTTTAAAAACTACCCAATCGTTTTTACCATCATTTGTAGTATAAAAAAAGTCAGTGTTTTCAAAGTTATTTGCAAAACCAGCATTTGAGCCATCTCCTAAAATTAATTTCCAATGATCAAAAAAGGGAATAACATCACTTGCATAAACTGTTTTTTTAGCTTCTTCTGTATGTGTGTTTGATTTAGTGGATACATCAACTTTTTTTGATTTGTTATTGCAACTGCTAAGTATAGTTAAAATAGTTAAAAATGAGAATAGTGATGTTGATTTAATTGTTTTTTTATTCATTTCTTAATTTTTGGTAAATTATTTACGAAGTAACTAATTTACTAAATAAAAGTCGAAAAGTAATTTTAAAAAATAACTATACTATTTAGCTTATGCTTCTTGTCTATTAATTCGGTTTGGAAGTTTATATTTTTAGTAACTACTTTTTATAATTTGCTACTATTGTGCTGTTTTCTCTATTTTAAGAGTTTTATATACTTCTTCAAAAATATTATATCTGTCTGCGAGAACTATTAAAGTATCCTGAGCATGAATTTTTGTTGCTCCGTTTGGTGTTATATAATTATTATCCCTTATAATCATTGCAATTATTGCATTTTTAGGAAATCCTAATTCTACAATTTTCTTATCCACAGCAAAGCAATCTGGAGTTATTAAAATTTCTTTCATTTCAGCTTTAGGATTTTCTGATAATAGTAAATCTGTAGCAGTTAATTTCTTTGCTTGTTGTGGTAATGCCACATTTAACCATTTTGCAACGAGAGAAAGTGTAGTTCCTTGAATTAATATTGATGTTACAGATATGAAAAATACAATATTAAAAATCATATGCGCTTTGTCTATTCCTGCTAAAAGTGGATAAGTAGCAAATACAATAGGAACAGCACCGCGTAACCCAACCCAAGAAATATAAAACCTTCTTTTCATTTTCATTTTAAAAAACATTAGACTAATAAATACGCTAATAGGTCTTGCAACAAGTATTAAGAATACTGAAATAAGTAATCCAATACCCATATATGGTATAATATCAGAAGGAAAGACAAGTAGGCCTAATGTAAGGAATAAAATAATCTGCATTAGCCATGCTAAACCATCAAACATTTTTAAAATGGTTTTTTTATGTATTAGGTCTTGATTGCCTAAATAAACTGAACAAATGTAAATGGCTAGAAAACCGTTACCACCAACAAAATCTGTAGCTGAAAATGTTATAAACATCAATGAGATAACCAATACAGGGTAAAGGCCTTCAAAGTCAAGTTTTATTTTATTGATGATATATTTACTAGATATTCCGAAGACAATACCAGCTATACCTCCGAAAATCATTTGTTGTAAAAACATGGGAATTATGGAAGTAAAACTTTGGTCTTGATTAATTACTAAGGTTAAAAATGCAATGGTTAGTACATATGCCATTGGATCATTACTTCCGCTCTCTAATTCTAAAGTGGGCCTTAAATTAGTTTTTAGAGCTAAGCTTTTTGAACGTAGAATAGAAAAAACAGCCGCAGCATCTGTTGAAGATACAATTGAGCCTAAAAGTAAACTCTCATAAATAGTAAAGTCTGTAATAAACCAAACAAAAGTACCAAGAGCAATTGCAGTTAATAAAACGCCTAATGTTGATAATACAATTCCTTCTTTAAGAATGGGTTTAACGGCGGCCCAATTGGTGCCAAGACCACCTGAAAATAAAATAAAGTTAAGTGAAACAACACCAATGAATTGTGCAAGTTTTGGGTCGTCAAAACGGATGCCACCAATACCATCAGAACCAGCTAACATTCCAATAGCTAAGAAAAGTAATAAGGTAGGAACACCAAATTTATAGGAAGTTTTACCTGCTAGAATACTTACAAGAAGTAATAAGGAGCCAACTAATAGTATGTTTTCGATTGTTAAATTCATTTTTTTCCTCTTATATCTTATTTCGCAAAGATATTGCTTCTCTTAAGGAAATTGGCATAACTATTAGGGTGTTTTTTCTTTTAAATATTACTCACTTTGCTAACATTATAAAAGATTATCTCGGAGTTCTTTAGCATTGTAACCTAAGTGTTTATATAATTTGTTACCACACGTTATTTATTCCGTTTTTTTCAAATATCGTTTAGTCAATTGAGTATTAGTAAGTAAATTACCTTTCAACTTATAGGTTTCGCTAATCATTCCAGAATTTCCTCTAATATCAATTGTAATGCTATTTTCAGTCGCGCTCCAAGTTCCAGATTTTTCATCTTCTATAATTGCACCATCATTTCCATCATTTTCTATCCACATCCATATGGCTCCACCATTTTCATTCAAAGCATACAACTCTACTTCTTGAGCGGAGGAAACTCCTTCTACTTCAATAGTATAGCCTCCAGCAAATTTCGATTTGTAATTTATGTTATTTTCTTTAGAAACGTCTATCTCAGATTTTACTTGAATAATTTTCGGTTCAGAGTTATCCTTTTTTTTAGATATACAACTTGTGAGTAAAATCAGAGATAAAAATATTCCAAAAATGAGGTTTTTATTTTTTAGCATATTATTTTAAATTATTGCCAACTTACGAATATGTATACCTGTACACATATTTTTTATATATGTAGACTAAAATAAAACATATTAGGGTTAGTTAATTACTTGTGTTTAAAAACTTAAGCAGAAGTAATTAACATTTTATAAAAATATAGTTGACCTTCTAAGTCAATTTAAAACAACTTAATTATTTTCTTTGGTAATTGGCTTTTTTGCTTGTTCCATCTGGGTTTATAAATTCATAGCTGTAATTTCCATTCTTCCAACCATAATTTATAACATGAACTAAAGAATCTAAGGTGTAAGTTAAACTGTATTGTTGTGGTTCTGTGTTTTCAAAATTGGTAATTACAGCACCTCGTAAAGGTCTTAAGTCTGGCCGTATACCTTTGGTTTTTGCTTGTGGCATAATTTCATTTTCAGGTGCTTGTGTTCTTGGGTTAATTTTTACATTACCCTTCATTGCGGTAATTAAATAAGGGTATTCTTTTACGGCATGGTATTGATACGTACTATCGGAAGTAAAACGTCCTAAATTTTCATCAAGTTCTGCTTTAGTTTCTCCGTAAACAGGAAAACCATCTAATGCATAAGCAATGGGTTTGTTAGCGCCTACTTTGGTTTGTAAATGTGTAGGTGGTAAATGGTAATGGTAATCATCAGCCCTACCACAGTGTCCGCCCCATTTGTCTAATTCCCCAATAATATTAGCATCTTCACCACGGTTGTTTAAGGGGTTGAAAATAGGAATTCCATTAGCTGCAATAGCAATGGCACCTTTCATAAAATTATCTTTTGTTGAAAGTGATGTTGTCGCTAATTCGGGTTGTAAAGGAATAGCCCACGCATTGTCACCAGAATAATCATGATTAATAGGTACTTGTTGTTGCCAATTAGTAATGCCCGTCATCATTTCATGTTCTGGGATACCATCAGATTCTATATAAAAATACGTATCGTCATGTCTTGTAGTTACTTTATCAAAAACTCCAAAGACAGATTTTAATACTGAAATGTTATTCGTAGCCATTTTTAATTTTTCAATTCCAGAATTGTTTTTGCAACCAATTAGTAAGGCAATCATACCTAATGTGCTGTATGCGATAAAATTTATTTTTGGTAGTCTCTTTATGGTGAAAATGGAGAATAGGAACAGTGCTAAGCCTACAAATAAAAATACATTTATATCGTTAATTAAAAATCTATTTCCTGTTTCTTGAGGCGTGTTTTTTAGGCTTATCCAATTGGCTTTTTCTAAAATATAATTTTGATCATTAGTTGTAAAATCATTGATCTTGAATTCTAAAACTTGATTATTTTCATCAATTAAATAAACAAGATCAGCTTCTTTTTCTAAAAAATCTGCCTGTATAGTTTTTTTACTATTTAATAAATTCCAAGATTTACTGGGCGTACCATGACCGCCTACATGGGCAAAAGTTTGAAATGTAAATAGAAATAGCGCAAGTAATAAAATCAGCTTTTTCATTTGTATGTTATTTATTAGAATCGGTAAAGGTTAAAGTTGTTCTGTCAATTACTGTAACTTCAGATATAGCATTCATTAATGTTTCTAAATCAACATCAACAGAATTAGATTTAGGAAGTGATTTTGGAGTTTCTGATAGGGCAAATAGCGCAATAGTATATTTATGTTCTCCTGGTCCGTGAGAACAAGGTGAGGTATATGATACGGCTGTTCCATCTTTATTAGACCCCATAAACCAATTTGGGTTGTTTGCCATTTTATATGGAATTTCAGAAACTGATGGGTTTATATCCCATAAAAGTAAATATGAATTTATTTCCGTTTTATCATCTTTTTTAGGGTAGTGATACATTACTATAGCTAAAGAATTTGTGCCCTCTGGAACATTAGACCATGATAGTGGAATAGAATTTTCTACATCGTTTATTTTCTTTTCACATTTAAAATCGTCTAATAATTTTCCGTTAACAACAGCTTTACTCTCTAATTTGAAATCAGTGTTAATGGTTTCAAAATCATCATAATTATAAAAAGTAGCTTCTTTTTTAGTATTGCAAGAATTACCTAAAAATAAAATTAACGTGATTATAATACCTACTAAAATATTCTTCATTTTGTGATTATTATCGTTTGTTATTAAATAATTAGGCAATTATTCTACTGTATATCGAACCAGAACTTCATTATCTAAAATGATGTTGGTTGACCAAATAAATTTTGCATCATGTGCCGAATCATCAAAAAGAGCAGTGAAATTGGTATACGCAGGTTTGTTGTCTACACCTATAGTTTTATTAGTATATGTTGTTGCACTAGGCCAATTGCTAGCATCAAAATTTGTTTGCATCCAATTATTAGGTAGTTCCCAATGCAGTGCGTAAAAAGATGTACCGTCTTGTCCGCCATTGGTGTCACAATTTTCAGAATATCGGTACACACCATCTTCTGACACACAACTTAAATCGGTTATTGGAGCGGTGTAATAGGTTTGAGCCTTCCAATTTTCATCTGTTATAGCAACAACATTATTCGCGTCATCTTTTACAATAGCAACCATACCGCCATCTCCTGCATGGTAAGGTTTACCTCGGTTTTCTTCGCACCCCACGCCAAGATGTTCTTCCCAATCAACTAATTTCATGGCAATGGTGAAAGGTTTTTGTGCTTTGAATTTCACTACACTAGAATTAAATTCTGTAAAAGGGACTTTGTCTTTCCCAACAGGAATTCCGTTTACATACATTTCAAAATAATTATCTGCAAAAATATAAGCTGTGAAAACTTCTCCGTCTTCATCAATATTTACCCTATTAGCATCATCAAAATTTGATAAGGCTTCTTCTGGTGTTGCATAGTTTTTTCCTTCGCATGAATTGAATAAATCTGTTGCAAACGGAAAATCAGCATCCGTATAATTTGTTTTAGCAGGAACAATCCATTTTTTACCATCTGTAGAGGTTATCTCACCTACATCAGTTTTTCTGCCACGTTCACAGCTGTAAATATCTTCAGTAATTGTTTTTGCGATTCCTTGAGTAACGCTAGCAGTACCTTTATAACTTATAGCTTCAGAAGTTTCAGCTGTATTGTTCTCTGCTTTTTTTGATTTTTTTTCAGCACAACTTATACTTACTAATAGTATTAATAGTACGATAATTTTAGTGTTCATTGTATGTATATTTTGTTATTTGTAATACCGCAATATGTAGTGGGTACATTGCGAAGAGAAAAAGAATTCGTATTTCAATTTAATTTTATAAAACTACGAAATCTCAGCAATTAAATGTAGCCTGTATTAGAGTAGAAGAAGTTAAACTTTTTGTAAAATATTCTAGTTTTTCAGCTTGTACATAACTTTAAGTATATGAATAGGAGCAAGGAAAATACACTAGACTCAATCGATTAATCTGCTCTAATTTCATATATAATGTTGTGAATCGTTATTTTATCGATAACTCGATGATTTCTTTCTTAAAAAAGTCAAATAGAAAGATTTTATCAAAATTAGATTTAAAAATTCCAGTTTTAATATCATCAGATATATAGTCATAATCGTCAGAATTCTTTGAGCCTCCAATTACTATTAAATGCCATAGTTCATCAATTTCAGACTCGTTTTTATATCTTGTAATTTTATTTTCCTTTTTTTTAATAATAGAATCTACAAGTTTTTTTTTCTAATATTCCAAAAGCTCCACCTTGAATATTATGTAAAACAAATTTTGAATGTGGTCTTCTATTAATGAATTTAATAAATTCAGATTCGTTTGACTTCTTAGTTATAATATTTATAATTTCTTGAACTATTTGATCGGAATTACTTCTAAACGTTATGTTATTTTTGAATTTAACACCATAGAAACCTCTATAATCTATTTCAAGCAGATTTATACGGTTAAGAACTTTACTAAAAATTTTATGAATCGTGCCTTCTGTTTTTTTTGCATATTTGTCAATAATCAGATCAGTTAATTCAATACCGATTTTTCTTTTACCAGTTTTTAAAATGAAATCAGGGCACTCTCGATTTCCATCTAAGATTTCAATTTTATTATCATAAAAATGTAAAAAAGCTCCTAAATCAATCAGTTCTTTTTCTTTTTTCGTCTTATCATTTTCAGAATGATTTGAATTTGAAATTGTATCTAGCCAATAGTTTATTATCTTTTTTATACCTGTTTTTTCTTTTCGAACTTGGATATGTACTACGTTAAATTCTTTAGAAAATTCGGATAGGGACATCTTTATTTTTTTGATGATACAAAACTCATAAATATATATCTAATGCCTTTAGGTATATACCATAAAAAAGTTACTTGTTTTAGTTTTAAAATTCTAATACTTAATCAACTAGTATCATTTTTGAAAATAGTTATTTCAATTACTATCTTTACCGCATAATACATTTTCCATGAACATACATTTTATTGCCATCGGCGGAAGCGCAATGCATAACCTTGCTTTGGCATTAAATCATAAAGGATACAAAATAACGGGTAGTGATGATGTTATTTTTGAACCTTCAAAAACACGTTTAGCAAATCAAGGTCTTTTACCTGAAACTTTTGGTTGGTTCCCTGATAAAATCACAACAAATTTAGATGCTGTTATTTTGGGTATGCACGCAAAGGCTGATAACCCTGAACTATTAAAAGCACAAGAATTAGGATTGCCAATATACTCGTATCCTGAGTTTTTGTACGAACAATCTAAAAACAAGACACGTGTAGTTATTGGAGGTAGCCATGGTAAAACAACCATTACATCAATGATTTTGCATGTGCTTAACTACCACGACCGTGAGGTAGATTATATGGTGGGTGCGCAGTTAGATGGTTTTGACCGTATGGTGCATTTAACAGAAGAGAATGATTTTATAGTTTTAGAAGGTGATGAGTATTTATCATCTCCAATTGACAGACGACCTAAATTTCATTTATACAAACCCAATATAGCTTTGCTAAGTGGTATTGCTTGGGATCATATAAATGTATTTCCAACTTTTGATAATTATATAGAACAGTTTCAAATATTTGTTGATAGCATAGTTAAAGGTGGGAGTATCACTTATAATGAAGAAGACGAGAATGTTCGCAAAGTAGTAGAAGCATCAGAAAATCCTATTCGAAAATTACCATACACAACACCTGAATATACTGTTAAAAATGGCGAAACCTTATTAGAAACCTCTGAAGGGGCAATGCCTATTGAAATTTTTGGGAAGCATAACTTAAGCAATCTATCGGGTGCAAAATGGATTTGCCAAAATATGGGTGTTGACGAAGATGATTTTTATGAGGCTATTGCAACCTTTAAAGGTGCGTCAAAGCGTTTAGAGAAAATCGCAGAAAGTAGTACTTGTGTTGCTTATAAAGATTTTGCACATAGCCCTAGTAAAGTTGCCGCCACTACAAAAGCAGTAAAAGAACAGTTTCCTGATCGTAAATTAATAGCCTGTTTAGAATTGCATACGTACAGCAGTTTTAATCCAGAATTTTTAAAAGAATATAAAGGTGCATTAGATGCTGCAGATATGCCTATTGTTTTTTATACACCAGAGTCTGTTGCAATAAAAAAATTAGCACCAGTATCAGCTTCGCAAATTGAAGTTGCTTTTAAACGTGATGATTTAAAAATAATGACAGAGCCTACTGCCTTTAAAGATTTTTTATATAACCAAGATTTTGATAATGCTGTAGTTTTATTAATGAGTTCTGGTAATTATGGTGGTTTAGATTTGAATGAGTTAAAGGCATTCATCGAAAAAGGACCTTCAAGCTTGTAGTGTAACGAATTTAATTAGACCTTGCAAAACATCTAAATATTAAATACATGAAAACAATTAAAGTTATTTTAGTAGCCGCTTTCATTACAGCATTTGCAGCTTGTAAAGATACAGATGCAGAAAAAGTAAAAGAAGAGCAAGTTATCGAAGCTCAAATTGATAGCTTAAACACAGTTGAAACTGAACTAGAGGAAACTGTTGAAGAAGTGGATCAAAAAACTGAAGAAGTTGAAGATGCTTTAAAAGCATTAGATAGTATTTAATTTTTTAAATTAAGGTAAGCGATGAATATAAATAAAAATATAGTAGTATTATCTCTTTTGTGTGTAGTATTTACATTAAGTACACTTAGCGCACAAAGCAAATACCAAGAAGGTAAAGAAAAGGTAGAAGTACAAAAAGGAAAGGCTGAAGGAGCTAAAGATGATGCAAAATCTAAAGCAAATGATGCTAAAGACAATGCAAAAGGAAAAGCCGAAGATGTAAAAAATCAGGGACAGAATAAAGCTCAAGATGCTAAAAATCAAGCAAAAGATAAAGCCGTAGATGCAAAGAATCAAGCTGGTAATAAGGTTGATGATGCAAAAGCTAAAGGTGAAGATCTTAAATCAAAAGGAGTAGATGCTAAAAATAATGCAATGTCTACTAAAAATGATATGAAAAGCAATGCGACTAATGCAGTTGCAGCTAAGAAAACTACTGTTAAGTCTTACAGCGATAAAGGTGATATGTCTGCAAAAGAATTTGGACAATATAGATCTCAGGCTGCACAAGAAAAAGTAACTTCTTCTTCACAAAAATTAGAAAGCAGTCAAAAAGTTTTAACTAGTGGTAGAGAAAAATTAGCTGTTGCAAAAGCTAAATACGAAAAGCAAAAAGCTGATAAAAGTATTTCTAGTGAAGAATTAGCTAAAAAACAAGAAGCAATATCAAAGGCAGAAACTAAGTTAAATAGCTTAGAAACTTCAATTAATAAAGGAAGAGAAAAAGTAAGTAGCTCTTCTAAAAAAATAGAAAAAGTTTCAAAATTATCTAAACAATAATTTTTTAAACTTATTTAAAAAGGCCAAACAAATACTATTTGTTTGGCCTTTTTTGTTGAATGAAATTAGCTACTTATTTAACCTTTGATTTTAGATAAACTAAATGTTGCTTATCTTTAGCAACATGCAAGATAAACCTACATCTTTCTCTATAAAAAACTGGTCAGATGATGATAAGCCAAGAGAGAAGTTAGTTCAAAAAGGAAAATCTGTTTTGTCTGATGCCGAACTTATTGCTATTTTAATAGGTTCAGGTAGTAGAAATGAGAGTGCGGTTGAGTTATCAAAAAGAATATTAGCATCGGTAAATAATAATTTAAACGAGCTTGGTACCTTATCTGTACAAAAGCTAATGCAGTTTAAAGGTATTGGTGAGGCAAAGGCAGTAACTATTGTAGCGGCCTTAGAAATAGGTAGAAGACGTAGGGGAGAAGAGGCTCAAAAAGTCACTAAAATTGCAAGCAGTAAACATGTTTTTGATTTATTACAACCTATTTTAGGAGAATTACCACATGAAGAGTTTTGGGTAGTGTATTTGAATAACTCAAACAAGGTTTTACATGTTTCTCAACAAAGCAAAGGTAGTATTACAGGCACTTTGGTTGATGTACGCTTAATAATGAAAGAGGCTCTTGAACTTGGTGCTGTGGCAATAATTTTAGCACACAATCATCCGTCAGGTACTTTAAAAGCTAGTGAAGCCGATAAACAAATTACTCAAAAGATAAAAAATGCAGCTGTTGGTTTAGATATAAAAGTTTTAGACCATTTGATAATTACTAAAGACGATTATTTTAGCTTTGCAGATGACAATATGTTGTAGTAATTAAATATAACAAAACAAGTATGCTCTTAATTTACACCCATAAAATAACGCCACGATTTAGTTTTGTTATGAAACAGATATTTAATCGTATTTTAGGTATTGAGTTGGAATATACAGTTAAGGTTGAAGATTTTATAAAGCATTCTGGACCAAAAATTACATACACAAAGCTACCATTGCAAAATGAGTTTTTTATTAGGAGTAATGATTTGTTGTTTGAGCAAGGTATAAATGATATTCAAATAAAAATACAAGATTGGGAAGGTGTTCCATGTTTTTTTACGGCAGGTGAACGTAGTGCTATTCCTTTTGATATTTTTTCTGCAAGTTTTTATTTGTTGAGTAGGTATGAAGAATATTTGCCACATGTGAAAGATATTCATGGTAGGTTTCCACCTTCTGAAAGTATAGCTTATCAAAATAATTTTCTTGAATTACCAGTTATTGATTTATGGGCAAAAAAATTATTAGAAAAATTAAAAGAACGTTTTCCTGATTTAATTTCTAATAAAAATAATTACTCATACACTTCTATTATTGATGTAACCACATCTCATTGCTATGCACACAAAGGTATAGCGCGTAGTATAGCAGGTGTATTTTTAGATTTAACCTCTTTAAGGTTAAAACGAATAGGAGAACGGGTTTCTGTATGGTTTAATTCAAAAGAAGACCCATATAATAATTTTACTTGGCTTATCAATCTCCATAAAAAATATACAATAAAAAGTATGTTCTTTTTTCAATTTGCTACGTATTCTGCTTATGATAAAAACGTATCTGTAAATAATAATAATTTTAAATTTTTAATAAAATCGGTTTCTGACTATAGTACAGTTGCTCTATGTGCATCATACAGTTCGTTTCATAACAAAGAGATTTTAAAAAAAGAAAAGAAAAATTTAAGTGCGGTAATAAATAGACCTGTTAATTATTCGCGTCTACGATACAATAGAATTGATATACCTACGACCTACAGAAATTTAGTTGAAACTGAGTTTACGAAGGACTTTACAATGGGTTATACCCATGAAATTGGTTTTAGAGCGAGTACTTGTACGCCATTTTATTTTTATGACATAAATTTAGAGGTACAACATCCTATTAAAATTTATCCATTTGCAATTCACGATTACGCTTTTTTAAAAAATAAAAGTTTACAAGAAGCTGATGCTAAAGTAAAATCTATATATCAAGTAATTAAAAAAGTAAACGGAAGTTTTATCACAATTTTCTCAAATGAATTATTAGGAGAAGAAAATAAAATTTCTTGGAAAAATTTATATGAAACCATATTAAAAAATTATCATGTTTAGTAAAATTGTTACCGATGTTTTTTTTGATTTAGATCACACACTTTGGGATTTTGAAAAAAACTCTGCACTTACCTTTGCTAAAATACTATCTAAGAATGAAGTTAATATAGAACTTTATGATTTTTTAGAAGTTTATGTGCCTAATAATTTAGTATTTTGGAAACTCTTTAGAGAAGAAAAAATAACTAAAGTAGAACTTAGGTATCAACGTTTAAAATCTACTTTTGATAAATTAGGTATTGAGGTTAATGATGATATAATAAATAGATTATCAGATGATTATATTACTCATTTGTCAAGCTTTAATCATTTGTTTCCCAATGCGATTGAATTATTAGATTATTTAAACCCCAAATATAAATTACATATAATTACTAATGGTTTTAATGAAGTTCAGAATAAGAAAATAAAAAACTCAAAAATAGATCATTATTTTACTCATATTATAGATTCTGAAATGGCTGGTGTTAAAAAACCAAATCCAGTTATATTCAATTTAGCTCTAGAAAAAGCAAATGTTTCAGCTGAACAATCATTGATGATAGGCGATAGTTTAGAGGCAGATATTCTAGGTGCTCAGGCTTGTGGTATGCAGACTATACATTTTAATGCTCATAATGAGAAAAGGCACGAATTTTGTGATATGATAACAGATTTAAGTGAAATAAAATCTTACTTATAGAGTTATATTAATTGAACATTATATTATTTTTTCAATGAAATTCTTAAAAAAAATTATTCCAATATTTATTTTGGTTCTTGCTTCATGTTCAGATGAGCAAGATTTTAGCCAAGCTAAAGATTTAGAAGTTACAACAGATTTGTCAGGGCCAATTTTGTCAGTAGAAGTACCTGAAGATATTTTTAATAGTGATACTTTTATTCCTCAAGAGGTTAATTTTGATGGTTTTCAAACTAGTTTGTTTTCAGAAAGAGTAGTATCTGGAGTAATAAATTTTGAAGTAAATAATACCACAAGTAAAGAATTAGATCTTACAGTTAATTTTTTAAATGATAGTGGAGTCATTATTGACTATAAAATAATTTCAATTGATGCGGCACCTCCGGAGCAAATAGTACTTGATTCTCTTGTTTATGATGATTCTAATATTGAAATACTTAAAAGCATATCAAGTATATCGGTAAGTGTTGAAAATAATGGAGATACAACGAGTGTCTCTACCATAGATGATCCTAAACTTACATTTCAATCAAGCGGAAGTTTTAAACTAGAATTGTTAGAATGAGAAGTATATATTTAAGTATTCTAGTTTTTTTCACTGTATGTTTTTCTGTTTTTAGTCAGAACAAACAATTGTTATATGGGTTTAATGAGGTGCCTCAGTCATTACTTTTGAACCCAGGAGCTTCTACGAATTTTAAATGGTATGCTGGCGTTCCAATTTTATCAGGGGTATCATTTCAAGCAGGTGTTACAGGTATTACTTCTAATGATCTTTTTGCTGTTGATGGTGTTGACTTTAATACAAAATTTCGTGAAAATGTAATTTATGGTATGAACGCCAAAGATGAGTTAAGTGGTACGTACCAAATAGAACTATTTAATGTAGGTTTTAGAGGTAAAAACAATCCTGATAATTTTTATTCTTTTGGGGCATATAATGAAGGAGATGCTATAGGTTATTATTTTGAAGATTACGCTTTGCTAGCATATGAAGGTAATACAGATAATATTGGTAAAAGATTTGATTTAAGTGATTTAAAAACTAGAGGAGAAATAGTTAATGTTTACCACTTCGGAATAAATAAAAAAGTGTCAAATGAATTAGATTTAGGATTCAGAGCAAAAATATATTCAAGTATTTTGAACTTTAGCTCTACTAATAATAATGGTTATTTTATTACTACTGAAGGAGAGAATAATTTATTAAAAACCACATTAGTAGCTGATTTAGAAATTAATACTTCTGGTATTATTGAATTAAAAGAGGCTATTGATAATGATGAAAGTGTAACTGATATTATAACGAAAAGAGCGTTGTTCGGTGGTGATCTTGGTATTGGTTTTGATTTAGGATTTACGTATAAAATAGACAGGCAAACATACATTACAGGTAGTTTGCTTGATATCGGTTTTATATCGCATACCAATGATCTTAGAACATATAGTTTAAAAGGTAATGCAAGTTCAGAAGGTATTGAGGTTGTATTGCCAGATGATTTAGGTTCAGGAAGTGATGAGTGGAGAGAATTGGTAGATGATTTAGAAAGTTTAGTGCCTTACGAAGAAAGTGCTAAAAAATATATTACGTTTAGGCCAACAAAATTATACGCATCTATTGGTCACGATTTTGGCGATGTAGTAGATTCTAGACAAGCTTGTAATTGTACTACAAAACCAGGTGGTAGCTTTGCAGATAATATTTATAAAAATAGTGTTGGCGGTCAATTATATGTCATAAATAGACCACGAGGACCTCAAGCGGCATTAACAGGGTTTTATCAACATAGATTCGGTCATATAATGTCATTAAAAGCTACATATACAGTTGATAAATATTCGTTTACTAATTTAGGTTTGGGAGGTAGTTTACAAGCGGGACCAATAAATATGTATTTAATGGCTGATAATTTATTAGGCTATAGTAATCTAGCAAATTCTAATTATGCTTCTGTGTTATTCGGAATAAATATTATATCTTGGGGTAAAAAATAATATTACCTTAGAATGAAAAAATTACTTCTATTATTGTTGTTTATATTTAGCGGTTCAATTTACGCTCAAAAAGAATTAAACAATTATAAATATATAATAGTACCAAAACAATTCGATGCTTTCAAAAGTCAAAATCAATATCAGACCAGTACATTAGTTAAATATCTACTTGTAGAACATGGTTTTAATGTGGTTTATGATGATGCATTACCTCCTGAATTATCTAATAATAGGTGTATGGCACTTAATGCAACTTTAGATGATGTGTCAAATATGTTTTCTACAAAAGTTGCTATTATCTTGAAAGATTGTAACTCTAAAGAAGTTTTTACAACAATAGATGGTTTTAGTAAAATAAAAGATTATAAAGAGGCTTATAATGAAGCTATTCGAAAAGCATTTATTTCTTTGAAAGGGTTTACATACAAGTATAAATCTCAACAAAAAGAAGAAGAGCCAGTTCAGCCATTAACTATTTCATATGCAAACGATGTGCAAAATGTGGTTAAAAATAAAGAGGAAAGAACTTCTCAAACTGCTACAAGATCTAACGAATATAAAAGAGTTACAGTTGAGAATAATCCACGACAAACTTATGTAAAAGATGAAGCTGAAATTACTGCGATAAAAAATCAGATGCAGAAAAAAGAAGTTTTTTATGCACAAGAAATAAATAATGGTTTTCAGTTAGTTGATAAAACTCCAAAAATTAGAATGAAAATTCATAAAACCTCACAACCTAATATGTATATAGGAGAAGAGCTTGAAGGTCATTCAGGTTTAGTTTATAACAAAGATGGGCAATGGTTTTTTGAATATTATGAAGGAGAAAAATTAATAGAGAAAACTCTAAATATTAAATTTTAAACTTCATATTTATTTTCCCATCTATTTTTTAAAAAATCTTTAATCGCATTTTCTCGTTGATTCTGATTCGGAATATAAAATGATGTTCCCGATAATTCATCAGGTAAAAACTCCGCTTGTACAAAGTTGTTTTGATAATCGTGAGCATACTTGTATTCTGAACCATAACCTAAATCTTTCATTAGTTTAGTAGGGGCATTTCGTAATGATAGCGGTACAGATAAATCACCAGTTTCAGAAACTGTTTTTAAAGCTCTGTTTATAGCCATATAGCTTCCATTACTTTTAGGTGAAGTGGCTAAATAAATAGCACATTGACTTAAAATTATTCTTGCTTCAGGATACCCAATTGTTGTTACG
This sequence comes from uncultured Cellulophaga sp., assembly GCA_947496695.1. Taxonomy (GTDB): domain Bacteria; phylum Bacteroidota; class Bacteroidia; order Flavobacteriales; family Flavobacteriaceae; genus Cellulophaga. The sequence goes on along the minus strand of CANMEI010000003.1, from coordinate 267,704 downwards.
GCTTGAAAAGTAGTGTTTGCCATTACTAATGCTGTTGGGTTAGCTAGTCCAATATCTTCAGAAGCTGAAATTAGCATACGTCTAGCAATAAATTTCACGTCTTCACCTCCTTCTATCATTCTTGCTAACCAATATACAGCTCCGTTTGGGTCGCTACCACGAATAGATTTTATAAAAGCTGAGATAATATCATAATGTTGTTCACCAGTTTTATCATACCTAACCGTATTTTTTTGCAATTTTTGAAGTACTAGCTCATCTGTAATTATAATTTTATTAGTTGGTTCAGAATTTACGACCAATTCAAAAATATTTAATAATTTTCTACCATCTCCGCCAGATAAACGTAGTAAAGCCTTTGTCTCTTTAAGCTCAATTTCTTTAGTTTTTAAGTAAGTGTCAATTTCTATAGCTCTTTTTAGTAAAGCTATTAAATCATCTTTGCCAAACTCATTCAAAATATACACTTGACACCTTGAAAGTAGAGCTGGGATTACCTCAAAACTAGGATTTTCGGTGGTAGCGCCAACTAAAGTAACCCAACCTTTTTCTACAGCACCTAAAAGAGAGTCTTGTTGTGATTTGCTAAACCTATGTATTTCATCAATAAACAAAATAGGATTTTTTGAAGTAAATAAACCACCACTTTGTTTTGCTTTATCAATAACTTCTCTAATGTCTTTTACACCACTATTAATAGCACTTAAAGCATAAAATGGTCTACCGCTTTCTTGAGCAATAATATTTGCTAAAGTGGTTTTTCCAGTACCAGGAGGTCCCCATAATATTAAAGAAGGAATGATTCCTTTTTTAATTTGATGCGTTAATGAGCCATTGTCTCCAACCAAATGTAGTTGACTTATATATTGTTCTAAATTTTTAGGACGTACTCTTTCCGCAAGTGGTTCATTCATCTAGCAAAAATACAAATTCTACAAATGACAATTTATCATGCGAATTAATTTTGGTAGTGTTTTTGATTTTCTTTTTTATAAATTAGAAGAATGACTGATCAAAACCAATTTCGCTTTTCAAATACTGTAATAGCTGTTCCAATTGTATTGGTGCTTGTTATTTGGACTGTTTTTTTAATTGAAATTAGATTAGGAATTAATTTTAACAAATTTGGGATTCTTCCAAGAACCATTGTAGGGTTAAGAGGTATATTGTTTAGTCCATTTATACATAGTTCTGCAGAGCATTTATATAATAATACAATTCCTTTAGCTGTTTTAACCACCTCACTTTTATACTTTTATAGAGAAATTGCTTTTAAAGTTTTGTTTTATGGAGTTCTTCTATCTGGTTTTTTAACTTGGGGTATTGGAAGAGAATCTTACCATATAGGAGCTAGTGGGTTAATATATGTATTAGCTAGTTTTATTTTTTTTAAGGGTATTTTCACTAAATATTATAGGCTTGTAGCTTTATCTTTAATTGTAGTTTTTATATATGGTAGTATGTTATGGTATATTTTCCCAATTAAAGACGGAATATCTTGGGAAGGTCATTTAGGAGGTTTTTTAACAGGAATTTTATTTGCCTTAATTTATAATGTATCACTTCCAGAGCAAAAAAAATATGAATGGGAGCGGGATGATTATAATGAAGAAGAAGATGAGTTTCTGAAGCATTTTGATGAAAATGGTAACTTTATAGAAAAGGAACCAGAACATGAAATTGAAGCAGAATCAACAATCAACTACACATATCACTATGTGAAAAATAAAGAAACTGAATAATAATTTATTCCTTTATACCTCTTTGTCTAACGGCTTCGTAAAGAAATACGCCACATGCAACAGAAACATTTAAAGAACCTATTTCGCCTAACATAGGTAGTTTAGCTTTGTAATCAGCTGCTTTTAATATTGAAGGAGAAATACCTACATCTTCAGATCCCATAATAATTGCACTAGCTTCTTTGAATGATATATCGTAAACTGAATTTTCAGTCTTTTCTGTAGCTGCAATAATTTTTACTCCTGATGCTTGTAAATAATATACTGCATCTTTTATGTGGTCTACTTTAGCAATTGGCACTTTAAAAGCAGCACCAGCAGAAGTTTTTATAGTATCAGCAGTAACAGGCGCTGCACCTTTTTTCTGGATGATAATACCGTCAACACCAGTACATTCTGCAGTTCTTATAATTGCACCGAAATTACGTACGTCTGAAAGTTGATCCAATAATAAAAATAATGGAGTCTCTTTAACTGCAGTTACATTTTCTACAAGATTCTCAAGAGTATGAAAACGAATAGGGGAGATGTTAGCAACAACACCTTGGTGGTTTCCTCTTGTTAATCTGTTCAGTTTTTCAATCGGAACATATGAAGAATTAATACCTTCTTTACGTATAAGAGTTTCAAGCTCTTTAAATAAATCACCATTTAAACCTTTTTGAATAAAAACTTTATCTATTGGCTTATCAGCACCTATTGCTTCAATAATTGCTCTTATACCGTAAATTTGAGTGTTGTTGTGTGTGCTCTCCAAAAAGTTAATATTTATATGAAAGAAGTGTTATTGATTAGCAAAGTTAAATAACTTAATTAGATCTTCTTCTTTTTTAATACTTAATTTATTTTCTTTTATATAATTTTCAATTTCTATTGAGTTATTTGGAAATAATTTATATAGGTTTTTTTTGTTTTTTTCTATTTTAGTATAGTTTTGATTATGAGGCGTTTTTACAAAATACTCTTCATAACGGCTAAATTTTGCTTTTTTATTTGTTGTTAATGAATTTTCAGCTTCTTTAGGTGTTTTAAAATTAACATAGACTCTTTTTACAAGGTTATAATTTCCATTTACAAGATTTATAACAAAATGATTTTGTAGTTCATTGTCTTTATTTAATTTAATAACTTTTAATAGTGTGGAGTCGTCCAATTGTATTTGTAATCCTACAACTTTTTTTACTGATTCTAATTCACTCAATGCATTTACTTTTAGCTCAACTTCATCCCTGTAAATATTATATTTAAATAAAAAGCTTCCAAAATTCTTCTCTTTTAAAAACATTTTACCTGAAATGAAATTGTCTTTGTAATAAGGACTGCCTATGACATTCTTTAAATCATATTTAACTACTTTGTTTTCCATGAGTTTTCTTTTAAGTACATCATATAATTGCGATGTACTTTCAAATTCACTTGGTTTACTTGTTGTGCCAGCTTGACCAATTGCTAGTTTTGGGCTTATAATTAGCATTAAAATGTATATAATTTTTTTCATAGTGTTTCTTTGGTTATAAAATTTAGATTATAAGATAATGATTTTTTTTTGTCAAATAAAAAAAGCTGACTTTAAAGCCAGCTTTTTATTATTATTAAAATATATTTAAAATCTATTCATCACAAAGGTTTAATGCTATAATTCCAGCTGCCGAACCTTCAGAATAAGATGCTACAACATTACCGCTTGGAGCAGTAATTGTAAACGAAATTTCTCCGTAAAAATCTCCTGGAAAGTACCATTCAGCAGATGTGATATCTGTTGGTATTGTAATTGTGCTAGTACCGCTACTTGCTTCATCAACACAATCGAAAGATTGTGTTTCGTATGGTGAACACAATCCAACTTCAAAAACTTCTCCGTTACTCAATGTCACTGTAATTCCAGATCCACCATTAGCTGTTGTAGTTTGCCATCCATCTCCGTATGAATCATCCATTTGAATAACCCATTCACCATCAGGTATTATAGATAAGATACAAATAACAGTTGAAGAAAATGTATGATCAGCAGATTGATTATCAAAATTGGCGCTTACAGTTGAATACTCTTCACCTTCGGAGTTAGTTAAAGCTAGTCTATAATTGAAGGTATCTCCACCATCAAGATCACTTGATTCTAAATTAAGTGCATTAAGCAATAATTCTCCATTAACAGTTAAAGTAACTTCTGCATCAGAATTTGATGTATCTGTTGTTGAATATAATACTTCGTCAGCAGTGGTTAATGAACCACTAAAACTTACGTATAAATCTACTTTAGTAACATCTAAACCATCTTCTAAAGAGTTTAGTTGATAAGTTTTGGTAAAAGTTGAAGATGCAGGATCTTCTCTATCTATATCGGTACTTCCATCAGTACTTAATTCTGAAGCAAATGCACCCCCACTTACTTTAAGTTCATCATAATTTATCGGAAATTTATCTTCATCACTACAAGAAACAATGATAAGTAAAAGAGATATCGATAAAATATATTTCAATTGTTTAAATCTATATTTTTTCATTTTATTTTTTTTATTTAGTAAATAAATCCATCTGCATTTGTATCCCAGAAAGTTTTATCTGTTAATGATTTTTGATTAATATTGAAATTTCTATCAACAGATTCAGCAGGATACAAGAATGTTCTTGGGAAAGCACTAGTTCCTAATAGAGTAGGAGTCATATTAATAGGAGTTCCAGTACGTCTATATAAGTTGTATGCTTCAACTCCATTACCAAAAGATGCTATCCAATATTCTTTACCGATAATAGCCATTTTAGCATCTTCAGTTGCGGCAGCATTATATTGATCCATTACATAGGTAACATATTCATCAACATCGTCAGATGTAGGAACGTAAGTTTGATCTAAACCAGAGATATAAGAGGCTCCAAGAGCTTGTACATCAGTTATAGAGGCTCTAACAGCTTCTTCTAACATTGTAGCATCATCATCTGACGTTCCAAGTATTAGAGCTGCTTCAGCTCTCATAAAGTATGTAAATGAATTCATCATTATTGGCCAAATTCCTTGACCGTTTAATCCGTCTCCAGAATTTATTCCTTCGAAATCATCTGCATCATATTTACCACCAATAGGGTAAGTTCCAAAAGTTGATCTCTTAGTGTTGTCAGGTGGAATACCATCACTATCACTGTGATTTCTACCCCAATAACCATCTCCTCTATCAAAAAGTGAACAAAAAGGAAGTGGTACAGGTATCATAGCATCAATTGGACCATATGTTGCAGGTCTAGGATCATTCCAACAATCAATTTCATTATCTAAAGTTGCTTCATCAGACGGAAAAGAACCTACTTGTCTGTAAACATAATATCTGAGTCTTGGATCATCAATACCTTTTTCAACAGCAAGAGACCACATTAGATAGTTAGTTATATATTCACCAGGACTTGCAGCTTCATATTCTTCAACATAGTATTGATGTTTACTCTGCGGTAAGTCAGATGTACCAAATTGAAACACAAAATTAGAATCAGGACTATCAATTAAGCTTTCATTTAATAGTGTGTTTATAGCAGTAGTTGCTCCAGCCTCATCTGATAAACGAAGATTTAAATAATACTTCAGTTTTAATGTATTAACCAATGCTGTCCATTTATCAACATCACCATCATAATATAAATCATTAGCAGGATCTTCTAATGAAGTTTTTTCAAAATCTGCTATTGCATTATCTAATTCTGTTAGAACTAGATCATATATTGCGGTGTCTTCGTCTACTGTTGGGAAAAGTTCACCTTCATCTCCATTATTGGCTGTTGTTAATGGTACATCACCAAAATAATCCACTAATGTCATTAAGGTATATGCCTTTATTACTCTCGCAATTCCAGAATGAACAAATAGTTCTGAAGATTCAGCTATAGGAATTAATGTTTCGATATCTTGTAAAACATTAGCGTAAGCTGTTCTCCATAATACTGTGGTATTTGAATTTGTACTGTTGTAATTTACATCATACTCATCAAACATATATTCTAATCTCACAGCTTCACCACCAGCTTCAGTGGCTTGTTCAAAAACTTCTGCAAAATCTAATTGAATATTGTTTAATGTAAAGTCTACATCCAAATTTTCTGGATTAGGACTATTAGGGTCGGTTGTTAAATTTAATTCGGTCGTTTCACATGAGCCTAATAATGCCAATATAAGAACGAAAGAAAATATATTATTTATTTTATTTTTCATTACCAATTTTTTTAGAAAGTTAATTTAAAGTTTAATCCGTACCTTCTTGAATTCCATGATGTAAGGTAATCTAGTCCTTGTGAATTGCCAACCCCAAGGCTATTAAGTTCAGGGTCAAAATTTACACTAGCAGGAGTATTAAAAGCTTTAACCCATAAGTTTTGACCAATTAATGATATTGTTAAACTTCCAAATGGTGTTTTGTCTAAAAATTTCGAAGGCATTGCATAAGCCAAAGATGCTTCCCTTAATCTTATGTGTGTGGCATCATATATTTTTAATTCATCAGTTCCAAAACCAATGTTGTTAAAATAAGCTTCAGTTGCTGTTAGTTGAATGTCATTTGCTAATCCTGTTGATTGTCTTACTCCCTCTAAGATTATCCCTTGAGTTCTATCAAAATCTGTGTCTTCAACTAAGCCTCTACCTACTAAAGAAGCTACAGTAGTTGCGTAAATATCTCCTCCATGTTGGTATTCCCATTGCATACTTAAACTTAAATTCTTGTATTTAAATGTATTACCTAAAGTCATGAACCATTTTGGATTAGGATCACCTATTATTTGGTTTTCAGGATCTTGAATGTAGTAACCATTTTCGTTTACTAAACGGTTTCCTTCATCATCTTTTAGAACAGCACTACCTAATATAACACCAAGTGGTTTGTCATTAATTGCTTGATTTGACGGAGTTGTAAATATACCTCCAACATAAATTTGTTCGCCATCTTCTAGACCTGATACTAAACTTTCATTTATAGTATAATTACCGTTAATACTCCATGAAAAGTTAGTAGTTTCAACAGGTGTTCCGTCAAAAGCAAGTTCAATACCTTTGTTACTTACATTACCAACATTTACTGTTGTAGAGGTAAACCCAGTTTCAGGAGCTAATGGTCTATCGATAATTTGATCTTTTGTTTCTTTATTATAGTATGTTAAATCAAAACCAAGTCTATTGTTTAGAAACCTAGCCTCGATACCAACTTCGTACTCTTTTGATAATTCTGGCTTTAAATCAATGTTAGCTAATGAATTATCTACACTTGTCGTGGTAATTGTAGTTCCATCTGAAGTCTCAAATCGTGATGGATTTAAGTTTAATACGTTTCTGGTTCTATATAATCCAGGGAATCCTGGAGCAGTACCGTATGAAGCTCTTACTTTTAAATAATTTAATCCTTTTTGTGTTCTCAACTCTGGGAAAGCTTCAGTAGGAATGAAAGATACTGAAGTACTCCAAGAAAATTGAGAACGATTATCAGGTTCTAATCCAGAGAACCAGTCATTTCTAGCGTTTCCAGAAACAAAAAGATATCCTTCGTAATCTAAAGTAGTTGTAGCATAAACTGCAGGGTTATTGCTTTCTTCATAATATTGGTAAGTAGCTGTGTTAGCAGGAAATAATGTACCCTCTTGGATAGGACTATGATTCAAGTAGTTTCCATGGTTTTGTAAACCAAATACAATTTGATCTCTACTTTCATTACCTATTCTATCAAATTCTGTTCTTCTACTAGTTAAACCAACTGTACCTAAAATTCCAATTTTTTCAGATAAGTCAGAGTCAAATGATGCAAATAACGTATGATCCCATATAGTACTTCTTTGACTTGTGGTTTGTAAATAACCATTTGGGTGAAGTCCATCATTTGAGCCTTTATTAATAGATCTTTCAGTGTTCGTAAAACTGTTATCTAATGTTGTTCTCCAGTTTAAATTTATCCAATCATTTAATTCGTAATTAACTACAAAATTACCAAATACTCTATTTGTATTGTTAATATCTCTAGTATTGTCAACTACCCATTGTGGATTAGTTCTATCATTTCCACCTCTGTACCAAATACTTTCTCCAGTTACTGGGTGTTGATAAGGAAGAGTAATATCTACACTTCTTGGTAAATATAAAACATTCCAAATTGATGCAATACCTCCTGTTCCTGCTGTAGAAGAAGTGACATCACTACCTGTTGAAGCATCTGTGAAAGGAGACTTAATATCTGTTTTGGCATAATTCAACTTTGCTGTTACAGTAAATTTATTGTCAAACTTGTAAGAACCACCAGCAGAAAAATTATTTCTAATCATTTTATTGGAAGGTATAAATCCTTGATCTTGTGTATTAGAATAAGATACACTATAATTTCCTTTTTCGAAACCACCTGCAGCAGTTAAAGAAGTAGTAGATATAGTTCCAGTTTTAAAAAAATCTTCTTGAGAATTATAAGGCCTGTACTCTACTGTTGGAGAATCTAAATCTGTTCTATTTGGAAAAAGAACAGAAGGTTCTACTCCAAAGTTATTTAAGATAGAAGTTCTGAAGGCGTTATCGATGGTGTCTTGACTATCAAAACGAGAACCCCAATTACTAAAAAAAGCTCCATATACATTTTGGAATCCATTCCCCCATGTATCTTGATAATCAGGTAATACGATATCATTGAAGAATATAGATTGATTAACTGTAACTTCGAATTTTTTATTGCTACCAGCTCCGGTTTTTGTTGTTATTAAAATAACCCCATTTCTTCCGGCGCTACCATAAATAGCTGTAGCGCTTAAACCTTTTAATATACTTACGGTTTCAATATTATTAGGATCTAAGTCAGCAAATCTACTAGCTACATTTCCTGATTGAAATGAACCAGAAGAACTGTCTTGATTTGCTACATCTGAAGAAGCATCAAATGGAATTCCATCAACTACGAATAATGGTTGGTTATTACCTGTTATAGATGAAGCTCCTCTGATTATAATGTTTGAGCCACTCCCAGAAACACCACCAGTACCAGTAATTCTAACGCCAGCCGCCTTACCTCTTAAAATTTTACCAATATCTGTATCTGCTCTAGATTCAATTTCTTCACTTGAAACCGTTGCTACTGCATATCCAAGGGCTTTTTTCTCTTGCTTTACACCTTGTGCAGTTACTACTACCTCGTCTAGGCTTTGAGCATCTTCTTTCATTTGAACATTAATTGTTGTACTAGCTCCAACAATTTTTTTAACTTCCTTTTGTCCTACATAAGAAAATAATAATGTTGCTCCGATTTCAGTTTGTATGGTGTAGAGACCATCAAAGTCAGTTTGTGTACCACTAGTTGTTCCTAAAGTGATAATGTTAACTCCAGGTAACGGCAGACCATCTTGATCTGTTACTGTTCCTGAAATCGTTTTTTCTTGCGCAAATGTTACGTGCACAACAAGCGCTAAAAGAAGCGTAAAGATTCCTTTTACTTTTGTTTTCATTTCTGTTTTATTAAAATTAGTCTTTGCGAAAATCTTAATTAAAAGTTAATTAAACAAATTTTATTTAACTTAATATTGTATTAATTTTAACAAAATGTTAATATGGATTATCTGATGAGTTTTTTTATGTAATTTGCAATATTCAATCAAAAAAAATGCTTTATTCGTAATATTTTGGTAATTACCATTGAGTTTAATTGATTGTGTAAATACTTTATTGGCTAATGGAAATTAACTAGTTTTTGGTGTTTAAAATATAGTTTTGTTTTTTTTATTAAAAATAAACTCTTTATTATTTGAATATTAGCGAATTATTACTAAATTTGCCGACCCTTAAAAGAGGGTAAGATATATATAAGATAGAATTATAGTATGCCAACAATTTCACAATTAGTACGAAAAGGAAGGGTCACGATTACTAAGAAGAGTAAATCGGCTGCTTTGGATTCGTGTCCTCAAAGAAGAGGGGTTTGTACTCGTGTTTACACAACTACACCGAAAAAACCTAACTCAGCAATGCGAAAAGTTGCAAGGGTAAGGTTGACAAATGGTAAAGAGGTGAACGCTTACATCCCTGGAGAAGGACATAATCTTCAAGAGCACTCGATAGTATTAGTAAGGGGCGGAAGAGTTAAAGATTTACCAGGTGTTAGGTATCATATCGTTAGAGGTGCTTTAGATACAGCAGGTGTTGCTGGAAGAACTCAGCGTAGATCTAAGTATGGTGCTAAAAGACCTAAGAAGTAATCAAGCTTTAAACAGAAAAAATGAGAAAAAAACAGGCTAAAAAGAGACCTCTTTTACCGGATCCAAGATTTAATGATCAGTTAGTGACGCGTTTTGTTAATATGATGATGTGGGATGGTAAAAAGTCGGTAGCATACAAAGTATTCTACGATGCAATTGATATTGTTGAAGAGAAGAAAACAGATGAAGAAAAAACGGCTTTAGAGATTTGGAAGGATGCTCTTTCGAATGTTATGCCTCATGTTGAGGTGAGAAGTAGAAGGGTTGGGGGTGCTACATTCCAAATTCCTATGCAAATTAGGCCGGATAGAAAAATTTCAACAGCAATGAAGTGGTTGATTAGTTTTGCTCGTAAAAGAAACGAGAAGGCTATGTCTCAAAAACTTGCTGGTGAAATATTAGCTGCGGCTAAAGAAGAAGGTGCTGCGGTTAAGAAAAGAACAGATACTCACAAAATGGCAGAAGCAAATAAGGCTTTCTCTCACTTTAGATTTTAATTATCAGAAATGGCTAGAGATTTAAAATTTACTAGAAATATAGGTATTGCTGCTCATATTGATGCGGGTAAAACTACAACAACTGAGCGTATACTTTTTTATACAGGTGTGAGTCATAAAATAGGTGAGGTGCATGATGGTGCGGCTACTATGGACTGGATGGAGCAAGAGCAAGAACGTGGTATTACTATTACTTCTGCGGCTACAACATGTACGTGGAAGTTTCCATTGGAAAATGCTAAACCGTTACCTGATACTAAAGATTATCACTTTAATATTATTGACACTCCGGGTCACGTTGATTTTACGGTTGAAGTAAATCGTTCTCTTCGTGTTTTGGATGGTTTGGTTTTCTTGTTTAGTGCTGTTGATGGTGTTGAACCGCAATCAGAAACTAACTGGAGGCTTGCTGATAATTACAAAGTTCCAAGAATTGGTTTTGTAAATAAAATGGATAGACAGGGTTCTAATTTCTTAAACGTGTGTAAGCAAGTTAAAGATATGTTAGGTTCTAATGCAGTTCCAATTGTACTTCCTATCGGTGATGAAGCTGATTTTAGAGGTATCGTTGACTTGGCTAAAAATAGAGCAATTACTTGGCATGATGAAGGTTTTGGGGCTACTTTCGATGTAATCGATATACCTGAAGATATGAAAGCGGAAGTTAAGGAGTATAGAGCTGCCTTAATTGAAGCTGTTGCTGAATATGATGAAGAGTTGATGGAGAAATTCTTCGAAGATGAAGATTCTATTACTGAAGAGGAAGTTCATGCTGCATTGAGAGCTGCTGTTATGGATAGGGCAATTATTCCTATGATTTGTGGTTCTTCATTTAAAAATAAAGGTGTTCAGTTCTTGTTAGATGCTGTTTGTCGTTATTTGCCTTCTCCTGTGGATAAGGATGATATCGTTGGTACTGATCCAGATACTGGTGAGCAAATTACTCGTAAGCCAGATGTTAATGAGCCTTTTGCTGCATTAGCGTTTAAAATTGCTACGGATCCTTTTGTTGGTCGTTTGGCATTCTTTAGAACTTATTCAGGTCGTTTAGATGCTGGTTCTTATATATTGAATAACCGTTCTGGTAAAAAAGAGCGTATTTCTAGAATTTATCAAATGCACTCTAATAAGCAAAATGCTATCGATTTTATTGAAGCAGGTGATATTGGTGCAGCTGTAGGTTTTAAAGATATTAAGACGGGAGATACAATGTCTGCTGAAAAATTTCCAATTATTTTGGAGAGTATGGATTTTCCTGATCCTGTAATAGGTATTGCTGTTGAGCCTAAAACTAAAGCTGATGTAGATAAGTTAGGTATGGCTTTGGCTAAATTAGCTGAAGAAGATCCTACTTTCCAGGTGAAAACAGATGAGGCTTCTGGTCAGACAATTATATCTGGTATGGGTGAACTTCATTTAGATATTATTGTTGATCGTTTGAGACGTGAGTTTAAGGTTGATGTAAATCAAGGGCAGCCTCAAGTTGAGTATAAAGAAGCTGTTACTAAAACTGCTGGTCATAGAGAAACTTATAAGAAGCAATCTGGTGGTCGTGGTAAATTTGGTGATATTGTATTTGAAATGGGGCCTGCTGATTCTGATTTTGAAGGCGAAGGATTACAATTCGTTGATGAAATTAAAGGTGGTCGTATTCCTAAGGAGTTTATTCCTTCAGTACAAAAAGGTTTTGAAATTGCAATGAAGGCTGGTCCTTTAGCGGGTTATGAAATGGATACTATGAAAGTGGTATTAAAAGATGGATCTTTCCACCCTGTGGATTCTGATGCTTTATCTTTTGAATTAGCTGCTAAAATGGGTTATAAGGCTGCTGGTAAGGCTGCTGGTGCTGTGATAATGGAGCCAATTATGAAAATAGAGGTTCTTACGCCTGAGGAAAATATGGGTGATATTGTAGGTGATCTTAATAGAAGAAGAGGTACAATTACGAATATGAGTGATAGAGCAGGAGCTAAAGCTATTAAAGGTGAAGTTCCGTTATCAGAAATGTTCGGTTATGTTACTTCGTTGAGAACTATGTCTTCTGGTAGAGCAACTTCTACTATGGAATTTTCACACTACGCAGAAACGCCTTCAAATATTTCTGAAGAAGTTATTAAAGCAGCAAAAGGAGAATAATCGCTTAATTTTAGCAAAATGAGTCAAAAAATTAGAATAAAACTAAAATCATACGATTATAACTTGGTAGATAAATCTGCTGAGAAAATCGTTAAAACTGTAAAAACTACAGGTGCTGTTGTTACTGGACCAATTCCATTACCAACACATAAGAAAATATTTACTGTATTGCGTTCTCCTCACGTTAATAAAAAGTCGAGAGAGCAATTTCAGTTAAGTTCTTATAAGAGACTGTTAGATATTTACAGCTCTTCTTCAAAAACTATTGATGCTTTAATGAAATTAGAGTTGCCAAGTGGTGTTGAAGTTGAGATAAAAGTATAATTAATTCTCGTGATCATTTATTTGATCACGAGTTACATGTCCTGAGCGTTTCGCAAGGGAAAAACGGAAAAAATAAAATCAGGGTCGATTTATTTTTGGCCCTTATTTTTTGCAATAAAAATAAATAAATAAGTAAATACTAATTAATTAAATTAAATATGTCTGGGTTAATAGGAAAGAAAGTAGGCATGACTAGTATTTTCGATGAAAACGGTAAAAATATGCCGTGTACAGTAATCGAAGTTGGTCCATGTGTAGTTACCCAAGTCAGAACCTTAGAGGTTGACGGGTATAGTGCTCTTCAGCTTGGTTTCGATGACAAGGCAGAAAAACGTGCAAATAAGGCCGAAGCAGGTCATTTTAAAAAAGCAGGTGTTTCTCCAAAGAAAAAAGTCATTGAATTTCGAGATTTTGAAGGAGATTACAAATTAGGTGACACTATAGGTGCAGATCTTTTTGTGGAAGGTGAATTTGTTGATGCAATTGGAACATCAAAAGGTAAAGGTTTTCAAGGTGTTGTTAAAAGACATGGTTTTGGCGGTGTAGGTCAAGCTACTCACGGACAGCACAATAGACTTAGAGCGCCAGGTTCTGTTGGTGCAGCTTCTTATCCAGCTCGTGTTTTTAAAGGCATGAAAATGGCAGGAAGAATGGGTGGAGATAGGGTAACTGTTCAAAACCTTAAAGTATTAAAAGTAGTTCCAGAAAAAAACCTTGTAGTTTTAAAAGGTTGTGTACCTGGTCATAAGAACGCTTACGTAACTATTGAGAAGTAATGAAGGTAGCAGTTTTAGATATAAAAGGAAAAGAAACAGGTAGAAAGGTTGAGCTTTCTGATTCTGTTTTCGCAATAGAGCCTAATAAACATGCTGTTTATTTAGATGTTAAGCAGTATTTAGCGCACCAAAGACAAGGTACGCATAAGGCTAAAGAGAGAGCTGAAATAGCTGGTAGTACAAGAAAAATTAAAAAACAAAAAGGTACAGGTACTGCTCGTGCGGGTAGTATTAAATCTCCAGTTTTTAGAGGTGGTGGTCGTATTTTTGGACCTAGACCTAAAGATTATAAGCAGAAATTGAATAAGAATTTAAAGCGTTTGGCTAGAAAATCTGCTTTCACAATTAAGTCAAATGAAAAGGCTATAGTTGTTGTGGAAGACTTCAATTTTGAAGCTCCAAAAACGAAAGATTTTAAGAATGTTTTAAAATCTTTAGGCTTGGAAAATAAAAAATCTTTATTTGTGTTGGGTGATTCAAATAATAATGTATATTTGTCGTCACGCAATTTAAAGGGTTCTGATGTTGTAACTAATTCAGAATTAAGCACTTATAAAATTTTAAATGCTAATAATATTGTGCTTCTAGAAGGTTCTTTAGAAGAAATTGAATCGAATTTAACAAAATAATAGAATCATGAGTGTGTTAATAAAGCCTATTATTACTGAAAAAATGACTTCAGATAGTGAGTTGTATAACCGTTATGGTTTCATTGTAAATCCTAATGCAAACAAGCTTCAGATTAAAGAAGCTGTTGAGTCAACTTACGGAGTTTCGGTTAATAAAGTTAGAACAATGAATTACGGGCCTTCAAGAAAGACTCGTTATACAAAAACCGGAGTGCAACATGGTAAATCAAATGCTTATAAAAAAGCGATTATCGATGTAGCTGAAGGTGATATAATTGATTATTACAGTAATCTATAATAACTAAAGACAAAAAATGTCAGTTAGAAAATTAAAACCAATCACTCCAGGACAGCGTTTTAGAGTAGTAAACGGATTCGACGCGATTACTACTGATAAGCCGGAGAAGAGCTTGCTTGCTCCGTTAAAAAAGTCCGGAGGTAGAAACAGTCAAGGTAAAATGACTATGCGCCATAAAGGTGGTGGTCATAAGAGAAGGTATCGTGTTATTGATTTCAAAAGAGATAAGCAAGGGGTTGCTGGTGTCGTTGAGTCAATTCAGTATGATCCAAACAGAACAGCATTTGTTGCTTTAGTGAAGTATGCTGATGGTGAAAAGAGGTATGTTGTGGCTCAAAACGGAATGCAAGTGGGTCAGGAGGTCACTTCTGGTGTTGATGCAACTCCTGAGATAGGTAATGCACTTCCTTTAAGTGCTATTCCTTTAGGGACTATTATTTCTTGTATAGAGTTACGTCCTGGTCAAGGAGCTGTTATGGCTAGAAGTGCAGGTACGTTTGCTCAATTAATGGCTAGAGATGGTAAGTTTGCAACAGTTAAGTTGCCGTCAGGTGAAACTAGATTGATTTTAGTTTTATGTTTAGCTACTATTGGGGCGGTTTCTAACTCTGATCATCAATTGTTAGTGTCAGGTAAAGCTGGTAGAAGCAGATGGTTGGGTAGAAGACCTAGAACTAGACCGGTAGCTATGAATCCTGTTGATCATCCAATGGGTGGTGGTGAAGGTAGAGCTTCAGGTGGTCATCCAAGATCTAAGAACGGTATTCCTGCTAAAGGATTTAGAACACGTTCTAAGACTAAGGCTACAAATAGATATATATTAGAACGTAGAAAGAAATAAAAAGTAAAAAGAAATGGCACGTTCACTGAAAAAAGGACCTTACGTTCACTTTAGTTTAGAAAAGAAAGTTCAGCAGAATATTGATTCTGGTAAAAAGACTGTTGTTAAAACATGGTCTAGAGCTTCAATGATAACACCAGATTTTGTTGGTCAAACTATCGCTGTTCATAATGGTAGACAATTTGTTCCTGTATTTGTTACAGAGAATATGGTTGGTCATAAATTAGGAGAATTTTCACCAACTAGATCTTTTAGGGGTCATGGTGGTTCGAAAAATAAAGGTAAAAAGTAAGCTATGGGAGTTCGTAAAAAACAAATGGCCGAAAGAATAAAGGCGGAGAAAAAGCAAATTGCTTTTGCAAAATTGAATAACTGTCCTACTTCACCAAGAAAAATGCGTTTAGTCGCGGATTTGGTTAGAGGTGTTCAGGTTGAAAAAGCTTTAGCTATTTTGAAATTCAATTCTAAAGAGGCTTCTCGTAAATTAGAGAAATTACTTTTATCTGCAATTGCAAATTGGCAATCTAAGAATGAAGATGCTAGTATTGAAGATGCTGATCTTTTTATTAAGGAAATTAGAGTTGATAGTGGGGCTATGTTGAAAAGACTTAGACCTGCTCCACAAGGTAGAGCACACAGAATTAGAAAACGTTCCAATCATGTTACATTAGTATTGGATTCTAACAATAACGTACAAAGCTAGAGTATGGGACAGAAGACAAATCCAATTGGAATTCGTTTAGGTATTATCAGAGGATGGGAATCTAACTGGTATGGTGGAAACGACTACGGTGATAAGTTAGCCGAAGACAATAAAATTAGAAAATACGTTCATGCGCGTTTAGCTAAGGCTAGTGTGTCAAGAGTTATTATTGAGCGTACTTTAAAGTTAATCACTATAACTATCACAACAGCTAGACCAGGTATTATTATTGGTAAAGGTGGTCAAGAGGTTGATAAGTTAAAAGAGGAGCTTAAGAAAATTACAGGTAAAGAAGTTCAAATTAATATATTTGAAATTAAGAGACCTGAATTAGATGCAAATTTAGTTGCTGCAAGTGTTGCTCGTCAAATTGAAAATAGAATTTCTTTTAGACGTGCTATTAAAATGGCTATTGCTGCGGCAATGCGTATGAACGCTGAGGGAATTAAAATTCAAATTTCTGGACGTTTGAATGGTGCTGAAATGGCACGATCTGAGTCTTATAAAGATGGAAGAATACCATTGTCTACTTTTAGAGCAGATATTGATTATGCTTTACATGAAGCGCATACTACTTATGGAAGATTAGGTATTAAAGTGTGGATTATGAAAGGTGAAGTTTATGGTAAGAGAGATTTATCTCCTTTAGTTGGAATGGAAAAAAGCCAAGGATCTAAAGGTGGTAATAAGGATGGTAACAAGAAACCACGTCGTAGAAAGTAATTTTTTAAAGAAGTAGAAAAATGTTACAACCAAAAAGAACCAAGTTTCGCAAAGCGCAAAAGGGTAGAATGAAAGGGATTTCTGGTAGAGGTCATCAGCTTTCAAATGGTATGTTCGGTATAAAATCTTTGGAGACAAGTTTTATTACATCAAGACAAATAGAAGCGGCTCGTATTGCTGCTACTAGATATATGAAAAGAGAAGGGCAAATGTGGATCAAAATTTTTCCAGATAAGCCAATCACTAAGAAACCTCTAGAGGTTCGTATGGGTAAAGGTAAGGGTGCTCCTGAATATTTTGTTGCTGTGGTTTTACCAGGTAGAATTATGTTTGAAATAGCAGGTGTTTCTCAGGAAGTTGCTAAAGAGGCTTTGCGTCTTGCGGCTCAGAAGTTACCTGTAAAAACAAAGTTTATTGTTGCTAGAGATTATTCGGCTTAATTTTAATTGTAAGGTATTATGAAACAATCAGAAGTAAAAGAATTATCTGTTGAGGATTTATCTGCTAAATTAGCAGAAGCCAAAAAGCAACATTCAGATTTGAAAATAGCGCATAGCGTTACACCGCTTGAGAATCCACTACAGATCAGAAAAGTGAGAAGAACTGTTGCTAGATTAGCTACAGAATTAACTAAAAGGGATAACCAATAACTGGTTCTGCTTTATGGAAAAAAGAAACTTAAGAAAAGAGAGAGTAGGAGTTGTTACTAGTAATAAAATGGAGAAATCTATTGTGATTTCAGAAGTTAAGCGAGTAAAACACCCTATGTACGGAAAGTTCGTTTTAAGAACTAAAAAATATGTTGCACACGATGAGAAAAACGATTGCAATATTGGTGATACTGTGAAAATAATGGAGACTCGTCCATTGAGTAAAACCAAATGTTGGAGATTAGTTGAAATCATTGAAAGAGCTAAATAATTATGTTACAGCAAGAATCAAGATTAAAAGTAGCTGATAATACCGGGGCAAAAGAAGTTTTGACTATTAGAGTATTAGGTGGTACAAAAAGAAGATACGCTTCTGTAGGAGATAAGATTGTAGTTTCTGTTAAGGAGTCTACACCAAATGGTACAATTAAAAAAGGTGCTGTTTCTACTGCAGTTGTTGTTAGAACAAAAAAAGAAGTGAGAAGACAAGATGGTTCTTACATTCGTTTTGATGATAATGCATGTGTATTATTGAACCCTACAGGTGAGATGAGAGGTACTCGTGTATTTGGTCCTGTAGCTAGAGAACTTCGTGATAAGCAGTTCATGAAGATTGTTTCATTAGCTCCTGAGGTGCTATAACATTTAGAATACAGATGAAAAAGCTAAAAATAAAAGTAGGAGATACAGTAAGAATCGTAGCTGGAGACCATAAAGGTGTTGAAGGTAAGATTATGAAGGTTGATTTTGATAAAAACAAGGCAATTGTAGAGGGAGCTAATTTGGTTTCTAAACATGAAAAGCCAAGTGCAAAAAACCCTCAAGGTGGTATCGTAAAGAAAGAAGCTCTTATTCATATTTCTAATCTATCTTTGATAGATGCTAAAGGTGCCACTACTAGAGTTGGTTACGAAGTAAGAGATGGAAAAAAGGTAAGATTTTCTAAAAAATCTAATGAAGTAATATAGTTATGGCTTACGTTACAAGGTTAAAAAAAGAATATAAAGAGCGAGTTATAGGTGCTCTAAGAGAGGAGTTTGGTTATAAGAATATTATGCAAGTTCCTAAACTAGAAAAAATTGTTGTTTCTAGAGGTGTTGGTGCTGCTGTAGCTGATAAAAAGTTAATTGACCATGCGGTTGAGGAGCTTACTACTATAACAGGTCAAAAATCAATTGCTACAATGTCTAAAAAAGATGTTGCTTCTTTCAAACTAAGAAAAGGAATGCCAATTGGTTGTAAAGTTACTTTAAGAGGAGAGAGAATGTATGAATTTCTTGATCGTTTAGTTACTAGTGCTCTTCCAAGAGTTAGAGATTTTCAAGGTATTAAAGCTACTGGTTTTGATGGTCGTGGTAATTATAACTTGGGTGTTACAGAGCAAATAATTTTTCCTGAGATAAATATTGATAAAATCAATAGAATTAATGGAATGGATATTACCTTTGTAACTTCTGCTCAAACAGATAAAGAGGCTAAATCATTATTAACTCAATTAGGGTTACCTTTTAAAAAGAAATAGTATGGCTAAAGAATCAATGAAAGCCCGTGAGGTTAAAAGAGAAAAAACTGTAGCTAAATATGCTGAGAAAAGGAAAGCTTTGAAGGAAGCTGGAGATTATGAAGCGTTACAGAAATTACCTAGAAATGCTAATCCAGTTCGTTTGCATAATAGATGTAAGTTAACAGGAAGACCTAGGGGTTATATGAGAACTTTTGGTATCTCACGTGTAACTTTTAGAGAAATGGCTAACGAAGGTTTAATACCAGGAGTTAAAAAAGCTAGCTGGTAGTCAATTAAGAGTATAAACTGGTTTCAGGTTTGGCAATTGTGCTGAAAACCGTTACTGCAAATAAATAAATATGGTAACAGATCCAATTTCGGATTATTTAACTCGAATTAGAAATGCCAGTAGAGCTGGTCATAGAGTCGTTGAGATTCCTGCTTCTAATTTGAAAAAAGAAATAACTAAAATATTATTCGAACAGGGATATATTTTAAGTTATAAATTTGAACCTAATAAAGTTCAAGGAACGGTAAAAATAGCTTTGAAATATGATAAGCTAACTAAAGAGCCCGTTATTAAAAAAATTATGCGTATAAGTAAGCCAGGTCTACGTAAGTATGCTGGTTCTGCTGATTTACCAAGAGTACTTAACGGACTGGGTGTTGCAATTGTTTCTACTTCTCATGGGGTGATGACAAGTAAGCAAGCTAAGCTAGAAAAAGTTGGTGGTGAAGTATTATGTTATGTTTATTAATACTATAAAGATTTAAGAAATGTCTAGAATAGGTAATAATCCAGTAGCGATCCCTGATGGGGTAACCGTTGAGGTAAAAGAAAACGTATTAACTGTAAAAGGAAAATTAGGTGAGTTAACTCAAGAATTTTCTGCAGTTGAAGTAAAAGTAGAAGAAGGTCAAGTTTTTGTTACACGACCATCTGATTCTAAAGAGCATAAAGCTAAACATGGCTTATATAGATCACTTATTAATAATATGATTGATGGTGTTTCTAAGGGTTGGACTAAAGAGCTTGAGCTTGTAGGTGTAGGTTATCGTGCAAGTAATCAAGGTCAAAAACTAGATTTAGCATTAGGTTTTTCACATAATATAGTTATCGATTTGGCTCCTGAAGTTAAAATTGAAACAATATCTGAAAAAGGTAAAAACCCAATCGTAAAATTAACATCTTTTGATAAACAATTAGTAGGTCAAGTAGCTGCTAAAATAAGATCTTTCCGTAAGCCAGAACCTTACAAAGGAAAAGGTATCAAATTTGTAGGTGAACAATTAAGAAGAAAAGCTGGTAAATCAGCATAATAATTAAGAGATTATGGGATTATCAAAAACAGATAGAAGACTTCGAATTAAAAGAAGAATACGTAAAGTTTCTTTTGGTACTGCTGAAAGACCGAGATTAGCGGTTTTTAGAAGTAATAAAGAAATTTATGTACAAGTAATAGATGATAATAAGGGTGTAACGTTAGTAGCGGCATCTTCGAGAGATAAAGATATAGCAGCAACTAAAGGAACTAAGTCAGAAATAGCAACTTTAGTAGGTAAAACTATCGCTGAAAAAGCACAAAAAGCAGGAGTTGAGGCTGTTGCGTTTGATAGAGGTGGTTGTTTATATCACGGTAGAGTAAAATCATTAGCTGAAGGAGCTAGAGAAGCAGGACTTAAATTCTAAATATATATGTACCAGAAATACAGAAACGTAGAACTTGTAAAACCAGGAGGTCTTGATTTAAAAGATCGTTTGGTAGGTGTACAAAGAGTAACTAAAGTAACAAAAGGTGGTAGAGCTTTCGGGTTTTCTGCTATTGTTGTTGTTGGTGATGAAAATGGTGTAGTTGGACAAGGTTTAGGTAAGTCTAAAGAGGTTGCTACAGCTATTGCTAAAGCGATAGAAGATGCTAAGAAAAATTTGATTAGAATACCTTTAAATAAAGGTACTATTCCTCATGAGCAAAAAGGTAAATTTGGAGGAGCTAGAGTTTATATTCAGCCTGCTTCACATGGTACTGGTGTTATTGCTGGTGGTGCTGTTAGGTCTGTGCTTGAGGCGGTAGGTGTACATGATGTACTTTCTAAATCTCAAGGGTCTTCAAATCCACATAATGTTGTTAAGGCAACTTTTGATGCTTTATTGCAAATAAGAGATGCTAAAACAGTTGCAACTCAAAGAGGAATCTCTCTTGAAAAAGTTTTTAAGGGATAAATTAAGTTATTATGGCGAAAGTTAAAGTTAAACAAGTGAAAAGTGGTATTAAAAAGCCGCAAAACCAAAAGAGAACTCTTGAGGCACTTGGATTAAAAAAAATAGGACAAGTTGTAGAGCATGAAAATACACCAAGTGTTATGGGTATGATTGCTAAAGTTAATCACTTAGTTTCAACTGAGGAAGCTTAAAAAATTATATAAAGATGAATTTAAATAGTTTAAAACCAGCTGAAGGATCTACTCAACGTGCAGGTAAAATTGTAGGTCGTGGTCAGGGTACAGGAAAAGGTGGTACAGCTACTAGAGGTCATAAAGGTGCTAAATCTAGATCTGGTTATTCTAAAAAGATTGGTTTTGAAGGTGGTCAAATGCCTTTACAAAGACGTGTTCCTAAGTTTGGTTTTACAAACATTAATAGAAAAGAATACGCAGGTATTAATCTTGATAAATTACAATTATTAGTAGATAATGGTATTGTTAAAGATGCTATTAACTTAGATGTATTAATTGAGAATAGGTTAACTGGAAAATCTGATTTAGTAAAAATATTAGGTGGAGGTGAATTAAAAGCTTCTTTAAAAGTTACAGCACATAAATTTACTGCTACTGCAAAAGCTGCTATTGAGGCTGCAGGTGGTGAAGCAATAAGTTTATAAGAAATATACTATGAAGAAATTTTTCGAGACATTATCTAATATTTGGAAGATAGAGGAGTTAAAAGGAAGAATCCTTGTTACTCTTAGTTTGTTATTAGTTTATAGGTTTGGCGCACAAATTGCTCTGCCTGGTATTGATACAGAACAATTAGGAGCTTTATCTTCAGGAACGGAAAATGGAATCTTTGGAATCTTAAATGCATTTACGGGAGGAGCCTTTGCGAAGGCTTCTGTTTTTGCATTAGGTATTATGCCATATATTTCAGCATCTATTGTTGTTCAATTGATGGGTATTGCTATCCCTTATTTACAGAAACTTCAAAAAGAAGGAGAGAGCGGTAGAAAAACTATTAATCAAATTACAAGATGGCTTACTATTGGTATCTGTATATTGCAGGCACCAACTTATTTATTAGGTTTAGGTCAGTTTGGTGTTCCGGATAGTGCATTTGTATTAGGTAAAGGCTTAGATTTTATGATTCCTTCTGTAATTATTTTAGTTACAGGTACTGTTTTTGCAATGTGGTTAGGTGAAAAAATTACTGATAAAGGAATTGGCAATGGTATTTCATTGCTTATTATGGTTGGTATTATTGCTAATTTACCAAAATCATTTGCTCAAGAAGCTATTTCTAGATGGGATGGTACTGGTGGACCAATGTTAGTTTTAGTTGAAATTATAATATGGTTTGTTGTTATATTACTATGTGTTTTATTAGTAATGGCTACACGTCAAATACCAGTGCAATATGCAAGAAGATCTGCTTCTGGTGGTTATGAGAAAGATGCTATGGGCACTAGACAGTATATACCTTTGAAGTTGAACGCTTCTGGTGTTATGCCAATAATTTTTGCTCAGGCTATTATGTTTGCTCCTGGTTTAATTGGTCAAACTTTTAATGATACTGCATGGGGGCAATGGTTAGAAGTTCAATTTCAAAATATTTTTGGATTAGCTTATAATTTATTATTTGCTTTCTTAATTATTGTTTTCACTTATTTCTATACGGCTATTACTGTGCCAACAAATAAGATGGCTGATGACTTAAAACGTAGTGGTGGATTTATTCCAGGTGTTAGGCCAGGAGTAGAAACTGGAGATTTTTTAGATAAAATTATGTCTTTAATTACGTTACCTGGTTCTATTTTCTTAGCTTTGCTCGCTATTTTGCCAGCAATCATAGTTAGTTTGTTAGAAGTGCAAGCGGGATGGGCTATGTTTTATGGTGGCACATCACTTTTGATTATGGTTGGTGTGGCAATAGATACAGTACAACAAGTTAATTCATATCTGTTAAATCGTCATTATGATGGTTTAATGAAAACAGGTAAAAATAGAAAAGTAGCATAAGTTATGGCTAAACAGGCAGCAATTGAGCAAGATGGTAGCATAATTGAAGCATTGTCAAACGCAATGTTTCGTGTAGAATTAGAAAATGGGCATGTAGTTACTGCTCATATTTCTGGTAAAATGCGTATGCATTATATAAAATTACTTCCAGGTGATAAGGTGAAATTAGAAATGAGCCCTTATGATTTAAGTAAAGCAAGAATTACATATAGATATTAAGTAAGATAAGACGATGAAAGTAAGAGCATCATTAAAGAAAAGAAGTGCCGACTGCAAAATTGTTCGCAGAAAAGGTAGATTGTACGTAATAAACAAAAAGAATCCTAGATTTAAACAAAGACAAGGGTAGTTATGGCAAGAATTGCAGGTGTAGATATACCAAAACAAAAAAGAGGGGTTATAGCACTTACTTACATTTTCGGTGTAGGTAATAGTAGAGCTAAAGAAATATTAGCCAAAGCCCAAGTTAGTGAAGATACTAAGGTTTCTGATTGGAACGATGATGAGATTTCTCGTATTCGTGAAGCTGTTTCAGCTTTTACAATTGAAGGAGAATTACGTTCTGAAACTCAGTTAAGCATTAAACGTTTAATGGATATCGGATGTTATAGAGGTATTCGTCATAGATCAGGTCTTCCTTTAAGAGGGCAAAGAACTAAGAATAACTCTAGAACTAGAAAAGGTAAGAGAAAAACTGTTGCTAACAAGAAAAAAGCAACTAAATAAAAACTAGACATTAGTCAATTAGTATTTGGACGTTAGAAGAATCTGTTTGAAATTTAAAAGTTTAGGATTCCAATAACTAAGAACTAACAACTAGAAACTAAAAAATTATGGCAAAGTCAAATACAAAAGTAACAAAGAAACGTAAGGTTATTGTAGAGTCTGTAGGTGAAGCTCATGTTACAGCATCTTTTAATAATATTATCATTTCTTTGACAAACAAAAAAGGTGATGTTATTTCTTGGTCTTCAGCAGGGAAAATGGGTTTTAGAGGTTCTAAAAAGAACACTCCTTACGCTGCTCAAGTAGCTTCAGAAGATTGTGCTAAAGTTGCACATGAAGCTGGATTAAGAAAAGTAAAAGTTTATGTAAAAGGCCCTGGTAATGGTAGAGAATCTGCTATTAGATCTTTACATAATGCAGGTATTGAAGTTACTGAAATTATTGATGTTACTCCTATGCCTCATAATGGATGTAGACCACCGAAAAGAAGAAGAGTTTAAATTTTAATTTTTCCGGATAACCGGAAATTATATTTCACAGAAAGTATTGTTACGATTATCGAAGGATAAGCCTTAATTCATAATCATACTTTCAAATTATTAGAAAATGGCAAGATATACAGGACCTAAAACTAAAATTGCTCGTAAATTTGGCGAAGCAATCTTCGGAGATGATAAATCTTTCGAAAAAAGAAATTTCCCTCCAGGACAACATGGAAACGCTAGACGTCGTGGGAAAAAATCAGAGTATGCTGTTCAATTAATGGAAAAGCAAAAAGCTAAATATACTTATGGTATTTTAGAAAAGCAATTCCGTAATATTTTTGCAAATGCAAAAAGAAAAGATGGTGTTACTGGTGAAATTTTACTTCAATTATGTGAATGTCGTTTAGATAACGTAGTTTACAGAATGGGTATCTCTAACTCAAGAAGTGGAGCTAGACAATTAGTATCTCACAGACACATTACAGTTAATGGAGAGTTAGTAAATATACCATCTTATTCACTTAAAGCGGGAGATGTAATTGGTGTTAGAGAAAAATCTAAATCTATTTCTACAATTCAAAATTCATTAGCTGCAAGCAGTAATGTTTATGAGTGGATTACTTGGAACACTGAAAAAATGGAAGGTACTTTTGTTACTGTTCCAGAAAGACTTCAAATTCCAGAGAACATCAAAGAACAATTAATCGTCGAGTTATACTCTAAATAATAAACAACACTAATCCAATTATGGCATTATTTAATTTTCAGAAACCCGATAAAGTAATAATGATCGATTCTACAGATTTCGAAGGGAAATTTGAATTCCGCCCTTTAGAACCTGGTTATGGATTGACTGTTGGTAACGCATTAAGAAGAGTATTACTTTCGTCATTAGAAGGTTTTGCTATTACATCTATTAGAATAGATAAAGTTGAGCATGAATTTTCTGTTGTATCTGGTATCGTTGAAGATGTAACTGAAATTATTTTGAATTTAAAACAAGTTCGTTTTAAAAGACAAATAGAAGATGTAGATTCTGAAACGGTTTCTATTTCTGTTAGTGGTAAAAATCAACTTACTGCTGGAGATTTTCAAAAATTTATCTCTGGTTTTCAAGTTTTAAACCCTGATTTAGTAATCTGTAATATGGATGCTAAAGTTAACTTCAATATGGAGTTAGTTATTGAAAAGGGTAGAGGTTATGTGCCTGCTGATGAAAATAAAAAATCTGGAGCACCAATAGGAACTATTGCGATTGATTCTATCTTTACACCTATTAAAAATGTAAAGTATAGTATTGAGAACTTTCGTGTAGAACAAAAAACAGATTACGAAAAATTAGTTTTCGAAATTGAATCTGATGGTTCTATTACTCCAAAAGATGCTTTAACAGAAGGAGCTAAAGTACTTATACATCACTTTATGTTATTCTCTGATGAGCGTATTACTTTAGAAGCAGATGAAATTGCTCAAACTGAAACTTATGACGAAGAGTCTTTACATATGCGTCAGTTGTTAAAAACAAAATTAGTTGATATGGACCTTTCTGTTCGTGCACTTAATTGTTTAAAAGCTGCGGAAGTAGATACTCTAGGAGATTTAGTTTCTTTTAATAAAAATGATTTAATGAAGTTTAGAAACTTCGGTAAAAAATCATTGACAGAGCTTGAAGAGCTTGTAATCAATAAAGGTTTAAGTTTCGGAATGGATTTGTCAAAATATAAATTAGATAAAGATTAATTTTACTTCTATTAGAAGAGATAAACTCAGATAAGGAAGAAAAAGAATAAAATAATGAGACACGGTAAAAAAGTTAATCATTTAGGTAGAAAAAAAGCACATAGAGTTGCAATGCTTGCAAATATGGCTTGTTCCCTAATTGAGCATAAAAGAATCAATACCACTGTGGCTAAAGCTAAAGCTTTAAAACAGTTTGTAGAACCATTGATTACTAAAGCTAAGATTGAAAACAATCAAACAGTTGAAAAAGGTACTCACAATAGACGTATTGTTTTTAAAAACCTTAGAGATAAATATGCTGTAACAGAATTATTTGGTCAAGTATCAGAAAAAATTGCTGATCGTCCAGGTGGTTACACTAGAATTATCAAGTTAGGTACTCGTTTGGGTGATAACGCTGATATGGCAATGATTGAGTTAGTAGATTTCAATGAACTTTACAACGCATCAAAAACTCCAGCTAAAAAGACTACTAGAAGAAGTAGAGCTAAAAAGACTGAAGATGCACCTGTTGCAGAAGCACAAGCAGAAACTAAAACAGAAGAAAGTTCAGAAGAATAAAAAATGAATTTTATTTTTGTAATATTATTAAAAAGGGATAAGTTGAAAAGCTTGTCCCTTTTTTTTTATTTTTTTTAAAAATATTTAATATTAATTACTAGGTTGTATTAAAATGTTAGAATTATAAATTCTGAATATAAATTAATATTCAAGTGATTATGCTTATTTAATTTTTACGTTATTTTGTCGAATTATATAATAGATACCAAAGAATGAAATATCAAACGAGAAAAAAAGCACTAATTCTTTTATCAGATGGTACCGTCTTTCACGGTAAAGCAGTAGGTAATAAAGAAGGAACAGCCTTTGGTGAGGTTTGTTTTAATACAGGAATGACTGGTTATCAAGAAATTTTTACAGATCCATCTTATTTTGGTCAACTAATGGTGACTACCAACGCACACATTGGTAACTATGGTACAGCTTCGGATGAAATTGAATCTGAAACAGTTAAAATATCAGGATTAATATGTAAAAATTTTAGCTATAATTATTCTAGACCAGAAGCTGATTTAAGTCTTGAAGAATTTTTAGATAAAAATAAATTATTTGCAATTTCAGATGTTGATACGCGTGCATTAGTAAGTTATATTAGAGATAATGGGGCTATGAATGCTGTAATCTCTACAGATGTAGATAATTTAGATGAATTAAAAAAGAAGTTAGCAGAAGTTCCGAGTATGGAAGGTTTAGAGTTGGCATCTAAAGTTTCAACAAAAGAGCCATATTTTTATGGTGATGAAAATGCTACTTATAAAATCTCAGCTTTAGATATAGGAATTAAAAAAAATATTCTTAGAAATTTAGCTAAAAGAGATGCTTATATAAAAGTATACCCTTATAATAGTAGTTATGAGGCTATGCAAGATTTTAATCCTGATGGATATTTTATTTCAAATGGTCCTGGAGACCCAGAACCACTTACTGAAGCTATAAATACTGCTAAGAATATAATAGCCAATAATGAGACATTATTTGGTATTTGCTTAGGCCATCAAGTAATTGCGTTGGCAAATGGTATTTCAACCTATAAAATGCATAATGGTCATCGAGGTATAAATCACCCTATCATGAATTTAGTAACAGGGAAAGGTGAAATAACATCTCAAAACCATGGTTTTGCTATAAATAGAGAAGAAACCGAGGCAAACGATAATGTAGAAGTAACTCATGTGCATTTAAATGATAAGACAGTAGCTGGTATTAAAATGAAGGATAAGAATATTTTTTCTGTACAATATCATCCAGAAGCTAGTCCTGGACCTCATGATGCTGATTATTTATTTGATCAATTTTTTGATATGATTAAATCTAAAGCTAACTAAAACGTTATAGTTTAAATTTAGGTTATTTGTCACAGTTTTTAGGGTATTGAAGCTATTTTCTAACACCTTACTTTTGTATATTTACAACGATTTAAAAATAAATTCAAATATAAAAATATGAGTATCATAATTAACATTCATGCAAGACAGATTTTAGATTCAAGAGGTAATCCTACAGTTGAAGTAGATGTAATTACTGAAAATGGAGTATTAGGTAGAGCGGCAGTTCCATCTGGAGCTTCTACTGGAGAGCATGAAGCTGTTGAGTTAAGAGATGGTGGTAAAGCATTTATGGGTAAAGGTGTTACAAAAGCTGTGGCTAATGTAAATACTGATATCGCTGAAGAAATTATTGGCATGTCTGTTTTTGAACAAAATCTTATTGATCAGATGATGATAGATTTAGATGGTACTCCTAATAAATCTAAACTGGGTGCTAATGCAATTTTAGGTGTTTCTTTAGCAGTAGCTAAAGCAGCAGCAGCAGAATTGTCAATGCCTTTATATAGATATGTTGGTGGTGTAAGTGCAAACACTTTACCTGTACCGATGATGAATATTATTAATGGTGGGTCTCATTCTGATGCTCCTATTGCTTTTCAAGAATTTATGGTAATGCCAGTAAAGGCAAAGTCATTTTCTCATGCAATGCAAATGGGGACTGAAATTTTTCATAATTTAAAGAAAGTATTACATGATAGAGGTTTAAGTACAGCTGTTGGTGATGAAGGAGGTTTTGCACCTAACTTAGCAGGAGGCACTGAAGATGCTTTAGATACTATTGCAAAAGCTGTTGATAAGGCAGGTTATAAATTAGGAGATGATGTTATGATCGCATTAGATTGTGCTGCAGCAGAATTTTATGTTGATGGTAAATATGATTATACTAAGTTTGAAGGAGAGTCAGGGGTAATTAGAACTTCTGAGGAGCAAGCTCAATACTTAGCTGATTTATCTGCTAAATATCCAATTATATCTATTGAAGATGGTATGGATGAAAATGACTGGGACGGATGGAAATCTTTAACAGAAAAAATAGGGGATAAAGTTCAGTTAGTTGGTGATGATTTATTTGTTACTAATGTAGAGCGTTTATCAAAAGGTATTGAAAATTCAATTGCAAACTCTATTCTTATTAAGGTAAACCAAATAGGGACACTTACTGAAACTATTGCAGCTGTAAACATGGCTAAAAATGCAGGTTATACATCTGTAATGTCTCACCGTTCAGGAGAAACTGAAGATAATACTATTGCTGATTTAGCTGTAGCTTTAAACACAGGTCAAATCAAAACAGGTTCAGCATCAAGATCTGATAGAATGGCAAAATACAATCAATTACTTAGAATAGAAGAAGAATTAGGTGATATGGCATATTACCCACAAGAGAAAGCTTTTAAATTAAGTTAAAAATTACGTTTATTTAATGTAAAAAAGCCTTTTCTTTATTGAAAAGGCTTTTTTTTGGTTAATATTTAATTTATCAATTAAAAAAATGAATTAAATAATTATATTGAAGTATCTAAATGAGATATTTAATTTTTATTAAGAAATAAATGAATAATTTTCTTTTTGTTGCAGCAGAAAATGATGCACTTGCTAACTGCAAAGCGGGAGGTATGGGTGATGTGGTTAGAGACGTTCCACGTCAAATAGCAGCAAAAGGAGATAGTGCACATACAGTAGTGCCTTCATATAATCGTCTTCATAAAAATGGAGAGTTTCTTATGCAATTAAATTTTAACCTAAGAGGTGTATTATATACTGCAGAGCTTTATAAAGTAACTCCTAAAAAAGAATATGATAACTTATCATATTATGTAATACACCATCCGGAAATTGAAGCTGGTGATATTGCGCATATTTATCATAATGACCCCGAAGAACCATTTTATACTGATGCGATTAAATATATAATTTTTTGTACAGCAGTAGCGCAAGCAGTAAAGCAAAATGCTTTTGGTGTTGTTGATATTATTCATTTACATGATTGGCATTCAAGTTTGATATTGTTTTTAAGAGCATACCATCCAGATTTTTCAATTCTAAAACAAGCTAGAATTGTATATACAATACATAATTTAGCGATACAAGGTATTAGACCTTTTGGAGGTAATTATTCTTCAATGGAAAATTGGTTTCCAGATATTTCATTAGACTATGAACGTTTGTTAGATTACCGTTATAGGGATTGTATTAATTTAATGGCTGTAGGTGTTCGTTTTGCTGACGCTGTTCATACAGTTTCACCTTCGTATAAAGAAGATGTTCTAAAACCTAGTGACCCTCCAGTTTTTATTGGTGGAGAAAGTATAGAGTATGATTTGCAAGTAGCCGAAAATGAAGGGCGTTTATTTGGAATACTAAACGGGTCTAATTATAAAAATATAAGAAAAGCAAAAACAGGTAGATTGTATCATAATACTATTAAAGCAATATTTGGTTGGTTACAAGAAGAATCAAAAAAATATAAATCTGATTTTTTGGCGCATACTGGTGAAAAAATCATGACATATATAGATGAAAAACCTAAGTTCATTGTATCTAGTGTAGCTAGATTAACAGAACAAAAGTTTTATTTTATAAAGCATTCTCCTGATGCATTTGTGCAAATATTAAAAAAGCTAGAAAAAGTAAATGGAGTTTTCATGTTATTAGGTACAGGAGCACCTGAATATGAAGAAATGTTTCGAAAAATGAGTTACGAACATAAAAATTTTATTTTTACAAATGGGCAGTCTGAAGATTTAATAGATAGCATTTATTTAGAATCTGATCTGTACTTTATGCCAAGCTTATTTGAACCATGTGGGATAAGTCAAATGTTAGCAATGCGAAATGGGCATCCATGTTTAGTTCATCATACGGGTGGACTTAAAGATACTGTACAACATTTAAAAACAGGTTTTACTTTTGATGGTCATACAACAGAAGAGAAAATTAACAATATGGTTGATGCTTTTGATATTGTGCTAGATATTTTTACAAATGATAAGCCACAATGGAAAAAAATAAAAACAAATGCCAAAAAAGAACGCTTCACATGGGAGAAATCAGTAAGTGACTACTATAATTTACTATATGCTATAACGATATAGCAACTAAAAAGCCATTTCTGGTTTAGAATAACTATTATATCATAACTTTTGTTAATAAAACAACAAATGAGTTTTTAGAAATTGTGAATCGTTCGTCTTTTTCTTAAATTTACAGAGTACTAAACGTTAAAAATACACATGTCAGAAAAAGCTACATTAGAATACAATGGAAATAAGTATGAATTTCCAGTTATAAAAGGTACGGAAGAAGAATTAGCAATTGATATTAAAACATTAAGGGCGGCATCAGGAATTATTACAATTGACCCAGGATACAAAAATACGGGTTCATGTAAAAGTGCTATTACATTTTTAGATGGGGAAAAAGGTATTCTTCGTTATAGAGGATATTCTATTGAAGAATTGGCGGAAAAAGCAGATTTCTTAGAAGTAGCTTATTTGCTAATTTTTGGCGAACTTCCAAATGCAGAGCAATTAGAGCAATTTCATTCCGATATCAAATCTGAATCTCAGGTAGATGAAGAGATGAAAAAGATTTTAGATGGTTTTCCAAAATCAGCACATCCAATGGGAGTGTTATCATCTCTAACAAGTGCACTTATTGCTTTTAATCCTTCGTCTGTAAATGTAACTTCAGAAAAGGAAATGTATTGGGCTATTGTACGTATTATGGCTAAGTTTCCTGTATTAGTAGCATGGACGTTGCGTAAGAAAAAAGGATTACCGTTAGATTATGGTGATGATACTTTAGGTTATGTAGAAAACATTCATAAAATGATGTTTAAAAAGCCTAATCAAGAATACAAGAAAAATAAAGTTATAATTGATGCTTTAGATAAACTTTTAATATTACATGCAGATCATGAGCAAAATTGTTCAACTTCTACAGTTCGTATAGTAGGTTCGTCTCATGCAGGTTTATTTGCATCATTATCAGCAGGGATATCAGCATTATGGGGTCCACTTCATGGTGGGGCAAACCAAGCAGTATTAGAAATGCTTGAAGCTATTGAGGCTGATGGTGGTGATACTAAAAAATACATGGGTAAAGCTAAGGATAAAGAAGATCCGTTTAGGTTAATGGGCTTTGGTCACAGAGTTTATAAAAATTTCGACCCTCGTGCGAAAATCATTAAAAAATCTGCAGATGAAGTTCTTGGTGATTTAGGGATTGAAGATCCAATTTTGGCTATTGCTCAAGGTTTAGAAAAAGAAGCTTTAGAAGATAAATACTTTGTTGATAGAAAATTATATCCTAACGTAGATTTCTATTCAGGAATTATATATAGAGCACTAGGTATACCAACTGAAATGTTTACTGTAATGTTTGCCTTAGGTAGATTACCAGGTTGGATTGCTCAATGGAGAGAAATGCGTTTAAATGGAGAACCAATTGGTCGTCCAAGACAAGTTTATACAGGTGAAAACTTAAGATCTTTTGTTCCAGTAGAAAAGAGATAAATAAAGTAAGATATTTTATTCAAACTGCCTTTTTGTTTTTAAACAAAAAGGCAGTTTTTTGTTATGATATGTTTATTTTTGATTACTTTAAAATAAAGTAAAAATATGCTTGAGCTAAATATTAAAAACGAAACTTCAAAATTAAAAGCAGTAATATTAGGTACAGCGGAGAGTTGTGGTCCTATTCCTAAAATTGAAGAAGCATATGATCCTAAATCATTAGAGCATATCATAGCTGGTACATATCCTTTAGAAAAAGATATGATTTTTGAAATGGATGCCTTTGAGAAGGTTTTAAAAAAATATGATGTACAAGTATTTAGACCAACAGTTTTAAAAAATTGTAATCAAATATTCTCTCGTGATATTGCTTTTGTTATAGATGATATTTTATTTAAAGCAAATATACTCCCAGATAGAGAAGAAGAGTACTTGGCAATAAATCATGTTTTAGCACAAATAAACCCTTCTAAAATAGTTCAATTACCAGAAGAAGTGCATATTGAAGGTGGTGATGTAATGCCATGGAATAATTATATTTTTATAGGAACATACACGGCTAATGATTATCCTGATCAAATTACAGCTAGAACAAATGGTGAAGCTGTTGCTCATTTTAAAAAAATATTTCCAAATAAAAAAGTGAAGTCTTTTGAATTAAGAAAATCAACGAATGCAAAAGAGAATGCGTTGCATTTAGATTGTTGCTTTCAACCTATAGGGAAAAACAAAGCAATACTTCATAAAAATGGATTTTTAGTTGAAGAAGAGTATAATTGGCTAGTTGATTTCTTCGGAAATGAAAATATTTTTGAAATTACTAATGATGAAATGTATGCTATGTTTAGTAATGTTTTTTCAATATCACAAGAGGTTATTGTTTCAGAGAAAAATTTTACAAGATTAAATAATTGGTTAAGAGATCAAGGCTTTACAGTAGAAGAAATTCCGTATGCTGAAATTTCAAAACAAGAAGGTTTGTTGCGTTGTAGTACAATGCCTTTAATAAGAAAATAATAAATAATAGTTTAAAATTACCGAATAAAGCATATGCAAATTACCAATAGTATTTTAATGATAAGACCAGTTGGTTTTCGTAAAAACGAGCAAACCGCTGTAAACAACTATTTTCAAGAAGATCTTGATATTAAAAATGCTGAAATAAATAAAAAAGCACAGACGGAGTTTGATGCTTTTGTTACTGCTTTAAGAGAGAAAGGAGTACAAGTTACTGTGGTAGATGATACTAAAACCCCTGATACTCCAGATTCTATTTTTCCTAATAACTGGATTTCTTTTCATGAAGATGGTACTGTTGGTTTGTATCCAATGTTTGCTGAAAACAGAAGAAATGAACGTAGAGAAGATGTTTTAGATCTTTTAGAAGAAAAAGGTTTTGTAATTAACAATGTAGTTGATTACACTTCAGCTGAAGAAGAAGGTTTTTTCTTAGAAGGTACAGGTAGTATTTTATTAGATAGAGAGCATAAAAAAGCATATTGCGCACTTTCTGATAGAGCTGATGAAGAATTGTTTATAGAATTTTGTGAAGATTTTGATTATTTTCCTGTAATATTTACAGCTAATCAATCAGTTGAGGGGAGTCGTATGCCTATTTACCATACTAATGTAATGATGGCAATGGGTGAGAAGTTTTCAATTATTTGTGCAGACACTATTGACGATAAAAAAGAAAGAAAAACGGTTTTAGAGCATTTGCATAATGATGGTAAAGAAATTATCAGAATAACAGAAAAGCAAATGCATCATTTTGCAGGTAATATGCTACAGGTTTTAGGTGCAGATAAAAAACGTTATCTGGCAATGAGTTCAGCTGCATTTAATAGTTTAACTGAAGATCAAATTAAGAAGATAAATAACCACTGCGAAATTATACATAGTTCTTTAGATACTATTGAAACTTGCGGTGGTGGCAGTGCGCGTTGCATGATGGCAGAGGTGTTCTTGCCAAAGAAGTAGTTATTTACTAATTTTTCTGATTAGCAATACCGCGTAACATACCTCCAAAAATAAAATAGTGAAAAGGTAGTACACTATACCAGTATAGTCTGCCGCGTAGTCCTCTAGGCCTAAACGTGGCAGTTTGGTGTAGTATATTGTTGTCATCTATTTTAAATTCAAGCCAAGCTTCTCCTGGCAACTTCATTTCTGCAAATAATAGTAGTCGTTTGTTTTTTTTGTCGGCAAGTAATACGCGCCAAAAATCTAAAGAATCTCCAGTGTAAATTTTGTCAGGATGTGTTCTTCCTCGTCGCAAACCTACACCACCGTATATTTTATCAATAAAACCTCTTATTTTCCATAACCAATTTGCATAGTACCAACCAGTTTCGCCTCCAATTCGCCAAATGTTTTCAAGCGCTAATTCGGGATTTTTTAGTTTAATTGTTTTTTTATCGGTAAGTACACCGTATTTAGGTACTTGAATATGTTTTTCGATGTTTTTTATGAATCGACCACTAACCATACTGTCTTTCCAGCTACTAATTACAAGGTTTTGTTCTATTTTTTTAAAGGCCATAGCTATTGCCTGTGAATAGGTGTAAGGTTCAATTTGTAAAATATCTTGTAACCTTTGGTCCTTGGCAACAACTTCCATTTTCATGCTATCTACTAAATTTATAGCTAGTTTGTATGATGTTGCTGTAACAAAATATAACCAATAGGAAGAAAGTTTTGGTGTCATTACAGGAACTGTAATAATCCAATTTTTAAAACCCCTCGCTTTAGCATATTGGTGTAGCATTTCTTTGTATGTTAATACATTAGGTCCTGCAATGTCAAACGAATCATTATATGTTTTTTCATTACCAATAACTCCCGTTAAGTAGTTTATAACATCTCTAATGGCAATGGGCTGTGTTTTTGTTAATACCCATTTAGGTGTAATCATAAATGGGAGTTTTTCACATAAATCTCGTATTATTTCAAAAGAAGAACTTCCAGAGCCTACAATGATGCCGGCTCGTAAAACGGTAAGGTTAAAATTTCCTGTGTATAAAATATCTTCTACATTTTTTCTAGAACTTAAATGTTTAGATAATTCATTATCATTAACAATACCGCTTAAGTAAATAACTTGGTTTACGTTTGTTTGAGCCATATATGCATTAAAGTTATGTGCGGTAATGGCCTCTTTTTCATCAAAATCATGAGTAGAAGAACTCATAGAATGAATTAGAAAATAAGCTAAGTCAATATCATTAGGAATTTTATTAGGGGTAACATCATCTAATAAATCTAGCTCAATAATTTGAATTTGTTCTTTTGTTTCTTGGTCAACAGAAAGTCTATTTTTATCTCTTACGGCACAAACTACTGTATGTCCTAAATTTAGTAGTTGAGGTATTAAACGCATACCTATATAGCCATTTGCTCCTGTAAGTAATATTTTCATATGTTATTTTTATAAATCAGATATTGACGTTGGAGCATTATCAGCTTTGTACGTTAATATTTTAGTGAAAAATTTTTGAATGGCTTTGGTGTCAGATTTTACTTTTATAAAATACTGATCTCTAAATACAGTATACGCAACCAAATCTCCTTTGTAAATTACCAATTTATAAAAAGGAATAACTAACGCATAAGTTTCTAAAAGTGATCTAAACCTAATAATAATACCTTTGGGTCTTAATTCTATATTGCAAGTATTTGTATTGTTATCGAGTATAAGTAGGTTATTAATATCTACACTAGTTTTAATGACAAAAAGTTTAGGGGAACCAATACCCTTTAAATTCCAGCGCTCTTTTAATGTAAAGGGACTACCAACTTCAGCGTTAATTTTATGTGTAATTTGTTTGTTGTTATACGACACATTAAGTAGCATAGGAGGTATTTAAAATTTAATTAGATACGTAATTTCAATACGTTTTTTATAAAGTTAACAAAATTAGCGATGCTTTAGAAGATATCGTGACTGTAAAAGCCTAAAAAATGATTAGTTTTGCAGGCTGATAAGTCCATATTTATGAATATCCAAAACGTTTTAGAAGCCAAAGTAAAAGAAGCGGTTTCATCATTATTTCAAGCTGATTTACCAACTGTTGAATTTCAGCCAACCCGAAAAGATTTTGAAGGTGATATTACTATTGTAGTTTTTCCAATGTTGCGTGTTGTAAAAGGTAACCCTGTACAAATTGGGAATCAAATTGGTGAATACTTGGTTAATGAAGTTGAAGAAGTGACTTCATTTAATGTTATTAAAGGTTTTTTAAATTTAGTTGTTAGTGATAATTTTTATTTAAATTATTTTAATACGATAACAGCTGATGATTCATTCGGATTTGTAAATCCAGATAATTCTAGCGCGGTAATGGTAGAATACTCTTCGCCAAATACCAATAAGCCTTTACACTTAGGACATATTAGAAATAATTTATTAGGATATTCTGTTGCTGAAATTTTAAAAGCATCAGGTAAAAAAGTATATAAAACCCAAATTATTAATGACCGTGGTATTCATATTTGTAAAAGTATGTTGGCATGGCAAAAGTTTGGAGAAGGAGAAACACCTGAAAGTACAGGTTTAAAAGGAGATAAGCTTGTAGGTAATTATTATGTTGCTTTTGATAAAGCATACAAAGCTGAAATTGCAACTTTAATTGAAAGTGGAGTTGATAAAGAAGTTGCAGAAAAGCAAGCGCCAATTTTATTAGAAGCACAAAAAATGCTTTTAAAGTGGGAGGCAGGTGATGAAGAAGTTGTTACACTTTGGAAAAAAATGAACCAGTGGGTTTATGATGGTTTTGAAGTAACGTATAAAAACTTAGGTGTTGATTTTGATAATTTATATTATGAAAGCAATACTTATTTGTTAGGTAAAGATGTTGTTGCTGAGGGTCTTGAAAAAGGCGTTTTCTTTAAAAAAGAAGATGGTAGTGTTTGGATAGATTTGACAGATGAAGGTTTAGATGAAAAAATAGTTTTACGATCAGATGGTACCGCTGTTTACATGACACAAGATATTGGTACAGCCATACAGCGTGTAAAAGATAACCCAGATGTTGGCGGTATGGTTTATACTGTAGGTAACGAACAAGATTATCATTTTAAAGTACTATTTTTAATATTAAAGAAATTAGGATTCTCATGGTCTGAAAATCTATTTCATTTAAGCTATGGTATGGTAGACCTACCTAGTGGAAAAATGAAGAGTAGAGAAGGTACTGTAGTTGATGCTGATGATTTAATGAATGATATGACAGCTACTGCAGGTGAAATATCTGAAGAATTAGGTAAACTAGACGGGTATTCTAAAGAAGAAAAAAAAGAGTTATTTAAAATGATTGGTTTAGGAGCTTTGAAATATTACATATTAAAAGTAGATCCTAAAAAGCGTATTTTATTTAACCCTGAAGAATCTGTTGATTTTCAAGGGAACACAGGGCCATTTATTCAATATACTTATGCACGTATACAATCTATATTAAGAAAAGCAAAAGAATTGAATCTTGATAGTTATAGTGGACTTACTGATCTTCATGAAAAAGAAAAAGAGCTTATTAAGCAATTGCAATTATTTCCTGAAACTATTCAATTAGCAGCATCAAATTATAGTCCTGCTTTAATAGCGAATTATACATATGACTTGGTGAAAGAATTTAATTCGTTTTATCAAAATGTTTCAATTTTAGGTGAGATTGATGCGCAGAAGAAAGCTTTTAGAGTTCAATTGTCAAAAAAAGTGAGTGAAGTAATTCAATCATCATTTAAACTTTTAGGTATAGAGGTGCCACAACGTATGTAGTTTTTAAATAGCTTATGGTAGTAGGGCCTGTACTTGTTTTGTTAATTATTATTGCTTACTTTTTGTATATACTACACTATGCATATAAATTATATTTTGCAAAATTAGAACCACTTACCATTTCAGAAAAGAAAATTATTTTAAATAATTTTCCTGTTTATAAGAAGCTTTCAAATAGGCAAAAGCAAAAGTTTGAATACCGAATACTTAGGTTTAGAAAAGATAAACAATTTGTTTTTAATGGTTTAATACCTAGGCAAGAAGATATGGCGTTGTTGTTAAGTGCAAACGCAACAATGCTTACTTTAGGATTGAAAAATTATAGAATACCTGCTATTGAACGCATTATAATTTATCCTGATCAATATTTTTCTTTAATAAATAGGCAAGATCATATTGGAGAGTATAATCCGGGGTTAAAAACATTAGTGGTTTCTGCGCATCATGTAAAGCAAGGTTTTAAAATTCCGAATGATAATAAAAATTTAGGTGTTCATGAGTTTGCTCATGCTTTAAGTTTTAATGCTATTATTGAAAGTAGTAGTGAAGCACGTTATTTTAAAAAGTATATAGCTAAAATTAATCTTTTGTTTGATGATAAAATTTTCATTCAAAAACTAGCGAGTAGTGATTACTTTCGAGCTTACGGCCGGACCAATGAGCATGAATTTTTTGCTGTTTTGGCAGAAAATTATGTAGAAACACCTGAACAGTTTCAAAAAGAATTTCCTGAATTATATTTATTAATGGGTAAAATATTAAAGTTTGATTTTCATCAACCTATAGCCAATTCTTAGCTTAAAAAAATACTCTAAAACTCGCATTTGGAGTAATGCCTAATGAAACTTTTTCAATTGTTTCAACTTTGTCATTATCATTTAGCCTATAATAGGTGTTCAAAATATTTTTTCTATTAAAAATGTTTAATATTGAGATACCTGCAGAGCCTCTAATATTTTTATTTAATTGGAAGTTGTAAAGAGCTGAAGCATCACAACGTAAATAATTAGCCGTTCTACTACTATTGGCATCCTTATAGTTTATTGTAGCAGGAAATGTAGTGGTATTTACAGCATTATTGTCTTCTTGAGGTTGTGTGTAGGGTTTTCCTGTTCTATAATTAATTCCTATCCCTAATTTTACATGTTGGTTGGTATATGTACTTGCAAGGCTTATAGCATGTTTTATATCTAAATTGTTAGGAAAAGTACTTGGTGTAATATCTTTAAAAATATACTTATTATTATTATGAGTGTAGCTCAACCAGTTACTAAAATGTTTTGTTTTTTGATTAATTAAAAATTCAAACCCCTTTATATTGTATTGACCTATTTCATCATTAAACTCATCTTGATTTTGAAAACCTTGTGTAGAAATACTAATACCAGTTACTAATTTTTGAAAGCCTTCAAGACTAATATGAATTTTCTCTTTTTCATAACTAGCACCTAATGATATTTGCTTGCTTTGTGTAACAGGTAGTGTGTCTTCATCAGAAAGTATCCATCGTCTTTTTTCTATTCCTAAAAAATTTTGTTCTAAATCAATTATTTGATTTGTAGTTTGGTTTTTAAATTCTCCTAATACTTCTATTTTAAAATACTCATGAGGTTTGTAGTTCAAATTAACTCTAGGTTCAATAATTAATCTATTAAATGTATTTATGTTTTCAATAAAATTAAACCGAACTCCAGCTCTGGACCAAAATTTTCTATTTATAGAATTAAATGTGAATTCAGAAAGAAAAGCATTTGTTCTAATAACGTCTTTAATGTTACTTTTATATGGAGGTTCAAGAACATTGGTTGTATTAGTTATGCCGACTTCATTAAATTGATAACCATTATTCCAATCTATTTTTTTTGAAAAATTATAGTTAACAGATAGTTTTACGGCTGTTTCAAAAACATCATTAGTTTGGTAAAGTTCTTGTTCATCTTCAACGTTTATGTTTCTAGAATCTAATGTGTATTTTGTAGAATAAGCACTTATATTACTAAATAATTTAGTAGACCAAGAACTATTTAAACTTACGCCAATAGATAAGTTTTTTTGTTTTAAGTTACTATTTTTTATTCCTGTATCATTACTACTCTCTGTATAATCAAGATGGTTATTTATTGCAATAAGGCTGAGTCTAAGTTTATGCTTGTTATTTATGTCATATAGTAATTTGCTGCTAAAATCATAAAAATAGAATTTTTCAGCTCTTCTGATTTCTTCTGTTTCGTCATCATCATTATTATTTACTTCGCTATCTTGAAAAGCTTTTTCATAAAACTTACGATATGTGGGTGTGCTGATAAAATCAGTAATAGATCTTCTACCTGAAAATTGAAACGCGACTTTTTTTGATATTGGTATTTGCCCATATAAATCTGTACTAATTAAGTTTATACCAGCACCACCTGAAAAAGCATTAGATAGTTCATCTTTTGTTTTTATATTAATAACAGCGCTAACACCATCGGCATATATTGCGCTTGTACCATTTTTTATGATAGCCACATTATCTGTGGTATAGGGGTTAAAAGCAGAAATTAATCCAAAAAAATGACCAGATTGGTAAAGTTTAATACCATTCCACAGCATTAAATTTTGATCATTACTACCACCCCGAACATTAATATCTGATACAGTTTCATCTATGCTTTTTATGCCAGGTAATGCTTGAACTGTTTGTAAAACATCAGGCTCAATTAACCCTGGTAAAACCCCAAAATCTTTAGTGTTTAAAACAATACTTGCATCTTTTTCTTTTAAGAGTCCTGTTGTTAAGTATTTGTAAATAACAACCTCTTGTAGTTGTTCATAGGTTTCAGAAAGTAATATTGTTTGGCAAGGTTTGTTCTTAAAATCTTGTGCGTTTATAAATTGCGTATCAAAATTTTCGTATTTAATTGCTATAGTAGCATTTTTAGGAACATTTTTAATAGAAAACTCGCCATTTTCATTTGTGTGTTTTATTATAGAATATTCTAGAATTTCTATAGAGGCACCTCTAATTTTTTCATTTTTAAAACTATCTATTAAAGTACCACAAATATTTAAGGTTTTAATTGATATAGTGTAATAACGTTGGTCTAATTTTTCAATATCTAATTGTGTTTGTGTCTCAATATTTTCTAAAACGTCACTAAGAGAACTAGTATTTATTCTTTTTATTAAAATGGAATTTAAATCTTCATCGTAAAAAGAAAATTTAATTTTAAATTTTTTTTCGAGTTGCTGTAAATAAGTAACTAATAAAACTGAGGTGTTTTCTTCTTGTGCATAGCCTAAAAATGAGATGCAAAAAAATAAAATAATCAGAAATATTCGAAAGTTACTTTGTTTGATTTTCAAGATAGAGAAGCACTTTGTTTTTTTCTATTTTATAATTTATTTGATATGGAGCACAAATACTTTTTAACGCTATTTCTTTATTTTTATTTGAAATTGTTCCAGTAAATAAAATACTGGTATTTATATTTTTTGTTTCAATTTTAGTATCAAACTGTCTTTCAAATTCATTTAAAACATATTTTAAGGGTATACTTTTAAAAGAGCTTTCATTCAGTAGCCATGAAGGAGTCTGTGTGTCATTAACACCACTAATATCCGTAATTATAACTTCATTGTCAATAGCTAAAAATGAATTTCCAGCAGGTAGTATTGTAGTTTCACCATTAAAATATACGCTAACAGAACCTTCGTAACAAGTAACTTCAAAAAAACCTGTTCTGTTTTCAACATTAAACTGAGTGCCTAATACGGTAGCAATACCTTGAGAAGTATTTACAGTAAATTTTTTGCCTTTTGCAACTTTAAAAAATGCTTCTCCTTCTAAAGTTAAATTTCGGTTAGTATCCCAATTATTTTTATTAAATGTTATCTCTGAAACGGAATTTAATGTAACAATTGAAGAATCAGGTAATGTTAGGGTTTTATTTTCAGCATAACCAGTGATAACGTTTTTATCTAAAGAATTAATAAAAAAATAAGAGCCAGTAATCAAAACTAAAACTACAGCGGCAATTTGTAATTTTTTTCTAATGGGGTTTAGACGAATAATTTTAGCATTTCTGTTAATTTTAGATTGATCTAAAGCTTCTTCTGTATTATACGTAGGAGCTTCTAACTTGCTAGAAAAATCTACAATTTTTTTATAAGTTAAGTATTCATTAGTTTCTTTAAACTTAGAAAGCTCTTCTTGTGAAAGTTCGTTGTTAAGCCATCGGGCTAAAAAATTTTCTTGCATAATAGATGCTTTGTTTTAGTAGTAACAACTAAGTAATAGATTTACCCTACTTTTAAAGTATAAAAAAATTAGATTCCATCTATTTTTTCTCTTAATGTTTTTAAAGCTAAATGCATTCTTTTTTCTATGGCTTTAATACTTACTCCTTCTATTATTGCAATTTCAGCATATTTTTTACTGTCAATCCTATTTAAAAGAAAAGTTGTTCTTTGGTTTTCGGGCAATGCATTTAAAGCATTTTCAAGTTTTTCATGAAACTGTTTTTCTTCTAATAAAAATTCAGGTGATTCATTAGAAATTGCTAAAGATTTAGA
Source organism: uncultured Cellulophaga sp. (assembly GCA_947496695.1). GTDB lineage: Bacteria > Bacteroidota > Bacteroidia > Flavobacteriales > Flavobacteriaceae > Cellulophaga. The sequence goes on along the minus strand of CANMEI010000003.1, from coordinate 224,774 downwards.
TGCATATTTTAGCCGAACTTTTTCAGCTTTAATTATATTTAAATAAAGGTTGTTTGCAATAGTGTATACATAGGCTTTTGCTTTTTCAGGAGTAACTTTAGTGCAATTTTCCCATAATTTAATAAATGCTTCTTGTACAGTATCATATGCTTTTTCTTCATTCCCGTATTTATAATATATATAATTAAAAATCGTTTTAGAATTAGAATTGAAAAGCATATTGTAAACTTGCTCATTACATACATTATTTTCTTTGGTATCCATGTAGTATAAAATCTATAATTTAATTGTAAAGGTATTTTAAAAATACCAAAAAAACATGGTAGGGTTTTTTTGTATTAAATTGTTATGTAAGTGTAACGTATTGTAAGTCAAATTATTATGGTTAAAATATTTAATGTTTTTATATGGTGTAACTTATTGTTATTGATAATTTTAGCTACTTCTTGCCAAGAAGAGTTTAAAGAAGTTTCAATAATTGATGAGGAAATTTCCATAATAGAAACTTCCAATATAGCACAGCTGATAATACAAATTAGTGCTAACGATGGTTCTTTTGATAATATAGTTGATGGCTCAAGCTGTATAGCAATCCAATTTCCATATACAGTTCAAGCAAACGGAGAACAACTTACAATAGAAACTGTTGATGACTTACAGTTAATCGAGGATGTTTTTGATTTATTAGATAGTAATGAAGATACTTTAACTATAGATTACCCTGTAAATATTATTTTAGCAGACTATTCAGAATCAACAATTAATAATGCTATTGAACTAGAAGAAGTAGCAGAAGAATGTATTGAAAATGGAGGTGATGATGATATAGAATGTATTGATTTTTTATATCCACTAACTATTTTTAAATATGATGTTACTCAGCAAGAAACAAGTAGTGTAACTATTGGGGCTGATAGAGAGTTAAACCTCTTTTTTTCTGATTTAGGTGATGAAGATATTATAAGTCTAGATTATCCTGTTTATTTAGGTATGAATGATGGAACTATACTTATTATTTATAATAATACAGAGTTAGAACAAGCTATTGAAAATGCTAAAAATAGTTGTGATGAAGATGATGATAATGATTATAATGATGACGATTTTACAAAGGAAAGTTTAGATGAATATTTAATGTCTTGCCCTTGGGTTGTAAATGATTTATACCGTGATGACGAAACTTCAGGTAGTTATAATGGGTCTTTTATGGTGTTTATTGCTGAGAATCAAGTTTTATTACTTACTAATGATAATACAGTAGAAACTGGTAACTGGTATAGTTCTGATTCGGAAAATGGAGTATTATTAACATTAGAATTTGAAGAAAGTCAAATGGCTTTTAATTCCGAATGGTTGGTTTATGATTTAGGTTTTAATACACTTAAGTTTTATAATGATGAGACTAATAAAGTTTTTTTAGAAAAAGACTGTGACGCTTTAGCATCTCCAGATACTACAGCTGAAATTGAAGCCGTTTTACTTTCTGGTGATTGGCAAATAGTGTCCTTTTATGAAGGAGATTTTGATTATACATCAGATGTTAATATGTATAATTTTGATTTTCTTAATTCAGGAACAGTTGATGTAACAGCCATAGATGTAAATTCATATAGTGGAACTTGGAGAACGTTTGATGATGGAGGCTTATATCTTGAATTATATTTTGATGATTTTTTTGACAATTTATTAAATGTAAATTGGAGAATAGTAGAAATTGATGAAAGTAGAATAGAATTAAGATATTATAATGTAGACCCAGAAAGAGTACTAATCTTCGAAAAGAAAAGTTAATCATAAATTATTTCATTAATATCCCTTTTTTATCCCTGATTAAATCTTGTTAGACACATTGTTTAGCAAGATTTTTTTATTTTTTTATTCAAAATGATTAAAAAAATAGATAATAGCTATCGAATAAATTAAAAACCAATAATTTTCAGTGTAATTATAACAATATTAGACAGTCATAGGGCTACATTTTTATAAGATTCAGCAATATAAATACAGGTCAAATCATTAACTTTGCATCTTTTAATATAAGAAGTAGACTGATAACTATGTTTGATAATTTAAGCGAAAAGCTAGATAAAGCACTTCATGTTCTAAAAGGGCATGGGCAAATAACTGAAATTAATGTTGCAGAAACTTTAAAAGAAGTCCGCAGAGCTTTACTTGATGCCGATGTTAACTTTAAAATAGCAAAGGAGTTTACCAATAGAGTAAAAGAAAAAGCACTTGGTCAAGGTGTATTAACATCTTTGCAACCAGGTCAATTAATGGTGAAACTTGTAAAAGACGAGTTGACTGAATTAATGGGGGGTGATGTAGAAGGTATAAATTTAGCATCAAATCCATCAGTAATTTTAATGTCTGGTTTACAAGGTTCAGGTAAAACAACTTTTTCTGGTAAGCTTGCAAATTATCTAAAGACAAAAAAAACAAAAAAAACTTTATTAGTAGCCTGTGATGTTTATCGTCCTGCGGCAGTAGATCAATTACATGTAGTTGGTGATCAAATAGGTGTTGAGGTTTTTTCTGATAGAGGAAATACAGATCCAGTAGCAATTTCAAAAGCTGGTATCGCATATGCAAAAACAAACGGACATAATGTAGTAATTATTGATACTGCTGGACGTTTAGCTGTTGATGAAGAAATGATGAATGAAATTGCAAATGTTCATAAAGCAATTCAGCCTCAAGAAACATTATTTGTTGTTGATGCCATGACAGGGCAAGATGCTGTGAATACAGCAAAAGCATTTAATGATATATTAAATTTTGACGGAGTTATTCTAACAAAATTAGATGGTGATACTCGTGGTGGTGCGGCAATCTCTATTAAATCTGTAGTAAACAAGCCAATTAAGTTTATTGGTACAGGTGAGAAGATGGAAGCTATTGACGTGTTCTATCCTTCACGTATGGCAGAACGTATCTTAGGGATGGGTGATGTTGTATCTTTAGTAGAAAGAGCACAAGAACAATTTGATGAAGAAGAAAGTAGAAAAATTCAGAAAAAAATTGCTAAAAATCAATTTGGTTTTGATGACTTCTTAAGTCAGATTCAGCAAATTAAAAAAATGGGTAATATTAAGGACCTTATGGGAATGATTCCTGGTGCAGGTAAAGCATTAAAAGGTTTAGATATTGACGACGATGCCTTTAAGCATGTAGAAGCAATTATACACTCAATGACACCTTTGGAGAGAGCTACACCAGCAAAACTAGATGCAAGTAGAAAAAAGCGAGTAGCTAAAGGTAGTGGAAGAACTATACAAGAAGTTAACCAGTTGCTTAAACAATTTGATCAGATGAGTAAGATGATGAAAATGATGCAAGGTGGTGGTGGTAAAAAAATGATGCAAATGATGGGAGCAATGAAAGGGATGAAATAATCTCTTTTATTTTTCTATAATATATTAAGATTTCTGTAAACCAAAAACTTAAAGAAGAACCTCGATAATGGAAATATTAGACGGTAAAAAAGTATCTAACCAAATAAAAGAAGAGATTGCTGCTCAAGTGGTTAAAATGCGTGAGCGTGGTGAAAAAGTACCACATTTGGCTGCTATTTTAGTTGGTAATGATGGGGCGAGTTTAACCTATGTAGGTAGTAAAGTAAGATCTTGTGAAAAAATCGGATTTGAATCTACTTTAGTGAAAATGCCAAGTACAACATCTGAGCAAGAACTTTTACAAAAAATAGAAGAACTTAATCAAGATGAAAATATTGATGGTTTTATTGTTCAATTACCATTGCCACCACAAATTGATACTCAAAAAGTTTTATTAGCAGTTGACCCTGATAAAGATGTTGATGGTTTTCACCCTATGAATTTTGGGAAAATGGCTCTTGATATGAGTACTTTTATACCAGCAACACCTTTTGGTATTTTAGAGCTTTTAGAGCGTTATAATGTTGATACTAAAGGGAAGCATACTGTTGTTATTGGTAGAAGTCATATTGTAGGTAGACCAATGAGTATTTTAATGGGGCGTAAAGGTTGGCCAGGTAACTCAACCGTAACACTTACGCATAGCCATACCAAAAATATTACACAGATTATTTCACAAGCTGATATTGTAATTTCAGCTTTAGGTGTACCTAATTTCTTAAAAGCAGAAATGGTAAAAGATGATGCGGTAATTATTGATGTAGGTATTACTCGTGTTGCTGATGATACTAAGGAGAAAGGATATTATATTACAGGTGATGTCGATTTTGAAAATGTAAGTAAAAAAGCATCATTTATAACACCAGTACCTGGTGGTGTAGGTCCCATGACTATTGCGATGTTATTAAAAAATACATTATTAGCAAGAGAGCGTCATAGAAGTAGAAAATAGTAAGTTTTATTTTTTATAATGATAAAATCATTTGTAATTATTTTAATAATTGCAAATGATTTTTTTTGTTAAGTAGTTATATTTATGTTAAAATTTATATATTGTCAAGTATTTGAAAAACAGTGAACAATCGATGAATAACATTATTTTTTAATAATATGAATATAAGTTTAGCTCCTTTTTTTGAAAATTCATTAGATATATTTTGTGTTGCAGACTTTAATAGTCATTTTAAAAAAGTAAACCCTGCTTTTATTAATCTTTTAGGGTACTCGGAGGAAGAGCTTTATTCAAAAAAAATAAATACTTTTATTTACGAAGAAGATGTGCCACGTACTCTTAAATATGGAGAAGATTTGCGTAAAAATATTCCAGTAGCAAGTGTTGAAAATAGATATGTAACTAAATCTGGAGAAATTGTATGGTTTCATTGGACGTTAATGACTGTAATTGAAGAAAAATTAATTTACGGCATTGCTAAAGATATAACATATAAGAAAAAATTAGAAGAAGAGCGTGTAAATCATCTTTATGAATTAGAAAAAAAGAGTAAAAGTTTAAAAAATTTAAACTACAAAACTTCACATGATTTAAGATCGCCTTTAAATAATTTATTGACATTAGTTGATATTCTAGAAATAGAAAAAGACAAAGATCCTGAAACTTTTGAAATTGTCAACCTAATAAAGGAATCAACATACGGTTTAAAAAAATCATTAGATAATTACGTTGATCGTATAGAAGAAGTTGATAATTTAGATCTAAAAATAGATGAGGTAAATTTTCAAGATACTTTTGAAAAAGTTAAAAATTCAATTAGTGCATTAATAAAAGACTCTAAAACACAATTTATATGTGATTTTTCTGAAATAGAACAAGTGGCTTTTAATGAGTGTTATATGGAAAGTATTTTTTTAAATTTTATAACCAATTCTATAAAATATGCCAACCCTTTAATTGAAAATTCTGTAATACATATTTCAACTAAATTGGAAGGTGGTAAAACTAAACTTATTTATACAGATAATGGATTAGGCTTTGATATGGAAGCTGTTAAAAATAAGGTGTTTAAAATTAGCCAGAAGTTTCACTATAATAAAGATAGTAAGGGAGTAGGTTTGTATTTAATAAATTACCATGTAACTAATTTAGGTGGTGAAATTACTTTAGAGAGTCAAATAAATAAAGGATCTACCTTCACTATAACCTTTTAATTAAACTAGTTTATTTTTTTAGAAAAGTTATAATTTGATTATTTACATCATCTTGATGTAATGAATGTCCTAACCCTTCAGTTTTAATAAGAATACTGTTTTTCCAATTTTTATGAATATTTTTAGATGAACTAAAAGGTGCAATTTTATCAAATTTATCATGAACAATAAGTCCGGGGGTAGTATTGTTTTTAACGAATTTTGCAGTAGAAAACTCGTTGACTTTAATATTAAAATTATTAATAAAGTACTCTTCTAAACCTTTAACCACTTTAGTGTTTAATTGCAATAAATTCTTGTAGTGATTCATTATTTCTGAAAGCTCAGAAGGTGCACCTAATGAAACTATTTTTTCAATGTCATTATTAGGGTTTTTGTATTGGTTGTAAATTGTTGTCATTCCTCCTAGAGAATGCCCAATTATGTATTTAGGCTTATATTTAGCTATAATATCTTTTGTGCATTTTGTGTATATAGGCACGTGTAATATGTTACCGGAAGAGTTTCCATGTGCTGGAGCATCAAAAGCTATAGTATTAAAACCTTCTTCTTTTAAAAAACCTATTAATTTACGCCATCTAAAAACATTGCTTTCCCAGCCGTGTAATAATAAAACAGTCTCTTTATTACCTTCCCATTTATAGGTTTGTAAGGTTAATGAATTGGTTTCTACTTTTTCAAACTTAGCATTATCTAAAAACTCTTTTTGAAACTCTTTTACTTTTCCTTTTCTCGGAGTACAGAAAAGTAAAAAGGCTTTTTCTATAGCCTTGTTTTTTGATAATTTAGATAACGTATTAATGTATTTGCCAAATAATATAGGAATGTATTTTTTCATTATACTTCTTCTCTATGAACTTTTGTAAAATCAAAGGCAGGTAAGCATATAGCTATATATTCACAAGATTCTTTAAAAGGATTTGAATACTGAATTCTAGTATTTTTTTCAATTTTTATTGATTGACCAGCTTCTAATATTAGAGTTTCATTACCAATAATAAATTGCTTTTTACCTTTAATAATATATGTGTATTCGTCAAATTCAGGTGTTTGAAAAGGTTCACTCCAACCAGCAGGTGCGACCATATGGGCAACACTTAAATTGTTGTCGTTTGTGCTGGCTTTTCCAAAATGCTCTTCAATTAACTTGCCGTCGGTTGTAGGTACTTTAAATGGAGATTTTTGTATTGTATATTTTTTCATGATTTAAAATATATGTGAATTAAACAATTGTAATCTTTGGGTGTTTATTCCCAAGCCATCCACATGTATTTTATTTTGGCAGTATCAGGTATTTGTACTTCTTCTATATTTACACTAGAATTATAGCGTAGACTTGCAGGTAACTGTTGTTTGTCAATTGTAAAATAAACAGGACTGTCTTTTAGTAAGATTACCACATTGTTTATCGTAGTAATTATTTTCTTAATAGTATAATTGTCTTTAATCTCTTTAAAAGTGCTGTTTATTGTAACGCCTTTTTCTGTTTTAAAGCGAGGATCATAAATACGGATATTCTCAATAGTAGGTACCGAATCTTTACTAGGGGTTAGGCTTAGTAAATGAGCACCTCCTTTTTCAAATATTTCTATTTTTTGGTAACTAAAGCCATCCTTTATAATACGTTCACTAGAATCATCATTAGACTCGGAAGTTATAGTACTCAAATTCATTTTTGGTACTCCATTAGTAGCAACTATAGAATCTTCTGCATATAGTGTTTCTAAATCGATAATTTTTGTGTCTTTAGTTAATTCACCTAAAGCGGTTGTAGTAATTTTAAACTTAGTGTTTTCTTTTTCACAGTTTAAAAATAGGAGTGAAGTTGCAATTAAAGCAACAGATAATATGTTTTTCATTTTTAGATATAATATCAATATTAAATTTTTACTAAGTTTTAGCGAATTACTTTTTTTAATACACCTAGTACGCCTCTAATAAAGGTAGCACTAGTTAAAACTTTAATAATTGGGTTTTGTCTTGTGCTCGCTCTACTTCTTGAAGCTGTTTTTGCTTTAGGTTTGTTTTTTTCTTTTTCAGCTAATTCTTCAGCTTTTTCTATTTTTTTATTTAATATTTCATAAGCACTTTCACGATCAATAATATCATTATATTTTTTAACTAAGCTCGAACGGTCTATTAGTTCATTTAACTCATTGTTCGTAAGTACATCCATACGGCTCATTGGAGCACGAAGCATTGTAGCAGCTAATGGTGTTGGTCTACCTTTTTCGTCTAAAGCAGAGATTAAAGCTTCTCCAATACCTAGTGATGTAAGCACTTCTTTAGTGTCGTAAAATTCAGATTCAGGATAATTTTCTGCAGTTAGTTTTATTGCTTTTCTGTCCCGTGCAGTAAAAGCACGTAATGCATGCTGTACTTTTAACCCTAATTGTGATAAAACATCATTAGGTACATCAGTAGGGTTTTGTGTAACAAAATAAATTCCGATACCTTTTGATCGAATAAGTTTTACAATACTCTCAATTTGGTCTAACAAAGCTTTTGATGCTTCTTTAAATATTAAATGTGCTTCGTCAATAAATAAAATTAACTCAGGTTGGTCAGCATCTCCTTGTTCAGGGAATGTATCATATATTTCAGCTAGTAGGCTTAGCATAAAAGTTGAAAACAATTTTGGCCTATCTTGAATATCTGTAAGTCTTAATATATTAATATATCCTTTTCCGTTTTCATCAATTCTCGTTAAATCATTTACATCGAAAGATTTTTCGCCAAAAAATAAATCAGCACCTTGCTGTTCTAGTTCTATAATTTTCCTAAGAATAGCACCTGTAGAACTAGTACTTATTCTTCCGTAATCTCTTGTGAATTCGGCTTTACCACCTTCAGTTGCAAATTGTAGTACTTTTTTAAAATCTTTTAAATCTAAAAGAGGTAATTTATTATCATCGCAATATTTAAAAACCACAGCAACAATACCTTCTTGGGTTTCGGTTAAATCTAATATTCTTGATAAGAGGGTAGGGCCAAACTCAGAAACGGTTGCACGTAATTTAACACCATCTTGTTCTGATAATGATAAAATTTCTACAGGAAATTTTTTTGGTTCAAAAGGCAATCCAATTTTTGTATGTCTTTCATCTATTTTTGGGTGCCCAGGACTAGGTTGTGCTAAACCACTTAAATCACCTTTAAGGTCCATCAGTAATACTGGAATTCCTTTTTCAGATAAATTTTCAGCAAGTACTTGAAGTGTTTTTGTTTTCCCTGTACCTGTAGCACCTGCAATAAGACCGTGTCTGTTTAAAGTTTTAAGAGGAATTTTTACAAAAGCATCAGTTAATGTTTCTCCTTCTAATATGGCAGAACCCATGGTGATAAAATCACCTTTGGTTTGGTACCCTTCTGTTATATGTTTAAAGAATTCGTCTTTGCTACTCATCAAGTTAATTTTGTATAAAAATAAGTGTTTTTTACCCAATTGAAAAAATGTTATGATGCTTAGATTTTCAATTAAGACAAATTTAATTGTTGTGTGTTAGACTCATAACTAAAATGTATCTTTGCAGCATGTTAGAGAATGAAGTTTTGACATTGGTCAATAAAGGGGAAATGTTACCTCTTATGGAAGAATTTTATACAATTCAAGGAGAAGGTTTTCATAAAGGAACTGCAGCTTATTTTATTAGAGTAGGTGGTTGTGATGTGGGTTGCCATTGGTGTGATGTTAAGGAAAGTTGGAATGCAGAAACTCATCCGCCAACTGCAATTGATAAAATAATTACCAACGCTACTTCTTATTCAGATACTATCGTGATTACAGGAGGTGAACCACTTACTTGGGATATGGGGCCTTTAACAAAAGGATTGAAAGCTAAAAATGTACAAACACATATTGAAACTTCGGGAGCATACCCATTATCAGGTGTTTGGGATTGGATTTGCTTATCACCTAAAAAAAACAAACTACCAGAAGGTAAAATTTACGATGAAGCTCACGAATTAAAAATGATAATTTTTAACAAACACGATTTTATTTTTGCTGAAGAACAAGCAGCTAAAACGAACAAAGATTGCATTCTGTACTTACAGCCAGAATGGAGTGTACGTGAAAAAATGGTGCCACTTATTGTTGATTATGTAATGAAAAACCCTAAATGGAAAGTGTCATTACAAACTCATAAGTATTTAAATATACCTTAGTTTTTAATACTTATTAATTAGGCATATTAACGGCCACCGTTTGCTGCAACATCTAATAAACATTCAGCATCTAAATCAGGTACCTGTCCGTTTTTAGCGGTAAGCATTTTGCTCATTCCGGTATTAAATTCTAATTCAGCACGCATTAAACAGCCGTCTTGATTGCAATGTTGGTTACCAACTGTTTCTCCATCATCATTAGTGGTTTCGTCTTCATGATCATTAACCATATCGGAGCCAATATTAACCAAACCAAATAGGTGGCCAAATTCATGATTTAAAGTAGCAGTTTCTACTGTAGCATTTGATATTAATGAAGATTTACTTGCTATAGTTCTTACTGATTCTTCATAAATAACCATAGAAGTGTTTAAGTAAACAGCACCAAGCGTAAATAAATCAGAATCAGGGTCATCTTCTGAATATGTTGCATCAGAAAAGTAAATATACATGGCTAAAGTACTATCAGAATTATAAGCAGTACGGTTTTCTTGTTCTAATTCATAAACTTCTTGGGTAGTTAATGTTTCTTTATCAGGTGAGTCTAATTCAAGATATTGGATTTCTATATCTTCTTTATAACTAATTTCTTCAATAAATTCGATATTATCTAAAATAGCTTGCTCTTCTGGTTTGTAGCCTGTTACATATGCTATTTCAATAATTAATTTATCATAATTATCATTAGATAAAAAATCATTTGCTGATGAACCTGTAGATTGCTCGTTAAGTGTTTTGTTAACAGTAAGTGTTTCTGAATTTTCTTCATCAGAAGAAGATGAATTACTCTTAGAGCAATTCCATATAAATAAAGCAAAAATACCTAATATTAGTAAAGATTTATTTTTCATAGTATAATGTAAAACGTAGCTATTAAATATAACGGTTGTATCTGTTTTCTATTATATATTCAAGCTCAGAGAAGCAAGATAATCATAATGATCTCCCTCAAATATTAATTTACAGTTAAAGTTGTTAGCAATAGCAGCACGTTGTAATGTATTATAATCAATATATAACCAATCAAAAGCGTCACTTTTTTTGTTCTTGTATTCCATATTAAAAGTTACTTCACCATAATAATCGTTATCCGGAATCCAATAACCGCCATCTTCATCTTCTTGAAACATATAAATTATATCACTAGAATCTAATATAATTTGACCATCTGGTTTTAAAATTGATTTTAAATGGGTGAAAAACCTATTTATTTGATTTAATTTACCAGCAAGGCCTACACCATTCATTAAAAGTAAAAGTGTATCGTATTGTTTCTCGTTATAAGTATAAATATTAGAACAAATAGTATTTTTAATTCCTCTTTGTTTACAAACTTCAATGGCACCAACTGAATAATCTAAAGCAGTAACCAAATGTCCTTTATTTTGAAGATACAAACTATGGCTCCCTGCTCCACACCCAATATCTAAAACATCACCTTTGCATAAAGCTAAAGCTTTTTGTTCAATTTGAGGCATTTCTTTATAGTCACGAAATAAATATGGAACAGGTATTGTATCTTCTTCATCAAGTGAAGAATACGTTTTTATATCTGAGCTGTAATTTTTGTTTTGGAAATCTAAAAGTGCATTTCCTAAAATATCAGTTGGCATTTAATTTGTAATTTGCGACAAAAATCAGGTATTTAAAGTACTTAATAAAATATTTAACAGATATGAAAATATTAAATAATATATATATTCTATTTATAGCTATTGGAATGACTAGTTGCGTTCAAGAAACAAGTTTTTCTGATGATGTAAAGGCCTATTTAAAGGCAAATGGATCTGCAAAACAATATGAGTTTGCATATGATGAATTACTAAATATGCTTGAAAAACAATATCCAAAATCAGAATCAAATAAGGATGGATGGACTTATTTAAAGGCTAATAAAGATGAGTATGTATCAGAAATGATAGTGCTTTTAGTTCCTATTTATGAAAAGAATTTCAGTCAAGATACTATAAAGGAAATGACTTCTTTTTATGAAAGTGATGCAGGTAAGCAATTGGCTAATGACCCAACCAAAATGAATGCGACACAAAAAACGACACTTAATAAATTTTATACTTCTGAAATAGGTGAGAAAATTTTACAAAAACAACCCATATTAACAAAAGAAATTTCTAAAGCATCAGAGAATTGGAGTCGTGATTTGTATGAAACGGCAGTTAGTTTATTAAAATAATGGAAGATATTATTGCAAACTTGCCTAAAAAAGCAAAAGAAAAGCAAAACGAGAATAAAAAGTTTTTTGCAAAACTTAAAAAAAAATCGCCAAAGAATTTAGATTACTTAATGCAAGATTTGCATACTGAAGAATTTGAACGTACAGATTGTTTAGAGTGTGCAAATTGTTGCAAAACGACGGGGCCACTTTTTACAAATGCAGATGTTGAACGTATAGCAAAACATTTTAGGCAAAAACCGCAACAATTTATAAATCAGTATTTGCGTATTGATGAGGAGAACGATTATGTGTTACAGCAAGTACCATGTACTTTTTTAGGAGCAGATAATTACTGTTCAATATATGATGTGCGTCCAAAAGCTTGCCGTGAATTTCCGCATACAGATCGCAAAAAATTTCAACAAATTAGTAATCTTACCATTAAAAACGTAGCTATTTGCCCTGCTGCATATAATATTGTTGAAGCTATGAAAAGTAAGTTGAATAGGTAAACTTAAATATTGAGTAACTAGGGTTAATTGCGCTTTTAGGTATTAAATATGTAATTGATAGCTGTATTTTTTATTATATTTATACTTATGGAAAGTATAATTAACTATTTTGAAAATATCCCTTCATTACATCGTTCATTAATATTAGTTGGTGGCATTACTTTTTTTTGGATATTAGAAGGTGTAGTACCATTAGTAAAGTTTAATTATGGAAAATGGAAACATGCACTTCCTAATCTATTTTTTACAGCAACAACAGTTGTTATAAATTTCGCATTAGCTTTTCTACTTTTAAAAACTAGTGATTGGGTTGTAATTAATAAATTCGGAATTATTAATTGGTTAGAACTTCCTTTGTGGGCATATATATTTTTAGGTGTTTTACTTTTAGATTTTTTTGGGGCTTATTTAGCTCATTATACAGAGCATAAAGTAAAACCACTTTGGATGGTGCATTTGGTACATCATACAGATCATAATGTTGATACTACAACAGCAAACAGGCATCACCCACTTGAAAGTTTAGTTAGGTTTGCCTTTACATTATTTGGTGTTTTTGTTGTTGGAGCACCAATAGGTATTGTTATGCTTTACCAGTCATTATCATTAGTATCAACACAGTTTAATCATGCAAATATTAAACTACCAAGAAAATTAGATGATTTATTGAGTTGGGTGATTGTGTCGCCTGATATGCATAAAGTACATCACCATTATGTATTGCCTTATACAGACTCAAATTATGGAAATATATTTTCTATTTGGGATAGAATGTTTGGTACTTTTATGAAATTAGATAGAGATGCCATTGTTTATGGAGTTGATACTTTTCCTGATGAGGTTGAAAATGGAAATTTAAAAGCACTTTTAAAACAACCTTTTCATACGTATAGAAATCCAACAACGACAACGCTTGTTGAAGATTAATTATATATTAAATACTTACGTCTAATTTCTTTAAATTTTTTAATTTCTGGTTGCCAGGTAGCTCTAATTTCATTAGCAGTCATTCCTGCTTCAATTTGTCTTTGAAGTTGGGTCGTACCTGCATGCTTGGTGAATCCGCTGGTTAAGAAAAATTTACTTTTATCAGCTGTGTTAGTATACGCATCAATAATCCATTGTAAATCAATAGTATTGAGGTTTTTAGTTTCAATTTTAGTTAAGTCAACTCCATAACAAATTTTCCCTTTTTCTTTTGGGTATTTAGATCCAAAATTAGATTCAGGAATATAATTAAACACGTATTTTGTTTTATCTAAAAACGGAGCACCATAACGTTGAAATTGAAATTCAGTTCCGCGTCCCGCGTTAATATTTGTGCCTTCAAAAAGTCCAAGACTAGGGTATAGTTTTATTGATAAATCATTCGGTAAATTTGGTGAAGGACGTATTGGTAAACTATAGAATGTTTCGTGTGTATAATTGTCTAAAGGAATCACTGTAAGTGAAGCTTTTCTTCCGTTTTCAAGCCAAGCCTCTTGATTAATCATAGTAGCATACTCACCAATAGTCATTCCATAAACTAAAGGAACTTCAGTCATTCCTAAAAAGCTAGTATGTTCAGTTTCCATAGTTGGGCCATCAACATAATGTGCATTTGGGTTAGGGCGATCTAAAACAACAATAGGAATATTATTTTCAGCACAAGCTTCCATAACCAATTGTAGTGTAGCGATATAAGTGTAAAAACGTACACCGACGTCTTGTATATCAAAAAGTACAATATCTACACCTTCAAGTTGTTGTTTTGATGGTTTTCTATTTTTACCGTATAATGAAACTAATGGAAGTCCAGTTTTTGTATCAACACCATCTTTAAAATGTTCGCCAGCGTCAACCTTACCTCTAAAACCATGTTCAGGAGTAAACACTTTACTAATTTTTATTTGTGATGAGATAAGTGAATCTATCAAATGTGTATTTCCATTTTTATTAAAAATTACACTGGTTTGATTGGCAACAACGGCAATATTTTTATTTTTTAGAAGAGGGAAATAAGCTTCTGTTTTATTTGAAGCAATCACCAATGGTGGTTTTTGAATTTTGTCAGTATTTATTTGAACAATATCTTTTGAAGTACTGATGGTTTTCTTTGTCTTTCCGCATGAAGAAAGTATCAAAACAAATAATAAAAATGTATTTTTGAGACAAGATAAAATCATCATAAATTGAATTTAGAATATTTTATTGCTAAAAGGCTTTCAATAGGTAAAGCGCATAAAAATAGTGTATCGGCTCCAATAATAAAAATAGCAATTGCTGCAATTGCGATTAGTATTGTAATGATGCTTATTGCGATTAGTACAGGTGTTGGATTAAAGAAGAAAATTAGAGAAAAGGTAGCTGCATTTAATGGTCACATACAAATAAGTAACTATGATAATAATTACTCTGAAGTTTCTCTTGTGCCTGTTTCTATAAATCAAGATTTTTATCCGGAATTTAAAAATATATCAGGAATAAAACATGTACAAGCTGTAGCTAGTAAAGGTGGCATTGTTAGAACAGATGACACTGTTGAGGGAATTTTGGCTAAAGGCGTTGGGGAAGATTATAATTGGGATGCGTTTAAAGAATACCTTGTTGAAGGTCATGTGCCCGATTATAGCGGTGAGCGTACAGATGATGTGTTAATTTCGAGGCTTTTAGCTAATCGATTAAAGTTAAAGTTAGGCGATACATTTATGTCGGTTTTCTTACGTGAAAATGATGCTTCAAAAATGCCAAACCAACAAAAATCTAAAATTGTAGGCATCTATGATAGTGGATTTGAGGAATTTGATGCGACTTATGTCTTTATGGATATTCGTCATATTCAGCGTATGAATAAATGGAATGCTGATCAAATAGGTAATTTTGAAGTCTTTTTAAATGATTTTGATTCAATTGACGAAAAAAGTAATGAAATATACGGACAAACATTGTCAACACTCAATACAAAATCTATAAAAGATAAGTATATAAATATTTTTCAATGGATAGATCTTTTTGATTTTAATATTGCCTTAATTATTGGTATTATGGTGATAGTTGGAGGTATTAATATGATTACAGCTTTATTGGTTTTAATTTTAGAACGTACACCAATGATTGGGGTTTTAAAAGCTTTAGGATCATCAAATTGGGGTGTGCGTAAAATATTTTTATACAATGCAGCTTATCTAATAAGTATAGGTTTGTTTTTAGGAAATTTAGTTGGATTAGGTTTTATTTGGGTTCAGAATAGATTTCGAATTTTTAAATTCCCAAACCCGAAAGAATATTATATGGAATATATTCCGGTACATATTGATGTTACTTCTGTAATATTATTAAATGTAGGAGTTATGATTTTATGTTTGTTAATGCTTGTAGTTCCTTCCTATATAATTACTAGAATTACACCTGTAAAAGCCATAAAGTTTGATTAAATTTAAGTGCTAATTACTAATGAATGCTTATGAAAACAAAATACTCATTAATTGCACTACTATTTGTAACCTTAAATATCTTCTCACAAAAGGTTTCTAAAATCGAAAAAAAGATTCTTTCTAGTGTAACGAAAAACAATAAAGAAGCTATTCAGTTTCTTGAAGATGTCGTGAATATAAATAGCGGCACCTTAAATTTAGAAGGAGTTAAAAAAGTAGGTTTTATTTTTAAAGATGCTTTTAATGCGATAAATTTTGATACACAGTGGATTGAAATGCCCACTGAATTAAATAGGGCAGGGCATCTATTTGCTGAGACTAATGGTAGTAAAGGCAAAAAGTTATTATTAATTGGACATTTAGATACGGTTTTTGAAGAAGATAGTCCTTTTCAGAAATTTGAAATGCTAAATGATAGTATTGCGCATGCGCCTGGCGGTAATGACATGAAAGGTGGTAACGTTATTATATTATATGCTTTAAAAGCATTACAGGAAAATGGCCTTTTGAAAAATGCTCAAATTATAGTAGCCTTTACTGGTGATGAAGAAAGCACAGGAAAACCTTTAGATATAAGTCGAAAAGATTTAATAAGTGCAGCTAAGCGTAGTGATGTTGCTTTAGGTTTTGAAACATCTACAGGGTTTAATTATGCGACTATTGCTCGTAGAGGATCTTCAAATTGGGAAGTAGAAGTTACAGGTAAAAGAGCACATTCTTCAGGTATTTTTAATAATGAGGTTGGAGCAGGAGCTGTTTTTGAGATGTCTAGAATTTTAAATAGTTTTTATGAAGAAGTTAGAGGAGAAGAGTATCTAACTTTTAACCCTGGAGTTTTATTAGGAGGAACTTTTGTTGATTTTGATGCAAAAACGGGTAAAGGAGATGCTTTTGGTAAAACAAATGTAGTTGCTCAAACTGCTATAGTAAAAGGCGGATTGAGGTTTATGTCTGAAGAACAAAAGGAAACTGCTAGAGCTAAAATGAGGGAAATAGTAAAAAATAATTTACCTCATACTACTGCAACGGTTACTTTTCAAGACAGTTACCCTGCAATGGGGCCTAGTGAAGGAAATAAAGCGCTTTTAAAAGAATTAAACGAAGTTAGTTTAGATTTAGATCAAGGAGAAGTTTTAGTTTATGACCCAGGTAAAAGAGGAGCAGCAGACACTTCTTTTGTTGCCGAGTATGTTGATGCGCTAGATGGTTTAGGTACAATGGGGACAGGAGCACATACTCCAGAAGAAACAGTTAATTTAAATACTATAGAAGCATTAACCAAAAGAACTGCAATTTTAATTTATAGATTAATTAATAAATAATTTGATGACAACACTATCTTACAAAAATCAAACAGTAAAAATAGATCAAGGAGAATTGGTAAGTTACTTTGTTGAAGGTCATGAATACATTCACCAAAAAGGTAGTCCTGGTTGGCGAAGTGCAGACACTGAAATGTTCCCTATAATTGGCCCAACAGCCGATGCAGATTTTAGAGTAAAAACTGAAAAAGGAGAAGCAATTCAAGATCAGCATGGTTTATTAAGAGAAATGAATTATGAGCTGGTGAGTTTTACAGATACTAAAGCAGTTTTTAAAAAAAAATATGTAGCAGGTACAACAATTAAAAATTCAAAATACCCTGCAAAATCTACTGAAGAAATTTTAGCTTGGCCTTATGATTTTATATTTAAAAAATCTTTTCATTTATCTGAAGATGGGTTAGTAGTTAGTTTTTCTATTTCAGGAGAACAGAATATGCCTTTTATGTTAGGCTATCACCCAGCATTTAACTTGGTAACTGAGTCACCAACAATTATTACTAATGATAAAGAAATTACTTTGGCTGATGTTTTGGCTGTAGGTAATAGAGCGTATCAAGTTAAAAATTGTACTGAAATTGTTTTGAAAGATAAAAATTCATTAAAAATAACATCAGAAGGTTTTGGTAGTTTTATGTTATGGACAGAAGTCAATAATATGATTTGTATAGAACCTATTACTTTTTATCCTTACGAAGTAAAACAAGAAAATTTAGCTGATGGTTTTAATTATTTAACCAAATCAGAAGAACTATTTAAATTGACGATTTCAGTAGATTAATTATTCTATTTGTAAAGCATCAGTAACAAAAGTTACATTTTTTAAAAATCTATTGGCCTAAATTTGTCCCATGCAAAAATTTATTCCCATACTGCGATGGTTGCCAAAATATAAAAAAGAGAACCTTTCAAAAGATTTGATTGCTGGGTTAACGGTTGGTATTATTTTAATACCACAAGGAATGGCATATGCAATGATAGCTGGTTTACCACCAGTTTATGGTTTGTATGCAGCATTAATTCCAGTATTAGGATATCTTTTTTTAGGAACCTCACGTCAAGTATCGGTAGGTCCTGTAGCAATGGATTCACTTTTAGTAGCAGCAGGATTAGGAACTTTAGCAATAATAGGAGTTGAGAATTACATTACTATGGCTATTTTTTTGGCCTTTATGGTGGGGAGTATTCAATTTTTATTAGGGGTGTTTAAAATGGGGTTTTTAGTTAATTTTTTATCAAAACCAGTGATAAGCGGTTTTACTTCAGCAGCAGCTTTAGTTATTATATTTAGTCAACTAAAACATTTATTAGGTACAGAAACAGAGAAAAGTAACCATTTTCACCAGTTAGTAATAAATGCTATTTCAAAAATACCAGAAGCTAATATATATGATGTAACCATAGGTGTTTTAGGAATTATTGTTATCATGGTGATAAAAAGAATAAACAAACGGATACCATCAATATTAATAGTTGTCGTTTTAGGAATATTAGCAGTATACATTTTCCGTTTAGAAAATTTTGGAGTTCATATTGCAGGCAAAATCCCAACAGGTTTGCCAAGTTTTGCTATTCCAGATATTACACTTGATAATGCATTACAAATTTGGCCTATTGCATTAACCTTAGCATTAGTTGGGTATTTAGAAACTATATCTATAGGTAAGGCATTAGAAGAAAAATCAGGAGAAGAAACCATTGAGCCTAATCAAGAATTAGTAGCATTAGGAGTCTCAAATATGTTAGGTTCTTTATTTCAATCATATTCATCTACGGGAAGTTTTTCACGATCAGCAATAAATGGCGAAGCAGGGGCAAAAACAAATTTGTCGGCGCTATTTAGTGTAATTATGGTGATAGGAACTTTATTATTTTTAACGCCCGTTTTTTACTATTTACCAAAAGCAGCCTTGGCAAGTATAATTATGGTATCTGTACTTGGTTTAATTGATATTACATATGCAAAAAGACTTTGGGTTAAGCGAAAAGATGAATTTTTAATATTAGTGATTACTTTTTTAATCACATTGTTTATAGGTATTCCTCAAGGTATTTTAATAGGGGTTTTAAGTTCTTTGTTATTAATGGTTTATAGAACCTCAAAACCACATTTTGCAATTTTAGGAAAAATAAAAAATTCAGAATATTATAAAAATATAGACCGATTTACAAATGATATAGATGTTCGTGATGATTTATTAATTATCCGTTTTGACTCACAATTGTATTTTGGAAACACGAGTTATTTTAAGCAACAATTGTTTAATGAGATAGATAAAAAAGGAAGCAATTTAAAAGGTATAATTTTAAATGCAGAAGCAATAAATTATATTGATTCATCTGCAGCACATATGCTTACTAAAGTAATTAGAGAAATACATCAAAAAAATATACAGTTTTATATAGCAGGAGCAATTGGCCCTACACGCGATATTATTTTTAATAGTGGTATTATTGGTGAGTTACATCGTGAGTTTTTATTTGTAAGAACAAAAGATGCTGTTGACTTTTTTGATGATCCAACAACACTATCAAGCATGCAAGGTAAAATTGCATATCAAAATAGACTTAAAGTGTAACTATTGTTACTGTGGTTGTTTATAAATAGACATACATTTACCAAGTAGAAAGCGATATTTTATTGTAGAATAAAAAAAATATATTATGAAAATAGAACAGATTTATACAGGTTGCTTAGCACAAGGTGCTTATTATATTGAGAGTGAAAGAGAAGTTGCAATAATAGATCCGCTACGTGAAATAGATCCATATATTAAAAGAGCAACAAATGATAATGCTAAGATTAAATATATTTTCGAGACTCATTTTCATGCAGATTTTGTTAGTGGTCATGTAACCTTAGCAAAAGAAACGGGTGCACAAATTATATATGGCCCTAATGCAAACCCTTCATTTGAAGCTTTAATTGCTAAAGATGGACAAGAGTTTAAATTGGGGGCTATCACTATTGTGGTGTTACATACGCCAGGTCATACGATGGAAAGTTCTACTTTTTTATTGAAAGATGAAAAAGGTAAAAATCATGCAATATTTTCAGGAGATACTTTGTTTTTAGGTGATGTTGGGCGACCAGATTTGGCACAAAAAGCAGCTGATATGACTCAAGAAGATTTAGCAGGTATTCTTTTTGATAGTTTACGAAACAAAATTATGCCTTTGGCAGATGATATTATTGTATATCCAGCACATGGTGCAGGTTCAGCATGTGGTAAAAACATGATGAAAGAAACGGTAGATACTTTAGGTAATCAAAAGAAGATGAATTATGCACTTCGTGCTGATATGACTAAAGATGAGTTCATAAAAGAAGTAACTGATGGTTTGTTACCGCCACCTAAATATTTTCCACTAAATGTGAAAATGAATAAGGAGGGTTATGAAGATTTTAATGAAGTTTTAGAAAGAGGTGCAACTGCCATGTCTCCTAATGATTTTGAAAAGGCAGCTAATGAAACGGGAGCTATTGTTTTAGATGTACGTCATCAAAATGATTTTGTAAAAGGTCATATTCCTAGATCAATATTTATTGGCTTAAATGGTGATTTTGCACCCTGGGTCGGTGCTTTAATTGCAGATGTAGAGCAACCTTTATTATTGGTAACACCTGAAGGAAAAGAAGAAGAAGCAATCACACGTTTGTCACGTGTTGGTTTTGATGGAGCTATTGGCTTTTTAAAAGGAGGATTTGAAGCTTGGAAAAATGCATCAAAAGAAATTGATACAATTAAATCAATATCAGTAGATGAAGCTTCTAAGATATTAGCAAAAGAAACGCCTGAAATTTTTGATGTTCGTAAAGAAACAGAATATATATCTGAACACGTTATTGATGCTAAAAACACTCCATTGAGTGATTTAAATAGTTATTTAGGAGTATACCCAGAGAAAGATACTTTCTATATACATTGTGCTGGTGGTTACAGATCAGTTATTGCAGCATCAATATTAAAAAGTAGAGGAATACATAATTTTATTGATATTGCAGGAGGTTTTGGAGCAATTAAAAACTCACCAATTAAAGTTTCAAACTATGTGTGCCCAAGTACACTTTAAAAGTATATGATTTATAATTTTTGAGCCGTTTACTATATATAGTAAACGGCTCTTTTTTTAATAAAACTGATTTTTATCATTTTATTTAAATATAGCCTTGGATAACTTTGAGTTGTAATCAACAACTTTTATATTATGATTTTACAACAAATGATTTCTCTAGTAAACTGGAATTTAGGTATATTATTAATTGGTGTTTTTGCCCTTGTAGTTATTGTGCTAGTAGTAATGATTATTTCGTTTATGAACAGTGAAAAAAAGAAATAACATAAAAACAAAAAGTCATAGAAGATAGGGGAGAGTGTTTTATAAAATTCTTCTATGGCTTTTTATATTCATACTTTTATAAAGTTTTTGAAATAGCTTGTACTTCGTCTAAAACACGAAGTAAGTTTGCGCCCCACAGTTTAGCTATTTCTTCTTCAGAATAACCTCTTTTTACTAATTCTAAGGTTACATTAAACGTTTCAGAAGCATCAGACCAGCCTTCAATACCGCCACCGCCATCAAAATCAGAACTTAAACCTACATGGTCAATTCCAATTAATTCCACTAAATAATCTACATGATCAATAAAATCAGAAACATTTACAGCAGGTGGAGCATTTGTATCGGTAGTCACTAATTCTTCTCCAAGCTTTTTTACTTTAGTATAATTGGCAAAAAATGCTTTCTTTTCATTATCAGTAAGTTTACCAATTTCTGAGCGTTCATATAAAGTAACATCAAGAGAGTCTGCTACTTTTGAATATATATCTTTCATATATGCATTTCGAGCTTCGTGTTTTTTGGTATTTAAATACGAGCTAAAAGCAACAGTTTGTACTACCCCGCCATTTTCTTTTAATAAAAGTAATTGTTCATCATCTAAATTTCTACTATGGTCACATAATGCACGAGCAGAAGAATGTGATGCTATAATTGGAGCTTTAGATGAGGCAATCATTTGTTTCATAGCCTCTTTTGAAGGGTGAGAAATATCAATCATAATTCCAAGTTTGTTCATTTCTTCAATTCCTTTTTTACCTAAATCACTTAAGCCATTATATAACCAAGTGCTATCTTTTTCTCCGGTATTTGAATCTGAAAATTGACTATGGCCATTGTGAGCTAACGAAATATAACGTGCGCCTAAATCATAATATTTTTTAAAATTTGAAAGATCTTCTCCAATAGGATATGCATTTTCAACACCAATCATTGCTACTTTTTTTCCAGAATCATGAATTCTTTTAACATCATCAGAACTAAGTGCTAATTCAATTTTATCAGGTGCAATCTGTTCACATAACCGATGTATTGCATCAAATTTATCCATTGCATTTTTAGTAGCTTTTTCGTAGCCAAAAGCTGTTAGAGAATCTTGGCCAGTGTAAACAATTAGCCAAGTAACATCAAGGCCACCTTCTTCCATTTTTGGGAGGTTTATTTGAGTTTCTAAACGTTGTGTATAATTAATACTATCTGTGAAGTTATCTACATTAATATCGTTATGTGTATCAATTGTAATTACTTTATTGTGAATACGAAGTGCCTTTTCTTCTATAGTTTCAGTTGGCTTTACTTCTTTAGTTTCATTTTTACATGAAAATAATAATGTGGTTATTAATACTGTAAAATAGAGGGCATGTTTGTTTTTCATTTTAATCATAACTTTTAGTCGATAAATAGTTTCCTATTTTAAACTTAAGCTTTTTAGGTTGTATTAAAAAAAGTATGGGTGATAGAAATAAAGTTATTGGCAAGTAGTTAAAAAATGATTGGCGCATTTTTATTATATTGATTTTAAGTGGTTTTTATTACGAATATGGTGTTCTATATACGATATGTTTTTTTGATCATTTTTAGCTATAGTTTTAAAAAAAAGAAATTATTCAAAAAATAATTTCTTTTTTTTAAAGTCTAAATTATTTTTTATTTTTTTATAAAACATATTGTTTTTTTTACTTCATTTGATATAAATAATTTTTACTCTTTCTTTAAATAGAAAGTATTGAAAATATATAATAAATTCGAGTTTTTATTAATTCTGAAATCATTAATAAAGATATCTTACCAAGTAAGAAACCGAGTAATAGGCAGATTTCAATTTAAGCTTCAACTACGCCTTACACCATGTTATAACAAATGGCTAAATAATTATTTTCCTTTTTTTCTAATTTTTTTGAGTATGATGTAAAGTTCATTTCATTGCCTGTTTCACTAGGTTAGTGAAGAGCAATATTAGGCACTAAAAATAATATCAATTTTAAACTTTAAACAGATGATTAAAACAATAGCAATTTCAATATTTTTTATAGTAAACTCAATAGCAACAACTTTAAACGAGTCTGTTACAATTACAGCGGTATTTGAAGGCGTAGATGATGGTATATATTATTTTTCTGAAGGGGAAGATTTTAATACTTACGCATTTAAATATATTGATGATATGGCACGTGAAAAATACAATTTAGAAGATAGAAAATTAATAGGATCAAGCTTTAAGGTTGTGTATACTTCAGAAAAATTTTTAGACGATGAGAATGAAGAGTATGAAGAATTGACAATAAAAGAAATAACACTAATCAAATAAAGAAAAATGATTTGTCCGTTAGTAAATATTGAGTTTAAGTTTACGAATAAATTAGACTTGATTTAAGGGCTTTTAAAAAAACTCAACAAACTTGCTAACGGACTTATTTTAAATTAAATAAACATTGAATAAAAAAATAGTAAACGGTAGAAAGTTTTTATTTATATCTCGTTGGGGAGAATCTTTAGATATTGCTTATGCTTGTTTAAAAGAAGGTAATGAAGTAAAAATGTATATTGAAGACAAACCCTCAAAAGAAATTGGATATGGGTTTGTGAAAAAAATACAAGATTGGAAAAAACATATAAATTGGGCTGATATTATTGTGTTTGATTATACAGGTCATGGTAAAGTTTGTCATGAATTGCGAGCGCAAGGTAAAATTGTTTTTGGCGGTACGGAGTATACAGATCTATTAGAGCTAGACCGCAACTTTGGTCAAGAAGAACTTAAAAGACATAAGATAAACATATTGCCATTTAAAGAGTTTGAAACCTTTAAAGAAGCTATTTCTTATGTAGAGGAACACCCAAATGCTTACGTAATAAAACCATCAGGTGAAACCCAAGAACTAAAACAATTACTTTTTGTAGGTAATGATGATTCTGGCCAAGATGTAATACGTGTATTAAGAGCCTATGAAAAATCATGGGGAGATAATTTTGGTACTTTTCAATTACAAAGAAAAGTAAAAGGTGTTGAAATATCTGTTTCAGCATTTTTTAATGGTACAGAATTTTTAACCCCTATTAATATTACTTTTGAACATAAAAAATTGTTTCCGAAAGAGTTAGGAGTATCTACTGGAGAAATGGGTAGTAGTATGTTTTGGGTAAAAGACTCTCCAATTTTTGATAAGACCTTAAAAAAATTCGCACCTATATTGGCTAAAAATAATTTTTTTGGTCATATAGATATTAATTGTATTGTAAATGGGCATGGTATTTATCCGTTAGAATTTACTTCGCGTTTTGGTTTTCCTCAGATATTTATTCAAAGAGCAGGAATTACTGAGCCAATAGGAGAGTTATTGTATAAAGTAGCAATAGGTAAAAAGTTTCAAATACAAGTAAAAAAAGGATTTCAAGTAGGTGCTTTTATTGTAGTTCCTCCATTTCCTTTTGAAGATAAAAAAACGTTTGACCTTTTCTCAAAAGATGCTGTTGTAATCTTAAAGAAAGAAAATTTAGAGGGTATTCATCCAATGCATTTAAAAAATGTAAATAATCAATGGTTAATTGCAGGTAATACGGGTATAGCACTTTTAGTTACAGGTACAGGTTTAACAATGAAAGACGCTCAAAAAACAATGTACAACCGTATAAACTCAGTGATAGTTAACAACTGTTATTACCGTACTGATATTGGTGACCGTTGGTTTGAAGATTCAGATAAACTATGGTCGTGGGGTTTACTTTAATGAATAACATACTATTTAAAAAACTTGAAGGCGAGTACAGTACTTTTTTTCAAATACTACCTAAAGATTGGCAAGAATCATTAGAAAAAATATTTATTGAGGAAGAAGCGATTATCTATGTTTTTATAGAAAATGACTTAATTGTAGCGGGAGGCATTCTTTTTAAGAACTATAATGATGATATGTCTAATTTTAAAGAAGAATCTAAATTATATTTAAAAGTAAACTATTTATATATCGGGTATTTATATGTTGTGGAAACTTTTAGAGGTAAGAGTTTAGGTTCAAGTTGGATTAACTATATAAAAAAAGCTTATCCTGAAACTAAATTTTGGTTGACTATTGAAGAAGAGAATTTAGAGGCTTTTTATTTACAAAATGGTTTTAATAAGGTTTGTACACGTAATACAGAATCTCTCTTTTTATCAAAATAGTTTAAAATATAACATAAAAACTTTATTTTTTGAAGATATTAATTTCAATATTATTAAGATATTACTTACATTTATGTTGAATATTTAGATTAATAAAATATGAGAGTTGATAAAGTATGCATAATAGATGATGACCCAATCTTCGTTTATGGTACCAAAGTTATCTTAAATTATAATGGAAGTTTTTGTTCTAATATTATGGTTTATGAGAACGGTGAAGAGGCATTAGATAATCTAGCTAATGAGTTAAAAAATAAAGAAAAATTACCTGAAGTTATTTTTTTAGATTTAAATATGCCTATCATGGATGGATGGGAATTTTTAGATATTTTTTGTAAAATTCCAGATATAGGAATTAAGACAAATATTTATATTTTAAGTTCTTCAATAAACTCGGATGATATTAATAAATCTAAAAAGTATAGCATAGTTAAAGATTTTATTCAGAAGCCTTTAACAGAGGCAAAGTTTAGTAAATTATTGGAAAGTATTGAATTATGTAATAGTTAGTTTAGTTAGTTCTATTTGTTTTTAGAATGATAAAACCTCTTAAAGTTAATTAAGAGGTTTTTATTTATTGATTAAAATTAATTAAACTGCAATAGTTTCTGCAACTTCCATACGTTCCCAATTTCTATGTTGAGCAATGGTAGTAATAAAATTTTCAGGTGCCTTATTAATTAAAATTGCCTTGTCGGTTTTATGGTCAGCAAAAGCGCTGTTGTCTATCAAATCTTCACCTTCATCATCAGCACTAATTGCTTTACAATGCTTAAAAGCTTCGTTAATAAATTTTGTAAATTTTGATTTAGATAATAAGTCATCAACAGATTTTTTACCACCTGGTATATATATAGCGTCAAAAAGAACACTTTCTGTCGTCATAATAGATGCGTCTACTTTGTGTTCCATATTCTCATCACAAGTTATGGTACCTCCATGAGGAGCAATAAGCTTCACAACTGCGTTTTCTTTTTCTAAAGCTTTTTTCATTTTACCAAAAGCTTTCATATTAAATCCGTCTGAAACTAAGAAAGCAATTTGTCTAGTAGCAATAGAATCAAATTTAGTTTTTGCTTGACTTAACTTGGGAGATTCTTCTAAATATATTTTCTTTTTACCAGGCTGATGATCTTCAATATTTGCATTAGCGCCAATTGCTTGGTTTATAGGTCTTTGAATATCATTAGGAATTTCCATACCCAGATTTTCAGCAACACTGCTTGCTAAATCTTCATCTATTTGAGCAATAATCCATAACATTCGGCTCTTAATATGTTCGTGATTACATTTCCCTAATTCAAAAGAATATGCATCAATAACATGAGCTTTTTCCCATTTAGCTAAGCTTCTGTAAAACAATGCTGGTTGAGAAAAATGATCGCTAAAACTTTCACTTCTGGTTCTAATTTTATTTGCATCTATACGTTCTTGATACGATTCAAAGCCACCTTCTTCAACAGATGATAAATATGGACAACCACCGCTTAATGTATTTGGGAAATATGCTGTTTGTCCCTTAGGAATTTCGGTTTGCATATGCCCGTCTCTTTGGTTATTGTATGTTTCTGTAATGGGTTTGTTAATTGGTATTTGATGAAAATTATGGCTACCTAATCTAGATAACTGTGTATCTCTGTAGGAGAATAACCTACCTTGAAGTAGTGGATCATTAGTAAAATCTATACCAGGAACCACATTACCAGGTAAAAAGGCAACTTGTTCTGTTTCAGCAAAAAAGTTATCAGGGTTTCTATTTAAAACCATTTTACCAATAATTTTTACAGGAACAGTTTCTTCAGGAATTAATTTAGTAGGGTCAAGTAAATCAAAATCAAATTTATGTTCATCTGCTTCAGGTACTATTTGCACCCCTAATTCCCATTCTGGAAATTGGCCAGCTTCAATAGCTTCCCATAAATCTCTTCTATGAAAATCAGAATCTGCACCACTAATTTTTACTGCCTCATCCCAAGTAACAGAGTGTACACCTAGTTTTGGTTTCCAATGGAATTTTACAAAATGAGCTTCCCCTTTTTTATTAATTAATCGGAAAGTATGAATACCAAAACCTTCCATCATTCTAAAACTACGAGGAATACCTCTATCACTCATTACCCAAATATGATTGTGTAATGTTTCAGTAGTTAAAGAAACAAAATCATAAAAAGTATCATGTGCTGATGCCGCTTGTGGAATTTCATTATTAGGTTCAGGTTTAACAGAATGTATTAAATCAGGAAACTTCATAGCATCTTGAATAAAGAAAACAGGCATATTATTACCCACCAAATCCCAAGTACCTTCTTCAGTATAAAATTTAACAGCAAAACCTCTAACATCACGTGCTAGATCTGTAGATCCTTTTGATCCTGCAACAGTAGAAAAACGAACAAATACTGGAGTTTTTCTTGACGTATCCGTAAAAATACCTGCTTTAGAATACTCCTCAATACTATCATAAAGTTCAAAATAACCATGAGCAGCACTACCTCTTGCATGCACAATTCTTTCAGGAATACGCTCGTGATCAAAATTGTGTATTTTTTCTCTTAAAAGAAAATCTTCTAATAAGGTTGCGCCTCTAGCTCCGGCTTTTAATGAATTGTTGGTGTCATTAACTTTTAAGCCTTGCCTTGTAGTAAGTGGCTTGTCTTTATAATCAATTTTAGATTTCTCTAATTGTTTGCTTTTTTCTGTGGCTGTTTTTTTGTCTTCCATCTTGCTATGTTTTATAGTGTACTTACTTAATCTCAAGTGATGATAAATTTAGAAGTATGCTAGAAGTAAGAGTAACTTAAAAAATAGAATATTTAACGCTAATGAAATACCGTTTTCTTAAAAACAAAAAAAGCCATTACCTAAGTAATGACTTTTAAATCTATTCAGTATATATATATTAATTATTTACTATAAATGCATGAATTACACCTGGTAACCAAGCAAAAAGAGTTAATAATACACTAATTAAAAAAGTAGTTCCTAATCCGTGTTTTAAAAACACAGCTAATGGTGGTAATAAAATATTTAAAATAATTGTTAGTAGTGACATAATTTGTTTGTTTTTAAGTTGTTACAAATTTACTGTAGCAATAGTGATTTTTTTAACCCTATCTATAATTTTATTGTCCGAAAAAAAGAATAGTGACTAGCTTTTACCATTTATAAAATGAGATAATAAAATATTTTTTATCGTTAACTCAAATTTTTTAAGAGTATTAGATTAGCATTATAACTAATGAAAATTTGTATTATGAAAGAAACTTTATTTTTAAATAAAATAGTCAACTCCTTATTTGGTATTGATGTGAAATCTTTACTACTCATAGTATTAGCAGCAGTGGGTATTTATATTACTATAATAATTTATACACGCATATTTGGGAAACGCAGTTTTTCGAAAATGTCGAGTTTTGATTTTGCAATGACAGTATCCGTAGGTTCAATGATTGCAACGACTGTACTTTCAGATTCAGTTAACTTAACCGAAGGTGCAATAGGTTTAGTAATGGTTTATGCCTTACAATTATTGGCGGCGTATTTTCGAAGGTTTTTAGTATTCAGAAAAATAATTGACAACCAACCAACATTATTAATGGATGGAGAAGAGATTTTAAAAGAAAACTTAAAAAAAGTAAGAGTTACTGAAGGTGATTTACGATCTAAACTTAGAGAAGCAAATGTAATACGATTGTCAGATGTAAAAGCTGTGATATTTGAGACTACTGGTGATATGGTGGTGTTACATAAAGATGATGATACTGAAATAGAACCTTGGATATTAAAAGATGTGAAGCGTTAAAAGTATTAAATTAAAACCCCTTGAGCATTCAAGGGGTTTTTAATTTAAGATATTAGTATTCTCGCATTTTCTCTTTTCGTTTTGATAATTGCTTTTCTAATTCATTTATAGTATCAGCAATTGCATTTTCAAAATTCTCATGACTTGACTCCGCAAACAATCTTGGGCCAGGTAAACTCAATCTTATATTACAGATTTTACCAGTTTCGTCAGATGAGGTATTTTCTTCTTTAAAAAAGACATCAGCTCTAATAAGCATGTCATTTTTTTCTTTTAACCTATCTAATTTTTCTTTAACCATTGTTTCTAATCTGTCGCTTGAAGAAACATCATGGTATTCGTATATAATTTGCATAGTTCTCTTATTTATTACAATTAATCATCCAACTAACACCGTATTGGTCATTACACCTACCAAAGTGTCCCCATTCACGTTCTCTAAATTCATGGTGCACTCTTCCGCCAGTTGAGAGTTGATTAAAAATTTCTTTAGCATCGTCAACTTTATCTAAGTCAACACTCATATGAATTTGGCTACCGTTATTAATTGGTGTGTCTGGTGAGGCATCATAAGCCATAAAATTTACTCCTTTACCTTTTAATTCGGCATGTTGTAATTTATTACGATAATTCTCTGGGACATCTATTTTTTTGTCCTCATAAGTTTGACGATTTTTAATTTCTGCATTAAATATATCCCCATAAAAATTTAGGGCTTCTTGACAATTGCCATCAAAGGCTAAATAAGCTTGTACGTTCATAATTTTTTAATTTTCATCTAATTTAAACACTAAAAAGATCAGCTATTTGCTCGAAAAGAATAAGTTTTGATGCTATTCGGTTTCACACTTGTAGTAAAATAAAACTTTGCATTTCAACGTAAAATAGAAATAAACAATAAATGGTTTCTTTAATTGTTTTATTTTTAGTTAGCTATGTGTAGTAAATCAATTATTGGTACTCAAAACTATAAAGAGAAAAATGGTAAAAGGTTGGCATAAATTAATATGTTCTATAAATAGCTGATAGGGTCGTATAAAAACCAAAATATATAAATTCAGGAGTAATAAGTTTCCATTGTATTTGCAATCAAAAAAACAACTTCAAGATACAAATAAGTATAATATTAAATGAATAAGCAAACTCCAATCAAGGTCATATTGTGTATAATACTTCTTGCAGGTAGTACATTTCTCTATTTAGCTATAAGTCGTACGATCAATACGATAAATTTTATTAAATCATCACAGCTAACTAAAGGATATATATACGATTTTGAAATTGAGAATAGTAGAGATTCTAATGGAAATCAATCTAGAAATAAATATACAAAAGTTTTGTTTGTTGATGATGAAGGTGTAAATGTTCGTATTCGCTCATCAAGTTCAACCTCTTTTACCACTGATAGAATAGGAGATGAAGTTGAAGTACGATATATTACTGGAAAAAGTAATGAAGCTCGAATTTCAAGTTTTTTCTCAGATATGTGGGGTTTAACACTCTTGTTTGGTTTGTTTGGAATAACTTTTACAATTCCAGGTTTTATTTTAGTTTGGAATGTACTTTATAATGCAATTAATAAATTTAAAAGCTAGACCAGAGTATTATAAAATATGAATAGATATTTATTAGAATAAGAAAGGAAGAACTTTCAATTATTGATTTAGGGATAATGCCTGTAGAAGGTTTTAGTAATATAGAGGAAGAGATTTTTGATAAATATGGGAAGCAATATTCAAAAGAGCAATATAATGACTACATAACATCAATACATATTTTTAGTAAAAAACTATTTAGGTTTGAGAAGGTTCAAAAATTTTATTCTTTAGTAACAATTCCTATTATTTATAATAACAAGAATTATAAGTTCACTATAAAAATTCCTTTAGATGAAATCACATTACGTATGAGATTTTATAATAAAAAGAGTACAAAAATTTACCTAAGAGAAAAATAATACCCAGAAGTTAGTGCAACACAAATGCCAATTCAAGAAGTTATTGATAACTCTTTTAAAAAGAATAAAAATAAAGAAGGTTTCTTTGTGATAGATTTATGCTTTTTAGGATTGTCAAAAATAAGTTTTGTACAATTAGGTGCTATTAATAGTCATTAAATTACTAAAATGATCATTTCCCCTTCAAAAAATCAAGCTCATTAGTTTTTATAACGTAACCGATACGAACCATTGATGTAAATTGATCATAGTTAATAAGGTTTTCTGTATAACCCGCAAACCACTCAAGCATTATATATTGGTTAGAGCTATGTTTAAAAGGTCGGTAATAAAGGCGAGACCTGACCATTCCTTTAAAATCCCATTTTAAGCCTTTTCTCACTTTTATTTCGGCACTAAGTTTATTCAAGATAAAATCATGAGAAGCTGTTACTTCTCCAAGACCAACATAATCTAATAGCTCAGGGTTACCACTTTTATATCCAAAGGGAAACCATCCCTTAATAGTCAAAATAGTTTTTGAACTTATATTAGTACTGTATTTAAGACTTATTCTATTCCAGCTTCTGGAGTAAATACTGTCTCTACCGTTAGATTCATGCTCAAAATCAAGAGTACCAAAACCTTTTAGTCTATCATTTTTATCAAAAAAAGCTTTTCCTAATCCTATTGTAGGATTAAAATTTATTTCCTCAAAAGGGTAGGAGTCTTTATAAATATCCCAAAAAGCTTTTTGACTATAAGTTAAAAATAGATATGTTTCCCAGGGTAAAACATTTCGGGTAATCATCTGCTTAAAGCTAATTTGATATTTAGCGTTGGCAGTGTTACTATTAATAGCTTTGTTTGTTGGTACACCAGTAATAAAGTAGTTGTCTTTATGAATTGTGAAATAAGGTATTTGTTGTAATGTGTCTTTCAGTTCTTTTCTTGAGATATTTTGCCCTTTTACAGTAAAGGAATAAAGAACTATAAAAATGAGTAGTAGTTTGATTGATTTTGCCATTACGGTTTAGTATTAAAAAATAATTTTTGCATAGATAAACTCTTTTATTACCTATTATAACTGTTATTGCAATAAGTTTTAATTCAATCAGAATTATTGGTAAGTTAAAAAATTTTATTACTTCATTTTTAATGGCTACTTTAAGTAAAAGTTGCGGAAAATTATTTAATCATTTTGCTTTTATATTATAGACTTTATAAAATAATAAAAACGTAATATTTATAATTAAGCTGAAATTTTTTAGTTCTACTTTAAAAATAACAACAAAATTTCTTACTTAAAATAAAAAACCCCGTAAACAATAGTGTTACGAGGTTATTTTGTGGAGCCGGGGAGAATCGAACTCCCGTCCAAACAAGCAATTACAATGCTTTCTACGTGCTTAGTTTTCATTTGGTTTTAGATGCACAACCGACTGAAAACCGCCTATTGTACACTTAGCTTCTTTAAATTTTAGTGGCAGTATCAAAGCAATACTACCCTTGTGTTGATATTTCTGGTGCTCCATAAAGAATCGCCATCAACAAGGGCTATTCAGGAACATCTCGCTTCTCTACCTGGTAGAGACGAGGCTTATCTTACTATAATTCAGATTAAGCGGCAAGAGCGTAATTGTTTTCGCCAATTAAAAGTGTGGAAAATGAGATTTACGAGCTGTAGCCCAGCGCTCGGCATGCTTACATTCCAATTGGTCTCGCTGTCAAAACCAGTCGGCCCCATGAACTAGATACATTAGTATCATTAATGGT
The DNA here is from genome assembly GCA_947496695.1 of uncultured Cellulophaga sp. Lineage (GTDB taxonomy): Bacteria > Bacteroidota > Bacteroidia > Flavobacteriales > Flavobacteriaceae > Cellulophaga. Next base: position 191,609 of record CANMEI010000003.1, on the reverse strand, counting down.
TTGCTTAAGAACCACTATATTCGTTCTTTTCAATGAACTTTGTAATGCTGTTTATAATTAATACAACAACAACGGTCGGTAAAGGTACTTCAAAAAGTATTCCAAAAAAAGTTTTGCGAGTCATCTTGTCATAAGTTAAATTTACAACTAGACTTTTCTTAAAAGTTATAAAAATATATTTTATGAAATTCGGAATTATTACAGAACGAAAAAACCCGCCAGATAAACGTGTTGTTTTATCTCCTGATGCTTGTAAAAAGTTGTTAAGTAAGTTTAAAAAAGCAAGTTTAGTAGTAGAGCCTTCTAGTATAAGAACATTTTCTGATGATGCTTATAAAAAAGTTGGAATAATAGTAACAGAAAACATGAACGATTGTGATGTGCTATTAGGAGTAAAGGAAGTGCCTATTGAAAATTTGATTCCGAATAATAAATATTTTTTCTTTTCTCATACTATAAAAAAACAACCGTACAATCGTGATTTGCTGTTGGCAGTTTTAGATAAAAATATAGAATTGTACGATCACGAGGTAATTACTAATGAAAAAGAACAACGCTTAGTTGCTTTTGGTAGGTATGCAGGTATAGTTGGAGCATATAATGGTTTTAGAGCATTTGGTTTAAAGTTCAATTTATTTCAATTGCCTAAAGCTGAAAATTTAACCGACCAAGAGGCTCTAATATCAGAATTAAAAAAAATAAAACTCCCTAATATTAAAATTTTACTTTCAGGAAGAGGTAGAGTAGGTAATGGAGCCAAAGAAATGTTAGATGCAATGGGCTTATTAAAAGTAAATGTAGCATCTTATCTTTTAGATGATTTTGATGAGCCTGTATATTGTCAAATTGATGCATCAGAATACAATAAACGTAAAGATGGTGTGCGTGGTAATAAAGCAGATTTTTTTGCAAACCCAGAAGAATATAAGTCTAATTTTTTTCGCTTTGCAAATGTGACTGATTTTTATATAGCAGGGCATTTTTATGCTGATGGCGCTCCGTATTTATTTACTAGAGAAGACGCTAAACATTCTGATTTTAAAATTAAGGTTGTAGCTGATGTAAGTTGTGATATTAATGGTCCTATTGCTTGTACCATAAGACCTTCAACTATTGCGAATCCAATTTACGGTTATGACCCTAAAACAGAAACTGAAACAGATTTTAAAAACCCAAATGCAATTGCAGTTATGGCAGTTGATAATTTACCTTGCGAGTTACCACGTGATGCTAGTATTGGTTTTGGTGATGCTTTTTTAAAGAATGTCATTCCTGCATTTTTTAATAATGATAAAAATGGTGTTTTAGAACGTGGTAGAATGACTAAAAATGGAAAACTAACAAAAAGGTTTAATTATTTACAGGAATATATAGACGGTAAAGAATAGATTAGTCCTTAAATATCATTTTTTGATCTTAAAACAGTTTTTGAAAGTATTAAATATGATAACCACATAAATGCTCCAAAAGCTATAGACCAAATCCAAGCTTCTGTGTAATACAAACTATCAATTATACCATTTAAAAGAGTATAAGGTTTTGTTATTACGTCCCAAGAATTAAATCTTAAAAAGCGGCCTAAAAATATTCCATATCCAGACAAAGTGCAAACACTAAATATCATTATATTAGAAATAATTTTGGTGTATTTTTCACTGATAATATGATGCATATCTTGTAAAGAAATAGCACCTAATAACAAACCATTTATTGCAAAAATAAATATCAAAATAAAATCAAACCATTGTATACCGTAATTGTTATTTACATGTTTTAGATCAGTTACTATGTACGGGCTATTGGGTATAAAAAGAAGCCATAAAATAAAAAACAACACAGTTATGGGTACCGATTGTTTGATAGTATTGTTATGTTTAAGACTTTTTGATAAAGCAAGAGGTATAATCGCTAAAAACCAATTCCATAATAAAAAAGTAAAGAAAATAGTCTGCGTGGTTATTACTCTAATTGTTATAAGAATAGTACCGATAATGGTGAGATACCATAAGAACAGGTAAACTTTATTTTTTTTTATTATGTTGATACTATTTTTCAAATTATCAATTATTTATTAAAAGGAACGACAATCGTTTTATAATGTTGTAGCCAAAATTAAACAATAACGATTATAACCTATTTTTATTCAAACTGCAAAACACAATATTATAATATAAATACTAGTTATTTCTATCTAACCAATTTATAAGATAATTAAAATGAAGAAGTTTTTTGCAATTTGTTTCATCAGTTTGAGTGTATTAAGTTGTTCTACCGATAGTACTGATGATGATAGTAGTTCAGTAAGTGATGAGGTATTAACAGGTACATTAGAAGGGCAAGCTTTTACTTTTGAGGGTGGTATGGCTTTTTCAAGTACTAATTTTAGTGATGAAGAAGTGTATGTGCTTAATTTAACGAATGAATCAGTAGCTTGTGAAACAGATCTTTTCGATTATGGATTGAGAATTAGCGTAACTGTTTTAAAAGAAGAAGGTGTGCAAAATGAAGTAAATATTGTTACTCAAGATGGAAATGAATTACCGTCTAATAATATTTATGAAAGTGTAGAAATAACAATGATTTCTGATACTGAAATATCAGGAAAAATGTCATTAAATAAGTCTGAGTCAACAATAAGTCCAGAAAGTATTTTTGAAGGAACATTTACAATTCCTATTTGTGATAATTAACCACGGTTTGAGTGTAAAAAAAGGCTTTTAAGAATATTCTTAAAAGCCTTTTTTTTGTTTTTATAAATACTATTGTAAAGCATTTACGGTCTTTCTAATAGCAACTAAATTTGTTAGCAATTTTTCTAAATAATCTAAATGTAACATATTAGCACCATCACTTTTAGCATTTGCAGGGTCAAAATGTGTTTCCATAAAAATACCGTCAGCACCAGTAACAATACCAGCACGAGCAATAGTTTCTATCATATCAGGTCTACCGCCTGTAACACCGCTAGTCTGGTTTGGCTGTTGTAATGAATGAGTAACATCTAAGACAACAGGTGCATATTGTTTCATAGTAGGTATTCCTCTAAAATCAACAATCATATCTTGATAGCCAAACATAGTACCACGATCAGTTACCATAACTTGTTCGTTGTTTGAATCGGTTACTTTGGTAACAGCATGCTTCATACTTTCCGGACTCATAAACTGTCCTTTTTTTAAGTTTACCGTTTTTCCAGTATTTGCCGCTGCAACAACTAAATCTGTCTGGCGTACTAAAAAAGCAGGTATTTGGAGTATATCAACATATTCCGCAGCTTTAGCTGCATCTTCATTAGTATGTATATCCGTAACCGTTGGTACATTAAAAGTTTCTGATACTTTACGTAATATTTTTAAAGCTTTTTCATCGCCAATACCAGTAAAAGAATCCACTCTACTACGGTTCGCTTTTTTAAAACTTCCTTTAAAAACATAAGGAATGTTTAATTTATCAGTAATAGCAACTACTTTTTCAGCAATACGCATTGCCATATCTTCTCCTTCAATAGCACAAGGGCCACACAATAGAAAAAAGTTATCATTATCAGTATGTTTTATTTGAGGTATTTTATCTAGATTCATAGGGTTTAAAAATTAAAGAACAAAGATACTAGATTTTAAGTCTAATTGTTACTTGTAGAACCACCTCAAAATCAGTAGTATAAAAAAAAACAAAGATTGTGTTACGCTAAAAAAAATAGCAGTACCTTTGCGCAAAATTTAGCAGGAAAAGTTCCTTTAATTACGAATATATGTCAGCAACAAAAAACATTGCAATTATTGCCCATGTCGATCACGGTAAAACTACCTTGGTAGATAAAATTATGTATCATTGTCAGTTGTTTAGAGAAAATCAAAACACTGGTGATTTAATATTAGATAATAACGATTTAGAGCGTGAGAGAGGTATTACAATTACTTCTAAAAACGTTTCAGTGGTATATAAAGGTACCAAAATTAATATTATTGATACTCCTGGTCACGCCGATTTTGGTGGTGAAGTAGAGCGTGTATTAAACATGGCTGATGGTGTTTTATTGCTTGTAGATGCTTTTGAAGGTCCAATGCCTCAAACTCGTTTCGTATTACAAAAAGCTATTGACTTAGGTTTAAAGCCTTGTGTAGTAGTAAATAAAGTAGATAAAGAAAACTGTACTCCTGAAGAAGTTCATGAAAAAGTTTTTGATTTAATGTTTGAATTAGGTGCTGAAGAATGGCAACTAGATTTTCCAACAGTTTACGGTTCAGCTAAAAATAACTGGATGAGTGATGATTGGAAAAAAGAAACAGAAAATATAGAGCCATTGTTAGATATGGTAATTGAGCATATTCCAACTTTTGAACCAAAAGAAGGAAATACTCAAATGTTAATTACATCTTTAGATTTCTCTTCATTTACTGGTCGTATTGCTATTGGTAGATTATTAAGAGGTAATTTAAAAGAAGGGCAATCAGTTTCTTTAGTGAAAAGAGATGGTTCAATTGTAAAAACAAAAATTAAAGAGTTATTTACTTTCGAAGGTTTAGGTAGACTTAAAGTAGAGGAAGTAAAAACTGGTGATATTTGTGCTATTGTTGGTCTTGAAGGATTTGAAATTGGTGATACTGTTGCCGATATTGAAAACCCAGAAGGATTAAAAACAATTGCTATTGATGAGCCAACAATGAGTATGTTGTTCACAATTAACGATTCTCCATTTTTTGGTAGAGATGGTAAATTTGTTACATCACGTCATATTAAAGATCGTTTAGAGCGTGAGTTAGAAAAAAATCTAGCTTTACGTGTTAACCCAACTGATAGTGCTGATAAGTTTTTAGTATTTGGTAGAGGTGTATTACACTTATCTGTATTAATTGAAACAATGCGTCGTGAAGGTTACGAATTGCAAATTGGTCAACCACAAGTAATCATCAGAGAAATTGATGGTGTTAAATGTGAGCCTGTAGAGCAATTGACTATTGATTTGCCAGAAGAAGTTTCAGGTAAAGCAGTAGAAATGGTTTCTATGCGTAAAGGTGAAATGACTAGTATGGAAGCTAAAGGAAATCGTATGGTTTGCGAATTTTTAATTCCATCAAGAGGTATTATAGGTTTAAGAAATCAATTGTTGACTGCAACAGCTGGTGAAGCTATTATGGCACACCGTTTCTTAGAATACCAACCAATGAGAGGTGATATTCCTCAACGTCAAAATGGATCATTAGTATCTATGGAGATGGGAAAATCTATTCCTTATTCAATTGATAAATTACAAGATAGAGGTAAGTTTTTCGTAGAGCCAGGTGAAGATATTTACGAAGGTCAAGTTATTGGTGAGAATTCAAGAGGTGATGATATGACCGTGAATATTACTAAAACTAAAAAAATGTCTAATGTACGTTCTTCTGGTGCTGATGATAAAGCAAAAATTGTACCTGCAATTAAATTCTCTTTAGAAGAAGCTTTAGAATATATTCAGAAAGATGAGTATGTTGAGGTTACTCCTAAATTCTTAAGAATAAGAAAAATATACTTAACTGAGAATGAACGTAAGCGTAATAAAATAGCATAATCAATTATATTATTGATATGTATAAATCCTAAGATGAAAATCTTAGGATTTTTTTTGATATTTACTGAAATGAATTACCATATAGTACGACTATAATAAATCAATCTAAAAAGAGAAAAATGAAATTCAGTATTAAAATTGTTATGGCCTTGTTTTTACTTGCATTTGCAGCTTGTAAAAATGAACCTAAAAAAGAGAAAATGGATGAAAGTGCTACTCCAGAAATGGAAGAAGTGGCATATGATATTCCAGAGTCTTGGGTTAAGAATAGAGTTCAAAAAGCGAAAAAGCGTTTAAATTCAACTGAAGCAGGTAAAGTTTTATGGAACGGAATGGAAGCTCAGGGTGGTTTGGAAAAATATTTCAATAACGGTTATTTATCTTTCCGTTTTAACTATCAACCTTTAGAAAAAGATAAAATAGGTAGAGATTCATACCAAACAGTTGATACTTGGAATAATAAGGCTAGACATAATAGTATTGAAGATACAACTGATATTTATGGTTGGGATGGAGAAGAAGCATGGATGAAAGCTGATAGCACTGCTTTTAAATACGATACTAAGTTTTGGGCTTTAACTCCTATATATCTTTTTGCACATCCATTTGTTTTAGATGGAGAAGGTGTTAATTTAGAACTTTTGGATGATAAAGAATATAAAGGGCAAATGCAAGATGTGGTTAAAATTACTTTTGCTTCAGGTACTGGTGATGCTCCTGATGATTATTATATTATCTATTTTGATAAAAATACACATGTAATGAGTGCAATTAGATACATTGTATCTTACCCTGGTTACTTCCCTAATGGAGGGCATGCTCCAGAAAAAATAATGGAAATTGCTGAATGGATGACTGTAGATGGTATAGATTTGCCAGCAGTATTAAAAACACACTGGTCTGATAATGGAGATTTAGGTGAGTATATTACTAAAATTGAGATTAGTGATCTTTCTTTTTCACCTAGTGTACCAGAGAATTATTTTTCTAAGCCAGAAGGAGCAAGAGTTATTGAATAATAGTTTTTAAAACTATAATATTAAAAAAGCTTCAATCTATTTAAGGTTGAAGCTTTTTTATTTTCATAGAGAAGAGGAGTAGTTTTTATCTTTTTTTAGCAAGTGAAGCACAAGCTGCACCAATAATTCCTGCATAGTTTTTTAATTCCGCAGGAACTACACGCGTATCAATTTTAATATACTTTTTATATTCATCAAAGTCTTTTGAAGTACCACCTCCTAAAATTATTAAATCGGGTGAAGTAATTAGATCTACATGTTCTAAAAATTTATTAAAACGTTTACCCCATTTTTTATAGCTTAATTTTTCTTTTTCTTTAATAGATGCAGCAGCGTAAAGCTCAAATTTGCTGTATTTTTTATAAGGTATTTGTCCTAATTCAAAATTAGGAATTAACTCACCATTAAAAAATGCACCACTACCTAAACCTGTGCCAATTGTAATCATAAGTACAAGTCCCATTTCATCTTTCCCAGTACCATATTTCATAGTAGCATAACCAGCGGCATCAGCATCATTAATTACTGTAACGGGCATACCCGTGTAATCACTAAAGAGTTCTTCAATATTAACACCTAGCCATTTTTTGCTTAGGTTTCCGTGAGCTTTAGCTACTCCTTTTTTTATAATAGTAGGAAAACCACAGCCAATTGGCCCTTCGTAATTAAAATGTTTGACAATTTGTTGTACTACTAGTGCCATTTCTTCTGGCTTTCTAGATTTTGGTGTTTCAATTCGGTAACGTTCTGTAAGTAATTCTCCTGTATTTGTATCTACTAAGGCTCCTTTGATGCCAGAACCTCCGATGTCAATTCCGAGTAATGTCATGAAAAAAATAATTCTATTAGCTATAAAGTAACGAAAAAAATAGCTGAATTATTAGGCTAATATGCCTTTGTGATGTAAATAATCAAAAATAAGCTTATCAACCTCTGATACTTTTTCTTTGTCGTTATAGTTTAACCAAGTGTATTCTTCTATTTCAGAGCTTGCTTTTAATTTTCCTGAATAAGAACCAGAATAGCAAGTCATGCGAACTAAAATACCAGGTTTATGACCATCAGCTTGTGCTTCAAAGACACCAATAAACTCAAGAGAGTCTGGTGTAATTTTAACATCTAATTCTTCTTTAATCTCTCGTAATAAAGCAATTTCATCACTTTCGTCATTTTCACGCTCCCCACCAGGAATGTAATAAGTTGTTTTCCCTATGGTTCTTGTGCTTAATATTTGATGGTTCTCAATTCTAATCCAAGCAAGCTTATCTATAATTTGTTCTGTAGGTTCTACATAGTAATCTATAGAGTTTAATGAATGGTTTGGATCTAGTTTATCAAGAATGGTGTCAATGAGTTTACCTGATCTAGTTAGTGTTCCTAGTTGTTTATTTCTGCCTATTGCGCTAGAAATAGTTTCGTCTCTATTGCCAAATTTATAACCATCAGTTTTTATCCAAAGAACATTAAGTAAGTGTTGCATAACTACATTGCCTAACTGATCAATAGATATCGCCATTTTTAAACAATATTCGCCAATACCTTTAAAACCTTTAGTAAATAATTTATAAAGTAGACCGTAAATAAAACCTAGTGGAGCGGTTATGGTCAGTAGAATAATTGAGACAATAAACAAAAGAACACCAATAAAAGCTTTTGCTTTTTTATCGGGCTGGTAGGTTTGTTTCTTAAAAATCATTGGTCTTATTTTAAGGTGTAGAAATTTAGATAATTTAAAATACTATAACAATAAAGGCATATTTAATAAGGTGTTTTTTAATTAAACGGCTTTTTGTACTACTTCAAATACTTTATTGCCATCGCATTTTAATGTTTTTGATGGGTATTTTAAAAGTAAGGCATAATCATGAGTAGCCATTAAAATTGTTCTTCCTGCTTTGTTAATTTCTTGTAATACCTTCATTACTTCAACACTAGTTTGGGGGTCAAGGTTACCCGTAGGTTCATCGGCAATTATAAGTTCAGGATCATTTAATAGTGCGCGTGCAATTGCAATACGTTGTTGTTCACCGCCAGATAATTCATGCGGAAATTTAAATCCTTTTGTTTTCATATCAACTTTATCTAAAACATTAGCAATTTGTGCGTCCATTTTAGATTTTTCTTTCCAGCCAGTAGCTTTTAAAACAAAAACAAAATTGTTATTTATTGTACGATCAGGTAAGAGTTTAAAATCTTGAAATACAATTCCAATCTTACGTCTTAAATACGGGATCTCTTTTTCTTTTAATTTTCGCAAATCAAAATCTACAATAGTGCCTTCGCCTTGTTGTAAAGGTAAATCACCATAAAGGGTTTTCATAAAACTACTTTTTCCGCTACCTGTTTTTCCTATTAAATAAATAAATTCACCTTTTCTAATTTCTAAATTTATTTCATTTAGTACAAGGTTTTCTTTCTGGAAAACAGCTACATCTTTTAATTTTAATATGCTTTCTGCCATCGTATAAATTGTTCTTATAAAAGTAGTAAGTTAATATTGAAATAGAAGTAAACTTGTTTAAAAATCTTTATATTTCATAAAATTAAATCTGTTAAAGAAAATGCAAAATTATTCGTACAACTTTGCTTAACTGTCGGAATATTAGCACTTATGATTTCAATATGAAAATAAAAGCTAAATTTACATACTTAGGTACAATATTTGCCGTTGTAATATAAAATATAAAGGTATTTCTTAATTGTTGGAGAACACTATGCTAAAGAAAAAAACCGCGTTACTGCTTAGCTTTTTAGGAGCTATTCACTTGTTAAGTGCGCAAGAATCAAAAATTTATACCCACGATCAAAAAGAGTATCAGCAGGCGCTGACACTTTATAATAATGAGCAGTTTCAAGCGGCTCAGGCTATTTTTCAAAAAGTACAGAATAAAACTGAAGATCCAGAAACGGAGGCTAATAGTGCTTATTATGCGGCGAATGCGGCGGTGAGGCTAAATCAATATGGAGCTGATAAGTTAATGGAAAATTTTGTTACAGAATACCCAACGTCTACAAAGCGGAATTCCGCTTATGCAGATGTTGCTGCGTATTATTTTGAAACAGGAAAGTACCCTTATGCTTTAAAATGGTATAAAAAAGTAGATCAAAATTCATTATCACGTAAAGAGTTAGATACTTATAATTTTAATTATGGTTATGCTTTATTTTCTTCAAATAATAAAGAGCAAGCAAAAAGTTATTTAAATAAAGTAACAACATCACCTGTTTATGGCTCTCAAGCAAAATATTATTTAGGGTATATTGCTTATCAACAAGATGATTATGAAGGTGCAAACCAACGTTTTGATGAAATTACAGATCAGAAAGTTTTAGAAGAAAAACTATCTTATTATCAAGCAGATTTAAATTTTAAATTAGGAAAGTTTGAAGAAGCAATAGCACTTGCGAAAAAACAATATCCAAAATCTGACCGAAATGAGAAATCACAATTAAGTAAAATAATAGGCGAAAGTTATTTTAATTTAAAACAATATGATAATGCAATACCATACCTACTAGAGTATAATGGCCAACAGGGTAAATGGAGTAATACTGATTATTATTTATTAGGGTATAGTTATTACAAACAAGGTGATTATTCAAATGCTATTCAGCAGTTTAATAAAATTATAGGTGGAGATAATAGTGTAGCGCAAAATGCATATTACCATTTAGCAGAATGTTACTTAAAATTAGATAAAAAGCCAGAAGCTTTAAATGCTTTTAGAAATGCTTCACAAATGAGTTTCTCTGAAGAGATTCAAAAAGATGCTTTTTTAAATTATGCACGATTAAGTTATGAAGTAGGTAATGCATACGAAAATGTTTCAAGTGTTTTGACGAACTACATAGATAAGTATCCAAAAGATGAGCATAGAGAAGAGATTCAAGAATTACTAGTAGATTCATATATTACTTCAAAAAACTTTTCAGGAGCAATGGAGTTGTTAGAAAATAACAAATCGTACGCTAGTAAAGAAACATATCAAAAAGTTGCATTTTATTACGGAATAGAATTGTACACTGCTACTGATTATTCAGGAGCAATTACTGCGTTTGATAAATCGTTAAATAATGCTGAAAACCCAATTTTTGAAGCTAGAGCTAGTTTTTGGAAAGGAGCATCAGCTTATAACAGTAATAAGTTTAATGAGGCTTTAGGAGCCTATCTTAATGTAAAAAACAACAAATTTGTTAGAACCATTCCTGAATATGAAGATTTAGGATACAACATAGCGTACACATACTTTAAATTAAAAGAATACAGCAATGCGGCTTCTTTTTTTGAAACCTATGCTAGTGTAACTACTGATGTAGATAAAAAGCACGATGCTTTTTTACGTTTAGGAGATAGTTATTTTGTTACTAGTAAATATTGGCCTGCAATTGAAGCCTATAATGAAGCTTTAAAAGGTACAGGTAATGAAAAAGACTATGCAGCATTTCAAAAAGCAATTAGTTACGGTTTTGTAGATAGATCTGGAACAAAAATTGAAGAGTTAAATGCATTTATTAGTCGTTATCCAAAGTCAACTTTAAAAGACGATGTTTTGTTTGAGTTGGGTGGCACCTATGTGCGCTCTAATAAAGAATCAGAAGGCATGCGTATTTATGATAAATTAATTAATGAATATAGTGGCAGTTCTTTAATACCAAAAGCAATTGTTCGTCAAGGTTTAGTTTATTATAATAGTAATAGAAGTGAAGAGGCATTATCAAAATTTAAAACAGTAGTACGTGACTATCCAAATACTCAAGAAGCAATACAATCTGTTGCTACGGCAAAACTGATATATGTTGATTTAGGTAGAGTTGATGAGTATGCTTCATGGGTGAGAGGTTTAGATTTTGTTGAAGTTACAGATGCTGAGTTAGATAACGCAACATACGAATCTGCTAATCAGAAATATATTGAAGGAAATGCAGATGCTGCAATTCGTGGTTTTGAAAAGTATACAAAAGAATTTCCTAAAGGAATACATGCACTTAATGCGAATTTCACTTTAGCGCAATTGTATTACGGTAAAGATGAAAAAGACAATGCTTTGGTTAATTACAAGAATGTAATAGCTAGAGGTTCAAGTGAATATTCTGAACAGTCATTAACTAGAGTTTGTGAAATTTACACAAACAGAAATGATTTTGAAACTGCAATCCCTTATTTAGAGGAGTTAGAGCGTACAGCAAATATTCAACAGAATATAACTTTTGCACAATCTAATTTGATGAAAGGCTATTATAATAAACGTAATTATTCTAAAACTATCGCTTATGCAGATAAAGTATTAGTAACTTCAAAAATTGATAATCGTATTAAAAGTGATGCGCAAATAATGATTGCTCGCTCAGCAATACAAACTAATGATATAACTAAAGCGAAAGATGCTTACGCAAAAGTGTTACCTATTGCTACAGGAGAAATTGCTGCAGAAGCATTGTATTATGATGCGTATTTTAAGAATAAAGAAAATGATTACGAAGGTTCAAATGAATCAGTTCAAAAATTAGCTAAAGATTATGCAGCTTATAAAGAATGGGGAGGAAAAGGTTTAATTATCATGGCAAAAAACTTTGATGAGTTAGGTGATGCCTACCAAGCAACTTATATTTTAGATAGTGTGATTGTTAATTTTGAACAATATCCTGCTGTTGTTGAAGAAGCTAAAAAAGAGGCCTTTAGAATAAAGTCAAAAGAGGCACAGCGCAATTCATCTGTAAATCCTGAAAATTAAAATCACGTTGCAAAAGAGACACTATATGCACAAGCACATAAAAATATTCGCATTAGCTTTGTTGGGCTTTTTACAGTCTGCAATAGCTCAAGATAAAGAAAAAGACAGTATTGGTACAGAAACAGTAACGGTAGTTAAGGCTTATAAACCTACAATTTCTGATGTTTTTAAAATAAAATCAATACCTGTATTAAACGATTCTATAGCTTTAAAGAAAAAAGCAATTAATTACAGTATTAATTCTGTTCCTGTAGCTTCAACTTTTACACCAGCAAAAGGGAAAGCGTCAAAAGTAGAAAAAATTCCACCTCCAATATTGTATAATTCTTATGCCTCATTAGGTTTTGGAACTTATGACAATGCAGTGGCAGATTTATATACAAGCAGAGCTTTAAGTAGAGAAGAACGTTTAGATATTGGTTTAACACACCATTCATCACGTGCGCCAATTGATAGTATGGCACTTAAAAATATTTTTTATAACACAAAACTAGCAGCTTCCTACTCAAAAACAGATCGTTATTTAGATTGGGGAACAGATCTTGTTTTACAACACAAATTATACAATTGGTATGGAGTGCCAGAAGGTTTATATACAGATGAAGAAGTTGATGCTATAGATCCGACTCAGAATTATTTTAATGCAGAAATTGCAGGTCATATTAATGTAGAAGATGCTTATTTTGAAAGTGCAGACGTACTTATACGTCGTTTTTGGGATGCTACAAGTTCAGGTGAAAATAGAGTAGTTTTAAATGGGACAGCACAATTTCCAATTCAAGATGAAAATTTAACTTTCAAAGCTAAACTAGATTATTTAGGGGGTAGTTTTGCAAATGCAGATGTAAATAGTGTAGAGAATACAGAAGGAATAGATTATAGCTTATTTCAAGTAGGAGTAGGACCTAGTATAAGAATATTACGTGACGATTTAACTTTGGATTTAGGTGTAAATGTTGTTTTTGGAATGGATAATGAAAATAGCGACAGTAATTTTTATATCTATCCAGATATTACGGCAAGTTATAGGTTGGTTGATGATACTGTAATTGCTTATGGTGGAATTCAAGGAGAATTGGTTCAAAATTCTTTTTATGGCTTTGTAGAAGAAAACCCTTATGTATCTCCGACATTAAGTATTGAGCCTACTGATAGAAAATACAATGCCTACGTAGGTATTAAAGGACAGTTATTGCCAAACTTGAGTTATAATGCAAAAGCATCGTATAAAACTGAAAATAAGAGTCCTTTATACAAGTGGAATCCTTTAAATGAGTTTAGAGATGATGAAAAAGGGTATACATACCGTAATTCATTTGAAGTGTTTTATGATGATATAAAAATTTTAGGAATATTTGGTGAGTTAAATCTTGATATTAGAAGAAACTTTACCTTAGGTGTAAGTGCTGAGGCCTATACTTATAATACAGAAACTGATAATCCTGCTTGGAATTTACCAAAAGTAAAAGGATCATTGTTTGCCGATTATCAAATAGGTGAAAAGTGGTTTGCAGGTGTTAATATATTTTATGTAGGTGAGCGTGAAGATATTGCAGCAACAGTGGTTGCTGATACTGAGATTGAAGATTACCCTTCTGAAATAGTAACTTTAAGTAGTTATTTTGATATAAATGCAAATTTAGGATATAGGTTTAACGAACAACTTTCAATTTTTGCAAAAGCTAATAATATTGGTAATAATGGTTACTTACGTTGGGCAAATTACCCTGTACAAGGTTTTCAATTATTAGCAGGAGCTACTTATAAGTTTGATTTTTAATGTTTTTTTGAATCATTAAAAAGACTATTTGACACTATAAATTATGACCACCACCTTTATCATAAGCTTAATTATGATAAAGGTGGTGGTTTTTACTTAGGTTTAACAATGTTAATTTTATTCAAAAATACTATTTAACATATGATTTTGGTATTTCATCTATACAAAATGCTATTTTATATATTGTATTGTAAGAAATTTCGTTAAAAATTGATTAATTTAGCATTTGTAAATTAAAATAATAATTAAATGAAACATTATTCCCAAATCGTGTTTTTGTTTTTAGCGTTTATTAATTTTTCAGTAAAAGGTCAAAACTTAGTAAAAAACCCAAGTTTTGAAGAGAATCTTAGATGTCCTGAAAAATTTGGTTCTTTAGATATTGATGCTAAAAATTGGCACAAACCTACTTTAGGAACTACCGATTACTTTAGTACATGCAGTACAGAACTTCCTGTAGAAGATAACTTTATAGGTTCACAAAAACCATATCATGGTTCGGCATATGCAGGTATGTACTTGTATGCTCCAAAAGATTATCGGGAGTATATTACAGCCGAATTAAAAAAACCTCTAGAAAAAGATAAATTGTATAAAGTATCTTTTATGGTAAACTTGGCTGAAAATGTTGAGTTTGCAATTAAAGAGTTTGATGTTTTGCTTACCAAAAGTAAGTTGAGTTTAAATACTTCAAAGCATTTAGATGTTAGGTATTTTAATAATAACTCTAACGTCAACTATAAAAGAATACCTTTAAAAAAGTACTTAACAGATACTGATAATTGGGTAGAAGTTTCAACTACAATACTTGCTCAAGGAGAAGAGAGTTTTTTAACCTTAGGTAATTTTAATAGTGATGAAAATACTTTTAAGCAAGAGGTGAAAAAAGCTTCTCGGAAATCAGCTTATTATTTTATTGATATGGTTTCGGTTAGTTTAATTCCTTCGTACAATCAAAACCAAATATATGTTATAAATGATTTGCTTTTTGATTTTGATGAAACCAATATTGAAATTAATTACAATCAACAATTGACAGATTTAGTATTTTTCCTTAAAAAAAATCCTAAATTAAATATCCATTTATACGGGCATACTGATGCTATGGGTACAAAAGAATATAATGATGATTTGTCAGATAAAAGAGCTGCCACAGTTGCTAAGTTTTTAGTAAAATCAGGATTAAATAAAAATCGTATTACATGGAAAGGTTTTGGCTTTAGAAAACCTGTAGTTAGTAATGAAGAAGAGGTTTTAAGATCTAAAAATCGTAGAGTAGAATTTATGATTTCAAAACCTGATAATAGTAATTTTGCAAATAATTATTATGAAGATTAAGGTTCAATTTATTTAATTGCTAAACCTTTATAAATAAATGTACAAGGGATTGCTATTTAGCGTACTTTCGTTAAGATATATATACCCTTAAATGTCTATAGAAAAGAGAGTTAATGCTGTTGATATTTTGTATGCAGGTCTAGACAAAGAAATTGCAACTTTTCAATCAAAATCAAATTTACATTGTAAAGCGGGATGTGGAAAATGTTGTACTTATGCAACTGTTGATGCTTCTCCATTAGAGTTTCTGCCATGGGCTTTTCATTTATTTTTAAATGGTACGGCTTTAAAAACACTGGATGAATTAAATGGTAATTCAAGTCCAGTTTGTCATATTTATCAACCGCTTTCAATTGTGAATAGTGATAATGGTAAATGTAGTGACTATCAATATAGAGGTTTAATTTGCCGTTTATTTGGTTACGGTGCTACTAGAGATAAGTTCGGAGAAATGCGTTTGGCTACTTGTAAAATTATTAAAGAAGGGCAGGCAGAGCAATATGAGGCTACAAAAATAGCAATGGCTGAAGGTTTATATGTGCCAATATTTACAGATTATTACATGAACCTTTCTCAAATAGATTTTAGATTAGGTAATATTATAGTACCTATTAATAAAGCATTAAAATTAGCTATAGAAGAAGTGTTACAATATTATGCATATCGTCCTTTTCCTAAAGGATATGAGAATTGTGCTTAATTAGTTATGATTTTAAATCTATTTCTTTTAAATTTTCAATATGATTTCTTTTTAAGAAAGCATCTATGGTTTCAAAATGCTCAATAACACGTTTGTCTTTAAATTCAAATACTTTTTGAGATAAACCTTGTAAAAAGTCTCTATCATGTGATACTAATATAAGTGTGCCGTCAAAATCTAAAAGAGCTTCTTTTAATACATCTTTAGATTTTAAATCTAAGTGGTTTGTAGGTTCATCAAGTATTAATAAGTTTACAGGGTCTAGTAATAATTTAACCATTGCTAATCTTGTTTTTTCTCCACCAGAAAGTACACTTACTTTTTTCTCAACATCATCACCGCCAAACATAAACCTTCCCAGTATATTTTTTATTTGGGTTCTGATATCACCTTTGGCAACTTCATCTACCGTTTGAAAAACAGTTAAATCTGGATCTAAAAGTGATGCTTGATTTTGAGCAAAATAGCCTACTTTAACGTTATGGCCAAGTTCACATTTTCCATCAAAAGTAATTTCACCCATAATCGCTTTTATCATGGTAGATTTTCCTTCACCATTTCTACCAACAAATGAAACTTTTTCACCACGAGAAATACTCATATTTGCATTTTTAAATACAATGTGCTCGCCATATTTTTTAGATAAATCTGTTGCAGTTACTGGGTAATCGCCAGAACGTTGCGCAGGAGGGAATTTCAATCTTAATGAGGAATTATCTACTTCATCAATCTCAATAATTTCTAATTTTTCAAGCATACGTTCGCGAGAAGTTACTTGGTTTGTTTTAGAGTAAGTACCTTTAAAACGATCTATAAATGCTTGATTATCGGCAATAAATTTTTGTTGTTCTTGATAGGCTTTTATTTGATGGCTACGGCGTTCTTCACGTAATTGTAAATAATGCGAGTAGTTAGCTTTGTAGTCATAAATACGCCCCATAGTTACCTCAATAGTACGGTTTGTAATATTATCAATAAATGTTTTATCGTGAGAGATTACAACTACAGCTTTGGCTTTATTTAATAAAAAATCTTCAAGCCATATAACCGACTCTATATCTACGTGGTTTGTTGGCTCATCTAATAAAATTAAATCAGGTTTTTGTAATAGTATTTTGGTAAGCTCAATACGCATACGCCAACCACCACTGAACTCACTTGTTTGCCTGTGAAAATCTTCACGTTTAAAACCTAATCCGCCTAATGCTTTTTCAACTTCAGCTTCATAGTTAATATCTTCTAAAGCATAATATTTTTCACCTAAATCAGAAACTCTTTGAATAAGTTTCATGTAATCATCAGATTCGTAATCTGTTCTGGTTTCTAATTCTTTATTCAGCTTATCCATTTCGTCTTTCATCTCAAAAACTTGAGCAAAAGCTTTAGAAGCTTCTTCAAAAACAGTACAATTATCTTCTGTTAATAAGTGTTGCGGTAGGTAAGCAATAACTGCTTCTTTCGGGAAACGGATGTTACCACGAGTTGCTTTTTGAACTCCTGCGATAATTTTCATCATAGTAGATTTTCCAGCTCCATTTTTACCCATTAAGGCAATCTTGTCTGTTTCGTTTATTACAAATGAAACATCACTAAAAAGTGTGTCGCCACTAAATTCTACCGCAATATTATCTACAGAAATCATATTTGAAATTTTAGAATTGCAAACTTAATTAAAAGCTTTTATAAATGCTGTTGTTCTAGTTCTAAAATCGATATTGCAAGTATTACTTACTTATTGTAATTTGTACTGATAAATATTCAGTAATAAAAGACCAATTCTATTAATGAAAAAACTAATAATAGCAATAGCTGTTTGCCTTGTGGCTTGTGAAACACCTAAAGAAAAAGTAGATTTAATTGTAGTAAATGCAAATGTTTATACGGTTGATAGTGAGTTTTTAAAAACCGAAGCATTTGCTGTAAAAGATGGCAATTTTGTTGCGGTTGGTACTAGCGATGAATTGTTAAAAAAATATGAGGCATCAGATAAGCTTGATGCCAATGGTAAAACAATAGTTCCTGGTTTAATAGATGCTCATTGTCATTTTTATAGACTAGGTTTAAATCAACAAGCTGTTAACTTAGTAGGTACACAAAGTTTTACTGAAGTAGTAGATAGTATTGTGACTTTTCAAAAAAAGAATCAGAAAGAATTTATATACGGCCGTGGATGGGATCAAAATGATTGGGAGGTAAAAGAATTTCCGACAAAGGAGAAATTAGATTCAATTTATCCTGATACACCAATAGTTATTGAACGAATTGACGGTCATGCTTATTTAGTGAATCAAAAAGCATTAGACTTGGCTGGTATTACATTAGAAACTCCTGCTGTTGGAGGGGAAATTCATAAACTAGATGGTCAATTATCAGGTATTATTATTGATGGTCCAATGGAGCTTGTAGATGCTGTAATACCTGAGCCTTCCAAAAAAACAATGATTCAAGCTTTAAAAGATGCTGAACGAATTTCTATAGAAAACGGATTGACTACAGTTAATGATGCAGGATTGTCAAGAGAAACTATTGAATTAATAGATAGTTTGCAACAAACTGGAGATATAAAAATTCGTATTTATGCTATGGTATCAAACTACCCTGAGAACCTAGATTATTTTTTAAACAAAGGAGTAATTAAGACTGAGAAACTGAACGTGCGATCAATTAAAGTTTATGGTGATGGTGCTTTGGGGTCAAGAGGTGCTGTTTTAAAAAAACCATATTCAGATCATGAAAATCACTTTGGGGCAATGGTTACTCCTGTTGATGAAATAGAAAGTTTAGCAAACAGAATAGCTAATACAGATTATCAAATGAATACGCATGCTATTGGTGATTCGGCAAATGTAGTGGTTTTAAGAGCGTATAAAAATGCTTTAAAAGGTAAAAAAGATAGAAGATGGAAGGTTGAGCATGCTCAAATTTTAGACACACCAGATTTTGATTATTTTAAAGATAGGATTATTCCATCAGTTCAGCCAACACATGCAACAAGCGATATGTATTGGGCAGAAGATAGGTTAGGGGAAGATAGAATGCCTGGAGCCTATGCTTTTAAAACTCTTTTAATTAAGTCAGGCATGATTGCATTAGGAACAGATTTTCCTGTAGAACAAGTAAGCCCTTTTTTAACTTTTCATGCTGCTGTTGCTAGAAAAGATACAGAAAATTACCCTGAAGGAGGTTTTCAGTCTAAAGACGCTTTAACTAGAGAAGAAACACTAAAAGGAATGACAATTTGGGCGGCCTATAGTAATTTTGAAGAAGATGAAAAAGGAAGTATTGAAGTTGGTAAACTAGCTGATTTTACCATTTTAGATAAAGATATTATGGTAATTCCTGAGGAAGAAATTGCACATGTGAAAGCAGAAAAAGTATATATCTCAGGTGAAAAGGTGAAATAATTTATTTATGAGCAAACATTTTAGTATACTTTTTTGTAGTTCTATTAATGTCTTCGGATAATACTTTTAACCAATTTAACTGTGTTTGAATTAAATGCGCTTCTTGCAAATGGAGGCGCATTTTTTTATCAATAACAGTTTTGCCTTCTTTTATCTCTTTGTCTCTAATTTTAGATAATTTTGTGTACGAATATTTAAGTGCTTTTTGTGCGGTATCGATATTTAAATGCTCTTTAATTATAGCGGTTTTATCTTTATTTAGCTGTGCTTCGGTATTTTCTAATTGATTTTCTATGTGCATTATAAATGCATCAAAATTTTCACTTGAAGAAGTAGTTTCATGACTTTGAATAAAACTACCCATAGATGCTAATGCAGATACGAACGTATTGTTAAGTGTAACCATTTCATAAATAAGCCCCATTTCTTTTTGTTTTGACTTTGGGTCTTGAGTCATTCTTTGAAAAGCAGCGTTTAAATTGCTAATGGCTAAAAAGGCTTCTTTTCGGGGCACTTTGTATGATAAATTGTTTATTTGTTTGGTGTGGTAAATTTCTTTTATAGCCAATAAATATGCTTTATTTTTTTTAATAGTTTCAATAATAATGGGGTTGAGGTTCATAAATTCCCAAGTAGGCCATATTAAATAATTAGCTAAAACAGCAAGAGCAGCACCAATAGCTGTATCAATAACCCTAAACTGAATTACAGCTAAATTATTTGGTTCTATTAAAGTGTAAATAAAAATTACATTTATGGTAATAAATGCGGCGGCAGACCTATAGCTTTGTTGTAATAAGCCTAGAGCTATAGTTAATGATAGTGTTGCTAATATCATGTACACTATAGTGTTTGACGTAATAAGTATAATTAATGTTGCAAATGCAGCACCAATTAAAGTGCCTATAATTCTATTTATTGAACGCTCTTTGGTAAGGCCATAACTAGGTCTCATTAATACAATTAATGTCAATACAATCCAATACGGGTTTTTAACACCTACTATTGTCCCAAATAAAAAACCGAATAAAACAGTAATAGATAAGCGTAATGCATGTCTAAAAATAGGGGAGTTTATTGTAAAATGTTCAGCTAAAATTTGAAGATTATATTCTTCGGGAGTAATAAATTGGGCGGCTTCATTGCTTTTTAGTTTTACTTTTTTGGCGCCATTAACATTGTTCATTACGCGCCTTATAGAGCGTACTTTTGCTATTTGTTGTGCTTGATAATCTAGTAAATTTCGAAGTATAATTATTGCTTCTCGGCGCTGAGAAATATTAGTTGATTTTTTGTATTTTTCTATTGATTTTTCAACGTTAGCTAAACCATCTAAAAGTTCAGTTTTGCTTTGTACTTTTTTCTTGTTTATTAATTTTTCAGATAACACTTGTAGGTGTTTACCCATTGTTAGGTTTAATTTTTTAAACTCTTTAAGTAAATTTTTATCATTTACAATTGCATCAATTTTTGTATAATCAATTGTGTTTGCTAATGCAAGTTCAAGAATGTCAATAAGCGCAATAAAAATAAGAACTCTTTTTTCATCAAAATGTGAACGACCAGTTTTTGTTCTTTCACTCAAAAGTAATTCTCTTAATACTTCGTGCTTTTCATTAAGTTGTGTTTGAATTTTTAGTATTTCAACTAATAATTTATCACGTTGTGTCTTTTTTAAAAGGAGCTTTCCTCTAATTTTTAAATATTGCCCTGTTAAATATAAAGTTTCTGAAATTAATTGATCTTCATCCTTTTTAGGTGCTATCCAGTGAGAAATAAAAACGACAACTAAAAACCATAAGCCACCAATGCCAATTAATCCTGTATGTATCCAAATATCTATCCCAGAAACTTTATTTGCCAGACTTAGTACAATAGCTAATAATCCTGAGAAAGCAATTAATGATCCCCTAAATCCATAAGCTGAAATTAAAGAAATAAAGAAAGAAAGTATGCCTAAAGTAATTATTAAAAATGCAAAATGAATTCTTGAAAAAGAAACAAGTAAAGTGACTAACATGGTAAGTAGAATGCTTACTAAAGTTGTTGATGCTTTTCTTTTAAGTGTACCAGGAATATTACTTGGGGCATTTAAAAAAACACCTATGGCTATTGGTATAGCGTATGAAATATCGCTAAAAAAATAAAAAGTTATAAGTGGAGTAATTACAGCTGTAGTTTGTACTATACCTCTATACAGGTTAGAACTTTTAAGAAATAAAGTAATGGCTTTTAAATATTCCTTTAACATGTAGCAAATGTACTACTATCTATCTTTTTTTATTAATTGTTTGTTATTCTTTTAAAATAAAAAACCCGAAGTAAGTGCTTCGGGTTTTGATATTTATGTAAATAATTGGTTTACATTTTTGTGTCTACAGGAACAGAAACTCTAACAGTTCCCCAGCCTAAAACTAATGATGCTCCATTGCTTTCTTCATTAAAAGTAATAGAAAAAGCATCAAGAGACTCAGAGTCAGAACTAACAGTTCCTTTTACTCTAAGTACATCAGCATTTTCATCATATGAATAAGCACCCCATTGGTTTAATTTAGAATTTAAAATAACTGTCCATTCTTTAGAACCTGGTATTGTAAATAAAGAATATGTTCCGGCTTTAACTGCACTACCACCAAAATTAGTGTTTTTGTAAAAAGTTATTTCGACAGATTCGTTTGCACCTGTTCTCCATACAGCACCTGCAGGGGCAAGTTCAGATACAGAACGACCTTTAAGTTGAGGTCTACTATAAGTAACTTTAACCAATTTATCAGCTACTTTGTAACTAGTTGGGTAAGCAGTAGCATCCATTGGGCTTTTGTCTAAACTGCTAAATTTTTGTGCGTTTGCGTTTGTTGTAAAAACTAAACATACTAATAATGATGTTACTGCAAGAATTTTTTTCATCGTTTAATTGAGATTAAGAGCTATTATGCTAATTTATTTTATACTACTAAGTTCGGTCTATTTTATTAAACTTACAAAAAAAGAGAATTTTTATCTAAATCATATTTATAAATTACATATTTATTAATTTGTACTATTATTTGTTTTAAAATGAAATCATTTTTATAATTAATGTTTTTTTATAAAAGCATAAAGTGCATCTTTGCTTAAGAATTTCTTATAATATAGAAAGATATGTGTGGAATAGTATGTGCATTTGATGTAAAAGAGAGTACTGAGGACTTAAGACCACAGTTACTAGAGATGTCTAAAAAAATTAGACATAGAGGACCAGACTGGAGCGGGATATTTGCAAATGATAAAGCAATATTGGCACATGAGCGTTTAGCTATTGTAGATCCAGCATCGGGTACTCAACCTTTATTTAGTGAAGATAATAATTTGGTTCTTGCCGCTAATGGTGAGATTTATAATCATAGAGAGTTAAGAAAACAATTCGAAGGAAAATATAATTTTAAAACAGAATCTGACTGTGAAGTAATTCTTGCTTTATATCAAGAAAAAGGTCCAAACTTTATTGATGAGTTGAATGGTATTTTTGGCTTTACAATTTATGATGTTGAAAAAGACGAATATTTTGTAGCAAGAGATCATATGGGTATTATTCCATTATATATGGGATGGGATAAAAATGGAACATTCTATGTAGCTTCAGAGTTAAAGGCTTTAGAAGGTACATGTACTAAAATAGAACTTTTCCCTCCTGGGCACTATTTACATAGTTCTGATGGAGAATTAAAAAAGTGGTATTCTAGAGATTGGATGGAATATGATGCTGTAAAAGATAATGAAACTAGTATTCAAGAAATAAAAGAAGCATTAGAAGCTGCAGTGCATAGACAATTAATGTCTGATGTACCTTATGGAGTTTTACTTTCAGGTGGTTTAGATTCTTCTGTAACATCTGCAATTGCTAAAAAATATGCTCAAAAAAGAGTAGAATCTGGTGATACTAAAGATGCATGGTGGCCTCAATTACACTCATTTTCAGTAGGTTTAGAAGGTTCTCCTGATTTAGCTGCGGCTCAAAAAGTAGCAGACCATATCGGAACTGTTCATCATGAAATAAAGTTTACTATACAAGAAGGTTTAGATGCTATTAAAGATGTAGTTTATAACCTTGAGACATATGATATTACTACCAT
Organism: uncultured Cellulophaga sp.; assembly: GCA_947496695.1. Taxonomy (GTDB): domain Bacteria; phylum Bacteroidota; class Bacteroidia; order Flavobacteriales; family Flavobacteriaceae; genus Cellulophaga. The sequence goes on along the minus strand of CANMEI010000003.1, from coordinate 167,973 downwards.
TAGAGCTTCCACTCCAATGTATTTAATGGCGAGAGTTATTAAATCTATGGGTATTAAAATGGTACTTTCTGGTGAAGGAGCAGATGAGTTGTTTGGTGGGTATTTATATTTCCATAAAGCGCCAAATTCACAAGAGTTTCATGAAGAAACAGTTCGAAAATTAAGTAAGCTACATATGTATGATTGTTTACGTGCAAATAAATCTCTTGCAGCTTGGGGTATTGAAGGTCGTGTGCCATTCTTAGATAAAGAATTTATGGATGTTGCGATGCGTATTAATCCTCAAGATAAAATGATCAACGGAGAACGTATGGAGAAATGGGTTGTTCGTAAAGCTTTTGAAGATATGCTTCCTGAAATTGTAGCTTGGAGACAGAAAGAGCAATTTTCTGATGGAGTAGGGTATAGCTGGATTGATACCTTAAAAGAAGTAGTAAATACAGAGGTTTCTGATGAACAATTAGCAAATGCTAAATTCAGGTTCCCATTACAAACACCAACATCAAAAGAAGAATTTTATTACCGTTCAATTTTTGAAGAGCATTTTCCATCAGATGCAGCGGCGTTATGTGTGCCACAAGAAGCTTCGGTAGCTTGTAGCACTAAAATAGCTTTAGAGTGGGATGAAGCCTTTAAAAACATGAATGATCCTTCGGGTAGAGCAGTGGCAAATGTACATGCTGATGCTTATTCAAAAGGATAGTATTTTAACAACGAGTTAGCACTGTTTTCAGTATTAATTATAATTAGTCCGTAAGAAGCACCCTATTTGGGTGCTTCTTTAGTCTTAATAGTTATTGTTATGGGGTGTTAGAATGTTCTTAAGCTTAATATTTTTCACAATTATTGTTGATAACTTAATAGGTAGAGTTGTGCTTAAATCCTATATTCGTTTTGGTAATCGTTATATTTGTAAGATTGCTAAATTTATATTGAAACCATTTTATTTATGAGCGAAGAAGCAAATAAAGACGAGCAAAAGAAGAATAATTATTCTGCAGATAGTATTCAGGCCCTAGAGGGTATGGAACATGTGCGTATGCGTCCGTCCATGTATATTGGAGATGTAGGCGTAAGAGGTTTACATCACTTAGTATATGAGGTTGTAGATAACTCTATTGATGAGGCGATGGGTGGACATTGTGATACTATTAGTGTTGCAATAAACGAAGATAATTCTATAACAGTTAGAGATAACGGTCGTGGTATTCCTGTAGACATGCACAAAAAAGAAGGTGTGTCGGCTTTACAAGTTGTAATGACTAAAATTGGTGCAGGTGGTAAGTTTGATAAAGATTCTTATAAGGTTTCTGGTGGTTTGCATGGTGTAGGTGTATCTTGTGTAAATGCTTTATCTAAACACTTGAAAGCTACAGTTTTTCGTAACGGAACTATCTATGAACAAGAGTATGAAAAAGGTAAAGCACTTTATCCGGTAAAAAGTATTGGTGAAACAGAAATAAGAGGAACTGAAGTTACTTTTTATCCTGATGAAACCATATTTACACAAACTACAGAGTTTAGTTATGAAACTCTTTCAAATAGAATGCGTGAGCTTTCGTATTTGAATAAGGGTGTGTCAATAACAATGACAGATAAGAGACAAAAAGATAAAGATAGTCCGAGTGGATTTCTTGAAGAACGTTTCTTTTCTGAAGAAGGATTAAAAGAATTTATAAAATTCTTAGATGGAAATAGAGAACCACTAATCAATAATGTGATTTCTATGGAAGGTGAGAAAAACGGAATTCCAGTAGAAGTTGCAATGGTGTATAATACATCATATACAGAAAATTTGCATTCATATGTAAATAATATTAATACACACGAGGGTGGTACACATTTATCAGGTTTTAGAAGAGGTTTAACAGGTACTTTAAAGAAGTATGCTGATGCTTCTGGAATGTTAGATAAATTAAAATTTGAGATTCAAGGTGATGACTTTAGAGAAGGTCTTACAGCAATTGTTTCAGTAAAAGTTGGTGAGCCTCAATTTGAGGGTCAAACAAAAACTAAGTTAGGTAACAGAGAAGTTTCAAGTGCAGTAAGTCAGGCGGTTTCTGAAATGTTGACTAATTATTTAGAGGAAAATCCTGAAGATGCTAAAACTATTATTCAAAAAGTAGTATTAGCGGCAACAGCGCGTCATGCAGCGACTAAAGCTCGTGAAATGGTGCAACGTAAAACAGTAATGAGTATAGGTGGTTTACCTGGAAAATTATCTGATTGTTCTGATCAAAATCCTGAAAATTGTGAGGTATTTCTTGTTGAGGGAGATTCGGCAGGTGGTACTGCTAAGCAAGGTCGTGATCGTATGTTTCAAGCAATTTTACCATTAAGAGGTAAAATTTTGAATGTAGAAAAAGCCATGACTCATAAGGTTTTTGAGAACGAAGAAATAAAAAATATTTATACAGCTTTAGGTGTTACTATTGGTACAGAAGAGGATAGTAAAGCTTTAAATTTAGATAAATTAAGATATCATAAAGTAGTCATCATGTGTGATGCCGATGTTGATGGTAGTCATATTGAAACTTTGATTCTTACATTCTTTTTTAGATACATGAGAGAGTTAATAGAGGGTGGTCATGTATACATAGCAACACCTCCTTTGTATTTAGTTAAAAAAGGACAGAAGAAACGTTACGCTTGGAATGATAAAGAACGTGATGAAATAGCAGAAAGCTTCAACGGTAGTGTTGGTATTCAAAGATATAAAGGTCTTGGTGAAATGAATGCGGAGCAATTGTGGGATACAACCATGAATCCTGAGTTTAGAACTTTAAGGCAAGTTACTATTGATAATGCTACGGAAACTGACCGTGTATTTTCTATGTTAATGGGCGATGAGGTGCCTCCGCGTAGAGAATTTATTGAGAAAAATGCTGTTTATGCGAACATTGACGCATAAAAACATATAGTTACACAACAAAAACTCGCACTATTAGTGCGAGTTTTTTAGTTTTAGGGTAAAATGTAAAAAATTATGAAATCTATTTTATTTTTTGTCCTATTATTGAGTAGTTCATTGGCTATTTCTCAAGCTAATATTAATGAGGTTTTTGCTGCTGGAGTTGATGATGCAGAGCTATTTACTAATGATTATATGGCGCCAGTATCTGAGGGTTTAATGTATAGTGTATCTAACGGTTGGTACAATTCTGCTGAAGCAAAACCTTTATTGGGTTTTGAAATCTCTATAATAGCAAATGCGGCTTCCTTTAAAAATAAAGAAAATAAAAAATCTTTTGTTTTGAATACAGTAGATTATGAGAATATCCAGTTTGTAGATGGTAGTATATCAAAAACAGTATCTACAGGTTTAGGTGATATTGATAATGTAATGGTTTATGTAGAAGATGAAGATGGGTTGTTTAGAGAAGAATTCGAGTTACCAACCGGTTTAGCTTCGGAAAATATAAACTTTCTTCCATCTGCGTTTGTACAGGTAAGTGTTGGTTTGGTAAAAGGTACAGAAATTAAAGCTCGTTTTTTACCTAAAATAGATACAGAAGAGGCTTCAATGGGGTTTTATGGTGTTGGCTTACAGCATGAGTTTACTAGTCTTTTGCCATTAGAGAAAGTTTGGCCAGTTGCAATATCAGGTGTTGTTGGGTATACGCATTTAGATGGTAGTTATGATTTTACTGATACAGGTATTGTTTCAGGTGAAAATCAAAGAATTGAAACAGATGTGAATACATGGGTTTTTCAAGCAGTTGTATCTACTAAATTACCTATAATAAATTTTTATGGTGGTATTGGTTATCTGACGGGTAAGTCTGAAACGGATATTCTAGGTACTTATAACGTTACTTCAGGTCCTTTTCAGCAGTCTGTTACAGATCCTTTTTCTTTAACGAAAAAAGCAAGTGGCGTAACTGCAAATATTGGAACAAAATTAAAATTAGGATTTTTTAGATTAAATGCAGATTATTCAATTGCGGCATTTAATAGCTTATCTGTAGGTGTAAATTTTGGTTTCAGATAATTAAATAGCTGTAAATCAGTATGTAAATAATTTTCGTAGTATTTTTACTACTAAAAAAGGTGTTTTTTACTTATAAATAACACCTTTTTTAGTATATTTAATATAAAATTAGCTCGTCTTACTTATAAGTGTCTCCCCGTATATTTTAAGATAAATGCATTTTTTATGAAATTTATTGTTGTTTTATGTGGAGAAGTTTTTTTAAAATTTTAGCTCTTTTGTATTTTCCTTTATTGGTGTTGACTATAATTTTAGGGTTATACCAAAAAAAAGAAAAGTTTTCAAGTTTAGAGCAGGTAGAAAAAAGAGGGGTAAGCTATAAGAAAAATTTCTTATTCGACCTTTGTAATTCTTTGGTGTACTCTACTCAATACTGGAGTGGAGTTGCTTATCCAGTAGAGTTTGATCCAAAAGGGAAGCATTCTAAGTTTATTGATCCTTATGTGAAATTTATAAATGGATTTGCTGATTATGATCAATTTAGATTTATAGATTTAAATGGAGTTGAATTTTTGCGTTATCAAAGATTAGGTGATAATAAAATGACTGTTGGTGAGTTACAAGATAAATCTAGTAGAGATTATGTTTTAAAAGCACTTTCATTAAAAAAAGGGCAAATTTATTTGTCTTCAATAGATTTGAATAAAGAAAATGGTGTTTATGAAAGGCCGTATAAACCTGTATTGAGAGGAGTTGCTCCAATTTTTAATGTTTTAGGTAAAAAAATTGGTATTGTAGTGATAAATTTTAGAATGTCACGCTTTTTAAATCTTTTAAAATCACAAATTACAAATAGTAATTTTTATTTGGTTGATGCAGATTTCAATATCATTACTTCAAATACAACTTCATTAGATTTAGGGTATAAAATAAATAATGATAGAAAAGGGGCTTCAGAAAAATACTTTCTAAATATTAATGGTCTTAAAGCTAAAGAGCAGGGTAGTTTTGTTGAAAAAGGCAGTTTATGGACTTATGAAAGTTTGTCGTTAGAAAATATACTAATTGCAGCTGGTGAAAATTATAATATAAATCCAGATGTTATTAGTGATTCAAATTGGACTATTGTTCATGAAGTATACCCAAAATTATTAAAAGAAAAGCTTGGTCATATATATAAAGACTTTATTTTGTTTAATTGCTTTGCAATTATAGCATTAATAATAATAGCTTTTACATTAGTTTCAAGTAAAAATCGTGAAGAAAAGTTTTATGTTGAATTACAGAATAAAAACAATTCTTTAATAAAGAATAAAGAACGGTTACAGGTTACAAATAGTAAAATTAAAGAGATGAATAACCGTTTAAAAGTGCGGAATAATCAATTGAAAGATTTTAATTATTTGGTTTCACATAATTTAAGAGCGCCAGTTACAAGTATGTCGATTATTATTGATATGATTAAGAAAGAAGAAGATTCTGATAAAATTAAATCCTTGCTTCCAAAACTAATAAAAGTCTCAGAAAGTGTATCAGAGCTTACTGAAGATATAAGAAATTATGTAGCCATTCTTGATGAGAATGAAATTACTATAGAATCTATTAATCTAAGAGATCAAATTGCGTTAATTAAAAATGAATTTCCAGAAACTTTACTAGGTTCTTTTAAGGTAATATTAGAATTAGATGCTTGGGAATCGATAAGTTTTTCAAAATTTTATTTAAAAAGCGTTATTCAAAATTTATTATCTAATGCAATAAAGTATAGAAGAGATGGTGTGGATTCACACGTAATTTTTCAAACTAGAATAGAAAACAATGAAAAGGTGCTCTATATTAAAGATAATGGAACGGGTATAAATTTAGAAAGGCATAGTGCAAATATGTTTAAACTTTATAAGAGGTTTCATAGAAATGTATCAGGTAAAGGAATGGGGTTGTTTATTGTTAAATCGCAACTTGAAGCACTAAATGCTCAGATAACAGTTGAAAGTAAAGAAGGGGAAGGAACTCTTTTTAAAATCAAATTTTAAAACTTATGGACAAAGGAAATGTATTGATTGTAGATGATGATGAGATATATTTATATCTTATGAAAAGAATCTTAAAAGGGCTCTCAAATGGAATGGAGATACATACCTCTACAGATGGAGAGCAGGCAATAGATTTTATTAAAAAATGTAATGCTGAAAAAAAACTAGCACCAAAAATAATTCTTTTAGATGTTAATATGCCATTTTTAGATGGGTGGGGGTTTTTGGAAGAGTTTAAAAAATTAAAAATAAATTTTGAAGATAAAATACATATTTATTTGGTGACATCTTCAGAATTGCCTGTAGATAAAAAACGAGCAAAAGAATATAAAGAGTTGAATGGTTATATTGTAAAACCTATATCGGAAGAAAAACTTTCAGGTATGTTAAAAGAGGTTTTTAAAAGCCACCCTTAATTAGTTTAATCTATTTCTTTTGTGGCTAAAATATCGCCTTCAGTAGTTTGTAATGTAGAACTTTCAATAAGTTTAGCATTTTCTTCAGGTAATTCAGTTCCAGGATAAGTAATCGTGTAAATATCATCTTCTTTACTCCAAGAAAAATCTGTTTCCATTATTAACGTATTATCATTATATTCTTGGTAGCGACCAAGGTAGGCGTCATTGAATATCCATTCATATTCAGTTTCTATAGTGTTATTTGTTGTAGTTGAATTAATTTCAATGGTATTGGTCCAAATACCAATTACAGGGTCATTATTAATAGTTGATTTAGAGCAACTTATAAAAATTGTAATAGCACAAAGTGCTATGAAAAGTAGGGGCTTTTTCATAGTAAGTAGGTTTAATTTGGGACTTTAAATTTACTAAAAATCACTGATTTTTTATTTTTTTTTCGATGTAAGGTGGAATTATGAGTAGTTTTTCGTTATATGGTAAGTTTTTTTAACAAAAAGAGCTTTGCTCTTATGTGAAAAACCACAAAATAGATAGCTTAAAAATAATTTATTGAGCTATTATTCTATTAAAATTGAGTATTTTTGGGTATAATAAATTCAATACAAAAAAATATAAAATGAAAGTTACAGTAGTAGGAGCAGGTGCTGTTGGTGCAAGTTGTGCTGAGTACATTGCAATTAAAGATTTTGCATCTGAAGTAGTATTATTAGATATTAAAGAAGGTTATGCGGAAGGTAAAGCAATGGATTTAATGCAAACAGCTTCTTTAAACGGTTTTGATACAAAAATTACAGGTATAACAAATGATTATGCTGCAACAGCTGGTAGTGATGTAGCTGTCATTACTTCAGGTATTCCTCGTAAACCAGGAATGACTAGGGAAGAATTAATAGGTATTAATGCAGGAATTGTAAAAGCAGTTTCTTCTAGTATTATAAAGTATTCTCCTAATTGTATTTTAATTGTTGTTAGTAACCCAATGGATACAATGACATATTTGGTTCATAAAACATTAGGGCTTCCTAAAAACCAAATTATAGGTATGGGGGGCGCTTTAGATAGTGCACGTTTTAAGTACCGTTTAGCAGAAGCTTTAGAAGCTCCAATTTCAGATGTTGATGGGATGGTAATAGGTGGTCATAGTGATACAGGTATGGTTCCTTTAATAGCTCATGCAACTCGTAATAGCATAAAAGTCACTGAATTTTTATCAGAAGAAAGATTAGAACAAGTTGCTGCTGATACTAAAGTTGGTGGTGCTACATTAACAAAATTATTAGGTACAAGTGCTTGGTATGCTCCAGGAGCGGCAGTTTCTAGCATGGTTCAAGCGATAGCTTGTGATCAAAAGAAAATGTTCCCATGTTCTGCTTACCTTGAAGGTGAGTATGATTTAAATGATATTTGCATAGGTGTTCCAGTTCTTTTAGGCAAAAACGGAATAGAACAAATTGTTGACATTACTTTAAGTGATGCTGATAAAGCAAAAATTCAAGAAAGTGCAGCAGGTGTTAAGAAAACAAATGCGTTATTAGAGCTTTAATGCTTTATTTTAATAAAAATGTAAGGGCAGTTGTCAATGTGATAATTGCCCTTACTTTTAAATGCAAAAAATTATTGTCATTTCCTTTCTTAAATGATATATTTGCACGCTTACAAAAAAAACCAGAAATTAATATAGTAACTAATGCAAAATAAAGGTCTTATAAAGCTTTTCGCTTTTTTGTTTGGATTGGTAAGTATTTACCAATTATCATACACGTTCATTACGAATAGTGTAGAAAAGAAAGCGGCAAGTAATGCAGTAAACAGTATAGCTAGTACTGAAAATGATTATCTGAATCAAAGAAAAGATTTAGAAGTCAAGTATTTAGACTCTATTGGAGATGAATCAATTTTAGGTTTTACAACCTATAATGATGCGAAGAAAAAAGAGCTTAATAAAGGATTAGATTTAAAGGGTGGTATTAATGTTACCTTACAAATATCTGTAAAAGATATCTTGAAAGGATTAGCTAATAACACTAAAAATCCAATTTTTAATAAAGCTTTAGCTGAAGCTGATGCAGCTTCTAAAAATAGTAGTGATACTTATGTAGACCTATTCTTTGAAGCTTTTGATAATATAAAAGGAGATACGAAGTTAGCTTCGCCAGAAGTTTTTGCAAACAAAGGGTTAAGTGATGTTATTAATTTTCAGATGTCTGATGATCAGGTTAAGCCAATTATTAGAACTAAAATTGATGAATCTATAGTTTCAGCCTTTGAGGTGTTAAGAGAGCGTATAGATGGTTTTGGTGTTACACAACCAAATATTCAAAGAGAAGGAACTTCAGGACGTATATTGGTTGAATTACCAGGAGCTAGAGATATAGCAAGAGCACAAGAATTACTTTCTAGTACAGCTCAATTAGAATTTTGGGAAACTTACAGACCTGATAATCAGTTGTTGAATAAGTTTTTGTATGATGCTAATGAAAAATTAAAAACAATTGTTGAGGTTGAAAAACCAGAAGAGACAATTTCAAAACAAGAATCTGAAATAGATTCTTTGCTTTCTGATGTTTCTCAAGATTCAATAGATTTTGCTAGTCAAGTAAATCCATTAGTAAATTTATTAATTCCTGCTGACCCTAATAGTTATTCTTTTATTAGAGCTTCAGTTAATGATACGGCTCAAATAAGTGCATATTTAAATATGCCGGAAATAAAAAGGTTAGTACCAAAAGAATTACAGTTTGTAAAATTTTTATGGGAAAGACCAACAGAAGGATCTGAGATAGTTGGGTTGTATGCTTTAAAATCTAACCGTGCAGGAGCGCCAAGAATTAGTGGTGATGTTGTTAGTAGTGCAAGTGATGTTTTTGACGCTAGTAATAGGCCTGCTGTTAGTATGAGTATGAATACTAAAGGAGCTAAAGATTGGCAAAAACTTACAAGTGATGCTAATGTAAATGGTACTGGTATAGCAATTGTTTTAGATAATAAAGTTTATACTGCTCCAGGTTGTTCTGTTGTTGGCGGTATTTCTGGTGGTCGTACTGAAATTACTGGAAAGTTTACAATAAATGAAACAAAAGATATAGCAAATGTTCTTAGAGCTGGTAAGTTACCTGCTAGAGCAGAAATTATTGCTTCAGAAATTGTTGGGCCTTCATTAGGTCAAGAAGCAATTACAAGTGGATTTAATTCATTTGCTATTGCTATGTTATTTGTGTTGTTATGGATGATTTTTTATTATGGTAGAGCAGGTGCCTTTGCTGATATAGCTTTATTATTCAACATCTTATTAATTTTTGGAGTATTAACAAGTATAAAAGCAGTATTGACATTACCTGGTATTGCAGGTATTGTATTAACTATTGGTATGTCTGTTGATGCAAACGTTCTTATTTTTGAACGTATAAAAGAAGAAATTGCTAATGGTAAAGGAAAATCTTTAGCTATTGCTGATGGTTTTAGTAATGCATTGTCTTCTATTCTAGATGCTAACATAACAACAGGTCTAACTGCGATAATCTTATTCATTTTTGGTTCAGGTCCAATTAAAGGATTTGCAACTACTTTAATAATTGGTATTTTAACATCATTATTTACGGCAATATTCATAACAAGATTGTTAATTGAGTGGTACTTATCAGGTAAAGACAAAAAATTAGAATTCTCTACAGGTTTAACTAAAAATTTATTTAAGAATATCAATATTAATTTCTTGTCTAAAAGAAAAATTGCTTACGGCTTATCTACAGTTTTAGTGATTATTGGTTTGTATTCTTTATTCTTTGGGCCAGGTTTACAGCAGGGTGTTGATTTTGTTGGAGGTCGTTCTTATCAAGTTCGTTTTGAGCAACCTGTTAGTCCTTCTGAAATGGCTACAGAGTTAAATGATGTATTTGGTAGTGGTACTAATGTAAAAACTTTTGGAGAAGATAATCAAGTTAAAATAACAACTCCTTATAAAGTAGATGTTGAAGGTATTGAAGTTGATAATGAAATACAGCACAAGCTATATAGCACTGTACAGAAATATTTGCCAGATGGAATGTCTTATGAAGATTTCTCTGTAGCGAGTGATACAAAAGCAGTGGGTATTATGCAGTCTGTAAAAGTTGGACCAACAATAGCAGATGATATTAAGAATAATGCATTTTGGGCTATTATAGGTTCATTAGCAGTAGTGTTCTTATATATCTTATTCCGTTTCCAGAAATGGCAATTTTCATTAGGTGCTGTAGTAGCAGTTTTCCATGATGTATTAATTGTACTTGGTATATTTTCTATATTCGGAAAAATTATGCCTTTCAACATGGAGATAGATCAGGCTTTTATTGCTGCTATCTTAACAGTTATAGGTTATTCTCTAAATGATACCGTGGTAGTATTTGACCGTATTAGAGAGATAATTGGTCAAAGAGGTTGGAAAGCTGGTGATAATACTAATTTAGCATTAAACAGTACGTTAGGTAGAACTTTAAATACTTCTTTAACAACTGTTATTGTACTTATTGCAATATTTGCTTTTGGTGGTGATTCATTAAGAGGGTTTATGTTTGCGATGATAATAGGTGTAGTTGTAGGTACATACTCATCTTTGTTTATAGCAACTCCTGTTATGTTTGACACATTAAAAAATAAAACAATTGAAGTTAAAAATAAAGAACAATAGATTATTATAAATAAAATCTATTCACTTAAAATTGAGCACCAAAAAATTATTTTTGGTGCTTTTTTTATTCTACATATTAAGTTTCATCTTATTGTCCTTGATAAGCAGGTAAATTGAAAACGAAAGAACTACCTTCTTTAGGTTCACTAAATACAGTAATGGTAGTTTCATGCAAATCCATTATCTTTTTTACGATAGCTAAGCCTAATCCAGTTCCTTGCTTGCTGGTTTTATCTACTTGTTTGTAACGATCAAAAATATATGGTTGTTCAGTTGCGGGGATCCCAGAGCCTGTATCAGAAATATTTATCTCTATATTTTTTGATAAATTATTTAAAGAAAGTGTTACAGCACCATATGGGTTGGTGTATTTAATTGCATTTTCAATAAGATTTTGTAAAGCTCTTTCTACCAAGCTAACATCAGCATAAACCATGCAGTTTTCCTCAGGGCAATCTAATGTGAGAATAATTTCTTTTTTCTGAGCAATAACTTTAAATTTTGCAATTAAATCATATGACAATTCAGTAATTGAAAAAGGTTCTTTTATGGGTGATATTTGCTCAGCTTCTAATTTAGAATATTCAAATAATTGATGAATTAAATTAGATAGTTTATCTACATTATCATGTGTTATTTGTAAATAATTATCTTTCTCTTTTTCTGATAGAGTATCTTTTTTGATTTGCAATGTTTCAATATAACCTTTTAATATAGCTAAAGGTGTACGTAAATCATGAGAAACATTTGCAATTAATTCTCTTCTTAGTGTGTCAACAGATTTCATTTTTTCCATATTATCTACAATTGTATCTGCCATATCATTAAATGAGTGTGCGAATATTTCAATATCAGAGCCTTCAGGATTTTTTATTCTTGCATTTAAATCACCTTCTCTAAAATCAACAACCGTATTTGTTATTAGTCTTAAGTTTTTGGTTAAAAACCAAATGCTAAGTAGGCCTATGATCGCAGAAAAAATCATGGTTAAAACAGTTGCGCCAAACCCAAGTTGTGTAAAATAAGATGTTAATAGGTTTTCGCTAATGTTTAAGAAGTCTTCACCGGTTAATATGATATAGATATATCCTTTTTTGCCTTCTACATTGTAGGGAGCGGCAGAAAATATTTTTTCTGTGTCTGGGTTTCTTGGATCATCACCTTCAATAAATATATCTCCATTAGAAGCTATAAATTTTTTTATTGGAGCTAATGATACAGTTTTAGTTACTGCATTTTTACTATGGTTTAATACAACAGAATATAAAACTTCGCCAACATCATTTAATAAATAAACTTCAATAGCATGATTTACAGCCATCATGTCATGCATTAAATCACCAAATAATGGTTTGTTTACACTGCCATCTTCTAAGAAGGGAGAAGCATTTGAAAATTTTTCAGCTATAACATGGTTAGCAACATTTGCATTGACTTGTTGAATGGTTGCTTTATTGTATTTATTAGCATAATAACCAGTAATAAATATATAAGATACTCCCATTAGTAAGACTAGTAAGCCAAACGCAAACCATAGTTTTTTAATTAACTTTGGGGTAAGTGTTTTGTTTTTTGAGCTCATGAGTATATATCTTCATTAAATTTATAACCTACTCCCCAAGTGGTGAGTATGTAATGTGGATTTGCCATATCAGACTCAATTTTGGCTCTTAATCTATTAATATGAGAATTTACAGTATGTTCATAGCCATTGAAATTATAGCCCCATATAATATTTAGTAATTCTGTTCTAGAATAGTTTCTTCCTGGGTTATTAGCCATTAAAACAAGTAATTCAAATTCTTTAGGAGAGAGTTCTATTTTGTCATCATTAACTAATACTTTTCTTTTGTCAACATCAATTTGTAAACCATCAATATTAATAAAGGAAGAATCTTTGTTTTCTTCTTTTACAGTATTTGTTCTGCGCATAACAGCTTTTATCCTAGCTAACAGTTCACGAATACTAAAGGGTTTTGTGATGTAGTCATCAGCACCAATCTCTAAACCTAAAACACGATCAATTTCTTCAGATTTAGCTGTTAGCATTATTATTGGGGTGCTTTTTTTAACTCTCACATTTTTACACACTTCAATACCGTTCATATTGGGTAATGTTAAGTCTAGAATAATTAGATCATAGTTATTTTCTAAAGCCATTTTTAACCCCATCGCTCCATCAGTTGCCTTTGAAGTTTTGTATGTCTGGTCGGTTAGATGAATTTCTAATAATTTTATTATTTCAAGATCATCTTCTATTATTAAGATATTTTTCATAGTTAAATACGAATGAAGTTAAAAAGTATCACGTAAGTATCACAACCTTTATTTTATAGATGAATTGATAAAGTGTTGAATTTAAGCGAAGCTTGTTAATCATTAGTAGTCTTAAAAAAGAGCTCCTTACAAATGATTTTTTTTAAACTTTATATTTTGTAGTATTCAAATTTTAATGAAGAGAAAATAGAGAAACTATAATAGTTATCAATCTACTAAATTCTAATTAAGGAGATTAATGTCTTGAAATGTTTTTTATGGAGATTAGATTATTTTAAGTGTATTAAATAATATTTCCTATTGAACCGTTTTCGGTTTTATTTAATTCAAAAATATTTTTTGGCAACAAACCGGGTTCATCTCTATGAGAAACAAATAGAATTGCTGTATTACTTTCTGATGCTATTTTGTTTGTTAAAGCAACAAATAAAGAAGCACTGTCATCATCTAAATTTTCTGTAGGCTCATCTAGTATCAATAGCAAAGGGTGCTTTATCATTGCTCTGGCTACCATTATTAATCGTTGTAGGCCAATAGGTAATTCTATAAAAACTTTATTTTTTAAATGTTCAATATTTAAAACCTTTAACCACTCTTGCGATAAGCTTATTTGTATTTCAGTTGGGTATTTATATAAGCCAATAGAATCATTTAAGCCTGATATTAGCATGTGTTGTACGGTGTGTTCTCCGTAAAAATTATTAGTTAAAGTGGGAGAGTAGTATCCTATTTTTTTCTTGATATCCCAAATGCTTTCTCCACTTCCTTTTTTCTTACCAAATAAGTATAAATCTTGTCCATAACCTTTACTGTTTTCACCAGTAATCATAGATAATAATGTTGTTTTTCCACTTCCGTTTGCACCTTTTAATTGCCAAAATTCACCTTTTTTAATAGTCCAATTTATGTTTGTAATAATTGGTCTTTTGTCATAACTGACATTGATGTTTTTTAAGTGAATTAAAATTTCATCTGAGTATTCTATTTCTTCTAATGGAGCTGGAATTTTAAATTGAAAATAATCTTCTTTAAAAGTAGATTGTTTAATTTCTTCTATTTCAGATAATTTTCCATTTTCATTTAAGGTGTATTGGTTTTTGATAAAACCTAAAGCATCACTTTTTCTGCTAATGAGTAAAATAAATGTAATTTCAGATGCTAATTCTTCTAATGTAATTTTTAGTTGCTCTTTAGATTTAATATCTAAATTGTCAAAAGGATTATCGAGTATTATATATTCTAAGTTGGTGCTAAGTAAGTGTTTTAAAACAATTTTCTTTTGCTCACCACTTGACATTGACTTTAACGATTGTACATGCCCTTTAGTTGCAGTTTTAATCTCATGCCTTTCTTCTTCAGTTATGAATTCGTCTATTTTGTTTTTTGATATAATAGAGCCTTTTAATGAGTTAAATCTTTCAAATACAGCTGTAGCTCGTTTCTCAAGTATATTGTTAATTAAACTTGATGTTTCTGATGTGTTATTTACGTATATAGTACAATGTTGCATGCTTAAAAAAATTAAATATGGACTCTAAAAATATGAACAGGGTTATTGTGATATGTGGTTGTAGTATCAATAGACATCAAGTTGTTCTTAGCGACTTTTTGCGATGGTGTATTGTTTATTTGTATTATAGATATTAGTGAACTTGCTAATTTTAGTTTAGTAGCGTATGCTTTACAAGTTTTAGCAGCTTCTGTAGCAAAACCTTTGTGCCAATATTTTGGCAGTAAAGAAAAAGCGATTTCAAGTTCTTTTTTATTATCAATTTCTTGAACAAGTAAACCAGATAACCCAATAAATTGATTTGTGGTTTTTTCAATTAGAGCTAATTTACCTCCTAAATTATTTTCGTAGCGATAAAATGTTCTTTCAAAATCAGCTTCACAAGCTTCTTTAGGGTTTTTAGGAAGTCCACTCCAGTACTTCGAAGTTCTTGTATCTTCATGAAAAGGCAACCAGTTTTCATAATCTTCAGAGGTTAGTTTTCTGAAGTATAAACGTGCAGATGTTACGCTATCCATTAAATAGTCATTCATCTGGTTACTGAAATTTAAAGTTTTGTAAATGAGATACTATCTTTTACTTCTAAAAGTAATTCTTGAGCTAAACCAGCGTTTAACTCTAAGACATATTTAACAGGAACTTGAGATGATAAACCACTTTCGTTATAAGGTTCTGCATTTTCTTGAAAACTTGCAATACGCATATTTTCATCAATGTAAATAATATCTAAAGGAAACTCCGTATTTTTCATATAAAAAGAATGCATTGCAACATTAGGAAAAATAAAGAGCATACCTCTGTTTTTTTTCATTGACTTGCGGTACATTAGACCTGTTTCTGTTTCGTAATCAGAATCAGCTATTTCAATTTCAAACTGTCCAATAATAGAATCTGTTTGTGCTTTATAAATTTTAAGAGTTCCCTCTTTTTTAAATACAACAGCTTCGGTTTTTACCGCACTTTTTGGCTCATTTTTGCATGAAGTTATGCAAAGTGAAAAGCAAAAAATAATAAAATATAGATGTTTAAACATTTGATGAAGATTTAGTTGGTCTGAACATAAAGTAAAGTCCAATAATAATAAAAGGAATACTTAGCCATTGACCTATTGCTAATATCTGCATAGATTCGTCAAGTGAATTCTGGCGTTCTTTTACATATTCAACAAAGAAACGAACAGACCATAAAAGCACTAGAAATGTACCAAATAAGAAACCTGGTTTATTTTTTTTATCCGTTTTCCAATAAAAATAATATAGAATTATAAATACAAAAATATAACATATTCCTTCATACAATTGTCCCGGATGTCTGTATGGAATTGAATTTAATATTTCTGTATATTTAGGGTTGTTTTCAATTAAATCATAAGCTACATTAGCAGTTTTTGCTTTAGTAATTTGCATTGCTTTATAAGCAGGTAAATCGTCAGAATTACGAACAAATTTAGTTGCAAAAACAAAAGATTTATCAACTGTTTTACCAATAATTTCTGAATTAAAAAAATTACCTAAACGCACAAAAAAAGCACCAATTGCTGATGGTATAACTAAACGGTCTAAAATCCATAATACTTTAAATTCAGGATATTTTTTGGTGTATAAAAATATTGCGATGATAATACCTATTGTTGCACCATGACTGGCAAGACCAGTAAAACCAGTAAACTCGTAACCTTTAATAAAACCAAATAAATTTCCGTTTGATGTTTCACGTATTGGTAGTAAAATTTCTAGCAAATGGTTTTGGTAATATGCCCAATCATAAAAAAATACATGACCTAAACGTGCACCAAGCATAGTTGCTAAAACAGTATATATAAAAAGAGAATCTAGTTGTTCAACAGTTTTGTTCTCTTTTAAGAAAATTTTCTTCATTATAAACCAGCCAACAGCAAAAGCGGCAATCCATAGTAAGTTGTAATATTTGATTTGGATGAATCCAATATTAAACAATGTGTCGTTCGGATTCCAAGTAATACCTAAAAAGTACATTTATATTAAGTTTTGAAAGGCTAAGATAAGAAAATACCAGCTAGACAGCCAGTAGCTATGTAAAGAAAAAATAAAATTAAGAAAAGCAATTGGTTATTTATATTATGGTACAGGATCATAACCTTTTCCTCCCCAAGGATGACAACTAAAAATGCGTTTTAAGCCTAGCCAACCTCCTTTAATTAAACCATGTTTTTTTAATGCTTCAAGTGTGTATTGAGAACAAGTTGGAGAATACCTACAACTTGCTGGTGTGTAAGGTGAAATTACCAATTGGTAAAACCGAACCAAAAATACAAAAGGAGCGATTGCTATTTTTTTCATTAAAAATATATTCTAGACAAAAATACAATAAACTATAAAATGAAAAACCCGCGGTTAAGCGGGTTTTAACAAACAATTGATTTAATTACGATACTGCAAAAGATACAGGTAATAAGTGTTCAATCTCGTTTTCCGTATACAAACGAGATTTTGTTATAAAACGAAAACCTAAAGGAATTTCTAAAGAAAAGCTAGCCCCTCGGCCTTCTACAATGTCAAAAGATCAATTTGAGTATTGGAAGCATACTCAGTTAACTGTTGATATATAAAATTCGCAATTTGCTATTTCTCCTAATAATACATCGGTTTCATTCAATATTAATTCTCCTTTTTCAAAACACATCGGAGAAGAACCGTCACAACAACCGCCACTTTGGTGAAACATAAGTTCTCCAAATTTTTGTTGAAGTTGTAACACTACCTCTTTTGCTTTATCTGTAATTAGAACTCTTGCTGTATTCATATAAAATTATTTTAAAAGAAGCCCATTGCTTTTTTATCATAAGAGATAAGCATGTTTTTAGTTTGGCGATAGTGGCTCAGCATCATCTTATGATTTTCTCTACCAATTCCAGATTTTTTATAACCGCCAAATGGAGCATGTGCAGGGTATAAGTGATAGCAGTTAACCCAAACTCTACCGGCTTGTACGGCACGTGATATTTGATATGCTTGGTGTGTATCTCTAGTCCATACACCTGCTCCTAAGCCATATAATGTGTCATTAGCAATTTCTATCGCTTCAGCCTCATCTTTAAAAGAAGTAATACAAACTACAGGACCAAATATTTCTTCTTGAAAAACACGCATTTTATTATTGCCTTTTAATATTGTAGGTTGAATATAGTAACCGCCTTCTAAACCTTCATTATATGCGGCATCACCACCAGTTAAAACTTCACATCCTTCTTCTTTTCCAATTTGAATGTAATTTAGTATTTTTTCATATTGATCATTTGAAGCTTGTGCACCCATCATGGTTGTTGGGTCTAACGGATGACCTAATTTTATTGCTTTTGTACGTTCAACAACACGTTCTACAAATTTGTCAAAGATGCTCTCTTGTACAAGCATACGTGAAGGGCATGTGCAGACTTCTCCTTGATTTAAAGCAAACATAACAGCACCTTCTATACACTTGTCAAGAAAATCATCATCAGTATCCATAATATTTTCGAAAAATATATTTGGAGACTTACCACCTAGTTCTAAGGTTACTGGGGTTATATTTTTTGATGCGTATTGCATAATTAACTGGCCAGTAGTGGTTTCGCCTGTAAATGCGACTTTATTAATTCGAGGGCTAGAAGCTAAAGGTTTGCCAGCTTCTGCACCAAAACCATTAATAATATTTAATACCCCATCTGGTAAAATACCTTCAATAAGTTCCATTAATACTAAAATACCAACAGGAGTTTGTTCAGCAGGTTTTAAAATCACACAGTTTCCGGCTGCTAACGCAGGAGCAACTTTCCATGCAGCCATTAAAATTGGAAAATTCCACGGGATAATTTGAGCAACAACACCAAGTGGTTCTGTAACATTTAATGCAACTGTATTAGTATCTAATTCACTTACAGAACCTTCTTCTGCTCTTATAACGCCAGCAAAATATCTAAAATGATCAATAGCTAAAGGTATATCGGCAGCCATTGTTTCACGTATTGCTTTACCGTTATCCCAAGTTTCAGCTCTAGCTAATATTTCTAAATTTTGTTCCATTACATCAGCAATTTTTAAAAGCATGTTACTTCTTGTAGTTGCAGATGAACTGTTCCATTCTGGAGCGGCTTTCCATGCGGCATCAATAGCGGCCTCAACATCTTCAGAAGTAGATCTTGGAATTTTTGTAAAAGCATTACCATCTACAGGAGATTTGTTTTCAAAATATTGTCCTTTTATAGGAGACGTCCATTTGCCACCAATATAATTTTCATATTGATTTTTGAATTTTGGCTTTTCTAATACATTACGTTCTACTGTTTGTGCATTGCTCATGATTTTAATATTTTTAAGATTAATAACTTATCTAATGTGAAATGTTATGCGTTGATTGTCAATCACTTTATAAAATTAGTTTTCATCTTTTTAATTTACTTGAAATATTCTATCAATATGATGCACTATTCTGCTATTTATTATTAATTTAAGAATTTTTAGCTTATTATTTTATACATTTAATGTAATTTATACTGTTAAATTATTTAAATCGTGATTTACTATGATTAGATTGTCTGATGATTTTTTGAAAAAAAGAAAATTAGAGTCGTTAGTTGAAAATCAAACTTCTTATACTTTAAAGAATGCTGCATTGCATATTTTTGAAACACATACAAAAGCTAGTGAAGTATTGTTGAAATTTGAACAACCAGTTTTGGCAAGTATGATTGTTGGTAAAAAAGTAATGCATTTAAGAGATCATCAATCTTTTGATTTTCTACCAGGAGAGTCATTAATATTACCTGCAAATGAAACTATGTGTATTGATTTTCCTGAAGCTAAACTTAAAAATCCAACAAAATGTTTAGCAATGGCAATTTCAGAAGATAAAATAAAGAATGTATTGCAGTTGATGAATGAGAATATGCCTAAAGATAATGGTAATGAATGGGGATTGATTGATTATAACTTTCATTTTGTAAATGATTTAGGAATATATCAAATATTACAACGATTACTTTTTTTGTTCACGGAGAATCACCCATCAAAAGATTTTTTTGTAGATAATATGTTACGTGAGTTGATAGTTAGAATTTTACAAACAAATGAAAGAGTTATTTATACAACTGAAACATTAACTTTAGCAGAGGAGAGTAGACTTACTTGTATTATAAAATATATTAGAGAAAACTTGCATGAATCTTTAACGGTAGAAGAATTGAGTAAAAAAGCTTGTATGAGTCCATCACATTTTCATCGTATTTTTAAAAATGAGTTAGGACTTTCACCTATTGGATTCATAAATAATGAGAGAATAAAATTAGCAGTAAGCTTACTTCAGAATTCAGAAAGAAAAATAAAAGATATTTATATGGAGTGTGGCTTTGAAAGCAGATCGTATTTCAATCGTGTTTTCAAAACCAAACAACATATTTCTCCAGGAGAATATCAATTAAAAATGCAACAGCACTTATATTAAGATACGCTAAAAGTGGTACCGTCTTTACCATCTTTAAGTTGAATACCTAAAGCGGCTAATTGATCTCTAATTTTATCTGAAGTGGCAAAATCTTTATTATCACGAGCTTCTTTTCTTAATTGAATTAATAAAGAAACAACATCTGGTAATTTATCATTATCAGCACTCGAAACATTTTTATTTTCTAGACCTAAAACATCAAATATAAAAGCGTTTAATGTTGCTTTTAAAAGATTTTTATCACTTTCAGTTATGGTTGCTTTATGTTCTTTTAAAGTATTTATGTGTTTAACAGCTTCAAATAAATGAGCAATTAAAGTAGGAGAGTTAAAGTCATCATTCATAGCATCATAACACTTCTGTCTCCAGCTTACAACATCAATACTAGAAGAGTCACTTGTGTTAATAGCGTCAATTGCTCCAATAGCATCCATTAATTTTGAATATCCTTTTTCTGAAGCTAAAAGAGCATCATTACTCAAATCTAAAATACTTGTGTAATGAGCTTGCATCATAAAAAAGCGAACTACAGTTGGTGTAAAAGCTTTAGAGAGTATGTCATTATTTCCAGTAAATATCTCTTCAGGTAAAATGTTATTACCTGTAGATTTCGCCATTTTTTTACCGTTCATGGTAAGCATATTGGCATGCATCCAATATTTTACAGGTGATACACCATTACTAGCTTCTGCTTGTGCAATTTCACATTCGTGGTGCGGGAATTTTAAATCCATTCCACCACCATGAATGTCAAAAGTTTCACCTAAATACTTTGTGCTCATAGCAGTACATTCAAGGTGCCAACCAGGAAAACCATCTCCCCATGGAGAAGGCCATCTCATGATATGTTGAGTTTCTGCTTTCTTCCAAAGTGCAAAATCTTGAGGGCTTTTTTTCTCATCTTGAGAAGCGAGTTCACGAGTGTTAGAGATCATGTCTTCAAGCTTACGTCCACTTAATTTTCCGTAATTATGAGACTCATTAAATTTGGGTACATCAAAATATACAGATCCATTAATCTCGTAAGCAAAACCTTTTTCTATAATATCTTTTATAATTTCAATCTGCTCAATAATATGGCCAGTTGCAGTAGGTTCTATACTTGGTGGTAAAAAATTAAATTTTTGTAAAATTGTATGAAAATCAACGGTATAACGTTGAACAACTTCCATAGGTTCAATACGCTCTAAGCGAGCTTTTTTTGCAATTTTATCTTCACCTTCGTCTGCGTCATTTTCTAAATGTCCAGCATCGGTAATATTACGAACGTATCTTACTTTGTAGCCTAGGTGTTTTAAATATCTAAAAATCATATCAAAAGACATGAAAGTACGGCAGTTACCAAGGTGTACATTGCTGTAAACTGTTGGCCCACATACATACATGCCAACGTAGCCTTCGCTTATTGATTCAAATATTTCTTTCTTTCCTTTTAATGAATTGTAAACCTTTAAAGGCTGGCTTTTGTATAAATGCATTCGAGATAAAAAACTTTAAAATTTAGTTTCTAATTTAATGAAATTTAAAAATTCACGGCGGGTAGCTTCTTCTTTAAACTTACCACCATATTCTGCGGTAACAGTGCTACTTTCAATATCACGGATTCCTCTAGAGTTTACACACAAATGTTTAGCATCAATTATACATGCAACATCTTCTGTATTTAAAACTTTTTGTAATTCACGTACTATTTGAATATTTAAACGCTCTTGTACTTGAGGTCTTTTTGCAAAATAATCTACAATTCTATTCATTTTTGATAAGCCTACCACGTTCCCATTAGAAATATAAGCAACATGAGCGCGACCTACTATTGGTAATAAATGGTGCTCGCAAGTACTGTAAAGTGTGATGTTTTTTTCAACAAGCATTTCACCATACTTGTACTTATTATCAAAAGTAGAAGACTTTGGTTTTTTGTCTGGGTGTAAGCCGGAAAATATTTCATTTACAAACATTTTTGCAACTCTGTTAGGAGTTCCTTTAAGGCTATCATCTGTAAGGTCAAGTCCTAGTGTTTCAAGTATTTGAGTGACATTTTCTTTTATTTTTGTAATTTTTTCGTTGTCACTTAAATCAAAAGCATTTTCGCGTAACGGTGTATCTTCAGAAGTAGATATATGGTTGTCACCCATTTGCTCAAATTGCTCTTCTATTGCGCTATCAATTTTCATTTTTTATCATCTCTTAAGAGTTGCAAAGATATACATAATCTAATATTTAACAGCATGTTTACCTTGTTACGCAACATTAATTAGTGAGGGGTTAGTCGTGTTCTTAATTTTAGACTTACGCTTAAGTGATTTTTAATGAACTTTAGTTTACTTTTTCTTTTTTTATTACTATCAATTTCTACTGTTGAGCAAATATCTCCAGATTGTTCTACGGCAATACCTATTTGTGATAATACTCCGGTAAATAGTAGTACAGATGGTTATGGTATTGACGATTTTGATGGTGTAAATGATAATTGGTCCATTTATGGATGGAGCGAATTAACTGATGCAATTGTATTTATTTTTGATAGGTACGGAAAATTGATAGAGCAACTCACAAGTTCATAAACCGAATGGGACGGTACTTATTTTGGTAAACAAATGCCAGCTTCTGATTATTGGTTTAAACTTACTTATGTCGATAATAGTGGTGCTAAAACTGAAGCTAACTATTTAAATAGACATTTTTCTTTAAAAAAGGTATTTTTTTATTTTTAGAATGTATTTCATCGATTAAAAGCATTTATTCAAGACTAATTGTACTAAAAAGACGTAAGTCTAGTTATTTAAAGGTAATAACTGGTTATAATAATGAAGGTACTTTTTAGTTTTTTCTGTTTAGTGTTGTCTGTAAATGTTGTAGTTTCTCAAAACTCACCAGATTGTAGAACAGCAATACCTGTATGTGCAGATACTCCTTATTTAGGAACTGCTGATGGTTTAGGTGATATTGAAGATTTTGATCCAGAGGTTATTACAGAAACAGGTTGTTTAGAAAAAGGAAGTGTTAGCTCTGCTAATATTGAACATAATACGTCTTGGTTTGTGTTTAGAGCTGGTACTGATGGGGAAGTAGGTTTTGATATAGAAGCTCTTTCTGATACTGCAGAATGGGATTTTGCTGTTTATGGCCCAGATGTTGATTGTGCGGCAATAAGTGATGGTACTGCGCAACCAATCCGTTGTAATTATGAGGTAAACGAAACTTCATATACAGGTGTTGGTGTAAACCCAGAAAACGGTCAAGAAGGAATGCCAAATCTTACCCAGAGTTTAAATACTTATGATGAGTGGTTAGAGGTTCAAGAGGGTGAACTTTATTATATTTTAATCAATAATTTTAGCACAAATTTTGACGGTGATTCAGAAGCATTTGAATTAACATTTAAAGGAAGTTCTGTTGATGCAGATCAAGATACTGCTTTAGATTGTACCTTAAGAGATGAGTTTTTAGGTTTAGACATTTTTGCTTGTGAAGATGATGAAGATATTACATTGAGTGCTTTAAGATCTCCTGCGGGGCCGGATATTACAAATGTAACTTGGACTGTAGATTATGAAGATGACGGGGTAATTGATGCTACTTTGGCATCAGGAGCTACAGAAACAGAACTTATTGTGACTACAGATTTGACTAGTTCTGGTAGGTATTATGTTGAAATAACTTCTAGCTTTGGGACGTATACTGATAATATTTTAATTACCATATTTACAATACCTGCTTTAGAAGATGTTATTGTATTAAATTCAAATTTATCAAACAACCCTGATCAAAATAATATTAGAGTAGTGGTTGAAGATGAAAGAGGTAATGGTTCGTATGAATATGCAATTAATGATGGCGAATTTCAAACAGACCCTGAATTTTATGACATTCCACCAGGTGTAAATACTATTACAATTAATGATTTAAATGGTTGCGGAACATCAGAGCCATATGAGTTTTTAATGGTAGGTTACCCTAAGTTTTTTACACCAAACGGCGATGGAATTAATGATACGTGGAACGTATTAGGTATTGAAACTATTGAGGATCCGTATGTATTTATTTTTGATAGATATGGTAAGTTGTTGAAACAATTAGACGGTACATCAACTTGGGATGGTACTTATCTTGGTAAGCAAATGCCAGCGTCTGATTATTGGTTTAAATTTGAATCAGGAGAACAAGAAGATGGTATAATAATAGCAAAACCGCTACAAACTCATTTTACTTTAAAAAGATAAAAGACCTATTTTACAGGCCTTTTAATTTGATTATTATATATTGTTATATTAAAAGTTGACAGTATATGATAATGTAACATTAGTGTTTACACGGTCAACGTTTAAAGTAGGTGTTGCATCGGTACTTAAAATAGTCTCTTTACTATTTTGAGAATATGTGTTTACTGCTAAATCAAGTTTGCTTGGTCCAAAATTATACCCAATACCACCAGAATAGCCAGTTAAATCATCTATTGTTTCATTATTATATGGGCTTTGTTCATAAAGAAAACCGCCTCGTAAACTAATTTGTCTTATTTTGTATTCTCCACCAAGTCTAATTGTAGATATAGTTCCTAACGCTTCACTTATATATTCGTTTTCAGCTTCAAATGCTGTGTCACTTTCAGGTTTAAGTAAAGCTTGAGACATGTCTTGGTAGCTATAATCTAAGCTTAATAAACCATTTGTTCCAAAAACTAAAGCTAAACTACCTGTTAATTTGCTTGGTACTTTAATCGTATATTTTTCATATAGATTTACAATGTTAAAATTGATATAATTAATTTCATCATTAGCTAAAGTAGAATTTATCTGTTGTGAAAATTGATCAGAAAGTCTATACCAAGTAGGAGATTGGTAGCTAGCACCCAATCTTACATTATTATTAATTTTTTTAATTGCACCTAGGTTAAAAGAAAAAGCAGTTCCATCGGTTATTAAAAAATTATCAAAATAAGCAAATTGCACTTGTGAGTTTGTGTTGTAGCCACTTTCGGTAAGTTCATTAAGTTGCTCATAATAAATACTGTTAATATTAATTGAAGCACCTAAATAAAGATCGTCTTTATATTGTCCTCCAAAATTAAAGATGTATTTATCATTATAACCTGAAGTTGTTTTTCGATACTCTTGATCTACTATATCATATGATGCAAGACTTTCATATTCAATATTATTAGTGTCATCAGGGTCTACGGCATCTATTAAACCTCCAAAAAGTCCTAAAAAAGCTTGTTGACTTCCAAAGCCAAGGCTTGATCCGATATCTAAATAAGCATCTTCAATAAATTCTCCATTTTGTAATAGTAAAGGCCCTAAAGGTTCTCCGTCAGCAAAACTTAAGAAATAGTTGTCCATTCCATTTGTGGTGCTGTAAGAAGCATTATATTCACTATTAAAATCTTGAGCCCTATCAAAATTAAAAGCTAAACTAATTTTTTTCCAATTTTTATTTAGATTTTTATTTTTCAATACAATTACACCGCCAAATTGATTAAAACTTAAATCGTTTGTTTTAGTCTTTGGTGTATTGTTCAAATTCATATATGCTTCATTACTAACATTGTAATTGGTAGCGGAAATTGTAACTTGACTATTATTAAAAACTGCAGATCCGGCAGGGTTTGTATTTAAGGAAGACATATCTCCACCTAGAGCTCCGAATGCTCCGCTCATTGCTTGATAACGTGCAGTGCCTTGGGTATTATCTTTACTATAGCGTAGAACATCATTAATATTTTGGGCATTTGTAATAAAGCTTGTAAGCCCAATTATTAAAAGTGCATATTTTTTCATTCTATTTTTTTAAACAATTTGAAACTAACAATTAATTACTTCTTCTGCTTGAAGATGACGATGATCTAGAGCTTCCTGAGCTTCTGCTAGAGCTACTATTACTACTTCTTGATGTACTAGTGCTTCTGGTAGAAGATGATCTTGATGGAGAGCTATATGATTTACTGCTAGAAGAGCTTCTTGGAGTATAACTTCGTGATGATGAACTAGAAGAACTACTTCTGGTTGTTCTAGGAGAGTAAGTTCTATTTGTAGTTCCTGTTCTAGAAGTGCTACTTCTGTATATTTGACCTGTTCTTGATGATCTAGAGTATGTAGGTTGAACTCGTGTGCTTCTACTAGTTCTATATTGAGAATTTCTTGAAGTTGAAGAATTTGTACTGTAGCGACCTGTTGTTGATGAGCTTCTTGTAGTGTTCGCATTTGATCTTCCACTTAAATATGTATTGTTTCTAGATCCAATTCTAGCTCTATTATATGCTAAATTTCTGTTGTTAAATCTGCTATATCTGTTATAGTATGGTCTATAATTATTGTATCCGTAATAACCATTATATCCATAGTAGCTATTCCAGCCCCAATTGTTCCAACGGTTGTAACCCCAAGGTCTTCCCCAGTAGCCATTGTAATATCCGCCCCAGCCCCAATTGTTGTATCCGTAACCGTAATATCCCCAGTTGTTGTAGCCATTCCATCCCCAATTATCATTATAATTAATAGTTACACTAGTAGGGTTATCTCCCCAATTACCGTAACCTTCATAATAACTATCATCGTAATATGTTTCATCTTCATATACTATATCATCTTCACCATCTACATAGGCTTGACTGTAATATCCGTCAATATCAGTAAAAATTTCATTATCTAATATTTCTTGATATTCATCAGCTTTTTGTCCAAAGTATGTTGCATATTTATTCTCTTCTTCTGTATATTGAGTTTGCTGAGGTTGTTCATATACAACTCTTTGTCTTTCAGTTGTGTAAATGCCATCATTGTCATAATATGAAGACTGTTGGTATGACCCGCATGAGACAGTAAATAAAGCCAAAAGAGGCATTAAAATAGTTATATTAATTTTTTTGTTAAGTGGAGTATATATCATGATGAGAAATTTTAATTGTTGAGCATTGTAAAAATACTTAGTTTTACCGAATTATTATACAAATAAAGACGCAAGTTTTGTGCCAAACTTACAATAATGGGTAAAAATTTAACAAAGAGAAGCGAGGATTATTCCAAATGGTATAACGAACTTGTTGTAAAAGCAGATTTAGCTGAAAATTCGGGAGTTAGGGGTTGCATGGTTATTAAACCTTATGGTTATGCCATTTGGGAAAAAATGCAAGCAGCTTTAGATAAAATGTTTAAAGAAACAGGACATGAAAATGCCTATTTTCCTCTATTTATTCCAAAATCTTATTTAAGTAAAGAGGCTAGTCATGTAGAAGGTTTTGCAAAAGAATGTGCAGTTGTAACGCATTATCGTTTAAAAACTGATGAAGATGGTTCTATAATTGTAGATGAAGATGCAAAGCTTGAGGAAGAGCTAATAGTTAGGCCAACATCAGAAACCATTATTTGGGATACTTATAGAAAATGGATACAATCTTATAGGGATTTACCAATTTTAATAAACCAATGGGCAAATGTTGTACGTTGGGAAATGAGAACAAGATTGTTTTTGCGTACAGCAGAGTTTTTATGGCAAGAAGGGCATACCGCTCATGCTACAGAAAAAGAAGCGATTGTTGAAGCGGAACAAATGATGAATGTGTATGCCCATTTTGCTCAAGAGCATATGGCTGTACCTGTTATAAAAGGATTAAAAACAGAAAGCGAACGTTTTGCAGGAGCTGTTGAAACATATTGTATTGAAGCGTTAATGCAAGATGGGAAAGCCTTACAAGCTGGTACTTCACACTTTTTAGGCCAAAACTTTGCAAAAGCTTTTGATGTGAAGTTTACTTCAAAAGAAGGAAAACAAGAATTAGTTTGGGCAACTTCATGGGGGGTTTCAACCAGATTGATGGGAGCATTGGTAATGACTCATAGTGATGATAACGGTTTGGTATTGCCTCCAAAATTGGCGCCAATTCAAGTAGTTATTGTTCCAATTTACAAAGGAGAAGAACAGTTAGATCAAATTACAGAAAGAGTAACTCCATTAATTAAAGAATTACGTTCTAAAGGTGTTTCTGTTAAATTTGATAATAGAGATACCTACAAGCCAGGATTTAAATTTGCAGAGTACGAACTTAAGGGTGTGCCTATTCGTTTAGCTATAGGTAAGCGTGATATGGAAAACAATACTTATGAAGTAGCACGTAGAGATACTTTTGAAAAAGAAACTGTAAATGCAGATGATGTGGTTTCTAAAATTGAGTTTTTATTAGAAGATATTCAGAAAAATATTTACAAAAAAGCACTTGATTATAGAGAGGATCATATCACGGAAGTGAATTCTTATGAAGAATTTAAAGAAATTTTAGAAAATAAAGGTGGTTTTATTTCTGCACATTGGGATGGCTCAAAAGAAACAGAAGAACAAATTAAAAATGAGACAAAAGCAACTATACGTTGTATTCCCATTGATTCAAAAGAGGAAAAAGGCGTTTGTATGGTAACAGGAGAACCATCAAAAAAACGAGTATTATTTGCAAAGGCATATTAATTTTAAAAAAAAATATAACTTGCTATTGCAATAGTGAAAAATAGTTGTATTTTTGCATCCGCAATTGCGCAAAAAATATTGGTCCGTTCGTCTAGGGGTTAGGACGCCAGGTTTTCATCCTGGTAACAGGGGTTCGATTCCCCTACGGACTACAGAGTAATTGAAAATAATAAAGTTATTATTAGTAGATTAAGTTCTTTTAAATAAATATTTTGGTCCGTTCGTCTAGGGGTTAGGACGCCAGGTTTTCATCCTGGTAACAGGGGTTCGATTCCCCTACGGACTACTTTAAAAAAAATTTAGGATTAATATCCTGATTAAACAAAACAGAAAATAAAATGGCAAATCACAAGTCAGCATTAAAGAGAATTAGAAGAAACGAAGCAGTACGTTTACGTAACAAATACCAACATAAGACAATGCGTAATGCATTAAGAAAGTTACGTGCTGAAGAGGATAAAAAAGCAGCTGAAACTTTATTTCCTACTGTTGTTAGTATGATTGATAAATTAGCTAAGCGTAATATTATTCATTCTAATAAAGCGGCTAACTTAAAAAGTAAATTATCTAAGCAAATTGCTACTTTAGCATAAGCTATTTATTTTTTTACAATATTAAAAAAGCATTCAATTTTAAATTGAATGCTTTTTTTCGTTTTGTTTTCAAATTAAACGGACATTATCTTTTGTCTAAAAAAATAGCTTGTGTAGGTATCTTCCTGGTGCTAATGTAAAACCTCCAGCTATAATTAACGCACCAAAGTATAGTATTCTCATTTTTGTTTTATGTGCTTTAATGTTTCCTTTTTTTACCGCTATTATGGCTGTGGGGACAGAATAGAGCGTCAATAAGCTAAATAGATGTATCCATCCGAAATGGTTTAAAAATTGATTACCAACCTTTGCAGGTAAAAATAAGCTTACAATGGCTGTAAAAAACATTAAGCATAGGTAAATCTTACCAATAAATCGGTGATTTTTAGTGCCTTTTTTGCTTAATAATAGGTAGGCTCCAATAAAAATACACGGTGTTACTGTAAACAAGTGTAAAAACATAAGTACTTTGTAAGTTGTCATTATTTATTTTTTTGTCAAAAAAATGACTTTAAATGTTTTATTTTTAAATTGTTATTCTCAACTGTAGTATATGTAAACTGAATTGTAAAAATTATACTTAAAGTATTTTCAGATCATAAAAATACTTTAAGTATAATTTTTAATGTGTACACATTGAAAATTTGTATGTTTTATTTTATTTGAAATTTATCGTCTTCAGGACTTGGTGTATACCTTCCTTCTACTTGATCCCAATAATTCTCATCGCCCATCATCTCTTTGATTCTTTCTATTGTAGTTGATGCAGATGCGGATGTGTTTCCTGTCTCTTTTCTTTGTAATAGCCAATTAACTTTAACTTCTGATGGAGCATCAAATTCTAATGACCAAAAATAACTGTGTCTTGTGTTTACATGTTTTTCTCCGATGTTGATAGCATCTAAATACCAATATCTTTGACTTTGGTAAGCTACAATATCTTTTAATGATTCATTTTGATCACCAATTCCAGCATCTAAAATTAAAGAAGAACTATACCATGTAGCTGCTAAATCATTTTTTTCAATCATTTCATCAATATACCATCTAACACGTTCACCAGTCCAATCATTGCTTCCATCACCGTTATAGTCTGTTAAGTAGCTTTTTGCATCTTTACTCCAAAAGGGATCTAAAAGCTCGAGTCTATTAGGCATAATTTTTAAAGGAATTTCATTGTTAGAAGTAGCCTCACTAAATAGAAAAGCAGTATGGCTGGCTAATTGATTGCCTAAAGAATGACCTACAAATCTAATGTCGTTACTTGTATTGGCTGCTAATATTTTGCTAATTTGATTATAAGCCTCTTGTGCTAACGAGCTTGTAGGGGATTGTTCGTCTGAATATGTCCCATCACTAAGTCTGTAACGCATATTTTTTGGTCCATTTATACTCCATATTTTTGCTTCTGCATCTTTAAGTTCGGATTCATCGGCGAATTGATTCCAATAGAATATCCCTACGTTCCAACCTTTTCTTTTCCAGATTTCTACAGTGTTAATGTTTGTGTCATATTCACTATTTGTAAATTGAAAATCTTCTCTATTATATTCATCAATAGAGCTATCTAATTGCCATCCATGAAAGTAAATTACTGTAGGTTTTGATGCGTCATAATATGAAGATGAAACTTCAATTTTTTCATCATTTGCTACATCAAAGCCTTTTTTGGATTCATTTTCAGAATTAAACCAGTAGATGCCATAGTCTAAGTAATCATTTTCACTAGCTTGTAAACTTAGTGTTTCTTGAATTTTAATTTCGTCTATAAACTCATCTTTATTACAGCTATATAATAAAATGGAAGTTGAAATAAAAAAAACTACTTTTAAATTTTTGGTTGTCATTTTTTGAATAATATTTAGGTGTTTCTTTAAAAGTAGTTAATATTTTAAATTACTAAATGATAATAACTTACTTTTTTTAACAAAAAAAGTATTACAAAATAATAAGTTCATTATTGTATTTTATAATTTAGTTAATTAAAGTATATTTTGGGTTAAATGTATTAATCAGATTATTAAGTTGATCTAATTAGTATTGTATGTATTTAACTTTTAATTCTGGCTTAGAATTTAAAATAGTATTAAGTTGTAAATGAGCTGCTGTAAATAAAAAAGATATTTGAAGAATTAAATACTATGGGTTTTATTAATGGTTAAGAGAGTTTAAAGAAAAAATAATCAATTTATAAGGTGGTAAATTATTTGCAAAAATAATATGTACTTGAAATAACTTAAAAATTAAATGATGTTAATATTTTGTGCTTAGTCTTTTAATTTACCCTTCATTTGAATAAAGCCATAAATAATAATGCTATACATAATACATATTAATATTAAGTGTATAGTTTTCATAGTGTAAAATAGCTCAACGTTTGTAAAATTTGAAATATTATAATATATTTTTATAGGAATATATCCTATATAAAATATAAGTAATGCTATGCTTAACCAGAAGAGAAAGTTGTGTTTAATAAACTTCTTTTTAATATTGGTTTTTTGCTCTTTTAGAAAAAGAGTGATGCAGTATACTAAAATAATAATTCCGTATATGTATGTATATAGCTGTTGTTCTAATAAAAAATTTTTAATAAAAATATTTATAAAGGCTACTAAAAAAAAACTATAAGTAAGCTTTTTAATAAGATTTTTGTGCTTTGTGTTTTTGATAAAGTGTCGAAAAATATAAAATAAATAAGAAAAAAAAATAATGTTGTAAATATTATAAATTGTTGTATTATTTTCTTTGTAGATATCTACTATGAAGGGGTTAAAAAATATTGCATTATAATAAATTAAGTGCCCTAATAATTCATTTAAAAAAGTGTAAACTAATATTATTGGATAAAATTTTAATATGGTGTCAAAATACTTTGGGTACCTTGCTATTGAAAAAATAATGGCTATGAAATAAAAATATAAGTGAATATCTTTAATGAAATTAAATAGCAACATATAAAATTAATTAAAATCTGAATTGTTTTTTGGAGGAGGAGACATTGATCCTTCATTCATGATTAAACTTTGTTCTGTAATTGATTTTCTATAGAGTGTATCTTGTTTGCTATTTAAAAAACCTGGGTAATCACGAATTAAAAGGGCTTCTTTTTTACCTTGTTCTGTTTTTATATAAAAACCTAGATTTGTGGTATCAACTTTCATTGTGGGAAGAATAAAGAAAGAATTCTGTCTAGGGTGTTTGATTTCTTTCTTATCAGGAAAATCTTTTTTATCAGGATATGTAGAAAAGTAGAACCGTAATGTTTCTATTTCAACTCCGGCTTCATCTGCTTGTTGTTCTAAATAAGAGATGTAATCTTTTATTGTTTGTAGGTCATAATCGCCAAAACGAGAAGCGCTAAAATCACTTCCGTCTTCAAAAGGACCTTCAATACCTTCTATTAGTTTAGCTCTTTTTTCAGAATAATTATCGTAGAAGCTTTTGGCTTCATCTATTGAAATAATTTGACTTGGTGCAGTTACTTCTTTTGAAGTTCTGGTTGTTTTATTATCTTTTTTAGCATCGTTACAAGATGTAAGGCAACTTAAAATTATTAATAAAGCATAAAAGAGAAAGAGGTTGTTCTTCATGGTGGTTTTATATTTTTAAGAATTTTTTAAAAAGTAAAAGTCTGTAAATATATTTGATTTAGCGTGTAAAAGAAAACTTAATGTTTTAATTTTTAATTGGTTAAAAATAATAAAGCCCAATAATTTTATTTATTGGGCTTTAGTTATTGTTAAAAGTTTTTTTATTGACTCATTGTCATTAAAAACTCTTCATTATTTTTAGTTTGCTTTATACGTTGCTCAATAAACTCCATTGCTTCAACAGGGTTCATGTCAGCAAGGTATTTACGCATAATCCACATACGTTGTATTGTTGCTTCATCAAGTAATAAATCATCTCTACGAGTACTTGAAGACGTAAGGTCAATAGCAGGGAAAATTCTTCTGTTAGATATTTTACGATCTAATTGAAGTTCCATGTTACCGGTACCTTTAAATTCTTCAAAAATAACTTCGTCCATTTTTGAGCCTGTTTCGGTCAATGCTGTAGCTATAATGGAAAGAGAGCCACCGCCTTCAATATTACGAGCAGCACCAAAAAAACGCTTTGGTTTGTTTAATGCATTTGCATCGACACCACCACTTAATACTTTGCCAGAAGCTGGTTGTACGGTATTGTATGCTCTTGCTAAACGAGTAATAGAATCTAATAAAATAACAACATCATGACCACATTCTACTAATCGTTTTGCTTTTTCTAAAACAATATTTGCTATGCGAACATGTTCCGAAGGTTCTTTGTCAAAAGTAGAAGCAACCACTTCACCTTTAACATTACGTTGCATATCGGTAACCTCTTCAGGACGTTCGTCAATTAATAAAATAATTTGATAAACTTCAGGGTGGTTTGCTGCTATACCATTTGCTATTTCTTTTAATAACATGGTTTTACCTGTTTTTGGTTGCGCAACAATCATACCTCTTTGTCCTTTACCTATTGGCGAAAATAAATCTATAATTCTCGTTGAAATAGAAGCCTGACGATCTGATAATTTAAATTTTTCTTGAGGGAATAATGGTGTTAAGTGTTCAAAAGCAACACGATCACGTACTACTTGCGGGTCTATACCATTAATTTTATTTACTTTAATTAAAGGGAAATATTTTTCACCTTCTTTTGGTGGACGTACATTTCCTAAAACAGTATCTCCTGTTTTTAATCCAAATAAACGAATTTGTGATTGTGATACATAAATATCATCAGGTGATGATAGGTAATTGTAATCAGAAGAGCGTAAAAAACCGTAACCGTCTTGCATAATATCAAGAACACCTTCGCTAGCAATAATACTGTCAAATTCGTATTCAGGTGCTTTGTAGCGGTTTTTTAAATCTTTATCAAAATTATTATTTTTTTCCTGTTTTTGACGTGGATTTGGTTTGTTTTGGTTGTTGTGAACAGGAGTCTTTTTTTGAAATTCCTTTTTTTGAGGAGGATTCGTATTTTTCTGCTGAGGAGACCTTGGTTCTTTTGTAGTTTCAGTTGTTTGTTCCGATTTTGTCGATGTAGGCTTTTTAGCAACAGGTCTTGGTCTCGGATTTGGTTTTGCAGGCTTGCTTTCTGGAGTTTTTTCAACTTTTTCAGTGGCAACGTCTGTATTTGTAGTAGCAGCTCTTGGTTTTTTAGGCCTTGGAGCTTTAGCTTTTGGTTTTTCAGCTTTAGTAGTATCGTCGACTTTAACAGGCGTTGTTTTACTAATAGCTTCTTGAACTACTTTAGGGTTTGCTGCTTGTACATCTAATATTTGATATACTAAGTCTAATTTTTTTAAGGTTTTGTACTTTGGTACATTTAAACCATTAGCTATTTCCTGAAGCTCAGGTAGCTTTTTTGATTTTAAATCTGAAATCTCAAACATTAATAATTGAATAAATTATACGTCTTAATAAAATGAAGTGTATTACAATTTTTTTGATAACTTGGTTGGAACGATGTCCGATAAATGGTGAGTGTTCTAATATAACAAGACAATATTACAAATTATTTTCAATATTTCATTGATATTTCTGAAAAAGACAGTTATTTTGCAATTCATAATTAGATTTACACTCAATGATTCAAAGAATACAGACATTATATTTGTTTATAATAATACTTATAACAGCTGTTTTACCATTTACAGTAAGCATATGGCCAGTTGTAAATAATGCTAGTTTGTTTTCTACAGATGAATTATTGTATATTGCAATTGTATTAGGTATTATAGCTTTTTTAGCTTTAGTTTCTATATTAATGTATAAAACCAGAAAAAAACAGTTTGTAGTAAACAGACTGAATATGATATTAAACTTTTTTTTACTAGGATTTTTCGTTTATCGATTACTAACATTATCTGGAGAAATTAATATTTCTGAGAAGGGTATTGGGGTTTACATTCCTATCTTTTCTATCGTTTTATTAGTCTTGGCAAACAAGGCAATTAAGAAGGATGAAGACCTTGTAAAATCTGTTGATCGTCTGCGTTAAACCTAACATCTTAGTAGTATTAGTGCGTGAACCCGGGGTAGTGCCCGGGTTTTTTAATGCTTGGTATTTTGTAGTCTTTAGGTAGGTTTTTCTTATTAATATTTGTTTATGCAATAAATGACGTGTTAATTTGTTTAACAATACATTAACACAATTCAATTCTTTTATGAAAAATTTCAACCAATTAATTTTTATTTTATTATTTGCATATTGTTTGTCTGGATACAGTCAGAGTGCAAATTTAAACAGGGAGACTTTTAAAGTGTCTTATGTTAAACTTCCTACAACTCCTATTTTAGATGATGCAAAAAGAACCTATTCATCAAATTCAAGAGCAATTAGAATTTCTGGTTTTACAAAAGTAGCTACTAATGGTACAATTGACTTTAATTTAGATTTTCATGGTACTAGCGTTGGAGATGTAGAAATTAAAAAAGAGACTAAAGAAGAAAAGGATAAAGATGGTAATGTTACTTCAACTAAATATTATTATTATGCTGTTACAACTTTTTCTTCTAAGGCTACGCTAACAATTAGTAATTTAAATTCAGGCGAAAACATGTCATACCCTTATACTGAAAAATCAGGATATACAGGATCAAAATATTCAACTTATAGTAAAGCCAGTAAAGCATATAATACTAATAGATATACAATAAGAGATTCGTATAGAGCAGAACATCGTAAATCTATAGAGGGTAAAATATATTCAAAAGTTAATTATGTTTATGGTTATGTGCCTTACGAAAGTTTAACTAGTAATATTTTTTGGATTTTAGCAACTAAAAAACATCCTGAATATGAAAAGCATCAGCAGGCTTACGAAGCTTTGAAAACTATTTTTAATGAAATGGTGTATGATCAACCTATTGAACCTCTTTTAAAGAAAGTAAAACCAAATGTTGATTATTTTAATGATGTAGTTGCTAGATATGACAAAGATGATAGAAAATCTAAAAAGTTAAGGTATGCTAGTTTTTATAATATTGCAATGATTTACCTAAAACTTGATCAGCCATTAAAAGCAAAAGAATACGCTAATAAGTTAATTGAAAACGATTATGATAAAGGTGATGGAAAAAGAATTATTAATACTGCAGATAATTTAATTAACCTTTTTGAAACTAATAAAACAAATACAAGGCATTTTGAGGTAATTACGGAAGATGTGTCTAACGAGCCAGTTGTAACTGAGGTATTAGTAGAGGCAGAAGAAGATACTTCTGAAAAATCTATTGCATTTTTAATTACGGCTCAAAATGATACTTTACAAACTACTGTTACAGTTAATGAATTGGCAAAAATGAGTGTTGTTGCTAATTTAATAGGAGAAGGTAACGAGCGAAAAATGTTTGAAGCTCAGAATACTAAAAAATTAGTAGTAGCAAATGGTGATGTATATGAAGCTGTAGACTTTCAATCTACATTAGCAAATGATGCTGCTACTGCACCTAAGTTTTCTAAGCTGTTAGTTGAAGGTGAAAAAATAAATTTATATGTGCATCAAGGAACAGAATTTCTGCTTCAGCCAAAAGAAAGTACAAATGCGACATCAACAATGAGTAAGAATTTTGTATTTGGTTTTAATAAAGAATTAAGTTCTTTTTCTGAAACTTGTCCGGCATTAAAAACGAGAGTTGCTGCGGGTGAATTTAAAAATACAGAAGAAGGTTTAATTAAGTTTGCACAAGAGCTTAATAGCTGTGAATAGTATTAATAAAATTTTATAAATTTAAAAAAAGCGACTAACTTTCTGTTAGTCGTTTTTTTTATCGAGTTCCAAGTTCAATTATTTCAAGATTTTTAATTTCCTCACCATCAATCACGAATTGAAGCATAGTACGTACTTGGTGAAAACCATGTTTACCACAAGCACCAGGGTTCATATGAATTAAGTTTAACTTTTTGTCCCACATCACTTTTAAAATATGAGAGTGACCAGTAATAAATAATTTAGGAGGGTTTGCTTTAATACTCTCTTTAATTCTTGGGTAATATTTATTAGGATAGCCTCCAATATGTGTAATCCAAACGTCAACACCTTCACACATAAACCGATTATCTAAAGGAAATTCCATTTGAGCAATATGGTCATCAATATTACCATAAACAGCTCTTAAAGGTTTTATTTTTTTTAGCTTATCGGTAACATCAACCGATCCAATATCTCCAGCATGCCAAATTTCATCAGCCTTTTTAGCGTATTTAATTATTTTGTCATCTATATGACTATGTGTGTCAGAAAGTAAAAGTATTCGAGTCATTTAATAAATTTCAAAGTAAATTGAAGTAAAGAAACTCTAATTTATAATTAGGGATGAACTTATAGTTTAAAAAAAACTAACTCATATTTCTTTATTACCTTTGTTCTTCACAAAAATAGCATATTCAATTGAGATATTTTGTTGAGTTCTCATACTTTGGAGAGCATTATCATGGTTGGCAAAAACAACCTAATGCAATTACAGTTCAAGAAGTTTTAGAAGACGCTTTTAATAAGATTTTAAGAGCGCAGATTTCTTTAATGGGAGCAGGTAGAACAGATACGGGGGTACATGCTAAACAAATGTATGCACATTTTGATTTTGTTGAAATTGATAATACTGATCAATTAATTTATAAGTTAAATTCTCTGTTGCCTAAAGATATAGCAGTTCAAAGTATTTTTAAGGTAATTGATGACTCCCATGCTCGTTTTCATGCAACAGCCCGTACTTACGAGTATTGGTTGGTGCAAAATAAAAATCCTTTTTATACAAACCATGCACATTATATAAAACATTCATTAAATGTTGAAAAAATGAATGAAGCGGCTTCTGTTATTATGAGTTTTAATGATTATGAGTGTTTCTCAAAAGTGCATACTGACGTTCATACTTTTTTATGTGACATTACATATGCTAAATGGGAAGTTAAAAATAATGTTTTAATATTTACCATTACTGCAGATCGCTTTCTAAGAAATATGGTTAGGGCAATTGTTGGCACCTTACTAGATGTTGGCTTAGGTAAAATTGATATAGAGACTGTTAAAGCTATTGTAAAAAGTAAGGATCGTGCTAAAGCAGGAGTTTCAGTGCCTGCAAAAGGTTTATATTTGACACAAGTTTTATACCCAGAAAACATAGTAAAAACAAATGGATAAAAATTCAGGAAAAGCATTTGATTATATCTTATTTAAAAGGCTAGTTGGTTATACCAAACCTTATAGACTTACATTTTATGGAGTTGCAATAGCGGCAATACTTTTATCTGGTTTTGCTGTAATGACGGCAATAATTGTTGGCAATATAGTTGATGAGGCTATTACATTGAAAGATAGTGAGAAGTTATTGTACTTAACCATAGTAATGTTAGCTGTGCTTTTAGGGCAAGTAATAAGTCAATTAGGGTTTAATTACTATGCGAATTGGTTAGGAGAGTCTGTAATTAAAGATGTTAGAATAGATCTTTTTAAAAGAATGATGGGTTTTAAAATGAAATATTTTGATAATTCATCTATAGGAGTTTTAGTAACAAGAGCAGTTGCAGATATGCAGCGTATAGGTGAAATATTTAGCCAAGGTTTTTTTGTTATTGTAGCCGATTTGTTAAAAATGATTGTTGTAGGTGGAGTAATGTTGTATCAAAACTGGAAATTAGCTTTAATAGTTTTTGCGCTAATGCCAATAAT
The DNA here is from genome assembly GCA_947496695.1 of uncultured Cellulophaga sp. Classification (GTDB taxonomy): domain Bacteria; phylum Bacteroidota; class Bacteroidia; order Flavobacteriales; family Flavobacteriaceae; genus Cellulophaga. The sequence continues at coordinate 128,918 of CANMEI010000003.1, read as the reverse complement.
AGCATATGCTACCCGTGTTTTTCAAAAGGCAATGAAAATTGCTTTTACAGAAGTAAGAGCGCAGGTTTCAAACTTAAATTCTTTTGTTCAAGAAAGAATAACGGGTATAAAAATAGTACAACTTTTTAATAGAGAAGAAGTTGAGAAAGAAAAGTTTAGAGAGATTAACGAAAAACATAAAAATGCGTGGTTAAAAACAGTGTGGTATAACTCTATATTTTTTCCAATAGCTGAAATAGTATCGTCAATAGCAGTGGGCTTAATTGTGTGGTATGGCGGACTTTTGAATATCGCTAATGTGGGTCCTAATGAGTATGGGGCAATTTTTGCATTTATCTTACTAGCAGATATGCTTTTTAGACCATTACGTCAAATAGCAGATAAATTTAATACACTGCAAATGGGTATGGTAGCGGCAAATCGTGTTTTTAAAATATTAGATACTGATAGTCAAATTGAAGATTCAGGTGTTATAGAAAAAGAAGATGTTAAAGGTGATATTGAATTTTCAAAAGTACATTTTGGTTATTTAGAAAATGAAGAAGTGTTACATGGTATTTCTTTTAAAGTTAAAGCAGGAGAAACTATAGCAATAGTAGGAGCAACAGGAGCAGGAAAATCTACAATTATTAACTTGTTAAACAGGTTTTATGAGATAAACTCTGGGGTAATTTCTATAGATGGTACAAATATTAAAGATTTTAAATTAGCATCGTTAAGAGCTAAAATAGCAGTTGTATTGCAAGATGTTTTTCTATTTGCAGATACAATTGCAAACAATATATCATTAAAAGAATCTTCAGTAAGTAATGAGGCTATAGAAAATGCAGCAAAAGAAATTGGAGTGCATGATTTTATTGCTAGTTTGCCTGATAATTATAATTACAATGTAAAAGAGAGGGGCAGTATGCTTTCAAGCGGGCAAAGGCAATTGATTGCTTTTTTACGCGCATATGTTAGTAAACCAAGTATTTTAATTTTAGATGAAGCTACGTCGTCAATAGATACGTATTCAGAACAAATGATACAAAAAGCGACAGATAAAATTACAGAAGGAAGAACATCTATAATTATAGCGCACCGTTTAGCTACAATTAAAAAAGCAGATAAGATTATTGTAATGGATGCTGGTAAAATTGTAGAAATAGGTTCGCATAAAGAATTGCTTAAAAATGGAGGGTATTACAATGATTTATATGAAGCTCAGTTTTTAGCAGAAGAAGTTGCTTAGATAATTTTTAATCGTATGATAAATCTTCTTTTATAATACTGCTTAACTCATTTATGTCTTTATATAAAATAAACTCACCATTTTTAATATAGGTAATCATACCTGTTTCTTCACTAACAACAATTGCTAAAGAATCTGTTTTTTCAGTAATACCTACTGCAGCTCTATGTCTTAATCCAAAACGTAGTGGAATATTACGATCATTTGAAACAGGAAGTATCACTCGAGTAGCAACAATATAATTATTCTCTATAATGGTCGCTCCGTCATGTAATGGGCTGTTCTTGTAAAATATACTTTCTATAATAGGTTGGTTTATTTCAACATACATTTTATCGCCACTAGACTTTACAAAATCTAAAGAGTTATTTCTCCCAATAACAATAATAGCCCCTGTTTTTGTAGCGCTCATTTTTTCACAAGCACTTAATAAAGAGTCTACATCAGTATTAATAGTTGTTGATTCTTGTTTTAAAAATTTAAAATGTTTGATGAAATTTCTCTTGTTGGCAAAATTTGTAGAACCAATCATTAATAGAAATTTTCTAATTTCTTGTTGGAACACAATGATTAATGCAATTAAACCTACTTGCATAAAACCACCAATCATACTACTTATCATTTTCATTTCAAGTAGCTCGGTTAATTTCCAAAACCCCCAAACAAAAACAATACCAATAAAAATATTAATAGCAACAGTACCACGTACTAATTTATATATATAGTATAGTAGTACAGCGACTAGTAGAATGTCTATAAAGTCTGTAATCTTAAAATCAAGTAAATTTAAAAAATCCAAGTTTCAGGTTTTTTGTAAAAATAGAAAAATTTGATGAACTTAAAACGAGTTAATTCACCTTTAATTGCTTAGTTATTTTAATACACTCAATTGCTTCTTTTACATCGTGTACTCTTAATATATTTGCTCCTTTAATAAGTGCAGCGGTATTTAGTGAAGTTGTTCCATTTAAAGCATTTTTCGCATCATTTTCTAAAATTTTATAAATCATAGACTTTCTACTAATGCCTACTAAAATAGGTTTTTTTGTTGTTTTAAAAAGATTTAATTTTTGCATAACTTCATAATTTTGCTCTAAGGTTTTAGCAAAACCAAAACCAGGATCTATAATAATGTCATTTATCTTTTTTGAATGTGCTTCTGTAATTTTTTTAGAAAAATATTTTAAAATATCAACAATTAAATTATCATAATTAGTTTGTTGTTGCATAGTTTGGGGTGTACCTCTCATATGCATCATAATATAAGGAACTTGATATTTTGCAATAATATCAAACATTTTGTTGTCAAGATTTCCGGCTGAAATATCATTAATTAATGAAGTACCATGTATAATAGATTCCTCTGTTATTTTACTTCTAAATGTATCGATAGAAATATTGATTTCAGGAAACTCATTTAATAACAACTTAATTATTGGAATAATTCTTTTTAACTCTTCATCTTCTGAAACAAAATCAGCACCAGGTCTAGAACTGTATGCACCAATATCAATAAAAGTGGCACCATCAACTAACATTTTTTCTACTTGATTGATTATGGAAGCTTCATTTTTGTAGCTTCCACCATCAAAAAAGGAATCTGGAGTTACATTAAGAATTCCCATAACTTTTGGACTATCTAAATTAATAAGGTTTCCTTTGCAATTAATGGTCATTGTAATGAATAATTAGTTAAGATTTAAGTCAACTGCTTAAGTTTAAAGCATGATACTTGAACAATTAAAAATTTTGAACGAAATTTACACAAATTAGAAATAATACATGCAACAAACTTCAGAACAATACGATGCGGTAATAAAAACTTGTAGAGATTTATTCGCAAAAAAAATGACAGATTATGGGAGTGCATGGAGAATTTTACGATTACCATCACTAACTGATCAAATTTTTATTAAAGCACAGCGTATTCGTAGTCTTCAGGAAAATGAAGTTAGAAAAGTTGAAGAAGGTGAAAAATCTGAGTTTATCGGAATTATCAACTATTCTGTAATGGCATTGATTCAAATAGAAAAAGGAATAGCTGATCAACCAGATTTAAATACGGAAGAGGCTGTTGCTTTATTTGATAAGCATGTTGTTACTACCAAAACTTTAATGGAAAATAAAAATCATGATTATGGTGAAGCTTGGCGCGATATGCGTGTAAGTTCATTGACTGATTTAATTTTACAAAAATTACTTCGTGTTAAGCAAATAGAAGATAATAAAGGAAAAACACTAGTAAGTGAAGGTATTGATGCTAATTATCAAGACATGGTGAATTATGCAATTTTTGCTATGATACATTTAACTTCAGAATATAAAGACTTGTAAATGAAAATTTTAATAGGTGTTAGTAGAGTATTTGTTGGAATTTTATTTATTATTAGTGGCTTAATAAAACTTAATGATCCTGTAGGTTTTTCATTCAAATTGGAAGAATATTTTAGTATAGGCGTATTAAATATGCCTTTTTTTGAGCCTCATGCTTTAAAAATTGCATTGTTTGTTGTTATTCTTGAAGTTCTTTTAGGTGTTTTGCTACTTATAGGGTTTAGAATAAGGTTTACAATATGGGCTTTATTGGTAATGATTGTAGGTTTTACATTTTTAACCTTTTACTCAGCATATTTTAATAAAGTAACAGATTGTGGGTGTTTTGGTGATGCATTAAAATTGACTCCATGGGAATCTTTCATTAAAGATGTTGTTTTACTAGTTTTAATTGTTTTTTTATTCATTGGTAGAAAATATTTAAAACCACTTTTTGGTGCTTCAATGAATAGAGTCTTAACTACAATTTCAATATTAAGCTGTGTGATTTTTGCTTACTACGTATTAAATCATTTGCCAGCAATAGATTTTAGAGCCTATAAAATAGGAGCGAATATTGAAGAAGGAATGTCTACGCCTGATGATGCACCAAAAGCTATTTTCGATTATGCTTGGAAGTTCAATGTGAATGGAAAAGAAACAATTATTACTACGCAAGGTGATTACCCAACTGTAGATGGTGATTATATTGATGTTGAAACTACAGAAGTACAAGCTGGTTACGAACCACCAATACATGACTTCACAATAGAAAAGGATGATACTGATATGGCATCAGAATTATTGCAAGAACCAAAACTGGTTGCTGTAATAGCTTACGATTTAGATAAAAGTGATTATGAAGCTTTTGAAGAGGTAAAAACAGTAACTGATGAAGCTATTAAAAAAGGGTATAAAGTTATTGGTATGTCAGCCTCAAATACGGAGTTTACAACCAAATTAGCTAAAGAATATAAATTAAATTTTGATTTTTATTTTACAGATCAAACAACATTAAAAACAATAGTTAGATCAAACCCAGGAGTATTAGTTTTAGAAAAAGGTACAATAAAACAAAAAGTGCACTTTAATGATTTAGACAAATTGAAATTCTAAGTTTATTAAAAGAGGAATAAGTTAATATAAAGAAAAACAATTAAGATGAGAAGTAAAATTGTAGCAGGAAATTGGAAAATGAATAAAAATCTTTCAGAAACGGAAGCCTTATTAACTGAACTTTCCGCTAAGTTACCAGATACGAGTGCAGAGGTTATGGTTGCGCCAACTTATATAAATTTAACTACTGCAGTTCACAGTTTAGAATCTTCAAAAATTGAGGTTATTGCTCAGAATATGCATTTTGCTGAAAGTGGAGCCTATACAGGTGAAATTTCTGCTGATATGTTATTAAACGTAGGAATTAATACGGCTATAATTGGTCACTCTGAACGTAGAGCTTATTTTGGTGAAACTGATGAGATTTTAGCTAAAAAAGTTGTAACAGCACTTTCAAAAAACATCAGAGTTATGTTTTGTTTTGGTGAAGAGTTAGATGATCGTAAATCAGGAAATCATTTTAATATTGTTGAGTCTCAACTAAAAAATGCATTATTTTCATTAGATGCTAGTGCTTGGAAAAATATTGTATTAGCATACGAGCCAGTTTGGGCAATTGGTACAGGTGAAACAGCTTCTCCTGAACAGGCGCAAGAAATGCATGCTTTTATTCGTAAAACAATAACTGAAGCTTACGATGCTACTATAGCAAATAATGTTTCTATTTTATATGGTGGTAGTGTTAAACCAGCAAATGCAGTAGAAATTTTCTCTAAGCCAGATGTTGATGGTGGACTTATTGGAGGAGCGGCATTAGTTGCAGATGATTTTATTGCAATTATAAACGCAATATAATTTTAAACTTAAATATTACAAATTAGGGCATTCATTAGAATGCCCTTTTATATGCTTAAAAAAATGGAAAAAGAAAATATTTACATAGAATATAGTTTTACAGTGAGTCCATTACAGCCAGCGTCTGATATATTAATGGCGGAGTTGGGTGAAGTTCTTTTTGAAAGCTTTGTAGAAACAGAAGAAGGTGTTTTGGCATATATTAATAAGAACGATTGGAATGTTGATATTCTTAAGGATATCTCAATCCTTGAAAATAAAAATTTTAAAATCTCATCAACTTATAAAGAGATTGAACAAGAAAATTGGAATGCTACTTGGGAAGAAAATTTTAACCCTATTCAAGTTGATGAAAAATGTGTTGTTCGAGCACCTTTTCATGAAAAACCAAATGTTGATTTTGATATAGTTATTGAGCCTAAAATGAGCTTTGGTACAGGGCACCATGAAACTACACATATGATGTTGCAGCACATTTTAAATACAGATGTTGAAGGACTAAGTGTTTTAGATATGGGTAGTGGTACAGGTGTGTTGGCAATTCTAGCGGCAATGAAAGGAGCTAAAGCAATTGATGCTATTGATATAGATAATTGGTGTTACTTAAATGCATTAGAAAATATAGAGCGTAATAATTGTAGTCATATTAATGTTTATGAAGGTGAAGCTAGTCTGTTGCATGGCAAAAAGTATGATGTAATTATAGCAAATATTAATAGAAATATCTTATTAAATGATATTCCTACCTACGCCAAGTGCTTGAATGAATCAGGTACATTATTTTTAAGTGGATTTTATACTGAGGATATGTCGACTATTTTAGAAGTTTGTAATAAAAATGAACTAGAATATGTGTCTAATCTTGAAAAAAACAACTGGGTAGCTGTAGTTTGTCGAAAATCTTAAAAATTTCTTAATAAATCAGCTGAAGTGTTGTAAAAAATCGTTTACTTGTAGTTGTATTGTTAAATTTTCCAGAGTTTAATACAATTTTAATAACCAATTTCACACAATTAATTATGAAAAAATGCGATTTATCTATTATTGCTATGCTACTATTATTAGTAGCTAGCTCTTGTACAAAAGAAAATGATGTTTTGATACAAGAATCAAGTGCAGAAAATGTTGAACAAATTTCTTTAGAAATTACCGATGAGGTTGTTAGCGTTTTTAAAGAAAACTATTACAATGTTAATGATATTAATGTTGTAGATTTTATGTTACCAGATGGTTCAACAGAATCAAGATATCAATTAGAAGGAGATATACTGTTCTCGGCTGAACAGTATGAAAGCTTATCTCAATTAGATACGGAAACTAGTAAAAACTATCATACTACTAATTTAGTATCACCAAGAACACTAACCATAATTGGTTATACAGGAGGTTCTAATGCATTATCATCTAAAGAGCAAACAGCGTTGCAATATGCTGTTAATAATTACAATGCTCTTAATTTGAGTATTAGTTTTACATTGACATTCGGCACCTCTTATCAAGATAAAGATATGGTAGTTTATCACAATCCTAATGAATCTGGAGCTGGCGGGTCTGCAGGTTTTCCTAGTAATGGAGATCCACATCAGTTAATACAGATTTATGGTTTAGATAATTACGATGTTAATGTAATAGAACATGTGATTACTCATGAAATGGGCCATTCAGTTGGTTTTAGACATACAGATTGGTTTAGTCGTCAAAGCTGTGGACAGAACGTAAATGAAGGAACTGCAGGTGTTGGAGCTATTCCAATACCAGGAACGCCTGAGGCATATGATTCAACATCAATTATGTTGGCTTGTTTTGGGTCAGGTGAAGATGGAGAGTTTAATGCGAATGATATTATTGCTTTAAATTATCTTTATTAAGTAAAATATAATATAATTAACAATACTTTTAAAGACACTCTAAGTTTAGAGTGTCTTTTTAATTTCTTGAGGTGTAAAACTTAAATTTGAGTTGAAATTTCTACAAAAATTTATTTTACTATAATAGATTTTATATAATTTGTATTTTAGTAAAAAAAAATACGACTATGAGCACAAAAGAAAAGATCTCAGAGGATCTTCTTGTAGAGGAAGAGACAGCTAAGCAAAATGAAATTGTTCTTTTTAATGATGAAGTAAATACTTTTGATCACGTTATAGAAACACTTATTGGTGTTTGTGATCACACACCTGAACAAGCAGAACAATGTTCAATAATAGTACATCATAATGGTAAATGTACTGTTAAAACAGGTGATTATGATGATTTAAAACCACGTTGTAGTAAATTGTTACAAGCGGGTTTAAGTGCCGAAATAGTATAGTTGTTTTTGAAATTTTTAAAACAATAATACATATTACATCGTTTTAAAAATAAACTCAACTCAACTTGCGTACTTTAATAACATTATTATTTATTATTTTTTGTGTTAACTCTAATTTTGCACAAGAATTACCACCTATATTAAATTTTACTCCAACAGATTATAATGGTGAGAATCAAAATTGGAGTATTTCTCAGTCTAAAGAAAAATACATTTATGTAGCTAACAACAAAGGTTTGTTAGAATATAATGGTGCAGATTGGGCGTTGTATTCCTCATCTAACGGATCTTATATAAGGGCAGTAGCAGCTGTTAAAAACACCATATATACAGGGTGTTATATGGATTTTGGTTTCTGGGTTAAAGATGAACAAGGTATGTTAGTGTACCATTCTTTAAAAAATGATTTGCCTAAACCTATGATTGAAGATGAAGAAATTTGGAATATTCTTCATGTAGATAATTGGGTATTGTTTCAATCTTTACAGCGTATATACATTTATAACATTAAAGAAAAAACGTTTAATATTATAAATTCAGTATCAAATAGAGCTAGAATTTTTAATGTAAATGGGGTAATATATTTTCAACAAATAGGGAAAGGTTTATTTAAAATTGAAAATGGAAAAGAAGCGTTGGTTTCTGAAACAGATCTTTTCAAAAATAATACTATAATAGGTGTTTATAATACAGTAAGTTCAATAAAAGTACTAATTGAAAATGGTAGTTTTTATAATTTATCTGGAAAAGAAGCAGCTTTATGGGAAATCTCAGCCTCAGAGTATTTAAGTAAGGTTAATATTTATAGCAGTATTCAGCTTAAAGATGGAAGTTTTATGTTGGGTACAATATCTGACGGTTTGTACCACTTAAATTCAAATGGAGATCTTTTAGAAATTATAAACCAGAAAAAAGGGCTAAATAACAATACTATTCATGCAATTTTTGAAGATGAAGAAGGAGATGTTTGGTTAGCTTTAAATAATGGAATAAGTAATATTAATTTACATACACCATTTTTAGAATATATTGACAATGTAGGTAAGCTAGGAGTAGTATATACTGCAGCTGTTTTTAAAAACTATTTGTATTTAGGTACAAATCAAGGTCTTTTCTGTAGAAAGAAAAATTCAAAAGAAGATTTTAAATTTATAAAAAATACAAATGGTCAAGTTTGGACTTTAAAAAATATAGGTGGGAGTCTATTTTGCGGTCATAATAACGGAACCTTTGTGGTTAAAGATGGTAAAGCAGAAAAAATATCTAAACTTCCAGGGACGTGGGATATTAAGCTGGTTCCAGGTTCAGATTCTTTATTAATTCAAGGTAATTACAGAGGGTTAAGTGTTTTGTGTAAGCAAAATGATAAATGGGTATTCAAAAATAAAATAGAAGGTTTTGATATTTCAGCACGTTTTTTTGAGTTTACAAAATCTGGTGAGATTATTGTAAACCATGAGTTTAAAGGAATATTTAGAATAAAAGTAGATGAGTCTTTTTTAAAAGTTATTTCAATAAACGAGCAACCATCTCTGGGTAGTGGTACCAGTTTGGTTAATTATGAAAATGAAATTATTTACAACTCTGATAACGGCGTTTTTAAATACAATTATAGCAACTTAAGTTTTGAAAAAGATAGTATTTATACTAATCTTCTTTTTAATGATAAAGAAAGCCCTATTGGAATTATAATTTCAGACTTGCAGAATAATAGATTGTGGTTTTTTTCAGATAAAAATATAATATCACTTTCAAAAGGCAGACTGAATAGCATTCCAGATATTAACAAAATTGCAATACCGAATTCATTTAGAAAAAAAATAGGAGTATTAGGGTTTGAAAATATTACTTCAATAGGGGATAAAAAGTATTTAATAGGAATATCTAATGGGTATTTAATACTTGACCTTAATAACATTAAAAACAATCAAGAGTATAAGATTAAAATTAATAAGGTAGCCATTAAAAATAAAGACTCTTTAAATGTCTCTAGAGTTCCGATTAACAAAAAAATTAATGAATTTAAAAATATAGACAATACTTTTTATTTTGAATATAGTGTACCTAGTTTCGATAAATATACAGAGGTTCGTTATCAATATAAGTTGCAAGGTCAAAATGATGAATGGAGTGAAGCTTCACAACAATCTGAAATAACATTTGAAAACTTACCTTTTGGTTCTTATGAATTCAAGGTTAAGGCTAATGTTGGTAATATTTCTACAGAAAATATAGCAGCCTATTATTTTGAAATACTAAGACCTTGGTATTTATCTAATTTAGCATTAGTAGCTTATTTTTTAGCGTTTATATTAATAGGCTACTTAATTCATAGACTTTATCGTCGATATTATAGAAAACAACAAGAAGCTTTATTAAAAGAAAATCAAAAACGTCTAAAGCGTAAAAAAATTAAAAGCGAAAAAAAGTTAATTCAAATTAAAAACGAGAAATTAAATCAAGAGATTGATAATAAAAATAGAGAATTAGCTATTTCTACTATGAGCATTATTAAAAAGAATGAATTTTTAAATGCACTGAAAACTGAATTAGAAAAAATAAAAGCTACAAGCCAGATATCTAAAGTAATTAAAACAATAGATAAGAATATTAATAATGATGATGATTGGAAATTTTTTGAAGATGCATTTAATAATGCAGATAAAAATTTTTTAAAGAAGATAAAATCATTACACCCAAATTTAACTCCTAACGATTTGCGTCTTTGTGCATATTTACGACTAAACTTAACATCTAAAGAAATAGCTCCATTACTAAATATCTCAGTGCGTAGTGTTGAAGTAAAAAGATATAGGTTGCGTAAAAAAATGGAACTTCCTCGTGAAAATAGCTTAACAAGCTATATTTTAAAACTACAATAAACAATACATTCTAAAATAATACCACAACATTACCCATACAACAAGGTGTTTGTAGTATTGTTTAACATAATATTATATTAATTTTTTAGTGCTATAACTCTGATTATCATTGCGAAATTGGTTGTTTATAGCTCTTATATTACGGTATGTATATTTTTTGTTGTGGTAAATTATTATTTTCATAAAATAACTAACCTTAAATTGTGACTTCTAAAATCAAAACATATGAAATACATAATTTTGTTTCTATTAACATTCTCTTTAACGGCAACTGCATGGTCACAAGACTTTACTGTTAATGGTACAGTTAAAGATGCCGGTGTCGATGTAGTTTTACCAGGAGTTAATGTTATTGTAAAAGAACAAACAAGAGGAACAACAACAGATTTTGATGGAAATTTTTCTATCAGTAAAGTGAATATAGGAGATGTTTTAATATTCTCTTATATAGGTTATGCAACAAAAGAAGTAACTGTAAAAAGTGATTCTTTTATGACTATTTCTTTAGATGAAGACGTTAGTGCTTTAGAAGAAATTGTGGTTGTAGGTTATGGTACTCAAAAAGTCACTAAGGTTTCAGGTGCAATTTCAACTGTTAAAACAGAATCAATTGAACAGCTAAAACCATTAAGAGTAGAAGAGGCTTTACAAGGTAGTGCTTCTGGTGTATCGGTTATTCAAAGCGGTTCTCCAGGTAGTAAGCCTACAGTTTTAGTACGTGGTATTCCTTCATTTACAGGAGTAGACCCTGTTGTAATTATTGATGGTGTTCCGCAAACACTAGACGATTTAAATTCGATTAACTCTGCAGATATTGAATCTTTGAACATTCTTAAAGATGCTGCATCAACAGCAATATATGGTGTAAAAGGGGGTAATGGTGTTATTGTTGTGACTACTAAAAGTGGTCGTAATAATGAAAAAACAGAATTTTCATTTAACACATACACAGGTGTTCAATCAGTATATAGAAAAGTAGGAGTTTTAAATGCTTCAGAATATGCTTTTATGTTAAATGAGGGTAGTGTTGCTTCTGGTGGAGATTTAATTTTTTCTGATATTTCTTCATTAGGTAGAGGAACAGATTGGCAAGATCAAGTATTTAAAGATGCTATGGTAACTGCTCACACGATTTCGGCTCGTGGTGGAACTGAAAAATTAGGATATTTTTTATCAGCAGGTTATCAAGGTCAAGGTGGTATTGTTGGTGGTAGCGATAAATCTAATTTTAACCGCGTTAATATTACAGCAAACTTAAATTTTCAATTAGCACCTAAATTGAAATTTATTTTAAATACAACGTATGCGAATATTAAAACTAAAACTGTAGCTGAAAATTCATTCAACTCTATATTAGGTAATGCTTTAAACTTTGACCCTACAGTTTCAGTTTACAACAATGACCCTGATGATTTTGCTACTTATGGATATAGTAATTTATTATTATCAGAAATTTTCAATCCTGTTCAACGTTTAGATAATACATATAATCAAAGTAATGGAGATAAGTTATATGGTAAATTTGAATTTCAATATGATATTTTAGATAATCTTAAAATAACATCTCGTCTTGGTTATACTAAATGGGATCAAGTAGGAAAGAGTTTTACACCATTAGCATATTATGGTCCTAATAATGTATCAAGTGATTATAATTCTGATGGTACCATAAAAACTCAAGATGTTGAGAATGATGATGGAACAATTACTACAATACAGTCATTTCATAATAGCGTTACAGAGTCTGAATCATCTAATTTTAGCTATACATTTGAAACGTTTGCAAATTACTTTTTTAATATAAATGAAGTACACAATTTTGATGTTGTATTAGGTATTTCTAGAAGTAAATCTACAGGTGATGATATTTCTGTTACCAGACAAGATGTTAGAGATAATTCTTGGGAATGGGCTGACATTACTTCTGCTACAGGTTTAAATACTGAATTAAATACAGATGCATATACAGGTTCATCAAGTCAAGATTTAGAACGTAGAAATGTTTCTTATTTCAGTAGAATTAATTATGATTATGAAGGAACATATTTGGCATCTTTTTCAGCGCGTCGCGATGGTTCAATTGCTTTTGGTTCAGATAATAAATTTGCTAATTTTTATGCAGGCTCATTAGGTTGGGTTGTTACCAATGAAGACTTTTTTAATGTAGATGCTATTAATTTCTTAAAAGTTAGAGGTAGTTATGGTACTGTAGGTAATGAGAATGTTGATCCGCAATATGTAAGTATAGAAATTGGAGGACCAAGCTATAATTCTACAGCAAATAGTAATGGGTACACTTTTGGTTCAACTTTTGAATCAGGCGCTACAGTAAATACATTTAGTAATACTGAGTTGGCATGGGAGAAACAAACACAATATAATATTGGTTTTGATGCTACGATTGTAAGTAATTTTTCAATCACAGCTGATTATTTTAATAAAACAGTTGATGGATTGTTGTTTTTAGATGCGGTACCATTATATGCAGGAACATCTGAACCAGTATATTCTAATATTGGTAGTACAGAAAGTAAAGGTTTCGATTTAACATTGGCTTATAAAAACAATAGAAGTAATGCCTTTAAAATAAACACTTCATTAAACTTTACCAATTCTAAAAATATGGTAACTGAAACAAATAGTGATGGGAGTGCTTTTTATTCTGGAGGGTCATATTTTAATGGTCAAAGTCATTTAGTAACTCGTTTTGAAAAAGGTTTTACACCAGGTTATTTTTATGGTTATAAAACAGATGGTTTATTCCAAAATCAAACTGAAGTTGATGAACACGCTACACAAAGTGGTGCACAAGCAGGAGATATTCGTTTTGTAGATACTAATGGTGATGGAACTATTGATGATGATGATAAAACTCAAATAGGAGATCCATATGCAGACTTTACTTTAGGTTGGAATTTAAGTTTTGAATACAAAAATTTTGATTTGAGTATGTTTACGTATGCATCTGTTGGTAATGATGTTTTTAGAGCTTATGAACGTAACGCACAATATTCAAATAAATTTAGAAGTGTTTTGAATAGATGGACGGGAGAAGGAACAACTAATGATGCTAGAAATCCAAGATATACTTTTGAAGATACTAATAGTAATATTAGACCATCAGATAGATATGTTGAAGATGGTAGTTTTATTAAATTGAAGAGTTTAATTGTTGGTTATACATTACCAGAAATTCAAAATAATTTTTTCAATAAAATACGTGTCTATGCACAAGCTAAAAACTTGTTGACACTAACTGAGTATTCTGGTTTTGATCCTGAAATTGGAGTAGGTGGTTCTCCTCTAGAAACTGGAGTTGATAGAGGTGCATATCCGCAAGCAAGAACTTTCTTAGTTGGTTTAGATCTTAAATTTTAATAATCAGAAAATAATTTAGTATGAAAAATATAAAGAAAAATATAGGGTTAATCATCATACTTTCAATCTTTGTAGGTTGTTCTGATGTTGTTGAATTTGATCCGCATGATGAATATGTCGTAACAGAAGAAGATTATCTACAAACTGAATCTGACTATGAAACCATGGCAGTCAGTTGTTATACGCCTATGCAATGGCTAAATCAAATGGTGGTTATAGGTGATATTGCTTCTGATAATGCTGTAACTGGAGGTGAAAATGCTTCTGATGTTGTGGCACTGCAACAAGTAGATGATTATACAGTTTTGACTAACAATAGTACAACTTCAGATTTATATTTATCTGCTTACGAAGGTATAAATAGAGCAAACTATTTAATAAGTTATAAAGATCAAAATATTAATGGTGAGACTATTGATTTTGATAGAAAAGAAGAAATGTATGGTGAAGTTTATTTTCTAAGAGCATATTACTATTTCAATTTAGTAAGAATGTTCGGTGATGTAGTATTATTTACTGAAAAAAAATTAGATCTAACTGATTTTGGAACATACGAACGCTCTCCAAAAGAAGATGTTTACGCGCAAATAGAAACAGATTTATTAAATGCGATAAGCGTATTACCAACTTCAGCATCTCAAGAGGGGAGAGTTACAATATATGCAGCACAAGCACTTTTAGGGAAAGTATATTTATATGAAGAAAAATTTGATGAAGCAGCTACAATGTTAGAGAATGTTGTAAATGGACCATTTACTTTGTTTGAAACTTTTGATGATATCTTTTTACTTTCTGGAGAAAATGGTTCTGAATCTGTTTTTGAAGTACAGTACTCAAATGGACAACCTTATTACAATTGGGGAGGTCAAACAAGAGGGCAAGGTAATTACGCAGTACAACAATGTGGTGTTAGAGGTTTTAGCGGTACAGAAGATATGCCATATAATGCTGGTTGGAGTACAAATTTGCCAACACAAGATTTAGCAGCAGCTTATGATGATGGAGATCAAAGAAAAGACGCTACTGTTTTTGATGTAGCGGCATATGCAGAAGAGAATCCTGACTTAGAAGTTGTTTATCAAGAAGCACCATATAAAAATACTGATTTGTATAATAAAAAGTATTTACCAAGAAAAGGGCAGACTAGTGGTCAAGTAGAATTAAATTATGAAAATAATCAGCGTATTATTCGTTATTCAGATGTTTTACTTATGGCAGCTGAAGCAAATTTAAGAGCATCTTCTGGAGATGCAGGAAAGGCACAAACGTATTTAGATTTAGTACGAGATAGAGCTTTTGGAGATGAAGACCATAGAATTACGGCAACATTACAAAATATTTGGGATGAAAGAAGATTAGAATTAGCAATGGAAGGTGATCGTTTTTTCGACTTAGTTAGAACGGGTCAAGCCGTTGCAGTTTTAAGTGGTTATAATTCGGCTACGAATGGACTTTTTCCAATTCCACAAACCGAAGTAGATAATTTTAACTTAACTCAAAATGAAGGATATTAAAATTAAAATATATAATATGAAAGCATTAAAATATTTTTTAAGCGCCTTATTAGTAGTTTCTTTTATATGGAGTTGCGAAGAGGAAGAGTTTGGAAGTACTGATTTTGTTAGTGGTGTCGATGCTCCTGCAAACGTTTCAGCATCTGTAAGGGTAACACAAGATAACACAGGTGTAGTAACAATAACACCTGTGTCAACTGGTGCGTCAAGTTACATTGTTGACTTTGGAGATAATTCAATAGAAGAATCAGTAATACCAGGTAGTGGAGCAGTACATACCTATGAAGAAGGAACTTATACTGCAACAATTACTGCTATAAGTTTAAATGGTCTAACAACAACAATAAACCAAGAGGTAGTTGTTTCTTATAAAGCACCAGAAAATTTAGTAGTTACTATAGAAAATGATGCAGCAATAACAAAACAAGTAAATGTTACTGCTACAGCAGATTATGTAACTTCTTATGAGGTTTATTTTGGAGAATCAACAGATGAAACACCAGTTGAGTTTGATTTAGAAGAAACGGTATCATACCAATATGAAGAAGCGGGTACTTATACTATACGTGTTGTTGCTATGAGTGCAGCAATAGAAACTACAGAATATACAGAAGAGTTTTTGGTAACTGCTATACTACAGCCATTATCTGCAGCTCCAACACCTACGAGAGCTTCAACCGATGTTATATCAATATTTAGTGATGCTTATATAGGTGTTAGTCCAATTGATTATAATCCAAATTGGGGACAGTCTACTAGTTATACAGAGATTTCATTAGATGGAGATAACATTATTCAATATGGTGATTTAACATACCAAGGAATTGATTTTAACACTGTACCAGTTGATGCTTCAACTATGGAGTTTATTCATGTTGATATTTGGACGGCTGATGAAGATTTTACAGCTAAAATTTCTCCTATAAGCTCAGGTCCTAATGAAGCAGCTTATGATTTAGAATTTACAGCAAATGGATGGACTTCATTTGATATTCCAATTTCATACTTTATTGATGCAAATGCATCATTAGATTTTTCTGATATTATTCAATTTAAGTTTGATGGAGTACCATCAGGAGAGGGAACAATATTTGTAGATAACTTATATTTTTATAAGTCTTCTACTGATGTTAATAACGATATTTTTCCTTTAACTTTTGATGATTCCTTTACTTTAGATCAGTTTGATGGTGGTGAAACTTTAGTTGTTTCAAATCCTGATACAAATGGAAATTCATCGGAAAATGTATTGGAATTGATAAAAGGATCAGGCCAAACGTGGGCAGGATCAAAAGTTACAATTCCTACTACTTTTGACTTTTCTTCAAATACAACAATTACAGCAAAAGTGTGGTCTCCTAGAGCAGGACTAAATTTATTAATGAAATTTGAAGATGCTGAGGTTTGGCCAAATACAACGTCCACAGCTGAAATTACAGCAACAACTACTTTAGCCAACCAATGGGAAACATTAACCTTTGATTTTGCAGGCGTTGATTTAGCTATCGATTTTTATAATTTGGTTTTAATAATGGACAATGGAACTGTAGGAGATGGATCATCAAATTATACAATTTATGTAGACGATATTTCCTCAAGTCCAATGTTAGATTTTGAACCAGAATATACTTTAGATGGATTTGATGGTGGAGGAACATCAATTATTTCAAATCCTGATACAAGTGGAAATTCATCAGCAAATGTATTGCAATTAATAAAAGGATCAGGTCAAACATGGGCTGGATCAAAAATAACACTGCCAAGTAATGTTGATTTTAGTTTAGGAACAACAATTACTTTAAACGTATGGTCTCCAAGGGTAGGGTTAAATTTATTAATGAAGTTTGAAGATGCTGAAGCATGGCCAAATACAACTTCTACAGCTGAAATTACAGCAACAACAACGGTCGCTAATCAATGGGAAACATTAACTTTTGATTTCACGGGTGTAGATATGTCCGTTGATTTTAACAACATTGTATTGATAATGGATAATGGAACTGCTGGAGATGGTTCTGCTAACTATACAATTTATGTTGACGATATTGATCAAAACTAAAGACAAAATTAAATTATGAAAAATATAAAATATTATTTCGGAATAATTCTCGTTTTGACCCTTGTGTTTACAAGTTGTCAAGAAGACGAAGTAACCTTAGGAGATTTTACACTTCCTTCAAACGTAGCATCTACATCAGATATACAAGGCTTAGATTCGGACAATCCTTATGGTGATGGTACTGGATATGTCAATTTTACAGCAACAGCTGATGATGAAATTTCATTTAGATATGATTTTGGAGACGGCAACACTGTAGTGTCACAAACAGGAACCTATACACATAGATATACAACAGAAGGTATAAATACATATTCTGTTGTTGTAAGTGCAATTGGGCCTGGTGGAACTTTAGCAAGTATAACTTATGATATAACAGTGTATAGTTCATTCAAAGATGAAGATGCTCTAGATTTATTATCAGGTAGTGTTGTTGGTGGTAGTAAAACATGGTATTGGGCGGCTAATATAGCTCTTCATGTAGGAATGGGTCCTGTAGAAGATGATTATGGAAATGGTGAATTTGCATATGAAGCTTGGTGGAATTCAATTCAAGCTTGGGACGAAGAAAAATCATGTATGTATGATAACGAATTTGTATTTACTAGGTTAGAAGAAAGTATGACTTTTGAGCAAACAGTAGGTCCAGCATTTGTACCTGGTGCTTATGCAGATATTATTGGTATTGATGGCGATACATGTTATGATGAAACGGTAATAACAACAATGTTTGGTTTAAAAGATGTTACTTTATTGCCATCTTCATCTAAAGCAGCTCTTGAAGGTACTTATGATGGAGAAGCATACAGAGGTACAACTTTTGAAATTTCAGATGGAGGTTTTATGGGATGGTATGCAGGCTCTGGTACATATGATATTATTTCACTTACTGATGATACGTTAGAAGTTAGAGTTATTCAAGATGGTAATGGAGCTGCATGGTATCATAAATTTACTTCAACAAAACCAGTAGAAGGTGAAGTAGAGTTTGATTCAGAATTCAATACTTTATTCTGGTCAGATGAATTTAATACAGATGGTGCACCTGATGAAACATCATGGACATACGATCTTGGTGATGGTGGCTGGGGTAATGGAGAGTCTCAAACATATACTAACGATGAAGCTAATGTTGTAGTAGAAGATGGTTCACTTAAAATAACAGCTTTAGCAGATGGTTCAGGAGGCTATACTTCAGCAAGATTAAAATCTATAGGATTATTTGATTTCAAATACGGTAGAGTTGAAGTAAGTGCAAAATTACCATCAGCACAAGGTACATGGCCTGCAATTTGGATGTTAGGTTCGAATTTTGAAGATGTTGGTTGGCCAATATGTGGTGAAATTGATATTATGGAACAAACTGGTGATGATAAGAATACTAGTTTAGGAACTTTTCATTGGTCAAATGATGGTGCAACAGCGAGTTACGGAGAAACTTTAGCTGTAGCAGATGCTTCTACAGAATTTCATTTATATACACTTGAATGGACAGAAGAAAAACTTACCATTTTATTAGATAATGTTACTGTTGTATCAATGGATAATAATTCAGAATTACCATTTTATGATAAAGAGTTTTTTATGATTCTTAACATAGCAATGGGTGGTACTTTAGGAGGAGATATTGATCCTGATTTTACCTCAGATACAATGGAAATCGATTACATAAGAGTTTACCAATAAGTTGTGTTTTTTAATAAGAGTGATAGACGTAAAAAGCTATCGCTCTTATTATTTTAAATGAATGAGAATGAAGAAAATTAAAATAGGGATATGCTTAAGTTTATTTTTAAACTTAGCATTTGGTCAAGAGCAAGTTAAAACAATTGACCAAAAAGTAGACTCTTTATTGAACATAATGACCATTAAAGAAAAAATTGGTCAAATGAATCAATATAACGGATTTTGGAATGTTACAGGTCCAACACCAATTGAAGGAGATGCAGCAAATAAATACGATCACCTAAAATCAGGTTTAGTTGGTTCAATGCTTAATGTGAGAGGAGTTGATGAGGTTCGTAAAGTACAAAAAATAGCAGTTGAACAAACGCGATTAGGTATACCTTTAATCATTGGTTTTGATGTTATACATGGGTATAAAACCTTAAGTCCTATTCCTTTAGCAGAAGCTGCAAGTTGGGATTTAGACGCTATTCGTAAATCATCTGAAATTGCGGCAGCAGAAGCGGCAGCAAGTGGTATTAACTGGACATTTGCTCCTATGGTTGATATTTCAAGAGATGCACGTTGGGGAAGAGTAATGGAAGGTGCAGGTGAAGACCCATATTTAGGAGGTAAGATAGCCTATGCAAGAGTAAAAGGTTTTCAAGGAGATGATTTATCGTTAACGACTACTATAGCAGCAACAGCTAAGCATTTCGCAGGTTATGGTTTTGCAGAGGCTGGTAGAGATTACAATACAGTAGATGTTGGTACATCTACCTTATATAATATTATTTTCCCACCATTTCAAGAAGCTATAAAAGCTGATGTTAAAACATTCATGAATTCTTTCAATGAATTGAATGGAATACCAGCAACGGGTAATGCATTCTTACAAAGAGATGTTTTAAAAGGTGATTGGGACTATAAAGGTTTTATGGTTTCAGATTGGGGCTCTATGCTTGAAATGATAGATCATGGCTATGCTGAAAATGGCAAACATGCAGCTGAATTAGCATTAAATGCGGGTTCAGATATGGATATGGAATCTTACGTATATGTGAAATATATTGAAGAGTTAGTTGCGGAAAAGAAAGTAGATATTTATAAAATTGATGATGCTGTAAAGAGAATATTACGTGTAAAATTTGAACTAGGTCTGTTTGATGATCCTTATAAATATTGTGATTCAGATAGAGAAAAAGAAATAATTGGTCAAAAATCACATCAAGAAGGTGTTCTTGATATGGCTAAAAAGTCTATTGTTTTATTAAAAAATGAAAATCAATTATTGCCTTTAAAGAAAAAAGGACAAAAAATAGGGTTGATTGGCCCTTTAGCTGCAGATAAAAATAGTCCATTAGGTAGTTGGAGAATTGCTGGAGATGATAATACCGCAGTATCTGTTCTAGAAGGTATGAAGAAATACAAAAAGAATAAATTAACATACCAAGAAGGAGTAAAACTTAGCATTGGAGAGAATGATTTTATAAAAGAGTTTAAAATTAATACTACAGATAGAACAGGAATAGCTGAAGCAGTTGCTGTAGCAAAAGAAAATGATGTTGTGGTAATGGTTATTGGTGAATATAGTTACCAAACAGGTGAAGCTCGTAGTAGAACTTCGCTTGATATACCCGGTTTACAAGAAGAATTACTTAAAGAGGTTTATAAAGTAAATAAGAATGTTGTTTTGGTATTAATGAATGGTAGGCCTTTAGCTATTAATTGGGAAGAAGAGAATATTCCAGCAATTGTTGAAGCTTGGCATTTAGGCACACAAAGTGGAAATGCAATTGCACAAGTTTTATATGGTGATTATAACCCAAGCGGAAAATTACCAATGACATTCCCAAAAAATGTAGGTCAAGTTCCAATTTATTACAATCATAAAAATACTGGTAGGCCTACAAATCCGGGTGATGATGTTGTTTTTTGGTCACACTACAGTGATGTTAGTAATGAGCCTTTATACCCATTTGGACATGGTTTAAGTTATTCGAATTTTGAGTACTCAAACTTAAAGCTAAGTGCTAATAATATAAATGAGAATGAAAAAATAACAGTTTCATTTACATTAAAGAATAATAGCGAAGTTGAAGGTAAAGAAGTGGTTCAATTGTACATAAGAGATTTATTTGCTAGTGTAACTAGACCAGTAAAAGAGCTTAAAGATTTTAAAATGGTAATATTGAAACCAAACGAATCTAAAGAAGTGTACTTTGAAATCACAAAAGAAAAATTACAGTTTTATACTGCAAATAATAAGTGGGAAGTAGAGCCAGGAGATTTTAAAGTATTTATTGGAGGAAGTTCAAATACAACACTTGAGGCTAAGTTTTCGGTAATAGAAAAATAATTTTTAATGAGATTAATATCAAAAATTACGATTTTAATTCTAGTAATTATTTTTTTTGGTTGCAAGCAAGAAGGTAAACTTGTTTGGGAAGAAAATTTTGATGCAACTAGTTTAAACGAAGATGTTTGGAATTTTGAACTTGGTGATGGTTGCCCTAATATTTGTGGTTGGGGTAATAATGAAAAACAAGTTTATACAAAAACCAATCATATCTTAAAAGATGGTTTTTTACATATAAAAGTTAAGAAAGAAGATAGCATTTATACTTCAACAAGAATTACTACAGCTGGTAAAAAAGAGTTTAAATATGGTAGAATTGAAGCTAGAGCTAAACTAGCTTTAGGAAAAGGTTTGTGGCCTGCATTTTGGATGTTAGGTTCAAATATAAGTCAAGTTGGTTGGCCAATGAGTGGCGAAATTGATATTCTAGAATATATTGGTAGAAAACCAAATAGTATATTTACAACATTGCATTTTCAAGAACATTTTGGCGATAATGGTTTTGGAAAAACTACAGAAATTGAAGGTATTGAAGATGGTTTTCATATTTATGCTATAAACTGGACACCTAATGCTATTGAGTTTTTTGTTGATGATGTTCAAATGTTAGTGTATCATATTGAAGAAAAAACAGAAGAAAACTGGCCATTTGATCAGCCTTTTTATTTTATATTAAATACAGCTGTAGGCGGTAATTTAGGTGGAAATGAAATTGAAGATGAGATGTTACCACAAGAATTTATAATAGACTATATACGTGTTTATGAAAATTAAATAGCTATAAGGTTACTTTTTTATTCAAGCGGTTGCTTTTAAGAATAGCTTCAATAATTTTAATCACATTTAATCCTTCATAACCAGTAATTGGAACAGTTTTGTTAAATTTTATGGCATTGAAAATGGCATCATAATAAACCATATAATTACCTTTTAAAGAGGTAATATTTTCCTTTATTATTTTGCCATCTTTTTCAGTATGTAAAAAACCTTTTTCATTAGTTGATTCTTCCCCCCAATTAATTGTGTTAGGTAATTTACCGGACATAAGATTTATTTCTTGTACATCGGCTTTCGATTTTATAAATGAACCTTTTCTTCCATGAATAATATTTCCAGGTATAGGTTCTCTGGCAAAGTAAGTAGATTTTAAAACTACTCGATGAGATTGATAAAACAATTTCACATCAAAATAATCTACTACTTTTGAGTTTGGCCTGTACGTATCTAAATCTCCAGAAACAGCTAAAGGCATTCCAAATAATTGTATAGACTGATCTATTAGGTGTGAGCCTAAGTCAAACAAACTGCCAACTGCTTCAGTAGGACTTTCTTTATGAGCTTTATAGCTTAATTCAGGTGTGTAGCGATCGTAATGAAATTCAGCTTCAACAATAGTACCTAATAATTTTTTATCTAGTACGTTTTTTACTGTAAGAAAATCGCTATCATACCTTCTGTTATGATATACTGAAAGCATTACGTTATTTTCTTTAGCCAATTCAATAAGTTCTGTGGCTTGTTTAACTGATGCTGTAAAAGGCTTTTCTACAATAACATGTTTGCCAGCTAAAATTGTTTTTTTTGTAAAGTCGAAATGAGTAATGTTTGGTGTATTTACAATTACCAATTCTATGTTAGAGTCATTAAGTAGCGTTTCTAAAGTTCTAAATGTTTTTACATCAGAATATTTTTTTTGGCAAAGATTTTTACTTCTTTCTAAAACGCCATATAAATTAAAATTTTCATTTACATGAATGAACGGAGCATGAAAAACTACGCCACTCATACCAAAAGAACATAATGCAGTATTTATTTTTTTCATTAAATTATTTTAAGAGTAAATGTAAATATCATAAAGCTATTCAATTCTACTCTTAAAATAATATTTTTATTACTTAATGTGGTAATTTATTTTTTAGAATCCCATATACAAATGTACCTAACATTGCGGCTAGTATAACTAAAACCATACTAAAAACACCTGTCCCAAGTAAAATATACATTGGTCCGGGACATGCACCAGCTAAAGCCCATCCTAATCCAAAAATACTACCTCCAATTAGGTATCGGGCAATACTTTTATTTTTGTTTGGAATTGTAATTAATTCACCTTCAATATTTTTTACTTTATATTTTTTTAAAAGAAATATAAACAGTGCGCCTAAACCTACAGCAGAACCAATAATCCCGTACATGTGAAATGATTGAAATTTAAACATTTCAAAAATTCGGTACCATGAAACAGCTTCAGATTTTACTAAAACAATACCAAAAAAAACACCAACAAATAAAAATTTTAAAAACTTCATAAGTTAAAAGATTAAGGGTAAAATAAAATGAGTCATAATTAATCCGCCAATAAAAAAGCCTATTACAGCAATTAAAGAAGGTAGCTGTAGGTTGCTTAACCCAGATATTGCATGACCTGATGTACAACCGCCAGCATATCTAGTTCCGAAACCTACTAGAAAACCAGCTATAATTATAATTGAAAATCCTTTAATACTTAAAATATTTTCCCAGCTGTAAATTTCATCTGGCACTAGTTTTTCTCCAATACTATTAAAGCCAAAAGCTTGTAAGTCTAATATAGTCGCTTCACTTAATTGAATTGGAGTTCCATCTGATAAAAAATTAATAGCAATAAAACCTCCGATTATAGCACCTAATACAACCGTTAAATTCCAACGTTGTGCTTTCCAATCAAATTTAAAAAAATCAGCATATTTACCAGCTCCACCAATTGTACATAGTGTTCTAAGGTTTGATGACATACCAAATGTTTTTCCAAACAAAATTAAAAATAGCATTGTCAATGCAATTAAAGGACCTGTAACATACCACGGCCAAGGTTGTAAAATATACTCCATTGTATTATTTTTTAATGCAAATATAGATAGCCATATTAAAATAGTATGTAACATAAATTACATAAGCTTTATAATTTATAAAAAGATGCAGAATGCATATATCTAACTTTTTACAATGGAATAGCCCTTGTTGAAACTAAAATAACATAAAACACCCCTATAATTGTTTTAATATGTAATGTTAATGTGCGTTTATTGTAATTATTTTAATTTTTATTAAGCGTTATGTTTTAATATTATAACTGTATTTGTTTATTTACTTATATAATAGTATTTAAATGTAATAAATCGTAATCTCAAATTTGGATAATAATATCTTAAAGCTATATATTGATTAAATAATCGATTATTTGTCAACTATTTAATAACTCTTTAAACAATTCAACTATGATTATTCTCGCTAAAGTATTACTATTAATAACACTGTCACTGATCATGGCAGTAGTGTAAGATGTATTATATAGGCCTATATACAATAAAGACTACCATTCGGTAGTCTTTATTAATTAAAGATTCATTATATATTTGTGAAAAATATAAAAATGAAGAAACCTTTATTTAAATTATTAGCAAAAATCAATAAATTAGTACTGCCTTCATTTTCAAAAAAGGCTTTAGATTTATCAAAAGCTTCTAAACTACAACTTGCAATTATTGGTTGGCGTTATTTTGTAACTACCAATGCAATTGATTAATTCTATTTTAGTTAATAAAATTTTATTAATAGATATCTTCCAATTTTAAAATACAGCTAGTATAAACGTAAAGTTTTGAATATTAAGTGTTTTTAAATAAACTTCTTAAAATTCTTGTTTTTTTGTTCTAGTAATTTTGCTGAATGTTTAAAAAGAAATATATTTGCACCCCGTTAAGGGAAATATAAAAGGCCTCGTGGCGCAACTGAATAGCGCACTTGATTACGGCTCAAGAGGTTACTGGTTTGAATCCAGTCGAGGTCACAAATATTTAAACTCCTGCAAATCATATTAGCAGGAGTTTTTTATTATAAATAGAATCCTTTTTACATATATTCGGTTTCTTTAATTTTAGCTATGCCTAAATTTAAATGCATATTTTGAAGGTTTGAATTTAAATCTTCAGCTTGTGCCTGTAATTTAGCTCTTGTAACTTCTGGCAGTATAGATTCTTCTAAAACTTTTTGATAATAAGAAATAAGATGTTGCTCTTTTTCGATTAATAAATTATCAACATCAAAACCTTCAATGTTTTTTTCTAAAAGTTGTGAAAGCATGTTGTTGTATATATGATGTTCTTGATTTAAAGTCGTTGGAATATAATTATACTTTACAGTTTTTATTTCCTCTAAAATTATTTTCGAATTTTGTCTTTGTTTTATTAACCTTCTTTCAAAATACTTTTGATGTCGTGGATGCCTGTCTGACTGAACTAATGTTGCAAAGACATTTTCAGAATCTATAGTTTCTTGATACAATTGTTCTAATAATTTAAAATTCTTTATTCCTTTATTTATTTTCATAATAAGTGATTTTTATGTGATAGCATTATATGCTAAATATATTTGTAAGGTTGTAATAACCTATTGGGTATTTTAAAATTAAGATTAACTTTAAGTAGAAAATAGCGCAAATAATTTTTTTCTTAATCGAAATAAAAGCACTGGTTTATTTTTGGATTCCGTTCCTCAATCAAATATTATTGACTATCGTTTAAGAGTATCTTTAATTTGATTTAGGCTTGGGTATTTGTTTTTACTGTCATATTTTTAAAGCAAAATTTAGGTATATCAATTAGGCTAGGGGAGAATTATATATTAGAATATTCTAATAAGGTTAAGCTACTTTACCAAAAGCAAACATTCAATCTATTTCAAATCAATTGGAACAAAGTTTAATTAAAACAGAATTTATATTGAATTCAAGAATAAAATTAATTAAAAATGGTGAAGTATTAATAAGTGAATTTACTATTGTGGAAACGGATTAGAGTAATTTAATTTCAATTTAAAAAAGTTAGCCTGTTAATTGGTAATCATATGATACATTGTCTTCAGAATGTCATATATAATATATTTTCAATTACTATCACATATAAAAAGTAAGAATTAAGCTACAAAATAATTAATTTCACAACATTATTTTGTAAGAAAATAAGCCTTGTAATATTTTTAATTATAAATTTAAATTACATTAAAAATGAAGGGACTTCTTATAATTTTGGTATTTTGTTATACATTAATATGTTTTTCACAAAAAGATAATACATCTGGAATTTATGAAACAGCAATAGTTAATACAGTTTTTGAAGATGAAAATGATGATAATACCTTACGGTCAGGTATAATGTTTGTGCCAGAAAATTTAGAAAGTAGTTATTATCAAAATTTCCAGTTTAAATTAGCATTAAAGGCTTATACTGAATTAGATTATTTATCAGCAATAAACATTTACGAGAATTTTTTTTTAGAAGAAAAAAATCATAAAAATATTAATCTTATAAGGTTAATAGCAGATTCTTATTATTATAATTTGGATTTTGAAAAATCTTATGAATGGTATAATAAAATTTTTAAGATTAATAAAAGCGAAATGTCTGCTAGTGACCTCTATAAATACTCACAAATATTAATAGAAGTAGGCAAGTATTCAAAATCTATTAAAGTTTTAAAGGAATACTCGAAAAAAATAAATTTTGACACTAAAGTATTAATTGATTCTTTCTCATCAAAAAATACAAATTATAAAATAAGTAAGTTAAAGATTAATACAGTTTATAATGATTTTTCACCCACATTTGGAAAGGGTGGCAATTTAATATTCTCTTCTGTAGGTCCAAATAAGTCTCAAAATTTATATAATGTATCTCTAGTTGAAGTAAACTCAGAAAAGTCTTTTAAATTAGTTGATCAAATTAATTCTAAGGACGACGAAACTTCTTCAGTCTTCACGTCGGATCAAAAAACAATATATTTTACAAGGAGTTTTTTAAAAAAATCAATAAATGGTAAAGAATATAAAATTATTAAAATATTTAAATCTAATTATATTAACAATGAATGGACTGAAGCTACTCCTGTGTCATTTTCTAGCGATTTTTATTCTACTGGTTGTCCTGCTTTAAATAGTGATGAGACCAAAATGTATTTTGCATCTGACATGCCTGGAAGCATAGGTGGTAGTGATATTTTTGTAGTTGATATTTTTGATGATGGAACATTTTCTAAAGCTAAAAATTTAGGCCCAACAATTAACACATCTTTTGATGAGGTTTATCCATTTTATATTAATGGTTTACTTTATTTTTCATCAGATGGCCATGGTGGATATGGAAATTTAGATATTTATGAATACAAGCTTGATTATGTAGGAAAAGAAAATAGAATTCTAAACTTAGGGAGAACCATTAACAGTTCTTCAGATGATTTTTCTTTTATTATTGATAGTACTTTTAAAAGTGGATACTTCGCAAGTAATCGTGAAGGAGGGGAAGGTCTCTCAGATATTTACGGGTTTTCTATTAATACAAAATAATTTTAAGATTCAAATTTAGTTTTTTATTAATAAAAAGTTAAATTTGAATCTTAAAATTATTGATATTGTATGGAAAATGTGTTCTATAAACAAATATTATTTTTCTTTTTTCTTTTTTATGCAGTTATAGTGGTAGGGCAATGTCCAACTGTTACAAGTGTTAATCAAATTTTTTGTGATGCTGATGAACCTAAAATAGAAGATCTTGTTGCAAATGATGAAGGAGGCGGAATTGAATGGTATTTATCTTCTACAGGGGGTACAGCTTTAACTTCGAGTATAAATTTACAGGATGGCATTACTTATTATGCAGAAAGTGCTTCCGGATTACCTTGTGTTGTAAGAGAATCGGTGACTGTAACTTTATATGGAGCCCCTCCAAGTAATGTTGATGTGGCTATATCAAAATGTTCATCAGATACAAATACTATTGATCAGTTAAATGCAGATGGGACTAATATTGAATGGTATACTGAACAGAATGGAGGGGTTTTACTGTCAGGGACAACACCTTTAGTGGATGGTACGACGTATTGGGTTCAACAAACAGAGAATTCATGTACAAGTATAAGGTTACCTACAACTGTTACTATAATAGACCCAGGAGCTCCAGAAGGTGATAGTGAACAATTTTTTTGTATTGACCCATCTAATCTAACGGTTTATGAAGTTGGAGATTTAATTGCAACCGGAAATGATATCGCTTGGTATGATAGTGAGACCTCTATAAATGAATTAGATCCTTCGACTCCTTTGGTAGAAGATGCTATTTACTATGCTACACGTTCTACATTTCCGTGTGAAAGTACAGATAGGTTATCTGTTACTGTACGTTTTGAAGATTCAGCAAACCCAGGAGAAGATGGAGTTTTGGATATTTGTGATAATGATGTTTCAGATATAAATTTAATCAATTATTTATTAGGCTCTCCAGAAAGTGGTGGTACTTGGAGTGGTCCTGTAACAATTACAGGTGATCAAGGTGTTTTAGATGCAAGTTTATTAACTTTTGGCTCATATGTTTTTAAATATACAATAGCTGCTCAAAATGCTTGCCCAGAAGAAAGTGCTGAGGTAACTGTAAATGTACAAATAGAGCCAAACGCAGGAGAAAATAATGAGTTAGTTATTTGTAGTAATGATGATACTATAGATTTGTTTACGCTAATAGGAGGCAGTCCTGATACAGGAGGAACTTGGTCTCCTGCACTTAATAGTGGTACTGGTATTTTTGATCCAAGTATTGATGTGTCTGATGTTTACACTTATAGTGTTTCTCCTACATCTCCTTGTGTAACTTCTGATTCTTCGGAAATTACAGTTACTGTAGAACAAGCTCCAAATACAGGAACCGACACATCAATTGATATTTGTGAAAATAGTAATCAGGTAGATTTATTTTCTTTATTAGGTTCTGAAGCAATGTCAGGCGGTGAGTGGTCTCCTGCATTAAATAGTGGAACAGGAGTTTTTGATCCTTCTATTGATATTTCAGGTACTTATGTATATTCATTAGCTCCCACTATTACATGTCCTGGAGATCAATCAACAATTATAGTAAATGTAGATAAACAATTAAGTGCAGGTCTAGGGGCTAGTGTGTCATTATGTACTAATGATACAACTATAGATCTTTTTTCTTTATTAACCCATAGTCCAGATGTTGGTGGAGTTTGGTCGCCAAGTTTAGCAAGTGGCACAGGTATTTTTGATCCTGCAGTAGATATTGAAGGTGATTATGTCTATACGGTCGGAATAGATGATGCATGTTTTATTGATGAAGCAACAATATCAGTTACTTTAAACACAGCTCCTAATGCTGGTTCTAATTCAAGCTTAAATTTTTGCGGTGATAGTGGTTTACTAGATTTATTTACTTTTTTAGGTGTAAATGCAGATAATGGAGGGACCTGGAGTGGTCCAAGTGAATTAGCTAATGGTGATTTAGGAACTTTTGATCCAACTGTAAATGTTGCTGGTGAATACATTTATACTGTTGAGGGGTTAGGAAACTGTGAAGATGATATAGCTATAATTACTGTTGCTATATCTGATTTGCTACCTACATTAAATATTAATGGAGATCAATTTTGTTTTATTGATGATCCAACTATTTCAGATTTAATATCTAACATAAGTCTAGAAGATAATGGAACATTAACAATATATACAACTGCAAGTGGTACTACAACAATTAATGATTTAAATGAATTGTTAGTAGATAACCAAACATATTATATTACAGAAACTGATATAGAATCTGGTTGTGAGGGAACTCAAAGATTAGAAGTTACAGTAAGTATAAATAATCCAGAAGTACCGATACTTTCAGACGATAATGCTTTATTTTGTTTAATTGATAATCCTATAATCGGAAATCTAAACTCATTTATTGTTCAGGGAACAAATATTATATGGATTAATGCAATTACTGGAGAAGAATACAATGATACAGATGTGTTGTTGGATGGAGATTATTATGCGCTAGAAGAGGATGTATATGGTTGTAGAAGTTTATTTTCTTCTATAATATCTATTGTTATTAGTAATAATGAAATTCCAGAAATAATTGCTAATGGTAATCAATTTTGTGGTGTAGATGATCCCTTACTTTTAGATTTAGAAAATAACCTTGTTATTGATTCGAGTCTTACTGTTGTTTGGTATAATGATGAAAATGGAGGAGAAGTATTGAGTAATTCTATACCTCTTGTTGATAATAATACTTATTATGCAGCAACATTTAATTCAACTACTAATTGTGAAAGTACAGAAAGATTACCTGTTACAGTTGATTTAACAATTTGTGACCCCGAAGCTTATACTTTAATAATTCCAGATGGTTTTTCTCCTAATGGAGATGGTATTAATGATGTTTTTGAGATTATTGATGCTGAATTTGTTTATGAAGATTATATTGTTGAAATATATAATCGTTATGGAACTCTGATATATAAGGGAGGTAAAAATGACGAGCCTTGGAATGGAACATGTACTGAATCTAGAAGTTTTGGAAATAAAGTAATGCCAAATGGGGTCTATTTCTATATAATAAATTTTAATAAGGATGATATATCTCCAATACAGGGAAGAGTTTATTTAAATAGGTAGTGTATTAGAGGGTATTTTAGCTGTTTGAATATAATGAATAATAGCGAGAGCCTTAATTATTAATAAAAAATTAGAAAAAATTAACAGATGAAAAAAGTAATACAACTACTTTTCGTATTATTCGTTTATAATCCATTATTATTTGCACAGCAAGATCCAGAATTTACACAGTATATGTATAATATGAGTATTATAAACCCAGCATATGCAACTAATGATATTGGTGTTGTAAATTTTGGAATGTTATATAGAACTCAATGGGTTGGATCAGTAGGTTCGCCTACAACAGGAACAGTTTTCTTACGAACACCTATTAATGAGCGTATAGAAGCCGGATTCTCTATTGTTAAAGACGAGATAGGTGACAATGCTTTAAATGAAAATAATATTTCTGGAGATTTTGCTTATTTATTACAAATTAATAGAGATACTTATCTTTCCTTGGGTTTAAAGTTAGGTTTAACTTTATTTGAAACAAGGTTTAATGATTTTCAATTAAATAGTGGTGATTTTTCTACAGACCCAGCATTTGATGAAAATATTAATGATGCTTTTTTGAATTTTGGGACAGGTTTATTTTTATTTAGTGAGGACTATTATTTGGGTCTTTCTACTCCAAATTTCCTAGCTACTAAGCATTTAGAAGAAGATAATGGAGTTTCAGCTTTAGGTTCAGAAAGTTTGCATATTTTTTTTACAGGAGGATACGTTTTTCCGCTAAATGAAGATTTAAAATTCAAGCCTTCATTTATGGCTAAAGCAGTTACAAATTCTCCTTTTTCAGTAGATTTAAATGCTAATTTTCTTTTTAGAGAAAGATTTGAAGCAGGCTTGTCATATAGATTAAATGATGCTGTAAGTGTAATGGCTAATTTTGGTATTACAGAGAATTTAAGGGTTGGTTATGCTTACGATTATACCACTACAAACTTAGGAAATTATAATTCTGGAACTCATGAATTTATGCTTTTGTATAATTTAAGATTTGCAGGAGTTAGACGTTATTCATCACCAAGATTCTTTTAATTATGTTAAAAAAATATATATTATTATCCGTATTTTTCTTATTCGCAATATGTTTAAGTGCTCAACTAAATAAAGCTGATAGATATTTTAAAAAAGGTGATTATATAGGAGCTTCAAAGTTATATGAGACAATTTTAAAAAAAGAAAATTCTAAATATATTTTAGAACAACTATCTTATTGTTACTATAATACTTATTCATATAATGATGGTTTAAGAGTATTAAAAGATCTAACTAATGGAAATTTTGTAGAAGAAAATAAAGAAATATCTTATCACTTTAATTTTATTTATTATCATTTATTATCAGCTACAGGTGATTATGAAAGAGCAATAAACGAGTTAATAACTTATAAAGCAAAGTTAGGACAGCAAGAACCTGATTTTATTGAATCGAAAGAAAAAGTGGAGTCTTTCAGGCTAAAAGAAGCTTCTTACGAAATTGAAAAAGTTGATTTTAATTCTGTAGCTTCAGATTATTCAGCAATAAAGGTAGATGATATTGTATATTTTACCTCTGATAGGCAAGGGGGGAATTCTAATAAAAACTATGAATGGACTCATAGGCCTTTTTTAGATCTATATTATATAAAATTAGATAGTTTAGGTAATTTAATGGATGAACCATTGCTTATTCCTGGTGAAATTAATACCCCTTTACATGATGGATCTTTATGTTTAAGTGCTGATGGTAATACTATGTATTTTTCTAGAAGTAACCAAGTTGAAGGAAAGCAGCAATTTAGCTCCGATAATAAAAATCAAGTTCAACTATATATGTCAAGAAAAGTAGGTGAAGAATGGTCAACACCTGAAAAACTTCCTTTTTGCTCTAAAGAATATAATTATCAACACCCTAGTTTGAGTATTGATGGAAAACAATTATTTTATTCAAGTGATGAACTTGGAACTATTGGTAGTTTTGATATTTATAAAGTAGATGTTAATGATAATGGTACTTTTGGTTTACCTAAAAATTTAGGTAATAAAGTAAATACTTTTGAAAGAGAGCAATTTCCATATATAGCAAAAAATGGAGATTTATATTTTTCTTCAAACGGTCATTTAGGGTTAGGTTTGTTGGATGTTTTTGTAAGTAAATATGAGGACGGGGAATTTAAAACACCGTTAAATTTGGGCTCTCCAATAAATTCGCGATATGATGATTTCTCATATGCTCATAACACAAATGATCATGGTTATTTTAGTTCTAATAGAGATAGTATTAATGATGACGTCTTTGAGTTTAAGCAAATTAGAGATATTTATTTAAAAGAACATATTAATTTCTTTTCAATTAAAGATTCTGTATCTTTAACTCCAGTTCCAAACGCTTCTATTAGTTTAAAAGATCAGTTTGGAAAAACAATTTATGAAAACATTTTGGATGAAAATGCTGAATTCACATTAAATTTAATACCTGGTGAATATAATTTTGAAATAGAATCATTGGGATTTGAAACAAAAAATGGAGTAGTATCTATTGGCGATGAGGATAATGAAGAGCATATCATTTATGTAAAAAAACTGTTTGATAGTAATTTGCTTTCAAAAAATGATTCTAATGAATCTAAAGAAATCATAAAAAAATTATTAGATGATAAAGCAGAACCAAAAATAGTATCTATAGATGGTAAGCTTTATTTTGATATGCCTCCAATATATTTTGATTTTGATAGGTGGGATATTAGAGATGATTCTAAAATAATATTAGAAATCCTTGCAGTTAAATTAAATAATTATCCAACACTAAAAATTAGAATTAATTCTCATACCGATAATAGAGGGTCTGATTTATATAACCAAATCTTATCAGAAAAAAGAGCAGAGTCTACTCGAAACTATCTTGTGGAAATTGGCGATTTACCTAGTAATAGAATTAGTTTTAAAGGTTATGGGGAGTCTCAGACAATTATTCAATGTGATGATAATTGCAGTATAGAAATGCACCAAAAAAATAGAAGAAGTGAATTTGAGTTGATTGAATATTAATATTTAATAGTTTTTAGAGAGGTTTTTTATGCTCTTTTACAATATGGAAATTAAAATTAAAACCTAAGATATATTATAGGTTCTTAATATATACTTTTATTGCAAATGTCAGTACTTTTTTTGCAATACGTATCATTAGAGGTTATTTTTTTATTAAAACAATAAAATGTATCTGTAAAGATTGTAAATTAGATAATTCAACTTAACTAAATTAATACATATTATGGGTATTATTTCATTCATAGGCTTTACGCTCTTGGTAGCAATTATAGCCTATTTATCTACACGAAAGACTGACGAAAGTTCCTCTGATGGTTATTTTTTAGGTGGAAGAAGCCTAACAGGTCCTGTTATCGCGGGTTCGTTATTACTCACAAATTTATCAACTGAACAAATTGTTGGTATGAATGGAGTTTCCTTTTCTGACGGGCTTCCAATTATTGCATATGAAGTTTTAGCCGCAATAGCAATGGTGTTCACAGCTTTTGTTTTATTACCTAAATATTTAAAAAGTGGTATAGCCACAATACCTCAATTTCTTGAGAATAGATATGGGAAAACTACAAAAACAATAGTGTCATTATTATTTTTGTTAGGGTATGCTATATCAATGTTACCAACCGTATTATATTCAGGAGCTTTAGCAATTAATACAATGTTTGATATTCCGGAATCATTAGGTATAGGGCCTGAAGCAACATTGTGGGTTACGGTTTGGGCAATTGGGTTAATAGGGAGTGTTTATGCAATATTTGGAGGTTTAAAAGCTGTTGCAGTTTCAGATTCTATAAACGCTATTGGTTTAATAATAGGAGGTTCTTTAATTCCAATTTTCGGATTAATGTATATTGGTGACGGTAATATTTTTGATGGCTTAAATACATTAACCACAGAATTGCCAGAAAAATTTGAAATTATAGGAGGACCAGAATCTTCTGTACCATTTTGGACATTATTCACAGGTATGATTATTGTAAATTTTTATTATTGGGGTACCAATCAAGCTATTATACAGAGAGCTTTGGGGGCCAAAAACTTGAAAGAAGGACAAAAAGGATTATTGTTAGCTGCTTTTATAAAAATATTAGGTCCTATCATTGTAGTGTTGCCTGGTATTATAGCGTTCTATATTTTTAACGGTGATTTGGCAAATGCAGATGAAGCTTACCCAATGCTGGTAAAAAAAATATTACCTACTGCTTTTATTGGTTTTTTTGCAGCAGTATTATTTGGTGCTATTTTAAGCTCATTTAATAGTGCCTTAAATAGTTCTGTAACATTATTTGGTCTAGATTTTTATAAAGAATACATTAATATAAATGCATCAGAGAGACAAGTTGTTAAAGCAGGAAAAACTTTTGGAATAATATTAGCAGCATTTTCTATGGCTATTGCTCCTTTATTATACGGGGTTGAAGGTGGTATTTTTACCTACTTACAAGAACTTAATGGTTCATATAGCGTTCCAATCTTAGCCATTATAATCGTTGGTGTGTTTTCAAAAAAGGTTACGGGTAAATCAGCTAATATTGCAATTGTATTTAGTGTTATTACCTATTTAATTTCTTTATATGTTATTAAACCAATGTTTATAGAGTCTGGAGTGTATTTCCCTCATTTTCTACATATTATGGGAATCATATTTGTTTTGGCATTGGTAATCATGTTTGCATTTAGTGCAGTAAAACCAAGAGATACAGATTATGTTCAGGTTTATACTGAACAAGTTGATATTGCAAATTGGAAATATTTAAAGCCTGTAGGTTTTATAGTTTGCGGACTAGTTTTAACCTTGTATATAGCACTTTCTTAATTGGTATAAAAAATGATTTTAAAAAAGACTCTTAGTTATAAGAGTCTTTTTTATTGTAAAAATTAGACTTCTCTTATATTTGTGAAAAAGTATCGAAAATGCAAGATTTTGGTTTTATAGTTGTTGGGCTCGTATTATTAATTTTAGGTGGTAGTTGGTTGCTAAAAACAGCAGTAGCTTTATCACTTAGATTAAATATTCCAAAAATCGTTATTGGAATGACAGTGGTTTCTTTTGCAACATCAGCCCCAGAGCTAATAGTGAGTGTAAAAGCAGCGCTTGACGGTTTTCCAGATTTAGCTTTAGGTAATGTAGTGGGATCTAATATCGCTAATATTGGACTTGTACTAGGTATAACAGTTATTTTAGGAACTATTGATGTTAAAAAAAGTTTCTACACTACTGATTGGCCTGTAATGATGATTGCTTCGGTATTATTTTTTGTGTTTATATTTTTTGATCATGAGATACAACGATATGAAGGTGTAATCATGTTAATATTTTTATGTGCTTTTCTAATTTATTTATTAAGGTTTCAAAAACCAGCTGTTGAAGATGAAGCTCCTGAAGATGATGTTTTATTACCAAACTATAAAACAGCTTTATTTTTAATTATTGGTGGTATTGCTTTGTGGGGAGGATCCGAATTATTAATTAGTGGAGCCGTAGGTATGGCAACTAGTTTTGGTGTTACTGAGCGTGTTATTGCTATAACTGTTGTTTCTGTTGGTACGAGTATACCAGAATTGGCTGCATCAATTATTGCAGTTGTAAAAAAAGAAAAAGCGATTTCTTTGGGTAATCTTTTAGGTTCTAATATTTTCAATATTTTAGCAGTACTGGGTATTACATCAATAATAACACCCATAAAAGCAGTTGATTTAGGTTTGCTTAATAATGATATTTTCTGGATGTTAGGAATATCACTTTTGTTATTGCCATTAGTATTCTTTCCTAAAAAAATGAGTTTAGGTAAATGGGAGGGTATTTTATTGTTAGCTGTATATGTTAGTTTCGTTTATGTGACTATTCAATAAATATATGAGATAAATACAAAATAAGGATGTAAAAAAAAGTGCTGTTGATTTGTTCAACAGCACTTTTTTTATGTATAAAAATTTAAATACTATCTTAAATTTTAGCAGACTTAACAGTCTTGATAATTCTACCAGCAATTTTATATGGGTCACCGTTTGAAGCAGGTCTTCTATCTTCTAACCAACCTTTCCAACCTTTCTCAACAGCGATTATTGGAATACGGATTGATGCACCTCTATCAGAAACTCCCCAAGAGAAATCAGTAATAGCGGCAGTTTCATGCAAACCAGTTAAACGTTGGTCGTTAAACTCACCGTAAACCTCAATATGTTCTTTAACAACTGGTCGGAAAGCTTCGCATATTTTAGCATAAACTTCTTTGTCTCCACATGTTCTTAAAATTTCGTTAGAGAAGTTAGCATGCATACCAGAACCATTCCAATCCATATCTTTACCTAATGGTTTTGGGTGATAATCTATATAGTAACCATATTTTTCAGTTAAACGATCTAATAAATATCTAGCAATCCAAATTTCATCACCAGCTTTTTTAGCACCTTTAGCAAATAATTGGAATTCCCATTGACCAGAAGCAACTTCTTGATTAATACCTTCAAAATTTAATCCAGCGTCAATACATAAATCAGCGTGCTCTTCAACTAAACCTCTACCGTGAGTATTTTTACCACCAACTGAACAGTAGTACATACCTTGTGGAGCAGGGTAACCACCTACAGGGAAACCTAAAGGTAATTGTGTTTTAGTATCCATGATGAAATATTCTTGTTCAAAACCAAACCAGAAATCGTTATCATCATCATCAATAGTAGCTCTGCCATTAGAAACGTGAGGAGTACCATCAGCATTCATAACTTCTGTCATTACTAACCATCCATTGATACGCTCAGGATCTGGATAGATAGCAACTGGAACTAATAAACAATCAGAAGATCCACCTTCAGCCTGTCTTGTTGAAGAACCATCAAAAGACCAGTTTCCGATTTCTTCAAGTGTCCCTTTGAAATCTTCATGCTCTTCAACTTTTGTTTTGCTACGCATGTTTTGTGTTGGAAAATACCCATCCAACCATATGTATTCTAATTTAATTTTGGCCATAATGTTTTATAATTATTCTTTTAGATTTCATCAAAAATAAAAATTTTTAACTTTACTTCTATTTTTTTAGGGGTCAAATATTAAATTATTCATTATATTTTTGCTAGACCATATTTTCTTTAGGGTATTTTACAATTAATTTATTTTTATGGATAAAAAATTATTAAATCGTTAATTTTGTAACCTAGAATAATCTGAAAATAATTATGACTAACATAAGATTCGACGCTATATCTAAAAGTTATCAAAGAGAGCGTATTACAATAGAGGAAAAAGGGAGGCGTTCAGAGCTTTTTGCTATTAATGTTTTTAATAAAGAACGAATGTTGCAATACCTTACTAAAGATGCTTTAGAAAGTGTTGAAAGTGCAATGTTTTCAGGATCTAAAATTGATAGAAAAATAGCTGATCAAGTGGCAGAATCTATGAAAGCTTGGGCTATTACAATGGGGGCAACTCATTACACCCACTGGTTTCAGCCTTTAACAGGGGCAACAGCTGAAAAGCATGATGCTTTTTTTGATTTATTGCCTGATGGTAGAGCATTAGAAAAATTTGGTGGGGGTCAATTAGTACAGCAAGAGCCAGATGCTTCTAGTTTTCCGAGTGGAGGTATAAGAAACACTTTTGAAGCTCGTGGTTACACAGCTTGGGATCCAACTTCTCCTGCATTTATTTACGGTACAACCTTATGTATACCTACAATATTTGTATCTTATACTGGTGAAGCATTAGATAATAAAGCACCGCTTTTAAGAGCTTTAGGTGCTGTAGATGAAGCGGCAACTGCAGTAGCTAAATATTTTGATAAAAATGTATCTAAAGTAAGTGCTACTTTAGGCTGGGAACAAGAATACTTTTTATTAGATAAAGCTTTGGCTTTTTCAAGACCTGATATTGTAATGACGGGGCGTACCTTAGTGGGTAATCAAGCGGCAAAAGGTCAACAGTTAGATGATCATTATTTTGGTGTGATTCCTGACCGTGTACTTAGCTTTATGAGTGATTTAGAAAAGGAATGTACAAAGCTAGGTATTCCTGTTAAAACCAGACATAATGAAGTTGCTCCAAATCAGTTTGAATTAGCACCAATTTTTGAAGAAGCTAATTTAGCGGTAGATCACAACCTATTATTAATGGATGTGATGGATAAAATTGCTGATAAGCATAGTTTTAAAGTCCTTTTTCATGAAAAGCCATTTGCAGGTATAAATGGTTCGGGTAAACATAATAATTGGTCTTTAGCAACAAATACAGGAGTTAACCTTCTAAGTCCGGGTTCAACACCAATGAAAAATCTTCAATTTTTAACCTTTTTTATCAATACTATTAAAGCTGTAGATAATTATGAAGAGCTAATGCGTTCATCTATAGCATCAGCAAGTAACGATCATAGGTTAGGAGCAAATGAGGCACCACCAGCAATATTTTCAATTTTTGTTGGCACACAATTAAGTAATGTTTTAGATGAGTTAGAAGGGGTTTCAAAAGGTAAATTGTCACCACAAGAAAAAACACAGTTAAAGCTCAATGTAGTTGGTAAAATTCCTGAAATTTTATTAGATAATACAGATAGAAATAGAACTTCACCTTTTGCATTTACAGGAAATAAGTTTGAAATGCGTGGTGTTGGATCAAAAACTAACTGTGCAAAACCAATGACGGTTTTAAATACTATTGTTGCAAAACAACTTAAAGACTTTAAAAAAGAGGTAGACTCTCTTATTGATAAGAAAAGCCTTAAGAAAGATGAAGCTGTATTTAATGTTTTAAGAGAATATATAAAAACATCAAAAAGAATTCGATTTGATGGTGATGGCTATAGTAGCGAGTGGGAAAATGAAGCATTACGAAGAAAATTAAGCAATAATAAAAATACACCAAGTGCG
Source organism: uncultured Cellulophaga sp. (assembly GCA_947496695.1). Lineage (GTDB taxonomy): Bacteria > Bacteroidota > Bacteroidia > Flavobacteriales > Flavobacteriaceae > Cellulophaga. Next base: position 88,932 of record CANMEI010000003.1, on the reverse strand, counting down.
CTACAAGTAATGACTTCTAAAGAGAGTATAGCTTTGTTTAAGTCTATGAAAGTAATGAGCGAGGTAGAAATTACAGCTAGAAAAGAAGTAGATTTAGAAACATATATTTTTCAAATCCAGATAGAAGGTAGGGTGTATAATGAGTTGGTGTACAGTTATATAATACCTACTGCAATTGATTATCAAAATAAATTGATAAAAAATGTAATGGGATTAAAAGATATTTACGGTGCTGCTCATAAAAAATTATCTGATGGTCAGTTATCCATTATAGAACAAATTGCAGAACATATAGCAGACTTGAAGAAGTTGACAGATTTAATGATTGATGCTCGTAGGAGTGCAAATGCATTGAAGGATGTTGATAAGAAAGCTTTTGCATATTGTAATAATGTGAAACCTTATTTTGATCAAATTAGATCGCATAGCGATAAATTAGAACGCTTAATGGATGATAGGCTTTGGCCACTAACTAAGTATAGAGAGCTATTATTTCAAAAATAAAAACAAGAAATTTCATTTAAAAGCACACAATTACGTGTGCTTTTTTAATGATTCTATTATTTTTGTGCAAAACAACAATACAAATGAGTTCATCAAGTAGTGAAAGATATAATCAAAGAGGTGTTTCAGCTTCAAAAGAAGATGTGCATAATGCCATAAAAAATATCGACAAAGGCTTATTTCCACAGGCATTTTGTAAAATAGTACCTGATTATTTAACAAATGATGATGCGTATTGTTTAGTTATGCATGCCGATGGTGCAGGAACAAAATCTTCTTTAGCGTATATGTATTGGAAAGAAACAGGAGATATTTCTGTTTGGAAAGGCATAGCTCAAGATGCACTTATTATGAATATTGACGATTTAATTTGCGTTGGCGCTACCGATAATATTATGCTTTCATCTACTATTGGTAGAAATAAAAATAAGATTCCTGGAGAGGTGCTTTCTGCTATTATTAATGGTACAGAAGAATTGATTTCTGATTTGAATGATCACGGAATTACAATTCGTTCTACAGGTGGTGAGACTGCCGATGTTGGTGATTTAGTTCGTACAATTATTGTAGATTCTACTGTGACTGCTCGTTTAAAAAGAACTGACGTTATTGATAATGCAAATATAAAAGCGGGTGATGTTATTGTTGGTTTAGAATCATTCGGCCAAGCTACTTACGAGAAAGAATATAATGGAGGTATGGGAAGTAACGGATTAACATCTGCCCGTCATGATGTATTCTCAAAATATTTAGCAGATAAATACCCTGAAAGTTTTGATGCTGAGGTTCCTGAAGATTTAGTGTATTCTGGTAATATAAAATTAACTGATGCTGTTGAAAATTCACCTATTGATGCGGGTAAATTGGTATTGTCACCTACAAGAACTTACGCGCCAATAGTAAAAAAGGTGTTAAGTAAATTTAATTCAGATAATATTCATGGTATGGTACACTGCAGTGGTGGTGCGCAAACTAAAATACTACACTTTATTGAAAATTTACACATTATAAAAGATAATTTATTTGAAGTTCCACCATTGTTCAAGTTAATACAAGAACAATCAAAAACAGATTGGAAAGAAATGTACCAAGTGTTTAATTGTGGTCACCGTTTAGAGTTTTATGTAAATGAAGCTGTTGCTTCAGACATTATAGACATAGCAGCAAGTTTTAACGTAAAAGGTCAAATAATTGGTAAGGTTGAGGAAGCATCTACTAAAAAGCTTACAATTAACAGCGAATACGGCACTTTTGCATACTAATACTTTTTGTTTATCGTTGTTTCTTTAAATAAGCAACGATTATGAATAGAAAGGCATTTTTAAAAACAATAGGAGCGAGTGCGGCATTTGCAGTAAGTTTCCCTTGCTTACACGGTTGTTCTTCTGATAGTGGAGATAGTACGATAGATGATGAGGTTGAAACACCAACTAATATTGATTTTACTATAGATTTGAATTCAGAAGAAGCTTCAAATTTAGCTGATAACGGTGGTTTTATACTTAAAAACTTGGTTGTAGTAGCCCGAAATTTAGAAGGTGACTATGTAGCGGCTACACAAATTTGCAGTCATGAAGCTAACGAAGATGTTCGTTTTGTAACAGATGATGGTGAAGCTTTTTATTATTGTTCAGTTCATGGATCACGATTTGGACAAGATGGTACCCCATTAAATCAAGTTGATGAAAATGAGGCAAAACCTTTAACAATTTACAATACAGAATTGCTTGAAGGTGATTTATTAAGGGTTTACGAGTCATAAAGTAGCTACTAAGAACATATATGATACTTCAAAATGAAAAAAGTACTCCTATTTGCATTTCTATTCTGTACTGTAATTGCAACAAGTCAAAACTGGCATAAAACTTATGCTGAAGCAGTAACAGATGCCCAAAAAAACTCAAAACCTATTATTCTTGTTTTTTCGGGGTCTGATTGGTGTGCGCCTTGTATAAAATTAGATAGAGAAATTTGGCAATCTGACGAGTTTATATACTACGCTAATCAGTATTATGTATTGTATAAAGCAGATTTTCCAAGAAAAAAAATAAATCAACTACCAGAAGACCTTGCCAAACAAAATAGAATTTTAGCAGAAAAATACAATACGAAAGGGTATTACCCACTTGTGGTAATTTTGAATTCAAAAAATGAAATTTTAGGGGAGACAGGGTATATAAAAGTTATTCCTAAAGATTATATTGCAGTCTTAAATGCATTTATAGATTGAAAAAAATTATCCCCCTAGCAATACTTTTTTTTTCATTAAATATTCATAGTCAGCAGAACAAATATGTAACTGTAATGAAATCTATGAAATTAATGGGCTCTCGGTTTGATATTACCATTGTTGATGAAAATGAAGAAAAAGCAAATCAATACATATTAGAAGCTGTTGCTGAAATTAATAGAATAGAAAAAATAATTTCTTCTTGGGATCCTAATTCTGAAACTTCACAAATAAATAAAAATGCAGGATTAAAACCTGTGAAAATTAGCGAAGAATTATTCTTGTTAATAGAAAGGAGTATTAAAATTTCAGAAATATCAGATGGAGCTTTTGATATTACCTATGCTTCAATGGATAAAATCTGGAAGTTTGACGGGACTATGAAAAACATTCCTACTGCTTCAGAAATGGAAGAGTCCGTACAGAAAGTTGGTTACAAGAATATTGTTTTAGATCAAGAAGCTTCTACTGTTTTTTTGAAAAATAAAGGGATGAAAATTGGCTTTGGAGCTATTGGTAAAGGCTATGCGGCTGATAAAGCAAAAGCTTTGATGAAATCTAAAAATATTTTTGCAGGTATTATAAATGCATCGGGTGATTTATCTGCTTGGGGAAAACAGGCTACAGGTGAAAAATGGATTGTAGGCATATCTAACCCTTTAGATAAAGAAAAAGTTTTTTCATGGTTGCCTATTGTTAATTCTTCAGTAGCTACTTCAGGCAATTACGAAAAGTTTATTATTTGTAAAGGTGAAAAATATTCACATATTATAGATCCAAGAACAGGCTACCCAACAAAAGGGATTAATAGTGTTTCTATTTTTTCAAAAAGTGCAGAGCTTTGTGATGCTTTGGCAACGGCAGTTTTTATAATGGGTAAAGAAACTGGTTTGTCATTTATTAATCAGCTAAAAGGTACGGAGGTTATTATTGTAGATTCAAACAACGAAATTTACAAAAGTGAAGGCATAAAATTCACTAAAAATGAGTAGTTTTAGGATGTAATCAATGTTTTGTATTTATAATTTGTTCCAATGAAAAAATTATTAATTATACTGTTATTAACTATCTGTAGTACATCATGTGTTGCGGTTAAAGAATATGATAAAGTATATTTAAATGATGAAGATATGTTGCTTTCAGCAAAAAACTTAGAACAGTCTGAAACTAATTTTCAAGTATATAGAGAAGGTTCAGCGGGAGCAAATGGAGGTAAGACTGGTGGCGGTTGTGGTTGTAACTAAAATATTTAATCAATAGCGAATTCAAAAGAAAAATTCTTTGAAAAAAATACTTTCTATAATTTTTTTATTGTCATCATTATTAACAGTAGCACAAGAAACCTCGTATAAAAAACGTGTTTTAGAATCTACAGAAATTGATGCTTTATTCAGTTATTATAATCAAGATGGTGAGCATGCTGCGGTTACCGGTGGCGAAGGTTCAGAGGAGCTTGATAACTCAACAGCAACACTATTGGTTCGTTTGCCTATAAACGAAGATGATGTGTTAACTGTAGATGTAGGTATTTCTGCATATTCTTCTGCATCATCTAGTAATATTAACCCGTTAGATGGCGATTTTACAACAACAGTTTCTCCTTATATAGCATCATCTGGTGCATCACAATCTGATGTTTTAACACATGTAGCTCCTTCATATCAACATAGCTCTGACGATCGAAATAAAATATGGAATGTGAATACTTATTTTTCTAAGGAATATGACTATTCTTCAATAGGGTTTGGTGTTGGATATTCTTATTTGTTTAATGAAAAAAATACAGAGCTTTCAGCAAATATAAAAGTGTATTTAGATACTTGGAACCCGCAATACCCCGTAGAATTAAATAGTGGTTTTTTTGATAGCAGAATAGAAGGTGAAGGAACTTACAGTCCTAATTTTATAGCTTTTGATAATGAAAATAGAAATACGTATTCATTATCTTTAGGTTTTTCACAAATTTTAAGCAAACGTTTACAAGGGTCTATATCTGTTGATTTGGTTACTCAAAATGGATTATTGAGTACATCTTTTCAAAGAGTATATTTTGCTGATGTTGATGATTTTTTTATTGATGATTTTCAGTTAGCAGATGATGTAGAGCAACTACCAGATTCTCGATTTAAATTGCCAATTGGTGGTCGTTTAAATTATTATTTGAATGATACTTTTATAGTAAAAAGTTATTATCGGTATTATACAGATGATTGGGGTATTAGTGCACATACAGCAAGTGTTGAGGTTCCTGTGAAATTAGGAAGCTTATTTACACTGTATCCTAATTATAGGTTTTATACACAATCAGCTTCTGAACATTTTAACGCAAAAGAAGTAGCGTTTTCTACATTAGAATATTACACTTCAGATTATGATTTGTCAAAGTTTAATGCGCATCAATACGGATTAGGAATTAGATATAAAGACATATTTACAACTGCTAAATTATTGACCTTTGGTTTAAAAACTATTGATTTTAGATTCAGTAAATATGACCGAAATGATGGCTTAGATTCCTATATTTTCAGTTTCGGGACTACTTTTGTGCGTTAATATGCATAAAAGAATCTTTTTTGTGACTAAACATTGCTTCCAAAAATAGCGCTATGATTTCGAGAGTATTTATCGTAAATTTGCACAAAATGTCAGCACGATTATGTTAGATAAGTTAAATATAGTAAAACAACGTTTTGATGAGGTGTCAGATTTGATTATTCAACCTGATGTTATTTCAGATCAGAAGCGTTATGTACAATTAAATAAAGAATACAAGGATTTAAGTAACCTTGTAACGAAGAGAGATATATACATTGAGTACACGAATAATATTGAAGAAGCTCAAGAAATTATAAATGACGGTAGTGATTCAGAGATGGTTGAAATGGCCAAAATGCAATTAGATGAGGCTAAAACAGCACTACCTGAATTAGAAGAGGAAATTAAATTATTACTTATACCAAAGGATCCTGAAGATTCTAAAAACGTTGTTGTTGAGGTGCGTGCAGGAACTGGTGGAGATGAAGCTAGTATTTTTGCGGGAGACTTATTCCGTATGTATACAAAATATTGTGATTCTAAAGGGTGGAAAACCAATGTTATCGATTTAAGTGAAGGTACTAGTGGTGGTTACAAAGAAATTCAGTTTGAAGTTACCGGCGAAGATGTTTACGGAACTTTAAAGTTTGAAGCAGGTGTACACCGTGTACAACGTGTACCACAAACAGAAACTCAAGGTCGTGTTCATACTAGTGCTGCAACTGTAATGGTTTTACCAGAGGCAGAAGATTTTGATGTTCAAATAGAACCCAAAGATGTAAGAATAGATTTTTTCTGTTCTTCAGGTCCAGGTGGTCAGTCTGTAAACACTACGTATTCAGCGGTTCGTTTAACGCACGTTCCAACAGGTTTGGTGGCTCAATGTCAAGATCAAAAATCTCAGCATAAAAACAAAGAAAAAGCCTTTAAAGTATTGCGTTCTCGTTTATACGATCAAGAGTTAGCAAAAAAACAAGAAGAAGATGCTGCTAAGCGTAGCTCACAAGTAAGTAGTGGTGACCGTTCAGCTAAAATTAGAACTTATAACTACGCTCAAGGTAGAGTTACAGATCATAGAATAGGGTTTACATTATATGATTTGCCTAATATTATGAATGGTGATATTCAAAAAATTATTAATGAACTTATGATGGTTGAGAATACTGAGAAACTTAAAGAAGCTTCTGAGATATTTTAAAATATAAAGTTATTAACCTTATTATAATAGAGTAGTTAGCATCATAAAACTAAAATAATGACCACAGAACATTTAGTAGCACAAATTCACGAAAAAAAATCATTTTTGTGCGTAGGACTTGATGTAGACTTAAATAAAATTCCAGAGCATTTATTAAAAGAAGAAGATCCAATTTTTGCTTTTAATAAAGCTATTATTGATGCAACGCATGAATATTGCGTTGCATATAAGCCAAATACTGCTTTTTATGAGGCTTATGGAATAAAAGGTTGGCGAGCATTAGAAAAAACGATCAATTACTTAAATACTAATTATCCAGATTTATATACTATAGCAGATGCTAAGCGTGGTGATATAGGAAATACGTCTACAATGTATGCAAAAGCTTTTTTTGAAGATTTAGGTTTTGATTCTGTAACAATTGCACCGTATATGGGTAAAGATTCAGTTGAACCTTTTTTAGCCTTTAAAGATAAACATACGATATTATTAGCTTTAACTTCAAATGAAGGAGCTTATGACTTTCAAACTAAAGATTTAGAAGGCAAAGAGCTTTATAAAAAGGTGTTAGAAACCTCTAAAACGTATGAAAATTCAGAAAATTTAATGTATGTAGTTGGGGCAACTAAAGCTACCTTTTTAGAAGATATTAGAAAAATTATACCAAATAGCTTTCTACTGGTTCCTGGTGTTGGAGCACAAGGAGGAAGCTTATCTGAAGTTTGCAGATATGGTATGACAGATACCGTAGGTTTACTAGTAAACTCATCTAGAGGAATTATTTATTCATCAAAAGGAAAGAACTTTGATGAAGATGCAAAAATAAGTGCTATAAAATTACAACAACAAATGGCTGTTGAGTTAAATAATAGATTCTAAATTATAACTCGTTTAGTAATTTTTCAAATTTTTGTGCTTTCGATTTAAAGAACTCTCCTAATTTAGTATTAGCATACTCAAGGTTTCTAGATTTATCAGTAAAACTTTGATATAAATATTCTATTATAGCAATAGATTGCTCTTCATTATTCATTGGTTTAACAGAGCCTACTTTGCAATATTGATTTTCCATGGTTGTGTCTTAGTTTTTACGAATTTATTATAGAATTAATAATTTTCTTACAAAATTCGATATACCTAATTAAATAATAGTTATTGTGATTTTATTTAATCTAACAATAGATAAAACTGCTTATTTTTATCGATAAAAGGTATATAGCTATAGTTCTTTAGCTACAAAAAACTGAGTTTTTTTAGTGTAAAAAAAATAAAGTACATTTACAAAAAAACTATACTTGTTAAGTTATACCAAACACATTCATAAAACATCTTCAAAATGGGTGACTTTTGTTCATGGAGCAGGAGGTAGCTCTACAATTTGGTTTAGGCAGGTAAGAGAGTTTAGAAAGCATTTTAATGTTCTATTATTAGATTTAAGAGGGCACGGAAACTCTAAAGTTAACTTAAAGAATGCCTTTAGTGATAAATATACTTTTGATTTTATTACAGATGATATTTTGCATGTAATTGATCATGAAAAGATTGAAAAATCACATTTTGTGGGTATTTCACTAGGAACTATTTTGATTAGAAATTTAGCAGAAAAATATCCAAATCGTGTGGAAAGCATGATAATGGGTGGTGCTATTATGAAATTAAACTTAAGATCTCAGGTTTTAATACGCTTGGGAATTATCTTTAAATCTGTAGTGCCATATATATGGTTGTATAGTTTTTTTGCATTTATTATTATGCCAAATAAAAACCATAAAGAGTCAAGATCTCTTTTTGTGCGAGAAGCAAAAAAATTATATCAAAAAGAATTTATAAGGTGGTTTAAATTAACCTCAGAGATTAACCCTTTACTTCGTTTTTTTAGAATGGTTGATATAAAAATTCCAACACTATATGTGATGGGTAGAGAAGATTATTTGTTTTTACCTGCAATACAGAAAATTATTACTTCACATAAAAACTCTGAATTGTTTATTGTGGAGAATTGTGGTCATGTGGTTAATGTAGAACAGCCTCAAATTTTTAATGATACAGTTATTGGATATTTAAATAAGATTTAATAGTTCGATTTAGATAATCATTTACTACTTATCTGAAAATTTATAAATAAAAAAACAGCCATAAAATAATTCATGGCTGTTTTGTATAATAACTGTCAATTAATTCAAGATATAATGACAATTTATATTATTCTACATTTTATTTAATCAACATCCCAGAAAATAGGAGAGGTAGCAAGATCACCACCCATGTTAGAAGATGCTTCATTGTAATTTGCTTCATTGATTAAGGGTTCATCGCTTGGATATATTAATCTTTTAGGATTTTCAACACCATTAGAAGCAGCAGTAGCTAAAACTGGATAGCCCAATCTTCTAGATTCTGTCCATGCTTCATGACCATTATGGAATAAAGAAATATACTTTTGTATTCCAATTGATTCTTCAAAATTAGAAGAATCATATGGGTTTGCTATTAAATAAGCAGCAGCATCACTTGATAAACCTAAAGCATCAAAAGATGCAGTAACTCCATTGTTATAATATTCTTCAGCACTTCCTGTTGCTAAACCTCTTTCAATAGCCTCTGCCATTTCAAAACAAACTGTAGAATATTCCATTAATGTAGTTGGATATACTGAATCATCTGTAAAATCAGGATTTAAATGAGTTAAGGTATTATATGCATTACCAGTTGCACCATAAACTCCTCCAATCATAGGGTTTACAACTTCGTCACCATCTTCATCTTCGGTATTTAAGTTGTCATCATAGAAAACATTTACTCTAGTGTCATTTAATCCTGTTAATAATTCTAAAAAGTTTTCGGTGGCAACAAAATCTGTATTTCTAGAATCAACCACAAAATAATCATAAACAGGGTTAACATAAGGTTGTGTGCCAGAGTAAACAAATTCAGGGTTGTCATCATTGCTATCAAAAACACCTCCGGCTATAGCTGCTGAAATTAACGCTTGAGCTTTAGTAGAGTCATATTTAGATAACCTAATACCTAATTTTAATTGTAAAGAATGAGCAAATTTTTTCCATTTTGCTAAATCATCATAATAGATTAAATCATTATCGCCAAAAGAAGTGCTACTTACATCTAATAAAGTAATTGCATTAGATAAGCTGTCTGCAATCGCTTCATAAATAAATTCAGAATCATCGTAAGCTGGACTTGAATTGTTTATATCTAGCGCTTCTGTAAATGGAACATCTCCCATATTATCTACTAAATATTGATAAGAGAATACTTCTAAAATTTTAATTAAAGCTAATTTATTATCTCTTATTGGCTCTTCAGCTTCTGATACATCATCAGATCTGAGTGTTTCTTTTGCTGTTTTTAATTCATATAAATTTTCTGTATAAATATTATCGAATATAGTTCCACCAATATCTCTATTCGAAGCATCATATTGTGATTCTTGAATATAGGTTGTTTGAGTTGTGAAATTTGACCATATTCTACCAACATTACTACCGTAATCTATGTCACCAAATTGTTTAGCAAGATTGTATTGGGCATATGAAAATAAATATGCGGCATCTACAGATTCTGGGTTTTTAGGATCTACATTGTAGTCCTCAAGATCTTCATTACAAGAGGTTAGTAATAAAATACTACCTATTACAAATATTATATTTTTCATTTTTTTCATTTAAAATTTAACAGTAATGTTTAAACTCACATCTTTGGTAGATGGTAATGCTCCATTTTGAATACCTCTTGAGTTACCTGAACTAGCATTGTACTCAGGATCACTATATGGTAAGTTTTTGTGTATTATCCATAAGTTTCTACCTGTCAAGCCAACATTTATAGCATTGATCTTAGATTTCTCTAACAGCATTTTTGGAAGACTATAACCAATTGTTACTTCTCTTAATTTCACATAAGATGCATCATATACCAATTGAGCATCAGGCGAATATCCGCCAGTATCATCAGAACCACCGTAATATCCAAAAGGAGTTGTGTAAGTAGAAGCATCTGCTCTAATGTCATTAACAGATCCATCTTCTAAAACACCGTCCAAAAGAACACCACCGCCATCAGCAACTGCATCTCTTATTGGATTTCCTAATTCATTTAAACCTGCAGTTTCAGCATATAAACCAGTTGCACTACCAAAGCCCATATCATAACTTACGATATCTCCACCTTGTTGTACATCAATTAAGAATCCAAAGTTTAAGTTTTTGTATTTGAAACCATTATATACACCACCAATCCAATCAGATTGTATGTTACCAATAACTTCATTTGAGGAAGTAGTTACTAAGTATTTACCATCAGAACCTACAATTCTTTCTCCGTTATCACTAAATTGATAATTTGTACCTGTTATAGAGCCATAAGCTTCGCCAACCTTTGCATTAACTGCAGTACTCCAGGCAGAATAAATCAATAAATTCTGTGTATCACCGTTTAATGATATTACCCTGTTTTTGTTTTTAGACCAATTAACATTTACATTCCATTCGAAATTATCAGTTCTTACGGGTGTTCCTGTTAACGTTAATTCAATCCCCTTGTTTTCCATTTCTCCAGCATTAACATAGGCATAATTAAACCCTGTTGCAGATGAAACTTGTGCACTTACAAGCTGATCTATAGTGTTTTTTTTATACAAAGATGCTTCTAAACCTAGTCTGTTATTTAAAAATTTTGTTTCAAGTCCAATTTCATATTCTTGAGTAGATTCGGGTTTTAAATCTGCATTATTAGCATAATCAGATACATAGTATAGTGAAGTAGAACCAAAAGGATCTGCAGCTGAAACCGTATTATTAACTTGATATGCACTCGCATCTCCAGAAACTTCTGCGTAACTAAATCTAAGTTTACCAAAATCTAACCAATCTAATTTTGCTACATTGCTAAAAACAAAACTAGTTGATATTGATGGGTAAGAATATCCATTATTTTCTTCTGGTAATGTAGATGATGTATCATATCTATATGTAGCATCTAAATAAAGAAAGCTTTTGTATCCAATAGAAGCTTGAGCGTAATAACCATATTTTTTAGTTAACCAATCACTTTCCGTAGAAGGGCTCAATGAACTTGTAGAATTACTTAAGGCATACAAACCTTCAATAACTAATCCTCCATTTGTTTCAGTCGCGGTGCTATTATATTGTTTTGTTTGTGCACTAGCTCCTAATAAACCGTTAAAAGTAAAGTTGTCATTAAAATTTTTATTGAATTTCAATAAGAAGTCATAATTGTATTGTTCATATTGTCTGTTTGTTTTACTGTAATATGATTGATCAACACTACCAATATTTTTTCTTTCTTCGATAAGGTCATTATACGCATCTGCTCCAAATCTAGCAGTTGCTGATATCCAATCATTTACATCATAGTCAAACTGTACTTTACCGTAAAACCTATTTCTTAAATCTGTTTCATAGTTTTCGTATAATGTGAAATAAGGGTTGTCAAAATAATGAGGGGTTAAATCGTCAACAGCGTTCGGGTTCCATGTAATATTTTCACCTGTTGCAAAGTAAGCATTCTTTTGATCTTCTAAATCTACATTAGTTTGAAACCATTGACGTAGCATTTGTACAACATTGCCACTATCATAACCAGTTCCATATCTACCTCTACCAGAAACTCTTGTGTATGTTCCTTTTGCAGATACTTTAAATTTATCAGATAATTGTGTAGATCCAGCAAATGAAACTAAATCTTTTTTAATTTCACTATTAGGTAATATACCTGTTCTATCATCGTTTGTGTAACTAAATCTGAATGTGCCATTGTCACTAGCACCTTCCAAAGAAACATTTAATACGTTAGAAACACCAGTGTTAAAAATAGTTGCAGGTCCATTTTCAGCAGCTGTCCAGGCAGAAGGCTGAAGGTAAGTGTCTAATTGAGGGTATAAGGCATCCCATTGATATACAGATAAGTTTTCATCAAAAGCAGCGCCAAAACTAGCATCTTGTTCTACTGGTGCTAATAAATCTACTAATCCGTCTCCATTTACATCTGTATCGTAAAAGTAGCTATCTCCATTTGTTCCGTATTCAGAAGAATAACCTGCACCATATTCATTTTGATATTCAGGAAAAGTTGATCCATCATAATGACTAAGTGTTGTAGTGTGGCTTATTGTAACACCTAAACCTTTTGTGTTTTTACCTTTTTTAGTAGTAATTAAGATTACACCATTTGATGCATCTGAACCATATAAAGCTGAGGCGGTAGCACCTTTTAAAACTGATATACTTTCAATGTCATCTGGATTAATATCAGATGCTGCATTACCGTAGTCATAACCCCCTGAGCCACTTGTTTGGTCGCTATCATTATAATTAGTGTTACTAATTGGAATACCATCTACAACAAATAAAGCTTGATTATTGTTAGAGAAAGAGTTTGATCCTCTTAAGACAACATTTACAGATCCACCGATACTGTTACTTTTTTTGACATCTAAACCAGCAACTCTACCTGATAGTGAGCTTATAAAACTTTGTTCTTTAGCGTTATTAACCGCATCACCTTTTACTTCTTGTACTGAATATCCAAGAGATTTTTTCTCTCTTTTAATTCCTAAAGCTGTAACAACAACTTCATCTAAAGCTTGTGCATCTTCTAAAAGTGTTACATCAATTTTAGTTGAAACACCTACTGTCTTTTCAACAGGTTTTTGTCCAATGTAAGAAAAAACCAATATATCTCCTTGTTTTGCATTGATAGTATAATTACCATCAAAATCAGTTTGAGTTCCTGTAGATGAACCCTTGATAAGGATACTTGAACCAGGTAATGGTAAGCCATTTTGATCTGATACAGTACCAGAAATTGTTTTCTCTTGACCGTGAATAATCAGGGACAAAAGGAAAATCTTAAGAAATAATAAATACTTAATTCTCATAAAAATTAATTTTGAGTGAGTTGTTAATAATTAATAATTAGTCGTCTTAATAGAAGGCTGCAAGAGATTAGTCTATTTTTTTAAGGAGTGACTAATTCTAATAAAAAACGAATCAAAGTAAAAAGAAACTTTACTGTAATTTTTTCAACTATTCTCTTTTGGCCATCTATTTAATTCTCAAAAGAAGTGAATTGAGTTAGTTAAATGTTAATTTCCGACCTAAGTAAACTTTTCCGATTTAAATTAACATTTACATTTTGTTTTAAGTTGTTGTTAAACAGTGGTCTAAATAAAAAATTGTAAAATGTTAAATTTTAAGCTAATTTTATGTTAAGTACATTTTTTACAAACGTTTTTTTAATGTTTTTTGGTATTCTAACGGAGTTTTTTGGTGTCTTTTTTTGAAAGCTTTATAAAAAGAGACTTTGTTGTTAAATCCAGATTCAAAAATTAAATCTGCAATTACTATTTCTTTGTCTGAGTTTTTAATAATGTGAACTGCTTCTTTAATTCTGTAATCATTAATGAGTTCATAATAGTTTTTTCCAAACTCTTGGTTTATAGTTTGTGATAGACTATAACGATCTGTATTAAGTTTTAGCGCAAGTTTTTCTAACGTCAATCCGTTTTCAAGATAAACTTTATCAGTTAATAATGATTTTTCTAACTCTATTTTTAGAGCTTTAAGCATGTCATTAGTTAAGCCTGAATTTTTATATTTAACGACATTATTACTTAATAATCCATTATTATTTTTCAATAATATGCTTGGCTGTATATATAATATAAAACCTATAAAACTAATTATCACAGAGTAAAATATTGCAATAAAATAAATAGTTAAAGAATTTACAATTTCATCATATTCAAAATAAGATCTAGTAATAAGTACAATAAATATTATAATTGTAAATGTGAGTATAGTAATGAACCATTTTTTATTTGCCGTATTTAATTTTTTCCTATTATTTGCAAATAATTTAATTAATAATATTACATATATTCCTGTGTATATTGACTTGAGTGTGAGATTATTTAATATTTCTGTAATAATATTATTCTCAAAAAGACTAATATATGTATATAAACATACCATTAATATAGGTGTGGAATAGTGTAAAAGAATTTTTGGTTTTTGATTTTCCACTTCTTTTCTTCTTAATAGGTATAAATATAAAGTTGGTAACCAGAAATAATATTGAGCACGAAAAAAAGGTGTTATAGGGTTATAATTTAATCCTTTCCACCAAAATATAGATAGTTCTAAAAGCATTAATGAAACACCGTTTAGAAATACTCCGAAATAGATATTTTTATTGTCTTTTTTATAATGATTAATTAATATTTTATTAGATACAAAAATTCCAAACAATGCATTTATCATAAATATCAAATCTATAAACGCTTTAAGGTTGTTGTTGTTAGGTTCTTTAAAAACCTTTGAACTTTCACTTTCAGTATTTGAGTAAGAATGTTGTATGCTCTTGGATGATATATTATAATCTAACTTTTGTGTAATTTTCTCTTTGTAATTAATAAGTTGAAAGCTATATTTTTCAATAGTATATGACTTATTGATAAAAAAAAGTATTACAAAAATTAATATAGTATAAGTAAATATATGTGTTTGGCGCAAACTCTATAATTTTCTGCAAAAATAGATATAATTAAGAAGCTTATTTGATTTTATAACTAAAACTTAACAATTAGTGATATTTATAAAATAATAATTTTTAGGCATAAAAAAACCGGTGCTCCCACCGGTTTTAGACTAACTAACTCAAAAATTACTAAACTCAAATATTATATTTCAAAAGTAATATCTATTTAATTATCCAAAGTTAAAATAACCTTAGTTAATTG
Source organism: uncultured Cellulophaga sp. (assembly GCA_947496695.1). Classification (GTDB taxonomy): domain Bacteria; phylum Bacteroidota; class Bacteroidia; order Flavobacteriales; family Flavobacteriaceae; genus Cellulophaga. Next base: position 73,686 of record CANMEI010000003.1, on the reverse strand, counting down.
TTATATATCTTTTCATTTTATTTAACGTAATTTTTTTTGAGTTATTGTTTATAATGTAAAAAAATGTAAGATTAATCTTGCAAAGCAAACACTTGTTGTAATAAAGCAGTAGTTCTTGATGCTGTTTTTGTTCTAATTTCTTTTTCTTCAACAGCTATCATAGTGTACACACCATTTAAAGCTTCTAGAGTTACATAATCAGTTAAATCAGGATTTACTTGTTTAACAAAAGGGATGTTATTGTATTTAGTAATTAAATTATTCCAAACTTGATCAGCTCCAACTTTATCAAATGAATTTTTTATAACAGGTTTAAACGATGCGTATAAATCAGTTTCGGTAGCAGTTGTTAAATAGGTTGTAGCAGCATTATCACCACCTAAAAGAATATCTTTAGCATCACTAAAAGTTATTCCTTTAACGGCGTTAACAAAAATTGGAGTAGCTTCTGATACGGCATCTTCTGCTGCACGATTTAAAACCTTAAGACCTTCATCGGCTAAACTACTTAAGCCTATTTTTCTTAATGCTTCATCAACTTTTTGTAACTCTTCAGGTAATGCAATTTTCACTAATTCATTTTTGAAAAAACCATCTTCTTGTGTTAGTTTGGTTACTTGTTTATCAATTCCTAATTCTAAAGCTTCTCTAAGTCCGCTTGCAATTTGATCATTACCAATAGAGGTGCTTTGTGGTAATTGATTTACAACTTGCTGTAATTCATTACAACTAAACATTAAAAAGCAGATACTAAGGGCTAAAACTTTATTTCTCATAATTATTTTATTTTGTACAAAACTAAATTTTATATTTTTTTATTTAAGAGAAAATTACAGTTTTATTATTGTAAACCATGGTTTTTCTTTTAATATGTAGTTTTACAGCTCTTGATAAAACTATTTTTTCTAAATCTCGTCCTTTAGTTACAAAATCTTCAATAGAGTGCGTATGAGTTACGGCTGTAGTGTCTTGTTCAATAATAGGACCCGCATCTAGTTCTTCAGTAACATAATGCCCAGTTGCTCCAATAATTTTCACACCTCTTTTAAATGCAGCGTGATAAGGTTTTGCGCCAGCAAAAGCCGGTAAAAATGAATGGTGAATATTAATAATTTTGTTTGGAAATTCATTAATAACTCTACGGGTTACAATTTGCATATATCTAGCTAAAACGATAAAATCTATATTATGTTCTTTTAATAGTTTTAATTGCATTGTTTCAGCTTCAACCTTGGTGTCTTTAGTTACGGGTATGTGGTAGAATGGAATATTGAATTGTTCGGCTATAAAACTTAAATCTTTATGATTGCTTATGATAAAAGGAATCTCAACTTCAAGTTCGCCTGAATTAAACCTACTTAACAAATCATATAAACAATGATTGTATTTTGAAACAAATAAAGCCATTTTAGGCTTTGTTTCATTGGTATGAATACTCCATTCAATGTCGTATTTTGTAGTTAGGTCGTTGTCGAATTTAGTTTTAAATCCTTCTAATGAAAAAGAACCTTCTGAGAATTCACTTTCTAAACGCATAAAAAGCTCACCAGAATCTTTATCGACATGTTGGTCTATATAAATAATATTACCGCCTTGTGTATGTATAAATCCAGTAACGGTACAAATAATTCCTGATTGATCAGGACAATGGATAAGTATTGTAGTTTTCAATTGTAAATATTTAAGTTGTAAAATTATGATTTTACAACTGAATCTAATCTAACTTATAGTAAGTTTTACGATATTCAACGTAAATTAAAAGCACAGAAATAAATAAAGTAACGTTAATGAAAATTTTTTATAAAAAAAATGCTCTTATAAAGAGCGTTTCCAAATTTTGTAAGATTTTCTAAAAATCTTTATTTCTTCTCGTAAAAGGTTTATATATTCTTTTTCTTTTAAACCATCTTTTTCAAGCCCTATGCAGTATGACAATATATTTTTTGTCATAATATTTATATGATGAATAGTAGATGTTCTTATGCTATGAGAATCAGATCGCTCTGCTAGTTCAATTTTTTGAGGAATTAGAATAGCATCCGTTAATATAGAATCTGCAATTATGTCTCTGTGACTTTTAGATTTATACAAGTGTAATAAATCTTTATTGTAAGATACATATGCCGCTATTTCTCGACTTATATGGCATAAATCAAGAGCTTTACGATACACAGGTAATGTGCTTAAGTTTCTGTAGGGCATTTTAGAGCAATTTTTTTATAAAATTACGACCAGATTTTAATTTTTAGCTTGTGTATATATAGTAAATGACTAATTTAGCTTTGTATTATAAATATTTTAAACAATAAAACCTTTGAAACAAAAGATTGATAATTTTAACTGGGGTATTCTTCAAAGTTTACAGAAAAATGCAAGAGAATCTTTTGCAAATATTGGAAGAAAAATAGGCTTGACGCCACCTGCTGTAGCTGAGCGTATAAAAAAAATGGAAGATTTAGGTATTATTACTGGTTATCATACCATTGTTTCTCATACACATGCAGGATATCAATTAAAAGCAATGATAACTCTTAGAGCTTTTATGGGGAAACTAAAACCTTTTTTAGAAGCAGTAAAAACATATGAAGAAGTAGTAAATTGCTATAGAATTACGGGTAATGAAAATATTATTATGGAAGTCGTTTTTAAAGATCAATTTCATCTTGAAAAGTTTATTGACATGTTAATACAATATGGAGAAACAAGAACTCATATTATATTGTCAGAGGTTGTATCAAATGCTCCTATAAAAAAGAAAACCTTTTAATCTTAAAATAATTTATGCCTATATTTTTGTAGATTTAGGTATTAGTTTTATTAGTTTTTTGAAGAAACATCACACATGAGAAAATTATTATTTTGTTTTTTTATTTTTACGGGTTTACTGTTTGTTAATGCGCAACAATTAGTATTGAGAAAAGGAGTGGTTATTGATTCAATTAAAATTAATGATACAATTAATGAGAGCTATTCATTATTTATTCCAACAAAATTTGATCAAAATAAGCAATGGCCAATAATATTTGTTTTTAATGTTGGGGCTAAAGGGCGAAAAACCTTGCAAATGTTAAAACAAAATGCAGAACAACAAGGATATATTCTAGCGGCTTCAAATAATGTTTCTGATTCAATATCATTATCAAAAAATATACTTGTAACAAGTAGAATGATGAATAATGTAATTTCTATATTACCAATTCATCCACAAAGAATTTATGCTTCAGGTTTTGGATATGGAGCTAAATATGCATCAATTTTACCTGTAATAATAAAAAAAATAAATGGAGTATTGTCATTTGATGAGCCAATATCAAATTCAGATGTATTAAACCCAAATACACCATTTCATTATATAGGTGTTTCAAGTATTAAAAATTACAATTTGCAAGAAATGTATTTTACTGAGAAAACATTAAATCAATTAAATTTTAAGAACCAACTATATGTTTACGAAGAAAAAAATCTAAATCTTTTTCAAATTATAAATATGGCACTAGAATCATTTACTTTGAGTGCGATGTCTAAAAATATTATTGAGAAAGATTTTGCTTATATTAATGAAAGTTATATTGCTAATTTAAATTTAATAGGTAGTTTAAAAAAACAAAGTAAATTATTGCAAACAGGTAGTTTAATGGCTGCTGTTTATGAAAATTATAAGGACTTAAAAGATGTTAAAGATTTAAAAAAGACTTATAAAAACTTAAAAAAAGATAAGATATACAAAAGTTTAAAACGAATTGAAACAAGTACTTTTTTTAAGGAAAAACTTTTACGTGAAGATTATGATTATGCTATTTATGAAGATATTTCTACCTATAATTTTAATAATTTAGGTTGGTGGAAATATCAAACAGATGAAATTGAAAAGTTTATTGCAAATAGCGATTATCAGATAAGTAATATGGGTAAGCGTTTAAAAGCTTTTGTAGAATATTTAGTGGAGAGTAATGAAAAGTCTTTGTATGAAGAAGAGGTTTTAGATGAAGAAGGTCTTCTTTTTCTGTGGATGTTAAAGACTATAATAAAGCCTAAAGATTATGATACTTATAAATATATTATATCTTATTCGGCAAAAACAGAAGATTATAGTACAGCACTTTTTTATTTAGAAGAATTGTTAAAAGCAGGTTATAAAAATGAAGAATCACTTTATGTTATTGAGCATACAGCCTTATTGAAAATTACACCAGAATATAATGAGTTAATTAATAAGTATTTAAATAGTGCGCGTTATGAGCTTATGGATTAATAAAATGCGGTACTTTATTAACATCCCAATCAATCACTAATCCTTCTGCTAAAGACTCGGCTATTTCTTTGCCATATAAAACTTCGCACAAATAAAGAGAAGCTTCAAAACTTTTAGCACCACCAGCCGAGGTAATGTATTTTCCGTCATGGACAAAAAGAGAATTTTTTTTCACATTTAATTGAGGAAACATTTTTTGATATTTATCTAGATCACCAGGAAAAGTAGTAGATGCAATTGTGTCTAATAAACCAGCTTTGGCTAATACAAAAGCACCATCGCAATGGCTTGTCATATATAAAGCTTTTTCGTCCACTTTTTTAACAAAACTAATCATAACTACATCATTTAAATCGCTATTTGTATGATGTTCTGCGCTAGGTATTACCAAAATATCTATTTCAGGCATATTATTATTGGTGTAGTCAAAATCAGGAATTATTTTAACACCCTCAAAAGTAGTAATTGGCTCTAATGTATTTGCAACTGTAAAAACATTCATAGCTTTAATATTATCTCGGTATTGTGTGTGTTGAAAAATATCAAAAGGAGCTGTAAACTCAGTATTAAAAGTGCCATCCATAATTAAAAAACCAACATTGTAACGGTCGGGTTTAATTTTTAGTTCTTTATTGGTTTTATTTTTTTGTGCATTTTGGTTTGTACAAGAAAAAATAAAAAAAACAAATAAAGAGAGTAGAGTAGTGGCTTTCATTTTTAAAAATGATTATTTGTCTCGAAAGTACAAACAAATGATAAATATTTTAAAAACTATATGTTGTATTTTTGATAACAAATTTAGAATTATGAGACTTTTGATACTATTTTTTTTGCTTTTAACCTTCAGTTGTAATGGAAAGAAGAAATATCATGATATTGCTGAAAATAAAATAGCACAAGATACACCTGATGCTATTGTTGATATTTTAAATTTTCAAAAAGAATTAAATGCAGAATATAAAGATCCAGAAACTTCTCCATTATATAATAAGGATCGAAAAGATTTTGAAACTTTAGACTTTTTTGCTCCTGATACAACTTATAGGGTTATTGCTAGATTTGAAAGAACACCAAATGCGTTACCTTTTTATATGCCTACAACAACTACTAGAAAATCAGAAGAAATAGTTTTTGGTATTGTTTACTTTAAGCTATTAGGTAAAGAATATAAATTAGAGGTATATCAAAATTCAGAATTAAAATTAAGAGAGGGTTTCGAAGATTATTTGTTTTTACCTTTTTCAGATATGACTAACGGAAAGGAAACTTATACAGGAGGTAGGTATATAGATTTAAGAATTCCTGAAAACGATTCAATTTTAATTGATTTTAATAAGGCATACAATCCTTATTGTGCTTATAATAAAAAATACTCTTGCCCAATTGTTCCTAAGGTTAATGATTTAAAATTACCCATTAAGGCAGGCGTAAAGGTCTTTAAAAAATAAAAAAAAGGTCTGATATTTTTTCAGACCTTTTTTTGCTATATAATTCTTTATTAATGTTGGTTCATTCTAAAATCAGGGTATGCATCCATACCATGTTCATGAAGATCTAACCCTTCATTTTCTTCATCTTTTGAAACTCTAATACCAACAGTTTTCTTTAACGTAAATATTATAATAAATGCAGTTAAAGAGCAAAATATTCCAATTATTCCAATACCAGCTAATTGATATAAAGTTTGATCTAAACCAGCTTTAGCGCCAAAAAAACCAACAGATAAAGTTCCCCAAATACCACAAATTAAATGAACAGCAATAGCACCAACAGGATCATCTAATTTTATTTTGTCAATTATTGTTACTGCACTAACAACTAGAATACCAGCTAATGCACCAATAACAATGGATTCATTTGGCGACATTAAATCTGCCCCTGCGGTTATACCTACTAAGCCTCCTAAAATTCCATTTAAAAACATAGTTAGATCAAGGTTTTTAAATAAGATAAAAGAGAATACAAAAGCAGCAATTCCTCCAGTAGCTGCAGCAAGAGATGTTGTTACAAGTACAAGAGATGTTCCTTCTGGATCTGCTGATAGTACAGAGCCTCCATTAAAACCAAACCACCCTAACCATAATATTAATACTCCTGCGGCAGCAATAGGTATATTATGTCCAGGTATAGCTAATGATTCACCGTCTTCATCAAACTTACCTATTCTCGGGCCTAATAAGATTACAGCAATTAATGCGGCCCAGCCACCAACGGAATGTACAAGTGTTGATCCAGCAAAGTCGTAAAAACCAGCTTCTTTAATTAATTCTCCAGCAACATTAACTTCATTTCCTAGTGTGGATAAAAATCCACCACCCCATTGCCATGAACCAACAATGGGATAAATTAAACCTACATATATAACTGTAAAAATCATAAATGCTCCTATTTTTATACGCTCAGCTACGGCACCAGATACAATTGTAGCAGCAGTTGCAGCGAACATTCCTTGAAAAAGAAAATCTGTCCAATAGGTGTAGCCACCACTAGAAGCGTAAGACGCAGTCATGCCATTTGCAGGAGGTTCAATCCCAAAACCTGCAAAACCTAAATACCCATTAAATTCTCCTGGGTACATTAAATTAAAGCCTCCTATATAGTATAATATTAGTCCCGTGCAAATGATAAATACATTTTTAAATAATATATTGATAGTGTTTTTTTGTCTTGTTAAGCCAATTTCTAAAAAAGAAAAGCCTAAATGCATGAAAAATACAAGTGCTGTACATATCATCATCCAGACGTTATGTGCCGTAAATAATCCTGATTCCATAATAGTAAAATGTAATGTAAGTTTTTAGTTGATTGCTGGTTGGCCTTTTTCTTTGGTTCTTATTCTGTAAGCTTCCTCAATATTGGAAACAAATATTTTGCCATCACCTACATTACCTGTATATGCATTATTTAATATTGTATCTACAGTTTTTTGTAAGAATTCATCAGATACAACAATACTTAAATATCTTCTTTGGATATCAGAAGTGCTATAAGAAATACCTCTGTAAACATGACCTTGTTTTTCATTACCAACTCCAGTCACATCCCAGTAACTAAAAAAATTAACTTCAATTTGATGTAAAGCCTTTTTTACTTCAATAAATTTTGATTTTCGTATTATCGCTTCGATTTTTTTCATAATATATTTTATTAAGTTGATAAACAAATGTATATGAAAAAATAATATCAATCATTTTTTAACAGTATGATTGATATTTTGTTGGTGGTTTGGATGTATTTTAATTCCTTTGCTTATAGGTAGTTATATTTATTTTGTTAGAATAATTAATGTTTTATTATTTTTTTGTTAGTTTTAATTTTAAATAAAAAAAGAGGGTATTTCTATAGAAATACCCTCTTTTTAAATATTATTATCTTTTTCTTAGAAAGAATAAATTGCAGCAATTAAGAATGATGATAAACTGCTAGAAGCTGCTCCATCATTATCAAAAAAAGCATCGTCAGATGTACTGTCTAATCTAAGTTCTGGTTTGATAATTAAGTTTTCAACAGTGTAGCTACCTGTTAATGTAGCAGCAAAAACACTAGAATCTTCAACACCTGTACCAATAGCGCCATAATCACCGCTTTCAGCAAAATATTCTCCTCTTAATCCTAAAGAAAAGCTATCAGAAGTTGCTACTTGAGGGTAAATTGCAGCTCCAAAGAACCCAACACCATCATTATCTTGGTAAGCAGCATTAAGTCCTAAAAAGAAAGTGTCTGATAAATCAAATCCACCTGTATAGTCTATTTCAAACCCTAATTTAGCAGTTCCATCATAGTAAAAGTTTAAATATTGACCAGAATACCCTAATTGAGCACCTACAGCATAAGCACCAGGAATTGTACCAAATGCTGTTCCGTTAAAATTCTCATCTGTTACATTCATTAAAGCTACCATTAAACTAAAGTCTTCAGATAATGCAAAATCAGCTTTAACACCTACGTGAGAAAATGGACCATAAGAAAATAAATATGAAGTACTGTAATTGAAATTAGCAGAAGGAGAGATTACTTCATAACCTAAATATGTATTGAAACGACCAGCAGTTAAAGTTGTCCCTTCAGATACATTCCAGTAAGCATATAATTGATTAACAAATATACCAGTATCACCACCAACAGCGTCTAAACCTCTTGGGCCGAAAGCTAAATCTGCAACAGCACCAGTAGTTTCACCTTCGTAGCTAGCAATTACATTTGCCATACCTAAAGCAAATCCAGTTTCATTAGCAAATGAACTTCCTGGAGCTTGAGATCCTACGTCAGAAGAACTTAAATTTGTTCTGAAATATGTATCTACAGTACCACTAATTGATAACGGTTTCTTTTCTTCTTCTTCTTCTTGAGCTACTACGGTTGTTCCTGCTAATGCTAATGCTAAAAAGAAAATATTTTTTATGTATTTTTTTGTTGTAAATGTTTTCATAATTGATTTGTTGAAACCCTTTTAGGGAATTGTTGTTTTTGATTTATTGAATATTGAAAATAAAGAGTGCTGTTGATACACTCTTTAAATTGAGTTTAGGTAATAAGTTTGTTTTGCTTATTTGTCATTGACAGTAAATTCAGGATAAGCACTAGAGTCGTGCTCATGAATATCTAAACCATCAATTTCTTCTTCTTTAGTTACTCTTAATCCTATTGTTTTCTTAAGGATAAATAATACAATGAATGAAGCTACAGCAGCCCAAACTATATAAGCTAATGAGCCGTAAGTTTGTACTAATAATAATCCAGCACCACCACCGTTTAAAAGTCCTCCGTCAAGAGCAAATACACCAACTAATACAGTTCCTAAAAAACCACATACGCCATGTACTGATATGGCACCTACTGGATCGTCAATTTTTAATTTTTTATCAATAATCTCAATGGAGAATACTACTGCAATACCACAAATAAGTCCTATTGCTAAGGCTCCCCATGCATCTACTGCACCGCAACCGGCAGTAATACCAACTAAACCAGCTAATGCTCCGTTTAATGTCATAGAAATATCTGGCTTACCATATTTGATCCAAGTAAGGAATAAAGCAGCAATTGCTCCAATTGCGGCAGCTAAATTTGTATTGATAATTACGCTACCAGCAGCAACAGTATCATCACCACCCCAAGCTAATTGAGAACCACCGTTAAAACCAAACCATCCTAACCAAAGAATTAAAACACCTAAAGCTCCGTATGTCATATTGTGACCAGGAATAACATTAACTTTTCCATCTTCATATTTGCCTATACGTGGACCAACTAATATTGCAGCTACTAAAGCAGCAGCTCCACCTACAGCATGTACTACTGATGACCCTGCAAAATCTACAAATCCAGCAACATTTAACCATGCGTCGTCATCAAATGGCCAGTACCAACTACCTGAAATAGGGTAAATTATTGTTGTTAATATTGCTGAGAATATTAAATAAGTAGAGAATTTTGTTCTTCCAGCAATAGCTCCAGATACAATTGTTGCTGCTGTTGCACAGAATACAGTTTGAAAGAATAAGTTGTACCAATCTGTTGCAGAGAAAAAGAAATAACCTTGGTCTGTAGGGCTTGATCTGAAGAAACCGCCTAAAACTAAATCGCTACCATACATAATACCGTAACCAACAGCCCAAAACATAATAGAACCAATACAAAGGTCCATAACGTTTTTCATAATAATATTCCCTGAGTTTTTACTACGTGTAAAACCAATTTCTACTAATGTAAATCCTGCTTGCATAAAGAAAACCAAAATCGCAGCAATGGTAATCCATAATGCACCCATATCGCCATTTATTGTTGAAATGGCAGTGTCTAATGCTTCTTGTTGTACTTCGTTCATAATAATGTTTTTTAAGTAAATCTTTTTAGTTAGTTAATACCAGCCTGACCGCTTTCTTTGGTTCTAATTCTGTAAGCTTCATTTACTTCGGAAACAAATACTTTTCCGTCACCTACATTACCTGTACTTGCAGCCTCTAAGATTGTGCTAACAGTTTTTTCAAGAAACTCATCAGATACTACAATAGTTAAATACCTTCTTTGTATATCAGAAGTACTGTATGATATACCACGATATACATGTCCTTGTTTCTCATTTCCAACTCCAGTTACATCCCAGTAACTAAAAAAGTTTACTTCAATTTGATGTAGTGCTTTTTTCACTTCATCAAATTTTGATTTTCGAATAATTGCCTCGATTTTTTTCATAATTGATTTGTTTGTTGACAAAGCAAATGTATGTTAAAATATTTAACACCCCTGAAAATTTAGGGTGTGATGTGTAATTTTTGCATTTATAATAATTAACCCCCTATTAAATTTAGTGTATTAATAAAAAAAATACATTTTTATATGGTTTTGATTAAGTGGGTTTTGCTGTTTATGTAAAAAATGTAGTATTAGTAGATTTTATTGCTAATTTTTTTGAGAATTGTTTAAAAATTAACCAAAAAAGAAGAGAAAATGAAAATAATAAAATATGAGTCCCTCATTGTGTTATTTGTAACAATTAGAGCTTTAGTGTAATTTTTGTAAATGAATATAGAAAAGTAAAGGAGCTATATTGATAAATAATTAAAGTAGTAGCTGTTTTAATGTAGTTTCGCCAAGTTACTATATAAGGTGAAAAACGAAAGTGAGTACTATAAGGTTCAAAAACAATTTTAATGTATTTAAATTGTAATTGTAAAAACGTTTAATATTACTTTATGATAAAGTATAAGAATAGAAGTAAGTGTGAAAATCAGAGTGCTTTAAAAAAGAATTATATTTAATATTCTAAAGTAAATAAATTATTATGCAATGTGTAACTTAATAAAGTTTGAAAATTAGACTGCCTTTTTGTATTTAACTTCTGAATAATTCATTGGATAAATACGAGATGCAGAAGATGCTTTTGAAAAGCTTTCATTTGACCTTTTAATTTTATTGTTCTTATTAACACTAAAAAATAATAAAATCGCATTAATTGTAATTAGAACCATTAAAATGCTGAAAAAAGTTGCCATATAACTGTAATTTATAGTATAATAACGCAAAAATACGATTTTTCTTACATAAAAGTTAAAATTGTTAGGTGTTTGTTAATTTTTGTAGTCAACTCAAAAAATGAGTTAATTTTTAAGGAAATTCTTAATGTAGAACAGAATTACTATAAAACTTATGAAAGTTATTAAGATCCAAAAGACACCTTTGTAGCTTTTGCGATGTAGTTTTGTGTCTTTTCTATATGTAAAAAAAGTAATTATTGTAAAAACAATAAAAAAAAGAGCTCCGAAAATTAATTGTCCTTTGCTGAACATATTTTATATTTTTATGCGAAAATAATCTAATTCAACATAAATTAATATAGATAAAGATGAAAAATAAACTAGATGCCGTAGCGCTTTTTCATGAAACATTTGGAACTGGAGTTCCTAGAGTGATGAAAGCAGATATTGGTTCGCGTAAAAATTTACTTCGTTATAATTTAATGGCAGAAGAGAATAAAGAATATTTAGATGCGGCTGAAAGTAATGACATGGTTGAAGTTGCTGATGCTCTTGGCGATATGCTTTATATTTTATGTGGTACTATATTAGAACACGGGATGGAGTATAAAATAGAAGAAGTGTTTAACGAAATACAGCGTAGTAATATGAGTAAGCTAGGTGCAGATGGTAAACCAATTTATAGAGAGGATGGTAAAATCTTAAAGGGGCCTAATTATTTTAAACCAGATATTAAAACTATTTTAGAGTCATAAAAAAACCGCCAATAAGGCGGTTTTTCTATATATATATATATATATATATATATATATAGTGATGTTTAAAAGTTAAGCTTTATACCTCCATCCAAATTTATCTTCAGATCTGTTGTATTGAATATCTGTAATTCTTGTTTTTAACCTGCTAGCATAACTTTCAGTTAATTCAGGTAAATCATAATCAGTCTCTTTATAACCAAAAGTTGAAATTGGTGAAATTACTGCAGCAGTACCAGCTCCAAACATTTCTTTTAAAGAACCGTTTTTCGCAGCTTCAACAACTTCAGTTACTGTGATTTTTCGGACTTCAACACTAATGTTTTCGTCTTTTGCAATTTCTATAATACTTTTACGTGTAATACCATCTAATATTCTGTCACTAGTTGGTCCTGTAATTAGTGTATCATTAATACGAACAAAAATATTCATTGCCCCAGCTTCTTCAATATACTCATGTGTATTGTCATCTGTCCAAATAACCTGATTGTAACCTTTTTCTACTGCAAGTTGAGTTGGGTAAAATTGACCAGCATAGTTACCACCAGCTTTTGCATAACCTACTCCACCGTTTGCAGATCTAGAATATTTTTCTTCAATTAAGACTTTCACTTTTCCAGAAAAGTAAGATCCAGAAGGAGCTAAACAAATCATGAATTTATATTCATTAGCAGGAGAAGCATGAAACCCTTCTCCTGAAGCAAAAATAAAAGGTCTTATGTATAGTGAACTTCCATCTTTTTTAGGGATCCATTTTTCGTCTACTTCTAAAAGAGTTTTTAAACCTTCCATAAAAAATTTTTCAGGAATTTCAGGTATAGCTAATCTTTTTGCAGAAATATTTAATCTTTTATGATTATCTAAAGGTCTAAAAAGCCAAACGTCTTCATTAGAATCTTTATAGGCTTTCATTCCTTCAAAAATAGATTGCCCATAATGGAAAATTTTAGCAGACGGATCAAGTGTTATAGGTCCGTAAGGAACAACTTGAGGAGCTTCCCAGGCGCCATTTTTATAATTGCAGACTAGCATATGGTCAGTAAAAACACTCCCAAATGATAGATTGTCAAAATCTATCTGGTCAATTTTTGATGTCGTACTTTTTTCAACCGATACAAAGTTTTTTCCGGTAATTTCCATTTGTTTTTTATTTAAAGGAATAAAATTAATGAATTATAGTAATTTGAGCTTCATTTTTTCTGTAAAAATGAGCAACTTTGTAAGTAAAGTACAAATACTCATATATATGAAAAGAATTAACAGTTTGGTTGTTGTATTGTTGTTAGTAATATCTTGTAATGGACAAAATAAAAGTGCGTCTGATGAGAAAGTAACCAGTCAACAACAAGAATATTCTTTTTTTGGAGATTTTTTTGAGTTAAATAGTGATATTAGTGCTAATGAAATGTCTAAAATATATAAAACTATAGGTGTATTAGATACTGTACAAGCGAAATTTTCAGCCACCGTTACTGATGTTTGTGAAATTAAAGGTTGTTGGATGAAACTTAAACTTAATAACAATAATGAAGAAGATGTTGTTATGGTTAAATTTAAAGATTATGGCTTTTTTATGCCAAAAGATATATTAGGTAAAAATGTGGTTGTAAATGGAAAAGCTTTTGTTGAACAAATGTCTATAAAAGAGCAAAAACATTATGCGATGGACGGAGGAGAGTCAAAACAAGTTATAGCATTAATTACCAAACCCAAAAAAACATATAGGTTTACTGCTGACGGTGTTTTATTAAAAAAATAATTTGGAAAGAAAAATAATTAAGACATCAGATGGTTCAACAACAATTCAAATTGTTGAGTGGAATGAGCAATATCATTCAATGCATGGGGCTATACAAGAAGCATATCATGTATTTATTAAAAGTGGTTTATCACTTTTTGAAAAGCAATCAGTCAATATCTTAGAAATAGGTTTTGGTACAGGGTTAAATGCTATTATAACGAGTATTGAATCTGAAAAAAGAAATCTAAAAATAAATTATGTTGGAGTAGAAGCATATCCTGTTGCGGAAGAAGAAATTTTACAATTGAATTATTTAGAGCAATTAAATGCTATTGATTATAAAGATCAGTTTGATAAAATGCATTTATCTGAATGGGAAAAACCTTGTGAAATATCTAAAACTTTTGACTTAACAAAACAGCAAAAATTTTTCACAGCAATTAAAGATGAAAACGAGTACGATCTTATATATTTTGATGCTTTTGGTGCTCGTGTTCAACCAGAATTATGGACAGAAGCTATTTTTTTAATAATGTATAATGCTTTAAAAGAAAATGGTGTATTAGTTACTTATGCAGCAAAGGGTAGTGTTCGTAGGGCAATGCAAACAGTCGGATTCAGTGTTGAGCGTTTACCTGGCCCACCTGGTAAACGAGAAATGCTTAGAGCTACAAAAATATTAAATTGATTTTGTAACTAATTATTTAACAGCACGTTGTGTTTTGTAGCTAAATTAGTGTTAAACCTAAATCAAAGGTTTGTGTTCTTGCGTTTTAATATAGTACCTTTATTAAAAATTATTTATGAGAGTATTAATCACTGGTGCAACTGGTTTAGTCGGTAGCGCTATTGTGGCCAAATGCCATAAAAATAATATAGCAGTAAATTATCTCACTACTAGTAAAGATAAAATTGTCAATCAAGAAAATTATAAAGGTTTTTATTGGAATCCTGATAATTCTGAAATTGATCTAGATTGTTTTGAAGGCGTCAATTCGATTATCAATTTGGCAGGAGCTAGTATATCAAAAAAATGGACAGAATCTTACAAAAATAAAATATTAAATAGTCGAATTAATGCTTTAAAAGTTTTAAAAAGAGGCTTGCAAAAAATAGATACTTCAGTAATAAAATCTTTTGTTTCAGCATCAGCAATTGGTATTTATCCAAATTCATTAAATAAACTTTACGAGGAAGACAGTAAAGTTGATTTAGAAGGCTTTTTGTCAAAAGTGGTAAACGTTTGGGAGAATGAAGTTGATACTTTTAATGAATTTGATTTTGCGGTAGCTAAAATTAGAATAGGTTTGGTTTTATCAGATAAAGGTGGTGCATTGCCAGAAATGGTAAAACCAATAAAATATTATTTAGGAAGCCCATTCGGATCAGGTAAACAATGGCAATCTTGGATACATATTAGTGATTTAGCAAATTTGTTTTTATTTGTTTCTGAGAATGAGCTGGAAGGGGTTTATAATGGAGTAGCTTCAAACCCTGTGACTAATGAAAAATTAGTTTCAAAAACTGCTGCAATATTAGGTACTTCTATATTTTTACCAAATGTACCTGAATCAATTTTAAAACTTATTCTAGGGGAGATGTCTTCTTTGTTGTTAGAAGGACAAAGGGTGAGTAATAAAAAAATTGTTGGAGAAGGTTTTGTGTTTAAATATTTAAATGTTTGTGCTGCGATAACCTCTTTTTATGGTAAAAAACAGAAAACTTTATAGTGTCATAAAGTTAGTTTCTATTTCTTTTTAAGCTTTATATATAACAGTTTTATACTAAAACTAGTTAATAGTCATGTTTTGCCATAAAGTTTGGTGACATTTTGACATTTTTAAAGAATTGGCAGTACTTTTGCCAATTGTAAATTGCAGATTTCAAAATTGAATCACAAATGAGCGATAAAAATAAATCAGAAGATATAGTAGACGAGAATTTAGAACAAGAAGTTACTGAAACTCAAGAAGAACAAATTGAGGTTGAAGAACTTTCTGTTGAAGAACAGTTAAAAGAAGATTTAGCTAAAGAAAAAGATAAATTTTTAAGACTTTTTGCTGAATTTGAAAACTACAAAAAAAGAACATCAAAAGAGCGTATGGATTTATTTCGTACAGCAGGTCAAGAGGTAATTGTAGCACTTTTACCAGTTTCTGATGATTTTGATAGAGCTTTGCCTGAATTATCTAAATCTGAAGATAAAGAAATGTTTAAAGGGGTTGAATTAATTCAAAACAAATTTAAGCAAATATTAAAAGCAAAAGGTTTAGAAGAGGTAGAGGTAAAAGCAGGTGATGTTTTTGATGCAGAAATCCATGATGCAATTACGCAAATACCAGCGCCAGATAAAAAAATGAAAGGAAAAATAATTGATGTCATTGAAAAAGGTTTTAAACTAGGTGATAAAATTATTCGTCATCCAAAAGTGGTTGTTGGTAATTAAAAAAAAGATATGAAGGAAGATTATTACGACATATTAGGTATTAGTAAAGGTGCTACAGCGGCAGAGATAAAAAAAGCATATCGTAAAAAAGCAGTGCAGTATCATCCAGATAAAAACCCTGGAGATTCAAAAGCTGAAGAAATGTTTAAAAAAGCGGCTGAAGCTTATGAAGTGTTAAGTGACGAAAACAAAAAAGCACGTTATGACCAATATGGTCATCAAGCATTTGATGGATCAGGTGGCTTTGGTGGTGGTGGAATGAATATGGATGACATATTCAGTCAGTTTGGTGATATTTTCGGAGGCGGTGGCTTCGGAGGAGGTTTTGGCGGTTTTGGTGGCGGTGGCGGTGGCCAGCGTAGAACTAAAGGTAGTAGCCTTAAAATACGAGTGTCACTAACATTAGAAGAAGTAGCTAATGGTGTTGAGAAAAAAATAAAAGTCAAAAGAAAAGTACAAGCAAGTGGGGTTACCTATAAAACTTGTGCAACTTGTGGCGGTAGAGGGCAAGTAGCTAAAGTTACCAATACAATTTTAGGAAGAATGCAAACTGCAGCAACTTGTACAGCTTGTGGAGGTAGCGGTCAAATCATTGACAAAAGACCAAGTGAAGCAGATGCACAAGGAATGATTGTTAAGGACGAAACCGTCTCTGTAAAAATTCCTGGAGGTGTAGAAGATGGTATGCAATTGAAAGTTTCAGGTAAAGGTAATGATGCTCCAGGTAATGGTATTCCAGGAGATTTAATTGTTGCTATTGAAACTCAAGAACATGAAACTTTAAAACGTGAAGGAGATAATTTACATTATGATTTATATGTAAGTATTTCTGAGGCCGTTTTAGGTACTTCTAAAGAAATTGATGCAGTTACTGGAAAAGTGCGTATTAAACTTGAGCCAGGTATTCAATCGGGTAAGATATTACGTTTAAGAGGTAAAGGTATTACAAGTTTAAATGGTTATGGTGCAGGAGATTTGTTAGTGCATGTAAATGTGTGGACACCAAAAGTTTTAAATAAAGAACAGAAAGAATTTTTTGAGAAAATGCAAACAAATGAAAATTTTGTTCCAAGTCCTGAAAAATCAGACAAATCGTTCTTTGAAAAAGTAAAAGATATGTTCTCTTAAGAATTTGAGAAAATATTATTAAAAAAAATGTATATTTGAAAATAACATTGGGTAACCAATGTTAATTTTCTTTTTCATAGCAATTTTTTTTCCCATCCTTGATTTATTTAAGGGTGGGTTTTGTTTTTAAAAAAAGTTTACTTTTATGACTACTTTAAAATCATATTTTAAAATTAAAATGAGTAAAGAGATAACCTCTTTTAAACCAAATCAATATCTTTGATAAAATCGTTTGCATGAACCATATTTTGGTAACTAAAGAAGTAAGCAAAAGCTATGGAGACTATACCGCTTTAAATAAAATTTCTTTAGAAATCCCTGAAAATAGTATTTATGGTTTGCTTGGCCCTAATGGCGCAGGTAAAACCTCATTAATTAGAATAATCAATCAAATTACTTATCCTGATTCTGGAGAGGTTTTTTTTAACGGAAAACCCCTAAATCCCAGTCATATAGCAATGATTGGTTACCTTCCGGAAGAACGTGGTCTGTATAAGAGCATGAAGGTTGGTGAACAAGCATTGTATTTGGCACAATTAAAAGGCATGTCAAAAACCGAAGCTAAACAAAAGCTCAAATATTGGTTTGAAAGGTTTGAGATTGGAGATTGGTGGAACAAAAAAGTACAAGAGCTTTCGAAAGGTATGGCGCAAAAAGTCCAATTTATCGTTACTGTTTTGCATGAACCGAAACTGTTAATTTTTGATGAACCTTTTAGTGGTTTTGATCCAATAAATGCAAACATCATTAAAGACGAGATTTTGGAGTTAAAGAAAAAAGGAACCTCTATAATCTTCTCTACTCACCGAATGGAATCTGTAGAAGAACTTTGTGAGCATATTGCACTTATTTATAAATCTGAAAAAATATTAGACGGTAGGCTTATAGATATCAAAAATGAGTACAAAAAAAATATTTTTGAAGTAGGAATGCAGACTTTAAACGGGCTAGAAATTGTGAACGATTTAAAAAAACATTTTACAATCTCAAGTGAAACTTTTGAAATAGAAAAAAACCAGCTTAATTTTAATTTACAAGTGGTATCTAAATCTTCTCAAGAAATTTTGACACATTTAGCATCAAAAGCTCCAATAAATCATTTCATAGAAAAAATACCAACAGCAAGTGACATTTTTATAGAAACGATACAAAATAAGGGAGTAAATGGATAAGTTATTATTAATAATAAAAAGAGAGTATCTAGCAAAGGTTCGTAATAAATCTTTTGTAATTATGACTTTTTTAAGTCCTATTTTAATGGTGGCTATGGTTGTTTTAATTGCTTTTTTGACTAGATTAAATGATAGTGAAAAACAAATTATAACCGTTTTAAATGAAAGTGATTTTTTCAGTAATGAATTTGTTACTACAGAAACAACTTCTTATATAAATTTAAGTAATTTGCCTTTACAGGTAGCTATAGATTCTACTGAAAATATGGGGTATTATGGTTTGTTACATATTCCTGAAGCTTCCAATATAGAAGAGGTGGCAACAAAAACTTTTTTTTATACTAAAGAAGCCCCAAGTACTAGTATTTTAGAAAAATTGGAAGGTGTTTTTAAAACAAGGTTAGAACAAGATAGATTGTATAAAATAGGTGTTTCTAAACAGCAGTTTTCAACTATCGAAGAACCTTTTACAATGCAAACCGCAACTTTTTCTGGTGAACTTAATGTGAAGGGCTTTAATGAAATTAAAGCTTTTATAGGTGGTGGCTTTGGGTATTTAATAATGATGTTTATTATTATTTACGGTGGTTTTGTAATGCGTAGTGTAATTGAAGAAAAAACGAGTAGAATTATTGAAGTTATTATCTCATCAGTTAAACCGTTTCAATTAATGATGGGTAAAATTATAGGAACTTCATTAGCAGGTATTACCCAGTTTGCGATTTGGATTATTTCAGGTTCGATATTATTAACCGTAGTTATTTTCTTTTTTGATATTGATCCCTCTAGTTTTGATGCATCAAACCAAATGGTAGGTCAAGGAGTCCCTACGGCAATACCTTCTGCAAGTATGATAAATGAAAAAGTAATGGCTTTAGGTATGGAGATTTATAAGATTCCGTGGGTAATGTTAATTAGCTTTTTTGTAATTTACTTTTTATTGGGCTATTTAATTTATAGTTCAATATATGCAGCAATTGGTGCAGCTGTTGATAATGAAACAGATACTCAACAATTTGTTTTTCCTGTAATAATGCCTTTAATGTTGGCTATTTATGTAGGTTTCTTTTCCGTTTTTAATAATCCGAATGGACCAACAGCAGTTGCTTTTTCATTATTTCCGTTAACATCACCAATTGTTATGTTAATGAGGTTGTCAAGTGGCATAGGAGAGGGGGGAGTTCCAGTATGGCAATTAATAACTTCAATTTTATTATTAATTATTACGTTTATTGGTATTGTGTGGCTTTCATCTAAAATTTACAAAATTGGTATTTTAATGTATGGTAAAAAACCTACTTATAAAGAACTTTATAAGTGGTTAAAATATTAGAACAATGCAAGAGAGTAGTAATAATAAGGCAAAAGATATTTTTGAAAATGATATTTTAGGATCTGTTCAAAATTTTCTTGAATTAGGAATTCACTTTGGTAAAGGTGAAAAAGAAATTCATATTACAATAGGTCTAATTTTACTATTATTTCTGGCTTTTTTGTTTACTAGTTTTGTTTTAAAATGGTTGCGTGTATTTTTTACGCGCAAAATGCAAACTGATGATAAACTTAAGTTTATAAGTGTTTTTAAGTTTATTAGATATGTAGTCTATTTAGTTGTTATTGTTGTAACAATGAGTGCTGCAGGCATTAATATATCAATACTACTTACTGCATCTGCAGCATTATTTGTAGGGTTAGGTTTAGCATTACAAGAGTTGTTTCAAGATATTATTGGAGGTATATTTATTATAATTGATAAATCTTTAAGTGTTGGAGACATTGTAGAGGTAAACGGAAAAGTTGGTAAGGTTTTTGAGATAAAATTAAGAACAACACGTTGTATTACTAGAGATGATAAGGTGGTAATTATACCAAATCATAAGTTTATTAGTGAAACAATTTATAACTACACACAAAATCATAAAACAACTCGTGAAACAGTAAGGTTGGGTGTTGCTTATGGTAGTGATGTAAATTTGGTAACTAAATTATTAGAAGAGTCTGTTATAGATGAAAAAGGAATTTTAAAATCTCCGAAACCATTTGTTGTTTTTGAAGATTTTGGAGATTCAGCTTTAATTTTTGCGATTAACTTTTATATAAGCGATAGTTTTTCAGACCCAAGAATAAAAAGTGCTATTAGGTACAAGATTGATGCTAAATTTAGAGAACACAATATTAGCATACCATTTCCGCAACGTGATGTTCATATAAAAAATAGTTAAATAACATTTCATATGTTTATATAGTATGTGAAATTTAAAATATAAGTATATGTCAAAAATACTAGTTATAGAAGACGAAGCTGCAATTAGAAGGGTTTTAGTAAAAATACTTTCAGAAGAAAATGAATCTTATTCAGTTGATGAAGCTGAAGATGGGTTAAGAGGTATTGAAATACTTAAAAAAGAAGATTACGATTTGGTTATCTGTGATATTAAAATGCCAAAGATGGATGGTGTTGAGGTATTGGAAGCTTGTAAAAAAATAAAACCAGAAATTCCTTTCGTAATGATATCTGGACATGGTGATTTAGATACAGCTGTAAATACAATGCGTTTAGGTGCTTTTGATTACATATCAAAACCGCCAGATTTAAACAGATTATTAACTACTGTTAGAAATGCATTAGATAAAAAGGAATTAGTAGTTGAAAATAAGAATTTAAAGAAAAAAGTAAGTAAGAACTACCAAATGGTAGGTGAAAGTGATGCGATTTCAGGAATAAAAGATATAATTGAAAAAGTTGCTCCTACGGATGCTCGTGTCTTGATTACGGGGCCAAATGGTACAGGTAAAGAATTAGTGGCACATTGGGTACACGAAAAAAGTCAGCGTAGTGGTTCACCTTTTATTGAGGTTAATTGTGCTGCAATACCTTCTGAGTTAATAGAAAGCGAATTGTTTGGTCATGTAAAAGGAGCATTTACATCTGCTGTAAAAGATAGAGCTGGTAAATTCGAAGCCGCTAATAATGGAACTATTTTCTTAGATGAAATTGGTGACATGAGTTTATCTGCTCAAGCAAAAGTGTTAAGAGCATTGCAAGAAAGTAAAATTTCTCGTGTTGGTACAGATAAAGATATTAAAGTTAATGTTAGAGTAGTTGCTGCAACTAATAAAGACTTAAAATTGGAAATAGAAGAAGGTCGTTTTAGAGAAGATTTATATCATAGACTTGCTGTAATTTTAGTAAAAGTGCCAGCATTAAATGATAGGCGTGATGATATCCCTTTATTGGTAAATCATTTTTCAAAAAAAATAGCATCAGAACAAGGTACTGCACCAAAAATATTTAGTGATAAAGCTATAGCTTTATTGAAAGAATATGACTGGACCGGTAATATACGTGAATTGCGTAATGTAGTTGAAAGATTAATAATTTTGGGAAAAGCAGAAGTAGATGTTGATGATGTTAAACTATTTGCAAGCAAATAGTTTAATCGCATTTAGGTAATTTTTTTAAGGCATTAGTAACTATAGATTTAGTTCTTAAATTATAATATCTTTTACTGTCAGAAAGGTCTTCTCTAAATAATTCTTGTTGACATTCACTTTGTACTTTTTTCATGTAAGCTTTAGCTTCTGAACAATCAAGAATACTAATAACATTGGTCAATGAAGTTTCAAACTTTTCTAAAGAAATATCAATTTTTTGACGCATTTCTCTTTCACTAGGCATTTTAGAGTATAAGTTAGATTTGTTTTGAAAAGAATCATTAGTGTTTAAAGTTAAAACATCATTTTGATATTTGCTTTTGTGTAAATGATGCTTTTTCAATGCTTCTATACTTGAAGAAGTGTTAATCAAAACTCTTTTTAATAAAACATGAGCTGCTTTTATAGAAGATGTCTTAGTCGCCTTTATTAAATTTTCTAAGCCTTCAAATAAATTTTTACTTGCATAACTACAACCACAATCATTTAACTGTGTTTTTGTTTTTTCGATAGCATTAATTGCTTTGTAGGTTTCGTATTTGGTTTTATTTATTTCAGTTTCTAATAAAGCTTTTTGTGTTTGAGAAGTTATATATTCAATATTAGAACCAACATATTCGCATGCTCTCTCAGAATTTGAGAAAGAAGATAATGTTAGTGCGCAAAAAGCGCAAAGTAAAAGAAATTTACTTTTCATAGGTTAAGTTTTAAGATTATAACACTTTGGGTATGTTATATTAACAAAGATATTGACTATACTTTAATTTAAAATTTTTATTCGACAAACTACTTTTAAGTTAGTCTAACCTTTAGTTATAAAACATAAAATTAGTATTCAAACGATTAAAGTTGTTTTTTTTGAATAAGTTAAGATTGTCAATTTACAATAGTCTAATATTATTTTAAGTTATATAAATGCTAATTAACAATCATAAACCTATTTTTGATATAGTTAGTATTATTTTCTAAAAAATTTTATCTTCATAGGATGAAGGAAGTAAATACAGATGCATATCGCGTTATTGATAATATAGTTCTACAAAATATAAATACATTTGAAGATCTTGGAACTGATGATAAAGAACTTAAAAAAGCTTTAAAAAAAGTTCGTAGAGAATTAGGTGACTTTCAAGACACAATGTATGCACATGGAAAATATAGTGTTTTACTTTGCCTACAAGGGATGGATACTTCAGGTAAAGACAGTTTAATTAGAGAGGTGTTTAAAGATTTTAATGCAAGAGGAGTAGAAGTTTATAGTTTTAAAGTTCCTACAGAGTTAGAAAAAAAACATGATTATTTATGGCGGCATTATATAGCATTGCCTGCAAAAGGTAAAGTTGGGGTTTTTAATCGTACCCATTATGAGAATGTATTGGTAACAAGAGTACATCCTGAGTATGTTTTAAGCGAACATATTCCTGGTATTCATTCTGTTGAAGATTTAGATGATACGTTTTGGGAAAGTCGTTTTAATCAAATCAATAATTTTGAAAAGCATATTGCAACTAATGGAACAATAATTTTCAAAATATTTTTGCATCTTTCTAAAGAAGAGCAAAGGCAACGGTTATTAAGAAGACTAGATTTAAAACAAAAAAATTGGAAATTTTCACCAGGAGATTTAAAAGAAAGAAAACTTTGGAATAAATATCAAGAATGTTATGAAGATGCGATTAATAAAACATCAAAAACGCATGCTCCATGGTTTGTTGTTCCTGCAGATAATAAAAAAGCTACCCGTTTAATTGTAGCAGAAATATTATTAAAAGAGTTAAAAAAATATAAAGATATTAAAGAACCAGAGCTGAACGATAAAATAAAGGCTAATTTAGAAGATTATAAAAAACAACTAGAAAACGAAAAAAAATGAAAAGGATATTTGGGATAGCTACTTTTTTTATTATTTCATCTGTTATTTCTCAAAATACAGATGAGGTTCAGTTAAAATCAATATATGATACTGCATTAATAAATGGAAAAGGCTATGATTGGCTTAATCACTTATCAAATCAAATTGGAGGTCGACTTTCTGGTTCAGTACAAGCACAACAAGCTGTTGATTATACCAAAAGTCAATTAGAAACTTTAGGCTTAGACCGTGTATGGTTACAGCCTGTTATGGTGCCAAAGTGGACGCGTGGATTGCCTGAGTTTGCATATTTTGAAACAACTCCAGGGGTAACAACTAATGTGCCAATATGTGCATTAGGGGGTTCTGTAAGTACACCATCAATTGGTATAAAAACTAACGTTGTAGAGGTTAAAAGTTTAGATGATTTAGCTATTTTAGGCAAACAGAGGTTACAGGGTAATATTGTGTTTTTTAATAGACCGATGGATGCTACTGAAATTACCACATTTACAGCTTATTCAGGTTGTGTAGATCAACGATATTCAGGTGCGGCAGAAGCGGCAAAATATGGTGCAGTAGGTGTAATTGTTCGATCTATGAATCTTAGGCAAGATGATTATCCACATACAGGGTCAATGAGTTATGGTGATACGCCTGTGAAAGATAGAATACCTGCAGCTGCAATTAGTACAAACGCGGCAGATTTATTAAGTATTTCCTTAAGCTTGAATCCTGATATTAAATTCTATTTTAAACAAAATTGTCAGCAATTCAATGATGTTCAATCATATAATGTAATTGGTGAAATAAAAGGGAGTACAAACCCAGATGAAATTATAGTTGTAGGTGGACATTTAGATTCTTGGGATTTAGGTGATGGTTCTCATGACGATGGAGCTGGTACCGTTCAGAGCATGGAAGTGCTCCGTTTATTAAAAGAAACAGGCTATAAACCAAAAAGAACAATTAGAGTTGTTCTTTTTATGAATGAAGAGAATGGTTTACGTGGAGGCAATAAATATGCAGAGGTAGCAAAGAGTAAAAATGAGAAGCATATTTTTGCTTTAGAGAGTGATGCAGGTGGTTTTTCGCCACGTGGCTTCACATTTAATTGTTCCGATGCAAATTTCAAAAAAGTTGAAAGTTGGAAACCACTTTTTGAACCTTATTTAATTCATCTATTTAATAAAGGGTTTAGTGGTGCAGATATTAAACCTTTAAATGATGATAAAATGGTTTTAGCAGGTTTGAGACCAGACTCACAACGCTATTTTGATCATCATCATGCAGCAAATGATACTTTTGAACATGTAAATAAACGTGAGCTTCAATTGGGTGCTGCTACAATGGCAAGTTTAGTGTATTTGTTTGATAATTATGGAGTTGAAGGTATTAAATAATTTATTTGAAGTATCTTAGTTGTGACTAAATAATTTATACTATAAACTCTAAAAAATGAAAAACAAATTTATTGTTGCAATTATCGGTATTAGTTTATGCTATTCTTGTAAAAATGAAAAAACAGTAAAAGCTGAAGAACCTTCTAGAGGTATTATTTTAGCAAACATGGATACTACTGTAAGCCCTAAAGATAACTTTTATGAGTTCGTGAATGGAAGTTGGCTAAAAAATACTGAAATTCCTGATGATAGATCAACTTGGGGAGGTTTTAGTGTTTTAAGAAAATCTACAGATGCAGATGTTCTTGAAATTATTGATAAGGCAAATAATAGTGATAAATATAATGCATCAACTGATCAAGCAAAAGCGTTATTTATTTTTAAATCAAAATTAGATACAGTTAAAAGAAATGAATTAGGTGTAACTCCAATTATGCCCGCAATAGAAGCAATTAATAAGGCGAAAAACCTTTCAGAATTGCAAACCTTAATCGAAACAAACCCAGCAGTTAGTTCTCCTTTTTTTGGAATAGCTATATTCCCTAATTTAGCTAACAGTAAAATGAATGCTGTTTATATTGGTACAAATAATTTAGGTTTACCTGATCGTGATTACTATTTAGATCAAGACGATAAATCTAAAGAAATTAGAGAAAAATATGTAGCACACATAACTAGAATGTTACAGTATGTTGGTGAAGGTGAATCAGAAGCAAAGGCAGTCGCAATTAAAATTCTTGCTATGGAAACAGCATTGGCAACACCAAGATTAGATAAAGTAGCTAAGAGAGATGCAAGAAACTTAAATAACCCTAAAACTATTGAAGAAGCTCAAAATTTAATTCCATCTATAAGTCTTTCAAAAATGATGAAAGATATGGGCATTACAAAAAAAGTAGATACGCTTATTGTAACAGAACCTAAATATGTTGAAGAGTTAAATTCTTTTTTAACTTCAACCCCTTTAGCTGATATAAAAAAATTACTTGTTTGGGATACTTTTAATAGTGCTACTGGAAAATTGACAACTGAAATTGAAACAGCCAACTGGGAGTTTTATAGTAAATATTTAAGAGGGGATAAAAAGCAACGCCCTGCAGATGAAAGAGCGTTGGCAACCGTAAATGGTACTGTAGGTGAAGCTTTAGGGAAATTATATGTAGATGAAAAGTTTCCTGCAGAAGCTAAGGAGAAAGCAGAAACTATGATTAAAAATATCATAGCTGCTTTTCAAGCTAGAATTAAGGTTTTAGATTGGATGGGTGATTCAACTAAAATTAAAGCTGTAGAAAAGTTAGATAAATTTACTGTGAAAATTGGGTATCCTGATGATTGGGAAGATTATTCAGCAATGGAAGTTACTGAAATCAATAGTTATTTTGAAAATATTTTAGCAGTTCAAAAATGGAATAAAGCTAAAGAACTTGAAAAAATAGGAGAACCAGTTGATCGTACCGAATGGGGAATGTCTCCACAAACTGTAAATGCATATTTTAATCCTTTAAATAATGAAATCGTATTTCCTGCTGCAATATTACAACCACCATTTTATGATTATTTAGCAGATGATGCTGTTAATTATGGGGGCATTGGTGCTGTTATTGGGCATGAAATTTCTCATGCTTTTGATGATAGTGGTGCTCGTTTTGACGCGAACGGAAATCTTGTAAATTGGTGGACAGATGAAGATTTAGCTCAATTTACAGAACGTAGTGGTGCATTGGCAGATCAATATGATAAAATACAAGTTTTAGATAGTGTTTTTATAAATGGTAAATTTACTTTAGGAGAAAACATTGGTGATTTGGGAGGTGTTTTAGGTGCGTATGATGGTTTACAACAATATTTTAAAGAGAATGGTAAGCCTGATCCTATTGATGGTTATACAGCAGAACAACGTTTCTTTATGTCTTGGGCAACAGTTTGGCGTACATTGTCAAGGGAAGATGCTTTGCGTACGCAAGTAAAAACAGATCCGCATTCTCCTGGTCAATATAGAGCAACGCAACCTTTACAAAATATTGATGCTTTCTATAAAGCTTTTGATATTAAAAAAGGAGATGCAATGTATTTAGCACCAGAAGATAGAGTCAGAATTTGGTAAAATAAATTTGAATAATATTAAAAAAGGGAATCATTTTACGATTCCCTTTTTCTCTTATAAATAGTTGAGCTTAAAAGTCTAAAGTATTTTCTAAGCCAAAACAAAGTAGTACATTTGTGGTTCAAAAAAATAGAGTAAAATGAAAGATGGAATCTACGCAAAATTCAATACTTCAAAAGGAGAAATATTAGTTCAACTTACACATGACAAAACACCTGGTACAGTAGGTAATTTTGTAGCATTAGCAGAAGGTAACTTAGAAAATAAAGTAAAACCACAAGGAACGCCTTATTATGATGGTTTGCAATTTCACCGTGTAATACCAGATTTTATGGTGCAAGGTGGTTGCCCACAAGGTACAGGTACTGGTGATGCTGGTTATAAATTTGATGATGAATTTCATGTAGATTTAAAACATGACGGTCCTGGTGTACTTTCTATGGCAAATGCAGGTCCTGGAACAAATGGTAGTCAGTTTTTTATTACACATGTTGCAACACCTTGGTTAGATAATAAACACACTGTTTTTGGTAAAGTTGTAGAAGGTCAAGATGTGGTTGATGCTATTGCTCAGGGTGATAAAATTGATTCTTTAGAGATTGTACGAGTTGGTGCTGATGCTGATGCATGGAATGCAATTGAAGCTTTTAGAACTTTTGAAGGATCAAGAGAAAAAAGATTAGCTGAAGAAAAAGCAAAGCAAGCTGCAGAATTAGATAAAGTTGCTGCGGGTTTTGAAGAAACAGCTAGTGGCTTGCGTTATAAAATAGTGCAAAAAGGTAGTGGACAAAAAGCAGAAGCAGGTATGCAGGTGTCTGTTCATTATGAAGGTTCTTTAATTGACGGAACTGTTTTTGATTCTTCATATAAAAGAAAAGAACCAATTGATTTTCAAGTTGGTGTTGGTCAAGTAATATCAGGATGGGATGAAGGTATTTGTTTATTAAATGTAGGTGATAAAGCAAGGTTTGTTATACCTTCTAATTTAGCTTATGGTAGTGCAGGTGCAGGAGGAGTAATTCCACCAGATGCAACATTAGTTTTTGATGTTGAGTTAATGAAAGTTAGCTAAACTGCCTTAAAATAATTTATTAAAAAAGGAGCTTCAATATTAATTGAAGCTCCTTTTTTTATTTTTTGGATCTAGATTTGTTTTGGTTTACGCTAAATAATAGTAATGCAAGATTGATGAAAATTAATAATCCGAAAATTTGAAAAAAAGTATTCATAATCAGTAAGTTATTAAATTAAGAAATAAAGGGGGTACCGGTTTTTCTTTATAGATGTTATAACTTAAAAATGGTTGCGTTATTGTACAGTTTATTTTTTTTAATAAAAAGTATTTGAAATTTAACACAATAAAAAAGCCCAACCGGGTGGTTGAGCTTTTAATTCTTTCAAAAAAAAGTTGTTACGTATGTATTAAAGTACTTTTACATTAACTGCGTTCAATCCTTTTTTACCTTGTTGTAGTTCAAATTCTACAACATCACCTTCACGAATTTCATCGATTAAACCAGAAATGTGTACAAAGTGATCTTCGCTTGAGCCCTCTTCAGTGATAAATCCAAAACCTTTAGAATCATTGAAGAATTTTACTGTTCCTTTATTCATTATAAAATATTAAAAAAATTAATTAAGTCACAAAGGTAGTGTATTAATATTTAACACAATGTTTTTTTGAGAGTTATATTTTATTTGTTAACCATTAATTTACAATAGGTTATCTATTATAAATTTGGTTGTGGCGTCATACGCAAGTATGGCTTAATCTCTTCAACCCCTTTTGAGAATATTTTTTTAGCATCATCAGTAGCTATAGCCGGACTAATAACTACATCTTCACCGTTTTTCCAATTTGCAGGTGTAGCTACTTTATGGTAGGCAGTTAATTGTAAAGAATCTATTACTCGTAATAATTCATTAAAATTACGGCCAGTTGATGCAGGGTAAGTAATCATTAGTTTTATTGTTTTATCTGGCCCAATTATAAAAACAGAGCGTACTGTTAAGGTACTATTTGCATTTGGGTGTATCATATCATACAAATCGGATACTTTTCTATCTTCATCGGCAATTATTGGAAAATTAACTTCGGTGTTTTGAACCTCATTAATATCTTTAATCCACTCTGCATGTGATGCAACACCATCTACACTAAGTGCTAACATTTTCACATTTCTTTGGTCAAACTCATTTTTAAATTTAGAAGCTGTACCGAGCTCTGTAGTACAAACTGGTGTAAAATCTGCAGGATGAGAAAACAAAATTCCCCATCCGTCGCCTAAATAATCATATAGGTTAATCATTCCCATAGAACTATCTGCTGTAAAATCTGGAGCAGCATCTCCTAATCTTAATGTTGGCATTATATGTGTTTTTAAGTTAATAACTAATTTATTATCCTATAAATTTAGTAGATTAAAATGTGTATTCAATTTTAATGAGGTTAAAAATGTATTAAAATTTAGTATTTTTAAAAGATGAAAGAAGTTTTAATAGAAAAATTACAATATCCGATAGGTCAGTTTATTTGTCCAGAAGTTATTACTGAAGAACAGATTAAACTTTGGGTTGATGATTTAGAATTATTACCTCAAAAATTGGAAGCTATAGTGATTAATCTTTCTGCTCAACAATTGAATACACCATATAGGCCTGGAGGATGGACTATGCGCCAGTTAATTCATCATATAGCAGATAGTCATCACCATAGTTATACTCGATTTAAATGGTCGCTTACAGAAGTTGGTCCTTTAATTAAAGCTTATGAAGAAAAAGATTGGTCAAATCTGTTTGATGCTAAAACAGCTCCAGTTCAACTATCATTAGATTATTTAAAAGCTTTACATGCTAAATTAGTTTACTTATTAAAAGGTTTGTCGAAAACTGATTTAGAAAAGTATTATTTGCACCCAGAAGGTAATGTAAAGGTTACTGTTGCTGAGAATATTGGAAAATATGCTTGGCATAGTAATCATCATTTAGCACATTTAAAAGGGCTTGTAGAACGCAATAATTGGTAATTTATAATAATTATAATATGGAAAAAATTAATTGGGGTGATTTTTCTAAGGTAGATATGCGTATAGGTACAATAATTTCGGTTAATGATTTTCCTGAAGTTAAAAATCCGGCATATAAACTAGAGATTGATTTTGGAGAAGAAATAGGAGTAAAGAAAACTTCTGCTCAAATAACGACACTTTATAAAAAAGAAAATTTGTTAAATAAGCAAGTAATGGCAGTTGTTAACTTTCCGAAAAAACAAATAGCTAATTTTATGAGTGAATGCTTAGTGATGGGAGCAGTTCATGGTAAAGATGTTACTTTGTTGCACCCAGGTTTAAAAGTAAAAAACGGCCTTAAGGTTTCGTAATTAAAATAAAAAACGACTCTTGTTTTAAGAGTCGTTTATAATAAATTTTTAAAAGATAATTTTAGATATCATCAAAACTTACATTAGTAAAATTTTCTGTTGAGACAACTTTTTCAGCTTCCTCATCTTTTTTAAAGTCTTTTTGATGACGTTCAGATATAACTTCAAGCCCTTTTTCTTCAATGATATAATTCATCATATCATCTAGATTATCTTTAAAAGCAGTAAAATCTTCTTTATATAAATAAATTTTGTGCTTTTTGTAATGAAATGAGCCATCATCATGTGTAAACTTTTTACTTTCTGTAATTGTAAGATAATAATCGCCAGCTTTTGTGCTTCTTACATCAAAAAAATAAGTCCTTCTTCCAGCTCTTAGAACTTTAGAGTAAATCTCTTCTTGTTCTATTGAATCTTTTCCCCCCATTTGTAAAATATTCTATAGTTATAATTAGTGTATCTTTCAAAATTGAAAAAAAAAAGCTAATCTGACAACTTTTTTTAGTTTTCTTTGTCAATTAATTGACTATTGTATAGTTCTTTGTAATATCCATCAGCATTTATCAAAGAATTATGAATACCTTCTTGTAAAATATTACCATCTTTTAAAACTATTATTTTGTCAGCATTTTTAGCTGATGATACTCTATGGCTTACAATCAGGGTGGTTTTGTTTTCTGAAGCACTTTTTAAATTGTTCAATATTTGTTCTTCAGTTTCTGTATCTACAGCAGATAAGCAGTCATCAAATAAATAAATTTTAGGGTCTTTTATTAATGCGCGTGCTATTGAAACTCTTTGTTTTTGTCCACCACTAAGTGTGATACCTCTTTCGCCTAAAACTGTATCATATTTTTTAGTAAACTCTATAATGTTTTTATGCACTACAGCTTTTTTAGCGACTTCTATAACTTCTTCGTCAGTAGCCTCTTTTTTGCCAAATTTTATATTGTTTTTTATAGAGTCAGAAAACAAGAAAGCATCTTGAGGTACAGCACCAATTTCACCACGTACATTATTTAAATTTAGATTTTTTATAGGAATACCATCTAGTAAAATTTCTCCTGATGTAACATCGTATAAACGCGCAACAAGATCTAAAATTGTAGATTTTCCAGATCCTGTTTTACCAATAAAAGCAACAGTTTGACCTTTTTCAATGATAAATGAGATATTTTTTAATGCAGTTATTTCAGTATCATCATAAGTAAATGTAACATTCTTAAATTCAATTTTTCCATTAATAGGTGTGCTATCAGTAACCTCATTAATAATATCTGGAGTTACTTGTAAAAATTCATTAATTCGTTTTTGAGAAGCTTCTGCGCGTTGTACAATAGAGGTTAACCAACCTACAACAGCAACTGGCCATGTAAGCATGTTTACATAAATAACAAATTCTGCAATAACACCTATCGAGTCTATTTCGCCATTTATATATTGTTTGCCACCTATATAGATCACAAATATATTACTAATACCAATTAGTAAAATCATTAAGGGAAAAAACCAAGCATTTACCTTTGCGAGGTTCATGCTTTTAGTTCTGCCTTCTATGGCTAATTCTTCTAATTCTTTATTTATACTGTTCTCTAATCCGTATGCTTTTATTACAGATATTCCAGAGAATGATTCTTGAGTGAAAGTTGACAATTTAGATAGGTACTCTTGTACAATGGTACTACGCTTATGTATTATTTTACTTATCTGGTAAATTAACACAGATAATATAGGTAACGGAATTAAAGTGTATGCTGCTAATTTTGGAGCTGTTAAAAACATTAGAGGAACAATACATGAAAACATAGTTACCGTGTTCATACCATACATAATTGCTGGCCCTGAATACATGCGTACTTGACCAACATCTTCACTAATTCTGTTCATTAAATCACCAGTTCTATTTTTTTTATAGAAATTTAAATTTAGTAGCTGGTAATGATCAAAAATTTCATTTTTTAAATCATATTCTATATATCTTGATATTTTAATTATAGTCTGTCGCATTAAAAAAGTAAAAAGTGCAGCTAGTAGTGCAGTACCTAATATTATTAAAATATTTTCTAAGAGAAGTTCTTTAGCTTCGTCTTTAGAAATTATATTTTTACCATAATCTTCAACAACCTTAATAGATTTTTTTACAAATGAAGGGGTGAATAACGAAAAAACACGAGCAACAACAGTAATAAAAAGCCCCAGAAGTAATTGAACTGCGTATTTTTTTAAATATTTATTTATATACTTTAATTCCTTCATATAGCGGTTAACCTAATAATATTGATGAGTTTAAAAAATAATCACGCAAATATAATTCAATAATAGTAACCTAAATGTTATAATACTTATAAGATATAACTAAAGCATTACATACTTTTAAAAATATAGTTCTACTTTTGCAACTTCAAGTTTAACCAATTAAGTTCTTTAAAAATGCTTACAAGAAGGCATGTCCGAGTAAAAGTAATGCAGGGTATCTATGCATTAACCCGTTCTAAAGATGATTCTTTAGAAAAACAACAAAAATTTTTAAAGTTCAGTATTGATAACACTTACAATTTGTACTTGTTAATGATGAGCCTTTTAAAAGAGATTCACGATTTAACAAAAGAGCAGGTTGAACTGTCATCAAAAAAATACATAAAAAATTCTACAAAGAGTTTTGATGACGATAAAAAGCTTGTAAATAATAGATTTATAAAGCTTATCTCAGAAAATGAAGTTTTAATTGAAGAATTAAAAATACGTAAGTTAGAAAACTGGTATTTAAACGAAGAGTATGTAAAGTTACTTTATAAAGAAATCATCGCAAGTGATTTATATATGAAGTATATGGACTCTAATACTTCTGATTTTGAAGAAGACAAGAAGTTTTTATTAGATGTTTTTAAAAACATTATTGCTCCGAACGAAAAAATATACGATTACTTTGAAGATGATAAGCTTACTTGGGTAGACGATATTCCTCTAGTAAATACATTTATTGTAAAGTTATTGAAAAAAGTAAAGCCTGACACAGTCGCTTCTTATTTTTTACCACCATTGGTAAAAGACCAAGAAGATATTGAGTTTTCAAAACGACTATTATCAAAAACTTTATTAAACAATGAGGTTTTAGTTAAAGAAATTGAAGGTAAAACTCCTAATTGGGATAAAGATAGAATTGCAGATATTGATGCTATTTTATTAAAAATGGCAATTGCTGAGTTGTTATATTTTCCATCAATACCAGAAAGAGTTACTATTAATGAATATTTAGAACTGGCAAAAGAGTATAGTACTCCAAAAAGTAGCACTTTTATAAATGGTATTTTAGATAAGCTTGTTAAAGAGTATCAAAAAGAAGGTAAACTTAATAAAATGGGTAGAGGCTTATTATAAATATTGTTACATTTACTCTAAAATTTAATAATTATAATTTAAAACTGTTATGAGAAAAATAGTTATCACATTAAATGCTTTATTGTTAATTGCTTTTGTTTCATGTAAAGAAAAAGCAACAAGTAAAATTGATAATTCAAATGTAGAAGCGGCAGCGGTAAGAGATGATGCGGCAAAAAAACTTCCTGTTATGTCTTTTGAAAAAATTGAGCATGATTTTGGAAATATCATTCAAAGTACACCGCAAGAAACTGTGTTTAAATTTAAAAACACTGGTGATGCGCCTTTGATTATCACTAATGCAAAAAGTACTTGTGGTTGTACGGTACCTGAAAAACCAAAAGGACCTATTGCTCCAGGAGAAACGGGTGAATTAGTAGTTAAATATAATGGTTCAGGTAAAAATGCTGTAACTAAAATTATTACTGTAACGGCAAATACAGAGAAAGGCACAGAGCAATTAAAGATAAAAGCATTTGTAACACCTAAAGATAGTGCGCCAGTAGGGCCATTGAAAAATTCATAATTTTATGTCAGAGAATATAACACAGTTTCTTCCAATTTTAGCAATATTTGCTGTTTTTTACTTTTTTATGTTGATGCCTCAAAGAAAGCGTCAAAAACAAGAAAAAAAGTTTGCTGAAGAACTAAAAAGAGGAGATAAGGTAGTTACTAAAAGCGGAATGCATGGTAAGGTTGTAGACTTAAATGACAAAGACGCGTCTGTTGTTATTGAAACTATGGCTGGTAAAATTAAGTTTGATCGTTCAGCTCTTTCAATGGAAATGAGCGCTAAGCTTAATGCTCCTGCAACTGAAAAGAAATAATTATACTTTTTCTTCATAAGAAAAATAAAAAAGCACCTTTTATAGGTGCTTTTTTTATTTTTGATGCTTATTTAATAGCAGTTAATTCACAAATTTTTACAATAACATCAACCGCACTTTTCATACTTTCTGCAGGTACATATTCATATTTTCCATGAAAATTATGTCCGCCAGCAAAAATATTTGGGCATGGTAATCCCATGAAACTTAATTGAGAACCATCAGTACCACCTCTTATAGGTTTTAAAATAGGATTAATGTCAAGTGCTTCCATTGCTTTTTTTGCTATTTCTACAATATGAAAAACAGGTTCTACTTTTTCTTTCATATTGTAATATTGATCTTTAATTGTAGTAGAAATACAGTCATCACCATATCTGTTGTTTAACTTATTAGATATTTCTAAAAGTAATTCTTTTCGTGCTTCAAATATTTCTTTATCATGGTCTCTAATAATTAATTCTAATTGAGCATTTTCAATTTCTCCAGAGATATTATGAATATGAAAAAAACCTTCACGACCTGTAGTCTTTTGAGGAATTTCATTTTGTGGTAACAGTGACATAAATTCATTAGCTATACTAATTGCGTTTATCATTTTACCTTTTGCGTACCCTGGGTGCACACTTTTTCCGGTAATAGTAATAGTTGCTCCTGCGGCATTAAAGTTTTCATATTCTAGTTCTCCAATTTGGCTACCATCCATAGTATACGCATATGCAGCGCCAAATTTTTCGACATCAAATTTATGAGCTCCACGACCTATTTCTTCGTCAGGAGTGAAGCCGACTCTAATAGTTCCATGCTTAATTTCAGGATTATTAATTAAATATTCCATTGCGCAAATTATCTCGGTAATACCAGCTTTATCATCAGCACCTAAGAGTGTAGTGCCATCTGTAGTAATAATAGTTTGTCCTTTGTATTGTATTAAATCATCAAAATAATCAGGAGATAGAATTATGTTTTTTTCTTTATTAAGCATGATATCTTTTCCATCATAATTTTCAATAATTTGAGGGTTTACATTAGTCCCTGAAAAATCAGGAGAAGTATCAAAATGAGAAATAAAGCCAATTACAGGTATGTCTTTAGTATAAGTATTACTAGGTAATGTTGCCATAATGTATGCATTATCATCAATTGTTACATTATGCATGCCAATAGCTTTTAAATCGCTTACCAATTTATGAGCTAAATCCCATTGTTTTTCCGTGCTAGGTGTAGCTTCAGATGTTGGATCACTTTGCGTATCTACCTTTACATAGCTTAAAAATCTATCTATAATATCTTGCATCTTGCTTTTTTTGTATAAAAATACAATTTGAAGCTAGTTTAAAAAGTATAATTTCTAGTAATCTTAATATGTTAGCATACTATTTTTTATTTAAAACGTTATTGTAATAGTACATTCTAAATAATTTTAAGTTACAATTATGAATATTAAACAGTTAGTTTTAGTCTTATTTATTTGCTTTTTAGGTTTTAAAGCACAGTCCCAAGTATGTATTTTAGATATTGGCAGTAGTAATTCCGATAAAATAATTGAAAATTTTCAATTGAAAGATGAGCAATTAACACTATTGAAGACTTTAAAAGAAGATTTAAAAAAGGAAATGGATGTATTAGAAAAACAGCAAAAAGACCTTTTTGAAAATCATCCTCAAAGTACGCCAGATGAATTAATGGTGCTTGGTCAGAAACATAAAGTGATAGAAGATAAAATGTTTGCAGTTACAGTAAAATATGATCAAAAATTAATATCTGTTTTTAATGAAAAGCAATACGGACGTTATGTTTTATTGTGTAATACAGCAGGTAGAACACCTATTCAAATTTTAGAAAAGTAACGTTAACTTTTGTGTTAATAAAATTATTTGGAATTACTCTAGGTGGCAAACCTTGTTTGTATTTTTGAGGAAATTTTCCAAATCATGTACAAATACATTTTACGCCCAATTCTATTCTTATTTGATCCAGAAAAAGTCCATTATTTTATTTTTGGAATGGTTCGATTTTTTGAAAATATTGGTTTTTCAAAATTATTTAGAGCACTTTATGTAATTGAAGATAAGAAACTTGAGCGTACTTTATTTGGGGTTAATTTTAAAAACCCAGTAGGCTTAGCCGCAGGTTTTGACAAAAATGCAAAGCTGTATAATGAACTGTCAGATTTTGGTTTTGGCTTTATAGAAATAGGAACTCTTACCCCTAAACCGCAAGACGGAAACTCTAAAAAAAGACTTTTTAGACTTAAAGATGATAAAGCAATTATTAACAGAATGGGTTTTAATAACCTTGGTGTTCTAGAAGCGGTTCAGGAATTAAAAAAAGAACATAGGGTTATTATTGGGGGTAATATTGGTAAAAATAAAGCAACACCCAATGATAAGGCTGAACTTGATTACATTATTTGTTTTGATAGTTTGTTTGATCATGTAGATTATTTTGTTGTAAATGTAAGCTCACCAAATACACCAGGCTTAAGAGAATTACAAGATAAAGAACCGTTAACAAAATTATTGAACAAATTGAAAGTTCAAAACACGAAATTAGCAGTTAATAAGAACGTAAAAGAAAAACCTATTTTACTTAAAATAGCTCCTGATTTAACTGATGACCAATTACTTGATATTATTACCATTGTTGCTGATACTAAAATTGATGGTATAATAGCAACAAATACTACAATTAGTAGAGAAGGTTTAAAATCTCATCAACTTTTACAGGAAGAAAAAGGAGGGCTGAGTGGAGCACCATTAAAAGATAGAAGTACTGAAGTAATTCGTTTCTTGTCAGAAAAAAGCAACAAAGCATTTCCAATAATTGGTGTTGGAGGTATAAATTCAGCAGAAGACGCTCTAGAAAAGTTAGATGCTGGAGCAGATTTAATACAGCTTTGGACAGGTTTTGTTTATGAAGGTCCTGCATTAGTAAAAAAAATAAATAAAGCTATATTAGGAAGATCGTAAATATAATTAGAAACTTTTCTTATTTTGAATTACGAAATATTATATTCTTTTATAATAGCAACAATAGCACTTGCATTTGCTCCAGGGCCAGATAATATTTACGTGCTTATGCAAAGTCTCGTAAATGGACAAAAACATGGGTTGGTAACAACGCTGGGGCTTTTATCAGGATGTTTAATTCATACTACATTGTTAGCTTTTGGTGTTTCAGCTTTAATTAAAGAAAGCGATACCCTGTTTTTTATCATAAAATTATTTGGGGCAATTTATTTATTGTACTTAGCTTATGAAGTCTTTAAAAGCTCTTCTGAAATTAACTTAGAACAACAAAACAAAGTTTCTGAACAAAGTTTATTTACTGTATTTAAGCAAGGGGTTTTAATGAATGTACTTAACCCTAAAATAGCAATATTTTTTCTTGCATTTTTTCCTGGTTTTTTATTTAGTAATACTTTGAATACTGTAGTCCAGTTTTATATATTAGGTACTATATTTATAATTACAGCTTTTTTAGTTTTCACAATAATTACTTTTTTATCTGGTAGTTTAGCTAAATTTTTAAAGGAGAGTAAACATTTTAGAGTTTTCTTAAAATGGATGCAAATAGTAGTTTTTATAGGAATAGCAGTTTACTTATTATTTTCAAATAATTAATGGTAATTTTATACCAATCAGTAAATTATAGATGTCAAACGAAGTTAAAATTATTGAATGCCCGAGAGATGCTATGCAAGGTATTAAGGCTTTTATTCCTACGGAAGAAAAAGTAAAATACATTCAATCATTATTAAACTGCGGTTTTGATACTATTGATGTTGGTAGTTTTGTGTCACCTAAAGCTATTCCACAAATGGCAGATACGGCTACGGTTTTATCGTTGCTTGATACATCACGAACAAATAGTAAATTTCTTTCTATTGTCGCTAATGTTCGTGGAGCAGAAGATGCTGTGAAACAAGAAAAAATAGATTTTTTAGGCTATCCTTTTTCAATTTCTGAAAATTTTCAGATGCGTAATACGCACAAAACAATTGATGAGTCTGTTATTTTATTAAAAGAGATATTAGAAATTGCATCAAAAGCTAAAAAACAAGTGGTAACCTATATTTCAATGGGTTTTGGTAATCCATATGGTGATCCTTGGAATGTTGAAATAGTAGGGGAGTGGACTGAAAAATTAGCAGGTATGGGGGTTAAAATACTTTCGTTGTCTGATACGGTCGGAACATCAACACCAAAAGAAATAGATTATTTGTTTTCTAATTTAATTCCGAAATATCCTGATGTTGAATTTGGTGCGCATTTACATACTACACCTGCAAAATGGTATGAAAAAGTAGATGCTGCATATAAAGCAGGTTGTCGCAGGTTTGATGGAGCTGTACAAGGTTTTGGTGGTTGTCCAATGGCAAAAGATGAACTTACGGGTAACATGCCTACGGAAAAAATACTGTCTTATTTTACTTCAGAAAAGGCTAATACAAATGTGAATTGGATGGTTTTTGAAGCAGCATATAATAAAGCCACAGAACTTTTTTCAAAATATCATTAATTGAAGAGTTTAATAATAAGTATTTTTAAATGTTCTTAATGTCAAGAAAATTAAAAGTCATGTTAAAGAATCCATATCATTTCAATAATTAACTAATATAAGTCGTATATTTGCTTGCAATTAATATTTAATTGCCATGCAAGCACATCTTGATAAAATAGTCGGAGAAGGTCTTACTTATGATGACGTACTCTTAGTTCCAGCTTTTTCTGAAGTACTTCCAAGAGAAGTAAATATTCAAACAAAATTTACACGAAATATTACCATTAATGTTCCAATTGTATCTGCAGCTATGGATACAGTTACGGAATCTAAA
Source organism: uncultured Cellulophaga sp. (assembly GCA_947496695.1). Taxonomy (GTDB): domain Bacteria; phylum Bacteroidota; class Bacteroidia; order Flavobacteriales; family Flavobacteriaceae; genus Cellulophaga. The sequence continues at coordinate 33,997 of CANMEI010000003.1, read as the reverse complement.
ATGGCAATAGCTATGGCACAAGAAGGTGGTATAGGTGTTTTACATAAAAACATGACTATCGAGCAACAAGCTATGAAAGTGCGTAAAGTAAAACGTGCGGAAAGTGGTATGATAATCGATCCTGTAACTTTGCCATTAAATTCATTTGTTCGTGATGCTAAAGCATGTATGAAAGAGTTTAGTATTGGAGGGATTCCTATAGTGGATGCTGAAAATAAATTAATAGGTATCGTTACGAATAGAGATTTACGATTTGAGAAAAATAATGACCGACCTCTTTCAGAAGTAATGACTACTAAAAATTTAGTGACTGTTGCAGAAGGAACTTCACTAGAACAAGCTGAAGATATTTTACAAGAAAATAAGATTGAGAAATTACCAGTAGTTGATAAAGACTATAAATTAGTAGGTTTAATTACGTTTAGAGATATTACAAAACTTACTCAAAAACCTATTGCGAATAAAGACCAGTATGGTAGGTTAAGAGTTGCGGCGGCATTAGGTGTTACTGCTGATGCTGTAGAAAGAGCGGAAGCATTAGTAAATGCAGGTGTTGATGCTGTAGTTATTGATACTGCTCATGGACATACAAGAGGTGTTGTTGAAGTGTTAAAAAGTGTAAAAGCTAAATTTCCTGATTTAGATGTTATTGTAGGTAATATTGCTACAGGAGCAGCTGCTAAATACTTAGTAGAAGCTGGTGCAGATGCTGTTAAAGTTGGTATTGGTCCAGGGTCTATTTGTACAACACGTGTTGTTGCAGGAGTAGGTTTTCCTCAATTTTCGGCTGTATTAGAAGTTGCATCGGCTATAAAAGGTTCAGGGGTTCCGGTAATAGCAGATGGTGGTATTCGTTATACAGGTGATATTCCAAAAGCGATTGCAGCAGGAGCAGATACTGTTATGTTGGGTTCACTTTTAGCAGGTACAAAAGAATCTCCAGGAGAAACTATTATATATGAAGGACGTAAGTTTAAATCATATAGAGGTATGGGTTCTGTAGAAGCCATGAAACAAGGTTCAAAAGATAGATATTTTCAAGATGTTGAAGATGATATTAAAAAATTAGTGCCAGAGGGTATTGTAGGTCGTGTACCTTATAAGGGAGATTTGTTTGAAAGTATACATCAATTTATTGGAGGTCTAAAAGCTGGTATGGGTTATTGTGGAGCAAAAGACATTGAAACTTTAAAAGAAACTGGAAGGTTTGTGAAAATTACTGCTAGTGGTATTAATGAGAGTCATCCACATGATGTAACAATTACTAAAGAATCTCCTAATTACAGTAGATAATTTTAAATTGAAATAAATTATAGAAAAAGAGGTAACTTAGTTACCTCTTTTTTTATGATTAAATTTTAAATAATATGGATGTATTAGTCTCTGTTGATTGGTTGAAAGCACATTGGAATGATTCAGATTTAATGGTGCTAGATGCAAGTGCACCTAATATTAAATCAGGAAAATCTCCTGAATTGGATGCTTTAAAAATAACTGGTGCTCAGCTGTTTGATTTGAAAAATAATTTTTCAAATAAAGAAAGTAATCTTCCAAATACATTTCCAAGTACAGAACAATTTCAAGAAGAATGTCAGAAATTAGGTGTTAATCAAAATACTAAAATAGTAGTATATGATAATTTAGGTATTTATTGGAGTCCTAGAGTTTGGTTTATGTTTAAAGCAATGGGGCATAAAAATATAGCAGTTTTAGATGGGGGCTTGCCTGAATGGATGAAAAAAGGATTTTATGTAGAGAACCGAATGGCAGTAAAAAGCAATACTAAAGGAAACTTTAAAGCTTCTTATAATAGTGAAATGGTGGTCGATTTTACGACTGTGTTAGAAAATTCTAAAGAAGAAAAAGCATTATTGATTGATGCGAGATCTCAAGGTCGTTTTGAAGGAACTGAACCAGAGCCAAGAAAAGATTTGCGAAGTGGGAATATTCCAAATTCAATAAACATTCCATTTACTAGAGTTTTAGAAAACGGGAAATTTAAATCAGAAAGTGAATTGTCAGATGTATTTACAGATTTAGAAAAAGAGACTAGACCATTAATTTTTAGTTGTGGTTCGGGTATTACTGCGTGTATTGTTTTGCTAGCTAGTACTTTAGTTTTTGACACAAAACAATCTGTCTATGACGGATCATGGACAGAGTGGGCTCAAAAAGTTAAATAACTTTACTTAGTACCTTCTTCAGTGTACGTTTTCCAATCTTTTTCTTTATGAATATTTTCTCCAAAATATTTCGCTATTTGTAAAAAAGCATCTGGTTTTTGGTATCCAGGTACTGGTGATAACATATTCATTTTTTCATCTAAGAAAATAGTTGTTGGATAACTCATTTTTCCTTGCATTAATGCGGCAGCAAACTCATGATAGCCATTTCTTCCTGAAGCAACAAATTTGAATGTTTTACCTTTAAATTCAATAGGTTCTTTTCCTTCGCCGTCTAATTTAACCATGTAGTAGTTCTCAGACATGTATTTAGCAACTTCCTCATTTTGAAAAGTATCTTTATCCATTTTTTTACACCATCCACACCAATCTGTATATACATCTACAAATATTTTTTTAGGGTTTTCATCAGTTTCAGCTAATTTTGTAGCTTCATTCCAAGATAACCAGGTCACTTCCTGAGCATTCATACTAAATGATAAAAATGCTATAAATAAGAAAAATGAAAACTTTTTGGCATTCATAATAAATGGTTTTGTAAGTCTATAAATTTAGGTATTTAGTCTAAGTTATGCTGTAAACCTAACGTTTAATTCTCTGTTTTATTTTTTTTAAATCGATTTAAAGTAAAATCACCTTAAGTTATAATCAAAAAAAAATCCTGCAACGAGCAGGATTTTTAAATATTTTAATATGCTGAAAAACTATTTTGCTACAGCTTTTTCTTTTTTAGCAAATAAGTTTTTAGTGTCAACTTGATTTTTAGTAATATCATCGAATGTTTCACGCTCGCGTATTAATATAGCTTCGCCATTATACCATAAAACTTCTGGTGGTCTAAATCTGCTATTATAATTGCTAGCCATTGTAAAACAATAAGCACCTGCATTTTTAAAGCGAAGTATATCACCTTCAGATATTTCATTAATTCTTCTATTACTAGCAAATGTATCTGTTTCACAAATATATCCTACTACAGAATAGTAACGTTCTCTACCCTCTGGGTTAGAAATGTTTTCTATTTGGTGGTATGATCCATAAAGCATTGGGCGTATTAAATGGTTAAAACCAGAATCAATACTAGCAAATACAGTAGAGGTAGTCTGTTTTACTACATTTACTTTTGCTAAAAAGCTACCAGCTTCACTTACTAAAAACTTACCAGGTTCAAATGCAAGGGTTAATTCTTTACCATATTCTTTACAGAAAGAATTAAATTTTTCAGATAATTTTTTTCCTAATTCTTCAATATTAGTTTCAATATCAGCTTCTTTATAAGGAACCTTAAAACCACTACCAAAATCAATAAAATCTAAATTTTTAAAGTTTTTAGCAGTTTCAAAAAGAATTTCAGAAGCGTACAAGAAAACATCAATATCTAAAATATCACTACCAGTATGCATATGAATACCATTGATATTCATTTTAGTAAGCTCTACGATGCGTAATAAATGCGGAATTTGGTGTATACTAATTCCGAATTTAGAATCTATATGACCTACAGAAATATTAGAGTTACCACCCGCCATTACGTGTGGGTTGATTCTAATACAAACTGGAACATTTGGGTGTTTGCTGCCAAATTGTTCTAAAACAGATAAGTTGTCTATATTTATACGAACACCTAGTTTAGAAGCTTCTTCAATTTCTTCAAGAGAAACTCCATTAGGTGTAAATATTATATTTTCAGGTTTAAAACCAGCTAAAAGACCTAATTGTACTTCTTGAATAGAAACAGTATCTAGGCCACTACCAAGACTATTCATTAGTTTTAATATGGTAATATTAGATAAAGCTTTACAAGCGTAATTTAATTTTAATTTTTTTACATCATTAAAAGCATTGGTCAGTCTATTAAACTGAGAAATGATTTTTTCTGCATCATAAACGTAAACAGGATCTCCGTACGTTTTTGCTATTTGTAATAAATCGTTCTGCGTCATTGCAATAAAATTTTGAGCAAATCTAGACTTCTTCTAGCTTTTGGGCAAAATAATTTAACAATAATCCAAAATACAACAAATTGTTATATTTAAAACAAGATGTAACTAGATATCAGGTTTTAGGCAGGGTTTAGTGATATTTACATATTATTATTATGATAATTTAAAAAATAGCATGAACATTTCATTAGGGTAATTAGTATTGGTTTGTTATTTTTGTTGATATTAAAATTAAGACACGATTTACTTATGAATCTTCACGAATATCAAGGAAAAGAAATTTTAGCAAGTTTTGGGGTACGTATCCAAAGAGGAATTGTAGCTCAGAATGTAAAAGAAGCTGTAGAAGCTGCAAAGCAATTAACAGCTGAAACAGGAACAGGATGGCATGTTATCAAAGCTCAGGTTCATGCAGGTGGACGTGGAAAAGGTGGCGGTGTAAAATTAGCTAAAAACCTAAAAGAGGTTGAAGAAATTGCAGGGCAAATTATTGGAATGAACTTGGTTACTCCGCAAACTTCAGCAGAAGGTAAAAAAGTACATCAAGTTTTAGTTGCAGAAGATGTTTATTACCCAGGCGATAGTGAAACTAGCGAATTTTATGTTTCAGTTTTATTAAACCGTGCAACTGGTAGAAATATGATTATGTATTCTACAGAAGGAGGTATGGATATTGAAGAGGTTGCAGAAAGTACGCCACATTTAATATTTACAGAAGAAATTGATCCTGGAACTGGTTTATTACCTTTTCAAGCTCGTAAAATAGCTTTTAACTTAGGTTTATCTGGTACAGCTTTCAAAGAAATGACAAAGTTTGTTGCTTCTTTATATAAAGCATATGTTGAGAGTGATTCAAGTATGTTTGAAATTAATCCAGTTTTAAAAACTTCGGATGATAAAATCATGGCTGTTGATGCAAAAGTTTCTATTGATGATAATGCATTATACAGAAGAAAGCAATATGCTGAAATGCGTGATCTTAGAGAAGAAAACCCAATTGAAGTTGAAGCTGGTGCTTTAGGTTTAAATTATGTAGATCTTGATGGTAACGTTGGTTGTATGGTTAACGGTGCTGGTTTGGCTATGGCAACTATGGATTTAATTAAGCAAGCAGGTGGTGAGCCAGCTAATTTTTTAGATGTTGGTGGTACTGCTGATGCTGCTCGTGTAGAAGCTGCTTTTGAGATTATATTAAAAGACCCTGCTGTAAAAGCAATCTTAATTAACATATTTGGTGGTATCGTTCGTTGTGATCGTGTTGCTCAAGGTGTTATTGATGCATATAAAAACATGGGAACTATAAATGTGCCTATTATTGTACGTTTGCAAGGTACTAATGCTGATGTTGCTAAAGAATTAATTGATAATTCAGGATTAGATGTACAGTCAGCTGTGCAATTCCAAGAAGCTGCTGATAAGGTAAAAGCAGTTTTAGCTTAACATTAAAATATATTTACTAAAGTGGGTAATGTTTTCGTAACATTACCCACTTTTTTTATTTCTATCTTACTTGTAATTTTTATTGAATTATTAATATTTTTTGAAAGAGAACCTTTGCATTAAATAAAATGTTTTGAGTATTTTATTGCATTTAATTTAAGTAGGAAAAATCTTTATAATTGTAAAAATAATTAACCAATTGTTAAGCATTTTAAATGTGAGTTAAGGCTTTGTTGAATATTCGGATACACCATTATTTACTACTAATTTTGACATGTAAATTAGAAACTAAGGAGAAAAATACAGAATGCATTAAAAGCGAAATTTAAATGAGCATTGTGTTTTTTAAAAAAATAGTTTTTATAAAATCATCAATTAATTGTCAATCTTTTTAATAAAAGAATATCATGAAAAAATTAAGTTTAGTAATTGTAATGTTATTTGTAAGTGTTTCATTATTTGCTAATGATAACAAAAAATCAGAAAAGCCTTTAAAGAATTTATCAACACAAATTGGTAAAATTTTAAGTGATAATGTAATTAAAGTTGATCAAGACTTAACAGCTAATGTATTATTTACTTTGAATAGAAATAAAGAGATTGTTGTTTTGTCGGTAACTACTGATAGCTATGTAGTGGAGCAGTATGTAAAATCAAAATTAAATTATAAAAAAGTTGATTTAGATAACTATCGTGAAGGTAGAACATATACTATTCCTGTTAGAATTACGGCATAAGTTTTGTTTTTTATATTATAAAAAAAATCCTAAGCACTGCTTAGGATTTTTTCTTGTTCTTATAATTTCCGTGAACTATATGTTTGTCAAGTTTTTTTTCCTGTTTTTCCTTGAAGTTAGTTTCGTATTTTTTTTTAGGCTTTGTAACTATATTTTTTTTAAGGTGAGCTAGTGTTTCTTTCGGGTTTTTAGGGTTGTCTTTTTCTCCTCTAAAGTGAATAACCAGTCCATTTAAAAAATTACGTAATATTTGATCGCCACACTCCATATAATTAGGGTGGTCTTCTTTTCGGAATAAAGCTCCTAATTCAGCTTTTGATATTTTAAAATCTACAAGCTTCAAAATTTCGACAATTTCATCGTCTCTTAGCATTAAAGCAACTCTTAGCTTTTTTAGAACATCATTATTAGTCATATAAATAATTTTTTGCAAGGTACTATTTTAAATAATATTCTCTATCGAGTTATGGCTTCTTATGTGTAAAGTGACAAAAATTAATAATTTATTTCAAAATAAGTGTCATTATGTCACTTTATTGAATAGTAAAAGTGTCAAAATGGCGTATTTTTTGAGATGGTATAAGATTTGAATTAATGAAATCAATCAATAATAATTAAAAAGACAGTATTATGAGTATAGTAAATAAAAATTTAGCTTTTCCAGCATTAATGAATGAAATTTTTAATCCAGATTGGTTTGGAGGTGAACAAGTTCAAGTTTCAAATAATAATAAATTACCAGCTGTAAATATTAAAGAAAGCGATGAAGCTTTTGAATTAGCACTGTTGGTTCCAGGAAGAAAGAAAGAAGATTTTAAAATTGAAGTAGATAATGAATTACTGACTATATCTACAGAATCAAAAGTTGAAACAGAAAAAAAAGAGAATGAAGTAAATACTTTTCAATTTAGAAGAAGAGAATTCTCAATTTCAGCATTTAAAAGAGCTTTTAATTTACCAGAAACTATTAATACAGAAAAAATAGAAGCGACTTATGAAAATGGTATATTAAGTTTTACACTTCCCAAAAAAGAAGAAGCTTTACCAAAACCAAAAAGATTAATAGCGTTAAGTTGAAAAATATTTAAATTTTAAATAACTAGTTTTTAGTTATTTATATTTTTTATTTAGGTTGGTTGATGGCGTCTTGATTAATAATAATCAAGACGCTTTTTCTATTCTACATTTTGTAATGCTTTAATTTCATCTCTAAATTTAGCGGCTTGCATAAAATCTAATTCTTTGGCCGCTTTTTCCATTGCTTTACGTTTTTCTCGTATTAATTTTTCTTTTTGTTCTTTAGTTAGGTATTCTAAGTCGGGTTCTGCAGCTCGTAATTCTTCTTTTTCAAAATGATATGTAGAAACCGAATTTTTAGAAAGCGCACTATCTAAACTTTTATTTAAAGCTTTTGGTTTTAAATTATGTTTGGTATTGTAAGCAATTTGTTTTTCTCTACGGTAGTTAGTTTCATCAATGGTGGTTTGCATGCTAGCTGTAATTTTATCAGCATACATAATAGCTTTACCATTTAAGTTTCTAGCGGCTCTACCTACAGTTTGTGTTAGTGAACGTGTGCTACGTAAAAAACCTTCTTTATCAGCATCTAAAATAGCAACTAGAGACACCTCAGGTAAATCTAAACCTTCCCGTAATAAGTTTACACCTATAAGTACATCAAAAATCCCTTTTCGTAAATCTTGCATTATTTCAACACGCTCTAAAGTGTCTACATCACTGTGTATATAGCGGCAACGAACATTTATTCTGTCTAGATACTTAGCAAGCTCTTCAGCCATTCTTTTTGTTAGCGTCGTAACAAGGGTTCGTTCGTCTTTTTCGTTACGTTGTTGAATTTCTTCAACCAAGTCATCAATTTGATTTAAGCTTGGTCTAACTTCTATAATAGGATCTAAAAGCCCTGTAGGTCTAATAATTTGCTCAACGTATACACCTTGCGTTAATTGTAATTCATAATCAGCAGGAGTAGCACTTACATAAATAACTTGGTTTTGTAAAGCTTCAAACTCTTCGAACTTTAAAGGTCTGTTGTCCATTGCAGCAGGCAATCTAAAACCGTATTCAACTAAGTTTTCTTTACGAGAACGGTCACCACCATACATGGCATGTACTTGTGAAATAGTTACGTGACTTTCATCAATAACCATTAAATAATCATCTGGGAAATAGTCTAACAAGCAGAAAGGTCTAGTTCCTGGTTCTCTACCATCTAAATAACGAGAATAGTTTTCAATACCAGAACAATAGCCTAGTTCACGAATCATTTCTAAATCAAAATTGGTACGCTCTTCAAGTCGTTTCGCTTCCAGAGGTTTACCTATTTCTTTAAAATAGTCTACCTGCTTCACCATATCATCTTGAATTTGATGAATGGCATTCTGTAAAATATCAGGCGAAGTCACAAACATATTTGCAGGGTATATGTTTAGCGTTTCGTAGTTCTCTATTTTTGTGTTTTTTAAAGGATCAAAAGCTTCAATTTCTTCAATTTCATCACCAAAAAAATGAATTCTGAAAGCATGATCAGCATAACTAGGGAAAACATCTACAACATCACCTTTAACTCTAAAATTTCCGTTATGAAATTCTGCAGTAGTTCTTGAATACAGACTTTGTACCAGTTGGTGTAAAAATTTTGTTCTTGATATAACTTGATCTTTATGAACTGAAATTACATTTTTTTGGAATTCTACAGGATTACCAATACCATATAAGCATGATACAGAAGCAATTACAATTACATCTCTACGTCCAGAAAGTAGGGAAGAGGTTGTACTTAATCTTAGTTTTTCAATGTCTTCATTTATAGATAAATCTTTTTCTATATATAAGCCAGATGTAGGTATATAAGCCTCAGGTTGGTAATAATCATAATACGAAACAAAGTATTCCACAGCATTTTCAGGAAAAAACTGTTTAAATTCGGAATACAATTGTGCAGCTAAAGTCTTATTGTGTGCTAATATTAAGGTAGGTTTTTGAACATTTTCAATCACATTAGCAACTGTAAATGTTTTTCCGGAACCAGTAACACCTAATAGTGTTTGGTATTTTTCTTCGGCTTTAATTCCTTCGACCAAATGCTTAATAGCACCCGGTTGATCTCCTGTTGGTTTAAATTCTGATACTACCTTAAATTTCATTCTATAAAATTACAAAAGGCAGTTTTAAAAAAGAGATACAAGTACTCTTATTTTTAACCCGTTTTACCTTTTTAAAGCAAAGTGCCCAGTAAAAGTTCTGTCATCTTCAAGTTTTACCTTAAACCAATAGTCAGAAGCAGGTAACTGATTACCGTTGAATGTTCCGTCCCAACCATTAGAATCAGGAGAAAAATTAGCAATTAAATTTCCCATTCTATTAAAAATAGAGATATAACTATTGGCATTAAAAATATCATTAGTACCTAAAATTTGCCAGTAATCATTTATGTTATCACCATTTGGAGTAAAGAATTTAGGATAGCCAACTACTGCAATTTCTTCATTTGAAATACCACAACCATTCGTGTCATTTACATAAACGGTATATAAACCAGGTTCAATATTCGAGAATGTGGTACTGTTTTGATATTCGATTCCGTCTAAAGAATATTCGTAATTACCGTCGCCAGTTACAAAAACTTCAACAGTATTGTTTTCGGAAATATCTTTGATTTCAATGTTGGTAATTATAGCAATATTAGAAGGCTCAACTACGAACTCTTCAATTGAAGAACAAATAATTGTTTCAGAAGTTGTACTGTAATCATACCCTAATTCTAGTTTATAATTGCCAGGTTCAGTGATTGTAACTGTTGGTGAATTTGAAATTTCAGTTTCAGTTGTAGCTTCTAGTTTTACCCATTTATAAACATCATAACCAGTTGGTGCATCTAGAACTAAATCAATCCCATCAGTACATATGTAGTGATTTTTAGGAAATGAGAATTCTGGTGTAGGGTTTACTATAAGTTCTATCTCTTCAACTCTTTGGCATTCATTACCATCTTCGATCCTTCCAAATAGTGAGGTTGATTCCGTAGTATATATACCCGTAATTTCATTTTGCTCTAAAGAAGCATCAATTAATGAGGCATAAAATTGTACTTCTTGATCTTGAAAACTTGAAGCTTTAATTAAGTCTGTATTAAAATCTCCAATAAGTAAATCATCACTTAAAGAATTATTACATGCAAAATATGGACTTTGATTATTTAATAAAACATTAGTAGTTAAAATGGTTATATCTAATTCGCCAATAGTAGTACAACCTAAGCTATTTGTTGCAGTGTAAATAAGAGTTTGATTAAATGGAGTTATGTTGGTGTAATTAAAAGTGTTTTCAATTGGTTGCTCATTTTCTAAATCGGAAAGGTTTTCATAAAAATAGAATATATAATCTTCTTCAAAAGTTTCAAAAATATAAGATTGATTTAAATTGATCGTAGTAATTCCATCTGTGAAATTTTGCTCATCAATATCACATTGAATTAAGGTTAACTTTTCAGTAGGAGGTAGAGGATTAATGCTAATAACCGCTTCACCGATTATAGAGCATTTTGATGGGTCAGAAAAACTAATGTCTAATGTATATTCACCAGCATCAGTCAATGCTAAGTTATCAATAGTATATATATTACTTGTATTTGCAATTGCAACATCATCTTTTTTCCATAGATAAGTAGCATCAGCATAGAATTCAGCTTCTAATGTTAAGCTCTCATTTTCACATATTTCTAATGCACTTACAGCTCTATCATCTTCATTGGTCACTAAAGTTATTTTTTCAAAAAATGATTGAATAAAAGGCGGAAGGCCTTGTGTACCATTATTACTTCCTAAAGCTACAGCATTATGCACATAATTGGATTTTGAACCCTCTTCATCCGGATTGTTAATTACACCTAAGTAAGGTGTGCCATTTTCATAGTCAATGCTAATATTTTTATATATTTTTCCATTTTCACCAAGTTGTAATGCGCCTCTATACCCAATTCTATCATCTAAAATTTCTACTGAATTATCAATATTATTAGCTGTTAAGTCTAATTGTAAAAGTTGTGATTCACTTATAACGTTTTCACCTTCAGTATAGCGAACAGTATATAAGAATTCTTGATTTGGTGAAAATTCAATACCGTAATAATACCAGTCATCTACGTAATTCAATAATCTTTGCTCATTAGATACAATACCAGTTTCAGCATTAAAATCATAAATGTAAAGTCCGGAGTTACTGTTTGCTGAAGCCATCTTTTTACTATCAGAAGAAAATTTTAAATAACCACGTGGATCATTTATAAAAGAGTTCGTGAAAGTTGATTTTACAGAATTATTTACAACACCGCTAGAATTTACCTCAAAAGAATGGTAGGTGTTAAAAGTATTTGAAGCGCTACCATTAACAGAAGCTAGAGTAATAACCCAAAGCGATTGATCAAAACAATTTTTAACTACTGCAGCAATTTTTTCAGAACAGTCTTGTAAAAGATTTATGTTTTTTTTAATAACAGCACCCAAACCTGAATTAGCAGTTATATCAACTATCGAATAATTCAAGCCACGATCAGGATCATTTTCATAAGAAACAGTATCAACAGTGAAAATATAATATGTGTTTGGGTCTTCGGGTTTAGGAACAATGATAGCGGATTGCGTACTTGATGGGTCGCCATATAGCCCGGTTCCGTTCTCCATTAATTCATGATTACGATTATAAACACGAATTCCGTCAGTGTAAAATAAAAGACTACCAGTATCATCAGAAATACTAGCGCAACCCTCGTAAGTGTTTAATTTCCCGCCATTTAATGCAGTTACACTTCCATCACTATTAAATGTAATACCAGCATTTTTGCCAAAATACCAATTTGAAGTTTCGCCTTGAGAAAAGATAAATGAAAATGAAAATAAAAAATAAAAGAGTGTAAAGTAGTTTTTTTTCATAGCAATGTTCAGTCGCTACAATATACTACAAATCTCTCTTTTTCAATATAGTATATGATAAAAACATAAATATACCTACCCAAGCTAAAACAATTAATATATTGTACCAATGTACGGCATAATCTACTGTTAACTCTGTACCTAATTGATTACTGATAGATTTTACAGCTTTAAATTTAGAAAAAGGCTCTATTATTAAATTAGACATTGAAGATAAAGGTAACACGTGCATAATTGTATCAGAAACTTCTTTACTGAATAGTTTCCAGCTACCAAAACGCATGATTACATTCTCGAAAATAGCCCACCACAATATTAAAAAACCAAGAGCGAACGCAGATCTTTTAACCAAAATACCTAAGAATAAACAAAAAGAGAAAAAGCCAACTAATTTTACAAAGTAGGCTAAAAAGTACTCTAAATTGGAGAAAATTATTGAAAACTCATCATAATTGGAATATAACATTCCTAAAATAAATGAAACTAAAAAAACGAAAATAGTGGAGATAATTGAGAAAGTAACTACCATTAGAAATTTACTCAATAGAAATTCTTTTTTAGACAAGCCGTCAATTAAATTTTGTTTAATAGTCTTATTACTGTATTCATTTGCAGTCATTGAAACAATTACAATAGCAAAAAATAATTTAAACCATGAAGCTATATAGGTATTCATATGCCATATATATGGAAAATCAAAAACCCCTTGATCAGCAATATTAAAAACTATTGGCGGGTTATCTATTTTAATCATAGAAATTAAAGCCAAGCTTAATATTAAAATAAAGTATGAGAAAATAAGCACTTTACTAGCTCTACTATTCCAAAGTTTTATAAATTCTATTTGTAATAAACGTATCATTTTAAGTTTTTTATGAGGTTGATTAATTGCTAGTATTTGAAGTAAGTGTTAAAAACTGCTCTTCTAGACTTTCTTTTCTTTTAGAAAGATGTGATAGAATAATTCCTCTTTCAAAAAGTGCTTTGTTTAACTCTTCAGCCTCAATTTCTTCTTTTAAATAAGCGGTTATTAACCCATCATTTAAAGTAATATTTTCAAAAGAGTGATTTTGCTCTAGAAAGGATAATAGTGCTTTTTCATTTTTAGATTTTAATTCAAAAAAACCAAAACTAGCTAACATTTTATCAACCCTACCAGAATACAGCTTTTTACCTTTTCTTAAAATAATAACATGGCTACATACTTTTTCAACCTCATCTAATAAATGTGAAGCTAAAAGAATGGTAGTACCCTGACTTGCTATTTTTTTTATAATTTCTCTTATTTGATGTATACCTTGTGGATCTAAACCATTTGTAGGTTCATCAAGAATTAAAATTTCTGGATCGTTAAGTAGGGCAGAGGCAATGGCTAAACGTTGTTTCATACCTAAAGAATAGGTACTGAATTTACTGTTTTTACGGTCTAAAAGACCAACAAGTTCTAACTTCTCCTCAATTTTTGAGTTAGGGACACCTTTAATTTTACAAACTAAATTTAAATTTTGGACCGCAGTCATGTATGGATAAAAGTTAGGACGCTCAATAATAGCTCCTACTTTTTTTAAAGCTTGATGTGTAGAGGTGTTACCACCAAACCAACTAAAATCTCCAGATGTTTTATTAACAACATTAAGTGCAATACCTAATGTGGTTGACTTTCCACTTCCATTAGGACCTAATATTCCATAAACATTACCTTTTTCAATTGTAAATGATAAATCGTTTACAGCTACAAGAGCTCCAAATTTCTTGGTAAGATTTGTTACGGTGAGAATTTTTTCCAAAATGTAGATTTTTTAGGTTGTTTATGTATGACGAATTAACGTATTAATTGTTACATAAAAACTTAAATATCTAATTTTTATTTACTCGATAAGTAATTTTTCTATTTGTAATTACTGTTCTAACATTAACATTTAATAAAGCATTTTCTGAAGTAGTATCATCACAAACGTAACTTTCATTAACTATTATTATTCTATACAAATAATTATTTTTAGTTAAATCGGCATCTAAAACTGTTAAGCTATTTGTTTGTGTGCCAGAATATTCTGTTCCGTCTGTAATATCAATAAAAGTAGCACCGTTATCAGTACTTACTTGCCATTGAAAAGTATCGGCATCAGTTGCATTTACAGAAAAGACAGCATCGCTACTATCAAAAATAGTTACATCACTAGGCTGTGCCGTTATAGCTGAAGGCGTGCTTGCTTCTTGAAATTCATATGTGCCATTTGAATTCGGATCAACAGGAGTAGAATAAGAAGCACTAATTACAGTTCCGTCAGTATTAACAGCAGGAGTTCCTGAACCATATTCACCACCATCACCACCATCTGCATTTGAATCATTGTAAGCTTCATTAGCGTCAGTACAACCATCATCATCACTATCTAATTGCATATAATCAGGAACACCATTTAGATCAGTATCAGTACATTGATAACCAATTAGACTAATATTATCAAAACGAATATCTATACTTGCTGTTGATTCGCTTGTATCGGTTATTCTAATAGTTGTCGTATTGTTATTTGCTGTAAAATTTATTGTTTCATTGGTATTTAATGAAATACTGGTTTTAGTATAAGTAGATGAAGATATTACTACTTCACCATTTAAAATTTCAACTAATGCACTAACAGTACCAGAACCATTACCTACGACAATTACTTCAAAATTTAAATCATAATTTTCCCCGGCTAATAAACAAATATCCTGTGACAATATCCCGTTTGGTGTTCTGTTACCACCATTAAAATTAAAAGTATTAGATGTTATACCTACGTTTCCACTTGTATTCCATCCTGAAAGTGTTGTGCCATTACCATTTACTATATTTTCTCCTGATGTAGCTTCAACTGTATCTAAAATACCATCATTATCATTATCTAAATCATCACTATCAATTACACCATCTAAATCAGTATCATTATTTACAGTAACACTAGCGCTTGGGCTATCTTCTGTAGTGTTAGAATCTACTTGATCTTGTGTGTGGATTGCAGTATTTGTAAATGTTTCAGCTTCAGTACTACTAGGCAACTCATTGGCAGTAGCAATGATGGTTATAGATTCAAGTTCACCTGCATTTAAAGTTCCTACACTCCAATTAGGGTTAGTCCAGCTACCTAAAGTTGGGCTAACAGAAACTAATGTGAACCCTGAGGGCATAACGTCTGAAACTATTAGATTTGTAATTGCATCTACACCAAAATTCTCTACGGTAATTTTAAAAGAAACAGAGTCACCTTCTAAAACCTCTGTTTTATCTGCAGTTTTTTTTATAACTAAATCAGGATCACAATAATAAGCAGAAATAGGTTGAGAATCATAACTACAAGTACCTTTACTTACTCTAACATAATAATCACCAGCTGTTGTGGGTGTATATGATGAAAATATCGCTCCGACAATAAGTGTTCCATCACCATACCATTGATAGGTATCATAAGATCCAGAAATAATTTCTATATCAGCACCTGGTAAACAACCACCACCTGCTACTTCTAATTCTATTTCAGGAACAGTATCAAACCCAGAAAAATATCCAGCAATACCTCTATTAGAGTTTGCTCCCAAAAAACCAACCGCTATTGGACCAGATGATTGAACACTAACATTACCAGTTAATCCAGCAATATAAAAGGTTTTCCAATCAGTTGATCCTGAAACTGTTTCTGAAGGAGGAAGAGTAACGTCACCAGTACCATCAGTTACACTTATATTCTCATCAGGAGTAGTGGTAGAGGCAATAATTGTTATACCACCAGTTAATGTTGTACCCGCTGCATTAGTTATATTAGGAATATTATCCATATTGTCTGGTAATAAGCAATTTAAGGGAGCAACAAAATTTAATCCTACAGTTTGTACCTCTGAACTTCCTGCTAAATTTTGATAAGCATACGCATCTTTTGAAGTGGTTACTAACATATTTGCTCCTGCTGATGTACTTGAATAATTAGTTCCTGGAACTAAAAAATAATCACCAGTATTTATTGTTGCAATTGGTGTAGTTGCACCGTTTACATAAATATCTGTGTTGTTTTGAGTTCCAATAATTATTGGAAATTCGGTGCTATCAGTTCCGTTACCTCGAATAAAAACATATTCTTTACCTAATTTGTTTTCTGGTACAGGTTGATCAATACCAGCATCTCTACTACCAGTTGAAGTTGAAACCACACCATAATTTAGTCCACCATTACTAATAACAATATCGTTAGTTGAATTAATTGATGCTCCTAGCCAACCATCTTTATTAGCAGTTGTTTCATTGGTATAAGCTTCTAAAACAAAGCTTTCGTTTTTATTTAATGTAACTTGAATGTTATCGCTAGTAATACCATCTCTATCAATGCCAAGTCGAAATTCACAATCAGGATCATAACCAGTAATATCAATAACTGTATTATCTTCAGTAGCCATAATACCTAAGGATGTAGATATATCACTAGTTGTAGCATAATTTGGAGCACCACCCCATTTAAATATAGTTCCTAATGCTTGTCTACCTTTTGATGTCAAAGATGTTGCTTGAGAACCAGAGGTACCACGGTAATTAACGTAAAATTTTTCACCGCCAGGAGATTCAAAACGTAAGCCACTACTGGTAAGTACAATTCCTGTATTACTATCTGTTACCATAGTAATATCATTATTACCATCACTTAATGTGTATGTAGCAGGCGTAATATTTGAAATAGAAAAAGTAGCAGCAACTGTAGTTGAAGTTCCTATATATGCATTTACAGTGAAAGCAGTTGTTTCAGGTGTAGAAAGATAAATAGCTTGATCTTTAACTGAAGTATTATTGCTTCCTTGTTTTAAAGGTGGTAAATAATGTAAGTCACTTAATTGAGCATAACCAAATGAAGTACTTAACATTAAAATAAAAATAACTAAATAATTTTTTTTCATTACGGTATTAGAATACTCCAATTTATACATTCTTAATATTATTGTATAAAGGTCATTCTTTATAATTGTTTTAACAATTCAATGTTGTCAATGGTCTACTAGCTGTTGTAAACACTTTATAAAAGTATATTTTTAAGAATTTGCTAAAGTTTACTAAAAGAAATAGCCGAATAAATTTTATTCGGCTATTTTATTAATTAATAAATAAGAATTATCTGTAAAGAGTGAAATTGCTTATAAATTCTCGATCATCATCTTCACCATTTAATTTAATTAAATACCAGTAATCACCAGTTGGTAAATTTGTATTTTGATATAAACCATCCCAACCAGCTGGGTTATCTTGTAATCTATAAACTTCTCTACCATAACGGTCAAAAATAACAATGTAAATATCAGGAAACTGAGCAATGTTTTTAGGAATCCATAGATCATTAGTACCATCACCATCAGGTGTAAAGAAATTTGGTATTTCAATGTCAATAAATTCAATATAAATATTAGATATAGCTTCACAACCATTTGCATCTACAACACGAACTTCATAAGTATCAGTTCTTGTTATTCCAAAAGTATTATCATTACCATTATCTTCTCCATCAAAATAATACGTATAATCTTCCTTGCCACCAGTTACTGTTGCGGTAATTTCATTTATATCTTCTTGTGTAGCAACAAGTGTTAAAGCTGTATAACCAATAACTTCAAAGTCAAAAGTTTGTAAACATCCATTTGCATGTGCAATAGCAATATAATGTGAACCAGCGCTCATATTTGAAAAATCAGGCTCAAGAACAAAATCACCAGCATCGGTTGAATCTAATGCATAAAGAATATCATCACTAACACTTTCATCTTCAAATGTAATACTTAAACTATTAGTTGGTGTATCACCAGTACATTCATAAATTACTTCAGGAGTTGCAGTTAAGTCTACACCTACTTCAATAGTTATAACTTCATTAATAGTACAACCATTAGAATCTTTTACATAAACAGTATGATATCCAGCCGCTAAGTTTTCAAAAGTTAATTGATCTTGAACAAAATCAGCATCATCATTAGAATTTAAACTTGTAAAGTAAGGAGCAGTTCCTCCAGTAATAGAAACGTCTATACTACCATCACTACTATCAAAACAAATTTCATCTTGTACTGTAGATGTCATTTCTAATACAGTAGGTTCAGTAATAGTAAACTCAATTATTTCATAACAACCAAGGCTATCTTGAGCAATTATAGTATAATCTCCAGGCTCTAAATCTTCAAAAGTATTTTCTTCATCAAATTGATTTAAGTTAGGAGAAATAGCATAAATGTAATCTCCTGTTCCACCAGTCAGGTTAACTACAATACTACCATCATCTTCGCCATTACAGCTAATATCAGTAACATCATAATCAACTACTAAAGTATCAGGTTCTTCAATTAGTATTTCTTCAGAAATAACCTCACAATCTCTACTTTGGACTCTAACATAGTATGTTCCACTCGGAAGATCGGAAAAAGTACCACTAGATTGATTAGCTCTTATTTCTATAGTAGCGCTAACATCTTCAAATAAAGCATATTCATAATCACCAAGACCACCATCTGCATCAGCAATAATTACTGCTGAATCATCACCAGCACAATTAATTTTAGCTGCAGCAATATCTAAAGTAACTGTCAATTCTTCAATAGGATTTACTGTTAATTCATTTGATATAATTGAAACACAATTGAAATCATCTTTTACATAGTAGCTATACGTGCCTACAGGCATGTTAGTAAACAAATTAGTATCAGTACCATTTGTTTCGTTCATAGCATTGTAAGTCACACCATCTTCACTCCATGTATACGGAGCAGTTCCTCCTGATGCAATAAGTAAAAGATCAGCACCATCAAGACAGCTTATCGAATTCTCTGTTATTAAAATAGCATCAACATCTGTTGGTTCTATAATTTCAACAACCTCAGTTTCATACTCGCAATTAATATCATCAGTAACACTGATACTATAGAAACCAGCACCTAAATTATTAAAATCAGGATTAGTTTGTGTAACAGAATTACGTAATAACGTAGTGCCAGTAGCATCGTCATAAGTATTAAGACTGTAGCTGTAATTAGGGCTAACATTTCTAGCATCTATAACAAACGATACTTCACCGTCAGTATCACCCGTACATTCAAGTTGAATATCTGTAATTGTACCAGTAAGTGGATCAGGCTCTTCTAATGTAAATATATCATTAAATACATCAGCACAACCTAGTGCATCAGTAATTGTTACAGTATAGTCGTCAGCAACTAGCCCTTCAAAAAGATAAGCATAAACATTTGTTGCAGTTTGTGCTTCACTTGTAGTTGTACCACCTGAAACAACTTCATAGTTAATCGCAATTGTATAAGGACCAACACCACCTTGTGGAGTAATACGAGCAGTACCTTCACTATTTGAACATCCTACGTTAGATGTTTCGATAGGGTCTAATGTAATAGCGGCAGAAGGTGTACTAATTGTAAAAGTACGTTCTTGTGTACATTCAGGGAAACCAGCTTGGGCAACTCTAACTATATAATTACCAGCTTGAGCAGGAATAGCAGCAGTTGTTCCGGTACCAGCAAAAGTACCTTCATCATCTGTTCTGGTTGTTGATGTACCATCAGAATTTAAAACTTCCCAAACAAAATCACCTGTGTACGTAGCATCAGTAAATGTTATTTGTATACTTCCATCATCACCATAACAAACTACATTAGAAATAACCTCAACAGTCACATCAAATGTATTTGGTTGCTCAACGGTATGTGTAACATAAATTTCACAACCTGTTGCAATATTTCTAACTCCAAATGTATGTGTCCCTACAGCTAAATCAGTAAACGTATTAACACCTGCAACTTGATATGTTATAGCTGGTAATTGTCTGAAATCATAATTTGTAGGGTCTGAAGTGAAATTAGTATATGTACTAGTTACATCAATACTAATATCCTCACCAGCATTTACACAATCAATATTTTCATCAACACTTACTGTAGCATCAACCAATGCATCATAAGGGTTGATAGTAACTGTTTGTTCAGAAGAACAACCTGCGTCATCATAAACTCTAACAATTACATCTCCACCAGCTAGATCGGTATATTGGTAAGTACTTGTTGTACCATCTTGTAAAACAGTATTTGTAGCATTATCAATAAATTCATATCTATTATATGTGCCAGTACCTTCAGCAATAGAAGTTTCATCTAAAGTGATTACAGCATTATTTGACGTATTATCAGATGTACAAGCAAATTGAGTAACAACTGGAGTATCAAATGTAATAGCTAAATTTTCGTCTACTGTTACAATATCTGTTGCTGTACAACCATTTGTTCCTGTAGCGGTAACTGTATATGTATCACCAGATAAGCCTTCAAAACTATTTGTTGTAGTATTAAAAGTAGCACCTGCAGGACTTATTGTATATGTTAATGGACTAATACCTGTATTATTTTCAGTAATAGCAATAGAACCATCAGAACCTCCAGGGCAAGTTACTTTAGTTGGAGTAGCAGTAAAGCTTGGTTCAACTTGAGCGACAATTTCAATACTAAATTCAATAGGGTCACAAGCTGGAGTATTTGTATCGTAAACAGATACTAGATAAGTTCCTACACTTGAAGCACCATCCCATATTACTGAATTTGGAGTAGAAGTAGTAGGTATTGCTGTTATTGCTTGTGAATCAGGACCAGTAACTTCATATTCAAAAGGACCATAGCCATCAAAAGCAGTAATTGTAATTTCGGCATTAGGGCTTGTGCTACAATCTAACAATTTAGTTATTTGAGCAGTAGCCTGGAATTTAGATGCAATTTCAAAGGTTTCAGTGTTACCACAACCATTTACATCTTGAATTTCAATAGTTTGTGTTGCAGTTGATGAACTTAAACCTGTAACAGTATAAACACCACTAACAAAATCTGCACTTTGCAATGCACCACCATTAACACTTAAGTTGTATGTAGCAGTATCTGTAGTTGTTAAAGTAACTTCAACTTCATAATTACCTTCGTCAACACAGTAATCATTAACTATAATTGTATCAATTTCAGATGCTGTATCGTAATCAATTGTTACCACAGTACTCTCTTGAATACAATTATTAGCATCTTTAATATATACAATATAATCACCAGCCACATCATTGTAGGTAGTACTAGTAGTCCAACCTGTATCTGTTGCAGTTGGAACAGTTGCAGTATCTACTAAATATTGATATTCGTAAGGAGCAACACCGTAACGTCCAGTTGCAGTAATAGTGCCATCGTCATTACAATTTTGGTTTTTAGTAGCACTAGCACTAACTTCTAAAAGAGTAGGGGCTTGGTCAATTACAAATGTTACAGATGCATTTACACATCCAGCATTTGCGCCATCAGTTTCTGTAAATAAAATATAGTATTCACCAGGAGCCATACTGTTAACAGTTTCTGACTCTGGTCCACCTACAGCTCCTGAAATAGTACCTGTAATTCCGCTACTTGCATTTGTTGCGTACGTAAATATTTCATAATCAACAGTGGTAGCATCATAACCATCAATAGAAAATTCAACAATACCATCGGCACTACCAAAACAAGTAATTGATGTTAAATTATCTATAGTTGCATTTAAGTTAGAAGAACTCGAAACAGGAACAGTTGCTTCTTGATAATACTCACAACCACTACTTTCGTCGTGAACAGCAAAAGTATAAGTTACACCTGGTGTAAGACCAGTGAAATTATATGCAGGGAGTGTTGTGTAAGTAGGATCTGCAAGATTCCAATCCGTATCTCCAGTTGTATATGGAGAAAGAGAATCATAATATAAAGCAAAGTAAAATGGTCCTGCACCCAAAGTAGCACCTGAGCTATTGTCCGCTTCAACTAACATTTCTCCACTCGTAATAGTACAACCTGCTGTTCCAGTAGTTGTAATTAATAAATCAGGACCTGTAGTAATAGTTACAGTTTCCACTATTTCACAACCATTTATGTCTGTTGTTGTAACCGTGTAATCACCAAAATCTAAATTGGTAAAAGTATGGTTATTAGTACCAGTTGCTGTATCATATGTTTCAGAAACACTAAAATCAGCATTATTAATTCTATATATATAGGTAGAGTTACCTCCAGAAGCATTAATCGTTATAGTACCTAATTCGGTACCTGATGTACCACAAATAATATCTGTATTGGTTGTATTAGGAACAATAACTGTTGGTTCATTTATAGTAGTTGTTTCTGTAACAGAACAATTTTTACTATCTGTTAGAGTAATTGTATAACTACCCGCTGCTAAACTAGTTGTATCTTCTCCATAATCATTACCAGTAGTATCATTAAACACATTAATAGTATAAGGTGCTAAACCTACAGAAGTATCTATAACAATATCTAATGAACCTGTATTATTATCATTACATGTTAAATCTGTTGGAGTTACACTTGTAATTACAGGAGTTTCAGCTACAGAAACTTCTACAGAATTTGTAATTAATACACATGTAGTAGGCGTTGAGGTATCTGTTACTTGAAAGAAATATGTACCTGCATTACTTGTTGTGAAACTATTAGCTGTAAAACCAGTTGTATCCCATGGGCCAGAATTGGTGTTAGACCAAGCGTAAGTATACGTACCTGTACCACCTGTAATGTTGATATTTATTTCAGCATCATCAGTACATGATAAATCAGACTGTAAAGAAGCATTACCAAGTAATTGCGGATTTATTGTAATAGTTTTTAGTATTGGTCCACAACCAAATGCATCATCAACTTCAATATCATACGAACCATTAGCTAATCCACTAAATGTATATGTAGTATCGGTAGATGGAGTAGGGGTTTGCCATGCTCCACCATCAATTCTAAAAGTATAATCACCACTACCAGATGTTACATCTATAGTAATTGTAGCGTTATTTAATCCGTCATAACAAGTTGTCACTGTAGTGTCAAAATCTACTACAGGAGGGTCTGTAACCGTAATTGTAGTTGTAGAAACTACTTCACAATCATTATCATCTTTTACTCTTACTAAGTAATCACCTGCAGCAACATTTGTAAAAATAGGATCAGTTGTATAAGTAACAATTGCTGTTCCAGTAGTATCTTCTAGTTGGTATTCATAACCAGGTGTACCACCAGTAGCAGAAGCTTCTAAAGTTGCACCAGTATTAAGACAAGTGAATTCGGCTTTTAACTGTAAATCAGGTATAATTGCAGTAGGAGAGGCTAATGTTGCTGATGTTGCTGATGTTGCTGAACAAGTATTATCATCAGCTTTACGAACCATAACATCATAAGTGCCATCAGCTAAAGTAGTTGCTGTAGTAACTTCTGCGTTTGTTTCAAAAATCCAATTTGTACCACCATCAATAGAATATTCATAACCTGCACCAGTATCAAAATTATCTACTTCAAAACGAATACTACCATCGTTATCACCATTACAAGTAGGGTTTGTACTACTTAAAATAGCAACACTAAATTCTTGATTATCTTCAACTACAACAGTCAGGTCTTGTGTGGTTTCACAAACTTCAGGCGCTTGTGTGGCTTGAATATCATCTAATACTAAAAAGTTACCGTTGTCGCTATCTAAATTTGTACGTAGTACAACACCAACTACAGTATTTGCACCTGGGTTAATGGTTACTTCTCTTAAGTGCCAGTCATCAGCATCAGTATTTTGTGGAATAGCAGTTGTTGCAATACTATTAATTACAGTGCCAGAAGCATCAACTAACTCTACTAGAACTTCAGGATCGTTACCTGAGGCACCATCAATTAATAAGTTGTATCCATAAAAAGATATAGTAATATCTTGATTGGCTAATACATCTAAATCATTTCTTGACCATAAAATATTTCCATTACCTGCAGAGGTACTAACACCTATAGCCATAAATCTACCATCTACTAAACCAGAATGATCATTTGGTGTTCTCCATGATGTATTAGGGTTTGTAACAGCATCTGTAACAGCATATTCACCGTTTACTAAAATACCAGCAGGACCTAAGTTACAATCAGTATCAGTACCATCTTGTGGTTCATAACAGTAACCAGTACCAATTTCAGCTATTTCAGTGGTTGATCCGGATCCAAAATATTCTATAAATAATGTACTTTGATCAGCACTAAGTGCACTACTGTAACCAACAGTCACATTATACGTTCCAGCTACATAAGGAGTAAATATATTAGAATCAGATGGAGTGTTTTCAATACCATCAATACTATATGTATAAGTAAAGTCAGTAGAATTATCAGTAGTAATTGTAATAGTACCGTTACCATCACAATCATAAGTTACGTCACTATCTAAAGCAGGGTCTACTTCTGTACTAGGTACATTAATAACCATATCAAAAGTACAACCTAGGTTATCTCTTACAGATAATATATATATACCAGCAGTTAAATTTTGTTCGTTTGATACATCATAAGTAGATCCACCATCAAAACTATATTCGTAAGTGCCACCACCACCGCTAGCATTTAATATTTTAACTAAAGCTCCGTTTATTGGATCACAAGAAGCATCTTCAACAATTGCTGCAGAAGCTGTTAATCTAAAAGGTTCATCAATGGTATATTCTTCAGATGTTACACATCTTGAAGTAGAAGTACCACTAGAATCTTCTACAGAAATAGTATAAGTACCACCACTTAAATTTGAGAATGTATTGGTAGATTGATAAGTTGTGCCACCATCTATACTATAGTTATATGGAGCTGTACCACCACTAGCTGTAATTGTTAATGTAGATGTAGATGAATCTGCACATACAATTTCTGTATGTGAAGCAGTAAATACAACTTCTCCAAGATCACTAATTGTAACACTGTTTGATAATGTACTACAATTACTAGCATCAATAAGAACAAATACATATTCTCCTGCGTAAGTTCCATCTAAGAACAAAAAGTCGTTTGTGTCTTGTTTTTCAGAGTCAGGAATATCATCAATACTTGCATATAAATCAACACCATCTTTACTCCATATTGCCATTTCATAATCTGTAGCCGTATTTCCACCACTTGGTGTAAGTGTAATTAAACCAGCATTACAAGTAATGTTTTCGGTAACACTAGCTGTTAAATCTAAATCTTCATACTCGTCAACTGTAATAGTTTGTGTATCAGTACAACCATCATCAGTAGTTGTAATTACAATATAATCACCAGCAGGTACACTATTAAAAGTATATGTGTTATCATTTACAGCAACCATTTCTTGAAAGAAAGTTCCAGCACCACTATTAGTACCATCATCTAAACGAAGTTCATAACTATAGTTAGGCAAAACATTTAGGGCTTGAATTGAAATTGTACCAAAACCAGTACAGTCAGCAGTTGTATGGTCTAAGTTTACTTCGTAATCTAATTCTTGAATACCAATTTCTTCTGTTTCAAAAATACAAGCATTTTCTATAGGGTCTCCATTTGTATCAAGTGTAGTGATCTGTATTTTGTAAGTACCACTTGTTGT
The DNA here is from genome assembly GCA_947496695.1 of uncultured Cellulophaga sp. Classification (GTDB taxonomy): domain Bacteria; phylum Bacteroidota; class Bacteroidia; order Flavobacteriales; family Flavobacteriaceae; genus Cellulophaga. Next base: position 8,299 of record CANMEI010000003.1, on the reverse strand, counting down.
AATATCAAAATTAGGTCCGTTATCACTTGAAAAAGGAATAATAACGGTATCAGAATTTGTATCAAATAATTGGTAACCATAGTTAGCACTCGGGTTTGTTACCCTAATATTACCATCTGTTTCACATAAAATATCTGAAGAAACGTATTCTATGTCAAGTGTATTTTTAAATACATTAAAGTAAAAACGGCTAAAACAACCATTTACATAGTTTATTACAACTCTATATTTACCGCTATCAGTAAGCGTGTAATTATTTTGTGTAGCAAGGTCATTCCAAACACAAGAAGTGTTTGTATTTGCACAATCATCACCAATATCAGTACAGCTTGTTTCATCTAATTGTTGCCACACGATACTGTCAGCATCTGTAATACCTAACTGTATTAAAGCTTCATCATTCTCACCACATAAAAATATTTGAGGAATTTCGCTACCGTCAATTGAGCAGAAAAGAATTTCACCTTGTAAATCATTATCAGGGTTAGTATCTGCATTTACTTCATTAAAGTATTCTAATACAGGATTTGTTTGCGTAGTACCAAAAAGTTCTACTGTAATTAGTTCAACTAAGTCAGAACAATCAGTAGCTCCTGATTTTTCAACAATATAATCACCAATTTCAGTAATTAATAATGTGCTAGGGTCACCATCAGAATCACCATCATCAATAGCATCTTCACCAGCATCTATTTGACCATTACCATTGGCATCTATTGCCCAAATATATGTGGTAAAACCTGTTCCGGCACTTAAGGTGACATTATCGCCACATAACTGAACTGTTCTTGCAGTATTACAATTTTCTAAGTCATTCAAAATACTGTTAGTAGCAACAGCTGTTTCTGTACTACATGTTGGGGTCATTGTGGACCCTGGTTCATCACTAAATGTACTTGTATTTGTAACACCTTGATACGTTGAATAGGCTAAATTTTCTATTACTTCTGAGCATGCATTAACAAATAAAGAGCATTCAGAAGATAAGGTTACTGTGATTCTAATCGTATATTCAGGATCACTAACTTCTACCAAACTATCTGGTATATCAAAAGTGATGATGTTTGTAACCGCATCATGACTATATGTTACACCTGTTGCACCTGATACATCAACATTATCTAAGGTTGCATTAGTAGGTAAAATGTCTCTAATACTATAACCAGTAGCATCATCATCTCCTGTGTTTTGAAAACGTAGCACATAGTCAAAAGTTTCTCCAAGACTAATTTCAGTACCATTAATATCAACACCACTTTGATCTTCAGAGGTGTTTTCTATTATTATTTCTGGAGCTTGAACAAAAGTATAAGAAGCACTTAATACAGCACCAGTATCTGGGTCTACAACAGGAGTACCAGATCCATACTCGCCACCATCATCACCATCAGCATTATTGTCTTTGTAAAATTCATCAGCATCAGTACAACCATCATTATCACTATCCAAATCTAAGTTATTTGGGTAACCATCGCCATCAGAATCAACACAAGTTTCGGCAACAGCAATTGTTATATTTATATCATCAATAAAGTTACCACTTCCAGTACTTCCTGAAGCAGTAGATACAGCCTCAAACATAAAAACAGTATTGCTTTGACCAGCTGGTACGGTATAAGTTCCTGAATATAAAACCCAAGCAGTATTACCTGTAGTCATGGTTTGTTGTACTGTTGCACTGGCAATATCAGCCCCAATTCTCAATTGCATTTCATCTTCGCCGTCTCTTCCTCTATGTCTAACAGACCAGTTCATTACAGTACCTGGTGTTAAACACAAGTCTTGATACAATGCACCATAAAGGTTTGCATTTAGCTCTGCATGTTGGTTACCATTGTATGAATTTACACCTCGAAAGCCAGATTCCCATATTTCTATTTTAGAATCTGTTGCTGTTGTAGACCAACCTGGAACATTACTTTCATCAAGAATAGCGAAACTAGAAACATCAGGGTCTTCAAAACTTTCATTAGTAATAGATTCAAAACAAAAAGCTCCATCACATTCATCACTATCATAAATACCATCATTGTCATCATCTACATCTACAATATCAACAACACCATCATTATCAAAATCATTATGAACAATTATTGAGGCAGAAAGAATATCTTCTGTTATATTTTCATCAACTTGATCTTGAGTGTGCGTAACTGTGTTTGTAATATTAATTAATGGTTCAATATCAATTTCATCTCCTTGAACTTCTAACTCTAAAGTTACTTTTTCTCCAGGAGCTAGTGTTCCAATATTCCAGACAGAACCATTCCAACTTCCAGTAGTGGTTGATCCGCTAACTAATGTTAATCCTGCTGGAATATTATCGGTAACTTGTAGATTGGTAATGTCTTCAAAACCAAGGCTTTCAACTTCAATAGTAAATATAGCAGTTTCACCCTCAGTAATTTCAGAAGTGTCAACAGTTTTGTTTACTACAATATCTGTGTCACAATAGAAAATTGTAAGAGTTTGAGAATCGTAAGTACAAGGCCCCTTAGTACCTCTAAGAAAATAGTCACCTGCTACCGTTGCTGCATATTCAAATGAGTTTGCTCCTTCAATTATAGCTCCATCAAAATACCATTGATATGCATCAAAATTATCATCTGAAGCTTCAAATATAGTAGAGCCAGAAAAGCAATCGCCTGCAGTTCCTCCATTAATATCTAATACTACTTCAGGTACCGTATCAAAACCAGAAAAGTAACCAGCTACTCCTATAACACCGTTGTAACCAAAGAAGCCTACGGCCATTGGTCCCGTAGAAGTAACACTTATATTTCCTGAAAGATTAGGTATGTAAAAAGTTTTCCAATCGCTAGAACCTGCAACGGGATTTGAAGCAGGCATTGATGTATACTCTACACCGTTTTGAAATACTTTAATATTAGCATCTAGGGTACTAACTGAAGCTACAATTGTTAATCCACCTGAAATGGTCGTTCCTGCCATACTTGTAATATTGGGTATATTATCAAGATTATCAGGTAGCAGACAATTTACTGGGGCAATAAAGTTTAAGCCATTAGTGTTCTCCGCTGTATTACCAGCCAGTGATTGGTATGCGTAAACATCTTTAGATGTAGTTATTAACATATTGGCACCCGCTGTTGAACTAGAATAATAACTACTAGGTACTTTATAAAACTCTCCTTCATCTATAGTAGTTTCAGGAGTTGTTGCTCCATTAATGTAAATGTTAGTATTGTCCTGAGTTCCAATTATAAGAGGAAATTCTGTGTTGGTAGTTCCTTTGCCTCTAATAAAAACATATTCTTTACCTAAATTTTCTTCAGGAACTGGTTGATCAATTCCTGCATCACGGCCAACGTAACCACTAACAACACTCACGTTAATACCACCGTTACTAATAACAATGTCTTTGTCAGAATCTATAGAGGCACCTATCCAACCTTCTCTCTGTGCTGTAGTCCCTGATGTACCTACATAAGCTTCAAACACAAATGATTCATTTGCATTTAAAGTAATGGTATAAGTATCTGCTGTTATTCCAGAGACATTTGATCCTAATCTAAATACGCAGTCCTTATCATAACCAGAAAGGGTAACAATAGTATTGTCTTCTGTGGCCATTATCCCAAGTGTATTGGAAAGTGATGAGTGATTTCCTAAATTAGGTACACCTCCCCATTTAAATTTTTTTCCCATAGCCTGCCTGCCTTTAGCAGTCAAAGAGACAGCTTGAGACCCGGATGCGCCTCTATAGTTTACATAAAATTTATTACCTGCCGACTCAAAACGTAAGCCACTGCTTGTCAAAACTATCCCGGTATTGGTATCTTGTACCAAGCTTATATTGTTATTACTATCGGCTAATGTCCAGGTTGCAGGATTATTGGCATCTATGGTAAACGTGTTAACGGGTACTGGATTTGTACCTTGATAAGCATTAACAGTAAAAGATGTAGTTTCAGGTGTAGATAAGTATATAGCTTGATCTGTTATTGAATTGACTGTACTTGCCTGTCTTAGCGGCGGCAAGTAATGTAAATCACTTAACTGTGCATAACCAACTAAATTTGCAGAAATAAATAAAATAAGTATTAGTAAACGTGTTTTCATTTTGGTGTAGTAAATATTCAGAATATAAAATAAAAGCTAAATGAAGCTTTAACCAATTCTTTGTTGTGAAGTGAGTAGGTTATGTAGCGTATGGTGTTTTTCTTGTTGCATCAAAAACAATCCAAGAATATTCTTACGTATGTTAATATTATATTAAAACACAAAATAATTGCTCCTGTTTTATTTTAATAATAACTTGTGAAAACCGGAGATTAAACTTACTTTAGAACTTATGTCAGAAGAAAAACTCATGTCTAAAAAAAAACCTGCTTACCCTGTAAGTGAAAGGTTAAATAGTTTCTTAAAACGTTATAATCGAAATATTGAGATTCCTATTTTTTATGAAGATTTATTGCGTTTTTCGGGTTCTATAGTTGTGTATGATTCTAATGATGAAGATAGTTTATGGGTACGTGTTTATTATTCAGAATATGAAAGAAAAGAGATTGATTTAAGTTTAAAAAAAGTCTATTCTATTTTGCTTTCTGATGGTGGAGATCAAATTTTTCAATACTTAAATGTTGATGCTGTTGATTATTGCACTTTTGGAAATTCTAAACCTTTTCGTATAAAAGTTAGAAATATTTTAAATGATAATTTCACCTATTTTTATGTAAAAAGGACTGATGCTTCACGAATTTATGGACTAGAGTTAGAACATATGTTATCACCTTATAATCTAAATTATTTGGTATATAAAGACACGCTTATTGAGGAGCATATTGCTGGTATTCCGGGTGATTCTTTTATAAAAGATTTTCTTCCTAAATGTACAGAAATTGAAAAAGCACAATTAGCGAAAGAGTTTGTAAAATTTAATGAACGTTGTATGATTCGTTTATTAGGGGATATGCGTTCCTATAACTATGTGATTGTACCAACTCATGATTTTGATCATGTGGTATATAAAATTAGAGCTATTGATTTTGATCAGCAATGTTTTGAGGGTAAATTAAAAGTATACAGACCACAGTTTTTTAAAGAAAATTACCAAATGGTAGAGCTGGTGCGCGAAAAATTACAATCAAAATCTGTAGATCAATATAAATTAGAAGAGCGTTCTATAGTAGCAAAGCGTATAAAAAGTTCAGGAAACAGAATTAAAAGATTGTTACGAGCTTGTATTGTTGATGATATATCAACACCTGAAAATATAGAATTATTAAAAACTCAAATACATGAGTTAACACTAGATTTGAATTTTAAAGAATGTAAAAAAATGGGCGAAGTATTAAACCTCGCCCTAGATTTTGTAAAACGTAATTATGAAGATGTAAGTATGAAACAAATTATGGAGAATAAGATTGATATAAAATCTTAATAAACCAATAATTTAACTTTTTTGTTCTTTATTAAAGTAAACAAGGTAGTAATACATTTGCTTTTCCTCGTCCCAACCTTTTTCTACAAATTTTTCTGCAGATTCTGGATTAATGAAATCAAGCTTAATTTGAATATTTGTATCTAAATTAATTACATTTTTTATTTTTTTTCGAGCATCTGATACAGCTTTGTTTGCAATGTCAAAAGAGGAAACGTCTTCCACACTAAATTTAGGGCCTTTTTCTACTTTATAGTTTTTAAACTCTGGAATCAATTCAGGGTTTTCCATCACTTCATTTAAAAAATTAGTTTCTTCAAATGAGTCATTTTTTGCAAAGTGATTTACGGCTCTATTCATAAACAGAACTTCTTGTTGTTTATCTTCGGCAGGTAAAACAACATCTTTAGCAAAGTTTTGACAGAATTTTAAATAGTTTTTAGTTTTAAAATTATCATCAGATAAAGCTTCAACTCCTAAAAAATCTTCTAACCAGTATTTTGTATCGTACCTGTTACTATCTACAGATAAGATTTTGTAACCTTCTTTTTTTTCTGAATCAAAAATTAAACAACCTTTATCTAGTTTATTAATGTTTATACCTTGTTGAACAATAATATCTAAGTTGTCTTCTTTTTCTTCAAATTGGATAAAGTCATGTTTTAATTCGCTTTTAAAAATACCAATAGCATTTACCTTTACATTATCTAATAAAACACCTGATAAGTAGGCAATATAAACTTCACCACTTTTAATATGTGGGTGGTTTGATTGTTCATATAAATAAGATGCTATTTTTTTCGAATTTGCATGTAAGCTGTCTTCATCTGAAAAAATATCTGAAGCAATTTGATACATTTCATTAAACTCAACATCTACCTCATTTGCAAAATGGAAATAATTTTCTTCTTTTTCTCTAAATGGTTTAAAAAAATATTCTTTTAAAAGTCCTGTTGTTTCATCGTTTAAAGCATGTGATGCTTTTGATAAAAAAATAGCTTCGCCTTTATTTTTATTTCCTACACGGTGTAGTGAAATAGTTTCGATTTGGGTAGAATATAAATTAATCATTAATTATAGGGTAGTTAGTGTGTTAAATTTTTTTAATTCCAGTTTTCATCAAAATCTAAATCTTCATAACTGTCAAAAGAATCTAGATCATCATCTTCATTAAAGGTAAAAGAAGGGTCTGCTTCAAACTTCTTTTCAGGAGGAGAGTCGGGTATTTCACCAAAGCTAAATAGTATGTTAGGGTAGGCTCTTCCATCTTCAGCTTCAGCAATATCAGCTAGTTCTACAAAAAATGTCCACATACTTAAAAAATCATAAACATAAATAAGCTTAGGAGTGTTTTCTGTAATAATATCTTCTAAAAATGTTTCGTTCATTAAACGAACATCAGATCCATTCTCACTTATATCATGTAATGCAATTTCTTCATCTTGGTTCCATTCTTCATCACAAGTGTAAAATGAAGCCATTTCATTACCTAAAAAACCAAAAGCTTGGGTAATAGCGTTATGAAAATCTTCTAAAGATGTACTTGCTTCAATTTCAATATCTCTAAAGACATCATCTTCTGCATCTAATATAATTCTGATTTTATAAATCATATTTTTAATTTTTAAAGGGGGACAAAGTTACAAAGTTTTAAGACTTTGATTGGCTTTTATTGTCTCTAATATTAAATAGAATTGTACACCAAATAGGAGAGAGGCTATAACTAAATGTAAAGCTTGGCTACCAAAAGGAAAATCAAGATAATACATTGTTATTCCCGATAATATTTCAATAGCTAATAAAATTAAAACCCATTTAATTTTACGGAAACCTAATTTAAATTTATAGATGTAAAATGCTAAGTATAAGTTTAATAGTGTGACTAATATAGAAAAACTTCTATGAATATAAAATTGTATTGTTGGGTTATTTAACCATTGCTCTTTTGCGAATTCACCATATATATCTGATTGGTGATCTATATATTGACGCACTTGTGTACCTAAAACAACTTGTAGTAAAGTAGCAATTAATGAAACAATAAATAATAATTGAATTTTTTTACTAGCAATATTTTTAATTTTATTATCTATAGATGTTTTGTAAATAATAAAGAGTAAAATGGCAACAATGACTAAGGCCATTACCATATGTACTGTAATTTTTACAGGTTCTAATACTGAATATACTACAGTAGCTCCTAACCAAGCTTGAAAACCCATTCCAAAAACCACTAACCAAGATAGAATAGTAATAAGTTTTTGTTTTTTCCAATAACTGAATGAAAACACAGCCAATATCAAAGTTGCTAATCCAGCAAGTGCTCCGCAAAGACGATTTATATATTCAACCCAAGTATGCGAAACATTAAATATGGCATAGTCATGCTTTGTGTATTCATCCCAATTATCACTATTATAAGTGTCTGTTGTGGTAAAATAACCGTTTGCTACTTTTAAAGTTTCATTGTAAATTATAACTTGCCCTTGTTCAAAATCTCTATTTTTTTGCCACTGTAATGTTTCGGCATCAGTTGGAGGTATGTAATAGCCAAAACATTTAGGCCAATCAGGGCAACCCATTCCACTGCCTGTCATACGAACTACAGCACCTGCAATAATGACTAAGTAAACCAATATTAATCCTATTTTAGCTGTTTTTCTGAAGTACTTTTGCATGCTAATAATTTATAATGCAAAATTACTATACTTTCAGTTATAAAAGAAGAAAGATTGTTTTTTGATTTTGTATTAATGCATAAAAAAAAAGAGGACTTTCAATTAAGAAAATCCTCTATCAACACATGTGGCTTTACAACCTATTCCACCACAATAAATTCAGATCTTCTATTTTGTTGATGTTTATCAGAAGAACATTTGGTATTATTATCACATT
>CANMEI010000002.1 GCA_947496695.1 uncultured Cellulophaga sp. | reverse complement strand
GGTTGTATCTTTGAGTAAGAAATTAATATTAACCTTAAAATTATCTTAGTTATGGAAAGCATCGCAAGAAACGCAGATGTAGACAAATTTGATATCAACATCTACTGTCCTCAAAAGTAATCCTCTTAAACAAGAGCGTTTATTTAGAAAAAGATCACCTTTTATGGGTGGTTTTTTTGAGACTAAAATTTTATAAAAAATAATATATAATAGCTAAATATATCAATTTTTGTTATAATTTAAACTCTTTTAAGACTGCTTGATTTGGTAATTCTTCAAAGCCCATATTGTATAAAGTAAAAGCTTGTACATCTACTTGTTCATTTATAATAGCTTCGGTTGATTTACCAGCACCGTGACCCGCATTTACATCAATTCTTATTAAAGCAGGGTTGTCACCAGTTTGTTTTTCTTGTAATGATGCTGCAAACTTAAAACTATGTGCGGGTACCACACGATCATCATGATCACCTGTAGTTACTAATGTTGCTGGGTATTGTACATCACTTTTTACATTATGTACAGGTGAATATGCTTTTAAGTATTTAAACATTTCTTTATTATCTTCTGCTGTACCATAATCATAAGCCCAACCTGCACCAGCAGTAAATGTATGATAACGTAACATATCTAAAACACCAACCGCAGGTAAGGCCACCTGCATTAAATCTGGTCTTTGCGTCATTGTTGCACCAACTAAAAGTCCACCATTAGAACCACCTCTTATGGCCAAGTATTTTGATGAGGTGTAATTTTCTTTGATAAGATATTCTGCGGCAGCAATAAAATCATCAAATACGTTTTGTTTTTGAGTTTTAGTACCTGCATCATGCCATTTTTTACCATATTCACCTCCACCACGTAAATTAGGAACGGCGTATACACCACCTTGCTCCATCCAAACAGCATTTACAATACTAAATGAAGGGGTTAAACTTACATTAAAACCTCCGTATCCGTAAAGTATTGTAGGGTTTTTTCCATTAAGTTGAATTCCTTTTTTATAGGTAATCATCATAGGTATTTTTGTACCATCTTTTGAAGTATAAAACACTTGTTTAGATTCGTAATGATCAGGATTAAAATCAATATTTGGTTTCCAGTATTGATCGTATTCTCCAGTTGCTACATTATATTTATAAGAAGAGCCTGGTGTGTTGTAATTTGTAAAAGAAAAGTAGAACTCTTTATCTTCTTTTTTACCACCAAAACCACTTACAGTACCTAAACCTGGAAGTTTCACTTCTCTCACTAATTTACCATCATAATCATATTGCAATACTTTTGAAATAGCATCTACCATATATTCAGCAAAAAAGTAACCACCACCTGTATTTGGTGATAATACATTTTCGGTTTCGGGAATAAAATCTACCCAATTTTCAGGTTTTGGATTAGATGCATCAACAATAACCACTTTTTTGTTGGGCGCATTCATATTAGTGCGTATAAATAATTTAGAACCGACATTTTCAATCACATGGCTGTCAGTATCTGTGTGATCTAATATGGTAACAATTTCAGAATCAGGTTGTGTTAGGTCTTTCATCAAAAGTTTACTGCCCGATGTTGAGATTCTTGGGTAGATAAATAAATAACGGTTATCTTCAGTAACGGAACCACTAATATATCTGTGTTTTTGTTCAGGAGTTCCACCATAAATTAATGTATCTTCTTCTTGTGATGTTCCTAATTTGTGATAATATAATTTATGTTGATCTGTTTTAGCTGATAGCTCACTTCCTTTAGGTTTGTCATAGCTTGAATAGAAAAAACCATCATTACCTTTCCAAGAAATGCCACTAAATTTTATATCAACAAGAGTCTCTTCAATAACCTCTTTTTTAATAGCATCAATAATAATTACTTTTCTCCAGTCACTACCTCCTTCAGAAATAGCATAAGCCGCAATATTTCCATTTTCAGAAAAACTTAACCCTGCAAATGAAGTTGTTCCATCTTTTGAGAATGTATTTGGGTCTAAAAATATTTCTGAGTCAGAATCTCCTTTTTTTCTATAAATAACATTTTGGTTTTGCAGTCCATTATTTTTACTAAAATATGTATAGTCACCTTCCTTGTAGGGAGATCCTATTTTTTCGTAATTCCACAGCTTCTCTAAACGTTGTTTTAAGTCATTTCGAAAAGGAATTTTATCTAGATAACCAAAAGTGGTTTTGTTTTGTGATTTTACCCAAGCTCCAGTTTCAGGGCTTTTATCATCTTCTAACCATCTATATGGATCTTTAACTTCAGTTTCAAAATAGGTGTCAACAGTGTCAACTTTCGCAGTAGTAGGATAATTCACAATAATTTTTTCTTTTTTAGAAGTTGTTTCGCAGCTTATTAGCACTGCAGAAACAAATGTAAATAGTATTAATTTTTTCATATTTTTTAAGTGTAATTAGTCAAGCTAAAATTACACATTTCAAAAGAGAAACTTATTTCAATATGAATGTAAACATAAAAACAGCTTCTAGATGTATCTAGAAGCTGTTTTTATAATGAGTAAGGTATTTATTATACTAAATCGTTAGCAACTAAATATTCACCTATTTGTACAGCATTTGTTGCAGCTCCTTTTCTAAGGTTATCAGCAACAATCCATAAATTTAAAGTGTTTCTTTGTGTCTCGTCTCTTCGTATTCTACCAACAAAAACATCATCTTTATCATGCGCGTAAATTGGCATTGGATAGGTGTTTGTTGCTGGATTATCTTGTAAAATAACACCAGGGGTTTCACTCAACATTTTTCTAACTTCAGCTAACTCAAAATCATTTTCAAATTCAATATTTACAGATTCTGAGTGTCCACCAGCTGTTGGTATACGAACTGCAGTTGCAGTAACTGAGAATGTTTTGTCATTAAATATTTTTTGTGGCTCACGTGCTAATTTCATTTCTTCTTTAGTGTATCCATTTTCTAAAAACACATCACAATGTGGTAATGCATTCCTTCCAATAGGATAAGGGTACGCCATTTCACCTTTAACACCAGCAATTTCATTCTCTAATTGTTGTACCGCTTTTACACCAGTACCAGAAACAGATTGGTATGTTGATATTACCACTCTCTTCATTTTATATTTTGTGTGTAATGGAGCTAAAACCATTACTAATTGTATTGTAGAACAATTAGGGTTTGCAATTATTTTATCTTCTTTTGTTAATTCAGAAGCGTTAATTTCTGGTACTACTAATTTCTTAGTAGGATCCATTCGCCATGCTGAAGAATTATCAATTACAGTAGTACCAACAGCGGCAAATTTTGGGGCCCATTCTGTTGAAGTATCTCCACCTGCAGAAAATATTGCTATTTCTGGTTTTGCAGCAACAGCATCAGCTAAACCTATAATAGAGTATTCATTTCCTTTATAGGTCATCTTTTTTCCTACTGAACGTTCTGAGGCTACTAGTAGTAACTCTGTTATTGGAAAATTTCGTTCTGCTAATACTTTTAGCATTACTTCTCCTACCATTCCTGTTGCTCCTACAACTGCTACTTTCATTTTTATTAATTTAGAATGACAAATGTAGTTCAATACCTTTTATAGAACAAAGAAAATAGAGGCTAATAAATAATATATAACAAAAAGTTATATATATAACAAAACGTATTTTATCTAATATATATTGAAAATAGATAATTTAAAACCCTAATTTTAAAACTTCAACCTATTTAACAAGCATAATGAACATTTGGATTATTGATGATGATTTAGTTTCTCGGTTTGCAACACAATATGCGGTACAACAATCTTCAACAGATGCACATATTAAAATTTTCGAAAGTGCTAGAAAAGTTTTATCGCAAATAAAAGAAGGGTCTTTTAAAGGTAGTGATTTACCAGATATTTTGTTATTAGACCTTGTAATGCCAGAAATGGATGGCTGGGAGTTTTTAGTTGAATTAAAAAAATTAAAAAAAGAAAAAAAGACGCTACGAATTTATATTTTGTCAGCTTTTGCGAGATCTAAAGATCGAATTTTGGCTAAGGAACACCCTTTAGTATTTGGTTATTTTGATAAACCTTTATCAAAAATAAATGCAGATTCTATATTTAAATAAAAAATAAAAGAAAACCGTCAATTACATTAGCGTTTGTAATTGACGGCTTTAAGATTAATACTGCAGTGCAGCGGTATTACCTTTTAATTAGAAGGTAACTTAAATTATTTATTTTTTAATAAATCTCTAATTTCACCTAAAAGATCTTTTTCAGAAGGACCTGCTGGTGCAGCTGGTGCTGGAGGAGTTTTTGTTTTGTTGTATGCTTTAACAATGATAAATAATACGAAACCAACAATTATAAGGTTGATTATTGCATTAATCCATTTACCGTACATAACTGCATTTTCTGGCTTAGTTACAGTACCATCAGCACCAATTATAGCTTCATCTAATACTATTTTCATTTGAGCAAAGTCTAAGCCACCTGAGAAATGACCTACGATTGGCATCATAATATCACCTACAAATCCGCTTACTACTAAGCCCATTGCACCTGCTAATAATACAGCTACTGCTAAATCTATGACATTGCCTGTCATGATAAATTCTTTAAATTCTTTTAACATCTTGTTAATTGTTTATTTTAGTTAATATGTTTAATGGCTTGCAATTTAATAAAAAAATTAACGAATTTTTAAGATTCAATAATTAATCTTTTTACTCTTTGCGAAATTCCAGTAATTAACTCGTATGATATTGTTCCTGCATTTTCAGCAAATTCGTTTGCAGTAGGTTTATTTCCAAAAATAATTACTTCATCTCCTTCATTACAGTTTATATCTGTAATGTCAATCATAATCATATCCATACAAGTGTTGCCAACTATCGGAGCCATTTTTCCATTTACAGAAACAATACCTTTTCCATTACCATAAATTCGACCAATACCATCAGCATGACCAATAGGTAGCGTAGCCGTAATCATTTTTTTATTAGATGTAAAAGCCATATTATAGCCAACACTTTCGTTTGGCTCTAAATGATGAATTTGAGAGATACTTGTTTTTAAAGTAGAAACTGGTTTAAAATTTTGATCTTCAGCTAAGCTATTTCCAAAACCGTTTATACCAATACCACTCCTAACCATATCAAAATGAGCTTCAGGGTAATTTAAAATCCCCGATGTATTTGCTAAATGTTTAAAAGGAATATAGTTTAAACCAAGGTCTATTTTTTTAGCGATACTATTAAATTTTGAAATCTGATTTTCTGTAAATTTTCTTTCATTCAAATCTTCCGAAGCAGCCAAGTGCGAAAAAATAGAGGTTACCTTTATCGCATCGGTTTTTGAAAGAATTTTAATAATATTTGGAATATCAGTTTCATTAAAACCTAACCTATTTAAACCTGTATTAAACTTTAAATGTACAGGATAATTTTTTTGTCCTAATTTTTCTGCGGTAGCAATAAATCCTTTTAATATTCTTTCTGAATATAAGTTAGGCTCTAAGCATTTTTCAATTATAGTTTTAAAACTAACTTCTTGTGCGTGTAAAACTAAAATAGGAACCTTAATACCAGCCTCTCTTAAAATAACGCCTTCGTTTGTATAGGCAACTGCTAAATAATCTGCACCTAATGCAATTAGCTTTTGCGAGATTTTCAGTGATTCACTACCGTAGGCATATGCTTTTACAACACCCATAAACCGAGTGTTTTCTTGTAGTTTACTTTTTAAATACTTATAATTTTGTTCTACGCTTTTTAAGTTAATCTCTAGAACTGTTTCTTGAGCCTTAGACATTTTTTTCGCCTTTATTTTTGTCGTTTAACTCTTCGGCATTTACATTCATTTCTTTTACCTTTTCGCTTAGCATTGCTTTATAATAAGCACCTCTACTTAAAGGTTCATAAGCATCTGTTTCACCTAAAAGTACTAAATCATCACTAGTAGCTTTTCTAAAGCTGTAATTTGCTAAATTTCCTGATCGTGTGCAAATTGCATGTACTTTAGTTACATATTCTGCAGTTGCCATAAGTGCAGGCATTGGGCCAAAAGGGTTTCCTTTAAAATCCATATCTAAACCAGCTACTAAAACACGAATACCTTTGTTGGCTAAATCATTACAAACTGCTACAATTTCATCATCAAAAAATTGAGCTTCATCAATACCAACAACATCACAACCATCAGCCAATAACCTAATATTTGCCGCGGCAGGCACAGGTGTTGACCGTATTTCATTAGAATCGTGAGAAACTACCATTTCATCGTGGTAACGAGTATCAACTTGAGGTTTAAAGATCTCAACTTTTTGCTTTGCAAACTGAGCTCGTTTAAGTCTCCTAATAAGCTCCTCTGTTTTGCCAGAAAACATAGAACCGCAGATAACTTCGATCCAGCCAAATTGTTCTTTAGGGTTAACTGTATTTTCGAGAAACATTTTGTAATTTTAGACGAAAGTAATTGGTTTCGCGTTTTAATGAAAACGCAGGGATAAAATTACTAAACTATCACCATCTTTTAACCATAGATGCATGAAATTTTTTATCAGAAAGAATATACTGCCATATTTTTTATTTTAAAATATATGGTTATTTTAATCTGATCCTAGAAAATAAAAAAGAGCTAAAAATGAAAAAACAACTGAAAAAGAAATTAGTAAAGCTTGCTACAGAAATTATTACTTCTGAGGATATCAATGAGATAACTCAGCTGTATGATGTAACCAAAGAGTTGTATGAAAAAATGGCAGTGCTTAAGTTCATTGAAGAAGAGTTGAATGATATTGAAATTGATGTTTCAAAAAATGCAATTGCGGCTAAATTTGAACAATTAGCAAATGCTGTTATGCATGAAAACAAATCGGTTCCAGAAAGTAATCCGCATGAAGAAGATATCGTTATTCCAGGTATGGATACGATTAAAGGATTCATTTCTGAAATGCCAAACACCGTTGATGCAGAAGATATTTTTGCTGATTTTATGGCAAAACCAGAATTAATGAAAGATGATCAAGAACTGTTTATGCCAGCTGAAAAAACACAAGATATTATTGAGAAGGTTAAAAAGTCAGTCAATAATAATTTTCAGGGTGAGATAAAAGTTGGCTTAAATGATAAACTTGCCTTTGTTAAGCATTTATTTAATGAGAATATGGGCGATTATAACCGTGTATTATCGCAACTTAACACAATAGAAACCGAAGAACGTTCTATTTCATTTATTAATAATATGGTAAAACCAGATTATAATAATTGGGAAGGTAAAGAAGAGTACGAATCTCGATTTTTTGAAATAATAGCGCGTAAATTTTCTTAACATTAAATTTGTAAGTAAACTTAAAAAAGGCTGACTTAATAATCTTAATTTACTTATTAAGTCAGCTTTTTTTATGAAAACTATTAAAATACTTTATTGGTTAGGAACAGGGTTATTAACAGCAATAATGCTTTTTTCTATTCAAATGTATATTATAAATCACGGAGCAATTCAAGGGGCATTCATAGCTTTAGGTTATCCTTCTTATTTAGTATATCCATTAGCTATTGCAAAAATTTTAGGGTTAATTGCCGTTCTAGGTAATTTTTCAAAAACATTAAAAGAATGGGCTTACGCAGGTTTTTTCTTTGACATCGTTTTAGCATTAACAGCACATTTAATGGTTAATGATGGAGGATATTTATTCGCATTAATAGCTTTTATAGGTTTAATTATTTCTTACTTTGCAGGTAAAAAGGTTAGTCCGTAATTTTACCCAATGGGAAAACTCTATATAGTACCAACACCAATAGGAAATTTAGAAGATATTACGCTAAGAGCAATTCGTGTATTAAAAGAATCCGATTTAATTTTGGCAGAAGATACACGTACTAGTGGTAAACTTTTACATCACCTAGAAATTAGTACGCATATGCAAAGCCATCATATGCATAATGAACATAAAACGGTTGATGCTATTGTAAAGCGCCTGCAGTTAGGCGAAACTATAGCCTTAATTTCTGATGCGGGTACGCCTGCAATATCCGATCCAGGTTTTTTGTTAACACGAGCATGTGTTGAGTATAATATAGAAGTTGATTGTTTGCCAGGAGCAACAGCTTTTGTACCCGCACTAGTAAATAGTGGTTTGCCAAATGATAAGTTTGTTTTTGAAGGGTTTTTACCTGTAAAAAAAGGTCGGCAAACTCGCTTAAAATTATTAGCAGAAGAAACTAGAACTATTATTTTTTACGAATCGCCACATAAGTTGGTAAAATCATTAGGCAATTTTGTTGAATATTTTGGGGCTGATAGACAAGTATCTGTTTCAAGAGAATTAACAAAGTTATATGAAGAAACAATAAGAGGTACAGCAACTGAAGTACTAAAACATTATACAGATAAGCCACCAAAAGGAGAAATTGTAATTGTAGTGGCTGGTAAAACAACAAAAAAATGACATTAGAAGCTTTTAAAAGTAAATTAAAGAACTCCCCAAAAGACATAGATTTTACTGAAACTATGGCGGTTATTGAAGTGAAATACAACTTTAGGCCTACAGCATTTAAAAATGGAATATTAAATAATGCAAGTGGAGAAAATTCAGGCTCTTGTAAATTATTTGCTTTTGCACAAAAAGAAGAATTATCAAAAGAAGAAACTTTAGCTTGTTTTGGACAGTATTATTTTGAGGATGTTTTAAAGGATCCTAACGGCAAAGGACACCAAAATATTGGAAATTTTATGAACACTGGTTTTGAAGGTTTATTCTTTGAAGGTGAAGCGTTAATAGTTAAATAATATAAAGTTGGATATTTAATAAGAAAGAAATAGACATTATTTTACACTGCTTTTTTCTTTGTATTTTTACACGTTATAACAAACAATAATTATGAGTACAACAAATCATATTTCAACCAAGTGGTTGGGTAACATGGCTTTTGAAACAGGTAATACTTCTGGTCAAACTTTTAATATTGATATTGCCAAAGAACATGGTGGTGATGGTAATGGTTTACGACCAAAATCATTAATGTTATCAGCATTAGCTGGTTGCTCTGGATTAGATGTTGCAGCGTTAATTAAAAAAATGAAACTTGAGGTTGATGATTTTCATATTGAAACTATTGCAAACTTAACAGATGAGCACCCAAAACATTATGATAAAGTAGTTTTGGAATATCACTTTCATGGTAGTAATTTAAAAGAAAATAAATTACAAAGAGCAGTAGATTTATCTATTGAAAAATATTGTGGTGTCATGGAAATGTTCCGTCAATTTGCAACAATGGAAGTAAAAACTTTTTTTCATAATAAATAGTACTAGCTAAACTAAGAAGTACCGTAATATATGCGCTGGACTATTAAGGCTAAACCTGAAAAAGAAGAAATAAAAGCGCTGGCTAAGGCTTTAAAAGTTGAAGACTTAGTAGCGCAACTTTTATTACAAAGAGGGATTTCGACTTATGAAGAGGCTAAACTTTTTTTTAGACCAGAACTTTCACATTTAAACGATCCTTTTTTAATGAAAGATATGGAATTAGCCGTATCTCGAATTGAAAAAGCAATTGCAAATAATGAAAATATTCTTGTGTATGGTGATTATGATGTTGATGGTACTACTGCTGTCGCATTAATGTCTTCTTATTTATTATCATACTACCCAAATGTAGCAACCTATATTCCTGATCGCTATAAAGAAGGTTATGGAGTTTCTTATAAAGGAATTGATTTTGCAGAAGACAATGATTTTTCATTAATTATAGCTCTTGATTGTGGTGTAAAGGCAATTGATAAAGTTGCTTATGCAAAAGAAAAAGGTATAGATTTTATTATCTGTGACCACCACCGACCGGGTTTAAATTTACCTGATGCAGTTGCCGTTTTAGACCCTAAGCGAGATGATTGTAATTACCCATACGATGAACTTTGTGGTTGTGGCGTTGGTTTTAAATTAATTCAAGCATTAGGTTCTAGAAAAAGTGAAACAATTGAAGATTTAATTCCGTATTTAGATTTAGTCGCAACGGCAATTGGTGCAGATATAGTACCTATTACTGGTGAAAATAGAGTGTTGGCTTATTACGGGTTAAAAGTGATTAATGCTGCCCCAAGGCTAGGTTTTAAGGCAATTATTAATCAAATAAAAAAACATACACTTACCATAACTGATGTTGTTTTTATAATTGCACCACGTATTAATGCGGCAGGCAGAATGGTACATGGTCAACATGCTGTAAATTTATTAACTGTACAAGATGTTGATACTGCTGAAAAATTTGCATCTGAAATTGAAAAGTTTAATAGTGACCGCAAAGCCCTTGATAAAATAATTACGGAGCAAGCTTTAGTTCAAATTGTAGAAAATGAAGAACAGCAGAATTTAACTTCAGTTGTGTACCATGAAAGTTGGCATAAAGGTGTTATTGGTATTGTAGCTTCAAGATTAACAGAAACATATTATAGGCCAACATTGGTTTTTACTAAAAGTGGTGAAAAATTAGCAGCTTCGGCACGTTCAGTAAAAGGTTTTGATGTGTATAATGCCCTAGAATTATGTTCTCAATATATTGAACAGTTTGGTGGGCATAAATATGCAGCAGGATTAACATTATTAGAAAATCAGTATCAAAATTTTAAAGATCAATTTGAAAAAGTAGTTTCAGAAACTATAGATCGAAATTTATTAACTCCTGAGATTTCAGTAGATATGCAGATTAATTTAAAAGATATTACTCCCAAATTAATGCGTATTATAAACCAGTTTGCACCTTTTGGACCCGGAAATATGACACCAGTTTTTATGACAAATAATTTATTAGATACTGGTTATTCAAAATGCGTTGGAGAAAATAACAAGCATTTAAAAATTTCTGTAAAACAAAAAGGATCAAATCAAATAAGTGGTATTGGTTTTAACCTTGGTGATAAGTTAGCGATAATTAAAGCTGAGAAGGATTTTAGTGCAGTGTATTCAATTGATGAGAATGAATGGCAAGGTAATGTAAGTCTGCAATTAAAATTACGAGATATTAGAGCTTAAATAGCACTTATTTTTAAATAGTATAAAGTATTTTCCTTCCATATCTTTACATTATATTTTTTAGATTGTTGTACGTATGGATCCTTATGCCGCTTTACGATTTAGAGAGTTTAATATATTTTTAATAGTTCGTTTTGCAATGGTTTTTGCATGGTCTATGCAATTTATTGTAATAGAGTGGCAAGTATATTCCATGACTAAAGATCCACTTTCTTTAGGGATAATAGGATTAATGGAGGTTATCCCTGCAGTAACAATGGCGCTTTTCGCAGGGCATATTGTTGACCAAAAAGAAAAAAGAGGTTTATTAATTAAATGTATTCTAGGTTTCTCAGTTATAAGTTTTGGCTTATTTATACTTAGTTTACCATCTGTAATTGCTGATTATGAAACAAAAAAAATACTATACAGTATCTATTTTTTAGTTTTTTTAGGTGGTATTGTTCGTGCATTTATAGGGCCAACAATTTTTTCATTAATAGCTTTAATTGTTCCTAAAAAAATATATCCAAATGCAGCTACATGGAGTAGTTCAACTTGGCAAATGGGATCTGTTTTAGGCCCTGCATTAGCAGGTTTTTCTATTAGTATTATTGGCGTACATTGGTCTATGTGTTTAATTTTTACCTTTTCAGTAATTGCTTTAATAGCTCTTTTTAATATTAAAAAGAAACCGATTTTAAACCCTAAAATTGGTGAGCCAGTATTTGAAAGCTTAAAAGAAGGTTTAAATTTTGTTTTTAGCACTAAAGCTATTTTTGGAGCTTTAACTTTAGATATGATTGCTGTATTGTTTGGTGGTGCTGTTGCATTGTTATCCATTTTTGCACAAGATATATTACATGTTGGAGCGCAAGGTTTTGGAATATTGCGTGCTGCACCTGCTGTTGGAGCAGCAATAACAATGTTAGGTTCTACGCGTTTTCCTTTACATAAAAATGCAGGGAAAAAGCTTTTAATAGCAGTGTTTGGTTTCGGAATTTGTATGATTGTGTTTGGTTTATCTACCTATTTTTGGTTATCAGTAGTTGCGTTATTTATTAGTGGTGCTTTAGATGGAGTGTCTATGATAGTTAGGCAAACAATTTTACAATTAAAAACGCCAGATCATATGCGAGGAAGGGTAGCATCAGTTAATTCTATGTTTGTAGGTTCGTCTAATGAATTAGGAGCTTTTGAAAGCGGAGTAACCGCAAAATTAATGGATACTGTTACAGCAGTTGTTTTTGGTGGTGCTATGACTATTTTAACCGTAGGAATTACAGCTTTTGTTTCTCCTACTTTTAGAAAATTAGATTTACAAAAAGATGTTGAAGATCATGAAGGTTCTTAAATAGTATTAAAAAATAAAAAAGTCCCGTTAAGGACTCTTCTAATTCGGTTGATTTAAAGATTTGGGGGAATAATATTTTTTGGTTAAGTATAGATTTGGGACCGACACTTAATTTTAATAACACTGTAAAGGTATAACTAGAGTGTCTTTTTTTAAAATTATTGTTGTGAAATTAAACAAATATGTTGTAAGAAAATTATTACATATTAATTATTTTAATATAGTATTAAAAAAATATAATTAATTTTTTAAATTAAAAGTTTTTAACTTTAAGAAGATATTTCTAAAAATAAAAAAAGCCCTGGTAAAGGGCTTTTTTTAGGTTAAATAGAATAGATTTGGGTTAATCTTTTTTTGGTTAAGTATAGATTTGGGACCGACACTTAATTTTAATAACACTGTAAAGATATAACTAGAGTACCGTTTTTTTAAAATTAATGTGGTAAAGTCAAGTAAACATGTTGTAAGAAAATAATTACTTGTTGTTTTGGTTTATTTTAAGCTCTTTTAATTCCAGTTTATCACCATCAAATACTGCATAGGTATAATATTTAATCCAATCACCAAGGTTAGTATATGTTGAATTGTTATTCAATTTTATTTCTAAAGGAAGATGTCTATGTCCGAATACAAAATAATCATAATGAGTGGTTTCTAATTTACGTTTAGCATATTGTACTAACCATTCGTTTTTTTCTCCTAAAAATTTTGCATCGTCATCACCAGAAATAAGTTTGTTTTTAACAGATAAATGCTGTGCTAACCTAACACCAATATCAGGGTGTAGCCATTTAAAAAGCCATTTACAAAAAGGGTTTGTAAATACTTTTTTCATTCGTTTGTAACCAATGTCTCCTGGTCCAAGTCCATCACCGTGACCAATAAAAAATGTAGTATTATTAAAAGTAAATTGTTGTGGTTTGTGAAATACAGGGATGCCTAATTCTTCTTCAAAATAGCCATTCATCCACAAATCATGATTTCCCACAAAAAAGAAAATTGGAATACCAGAATCTGTAATCTCCGCTAATTTACCTAGGGTTCTTGTAAAACCTTTTGGTACAACGGTTTTATATTCCATCCAAAAATCGAATAAATCACCTAATAGAAATATAGCAGCAGCATCTTCTTTAACTTCGTCTAACCAAGCAACAAATTTTTTCTCTCTAGGATAACTATTTGCCATAGTTGGTGCACCTAAATGATTGTCACTAGCGAAATATACTTTTTTACCTTTAGGAATATGTATGGTTTGCATAATCGTTTAATATATGAAATGTGCTAAGCGCAAATAATTATTAATTATCACTAGCGTACCATTCGGCAAAAGAAGAATCTGTTTCTTGTAGTTTTAAAGAATGTAAAGTTATATTTTCTGGTAATCTAGATTTTATACGTTTTGAAAAATCAATCACCATATTTTCACTTGTAGGCTGGTAATCAGCTAAAATAACAACGTGACCACGATCAGTAAGCTCTTTAGCTAGCTCAACATGTGGCGTATTTTTGTTAAATACAGTAGCATGATCAAATTGATCTACAATTTCTTCTTTTACAATTTTTTTTAAATCACCAAAATCGATTACCATCCCTAATTTTACATGGTTTGTATCTGTAATTGGATTTCCTATTACTGTAACAGACAGTTTATAACTGTGCCCATGCACATTTCTACATTTGCCATCATAACCATAAAGGGCATGACCAGTTTCGAAATTAAATTGTTTGGTAATTCTAATTTTACTCATAATAGTGAATTATAATTCAGAAAACTATATGTATTGATTACAAAAGTATCACTTTATGGTAACATGTAGTAAGTTTTTATCTTTTGTATTTTTTTCTTGTTCGAATACGATTTACAAAATAAATAACAACTACGAATAGTGCTAAAATAGGGAAGACAAGATCTCCGTTTAAAAAATTAAGAATTTCCATATGATTATGCTAAAATGATTAAACGATACGATACTAAAATTATTATTTTTTGAATTTATCTAATGCATTTTTTGTGAATTCTGATAGAGCAAGTTTTCCGGTAATTGTAGCTCTTTCAAGTAATAAGGAATCCCAATTTTCAGTATTTTCCCAAAGAATTTTTTTCCAATTTTCTAGTGCTTGTGGGTTGTACTTTGAAAGATTGGTTGTAAAAAATTCTAGTTCTTTATCAAGTTCTTTAATATCATCAAAAACTTTTGAATACAATCCTTTTTCTTGAGCCCAGTATGCATTTTTCCATTCAGTAGGACTTAAAGATAGTTCTGATAATGCTGCAATTCCAATTTTACGTTCTACAGCTGGTGCTATAACAAATGGAGCAATACCAATTGTAAGTTCAGACAACCTAACTGATGCTTTTTCTAAAGCAAAAACATAATCGCAAGCAGCAACTAAACCAACACCTCCGCCAACTGTTTTTCCTTGAACACGACCAATAATTACTTTTTTACACTTTCGCATTGCGTTAATTACATGTGCAAAACCACTAAAAAATACTTTACCTTCTTCTAAGTTTGATACAGCGATTAATTCATCAAAAGAAGCACCAGCACAAAAAGCACGATCACCTTCTGATTTTAAAATAATAGTATTTACACTATTATCATTTGAAAGTTTATCAAATTCTTTAGCAAGCCGATCTAATAATTCACTTACAAAAGAATTACTTGCAGGGTGTCCGAACTCTATAGTCGCAACCTGATTATCAATTTTAGTATAAAGGCTTCCGTTTTCTCTTGAAGTGGACATAAGTGTTTTGTTTACTTCAAAAATACATTTTTCAATTAAATATGTATTAGTGGTATAAATTTGTTTTTAAACTTATACACTAAACTTCCTCCTCTTATAATCATCCATACTGTAAAAGAAATCCAGATACCAGTTATACCCAAATCAAAGTATTTTGTAATAAATAGGGTAGGTATAAAGCCTAAAAATGTAGCTATTAATAATGTGTTTCTTAGGTATTTCATTTCTCCTAGACCTTTAAATATTCCATCATAAATAAATGCGACCGTATTTATTGGTAAACTTATTAGAATAATATAAAAAACACTATAAAAAACTAGTAAAACCGGTTTGTCATTAGAAAATAAATGTCCTATTGGTTTATAGAAAAGAAACCCTAAGAGCATTAAAATAATACTAATTATTAGTGCATATTTTAATATCATTTTTAATAATAGGTTTAATCCTTTGTAATTTTTTTCACCTAATAATCTACCTGCTAAAATATTACCAGCCCCAGCATATCCATCAATAAAAAAAGCAGAGAATAACCAAATATTTATAGCAATTGTATGTGCTCCAATATATTTATCACCAAGTGAAGTAGCTTCTCTAACGGCAAGTATTAATGCTGTATTTAAGGCTAAGGTTCTAACAAATAAATTTAAGCTCATTAGTACTAGCCTACCTAATTCATCATGAAAAGGTAATCTTAGTTTAAGACTAATATTCGTTTTTGTGATTAATAAAACTAAAGCAATTAACGCCATACTTGCCTGTGCAATTAAACTTGCCCACGCAGCACCTTCTAAATACATTGGTTCTATGTAATTAGGTATGCCATACACTAATGCAAAATCTAAAACAACATTTAATATAGCACCAATAATTGCAATAAGCATTGGATAAAAAGTATTTTGCAACCCTCTAAAAATGCCCATTACAGCAAAAGTAAATAATGTTAAAGGGAAACCCCAAACACGGATAGCGTAGTATGATATGCAGTAGTCTAATATTTTTCCAGTAGCATTTAAAAGCCTAAAAATATCTTCTATAACAAATATAGTAGCTAATAAAATAATGATACTCAATGTAATGTTTAAATAAATTGCTTGTGTAGGCAATGATTTTACTTCGTCAATTTTTCCAGCGCCATAGTATTGAGAAATTATTGCGGAAATAGCGCTTCTTGTCTGTCCTAAAATCCAGATTAACATAGATAAAAATGATCCTACAATACCAGCAGCAGCTAAAGATTCAATTCCATCAATTTCAATATTACCAACAATAGCAGTATCAGTAATAGAAAGTAAAGGTTCAGCTATGCCAGCTATAGTTGCTGGTATAGCTAGTTTATTAATGTTTTTAAATGTTAGCGGGTTATTCAATTATTGAAATGTTTTTTGTAAAAATAAAAGTATTAAATGACGTTTATATTATAAGTAATAAATATTCCTGGTATTATTCTTTTAAGAAAAAGATAACATTGCTTTTTTTTAGTGTTATTAAGTTATTTTTAACTTGAAACAAAAATTAGATATTATGAATTTGAAAGATAAAGTAGTTTATATTACAGGCGGATCAAAAGGAATTGGATATAGTACTGCTAAAGTTTTATTAGCTGCAGGAATGAAGGTTGCTATTAGTGGTAGAACGTTAAAAAGTGTACAAGAAGCTGCTGCTGACTTGGGAACAGATGATAATGTTTTGGCATTAGCCTCTGATGTTACAAAATTGAAAGATGAACAAGATGCTGTTAGTGCTATTATTGCAAAATGGGGACAATTAGATGTTGTTTTAGCAAATGCTGGTGTAGGTAATTTTGCTCCAATAGATAAAATGACAGAAGATGAGTGGCACCAAATGATTAACACTAATTTGAATGGTGTTTTTCATACTTTAAAAGCCTCTGTAGAAGCTTTAAAGAAAACGGAGGGTTATTATATAACTCTTGCAAGTTTAGCGGGCACAAACTTTTTTGCAAACGGAGCAGGGTACAATGCTACTAAGTTTGGGGTAGTAGGTTTTACGCAAGCAGCTATGCTTGATTTAAGACAATACGGAATTAAAGTTTCTACGATTATGCCAGGTTCAGTGGCTACACATTTTAATAACCATGTACCTTCTGATTCTGACGCTTGGAAAATACAACCAGAAGATATTGGTGAATTGGTTTTAGATGTTTTAGAAATGAACCCTAGAACTTTGCCTAGTAAAATAGAAGTTCGCCCAACAAGGCCTGATTTAAAATAACTTAAACCTCTTTTTCTTCAAAAGGAATTTCAGGGTTAAATATTTCTTGAATTAATAAACAAAGCACGTTTTTATACTCTAGAAGCGTGTTTTTGTCTATTATATCATTTCTACTGTAGTTAAATTTTAAAATACCAGCATTTAAGTTTTTGAATGATATAATCCCAGCTTTAATATTTTCAATAGGTTTTTGATTGTCATATAATAGAGCATAACATAATAACTGAAAAGCTTTACTTTTTTTATAGGTCTCAGTTATTTGCTCCCAACCGCTAATCGCTACATCGCTAGCTATAACTTTTCCTGTTTTATAATCTACAATTCTTTTAATTCCATCTAACTCATCTACTCGGTCTAATTTTCCCTTTATTTTGATAGGAAAATCTATGTTAGGAACATTTATATGAACTTCTAAATCCTGTTCTAAAGCTATAATTTTTATTTTTTGTGCTGAAATATCTTTTATTTCAAGTTTTATAAAATTTTCAATATACTTTAATATTACGTTGTAGGCTATTAAATTTTTTCCTTGTGTAA
Source organism: uncultured Cellulophaga sp. (assembly GCA_947496695.1). Taxonomy (GTDB): domain Bacteria; phylum Bacteroidota; class Bacteroidia; order Flavobacteriales; family Flavobacteriaceae; genus Cellulophaga. Next base: position 506,647 of record CANMEI010000002.1, on the reverse strand, counting down.
TATCTCCATCAGCGTAAGTTTTAATAAAGTTATTTTTAACTGTAGTCTCTACTTTAGGAAAAAGACTCTCAAGTGATTCTTTATTTAGGTACAAACCAATAAATGGTTTGTATAAGTCTTCAAGAGTGTCATGAACTATAGTACCAAAAGTATTTGCAGCTAGATTTTCTTCAACAACTTCAGTATCATAAATTTTTAAAATACTTTTTTTATAGAAATCTATTGGGTTTCTTATGTAATTGGTTAATGATGTTGGTGAAAAACCCTTAATTGCTAATTCTTTTATTTGTGCTAATAATTCATCATTTTTTTCTATTATCTCTAATTTTTTAATCGAAGGTTTTACTGTTGCTGTTGCCGTGACTTGAGTAATATTTTTTATAACATTTTCATCTGTTATTAATTGTGTTATTAGCCTGCTTTTTTCATTACCTTCTAAAGAATTTGGTTCTGTATTATAAATTAAATATACATTTTTAGCGCGTTGTAGTAATCTGTAAAAGTGATACGTATATACCGCATCTTTTTCTTTGTAGGTTGGTAGGCCATATATTTTTTTTACGTCAAATGGAATAAATGAGTTATTAGATTTTCCAGACGGTAAAATACCTTCGTTTACTGATGTAAGTATTACAGTTTCAAAATCTAAATTTCTACTCTCAAGCATTCCCATAATTTGAGTTCCCTGTAAAGCATCACCTTGAAAATCTAACGTTTCAGAACTTACTAATTCTTTGTATAAAGACTGTAATGATTTTATATCAGTAATAAAATCATGCTCTTTTACATGAATGAGTATTTGATTAAATAAAGAGTTAAATCTGTATAAATATTCTAATTCAAGTGTACTTTCAAGTTCTTGAAATTTATTTTTTAATTGTGTTATTAAATTTAAACAGATTTCAATAAATGTAATTGGTGTAAATATTTTTTCTGAAAATAATAATGATAATTCGTTCTGTTTGTTTGGTGTTATGGCATATAATTGTTGTGTTTTTATATAAATCCAATTTCTCGATTTTATTTTTGTGGAAATTATATTAGCAATGTTTTGATCATCTTCTTGTAAACAAATTTGTATGTAAGGGTGTGATAACATATTTAAGATATGAATATAAAACCAACCCTTTTCTTCTTTAGCTTGCCATAAATCAAAAATCAAATTAAACATACCAGCCAATGGAGTTTTGTTTATAGGATAACCCATTGTAATATTTATATGAGCTACATTTTTAGGTATAGCATTCATTATTGGGTTTAGTAGGTTTTCGTCACCTAAAACAATAGCAGTATGCTGTAATAAATCTGGTTTATTTTCATTGAATTCTTCAATTAAATTACCAACATATTTAGCTTGTGATACGTTTTTAGGCACACCAATAATTTTAATATTTTTACTTTCTAAGTAGTTTGCACTAATACCTTCTAAATTGTTGTTTTTGAAATACAACCAGTTTTTCTTATGTTGTCTGATAAAGTAACTTGCGTCATGTATTGGGTCATTTAAGAAATAGGTATCTAGATCCCAATAAATTTCTGTAGTTTCAAGTTTTAAAAATTCTTGAATAATATTTTCTTCAGCCTTATTTAAGGCATTAAAACCTATAAAAATATATTTTTTATGCTGTGTGTCATCAATATAGCTTTTGATATTATCATTCGCTAGCCTATAGGCATAACCTTGTGTTGCTTTTTTTAAGTTTAATAGAGATGTGTTAAAATGATGATATAAGCCATCTAGATTTTCCCAGAATTTTATATAATCATTAATCATTTGTGTTTTTTCTGTCTCTAAATACATATTCATTTCATGAACTGCAGATAGGTGAGAAAATAGTTTGTTGGTATCTACTAGATACCGATCTACTTCATTAAAGTCTTGTAGAATTGTTTGTCCCCATTTTGTAAAAACAAGAAAACTGTCTTTTTCCTTTTCTTTACTGGTTTTAAGGTATGATTGGTAAAGTGTGAATAATTGTTCTGTACTAGTTGCAAAAGTTAATTTAGAAATTTTTTCTATAAAATTTTCTGTACTATATATTTCAGGAGCAAATGTTGTTTTATCTAATAATTTTGATAAACTATTTTTCAAAAATGTACCTGCTCTTTTACTAGGTAATACAAAGGTAATATCTGATATATTACTATTTGCAGCTACTATTTTTTTAAGTACTTCTTCAATAAAACTTTGCATTGTATAAAAATAAAAAAAGCTCCGCAATTGCGGAGCTTTTAAGTGTGTATTATTTAGAGTTTAACTCTAGTAAATTACTTTACTAAGTTAATTTCAACTCTTCTGTTTTGTGTTCTACCAGATCTTGTACTGTTAGAAGCGATAGGCTTATCTTCACCGTAACCTACAGCAGATAATCTAAATTCTTCGATTCCTTTTTCTACTAAGAATTCTTTTACAGAAAGAGCACGAGATTCAGATAAGCTTTGGTTTAATTTAGCACTACCAACGCTATCAGTGTGACCTTCTACTGTAAACTTAGCATTAGGGTATTCTTTTAAGATTGAGATAATATCAACCATAACTGAAGTAGATTCAGCTTTGATAGAAGATTTACCAGTGTCAAATAAGATAGTTCTTGCATAATCATTTAATTGTTTCTGAACTTCTTCAGTAACTTCAGGACAACCTTTGTTTGCAACAGTACCAGCAACATCTGGACATGCATCATCTTTATCTAAAACAGTATCACCATCTTTATCAGTGTAAGGACAACCTTTGTTAGCAGCAGGACCAGCTTCAGCAGGACAAGCGTCATCTTTATCAGCAACACCATCACCATCAGCATCAGGACAACCGTTTAAAGCAGCAGAACCAGCTTCGTTAGGACAAGCATCATCTTTATCAGCAATACCGTCACCATCAGTATCAGGACATCCGTTCATTTCTTTAGTACCAGCAACTTCTGGACAAGCATCTTTGCTATCTTCGATTCCGTCACCATCAGCATCAGGACAACCGTTGAAAGCTTCTAAACCAGCAACTTCTGGACAAGCATCATCTTTATCATAAATACCATCACCATCAGTATCAGTACCACCAAATTTAATTGCGATACCTGCTAAGTGTTGGAAATGCTTATTACCATAATCTTCAAATGCATGCTTGTAGTTTGATTGTAAAGTTAAACCGATGTTCTCAGTAAACCATACATTAACACCAACACCACCATTTACAGTACCAGCACCAATTTCATCAAACCAAGTATATCCACCACCAACTTCAACGAAAGGATCAATAACTGTGTTTTGTAAGAAATTATATTTGATTGTTCCATCAATACCGTAGTAAGAAAGATCATCTACATCAGTATCACCAAATTTCTCAATTCTATTTAAAGAACCTCTTGCTCCAACAGAAAAACCACTACCTACGTACTTTGATACAGATACATAAGAGATTGAAGGAAGAATATTCCAGTGGTCAGTTGCATTGAAAAGTTCATTTCCAAAAGAACTAACATCCTCAGTAGGATAAACGTCAACCGCATTTACACCAAAGCTAACTTGCCATGGATTATTCTCGTCTTGCGCTTGAATGCTGTTAAATCCTACGAAAAGTAGGGCAACAACCAATAATTTGCTAAGATGTTTCATTTTATTATTTTTAATTTAAGGGTTTATTAGCGACAAATGTAAGTTGTTAATAATTATTAACAAAACCAATTTAAGATTTTTTTGATGTAATTGCCACGAAAAATAACGCATATAAACGTTTTTAGTACTAATTATAGAGGTTTATGTGTAGGTAAATTCTTTATAAATACATATAATATTTAAGTTAATTTATTATAAATCAAGTACTTTGGCCTAATTAAACAAACTCAGGATTAACTGTTTCATTAATATATACTATTACTTTTTCGGTAATTTTATAACCCATATCTTCTAAAGCCAAAGCATATAATTCTACTTGGTCTTTATATGATATATTTCTTTTTCCTGTCTTGTAATCTATAATAGTGACTTCATTATTTTTAATTACTAACCTATCTGGTCGTAATACTGTTCCGTTTTTAGTAATAATATCCGTTTCGTTTTTTATTAGGCTATTTATACTATAATAAGGCTTTAATTTTGGATGATTAATTATTGATATTATTTTATTTTTTATTGATTCTATTTCGTTGTCGTTTAATTCTCCTTTTTCTTTGATTGTTTTAAAACAATCTTCAATATCTGCTTCTGTTTCAATTAAACTTAATATATAGTGTATTGTATTTCCTTTATTTAATGCAGCTTCAATAGTAGTATCCCAAAGCATCCCAGATTTTGCTACAATATTAAAACTTGATCTTTCTTTATAAGATAATTGGTGTCTTATTTCTTCTTGTATAGTAGCTTCACTATTAAATAAGTTGTTGTTATTTAATATTCCAAAACTATACTCATTTTGTTGATCACTCCACATTCCTGATTCTACTAGATAGTTTATAAATAGACCAGAATAGTATTTATCTTTTGGTTTTTTTGTTTTGCTATCTAATTCTTTTTTTGAAATAATAAATAGATTTTTTTCTGCTCTAGTTAATGCTACATATAAAACATTAAAAGCATCAAGTTCTAATTTTTGTTGTTCATCTTCGTATAAAGCTTCAACATGTGGGTTGTAATTAACTATTTTTTGATTTTTATTTATCAATACATTTTCAAAACCATTGAATTCCTTTTCATTTACAGCTAACCACATTTTGGGTTTTATTTCTTTATAGATATCGCTATTTGCATATGGGTAAATTACAATAGGAAACTCTAACCCTTTTGATTTATGAATCGTCATTATTTGAACAGCATTCATTCCAATAGGTGTACTGATACTTATATTTTCTTTTTTCTTTTCCCAATAATCGATAAATACTTTTGCGCTAGATCCTTGTTTATACTCTAAGTCTAGTACTTCGTCTAATAAATAAGTTAAGTATGCGTCAGAATCTTCAGTTAGTTTAAATAGCTTAATTGCTTGTTCAAAACCATCGTAAACTGATGATTGTCTTAATTTTTCAAGATCAAATTTATAGTTGTTTATTAAATGGATTGATAAATTTTTAATATTACTATATATATAGGTATGTAATGTTTCAGTTTTTTCACTTAAAAAATATAAAATTTGATAGGCGGCTTCTTCATCTTCGGTATTTAAACTATACCTTAAAAGGTTAATTAAAAATTTTACTTTTGGATTATTGTTTAGTAGAAGTGTTTCTGATGAAATAATTGGGATTCTATTAAGGCTTAAGAAATTTGCTATAGTTATTCCGTTTTTTTTATCACGAACTAAAATGCAGATATCTTTTAGTGTATGTTTTTTTTCTAAAACTAGTTGTATTGTATTTAAAACTTCATCACAATAAAGTTCATCTTGATTTTTTTCTTCCTCTTCAATAAAAGTAAGCTGTACGTAGCCACCTTGTTTGCTATTATAGTTTTGTTGATTGCCTTCTTTAAAAAGAGTTTTGTAAACTTCGTTATTAAGATTGGAGCTAATAGAGGTAAAAAAACTATTGTTAAATTTTATTACTTCATCGTAACTACGAAAATTTGTTGGTAGGTTTTCGATTTTTGGTTTTAAAACAAATGGGTTGTTTTTCTCATTAATTAAATCTAAAAACTGCTCAGCTTTACCGCCTCTCCATCTATATATTGCTTGTTTTGTATCACCAACTAAAAGTAGAGATCCTAAATTTCCTTTTTCATCTTCACTTTCTAAAGCATTACCTATTAAGGGTATTAAGTTCGTCCATTGTAATTCTGAGGTATCTTGAAATTCATCAATAAAATAATGTCGGTATTTTTCTCCTAAACGTTCATATATAAAAGGTACAGGTTGGTCTTTTATTTCTTTTGAGATAATTGCATTAAAAGTAGCTAAAGGAATTTCATCTCGTTCTAATTCTATATTCTTTATCTCTTTTTGCAATGCATTTAATACTGTTAATGGTAGAATGTTTTTGTAAGCATTTTTTAAAAAGGATAGGAAGAAGAAAGTGTTTTTTATTTCTTGAAAAAGAGAGTTAAATGTAGGATGTAATTGATCAATAGTTGCTTTCTTATCTTCAGATAAGGTTTTAGTGTATAATGTAGCATTTTCAAAGTCTTGTTTCCAGCCAGCATCAAAATTAACTTTATTACTTAAAATAGAAGTTTCCTTTATAAATTTTGGAAACCAAGAAGATCTAAAATCATTAAATTCAAGCCCATTTTTTTCAAATAAACTTAAAATTTCTTTACTAGTATCTTTTATGAGTTCTTCAGCAATTTTTATTTTTTTTCTAAGTGATTGTTTTAATTCATCAAAATCTGTTAAATTTTTTAAAGCTAGAGTTTCTAGAATTTGTTCATGTTTTTCTTTGAATAAGAGTTCTCTACCCATATCAAAAATGTCCATTGAAACATCCCAACTTTTATCATCATCTGCTTTTTCCAAAGCAAAGGCAATTAATATTTTTGTTAAATCTTGATTACTTCCTGCTTTATTTACTAGACGATCAACAGCTTCACTTAAAAGAAGATTAGTATCTAATACGACTTCAAAATTTTGCGGAAGCTTTAAGTCTTTTGCAAAAGTCCTAATAAGTCTATGAGTAAATTTATCTATAGTAGAAACATCAAAAAATGCATAGTTATGTAAAATTTCTTTTAATGTTCGCTTAGCTTTTTTTTGAAGAGAAACAATGTCAGTGTTTAATTCTTCTAGTAAGTCAATAAACATTTGTGGTGCTTTTTCTATGCTTGAGACATTCCCAAATTCATACAAACTACTAAGTATTCTTTCTTTCATTTCATTTACTGCCTTATTAGTAAATGTCATGGCTAAAATTTCGCTATAATTTGATGTGGCATTATCAGAAAGAATAATTTTTAAATACGCTTTAGATAATGTGTATGTTTTTCCTGAACCTGCAGAGGCATTATATATGTTATAAGAAGAGTTTTGCACCTACTTTTTACTTGCAAATTACGGAATCTTACACAGTTCTTAACAAAATTATAGTAGAATTAGTTTGATAAAACCTTAACTTTGTTAGAGAACTATATATTAATTAAATAAAATAATTATTATGGCATTTGAATTACCGAAATTACCATATGCATATGATGCATTAGAGCCAAATATTGATGCAAGAACTATGGAAATACACCATACTAAGCACCATAATGGATATACAACAAAATTAAATGGAGCAATAGAAGGTACTGATTTAGAAGGAAAATCTATTGAAGATATCTTAACAACTTTAGATATGTCTAATAATGCAGTTAGAAATAATGGTGGAGGTTTTTACAACCACTCTTTATTTTGGGAAGTAATGTCACCTAATGGAGGAGGAACTCCTTCAGGTGAATTAGCTACTGCTATTGATACTGCGTTTGGATCTTTTGATGCTTTTAAAGAAGCATTTACTACTGCAGCAGGAACAAGATTTGGTTCTGGTTGGGCATGGTTATGTGTTCATAAAGGTGGTAAGGTTGAAGTTTGTTCTACGCCTAACCAAGATAATCCTTTAATGCCAGAAACTCGTTGTGAAGGTTTTCCTATTTTAGGTTTGGATGTTTGGGAACATGCTTATTACTTAAACTACCAAAACAAAAGACCTGATTATATTAATGCATTTTTTAATGTAATTAATTGGGATAAAGTTGCTGAGTTATATGCGGCAAATAAATAATATGCATTAGCATTTATTTATTAATAAATATAAAAAAACCTCGTTAGTTTTAGCTAACGAGGTTTTTTGTTTGTCAAAAAATAGAAAAGGGTAGAGAAACCTCTACCCTTTTCATCCCAAATCTTACCATAAACTTAACCTACTTATGCTATGGCAATGCTAAATTACTGGTATTGTGAGAAATATCAAAAGAAAAAGAGTCTTTTTATGTGCTTAATACATAATTTTTTTAACACAGTTCATCGATAATATTGTTTTTTGGACGATAAAGTGTTGATTATCAGAAATGAAAAAGGCAGAGATCAACTCTGCCTTTTTCCCCCAAATCTTACCATGAACTTAACCTACTTATGCTATGGTCTTTCAAAAGTAGGCTTCAGAGGGCTTTTCTAAAGAATGTTTTAGATAAAAGCTAATTTTAATAAGTTGAAATGCTTTATTTGTTGTTTTCTGAGGTGTAAAATAATTAGAAAATAAAAAGACGGAGTATTAACTCCGTCTTTTTCCCCAAATCTTTTACCATGAAACTTAACCTACTTATGCTATGGTGCTTCAAAAGTATTGTTTGTTGTTGTTTTATGAATAATGTTTTAGTTGTAGTATAGGTTTTATAAGTTAAATAGCAATATTTTTATTGTAACTGTATCTTTTTAAGATGCTTATAAAAAATATAAAATATGGTTTTAAAAATTTTGTAAAATAAAAAAGGCAGAGATTGACTCTGCCTTTTTCCCCAAATCTTACCATGAACTTAACCTACTTATGCTATGGCAGTACTAAATGTAATCTGCCCTAGGATGAACTACCTATATATTCGGTAAAAAACATGTATTGTCGATGAAATACGTAAATATGTGTATTTTATCGAAAGTGAATTCTAATATGCTCGTTCGTTTTTTCCTTCATAAAAATTAATAAATGCTCTGTTTACAACACGGTTACCACCACCTGTTGGGTAATCACCAGTAAAATACCAGTCACCTAAATTATGAGGACAAGCTTGGTGTAAATTAGTAATTGTTTGATAAATTATATCAACTTCAGCATTTAATTCAGGTGGGCTTAATAATTCCCCAATCTTTTTAGAAATCTGTACAGCGGAAAATGGTGCATAAAATTCTTTTACATAATTAATTACATCTTTATCTTTAGTATTTACCTGTTGTAAACACTTTTGATAAATGTCATCAACAAGATGCATTGTGTTATTGTCTTTATGTAAATCTAATGTCGCTCTAAAAGCTATAAAGTCTTCAAGTTTTGCCATATCAATACCATAGCAATCAGGGTATCTAATTTGTGGAGCAGATGAAACTACAACAATTTTCTTTGGTGATAACCTGTCAAGCATTTTAAGAATACTTTTTTTCAATGTAGTACCACGAACAATACTGTCATCTATAATAACTAGGTTATCTCCTTTTTTTACTGAACCGTATGATATGTCATAAACGTGAGCTACCAAGTCATCTCTACCGCTATCTTGTGCAATAAATGTTCTTAATTTAGCATCTTTAATAGCAACTTTTTCTATTCTCGGGCGGACTTCTAAAATTTCATGTAGCTCTTCTTTTGTAATAGTAGAACCTATTGAAAGAATTTGTTCTTCTTTCTTTTTATTTAAATAGTTTTGTGCTTCTTTTACCATTCCAAAAAATGATGTTTCTGCGGTATTTGGAATGTAAGAGAAAACTGTATTCTTTATATCATCATCAATAGACTTAAGAATTTGAGGGAATATTAATTTACCAAGTTCTTTACGTTCTTGATAAATTTCTTTATCGCTTCCTCTTGAAAAATATATTCTTTCAAAAGAACATGCTTTGCGAACTGTAGGTTCTAAAATTTCTTTTATTGCTGTTTTTCCACTCTTTTTAATCAGAATAGCGTGACCTGGGTCTAATTCTTTTACAGATTCAAAAGGAACATTAAATACAGTTTGTATCGCAGGTCTTTCTGATGCAACAACTACAACTTCATCATCTTGGTAATAATAGGTAGGTCTAATGCCTGCAGGGTCACGCAATACAAACGCATCACCATGACCTAATAACCCAGCCATTGCATAACCACCATCCCAATTTTTCGCAGCTCTACGTAGTATTTTAGCAACATTTAATCGATCAGCAATTAAGGCAGAGGCTTCTTGTTTGTTAAAACCTTCTTTTTTAATTTGTTTGTATAGTTTAGAAACAGCATCATCTAAAAAATGACCAATTTTTTCCATTACCGTAACGGTATCGGCCATTTCTTTTGGGTGTTGCCCTATCTGAATTAAATTATCAAATAGTTCATCAACATTCGTCATGTTAAAATTACCAGCTACAATAAGGTTACGATGCATCCAGTTATTTTGTCTTAAAAATGGATGAACACTTTCAATACTATTTTTACCGAAAGTACCATAGCGAACATGGCCTAGTAAAACTTCACCGATATATGGAATGTGTTTTTTTTGTAGCTCAACATCATTTTCATATTCAGGATTTTCCTTAATGGCAGTACTTATTCTATCGTTAATTTGAGCAAAAATATCTTGAATTGGCTGTTGTTGAATAGATCTTACTCTACTCATATACCTTTCGCCAGGTTTCATGTCTAATTTAATACTCGCAAAACCAGCACCGTCTTGACCGCGATTGTGCTGTTTTTCCATTAAAAGGTACATTTTGTTTACTCCATAAAATGCAGTACCATATTTTTTTTGATAATACTCTAACGGTTTTAGTAATCTTACTAAAGAAATACCGCACTCATGTTTAATTGCATCACTCATTGTTCGTGTCTTGCAGAAATTAAAAAAGCCCTGAAAAATTTCAGGGCATAATGGGTTATTGTAATTCTATATCAAATTGGCTCAATTCTTTAAACTGAAGCAGCCTTTTATTTGTTTCATCTTTATTTAGATTCTCCATTCGTTCGGTTCCAAACTTTTCAACAGAGAACGATGCTAGGTTTGATCCGTGAATAATCGCATTCTTTAAATTATCAAAGGATATATTTTCTGTTTCTGTTAGGTAACCTGCAAAGCCACCAGCAAATGTATCACCAGCACCAGTTGGGTCAAAAACTTCTTCTAGTGGTAATGCTGGAGCAAAAAATATTTTAGTTTGGTGAAATAGTAAAGCACCGTGTTCACCTTTTTTAATCACCACATATTTAGGACCCATTTTTTCTATTTTATCAGCTGCTTTTACTAGAGAGTATTCTCCAGTTAACTGTCTTGCTTCTTCGTCATTAATTGTAATAACATCAATATGCTTAATTACTTCTAATAATTCGGGTAAGCTATTGTCCATCCAAAAATTCATAGTATCAAGTACTATTAATTTTGGCTTTTTAGTCATTTGGTTAATTACGCTTAATTGTACACTTGGGTGTAAGTTCCCTAGCATAACAACATCTGCTTCCTTAAAATTATCAGGAACAATAGGGTTAAAATCAGCTAATACATTAAGCTCTGTGGCTAGGGTATCTCTTGAGTTTAAGTCATTATGGTATTTCCCTTTCCAATAAAAAGTTTTACCACCTTTAACAATTTCTAATCCTGATAAATCAATTTTTCTACTTGAAAGTAAATCTAAATGCTCTTGAGGCATATCATCACCTACTATAGATACAATTGCACTTTCTACATTAAATTGAGATGCAGCTAACCCAATAAATGTGGCAGCTCCTCCTAAAATTTTGTCAGTTTTTCCAAAAGGTGTTTCAATTTCATCAAAAGCAACCGTTCCAACAATTAATAATTTACTCATTATAGTGTATAGTTTTGTGCAAATATAAGGGTAACTTTTGACCTATCTAAATGAGTTTTGAAAAAGTTGAATAACTGTTTATTCTCTTATAAAACCAGTATCAGGTTTCAAGTTTTTTTCTTTTGAAGCAGCAACAGCCAATACATCACAACGTTCATTTTGAGGGTGATTATTGTGACCTTTAATCCATTTAAGTGATACGTGATGTTTTCTGTATTCTATTAAAAAGAGTTTCCATAAATCTGGATTTTTTTTCCCTTTATAATTAGTTTTCTCCCATTTCACGTACCATTTCTTTTCAATAGTATCAACTACATATTTAGAATCTGTAAAAACGGTAACATAGACACCTTCTTTTTTTAATTTTTTAAGAGCTTCAATTACGGCTAAAAGCTCCATTCTATTATTAGTAGTATGTTTGAACCCTTCAGAAAACTCTTTTTTGTAAGGCTTTCCTACCCATTCCATAACAATACCATAACCTCCAGGACCTGGATTCCCACGAGCAGCACCATCTGTATATATATGTACTTGTGAATTAACCATGTAATAATTGGTCTATAACTTGAGGAAAATGTTCATACTCTAATTCATGTACTTTATGTGCAATGTCAGTTGCAGAATCAGTTACTGAAATTTGAGTTTTTGCCTGTTTTATGATAGCGCCTTCGTCATAATTTTCATTAACATAGTGAATTGTGATGCCAGTTTCTTGCTCATTATTGGTTTTTACGGCATTATGTACGTTCATTCCATACATTCCTTTTCCGCCATACTTAGGTAATAGTGCTGGGTGAATATTTACAATCTTATTTGGAAAATTTTTAACTAATTTTTCAGGTACTTTTAATAAAAACCCTGCAAGAATAATTAAATCTGGTTCCATATTTTTTAAAATATCTAAAATACAATCAGTTTTGTAAAACGCATGCCTGTTAAAGTATAATGCACTAATATTTAATCGATTACATCTTTCAATTACTTTAGCATCACTTTTGTTTGTTAAAACTGCGGTTATTTTAACTTCTGAATTATTTAGAAAATAATTTGAAATATTTTCAACATTAGATCCAGAGCCAGAAGCAAAGAGAACAATACGTTTCATAAGGTGTTTTAGGGTTATTGAAAGCGTTTATTTTTGGGCTAAATTACCACTCTAGAATTAATTTTGTTTAAAAAAATGATACATTTTGACGACAAATAGTGTTATTAATCCAAAGTTTTTTACTTTTGCCCCAGTTAAATTTTTAAAACAAGAATAATTATGTCAGATATTGCATCAAGAGTAAAAGCTATCATCGTTGATAAATTGGGTGTTGATGAGAATGAGGTTGTAACTGAAGCAAGCTTTACAAACGACCTAGGAGCAGATTCATTAGATACTGTTGAATTAATAATGGAATTCGAAAAAGAATTTGATATTCAGATTCCAGATGATCAAGCAGAAAACATTGCTACTGTTGGTCAGGCTATAAGTTATATAGAAGAAGCAAAGTAATTTGCATGATATCTTCTTAAGATTATAAAAAATATCCATGCGGTAATTACTCCGCATGGATTTTTTTTTTTAATTTACACCCTACATAATAAGTTTACATACTTTAATAAATTATATTCAATGCAATTAAAGCGAGTTGTGGTTACTGGAATAGGTGCTTTGACACCAATAGGTAATACTGTTGAGGAATATTGGAATGGATTAGTTAACGGGAAAAGCGGTTCAGCCCCAGTTACCTATTACGATAGTGAGAAGTTTAAAACAAAATTTGCTTGCGAGCTTAAAAATTTTAATGCTGCAGATTTTTTCGATAGAAAAGAAGCAAGAAAACTAGATAGATTTGCGCAATATGCACTTGTATCATCAGATGAAGCGATAAAAGATTGTGGTATTGATTTTGATACCGTTGATAAATTTAGAGTTGGCGTTATTTGGGGAGCAGGTATTGGAGGTTTGGAAACTTTCCAAAATGAAGTGCTTAATTTTGCTGCTGGTGATGGTACACCAAGATTTAACCCTTTCTTTATACCTAAAATGATAGCAGATATTGCTCCTGGTAATATTTCTATAAAACATGGTTTTATGGGGCCAAACTATACTACGGTATCAGCTTGTGCGTCATCTGCAAATGCAATTTTTGATGCATTAAACTCTATTCGTTTAGGGCATTGTGATGTAGTTGTAACAGGTGGTAGTGAAGCTGCGGTTACAATTGCAGGTATGGGAGGTTTTGGTGCTATGCACGCATTATCGACTAGAAATGATGAAATGGAAACAGCTTCTAGACCTTTTGATGCTACCAGGGATGGTTTTGTGTTAGGTGAAGGTGCAGGAGCATTAATTCTTGAAGAATACGAACATGCAAAAGCTAGAGGTGCAAAAATATATGCTGAAGTTGCTGGTGGTGGTTTATCAAGTGATGCTCACCATATGACAGCACCACACCCTGAAGGTATTGGTGTTGTTCGTGTAATGCAAAATTGCTTAAAAGATGCTGGCTTAAAACCAGAAGACGTTGATGCAATTAATACACACGGTACTTCTACACCATTAGGGGATGTTGCGGAATTAAAAGCAATTACTAAAGTATTTGGTGATCATGCACCGAATATTAATATTAATTCAACAAAATCTATGACAGGGCACTTATTAGGTGCAGCGGGTGCTATTGAGGCTATTGCTTCTATTTTATCTATAGAGCATGGAATAGTTCCGCCAACAATAAACCATAAAGTTATTGATGAAAATATAGATCCAAGTTTAAATCTTACTTTGAATAAAGCTCAAAAGAGAGACGTGAAAGTTGCCTTGAGTAATACTTTTGGTTTTGGAGGTCATAATGCTTGTATTATATTTAAAAAACTAGAGGAATAACAAAAATGAATTTTCCCTCAAATATATTTAATTCCCATTCTAAAGAGGATGGGGATTTTTTTGCGGGAATGAGTGATATTCTTGGTTTCAAACCAAAGAAGTTGCCCATTTATAAGAAAGCATTTTTACACAGATCTGCAAATGTAAAAGATGCCAAAGGTATGCCTATGAACTATGAACGTTTAGAGTTTTTAGGCGACTCAATGCTAGGTACCATAATTTCAAAATATTTATATACCGAAGTGCCAACAGGAGATGAGGGTTACTTAACTAAAATGCGCTCTAAAATTGTAAGTAGAGAGCACTTAAATGAATTAGGTAAAGACTTGAACCTTATAAAATATGTTGAAAGTAGAATTCCAAAATCTAACTTTGGAGATAACATACATGGTAATGTTTTTGAAGCTTTAGTAGGGGCTATTTACTTAGATCGTGGTTATAAATATTGTGAAAAATTTATAAGCGAGAAAGTTATTGATCCTTATGTAGATATTGAACAATTAGAAGGGAAAGTAATTAGTTATAAAAGCCTGGTAATTGAATGGTGTCAAAAACAAAAAAAATCATTTAAGTATGATATTTATGAAGATTCAGGTAATGAATCAGTCAAACATTTTGCGGTAAAACTTCATATTAATAAAAAAATTGTAGCTAAAGCAAGAGCAACATCTAAAAAAAAGGCCGAAGAAACAGCTTCGAAAAGAGCCTACTATGCACTACAAAATGAAATTGATAAAGATTAGACTACTTTTTATTAACCTATAACGTTTTCGTGCTTTTTCGTACTTTAAAAAAATGTTATGTACTAGTTTTAAACTAGCAGAAATCATATATTTACAACTTGCTTTTACTTATTAATCTATGGTAGCACTGCATAAAATGTCATTGGACTTTTGCGAAGATTCGTTTGCATTAATTGCCATTCATTGCAGTTTAGAAGATTATACCCTAGCTTATACAATTAATAAGCATTTAAAATGTAGTTTTAAAAGAAGAAGGAATAATTTAGTTTTTTCTGATTCTATATCGCTTCCAGTTTTTGAGTGGAAGGATACTATTAATGATAGGTATTGGACTATTATTAACAATAGTATTGCATCAGAAGACATTAATGAGATTACAGGTCTTTTTAAAGATGAACCATCTTTTACAAAGCAACATTTAGTACCAGAGTATAAAAATGTAGATTATTTTATGAAGCTAGAACAAGAAGATTTAGACTCAGAAGATGATATTCTAAAATCAATTTTAGCGATTCCTAAAATAATTACAGCTTATACTATTAATATAGATACCTTAAAATCAAAAAATAATTTAATATTTTAAATAATGCCAAGTATAAAAAAGACAAAAATTGTTGCTACGTTAGGACCGGCTACAAGTAAGAAAGAAGTGCTAAAAAGTATGATTGAGGCCGGAGCAGATGTCTTTAGGATTAACTTTTCTCATGCCGATTATGCTGATGTTACAGAGAGAATTAAAATGATCCGTGAGCTTAACGCTGAAATGGGAACTAATGTATCTATCTTAGGAGATTTACAAGGACCTAAATTAAGAGTTGGGGTAATGGCGGAAGAAGTAATTGTTGCACCTGGCGATGAAATTACTTTTGTTACAGGGGAACCTTTTGAAGGGAATGCTGAACGTGTTTATATGAACTATACTTCTTTTCCTAAAGATGTAAAAGCAGGAGAAAGAATACTATTAGATGATGGAAAACTTATGTTTGAAGTTGTTGAAACTAATGGTGAAAATGAAGTAAAAGCAAAGGTTATTCAAGGCGGACCTTTACGTTCTAAAAAAGGAGTAAACTTACCAAATACAAATATTTCTTTACCAGCATTAACAGAAAAAGATGTTAAAGATGCAATTTTTGCAATATCGCAAAAAGTAGATTGGATGGCTTTATCTTTTGTACGTTTTAGTCAAGATTTAATTGATCTTCAAAACTTGATTAAAGAGCATACTGATGAAAAAATTCCAATTATTGCTAAAATAGAAAAGCCTGAAGCAGTAGAGAATATTGATAAAATTGTTGCTTATTGTGATGGTCTTATGGTTGCTCGTGGAGATTTAGGTGTTGAGGTTCCGGCACAAGAAGTTCCATTAATACAGAAACAATTAGTATTACGAGCTAAAAAAGCAAGAATACCAGTTATTATTGCAACTCAAATGATGGAAACAATGATCACAAGCCTTACGCCAACAAGAGCAGAGGTAAATGATGTTGCGAATTCTGTTATGGATGGTGCAGATGCAGTTATGTTATCTGGAGAAACATCAGTTGGTAATTACCCAGTACAAGTTATTGAAAAAATGGCAAGTATTTTAGGTACTGTAGAGAACTCATCATTAATTAAAGTGCCACATGAGCCACCACATGTAAGAACAAAAAGATTTATTACTAAGTCTGTCTGTTACCATGCGGCAATTATGGCTAATGATATTCAAGCAAAAGCAATATCAACTTTAACAAATAGTGGGTATACTGCATTTCAAATTTCAGCTTGGAGACCAAGTGCACATATTTTAGTTTTTACATCTAACAAAAGAATACTAACACAGCTAAACTTGTTATGGGGTGTTAAAGCATTCTTTTATGATAAAGATGTTTCTACTGATGAAACTATTGAAGATGTAAATAAAATGGCCTGTGAAAAGGGGTATTTAGAGGTTGGTGATATGCTAATTAGTTTAGCAGCAATGCCAATGAAAGATAAAGGTATGGTAAATACGCTACGTGTTTCTGCAATAGAAGAGAAGCATATGAGCTAAATTTAGTTTTAAATATATTTTAAAGCCCCAATACATACTAGTATGTATTGGGGCTTTTTTTATCTAAATTATTGTAGTGTAATTTACACAAACGTACAGCAAGTAAGGTTATTTAATATTTTAGACTAATTAAAAACCTAAATAAGCTTTTAAAATGAAATACGAGTTTTACGATAATAAATTGGGTTCTATATTTGGTTTAACTGATGATATTAAAAAGGATGAAGCAACATTCAGATTAAACTCTTCCACCATTAGTTTTTTATGGAATAGAAATAACTTGCCAGTTTCTATTGTTATTGACAATGCTACAATTACATTATTGCCAAATCAAATTGTAACAACAACATACTTGCATCATGTTTCATTTTCTAAAACAGATCTACCTTTAACTAGTTTTTTGTTTAATAGAGAGTTTTATTGCATTGCAGATCATGATACTGAAGTTTCATGTAATGGAATTTTATTTTTTGGCACACAAGATTTGCCAATTATTACCATACCTGAAACCCAAGAAAAAAAGTTTGAGACCTTGTACGAGATTTTTCAGGATGAGTTTGCTACTTCTGATAAAATACAAGGAGATATGCTTCAAATGCTTTTAAAAAGGCTTATTATTATTTGTACGCGCTTAGCCAAAGAACAATTAATACTTAAGGAGTTTGATAATGAGCAAGTAGATGTTATTCGAAAATTTAATGTTTTAGTAGATACACATTATAAAACAAAGCGAAAAGTTGCAGAGTATGCTGACTTACTTTTTAAGAGTCCTAAAACTTTATCAAACCTATTTTCGAAATACAATCAAAAATCACCACAACAAATTATTTTAGAAAGAATTACTTTGGAAGCAAAACGTTTGATGCAATTTACAGATAAACAAAATCAAGAAATCGCTTTTGAACTTGGCTTTAATGACGCGGCTCACTTTAGTAGTTTTTTTAAGAAAATGACTAATAGTTCACCTACAAAGTATCGTGAAAATAAAGCTTTAGTACAATAAGGGAAATTTATACAAGTAGTCGGGAAATACGTAATAACAAAAAACAGCTTCACTGTCGCACCTTTGTACTATAATTAGTAAATAGTATAAAGATGAGAGTAAAAAATAAATCAATTTTCAATTTAATTGAAATTTTCCGAAGCACACCTAAACAAAATTTGGCACTGAATAGTATTCCGCAAACACACTGTTCAGAAAAATACCATCATGATTTTTATTGTGATGCAGAAAAGCCATTTATATCAATTTAAAATAATCATAAACAATAATTTAATTAAACAACAAACATGAAAAATTTAGTAGTAGTATTAGCAGTAGCATTAGGATCATTATTTTCAGTAAATGCACAAGATAGTAGTAAAGTAATTGCACTTGAACAAACAAAAGGTGAGTTTACTCAAAAAGAAATTACAGTAAATGAAGGTACTTATACTTTTGAAGTTTCAAACAATGCAGTAGGTCATGATGTAGGTTTTGTATTGGTAAAAAAAGGAGATGATATTTCTAAACCAGAAAACCATATTCAAACAGCTTATGTAACTAAAGCAGTTGCAACAGGGGCAAAGCAAACATCTAAGCCAACCACATTAACAAAAGGAGAATACGTTTATTTTTGTCCATTAAATCCAACATCAACTGATAATATTCTAACAGTTAAATAAGAATTTATTTAGTGCTTCTCTTAAGCCCAATGAATTTTAAATTCATTGGGCTTTTTATCTAAAAGTCAAATTGTAATTGTACTGATACTGTTTTTTTAGCTTCTATTTTTACTTTTTTTTCAGTATTCAAGTTTGCTAATGAAATACCTAATAAGCGCACAGAGTTTTCTAATTTTTCTTGATATAATAACTCCTTTGCAGTTTCTAATATTAAATCTTTATCGGCAATATAATAAGGTAATGTTTTACTTCTAGTATTTAGTGTAAAATCGCTATACTTAATTTTTAAGGTTACCGTTTTTCCAGATACTTTATTTATTTTTAAACGTTTATCTAGTTCATTGGCAATATGTTCTAAACGTTCTAACATAAATACCTCACTACTTAAATTTTCACTAAACGTACGCTCTGCACCAACCGATTTTGGTGTTCTATGAGGTTTAACTGGGCTGTTATGAATACCGCGTACTACATGGTAATAATAAGCACCACTTTTTCCAAAATTTTCCATTAAAAAAGCTTCTGACTTTTGTTTTAAATCTGCTCCAGTAAAAATGCCAAGCTTGTACATTTTTTGAGTAGTTACTTTGCCAACACCGTAAAATTTTCTGATTTCTAGTTCTTCTAAAAAATGTTCAACTTCTTCAGGGTTTACCGTTTTTTGTCCGTTAGGTTTATTAACATCACTAGCAACTTTAGCTATAAATTTATTTATTGAGATTCCTGCTGATGCTACTAAGTTTAGCTCGTCAAAAATACGTTGTCTAATTTCTTTTGCAATTAATGATGCTGAAGGGTTTCCTTTTTTGTTTATAGTAACATCTAAGTAAGCTTCGTCAAGTGATAAAGGCTCCACCAAATCAGTATAATCATAAAAAATTTTTCTAATCTTCTGAGAGATTTCTTTGTAGCGATCAAATCTAGGCTTAACAAATATTAAATGAGGGCAATTCTTTTTAGCTATAGCGCTACTCATTGCGCTTCTAACTCCAAATTTTCGAGCTTCATAACTTGCTGCAGAAACAACACCTCTAATTTCACTACCGCCAACAGCAATTGCTTTTCCTTTTAATTCTGGATTGTCTAACTCTTCTACAGAGGCATAAAATGCATCCATATCAATATGAATTATTTTTCTTAATGGAAATTCAACAGGCATGCTACAAAATTAAACTATATTTATATTGATGAAACAAAAAGAGAAAACAGCAATAATATTAGGAGCTACAGGGTTATCAGGAGGTTTACTTTTACAACTATTATTAGCAGATGATAAGTATAGCAAAATTAAACTTTTTTCAAGAAGTTCAGTTGGCTTTTCACATCCTAAATTAATAGAATATATTGTCGATTTATTTGAAATTGAAGCTTATAAAGCTGATTTTATAGGAGATGAGGTTTTTTGCTGTATAGGAACTACAAAAAGTAAAACACCTGATAAGGATCTCTATAAAAAAATAGATTATGGAATTCCTGTGGCAAGTGCAAAATTAGCTAAGGAAAATAACATTGAAACTTTTATGGTGATTTCAGCTTTAGGAGCCGATGCCAAAAGTTCCGTATTTTATAATAAGGTTAAAGGTGAAATGCAAGATACCGTTTTAGAATTAAAAATTAGAAATACTTATATTTTACAGCCCTCATTAATTGGTGGCGATAGGTCTGAGAAAAGAACAGGCGAGTGGTTATTTAAACAAGTAATGAAAGTTGTTGGTTTTCTATTAATAGGTTCATTAAAAAAGTATAGAACTATTGAACCAGAAACAATTGCTAAGGCTATGTTATGGTTGGCTTATAATGAGTATTCAGATACTGTAATAGAATCGGACGAAATAAAGAAAATTGCAAAATAATATGCTTGAAATAGAACGTAAGTTTTTAGTAAAATCAGACGATTATAAAAATGATGCTAGTTCTAAAACTAGAATTGTTCAAGGCTTTTTGAATACGAATCCTGAGCGTACGGTTAGGGTGAGAATTAAAGGAGAAAAAGGTTTTATCACGGTAAAAGGTAAAGGTAATGATACCGGTGTTTCTCGTTTTGAATGGGAAAAAGAAATTTCAATTACTGATGCGGAGGCATTATTGCAAATTGCTGAGCCAGGTAGTATTGATAAGTTTAGATACGAAGTTAATATAGGTAAACACACTTTTGAAGTAGATGAGTTTTTTGGTGATAATGAAGGTTTGGTTGTTGCTGAAGTTGAGTTAACCTCTGAAGAAGAAACTTATGAAAAACCAAGTTGGTTGGGTGAAGAGGTTTCTGGCGTAACGAAGTATTATAATTCACAATTGAGTAAGAATCCTTTTAAGGGTTGGGAGAAATAAAAAATATGAATTCAAAAGTTCCTACAACTAGACAAAGAAATTGGATATCTATACTGCCTCATATAATTGTAATGGGAATAATTATATTTATTTGGAATTTAATAGCTCCAAAAGAGGCTTTTTTATATGGTGCAATCACATACTTGCTGATCTCTTATTTGTTGAGAAATTTGATTCCAAGAGATCATAGAAGTGGAATAAAAAATAACAACTCCGGAAAATTTAAAGAAGCAATTTCTGATTTTCAAAAGAGCTATAGTTTTTTTACAGAGTATGAGTGGGTTGATAATTATCGTTTTATAGTGCTTTTAAGCTCTTCAAAAATATCTTACAAAGAAATGGCATTAGTTAATATTGCATTCTCATATACCCAAATTGGTAATGGGCAAAAAGCAAAAGAATATTACAAACAAGCTTTAAGTGAATTTCCACAAAGTATTATTGCTAAATCAGCATTAAAAATGATAGAAGCTGCTGAAGAAAATGTATTAAAATAAATGATAAAATTATTTCCTAATCAATATTTTTAAGGGTGTTAATAATAAGCATAATTTTAACGTTTATTAGAGATTTGCAATCTATTTTTAAACCTAAATTTGATAGTGATTGTAATAGGTTACTCAACTTGCCAAAACTTTTGGTAATTATTTTTTCAGGTTCAAATACTTCATATTATGAAATTAGGAATTCATGCTTACGCATGATGATCGCAGTGGAATAATGAAACTTTAGATTTTATTGACAGAGTTAAAAATTTAGGTCTTGACTTTATTGAATTACCATTAATGACTGGTATAATTGTTCCTGTTGATGGCGGGTATACTTGTTATTAAAATAACACAACTATTAAAAAACAAAAGAGAATTTAAATACTAATTCTCTTTTTGTTTACAATGGAATCTTAATATTACTACTCTTTAAATTTTTTAGTTATTAAAATAATAGTTTGCTGAAATTCCTCTTAAGTGATTAATTATTAGGTGTTCTAAAATTTCTTCAACACTATATATTTCAAATAAATTTCCAGACCCAAAAAGCATATTTTCAATTCTAGATAAATACAGATCACAAATAAGATTAATATTTATATTGGCCTTAAGGTGCTCTTTTTTTTCAGCTTTTAGCAGTAATTTTTTCACATGATTGTTAATAATGTGTTTTCTAAAATTGAAGTATATCTTATAAGATTTTGGGTAATATTTTTTTAATCCATTAATATAAGCAGGACTAAAACTTTTTAAATAAATAAACCCTGTTCTGTAAATTTCAATAATAGACAGAATAGGATTTGCTTCATGTTTTTCAATAATTTGAATAAACTCAAGATCAATTTTCTTTAAAAGAAAATTTAAACTATCTGTTACAACAGTTTCTTTATTACTAAAATTTTCATAGATCGTTTTTTTAGAAACACCCATTTCATGTGCTAAATCATCTAGGGTAAAACGCTTACACCCAAACCTTGTAAATTTAGATATGGCTGTTTCTAAAAATTGATCTCTATTAATCATTTTTTAAACAAATTAAATTATTTCCATCCGCCACCTAATGAACGATATAATTCTACCGTAGCGGCTAATTGATTGTATTTATTATCAATCAAGCTTAATTCAGCAGTAAGGGCACTTTCTCTTGCGGTCAAAAGATCTAAATATGTTAAATAACCACTATTTAAAAGTTCTTCTGAATTTTCTTCAGCTCTTTTTAAAGCATGCACTTGTTTTGCTAAATAAGCTTCTTTTTCAACATTAATATTATAATCATATAAAGCATTAGAAACTTCTTGTCCAGCATTAAGCAATGTTTTCTTAAACATTAATAAAGCATTCTCTTGGTTTGTTTTAGCAACTTCATAAGCTGTTCTAACTGCTCTACCATTAAATATAGGTTGAGTAAGTCCGCCAACTAAATTTGCGTAAAGAGATCCAGCATCAAACCAATTTTCAGCTTTTAAACTTGATAATCCAGCAGTAGCTGATAAAGTTATTGAAGGGTAAAAAGCACTTTTAGCAACATTTGTTAATTCAAAAGTATTTATAAGACCGTATTCTGCTTGTACAACATCAGGTCTGTTTCTTAATAATAAAGCAGGTACACCCAATTGCATATCACTAGTTATAGATTGCTCTTGAATAGTGCTACGCTCATATTCTTGTGGTTCTTCCCCTAATAAAATACTTAATGAATTTTCAGCTTGAAATAACGAATTTTTAAGATCTAATAATTGCGATTGAGCACTATATAACTGTGCAGCCGTTTGATCTACAGCAACTTGATTTTCTTGCCCAGCCTCTTTTAAAGCTTTAATAGTTTCTAAACTTTTTTGCCTGTTTTTAATTGTTTCTTGGGTAATTAGTATTTGTTCGTCTAAAGCTAAAAGCTGATAATAAGCACTAGCTATTTGAGAAACTAAGCTTGTTTTTACAGCTTGATGTGCCGCCACAGTTTGTAAAAAGCTAGCGTTAGTTGCTCTTTTTCCACTTCTAATTTTACCCCAAATATCAGCTTCCCATGATAAAGTTCCGTAGATATCAAAATCATTATAAGGTGTTGAAAAGATACTACCAAATTGGCTGTTCTTACTTATTTCAGCATTTCTAGTGCCTGTACCAGTAATATTTAATGTTGGTGCGTAAGCTAGTTTTCCTTTTTTTACATAGGCATTTGCGGCTTCTATATTTTGAATTGCAATTCTAATATCTAAGTTATTTTCTAACCCTTTTTGAATATAAGTTTTTAGATAAGAATCTGTAAAAATATCTTGATATGAAACAGAACCGAATGAAATACTGTCTTTAGGTAACTCATCTGTTCTAAATAATTTTTCTGTTGAAACAGTGGGTCTTTCGTATTTTTTAGCTACAAAACACGATTGAAATAAAAGCGGTACCATTGCAACAATGATATATTTATTCATTATTATTTTTTTCATCTTTTTAGTTCTTTGATTGTTCTGTAATTTCTTGTTGTGGTGCACCTGTAATACGCTCTTGTAATGTCTGGAATATCACATAAAACGCAGGAATTAAAAACACACCAAATATGGTACCTATTAACATGCCACCAACAGCACTCATACCAATTGATCTGTTACCAACTGCTCCAATACCACTTGATAATGCCAATGGAAGTAGTCCGAATATGAAAGCAAATGAGGTCATTAAAATTGGTCTTAAACGTGCTTTCGCACCATCAACTGCAGAGTCAATTATAGACATTCCGTGTTTTCTTCGCTGTAAGGCAAACTCCACAATCAAAATAGCATTTTTAGAGAGCAGACCAATAAGCATTATTAATGCAATTTGAAAATAGATATTATTCTCTAAGCCAGCAAAATTGATAAAACCAATGGCACCTGCTATACCAACAGGGAGTGACAATAATATAGAGAACGGTAGAATGTATGATTCATATTGAGCACTTAATAAAAAGTATACAAATATTAAACTTAAAGCAAAAATTATAATAGTTTGACTACCAGCACTATTTTCTTCTTTTGTTAAACCAGAATATTCATAGGTGTAACTTTGTGGTAAAACCTGAGCAGTAACCTCTTCAATTGCTTTAATTGCATCACCAGTACTATAACCAGGATTTAATGCACCATTAATTTTAACAGAACTTAAAAGGTTAAATCTACTAACTACTTCTGGGCCATAAATTTTCTTTAAAGAAACAAATTGAGATATAGAAACAGATGCTCCATTTGCATTGGTAACAAAAATTGAATTTATAGACTCTTCATTAGCTCTATCTTCAGGTTTCGCTTGTATCATTACACGATACTGTTTCCCAAATTTATTAAAATCAGTAGTATACAAACCACCATAATACCCTTGCATTGCATTAAATATATCACTTACGGCAAGTCCTGCAGATTTTGTTTTTTCTACATCAACAACCAACTCGTATTGAGGGAAATTTGGATTAAACTGTGTAATTGCATATTGAACTTCTGGTCTTGCATTTAAAGCAGCTAAAAATTCATTAGTAGTATTACTAATTGTATGCCAATCATCAGCATTTTTACTCTGTAAGTTAACTTCAAAACCAGCCGAGTTACCAAAACCACGTATACTTGGAGGTGCAAAAAATAGAATTTTAGCATCTTTAATAGTTGCAGCCTTTGCAAATAAAGCTCCAATTGTTGCACCTACTGTTTCATCATCACCATTTCGGTCATTAAAATCTTTTAATTTTATAACAGAGAATCCGTAAGAACCACCATTAACGTTGTTTAATAAACTTCGACCAGCAATGTTCATTCTTGCTTTAACAATATCCATAGATTCATAAATAGAATCCATTTTTTTAACTGTTTTTTGAGTTTGCTCTAATGTGGTACCAGGAGCTAAGGTCATATCAGCAAAAATAATGCCTTGATCTTCGTTAGGTATAAACCCAGAAGGTGTAGTTTTAAATAATACTGTAGCAATTGCTGTAAATACTATTAGTAATACAATTGTCAACCATTTTTTATTTGCTAAGAATTTTACAGAGCCAATATATTTATCAGTTACAGCATCAAATCCAGTATTGAAAGCAGTAAAAAAACGTTTAGATATACTTTTCTTTTTGTGCTCATCTGATCCTTGATGAGGTTTTAAAAATAAAGCAGCTAAAGCGGGACTTAATGTAAGTGCGTTTACAGCTGATATTAAAATAGCGATAGCCAATGTAATACCAAATTGTTGGTAGAAAACTCCCGATGATCCTTCAATGAATGACACAGGAATAAACACAGCTGACATTACTAATGTAATAGAGATGATAGCACCTGATATTTCAGACATGGCAGATTTAGTTGCTACCTTGGCATTTTCAGCACCTTCTTCCATCTTGGCATGCACTGCTTCAACTACCACAATGGCATCATCGACCACAATACCAATGGCTAGAATCATCGCAAATAGCGTAAGCATGTTTATTGAGTAACCAAATAATTGTAGAAAGAAAAATGTACCAATAATAGCTACAGGAACAGCTATTGCAGGTATTAATGTAGATCTAAAATCTTGTAAGAATAAGAATACTACAATAAACACTAATATAAATGCTTCAATTAATGTTTGTATTACATGTTCAATTGATGCGTCTAAGAAGTCTTTAGTATTATAAGGTATAATATAATCTAAGCCTTTAGGAAATTCAGCTTTACTTTCTTTTAAAATCTCTTGAATTTGAGTAATAATGTCATTTGCATTAGAACCTGAAGTTTGGAAAATACCAACAACAGCACCAGGATTACCCATACCTTCATTTTTTGTACCATAATTGAAAGCTCCTAATTCTATTTCAGCAACATCTTTCAATCGTAAATACTGGCCATTATCTTGTGCTTTTATTACAATATTTTCATATTCTGATATTTCAGATAGTCTACCTTTATACTTTAAAACATACTCATAAACACCATTGGCATTTTCACCAATTTTACCAGTTGCTGCTTCAACATTTTGTTCATTAAGAGCGCTTTGTATATCTGATGGCATTAAATTGAAAGCCGCCATCTTATCTGGCTTTAACCAAATACGCATTGCATAATCTCTTGCACCAATTACACTTACATCACCAACACCTTCGATACGTTGTAATTTTGGTACAATATTTATATTAGCATAGTTTTCAACAAAAGTGGCATCATAATTATCATTTTCAGAGAATAATGAGAAAAATAACAATGCGCTTGTTTGCGTTTTTTGAGTTATAACCCCATTTGCGATTACGGCACTTGGTAGAACATTGTTTGCTCTGGCAACTCTGTTTTGTACGTTTACTGCAGCAATATCTGGGTCTGTACCTAATTTAAAATAAACATTTATACTAGCGGCACCATCATTACTGGCACTTGAGGTCATGTAGGTCATACCCTCTACACCATTAATTTCTTCTTCTATTGGTACAATAACACTATTTAATATAGTTTCTGCATTAGCTCCTGTATAGGTAGCGGTAACTTGCACCGTTGGTGGTGCTATTTCAGGGTATTGTTCAATAGGTAGTGATGATAAACCTAAAACCCCTAAAATGGTTATAATGATCGATATTACTGTAGAGAGTACAGGGCGATCTATAAATTTTTGGAACATTTTTTTTTATTTAAAAGTTGTAATTATTTTTTTAAAAATTATTTAGATGGATTGATCGCCATACCATCTTTAATTTTAAGAACTCCTTCAACCACAATTGTAGTTCCATCAGGTATCCCGTTTTGAACTAGATATCCTGTTTGAGTATTTTCAACAATATCTAAAGGCATTGTTGTAACTGTATTATCATCTTTTAATACGTAAATTAATTTTTTACCTTGTAAATCTACTGTTGCACTTTGTGGTATTTCATAAACATCTTTATATGATTTTGGAATTCTAATTTTACCAGTGCTTCCGCTACTTAAAATATTATTAGGGTTTTTAAAATCGGCTCTTGCAGTAACACTACCTGTTGTACTATTTATAATGTTATTGACCATTGCAATTTTTCCAGATTCCGCATATTCTTTACCATTAATCATTTCTAATTTAACTTCAGGTGCTTTACTTAAATCTAATAAGTGATCTTCATTTGTTGGAATAGAAGATTTAAAGTTTAAAGCTTCTCTTTCACTCATTGAAAAATAAGCGCGAACCTCACTAACATCAGATACTGTAGTTAATGGTTGTGTCATTGCAGAACTTACTAATGCACCAATTTGATAAGGAATTTCTCCAATGTAGCCATTTACAGGGCTTGTAATATTTGCATAATTAATATTTGAATTAACACTTTGGTAATTACTTTTAGCTTGCATTAACTGTGCTTTTGCAGTTTCTAATTGAACATTACTTATAATACCTTTTTCTACTAAAGGAACTAGCTTATCAACTTCAACCTGAGCAACATTTACAGATGCTTTTGCGGCATTAGCATCTTGACTTAAGGTTTGTGTTTCTAATTTGAAAAGTAACTGTCCTTTTTTAATTTTTTGACCTTCTTCAACATATATATATTGAACAAAACCAGATACTTTAGGCCAGATTTCTACATTTTGTTTGCCTTCTAGAGTTGTAGAATATTCGTTATAAGATGTAATATCTTTTTTCTTTAATGTCTCAACTTTTAGTGTTGGTGCAGGTGGTGGTGTAGCAGCTGAATTTTCTTTTGATCCGCATGAGCTTAATAATATTGCCATGCTAAATATAGTTGTTATTGCTATGTTTTTCATTTTTTGTTGTCTGTTAAGGTTTTGTTAATTCTGAATGTTCGGTAAAAAACGAACTATTTAGGTAAAAAATTTATTTGATCTCTTTTTTTAATTCTGATATTGCTTTTATATAACAATCTTTACTTTCTGAAATACAGCTTAAATAAACATTATAATCATTTTTTTTAGTATTGTATTTAAGGGGGTTAAATTGTTTATTGTAATCGATTACTTTATTCATCATATATGTCTCATTGTCTACTTTTTTTATGGCTTGTTCAAGTTTTTGAACAAAAAAAGTAGCCTTATCAGTAGTTTTAAAATACCTTTTTCTATCTCCAGATTTTGTAAAATAGGTAATCATACCAAGTTGTAGTAGTAAGTTAAGAGATGTAGATATTGAACTTTTACTAGCTCCCCTTTTGGTAAGGCAGTCTTCAAAAGTTAACCCATCTTCATCAGTAATTACTAAATTGGCGAAAATACGTGCTGGTAGTGGCGCTAATGAGTATTCATTTTCCATATGAATACCAAGTTCCTCAATCAATTCCTTTTTGTATGTTTCTTTATCCAAAACTTTTTGTACTAAAAATTAAGCCACAAAAGTATGATTAGTTCTGTAATATAAAAACTAAAAGAACCTTAAAAAGAATATTTTTAAGAAAAATTTAGCATTACCTAGCTATAATTCCTTCTTTTTCAATTAAAGGAATAGTAGCCAGTGAAGAAGAATTAATTGTGTTTTTTTCAAAATAGTATTTTTTATCATACAATTTATTCTCTGCAAAGAAAGACAGCGCAAAAATGTTATCTAAAGCAAAAATTTCTTCTTGCAATGGTTCAAATTTTTTAAATGATTTTGCTTGTAAAGTTCCCAAACCATGTCTAATAGTTGAGGTTTTTTTAGTGTCATTAAAACCATTTGATACAATAATTGCCATTTCTATAGCAATGTCTTTATCATTAATTAAATAGGCATTCCAAACTTTATTTAATAGTTCTTCATCCCACTCATGAATAATAGCGACGTAAACATTTTCAACAACAGGTATATCAATATCTTTTTTCACTGTAGATATGAATTTTAAAGGGCAGATTTAAATTGTTCTAAAAAGCGAATATCATTTTCACTAAGTAGCCTAATGTCAGTAATTTGATGTAATAGCATAGCAATTCTATCAATACCAACACCAAAAGCAAAACCTGAATATTCATTTGGATCTATACCACAATTGGTTAAAACATTCGGGTCTACCATACCACAACCACCAATTTCTAACCAGCCAGTACCTTTTGTAATTCGGTAGTCAGCTTCAGTTTCTAAGCCCCAATACACATCAACTTCTGCGCTTGGTTCTGTAAAAGGAAAATAAGAAGGGCGTAATCTAATTTTAGATTTCCCAAAAAGTTCTGTTGTAAAAAATTGCAATGTTTGTTTTAAATCTGCAAACGATACATTTTTATCAATATATAACCCTTCTATTTGATGGAAAAAACAATGTGAACGAGCTGAAATAGCTTCGTTTCTATATACTCTACCTGGAGAAATTGTTCTAATAGGTGGTTGGTTGTTTTCCATATAACGTACTTGAACTGATGAAGTATGCGTACGTAAGAGAATATCAGGATTTGTTTGAATAAAGAAAGTATCTTGCATATCACGAGCTGGGTGATATTCAGGTAAGTTTAAAGCTGTAAAGTTATGCCAATCATCTTCAATTTCTGGTCCTTCAGAAACATTAAAACCAATTCTTGAAAAAATATCAATAATTTGATTTTTCACTACTGATATAGGATGGCGAGAACCTAATTCTATTGCTTCTCCTGGTCGTGTTAAATCACCATAAATACTGTTTTCTTCAGTATTATTTTCTAAAGCTTCTTTTAGTTCAGCTACTTTATTAGTTGCTGTTGTTTTTAAGAGATTGATTGTTTGACCAAATTCTTTTTTCTGTTCATTAGGAACATTTTTAAATGCAGCAAAAAACTCATTTAATAAGCCTTTTTTACCTAAATATTTAATTCTTAGGCTTTCAATAGCTTCTTTAGAATCAGAAGAAAACTTCTCAATTTCAGCAATATGTTCTTTTATCTTATCAATCATAACAATAAACTAGCTGACAAATTTAAAACTTTTATGGCAGTAGTACGTCTAACTGCTTTAACTTTTTTATTAGATAAGAATATCACATTGTTTTAATTGATTTTATGTCAATTATATAGAAATATTTTTTTAGCGTATACTGAATTAGTAATTATTACTATTTCTTGAAATTTGCATGTGTTAATCTAGGTGGTAAATTTCCATGATTTTATTTAAAAGACCTTCAAAATCTATTTTCAAATCTTTTAAATTACCTGTGTGAATATCAAAAACCCAACCATGTACTATTAATCCTTTTTGTCTAAAAGCTTTTTGTACTGATGCCATTTTAATAAGATTAACACATTGTTCTTGAACATTTAACTCTACTAAACGTTCATATTTTGTTTGTTGATCTTCTATAGCATTCAATTCTTTTTTATGTATGCGATATACGTCTCTAATGTTTCGTAACCAAGGGTTTAGTATTCCTAAATCTTCAGATTGCATTGCCGCTTTTACACCTCCGCAACCGTAATGACCACAGACAACAATATGGTTTACTTTTAAATGCACAACAGCATATTCAACAACAGACGTTGCATTTAAATCTGTGCCAATTACCATATTTGCAATGTTTCTGTGTACAAATACCTCACCGGGTCCCATGCCCATTAGATCTTCAGCCGTAACTCTACTATCAGAACAACCAATATATAATAACTCAGGGTTTTGTTCTTTACCCATATCCTCAAAATAATCTTTGTTATTATTGAGTTTTTCGTTTACCCATTTTTTGTTGTTCTCGAATACAAAGTCTAGATTCATTTTTTTATTTCTATATTGAAAGATACACTATTAAATAAAATGGCTTACCATTTGGTAAGCCATTTTAACAATCAAAAATATTATGGTATTGTAATATTAATAAAAATCTACTCCACCTGTTGATATGTTATACATAGCACCAACAATTTTAATTTCGCCTTTTTCTTCCATTTCAGCTAAAATTTTACTTCTCTCTCTAATGTTTTCAATAGTTATAAGAACATTTTTTTCAGAAACAGCATCTACGAAGTCTAAATTTTTAGAATTTCTAAGGCTTTCATCTTTTGGTTCTGGTACAGCAGCTACTGCTGGCTCAATTTTATTTATAAGTGCTGTAAGGTTACCCATTCTAGCATGATCACAAGCACCTTTGATAGCACCACAGCTTGTATGACCCAATACTACGATTAATTTAGTTCCTGCAAGTTTGCTAGCAAACTCCATACTTCCTAAAATATCTTCATTTACAAAGTTACCTGCAATTCTAATACTAAATATATCACCAAGGCCTTGATCAAAAACCAACTCTGCTGAAACACGAGAATCAATACAACTTAAAATTGTTGCAAATGGAAATTGACCTTCACTAGTATCATTTACTTGTTCAAGTAAATTTCTATTAGCTTTTAAATTATTCATAAACCTTCCGTTTCCCTCTTGTAAAAACTTAAGAGCTTTTTCAGGGTTCATTGTATTTTGCGTTTCTTTAGTATGCGCTTTCATATTTTATTTTTTTTATTATTAATGTCATCTATGTAATCGAAAAGTAGCTTAGCTTAAGCTAATATCGGACTTTGGACGTTCATTAAAAAATTCAATATAACTAGATGGATTTTCAACTACACCTCTTTTTGAAACTAACTTTATGTCAATATTTCGATCTTTTGCTTTTATTGAGAAATCTTCTAGTATCTCAATAATATCATTATCTAAATAACGTGTGTTTAGTATATTTAATTCAAGGTAGGTGTCAACAGGTAGGCTATCTAATTCTTTTAAAATTGCACCTTTGTTAAAGAAAGTTACCTCTTCAGCAAGTGTCATTTTAATTTTGTGTTTTCCATTACTCTTATCTTCAATATGAAGAAAGTGTGAGTTTTGGTAATTTTTTAATAAAATAACAACAATACCAACAGCTAACCCTAATGCTATACCTATTAATAAATCAGTAAATACGATTCCTAAGACAGTTGCAATAAAAGGTACAAATTGTTTCCATCCTAATTTGAACATTTTAACAAATAATGCTGGCTTAGCTAATTTGAAACCAACAATAAATAAAATTGCAGCTAATACTGATAAAGGAATTTTATTAAGTAATGTAGGTATTAAAATTACTGAAATTAATAATAAAAAACCATGAATAATTGCAGCTAATTTAGTTTTACCACCTGACTGTATATTTGCCGAACTACGTACAATTACTTGTGTAATAGGTAAACCTCCAATTAAACCAGAAATAATATTACCAGTACCTTGTGCTAGTAGTTCTCTGTTTGTTGGTGTTACATTTTTTTCAGGGTCTAATTTATCTGTAGCTTCAACACACAGTAAAGTTTCTAAACTTGCTACTAAAGCAATTGTAAAACCTGTAATCCAAACTTGTGGATTAGTAATTGCTTTAAAATTTGGAAATGAAAATTGTGCTAAGAATGATGCAGTATCTTCGGGAATAGGAACGCTTACTAAATGTTTTGCTGAAATTTCTAAAACTTCATTATCTTTTGTAAGTACAAAATATACAATACCTAGTACTACAGCTACTAACGGGCCTTGTATTATTTGAAAAAACTTACCTTTTTTTGATAATATTTTGTCCCATAAAAGCAATACACTTAAACCAATAATAGCTATAAGTGTTGCTCCAGGGCTTATATTATTTACAGTGTCTAATATTTCCCCAAAAGTATTTTTTCCATCTACTTGAAAAAATGCAAAATCACCTTCAGGATCAGGATCATAACCAAAAAAGTGTGGTATTTGTTTTAATATAATTATGATACCAATACCAGTAAGCATTCCTTTAATTACTGATGAAGGAAAATAATAACCAATTACACCAGCTTTTAAAATACCAAAGATTATTTGAATAATACCACCTAAAACTACAGCAACTAGAAAATTTTCATAACCCCCGAGCGTACCAATTGCTGTTAATACTATAGCGGCTAAACCTGCTGCGGGTCCACTTACACCAATTTTAGATCCAGATAATGCACCTACTACAATACCTCCAATAATACCTGCTATAACACCAGAAAATAAAGGTGCACCACTGGCTAAAGCAATACCTAAACAAAGTGGCAATGCAACGAAAAAGACAACGACACTTGCAGGCAAATCATTTTTAATGTTTTTAAACATAATATAGATTGAAATTTATATGCTAATCTATTTTCATAGATGCATATCTTGTTAAGAAATAATTTTAAATTTATTTTAAGTTAAATTAAGCTATTTCTTTAGGAGGGGGTACTTGAATATCTTGTGTATGTGAAGAAATACACATTTTGTGATACACAAATGGAATGTTGTAATTTAATTCTGAAATGTTAATTGTAATAAATGAATGGTCTGTATAAAATAATTCAGATTCTTTTTCTTTTTTACCGTGTTCATGTTCTTTATGTTCCTCTTCGGTAAGGTTAGTAAGAATAACTTTAGAATCTTTTTGTAAAAAAATACTAATAGACGGCCTTACTATGACGAATAACCATAGTAAAAGAAGAAGTCCTTGAAGCAATTTTTTGTAAAAATTATTCATATTAATTACAAATATATATGCAAATCGATATTTTTTACTTAAAAATATTAAATATCTTTAAGTAATCTAATACTTTCTGAAGAGAGCCACCCTGTTTTTCCGTCGGCAATTTTAATTTTATTCCAATCGTTCAACTTTTCAATTACATTAACTTTAGTGCCTTGGTGTAATCTAAAAGTTTCTTGGCTGCTATTATTAGGCTCAGATTTTATAATAACTTCTTTATCAAAAACTATAGCGGGTTGGTCAGATTTAAATGAATCATATTCTATATATGCAATGGCTATACTTGAAATAGATAAAAACAAGAAAACAAGACTCAGTATAAATGCAACTCTTCTTTGCGTGGCATAGTTTAAGAAATAATATAAAAGGTAACCTAAAATAAATAGAAACATTAAAATAACGCTTGTATATGCCCACTGGTCAAAGGTGAAATACGATGTTAAGCGTTTATATATTTTAGATAACCCTGTTTTGGGTAAAACCTCAATAGCGTCTAGAGTCATGTTTTGAGCATAGGCTAAGTTGTTTTTTATATCCTTATCATTTGGTTTTAATAGTAATGCTTTTTCAAAATAATAAATACTTGGAGCTACTTGATTTTGTTTATAATATACATTACCCAAGTTAAAATATAATTCTGCAGAATGCTCACCATTCTCTATTATTTTTAAATAATTCTTAGCGGCAACATCATAGTTGGCGTTGTTATAAGCTTTATTTGCTGCTTCAAAAAGAGCTTTATTTTGTGAAAAGCCTAGATAACCAACGAATATTATAAATATGAATAGTATTTTTTTCATTTTCATTAGCTTTTAAATTGCTTATCCATTGAATTAATCACTTCACTAGCCTTAGTATAGTCATGCTGCATTTGAACATTTGAAAAAGGGCTGTAACGTGCCATTTCGCAATTTTTTAACAATGAAATAAAACCTTGTGTTGTAGTATCATCAACTTTTTTCTCAGCTAGTAATTCAGAAATTTTGTCTTTACTAAACTCTGAAGTTTCAATTTTTAATTTAGCTTTTAAATAATTATGTAATGCTTTTTCTAATGCAATATAGAAAGCCTCTTTATCGCCTAAAGATTTTTTAGCAGTAGATAAGTATTTTCTTGAAAGTTTATTAGCTTTTCTAATTTTGTTTCCAGTAACATCATTTCTTATAGCTTCTCGCTTTTTACCAAAAATTATTGCAATTGGTATTAATAATAATGGCAATAACAACCATAACCAATATGATTTTGAGTTATAAAAATATGTTGAATTTATAGGAGTTAAGTTTGTATCTAACTTAATAAATTGAAACTGGTCTCCAGTTGTAATAACCGACTGTTTATTTTCAGTTTGGCTAGTATTAGGCGAACTATTGTTTAATGGTCCGTTTATTACATTTATAAGAATTTCATCAGATTTTAAGCTTATATATTTTTCTATTTTTGGATTAAAGTATGTAAATGAAATACTAGGTATAGGATACTTTCCTTTAAAATTAGGAACAATAGTATAATTGTTTTTTACGCTACCATTCATGCCACTTATAGTGGTTTTAACATTCTCATCAAATTCAGGTTCATAAACTTCTAAAGCACTAGGTAAACTGGGCTCGGGTAATTGAAAAAGTTTTAAGTTACCAGAACCATTAACCTTAACACTTGCTTGTAAAGATTCAGAAGCATTTAATGCTGTCTTGTTTGTAGTGACTGAAAATTGAAAGTCACCAACTGCACCACTGAAGTTTTCAGGTTTACCTTTTTCAGGTAATTTTTTAACATTAATTGTTCTGCTACCTGCTGATACGTTTTTGTTTGTAGATGTGTATAATGGTCTGCCAAAAAAATCTCTTCTACCAGAAGGTACATCAACTGAAACTTCTAGTGATAAAGGTTCAATATCTAATTTTCCACTTTTTTGCGGATACAAAACAACACGTTTCAAGGTGACAAATTTATATGGTTTGCCTTCGTAAGTACCCTCTTCAATATTGTATTGTTTTACAGGCATATCTTGGCTCCAAAAATTATTGTATTTAGGATTGTCAAGAGGTCTAAAATTACTTACATTAATAGAGTTACTAACATATAATTTGTAAATAACACTTATTGCTTCGTTCAAGTATGGATTTACTTTTGAAACTTCTGCAACTAAATGTAAGTTATCATCAGCTATAGACGATGCTGATGGTGGTGCATTAGGGTCTTTTACAGCAGCTGTAACTAGTATGTCTTTTGTGAGAGACTTATATATTTTACCTTTAATAATTATAGAAGCTTGGCCTATAGTGTGTTTACCTTGTGATGTAGGTACTAAGGTGTAAGAATATGTTTTAGAATATGAGCGTACACCGTTAACCCATGAATTTCTTATTGATTGTGCAGGTCCCATGACTACATTAAAACCTTTAAAATCAGGAGGTGTAAAATTATCACCATCATAATTCATGGCAAAATCAACCCTTAACCGTTCATTAAGACCCAATTTATCTTTACTAACAGACATATCAAAAGTAACCTCATCATCTTGCGCTTGTAGTTGAAAAGCGAAAAACAATAAACATATAAGCGCAATACTATTTTTTAATTTAAATTGCATTACCAATCTTTTTCGTTTTTGGTTTTTACTCCTTTTACTTTTTTAGCATCCATTTTCTCTTGCACTTTTTTCTCTTCGTTTTGCATAGCATCTAAGAGATTTTGTACTTGTTGTGGTGATAACTGGCTAGGTCTTTGTTGTGGTTTTCCTTCACCTTCACCTTCTTTAGGTTTTTCACCTTTATCCTTATCTTCTTTTTCTTTATTGTCTCCTTCTCCGTCTTTCTTATCTTCTTTTTTCTCGTCTCCTTTGTCTCCTTGATCTTTTTTGTCCTCTTCTTTTTCGTCGCCTTTATCTCCTTCTTTATCTTCTCCTTCTCCGTCTTTGTTATCTTCGTTCTCGTCTTTTTTGTCGTCTTTATCTTCTTGATCTTTATTCTGATCTTTATTCTTTTGATCTTCCTCTTGTTGTTTTTTAAGCATCTCTTGTGCTAAAGCCAAATTGTAACGAGTTTCTTCATCAGTAGAATCGTTTCTTAATGCTTGTTTATATGCTTCAACAGCTTTTTCATATTGTTTTTCTTTCATAAAAACATTCCCCATATTATGGTATGCTTTATGTTTATCAACCTTACTAGTAGCTAATTCACCTGCTTGTTTGTATCTTGTAAAAGCCTCATTATAGGTTTCATTTATATAATATGCGTTTCCTAAATTATATGGAGCTACACTATTATCATTACTTAAGGCTATTGCTTTTCGATATTCAGCTTCTGCATTAACAAAATCTTTTTCTGATAAAGCTTTATTGCCATCCCATGTGTAATTTTTTGATTCTTGTAAATTTTTTAAGCGTTGCTCTTCTTGTTCTTCTTTTGTTTCTTGAGCATTTGTAAAACTTGCAACAAGAAGTAGTATAAATACGATATTTTTCATGTTACTTATTTTTTTCTTTGAATAAATTAAGTTTTCTAAGCCATTTTGTTTTTCGGTCTAAAACGAAAATGTCTATGAATAATATTAAAAATCCAAAGCCTAAAAACCATTGAAATTGATCTTTGTATTCAGCAAATTGCTTAGCTTCAAATTCTTTTTTATCCATTTGATTAAGTTTTTCTTTTATATAATCAACAGCTTCTTTTGTATTGTCACCATTAATATATTCACCGTTTCCTTCTTTTGCTATTTCTTGTAGAATTGCTTCGTTTAATTTAGTAATTACTACATCGCCATTCATGTCTTTTTTTAAACTTTCAACAACGCCGTTTCTTTTTAAAGGGATTGGTGCACCTTTTGTTTTACCAACACCTATTGTATATACACGAATACCTTCTTCCACTGCTTTTTCAATAGCAACTTGTGCAGCACCTTCTGCATGGTCTTCACCATCAGAAATAATAAAGAGGACTCTGTTTGTTTGCTGATCATCATCAAAATAAGTCGAAGCTAAATTTATAGCCTCATTTATTGCTGTACCTTGAGATGAAAGCATATCTGTATTCATGCTCTGTAAAAACATTTTAGCAGCACCGTAATCAGTTGTTATTGGTAATTGTGGATAGGCTTGTGCAGCGTAAGCGATAATACCAATACGGTCACTACCCAATTGGTTGATAATTTCAGATACCAAACGTTTTCCTTTTTCTAGTCTATTTGGCGCTATATCTTCAGCAAGCATACTTTTAGATACATCTAAAGCGAAAACAATATCTACACCTTCTCTTTTTACTGTTTCAAGTTTGGTGCCAATTTTAGGATTAACAAGAGCTACAATTAGTAGAGATAAACCAATTAAAAAAAGAATAAGTTTAAATGTTGCTTTAAAGATTGATTTATTAGGAGTTAATCTTTTTAATAGCTCTAAATCTCCAAATTTTTTCTGCGTGCTACGTTTCCATAACTGTAATAGCACAAAAAGTACCACTATTACAGGAATGATGAAAAATAAATAAAAATATATTTTTTCTTCTAATTGAATCATTTTTTATGCTTCGTCTTTTACCTAAATAAAACTTCTGAATATAGTATTACGTAATACCCATTCTAACACTAATAACAAGCCTGCTATTAATAGCCAAGAACGGTATTTTTCTTCGTATTTGGTGTATTTAAATTCTTCTATTTCAGTTTTTTCTAATTTATTAATTTCGTCGTAAATTTCTTCTAAACTTTCATTATCTGTTGCTCTAAAATAAGCACCTCCGGTAGCTTCAGCAATAGATTCAAGAAGTTTCTCGTCTATTTCAACAGGTCTCATTCCATACCTAAATGAACCATCATTGTTATAAGCGATTGGAGAAAGTGCATTTCCGTTAGTACCTAGGCCTATAGTGTAGGTTTTTATGCCATATTCTATAGCTAATTCAGCAGCTGTTTGAGGTTCTATAAATCCAGAATTATTGACACCATCCGTTAATAAAATAATTACTTTACTTACTGCCTTACTTTCTTTTAGCCTATTTACGGATGTTGCAAGGCCCATACCAATTGCAGTACCATCTTCTAAAGTTCCATAAGTAATTTCACTTAAAGAGTTTAGTACGATAGATTTATCACTCGTAATAGGTGTTTTAGTATAACTTTCACCTGCATACGCAACTAAACCTATTCTGTCGCTTGGTCTTTCTTTTATAAAATTACCGGCTACTTTTTTTAAAGCTGCTAGCCTATTTGGTTTTAAGTCACGTGCTAACATACTTGATGATATATCAATAGCAATAACAATATCAATACCTTTTGTAGTTTTTGTTTGTGTAGATACGTCTTCTGTTTGTGGTCTTGCTAAAGCTGTTATAATTGCAGCTAAAGCAATTAATCGCAATACAAATAAAATTGGTTTTAACTTTGGTAATAAACTATCTGTAGAAAACCCTTTTATTGTTGCTATTTTTAAAGTAGAAGTTTGATCTTTTCGCTTAAATATATACCAAAGCACAGCTAATGGAAGTAATAAAAACAACCAAAAAAATTGTGGGTTAGCAAATTCTATATTATTCAGCATTATTATTCTGTTTTAACGTCGACACTACTTATTATACGGTCTACAATTGATTGTGCATAGGTATCATCTTCTAACCAAGTAAGCAATACTTGTTGTTGAAAACCTTTACCTGCAAAAGTCAAGATGGTGTATTTGCCATTTTCTAATTCTTCAGAATCAGGGAATTTAAACTTTCCTGAGCCGTAAGATTTTAGACCTTTCACTCCACTTTGTGTTGTAAACTCCTCTGATTTAGTAGTAATATCTTTTGCCCCTTTATTTTCTAAATCTTTTAAGAAAAATTCTACAGATTGTTCGATATTAGGCTCTACTTCCTGTTTTAATGTTGTTGAGGTTACACCAATACTAAATAAGTCTAAGGCACTTTGGTAAGCAAACATTTGATATTCTTTAATACTTGCTTTTGCTTCTGCAGGCAACTCAATTCTTTGACGTAGTAGTATTTTAGGAGTCTCGATATTTATTGGTGGATAGCCATAAGAACTAGCAACCCAATCACTTTCTAACAACTCTTTTGTTGGGTGACCCAGTATCGTATCTTTTATATAAGTAAATCCAAAATATTTAATACATACACTAAGAGCAATAACTACTACCGATGCTATTGTAATAATAGTGATATTAATTTTTTTGCGTTGTTTTTTACGTTCTAACTCTTCTAGATACTCTTCACGCTGTAATAATTCTTCTTCTGTTGGTGGTGGAATAGCATCTTTTGTTTTAGTAACAATGTTTTCAATAGATTTTCTGTCTTGCTCAGCTATAGAAGTATCTGGTTTTGATTTCGCAAACTTTACCAAATCAGATGTTTGTAATATTCTTTTAAACTGATTTAAAGTGTCGCTGTCAATTTTTAAGTTTCCAGCATCTTTAAGCATTTCTAATTTTTCAATTAGTTGGTCAGTTGTACTTTCTAATGCAGAAATGTGTACGTCTTCTTCTAAGTAAGAACGTACAATATCGGTCAATTCAGAATAGTACTGTTTATATTCATCTTGAATTAGATATTTTGAGTTTTCTAATTTTTTAAGTTCAAGCATTGCTCTATCGTATGGTGGTAATAAAGCGACTTTTTCTTCTTCGGTAAGATTCTTTTTTCTCCAAACAAACCAATAAAGTAAGCCACAAATAATGGTTAGTGTTGCTAAAATACCTAAAACCCATGCCCATGGAAATGTACTTGATTTTTCAACATTAGTGATGTCTTTAATATCATACATTTTTTGAGCCATAGTATCTACAGCCACAGTGGTTACATCAATTTTTAACGAATCAGTAAAAAATGGTTTTTCATTAATCGTAATTTGCTGTGGAGGTAACGTATACGATCCAGAATCAAACTGCGTTAATGCATATTTTTTAATCAATGTAAATTTGGCGTCTTCTTTTATAGTATCTGTAGCAAATGATTCGACCATTTCAAGAGGAGCAAATGTTTGACCTTCAGGAAAAATAATAGTATCAGTACTATCCGCTTTTACGTTTACGATAAAATTTATTTGTTCACCTATTTTTATAGAATTTACATCTATCTCTGATTTAACTGTTTGTGATAAACCAAAAAAACCAGAGAAAATTAAGCATAGAAAAATAAACCGTTTAAATGACGATTTTACATTTTCTAACTTTAATTTTTCATATATACTATTCATTATCCTCTTCGCTTAAAATAGCCTAATAATTTTTTTACGTAACTCTCATCAACTCGACAACTTAACGTACCACAACCAGATTTTGAAAATGTAGTCTGAAAATAGTCAACTCTTTCTTGGTAGAATTTGCTATAATTTTGTCGTACTTTTTTTGACTGTGTATTTACTAATTGTAATTGACCAGTTTCGGTATCTTCCATTTGAACCATTCCTATATTAGGTATAGTTTCTTCACGCTCATCATAAATACGAATACCGGTTACATCATGTTTCTTACCTGTAATTCTTAATGTTTGTAAATAATCGTCTGTAATAAAGTCAGACAATACAAATACAATAGCTTTTTTCTTAAGTATATTAGTTAAGTACTTTAATGCAACAGCCAAGTCTGTTTTTTTGCTTTTTGGCTTAAATTCAATAAGTTCTCTAATAATACGTAGTACATGACTTTTTCCTTTTTTAGGAGGAATAAAAAGCTCTACTTGATCAGAGAAAAGTAGTACTCCAATTTTATCATTATTTTGTAATGCAGAGAAAGCTAAAGTTGCTGCAATTTCAGTTACAATTTCATTTTTAAATTGATTGCTACTACCAAAAAGTTCAGAACCACTAACATCTACCATTAGCATCATGGTAAGTTCACGTTCTTCTTCAAAAACTTTAATATAGGGTTCGTTATACCGTGCGGTAACATTCCAATCGATAGCACGAACATCATCACCAAATTGGTATTGGCGCACTTCACTAAACGTCATACCACGTCCCTTAAAGGTTGAGTGATATTCCCCACCAAAAACATGATCGGAAAGACGACGTGTCTTTATTTCGATTTTACGAACTTTTTTTAATAATTCTTTGGTATCCATTTTGGTCTCTATCGAGCCTTTTTCTTTTTAAGAAAAAGGTCTTTTTATAAACTTTATTTTTAGTCCTCATTTAAACACTCCTGTCTGAAAAGTGTTTAAAAATTAGTTGTTAAGGAACTTCAATCTCGTTTACAATTTTACTAATGATTTCTTCTGAGGTTATATTTTCAGCTTCAGCTTCATAAGTAATACCAATTCTGTGTCTTAAAACATCATAAATTACAGCTCTTACATCTTCAGGAACTACATAACCTCTTCTTTTTATAAATGCATAACACTTAGCCGCATTTGCTAGGTTAATACTACCTCTAGGAGAAGCACCGAAACTAATAAGTGGCTTTAACTCTTCTAGTTTATATTTTTCAGGGTAGCGTGTAGCGAAAATTATATCAAGAATATATTTCTCAATTTTTTCATCCATGTAAACTTCTTTAACTGCTTTTTGGGCACTTAAAATTTGATTTACACTTACTACTGGGTTTACTTGCTCATAACTACCAGTTAGGTTTTGACGCATAATTAATTGTTCCTCTGTTAACTTAGGGTAATCAATTACTGTTTTTAGCATAAAACGGTCTACCTGTGCTTCAGGTAATGGGTAGGTTCCTTCTTGCTCTACTGGGTTTTGAGTCGCCATTACTAAAAATGGTTTGTCAAGCACAAATGTTTGATCGCCAATAGTAACTTGCTTTTCTTGCATAGCTTCTAATAATGCAGACTGTACTTTTGCAGGAGCTCTGTTTATTTCATCAGCAAGTACAAAGTTTGCAAAAATTGGTCCCTTTTTAATAGAAAAATCATTGTCTTTCATATTATATATCATGGTACCAACAACATCGGCAGGTAATAAATCTGGTGTAAATTGTATTCTACTAAAACTACCTTTTACAGCTTTAGCTAAAGTGTTTATTGCTAATGTTTTTGCTAAACCAGGTACACCTTCTAATAAAATGTGTCCTTGACCTAATAAACCAATTAATAAACGTTCAACCATATGTTTTTGACCAACAATTACTTTGTTCATCTCTAACATTAATAGATCAATAAAAGCACTTTCTTGAGCAATTTTTTCATTGATTGCACTAATATCGATTGAAGTATTTTCTTCCATATGTTTTAATTATTTTGACAAGCTAACAAATTGAACTGCAAATTGAAAATTTATTTAGATATCAGCTGTTAACAATTGGTTAAAACTTATAGCAATCACTTCGTTTTGTGACTGTTTTAAGGCAATAAATTTATAATTTCACAAATATGTAACAATATCTACAAGTTTTTTTGAAATCTTGTAGAAGATTATTAGTATTACATAATATGGAAAAGAAAAATAAAATAGCCTTTATTACTGGAGCAACTAGTGGTATTGGAGAAGCTACTGCAAAATTATTTGCATCAAATGGAATTCAACTTATTTTGTGTGGTAGAAGAAAAGAAAGACTTGAGGCGTTAAAAAAAGAATTAGGAACTAAAACCGAAGTTCACATTTTAAGCTTTGATATCCGTAATAAAAAAGAAGTTTTCGAAGCAATAACATCTTTGCCAAAAGAATTTTCTGAGATTGATATTCTAATAAATAACGCTGGTAATGCACATGGTCTAGAGCCTATTGATGAGGGTGATACAGATGATTGGGATTCAATGATTGACATTAACGTTAAAGGTCTTCTTTATGTTTCTAAAGCAATTGTACCTAGAATGGTAACAAAAAAATCAGGGCATATTATAAACATAGGTTCAACAGCAGCTAAAGAAGTTTACCCTAATGGAGGTATATATTGCGCCACAAAACATGCTGTAGATGCAATTAACCAAGGTATGAGAATAGATCTTCATAAACACGGGATTAGAGTTGGTGCAGTGCACCCAGGCTTGGTTGAAACAGAATTTAGTAAAGTTCGTTTTAAAGGTGATGAAAATCGTGCAGAAAATGTTTATAAGGGTTTTGAACCTCTTAGACCTGAAGATATAGCCGATATTGTTTATTTTGTGGTTACGAGACCTTATTATGTAAATATTACAGATTTGGTTGTAGTGCCAATAGCACAAGCAACAGCTACTATTTTGACTAAAGAGTAATGATTAATAAACGCCTTCTTGTAAAAAACCTTTTAGCTCATAACGACGAAAATAGTTTTTATGATAAAAAAAGATTTATCTCTATTGGAGAGAAAGAAGGGAAGGCAAAATTTTTAAAACATGTTTGTGCATTAGCAAATAGCAATCCTAAAAACAATTCATTTATTGTTATTGGCGTAGAAGATGAGGATAATAAGATTGTTGGGGTTGATTTTTTTGATGATAGTAAAATTCAGAATCTTGTTAATGCATACTTAGTTCAGGCTCCTATTATTTCTTATGAAAACATTCCTTTTCCACACCTTCCAGAAGGTAAGGTTGTTGGTTTGGTAACTATAAAATCTACAGGTAATGTATGCTCATTGCGTAAAAATATTTGGAAATATTATGGAGGTTCTGTTTTTTTTAGAGAAGGTAGTATAAGCTTACCTAAGGTTTTTGATATTGAGCTGAAAGATATTAATGCTGATGCTGTTGCAACCATAGAGTTACATGCTCGAAATAATATAGAATTAACCCTTGATGGAGTAATAGACTTTATAAATAACAGGCATAAAAACTTAACAAGCGAGTATAAAGTTTTTAAAGAACAGTTTGTTGTTTGCTGGGCAGGAAAAAGAAAAAAAGTTAGAAATGAAAGTTATTATTCAAGGGTTGATATTGAATTAATTAATGAACAAGTAAAGCTTTTTTATTCTGCATTAGATGAAATTACAATATCATATGACGAGCACTCATTTACTACAGTAGAATATGTACAATTAGGTTTAGGAAAACAACAAAAATATTACCCATTAGAAAAAGTAGTTATCACGTTTAAAAGTAATGGAACATATCAAATACAGAGCAACTTAATAT
Organism: uncultured Cellulophaga sp.; assembly: GCA_947496695.1. Taxonomy (GTDB): domain Bacteria; phylum Bacteroidota; class Bacteroidia; order Flavobacteriales; family Flavobacteriaceae; genus Cellulophaga. The sequence goes on along the minus strand of CANMEI010000002.1, from coordinate 461,721 downwards.
TTGAAGCACCAGAATACGATAAAAAAGTATTACATCATATTTATAACTCAAATAATTTTTTAATTGAAAAAATTAAGAAAAAATCAAGTTTAACACCAAGAGAAAAAATAGATTTCGAAAATTTACCAGCAACCTATTTAATTTGTTTTTTAAACGGATTTGAAGAAGCTAAAGATAAATTAGAGAAATCTCGATTCTTAATAAAAGCATTTGATGAGAAAGTTTACCAATCTCTAAAAGAATCACTGCGGATTTTACGTAAAGTAAAATATAACTAAAAAACCGGCGACCAATTAGTTACAGTTAACGTTAATTCTACTTTAAAATATTAGCTTATATATTGCCCTATTTTAAGATAATAAGTATCTTGAAGAAAAATATTAAAACACAAACCAGTATGGGATTATTTGATGAAATAAAAAATAAATTAAGCCATGAGTTTATTGATATTATCGAGTGGCTTGATAATACTAATGATACTATTGTTCATAGGTTTGAACGTTACCAAAATGAAATTAAAAATAATGCAAAATTAATTGTTCGTGAAGGACAAACTGCAGTCTTTATAAATGAAGGGCAGTTAGCTGATGTTTTTACACCGGGTACGTATACTTTAAATACACAAAACTTACCACTTTTAACAACCTTAAAAGGTTGGAAGTATGGTTTTAATAGTCCATTTAAAGCTGAAGTTTATTTTGTAAATACAACGTTGTTTACCGATGAAAAATGGGGTACTAAAAATGCTGTAATTTTAAATGACGACCGTTTCGGGCTTACTGAAATTAGAGCTTTTGGTACATATAGTTTTAAAATTCAAGATCCAGGAAAGTTTGTTGTTGATGTTGTAGGTACAGATGGTAACTTTACGAATTACGAAGTAAATGAACATCTTAAAAGCTTAATAGTTACTCGTTTTACTGATACCGTTGGTGAAGCAAATTTACCAATAGAATTATATGCAGCAAATACGACGGAATTATCAGAAACTTGCCAAGAGGTAATGCAATCAGAATTTGGCAGAGTTGGTATTTTGTTAGAACGTTTTTATATTGAAAACGTATCAATGCCTGAAGAACTTAAAAAAGAGATTTTTGAGTACAGTAGACTTGATAAGTTAGATTTAAATAAACTTACCCAATTTAAAACAGCAAAAGCTATTGAACAAGCTGCGCAAAATGAAGGTGGTACAGCTGGTGCTGGCATGGGTATGGGTATGGGTTTTGCCTTGGCACAACAAATGGGTGGTATGATGAGTCCGCAAATGGTACAACAACCAAATACTAATGTACAACAAACGCCAGTTCCGCCACCAATGCCAGTTCAAGTTATGTATCACTATGCATCTAATGGCACTCAAATGGGGCCTGTTCCTTTTGACAAGTTGAAAGAGCTTTTTGCGAACCGCACTATTAATAAAGAGTCTTTAATTTGGAAGCAAGGAATGGCAAATTGGGGAGCTTTAAAAGATATTGAAGAGCTTAAGGTTTTCTTAGGAGGTAATACGCCACCACCATTACCCGCACAATAATTTTTATAAATAAAAACTGAATTTTAATATAACTGCTTTCAGTAATAAAAAATATGGCAGAAATTTTTTCGTCAGAACATAAAAAATCATGCTCTAATTGTGGAGCAGAACTAAAATACAAACCAGGTTCTGATCAACTAAAATGCGAGTATTGTGGTTATGAGGAGTTTATTGAGCAAACTAAAACTAGCTTTGAAGAGTTAGAGCTTGAACACTATTTAAAAATTGTTGGTGAAAATGCCTATACAGAAACAATAGAATTGTTACACTGTAAAAATTGTGGTGCTAATCAACATGTTGAAGAAAACTATAAGTCATTAGACTGTATTTATTGTAGTGAACCACTTATTCGGGAAGACGTTGAAAAAGAAGGTTGGATTTTACCAGGAGCTTTAATACCTTTTCAATTAGATGTCAAAAAAGCAAAATCTATTTTTAAAACATGGGTAAATGGCTTATGGTTTGCACCTGAAAAACTTAAAAAGGCAGCTTTAGATGCTGAAGGTCTTCATGGTGTTTATATGCCTCATTGGACATTTGATGCCAATTTGTTTGCTACATATCAAGGGGAAAGAGGTGATTATTATTATGAAACGCAACGCTACAAAACTAAAAACGGTACACAAACTAAGCAAGTTAGAAAAATTAGATGGTCTAGTGCCTCGGGTTCTGTAAAAGGTTTTATTGATGATATTTTAATTAATGCATCAGAAAAAAAGCAAAGAGATATACCTGCAAAAATTGCCAATTGGAATTTGAGTGATTTAGTTGTTTTTAATTCGAAATATCTTTCAGGCTTTGTTACAGAGAAGTATACAATTTCATTAAAAGATGGGCATCATCAATCATTTCAAGAAGCAAAAAACATTGCATATAGCTGGATTAAGCGTGATATTGGGGGTGATACTCAACGTGTTTCAAATGCAAACATTAAATTAACTGATGAAACTTTTAAACATATTTTAGTACCTGTATATATAAGTACATACAAGTATTCGGGAAAAGAATATCGTTTTTATATTAACGGGCAGACAGGAATAATAAGTGGAGTGAGGCCATATTCTTTTTGGAAAATCTTTTTTTTAGTACTATTTATAGTAATTATAATCGGAGTAATTAGCATTTTTGCATAAGCATGAGAACATTAGCAATAGGAGATATCCATTCAGGATTAAAGGCGTTAAAACAAGTATTAGAAAAAGCGAATGTAACAAAAGATGATCATTTAATTTTTTTAGGTGATTATGTTGATGGTTGGAGTGATGCTACTGAAACTGTTAATTTTCTAATAGAATTGAAAAGCACTTATAATTGTACATTTATCAGAGGTAATCATGATGAATTATGTAGAGCTTGGTTAGAAGAAGGTAAAGACAATCCACAATGGTTTCAACATGGTGGTGAAGCTACAATGAATTCGTATCAAAAATTAGATGATAAAACTAAGCAACTACATATTGGTTTTTATGCTGATTTAGAGAATTATTATCTTGATACTAAAAAACGTTTGTTTCTTCATGCAGGTTTTACTAACTTAAAAGGAATTGATTTTGAGTATTTTACAAAAACTTTTTATTGGGATAGAACTTTGTGGGAGATGGTACTTTGCCTAAATCCTGAGTTGACAAAAGAAGATCCTCTTTACCCAAAAAGATTATTAAATTATTCAGAAATATATATAGGTCATACGCCTGTAACCAGAATAGGGAAAACAACACCTCAAAATGCAGCAAATGTATGGAATATTGATACTGGAGCAGCTTTTAAAGGACCAATTTCAATAATTGATGTTGATCGTAAAACTGTATGGCAGAGCAATCCTGTTCATACTTTTTATCCGACTGAGAAAGGTAGAAATTGACCAAAATTAAAAAAAAGCTCAATTTTTAGAGGAATTGCGCTATTATAACGAACTTTGAAAAAAAATAGATATGTCAGCAAAAAATATTAGAATAGAAGTTATGCGGGCGATTGAGGATAAAGTTTCTGGTTTTATAGATCAGTTTCTTATTCCAGTTGAAGATATTTGGCAACCAACAGATTTTTTGCCAGATTCGCAGAGCGACGGATTTTTAGAAGCTGTAAAGCAAATACAAGAAGAGTCTAAAGAACTTGGTTACGACTTTTGGGTAACTATGGTTGCCGATACAATTACTGAAGAAGCATTGCCAACATATGAATCTTGGTTAATGGATGTTGAAGGTGTTGATCAACATGGTGAAAATAAACGTAATGGTTGGGCTAAATGGGTTCGTAATTGGACTGCTGAAGAAAATCGTCACGGTGATGTTTTAAACAAGTACTTATACCTTTCTGGTAGAGTAAATATGAAAGAAGTTGAAATCACTACGCAACACTTAATTGCAGATGGTTTTGATATTGGTACAGATAGAGACCCGTATAAAAACTTTATATACACATCATTTCAAGAATTAGCGACAAATATTTCTCATAAGAGAGTTGGGCAAATGGCTAAAAAGAAAGGAAATGTTCTTTTAGGTAAAATGTGTACAATTATTGCTGGTGATGAAATGCGACACCATTTAGCATATAGAGAATTTGTAAAATCTATATTTGAGCACGATCCAAACCAAATGATGTTAGCGTTTGCTGATATGATGAAAAAGAAAATTGTAATGCCAGCACACTTTTTGCGTGAATCAGGAGGAACAATTGGTACTGCTTTTGAGAACTTTTCTAACTGTGCACAACGTTTAGGTGTTTACACAGCTATGGATTATATAGAAATTTTAAAGAAGTTAAATGCGTATTGGGAATTAGATAATATAAGAAGTCTTAATGATGATGGAGAACGTGCTAGAGATTATTTAATGAAGCTTCCTTCTCGTTTAGAACGTATTGCTACACGTATGAAATACCCTGAAGATCAATATAACTTTAAGTGGGTTGATGCAAACGGTAGGTTGTAATAAAAAACAAAAGCATAGAGTAAAAAAGGTTCGCAATCATAGCGAACCTTTTTATTTATATTAGTTTTTAGGTATATTATAATTTACCATGGTTATGCTCATTTTGCCATTTGTTTAATTCGGCCCATTTACCTTCATAACACATTTTAGCTTGCATTGGCCATGATGCAGGATCGTGAATTTTATATCTAGGTCCGCCAGTATCAAGTACAGCTTGGCATTCTGCTACAGTAGCATCAGAAAGTGCCTTCCATGTTTTAATCCCATTTTCTTTAAACATTCCTTCTATTTTAGGTCCAATACCTTCTACTAGTTTTAAATCGTTTTCTTTAACACTTTTTCCAAAAGCTAATTTAGCAGCAACACCATCAAAAGGTATAGTAGCAATAACAGGAGCTGTAAATGAAGCTGTTTGTGTTGTCGGAGGAGTTGGTGGAGAAGTCAATTTTAACTTGCATGCAGCTAAATCAGCTTCAAGTCCAATGTTTTTCTCTTTGTAAAGTTTTAAATCTGCCTCAAGCTTAGCATTCTTATCGTTACATATAGTTAGGTCTTCTGAATTATCTATGGTTGTATTTCCTTTTAATCTTCCGATTAAATATCCAAGAATTCCACAGATAATACCTACTAAAGCAGGAATAATCCAGCACCAAATGTTTAAGTTTTCAAAGTTCATTATTTATAGTTTTTATTAGGAGTTATTATTTTAATGTTACAACAGTTCTTCTATTTTGACTACGACCTTCATCAGTATCATTACTGGCGATTGGATTATCAGGACCTTCAGAAGATGTTGTAATTTTTGCCTCTGAAATACCATTATTAATTAGGTAAGATTTTGTGAAATCTGCTCTATCTAAGCCTAATTTTATATTATTAGTTCTATTGCCTTGATTGTCAGTGTGACCTATAATTGAACATGAAGCATTATCAACTTTATCTAGGTATCTTGATATGTTTGCGATTTTTTGGCGCTGCATTGTGGATAAATTTATTACAGCTTCTCCAGTTTGAAAATGTAGAACTAATGGGTCTGCTACAATTTGATCATGAAGTGCTTTCAATTCATCTTCTAAATTTTCTGTTTCTCCTGATATATTGTAGCTTACAGGACCAAATAAAATATTTTCTGTTGATGGTGTTAAATCACCTTTAAGCTCTCCATTTATATTTAGTGAGTGAGAAGGCACTCCTTTTTTTACTAAATAATTTTTTACTGCATTTGCTCTTGCTAACCCTAAGTTTGGAAACACAGATTTATTTGCTTCTTCACTTGTATAAAATCCTGTAATGGTGAATGCTTTACTGCTATTGTCACTTAAATAATTTTTTAAATTACTTATTTCTCCTTCGACATTTTCAGACAGTGGAAGTAAAATTGATGATGAAGATAGGTTAAAGTTAAAATTGTCACTAACATTTACTTTGTAATCGCCATCTTTAAAAGAGAAGGGGTAAGAAGTAGCTTTAGGTTGCTCTTTAATAATTGGTTCTTCAACTATAACCTTTTCTTTTTCGGAAGATGTTGCGCAAGAACTGCAACAGGTCCAATAAAAATAGATTCCTACTAGAATGGTAAATATAATACCTAGTAGATACTGTGTTTTTTTGGTCATTGTTATTTATGATTTAGTGTTACTCTAGCAAAGTATTAAAAAAAACTTTAAAATGTTAAAATTTTTCACATTAAATCTTCATTATCAATTAAATAACTTGTTAATTTTTAAGAATTAGATTCTTTTTTGACAATTTGTTTTCGTTTGTAAATAATTTTATATCATCAATGCTGAATCTCAAAAATTGTTTTTTTTACTTAAAATTTTAAATAAAAAATAAAAATTAAGCTCTTTTTCCTAAACAAATTTAAGGTGCGAAGAGAGTATTTTTTTGTTTAAAAAAATATAGTTTGTTTGGTTATTGTTTATACCCACATGTTTATTAATTAATAAAAATGTGGGTATTTTTATTTTATAAATCAAACTTTATCCCTTGGGCTAATGGTAATTCGGTAGTGTAATTTATGGTGTTAGTTTGTCTTCTCATATAGACTTTCCATGCATCAGATCCTGATTCTCTACCACCTCCAGTTTCTTTTTCACCACCAAAAGCACCACCAATTTCTGCACCAGATGTGCCAATGTTTACATTTGCGATACCACAGTCACTACCATTTGTAGAAAGGAATAATTCTGCTTCACGTAAATTATTTGTCATGATCGCTGATGACAACCCTTGGGAAACACCATTTTGCAATTCAATAGCATTTGTTACATCACCACTATATTTTATAAGATATAAAACAGGAGCAAAGGTTTCATGCTGTACAATGCTGTAATCATTTTCAGCTTCAGCAATAGCTGGTTTTACATAACAACCACTTTCATAGCCAGAACCTTCAAGTTTTCCACCTTCTACTATAATTTTTCCACCTTCTTTAATAACTTCTTCTAATGCTTTTTCGTATTTAGTAACGGCATCAGCGTCAATTACTGGACCTACATGATTGTTTTGATCTAGAGGGTTTCCAATTTTTAATTGTTTGTAAGCGTCAACAACTGCATTTTTAACTTGTTCATAAATGCTGTCATGAATTATTAGTCTTCTTGTAGAAGTGCAACGTTGCCCAGCAGTACCAACGGCACCAAATACAGCACCAATAACTGTCATTTTAATATCAGCATCAGGTGTAACTATAATGGCATTATTACCACCAAGCTCTAATAGTGATTTACCTAAACGACCAGCTACTGTTTGTGCTACAATTTTACCCATTCTAGTAGAACCTGTAGCAGATATTAACGGAATACGAGTATCATTAGTCATAAATTCACCCACAGTATAATCTCCATTTATTAAGCAAGAAATACCCTCAGGTAAATTGTTTTCTTTTAATACTTCAGCTATAATATTTTGACAAGCAATACCGCATAGCGGTGTTTTTTCTGAAGGTTTCCAAACACAAACATCGCCACAAATCCATGCCAATGCTGTATTCCAAGCCCAAACGGCAACAGGAAAATTAAAAGCAGAAATTATACCTACTACTCCCATGGGGTGATATTGTTCATACATTCTATGTCCCGGTCTTTCAGAGTGCATGGTTAAACCATGTAGTTGTCTTGAAAGCCCTACTGCAAAATCGCAGATATCAATCATCTCTTGAACCTCACCTAAACCTTCTTGATATGATTTTCCCATTTCATAAGAAACTAATTTCCCTAATGGTTCTTTATAAGTTCTAAGTTTATCGCCAAACTGACGAACAATTTCACCACGTAATGGAGCAGGTTTAGTACGCCATTTTTTATAAGCTACAGTTGCAGTTTGCATTACCGTCTCATAATCGTTTTTTGTAGTTGTGGTAACTTTTGCAATTTTTGCTCCATCTACAGGAGAATGTGAAGTTATTTCATAACCTCCTCCGAAGTTCTTTAATCCTGTTGAGGTTCCTTTATTTGTAGCTTTAATTCCTAATGTAATTAAAGCGTCATTTATACCGAAATCGGCAGCTATTTTCGACATTTTATAACTTTTTTATCGTTAAATGTTATATTTTAATCAAAGTTACGAATATTCTATTAAAGAAAATTTTACTGTAGTAGCACTAAAAGAATAGCTATTAAAGCGGGAATTGTTTGTACAAATAGAATTTTTTTGTCAACAGTAAAAGTTCCGTAAACGCCTGCAATAGCAACGCAACTTAAAAAAAATAAAGAAATGTTATACTGCCATTCTGAAGTATTAATAAAAAAAGTCCAAATTAAACCCGCGGCTAAAAAACCGTTATATAAACCTTGGTTTGCAGCCATTGCTTTTGTTGGTTCAAAAAGATCTTTTGCTAGGCTACTAAATACTTTTTTTCCTTTTGTGGTCCAAGCAAACATTTCAAACCACATGATATAAAGGTGTAAAAATGCAATAAAACCAATAACTATTTTAAGTGTTATATTCATAGTTTAATCTTTTGAAATAAAACGTTGATCAACAGGCATTGTAGTTCCGCAATTTGAACAGGTTCTTAATTCTTCAGAAGAATAAAAATATTTAAAATGCGCTAAAAAGTCTTTTTCAATATCGTTTAATGTAAAATATGCTTCATATAATTTGTGGTTGCAATTATCACAGAACCAAAGTAAGCCATCATCAACATTCATGTGGTTTCTTTTTCTTTCAATAACTAAACCAATAGAGTTTTCATGTCTAACCGGAGAATGCGGAACTTTTGCAGGGTGTAAATACATATCGCCAGGACCAAGTGTCATAGTTTTTTTAATGCCGTCTTCTTGGATATGTACTTCTATGGTGCCTTCTAATTGATAAAACAACTCTTCGGTTTCATTGTAATGATAATCTTTACGCGCATTTGGTCCAGCTACAATCATAACAATATAATCACCAGACTCTTTGTAAAGGTTTTTGTTACCAACAGGTGGTTTTAATAAATCTCTATTTTCTGAAATCCATTTTGTAAGATTGAAAGGTGGTGCAATTGCCATTATTAACTTTTTGACGAAAGTTAAAAAAATATCAAGATAAATTACAGTTAAAATGATAGAAAGTATTGTTTATTGCTTTTTAAATTAATTATCGCTAACCAAATAAAATAACTCAGTAAAGTAAAATTCTCCATATTCGTCTATTTTTACACTTATAGCAGTATGCGAAAAATTACCTTCAATTGTTTTTCTGTGTTCAGCACTATTATACCAGTTTTCAAAAGCTTCAATTGCTGTGTCATAATTTTTTCCAACATTTTCTGAAACAGACAATGCATCAACTTCATCACAAAAATTTGAGGCTCTTGAGCTAAAATTGTCGTGATTTATATCGCCTATTGCTATCATGTAATCAGTATGTTCATTTGCATACTTATAGGCAATTTCGCTATAGGCTAAAGATTCATAACCTAAATCTAATCTGTGTTGGTTTACAATAGTTAATAATTCTTCTTCTACTGTAGTAGCGTTCTCAGATTCTATTATTACTGTATTTTCTATCCCCTCTTTGCCACAAGAGCTAATTATCAATACAAATAAAACCAAGAGTGCATAATGCATTCTCATCTTCATAATGGTTTATTTGTAAGTAGGAAAAGAGATGAAAAATGGGGGGTGTTTCGTTTCTCTAAATGATTAATTAATCAATAGTGTAATTTTAATAAAAAAATAGTGATATGCTATAAGGTTAATTTTATTTTCGACGAAATACATTAATTATTAATAACAATGTAAAACTATGATGTTTGTATTGTTAAATTCATAATTAATATTTATGGATAATTTATAGATGTAGATCTGTAGGTTTTAAATGATTGTTATGAAGCATTAGTTGTGAAATAAATATCCCTGTTTTCAGTTAGTATATATAGTAAAAAACCATTTAGCTTTACTGTTTTAAAAACCAACTTTATGAGTATTAAATCATTATCAATAATTTTAGTATTTATTTTATTTACTATTGGCTGTAAGAATAAGACCAGCGATTTTGCAAGTCAAACAGATAATCTTAACTTATATCAAGATCAAGTAGTTGAAATTACACACGGAGTTATTTCGGTAAAAAGTGATGTTCGTGTCATATTAAAAAATCCAATTGAATCATGGAATACAGGAGATGAATTAGATAGCGATTTGTTTGAAGTGTCACCCAACGTAGCGGGTAAAGTTGTCGCTCTTGATAATAAAACTATTGCATTTATACCAGAAAAAGGGTTTAAGCAAAATACTACATATGCTTTTGTTTTAGCTTTAGAAGATATAATTGATAATGTACCTGAAGATTTAGAAGAACTTACATTTTTTGTAAAAACATTAGAACAACAATTTTCTATAAACACTAATGCATTGCAATCATATTCTAAAGAATATCAATATATAGATGGACAATTACGAAGTGCAGATGTACTTACATTAGAAACAGCACAATCACTAGTTAGTATTAAACAAAAAGGGGAAGTAATTACTGTGAAATTTGATAAAACTGTTAAAGAAGGGAATCTTTTTGAGTTTAAAATAGATAGTATTAAGCGTTTTGACGAAGACAGTGAATTAGAAATTTCTTGGGATGGTACAAAGCATGATATTAATAGCAAAGGAGTAAATACATTAATAATTCCAGGAAAAAATAACTTTACAATATTAGATGCTTTAACAGAAAAAGGATCAAGGTCACAACTAAATATTAATTTTTCTGATCCGATTAAAAAAGATCAAAACTTTAAAGGATTAGTAGTAATAGAAGGTGATAATAATTTAAAATTTTCTGTTAGTGGAAATACTTTAAAAGTTTATCCATCTATTGAAATTAACGGAACAGTATTACTAGAGGTTTTTGATGGTATACAAAGTGTAGATGGTCTTAAATTAAAAAGTAAGTTTGAAGAACGTATTGCTTTTGAACAAATTAAACCTGCAGTTAGGTTGCTATCTAATGGTTCTATTTTGCCATCATCAAGTAATTTAAAAATTAATTTTGAAACTGTAAATCTTAAATATATTGATGTTTCGGTTTTAAGAATATATGAAAATAATGTATTACAATTTCTTCAAGATAATAACTTAAACGGCAATTCTTACATTAAAAAAGTTGGTCGGCCAGTAGCTACTAAACGACTAGAATTACATAATAACTTATCTGTAAATGACGGTAAATGGAAAGCACATGCGTTAGATTTAAAATCATTAATAACACCTGAAAAAGGAGCTATTTATAGAGTAGAACTTTCGTACAAACCATCATACAGTATGTATGATTGCGAGGAAACTAATTTTGAAACAGAAGTAGCAAAATCAGAAAATTATGATGTAGAAAATGAAGATAGTTCGTGGGATAATGTAGAAGATTATTATGATGAATACGGTTATTATGATTATAACTGGAGTGAAAGAGAAAACCCATGTAATACCTCATATTATTATGACAAAAAAGTTAGTGTTAATGTTTTAGCATCTGATCTAGGAGTTACTATAAAAAAGGGATTAAATAAAAGTTATTTTATTGCAGTTAGTGATATAGTTAGCACTAGCCCTGTAGAAGGAGCAAAAATTACTTTTTATAATTACCAGCAACAAGAGGTAGGTAGTACTATTACTGATGATGAAGGAATATCATTTTTTGATGCAGAAAACAATCAAGCTTATTTTGCGGTTGCGGAAAATAATGGAGAAAAAACTTATGTAAAGTTAAATGAAGGTAATGTACTTTCGGTAAGTAAGTTTGATGTTTCTGGAGTACGATTACAAAAAGGAATCAAAGGTTTTATTTATACTGAACGAGGAGTTTGGAGACCAGGCGATCATATTTATTTATCATTTATATTAAATGATAATGCAAATAAACTACCCGCTAATCACCCTGTTAAATTAGAATTGATAGATCCATATAATAAAGTAGTACATCAAGAAATAAAAACTAATGGAGTAAACAACACCTATAGCTTTAATTTAAAAACAGATGAGAATGATCCAACAGGTAATTGGTTGACTAAAATTTCTGTAGGAGGAGCAACATTTACTAAAACACTAAAAATAGAAACAATTAAACCAAATAGATTAAAAATCAAATCTGATTTTGGAGCAGCTATTTTAGAGGGTTCATGCCCAATACAAGGTACTATGGAAGTTAAGTGGTTACATGGTGCAATTGCTAAAAACTTAAATGCTGATATTGCTGCTAAATTTAATCCTACTATAACAACCTTTAAAACATTTCCAGGATTTGTTTTTGATGATCCTACACGTAGTTTTTCAACTGAAGATCAAGTAGTTTTTGATGGTAGAATTGATGAGAAAGGTAAAGCTAGCTTTAAAATAAACCCAGAATTAGAAGGTAATGCACCGGGTATGTTAAATGCATCTTTTGTAACAAAAGTTTATGAAAACGGAGGCGACTTTAGTACAGATGTTTTTACAAAACCATATTCACCTTACAAAACTTATGTTGGTTTAAATGCTCCAAAAGGTGATAAAACTAGAGGTATGTTACTTACAGATGTAAAGCATAAATTTGAAGTAGTTACAGTTGATAAAAATGGAAAACCTAAAGCAACAAAAAATTTAAAAGTTTCTATATACAAAGTAAGCTGGAGATGGTGGTGGGATACCTCTGCAGATAATTTATCATCGTATAATAGTAGTGAATATAGAGAGTCTGTTTATGAAGAAACAATTAACACAGCCACAAATGGTAAAGGTTCATTTGAATTTGAATTAAAATATCCAGATTGGGGTAGGTATCTAGTACGTGTTGAAGATGAAAACGGAGGTCATGCTACGGGTAAAGCTGTGTATATAGATTGGCCAGGATGGGCAGGAAAATCTCGTAAAAATGATCCGTCCGCAGCTACAATGTTGTTGTTCTCTACAAATAAAGAAAAGTATAATGTAGGTGAAAAAGCAATTATTACTTTGCCTAGTTCAGAAGGAGGAAGAGCTTTGGTAACTGTTGAAAATGGTAGTGAGGTTTTAGAATCTTTATGGGTAGAAACTACAAAGGGGGAAACTAAGTTTGAATTACCAATTACAGAATTATATACACCTAATATTTATATTAATATAGCATTATTACAACCACATGCATCTACATTAAATGATTCACCTATACGTATGTATGGTGTTGTAGGTGTTGGAGTTGAAAACCCAAAAACAAGATTAGAGCCACAGATTAAAATGCCTGATGTATTACGTCCTGAAGAAAACATTACGGTTAAGGTGAGCGAAAAAAATAAAAAAGCAATGACGTATACTATTGCTATTGTTGATGAAGGTCTTTTAGATTTAACACGTTTTAAAACACCAGATGCCTGGAAGACGTTTTATGCACGAGAAGCCTTAGGTGTAAAAACTTGGGATATTTATGACGAGGTAATTGGGGCTTATGGTGGTAAAATAAATCAAGTATTCTCAATTGGTGGAGATGATGAATTAGCAGGTGCTAAAAATAAAAAAGCAAATAGGTTTGAGCCAATGGTAGTGTATTTAGGACCTTTTTCACTAAAAGAAGGAGCGTCTAAATCACATAAAATTAGTATACCAAAATATGTTGGTTCAGTTAGAACTATGGTAATTGCTGGTGATGCAACAAATGAGGCATATGGTAATGCGGAGAAAACAACTCCGGTTCGTAAACCATTAATGATCTTAGCATCATTACCACGAAAAATAACTCCGGGTGAAAAAGTAACCTTACCTGTTACCGTTTTTGCAATGGAGAAAAAAGTTAAAAATGTAACAATAAAAATTAAAAAGGATAAAGCTTTTACGGTTTCTGGAGATGCTACCAAAACGTTAACATTTGATCAGCCAGATGAAAAAATGGTGTATTTTGATTTAGATGTGGCAGATTTTAAAGGTATTGGTAAAGTAATTGTTGAAGCTTCAGGAGGAGGAGAAAAGGCATCATTTGAAATTCCTATTGATGTGGTAAATCCAAATCCAAAAACTTCTGAAATTCAAGATTTTGTTTTAGATGCTAATAGCAGTCAAACAGTTAGTTTAGAAACATTCGGAATTTCAGGTAGTAATACAGCAAGTATTGAGTTTTCTACTTTACCTCCAATGAGTTTTAATGGTAGAATGCAATATTTAATTCGTTATCCTCATGGTTGTGTAGAGCAAACTACATCTGCAGCATTTCCGCAATTGTATTTGAATGATATTTTTGATCTAACTTCTGAAAAGAAAAAAGAAACACAAAAAAATATAGAAGATGCGATTAAGCGTTTAGGTGGTTTTCAAAAATCTAACGGAGGATTTTCATATTGGCCAGGGCAAAGCTTTACTAACGATTGGGGAACAACCTATGCAGGTCATTTTTTACTAGAAGCAGAGAAAAAAGGGTATGTAATGCCAATTGGGTTTAAAGCTAAATGGGTTAAGTACCAACAAAATGTTGCAAAACAATGGCGTTCTGGTAATACTGTTGATTTAGCTCAAGCTTATCGGTTATACACCTTAGCGCTTTCGGGTAATGCTGATGTTGCTTCAATGAACCGTTTAAGAGAAACTAGTGGTATATCTGACGAAGCTAAATTTAGACTAGCGGCTGCATACGGTTTAATTGGTCAGGCCAATGTGGCTAAAGAGGTTTTAGGAACAGCTAAAATTGAAGAATATTCAAATAAGTATAATTACTATACCTATGGTTCTTCTGAAAGAAATAGTGCAATGGTATTAGAAACCTATATTTTATTACATGATAAAATTAAAGCACAAGAATTAGCTAAGACAGTAGCTTCTAATTTAAAAGAAGAAAAATGGATGAGTACCCAAAGTACTGCATATAGCTTATTGGCTATTGGTAAATTTGCTAAAATGGTGGGTGGTAAAGGCATTAAAGCTTCAGTTACTGTAAATGGAAAAAGAGAAAATGTAAATACATCAAAAACATTAGCAAACAGGTCGCTACAAATTAAAAAAGGAATCAATAGTATTGAGATTAAAAATTTAGAAGCAAATATGCTTTACGCTAGTGTTATTAGTGATGGAATATTGCCTGTAGGGGAAGAAAGGCCAAGAGTACTTAATCTTTCAATAATTTCTAAATTTAAAAATAGAGATGGCTCGAATATAAATATAACAAGTTTAAATCAAGGAACTGATTTTGTTGCCGAAGTTACTATTACAAACTCAACAGGTAATGGTATTAAAAATATGGCATTGACTGAAATTTTCCCTAGTGGATGGGAAATTGTAAATACGCGTTTTACTGATTTTGGTAACTATGCTCAAAATGATGTTACTTATACTGATTTACGTGATGATCGAGCGAATTTTTATTTTGATATGAAGGCTAATGAATCTAAATCATTCAGAATATTATTAAATGCTTCGTATTTAGGTGAATATTATTTACCAGGTATACAGGCTGAAGCTATGTATGATAATCATTATATGGTAAGAACTAAAGGGCAATGGGTTAAAGTTGTTCAATAAAAATTAAGAACAGTTAATAAAGCACTAAATTTAATTTAGTGCTTTATTTAAGCGATTTTTTTTTGAATACTCTCATTAATAGCCCATTTTATGGCACTATTAATACAGGTAAACCTTTTCATTTTAGAACTCATGAACAAGCGTTCTAACAATGAGTTTTTCTTACCTTTTTCAGAATAACTAACAATACCGTAAGCTTTTAAGTTAAAATTGTTTTTATAAAATTTTAACCAATCAGATGGCTTAACTGAATAATTATAAATCCTATTGGTAATATATATTAGTCCATCACCATTATTCTCGTATAGGTTTGAAATTTCTTGAGTTATTTGTTTACCATGTTTTTCCCAAGAATAAATGACATCTTCATTTATTTCAGCAACAACAAAGCCGTCAAATAAATAATAACTTCCAAATGGGTAAATTAACTCATTAAAGGCTTCTTTATAATAGGGAGAATTTTTTAAACTTCGTATCATTTTTATTTTGGTTGAATAAAAATATAAATTTAGTGTAGGAATTTTCAACCTTAAAAAAATTACGATAAAAAGCAATTAAACTCTTTAAAATTAAGTATTTAATAAATTTCAGTGTTAGACTTTACATTATTTTTAAAATATATTGACTCATCAATTATAAGTACTTTACTGAAAATAAAACGACCAATCTCTTTTATAGGTTCGTATAATTTAGATTGTTTTTTAGTATCGTCATTAATAATTGTGATGTTGTTATTAATACTATCAAAAAAGATAATTATTGCTCCAAGAATCACAGCAATTTTTAAAGTGCCAAATACGGCTCCAGCTAATTTGTTTAAAAACCCTAGCATAGCAAAATCGGCAATTTTTGTTAAAAGCTTTCCTGCATAATGTACAGCAATAACTATAATAATAAACGTAATTACAAATGAGGTAATATTCATGTATTGCTTATCCCAATTCATATGTTGAGCCAAATAATCTCCAGTTATGTATGAGAAATGAATTGCGCCAAAAATACCAGCTATTAAAGCTATTAATGAAGCTAGCTCAATAAAAAGGCCATTTTTAAAACCTTTATAAAGCCCTATTAATAATAATATTCCTAAAACAATATCCAAAAAATTCATAATGTGCACTTTAAAACAAATATAGAACTTTGATTTGTACCTTTGAAAATATTTAAAAATTCAAAGACCAATACTTCTTCATGTACTTGATAGAAAATAATGTAAGAAAACAGGAGTATTTTTAATATTAATAATAATGGCAAGAGATATACAATTAAAAGAGCGTTGGGATGTATTAATTCAAAAATTATCTTCACAATTTGCAGATGGTGATACATTAGAGTTAGACGCTATAATTTATTTAGTAGGCGTTCAAGAATTAGGGAAATACCACAGAAGTTATAAAAAGAATGAGAAGCTTGATTTAATGCATATTGCAATTTGTAGGTTGCTAGAACCATATGGTTTTTATGCATTTGATTATTTTGATGAAGATGGTTGGCCACATTACACAATTAAAGAAGAGTTACCACCTTTAAAATCAGGAGAACAATCTGTGTTAATGAAAGAAGCTATTGTTAATTATTTTGTAGATAACCAATACATAAGTTAGATTTCTATGACGCCAAAGTTACCATACTATGCCGTAATTTTCACTTCTATTAGAACAGATGATGATAATGGTTATGTAGAAATGGCTCAAAAAATGGAAGACTTGGCTAAAATACAAGAAGGCTTCTTAGGAGTAGAAAGTGCTCGCGAACAAATAGGAATTACAATTAGTTATTGGAAAAGTTTAGATGCTATTTCAAATTGGAAAAAACAAACAGATCATGTTTTTGCACAACAGAAAGGAATAAAAGATTGGTATTCTTTTTATAAAGTTCGTATTTGCTTAGTAGAGAGAGAATATGAGTTTGAAAAATAAATTAGTAATATTTATAAAAACACATCCTAAAAAACTGTTTGTATTAACAGTTCTTTTTATTGCATATTATTTTAGTCTTCCTGAAGTACTTTTTGAAAAACCTACAGCTACAGTTATAGAAAGTAAAGATGGGTATTTATTAGGTGCTAAAATTGCTGATGATGGGCAGTGGCGTTTTCCCGTAGTTGATAGCGTGCCTTATAAATTTGAAACCTGTTTATTAAACTTTGAAGATGCTTATTTTTATAAGCATATAGGTTTTAACCCCATATCAATGGGTAAAGCTGTTATTGCAAATATAAATGCAGACCATACAGTTCGTGGTGGTAGTACAATTACACAACAAGTAATCCGGTTATCACGAGAGAATAAAAAAAGAACGTATGGAGAAAAGTTTATTGAACTTATTTTAGCCACCAGGTTAGAGCTTAGGTATTCAAAAAAAGAAATATTACAATTATATGCTAGTCATGCTCCTTTTGGAGGGAATGTTGTTGGTTTAGAAGTAGCATCTTGGCGTTATTTCGGATTATTACCACATCAACTCTCTTGGGCAGAAACAGCTACTTTGGCTGTATTGCCTAATGCACCTAGTTTAATTTATCCAGGTAAAAATCAAATAAAACTTCTAGTTAAAAGAAATCGGTTGCTCAAAAAGCTTTTTGATAACCATAGTATTGATAAAATTACATATGATTTAGCCTTACTTGAAAAATTACCACAAAAACCCTATGCTTTACCCAATTATGCGCCACACTTTGTGCAACAAGTTTCTAGAACTAATAAAGGAGAACGTATACAAAGTACTATTGATAAAAATCTTCAAGAGAATGTAAATGCAATTGTTAAAAAGCAATACGAAATATTAAAACAAAATTTAGTGTTTAATGCTGCAGTTCTAGTTATAGATGTAAAAACAAGAAAAGTTTTAGCTTATACAGGCAATACACAAACGGATAATTTACATGAAAAAGATGTAAATATGGTACTGGCGAACAGAAGTACCGGTAGTGTTTTAAAACCATTGTTGTATACTGCTATGTTAGATGCGGGTGAATTGTTGCCTAATATGCTAGTTCCTGATATTCCCACACAAATAGCAGGTTATTCACCTGAAAATTTTAATGAATCGTATAGTGGAGCTATTGAAGCCAAAAAAGCATTGGCACGTTCATTAAATATACCTGCAGTAAGACTTTTACAATCGTACGGGTTACATAAATTTCGAGATCAATTAAGCAACTTTAAACTTAAAGGGTTGAATAAATCTGCTGATCATTACGGATTAACGTTAATATTAGGTGGTGCAGAAAGTAATTTGTGGGATTTATGTAAAACATATGCAAATTTAGCATCAACCGTAAATCATTTTAATAGTTCATCAAGTGAATATTTTAAGAACGAATTTGTAGAACCTATTTGGGCACAAAACTCAACAATAGATTTTGGCTTAAAATCAACAGAAAAAACACTTTTTGATGCCGGAAGTATTTATCTAACTTTTGAAGCTATGAAGGAAGTTAATAGACCAGAAGGTAGTGAGTCATGGGAGTTTTATGATTCAAGTAATGAGATTGCATGGAAAACAGGTACCAGTTTTGGTAATAAGGATGCTTGGGCAATTGGTGTTACTACCGATTTTGTTGTAGGGGTTTGGGTTGGTAATGCCGACGGAGAAGGTAGGCCAAATACAACAGGTGTAACTAGTGCTGCGCCAATATTATTTGATGTGTTTGATGTATTGCCAAAATCAGACTGGTTTTTAAAACCTTTAGACGAATTTACCCAAGTTACAGTATGTGCAGAAAGTGGTTATTTAGCATCTTATATTTGTCCTAAGAAAACCATAAGTATCCCAAATAAAGAAAATTATGTAAATGTCTGTAAGTATCACCAGATGGTACATTTAGAAAAAAACAAACAATTTAGGGTTAATTCTTCATGTGAAGATTTATCTAAAACAATCGCCAAATCATGGTTTGTATTACCTCCTATAATGGAATATTACTACAAAAAATCACATCCAACATATAGAAGTTTACCACCTTTTAAAAGTAACTGTGTAAGCACTAATGTTTCTCCTATGGAGTTTATTTATCCTAAAAATGGAAGTAGAATAGTATTGGCTAAAAATTTTGAAGGGAAAATAAATGAAGTTGTTGTAAAACTCGCTCATGCAAAACCAGAGACCAAAGTTTTTTGGTATTTAGATGAGGTTTTTATTAAAGAAACTGAGAATTTTCATGAAATAGGGTTAACTCCTAACATTGGAGCACATAAAATTTTAGCAATTGATACATTTGGTAATGAAAGTAGTGTAATTATAACAATAGATTAATATTCCAATTTCTTAAAAAACATATCTTTGAGTAACCAGGCTATAAAAAAATAATTATGAGTTTAAAAGAATTTTCAAATTTAAATAGGAATAAAACCATCTTAAATTTGTGTAAAGATACTTTTGACTTAGTCGTAATTGGCGGTGGTATAACAGGTGCAGGTATTGCTTTAGATGCATCATCAAGAGGATTAAAAGTTGCCTTACTTGAAAAAAATGACTTTGCTTCAGGCACCAGCAGTAAATCAACAAAGCTAATTCATGGAGGGCTTAGATACCTTAAGCAATTTGATTTTTGGTTGGTAAAAGAAGTAGGCTCTGAGCGTGCAATTGTTCATAAATTAGCCCCACATTTAGTATTGCCAGAAAAAATGTTATTACCATTAATTGAGAATGGATCTTACGGTAAATGGTTAACCTCAATAGGGCTTAAAGTTTATGATATTCTCGCACAAGTTACAGGTGATGACAAACGCCAAATGCTAGAGAAAAAAGAAGCCTTAAAATTAGAGCCTTTGCTTCCTAAAAAAATATTAAATGGAGCAGGTTATTATGCAGAATATAGAACTGATGATGCGCGTTTAACTATTGAAAATATTAAAACAAGCTTAAATTATAATACTATAGCATTAAACTACGCATCAGTAGAAGAATTTATGTATACTGATGAAAAAATAACAGGTGTTATTGTAAAAGATGGTATTTCAGGTAGTGAGTTTAAAATTAAAACAAAACATGTAATTAGTGCAGCAGGCCCTTGGGTTGATGATTTAAGAACAGTTAATAATTCTAAAAAAGGAAAACGATTGCACCTAACAAAGGGTGTTCACTTAGTATTCCCTTATGATAAACTGCCGGTAAAGCAATCTGTTTATTTTGATATTCCTGATGGTAGAATGATGTTTGCTATTCCGCGCGGAAAAATCACGTATGTAGGCACTACAGACACTAATTATATAGATAATAAAGATAAGGTTAAAACAGACTTAGCTGATGCTATGTATTTAATTTCTGCAGTGAATAATATGTTTCCTTCAATTGATTTAAATTTAGATGATATTGTCTCTTCTTGGGCGGGTTTAAGACCTTTAATACATGAAGAAGGTAAGTCTGCATCAGAATTATCTAGAAAAGATGAGATCTTTACCTCTGAAACTGGGTTGATAAGTATAGCTGGTGGTAAGCTTACAGGTTACCGTAAAATGGCAGAACGTGTTGTAGATAAAGTTGTGAAATTAATTGAAGAGGAAGAGGGTAGACAATTAAAAGAATGCTTTACAGATAAAATTCCACTTTGTGGTAATGGCTTTAAAAAGTTTAAGCATGTAAAAAAATACATTGCTTTAATTGCTGATCGAATAAAACCCGATGGTTTTGATACACATGACGCTTGGTTTTTAGTAACCAATTACGGTAAACAAACTGAAACTATATTAGAAACTTATTCAATATTGAATGATGATGATAAAAAAGTTAGACTTGCTAAAGCTGAGCTACTATTTTGTATTCATCATGAAATGATTCAAAACCCGATGGATTTCTTTATCCGTAGAACCGGTCGTTTGTATTTTGATATAGCAAGTGTTCATTACTTAATGCATCCTATTTTAGAAGAATTTAAAACTATTTTTAAATTATCTGATATTCAAATTGAAGCTTATAAAAAAGAGCTTGAAAATGAAATAGAAGAGCATTCTAATTTTTCATTAGAGCGTAATTAATCTAATTTATCCGTTAAATCTTTAAAAACTCTTTTAGGGTTTTTATTGTTGTAAAGCACATCGTAAACAGCATTTAAAATAGGCGTTTTAGATTTGTTTTTACGTTTGTTACTTAGAGTATATGCACTTTTAGTAGCATAATAACCTTCAGCAACCATTTTCATTTCCATCATGGCACTTTTAACGGTATATCCTTTGCCAATCATATTACCAAACATACGGTTACGACTAAAAGTAGAATATCCTGTTACCAATAAATCTCCTAAATAAGCAGAGTTATTAATATTACGCTTCATATTATGCACCCTTTTAATGTAGCGCTTCATTTCTCTAATAGCATTACTCATTAATACACTCTGAAAATTATCTCCATAGCCTAGACCATGAGCAATTCCGGCAGCAATTGCGTAAATGTTTTTAAGCATTGCAGCATATTCGGTACCAATAATATCATCAGAAGTTTTAGTTTTAATATACTCACTACTCAAGTGTTCGGCCATTATTTCAGCTTTAGCTTTATCGGCACAAGCAATTGTAAGGTATGATAAACGCTCAAGAGCAACCTCTTCGGCGTGGCAAGGACCAGTAATAACTCCTATTTTTTCAAACGGAATATTGTATTTTTCATGAAGATGTTCACCAACAATACGTCCAGTTTCTGGTACAATACCTTTAATAGCAGAAAATAAGCACTTGTCATTTAATGATGTTGTAAGCTTAGAAAGTTCTGTTTCTAAAAATGCAGACGGAATAACAAATATTAATATATCAGCACTGTTTACAGCAACATTAATATCATCAGTTAAAATTAACTGTTCAGTATTAAATTCTACAGAGCTTAAATAATTTGGGTTATGACCTTGATTTCTAATATGTTCAATAGCATCTGAATTACGCATAAACCAATGTACTTTGTCAACATTTTCTGTTAACATTTTTACAATTGCTGTTGCCCAACTACCACCTCCTAAAACTGCAAATTTTAAATCTCTATTCATAGTTTATTTTGAAAAAAAAGAAAGGTAAACATTTCTTTATTCGTATACCAAAAACTTTAGCTATATGCAAAATTACTGAAATTCAAAATAATATAAAATACTGATAATTAGTTGTTTGTGTTTTTTGGCATAAGAATTGTTTTAGACATAGCAACCAAAAGATTTAGATTATGAAAAATATAAAACTACTTTTCGGATTTCTGTTCATTACATTATTTGCTACTTCATGCTATACAGAAGTAATGATTGGTGATGATTATATTGATGAACCTGTATTATATGTAAACCAAGTTATTAATTCTAGTGAACTGTGGTATGTAGATATTAATGCTACTATTGGTAATGGTGAAGTTCCATTTTTGCAACGTGCATTTACAATTTCTTTTGATGATTTTGGTACCATGTATGCCAATAATAATATTGTTGGTTTAGGAAAAACTGGATATGGTTATGGAATTTCTGTTGCAACTTATGCAGGAAATAATGGTATTCTTGAAATTAATCATGATGTATATGGTTATTGGGAGTTAGAAGTATACGTTACTAATAATAGTACCATTGAATTGTATCATAGAAACTCAGATACATCTTATTTTTTAAGAGGGTATCAAATAAGCAATTTTGATTACGATATGTTGTTTTATGATAACATTCAATACTTTTTACAAGAGTATACAGCTTGGGAAAAAGTATATACTAGTCAAGAGGGAGTATTGAACGATTTTGATAGCGAAAATTTTATTCAATTTTTAGCTAGTGATGATCGAGATTTTTTTAGATCATCGGTTGATCAAACAGGAACTTCAATAAGTAATTTACAATGGAATTTTCAAGGCAACTATCAAGTATATGATGTTACAAATGACAGCTCATTAAAAACAATTACATTAAGTTATGATTTTTTTGGCGATGATTATTTTGAGTTATATGTGCTAAATGATAGTCGAATAGAGCTTTATCACCCAAGCAGTGGTACAACTTATGAATTTAAAGGAAAAGGTTATATCCAATATTTAAAATCAGAAAGCAATACTACAGATAAAAAAAGAGTTAAAACTAGTAACTCAATAATGAATGTTACAAGACAAAAAACAAGCTAATTTTTTTTAGGTTGGTTGTTGAGACCGCTTTAAGCATTAGTGCTTACAGCGGTTTTTTTATAAAAAATAAGCAAGCCTTTTTTAAGAGATTGGCAATATTTTTAGAGCTAAACTATTAATTACGTTATAATTTAGGTTCATGTGAACAGTGCGAATGAAAAATGGTACTTTTGCAACTTGAAAAAATGAAGATAAATAATGAGCTTTTTTAAAAATTTTACCTCAAATCCTAAAAATGATTTTTTTGCAGGTGTAACAGTTTCATTAGCAATGATTCCTGAAGTTGTAGCATTTGCATTCGTAGCAAATATTGATCCTTTAGTAGCCTTGTCTGGAGCGTTTATAATTGGTTTAATTACAGCTATTTTTGGTGGTAGACCAGGTTTAATATCTGGTGCGGCAGGTGCCGTTGCAGTAATTTTTGTAAACCTAATTAGAGATGGTCATGTAAAAGGGCTTGAAATGGATATTCCGGTTGATAATATGGGCTATTATTATTTATTAGCGGCTGTTATTCTTATGGGAATAATTCAAATATTTGCAGGAGTATTAAAATTGGGGCGTTTTGTACGTTTAATTCCACATTCGGTAATGATGGGGTTTGTAAATGGTTTAGCTATTGTAATTTTTATAGCTCAAGTAAAAATGTTCAGCCACAAAATACCTAATCCAGATCCTAATTCAGTAGATAAGTACTTAAGTGTTTTTATGCAAGGTTCTGAGTTATACATAATGATAGGTTTAGTATTGTTTACTATGGCAATTATTCATTTTTTACCAAAGTTGACAACAAAAGTTCCAGCAGCGTTAACAGCAATCTTAATTACAACATTTGGAGTTATTTTACTAGATGTTGAAGGTATAACTACAGTAGGTTCATATATTAGAGAAGGTGGTGGTGAAGGTTTAAAAGGAGAGTTTCCAACACCAAATAAAGAATTATGGCAGTTTTTACCATTTAATTTAGAGACGTTTACTTTTATTCTACCTTATGCATTTTTAGCGGCTAGTGTTGGTTTAATTGAAAGTTTAATGACTATGAATTTAGTTGATGAATTAACCGATACTAGGGGCCGTGGAAATAGAGAATGTGTTGCGCAAGGTATGGGTAACATAGCCAGCGGATTACTTGGCGGTACGGGTGGTTGTGGTATGATTGGCCAAACAGTAATTAATATTAACGCTAAAGGTAGAGGTAGGTTGTCAGGTGTGGTTATGGCATTAACCTTATTAACATTTATCTTATTTGCTGATAAATATATTGAACAAGTGCCAATTGCAGCATTAATTGGAGTAATGTTTATGATGGTTATTGAAACATTTGCTTGGTCTAGTTTTAGAATTTTAAAGAAAATACCAAGATCTGATGCTTTTGTTTTAATAGCAGTATCTGCAATTACTGTATTTTTTGATTTAGCGATTGCTGTTTTTATTGGTGTTATTATATCTGCACTAGCTTTTTCTTGGGAAAATGCAAAACGTATTCGTGCACGAAAAAGTGTGGATGATAATGGAGTAAAAACGTATGAAATATTTGGCCCATTGTTTTTTGGTTCTACTACTGGTTTTACTGAAAAATTTGATGTCGCTAATGATCCTGAAGAAGTGGTAATAGATTTTAAAGATAGTCGTATTGCAGATATGTCAGGTATTGAAGCAATTAATAAGCTTTCTGAAAGATATCAGAAAGCAGGTAAGAAATTACATTTAAAACATTTGAGTAAAGATTGTATCAAATTATTAAAAATTGCTGATGATATTGTGGATGTTAATGTTTTAGAAGATCCAACATATAAAGTTGTTGCTGATGGCTTTAATTATGAAGATGAGGATTAGTTAATCCCAAAATTTATAAAAATGATGTAGCGAACCATGCCCTTTACCGAGGGTGTAGTTCGCACTTTTATTTATAGCACCTTCTAAATATTCTTTACCTTTTAGTACGGCTTCTTGTAATGAAATACCTTGAGCTAAAAATGCTGTAATAGCTGATGATAATGTGCAACCTGTACCATGTGTATTTTTAGTTTCTACTCTTTTTGAAGTAAGCTCTAAAAATTCATTAGTCTCCTTATTATAAAAAATATCAGTTAATACATCATTATTAAAATGACCAGCTTTTAATAAAACAGAAGTGTTGTACTTTGTAGCCAATTCATAAGTAAAGAACTTTAGTTCAGATTGATTGTTGATTTTTTTGTTTAATAATAGTTCGCACTCAAGTTTATTAGGTGTTATGAGCCTGGCAATGGGTAATAACTCATTTCCAATATGACTAATTGCTTCATCTAATAAGAGTTTGTCACCTGATGTTGCAACCATAACAGGATCAACTACTATATTTTTTACTTCGTGTTTTTTTAGGGTGCTTACTACAGTAGTTATTGTTTTACAAGAATGAAGCATTCCAATTTTTACAGCATCTGTTCCAATATCATCTAAAACAGCGTCCATTTGTTTTTCTAAATGAGCAATAGGTATTGGATGAATATCAATTACACCTATAGTGTTTTGTGCGGTTAATGCTGTTATAGCAGATGTACCGTAACAACCACAAGCACTAAATGTTTTTAAATCTGCTTGTATGCCAGCTCCTCCACCAGAATCGCTTCCTGCAATAGTGAGTGCTCTTGAGTAGTTCTTTCTCATATTTTCCATGATTCTAAATTATAAGCACTATCCCAAAAAAGCCATTCCATTTTTGAAGCCATTAAAAAAGCATCAGTCATTTTTTTTCTGGTCTCAGTAGTTGATTTATCTGCATAATAATCACAAATTTCAATCGCTTTTTTAACCGCTATACCAAATTCTTCTCCCGCATAAGTAGCTATCCAGTTTTGATATGGGTTTTCAGTTTTAGTTTGGTGTTTTAATATGTGGTCACCTACTGCTTTATAGATCCAGAAGCAAGGTAGAACAGATGCTAATGCTTCTTCAGTAGAAGATAAATTGAATTTTTTATTTAAAAAACCAATATATAAAAGGCATGAAGGTGATATTGATATTTCCTTATTCAGGCTAAATTGCTGTAAGTAACTACAATGTAATATTTGTTCTACTTGAATTGTGTTAGTAGCGAAATTTAAAAAAGCTTCAACATGGGCGGGGTTTTCTAATTTAGAGCCTATACCAGCTAATATTTTACCAAAATCTGATAAATAATAAGCATCTTGTTGAATATAGAATTCAAACTTTTCTTGAGCTAAACTACCATTGGCTAGCTCTTTAATAAATGGGTGTTGGGTAATTTTCGTGTAAATAGGAACCATTTGATTCCAAGTATATTCACTCCATTTCATATGTATTATAATTTATACAACTGAAAACGAATGCATATACAAAACAATAAATGTTTGTAGAGATAAGCAGCGTTCGTTTCCCTTCGTTGCAATTAAACAAATCAGGTACTAAGGGTAAAATCTCAGCCCTAAAAGAGCTCCCCTAACGATTATTTTTTATTTTATAATGTTCTTAAATATTCAGCAACAGCTCTTGTTTCTTCATCAGACAATTTATTATCAAGCATTACAGCATTATTATATTCTTTTAATAAGGCTTTAGCAATAGGATCTTTTTTTAGCATTTCAGTTGGGTTTTTCATCATATTCATTACCCAAGAAACATTTCTTCTATCATAAACGCCTGATAATGCAGGGCCAATTAGTCTTTTATCGGCCATGTGACATGCGGTGCAAACACTTTTGAATTTAGCTTCTCCTTTTGCAACTAAATCAGCATCAATAGTTTCAGAAAAAGATATGTTTTTATAAGGGCCAATGCCTTCATTACTCATGTCTACAGGTGTTTTTTTTGCAACTTTTTCAACTTTTTTCTCAGTTTTAGAGCGGTTCATTTCAAAACCATTTTTTTTCTCTTCTTTTTTTTCTCCGCAACTAGCTAAAAGTGCACAAAGTGCAAATGCACCAATTATCTTTTTCATTATTTTTGAAATTTATTAAAACACTAATATAAACAATCTACATATTTAATTGAATTCATTCAGAAAATTTATAGTTCTTTTTTCTGTATAGGTGGTGTTGTTTTTACCAGTAAAACCAACATGACCACCATATTTTGGAATTTCTAAATATAAATTTGTATTTTCCTCAGCTTCTTTGATAGGATAACATTCAGGCCCTAAAAAAGAGTCGTTTTTGCTATTAATTATTAAGGTAGGAATTTTAATATTTGGTAAAAACTGTAAACAACTCGCTTGTGAATAATAATCGATAGCATCTTTAAAACCATGAGCTCTACTAGTATAAATGTCATCAAAATCTTTTAAAGTCTTGATCTTATTTATTTCTTGGTTTGATATTTTATTGGGAAATAATTGTTGTTTTACTTTTAATTTATCTAACAAATGCTTTTTAAATCTTTTTGCATAAAGAGCATTTTTAGGTAATAATAATTGTTTTAATGAACTGTGTAAATTACAAGGTACTGATACTGCTACAGCACCTTTGATGTCTTTAGGAATGTTACGATTTTCACCTAAATATTTTAGGGTAAGATTACCACCCAAGCTAAAACCATTTATATAAATTTGAGTATATTTTTTTGTTGCTATAACGTGATTTATTACAGCATTTAAATCTTCAGTAGCGCCTGAATGGTATGATTTAAATAACAAATTTGGTTCGCCACTACAACTCCTTAAATTTACTGCACAAACATTATAGCTATTGGCTGTAAGTTGCTTAGCAATACCAGTTATGTAGGGCCTTTGTGCGCTACCTTCTAAACCATGCAATAGTATGGCAACTTTATTTGATGTCTTTTTTGTAAAACTCCAATCTATATTTAAAAAATCTCCATCAGATAAGCTAATACGTTCTCTTTTCTGTACTAAGTCATTAACTTTACGAATTACTCCTGAGTAAATAGTCGAAAAATGACCATTTTTAAATAAAAGAGGTGGATTGTAATCTGATAAAATTATAGGCATTCTAAACTGCTATTTTGGGAAATTTTCTAAAACTTTTATTTGCTCTTCAATTGAACTTTTAAACTCACTTTTTAAATTTTCAACTAATATAGAAACAGGTACAATATCGTCAATTAGAGCAACACCTTGCCCTGCAGACCAAATTGTTTTCCAAGCTTTAGCTTCAGTATCTAATTCTTTACCAAAATCTATTTTTACATCTTTCTTTAAATCCTCTTCAGTAATACCGGCTGCTTTTAAACTTGCACTTAAAAAGTTTGCGTGTACACCAGATATTGATGCCGTATAGGTAACATCACTGGCGCCAGCTTCCACAATCATTTTTCTATATTCATCGGTAGCTTTACTTTCTTCAGTATTTATAAAACGCGTTCCCATATACGCTAAATCGGCACCCATTTGCAATGCAGAGGCAACATCTCTACCAGTACTAATACAACCAGATAGGATAATTGTTTTATCATAGAATTTTTTAATCTCAGCGACTAAAGTCATCGGGTTTATAGTACCTGCATGACCACCAGCACCAGCTGCTACTAAAATTAAACCATCAACACCAGCTTCAGTAGCTTTTTCAGCATGCCTTTTCTTTATAATATCATGAAATACAAGTCCGCCATAACTATGTATAGCATCTACAACTTGTGATACAGCACCCAGCGATGTAATAATTAGTGGTACTTTATGTTTTACACATAATTTTAGGTCAGCTTCAAGTCTTGGGTTTGTTGGGTGCACAATTAAGTTTACACCAAACGGAGCTGCTTTTTTACCTGTAGTTTCTTCAAACTCTTTTAAAGCTGTTTTTATTTCAATTAACCATTCTTCAAATCCTTCACTTGAACGTTGATTTAATGCAGGAAAAGTTCCAACAATTCCATTTTTACAACATTCGATTACCAAATTTGGCCCAGAAATTAAAAACATTGGTGCGGTTACTATAGGTAATGCCAGGTCATTTATAAAAGGTGCTTTATTTTTCATGGTAAAAATTGTTTATATGATAAAAATAACGATATTTTTCTGAGTACTTTGACTTATTATTCAAATCTATAGTATTTTTACAATTATTATGCATGCATAGCAAAAAAATATTTTTATGTACTTGAAAGAGTTTGAAATTCGTTGGAGTGATGTTGATGCTAATCGTCATTTAGCCAATAGTGCTTACCTAAATTTTATGAGTCATACGCGTATGTCTTTTTTAATAGAACATGGTTTTTCTCATAAAACAATGGCAGCGCATAATTTAGGACCTGTTGTATTTAATGAACATGTGTATTATTTTAAAGAAGCATTCCCCGGGAAACCAGTTAGAGTTTCAATGGAAATAATGGGAATGAGTGAAGATTATAAGTTTTTTGAATTTCACCATAACTTTTATGATTATAAAGGAAGACATATAGCACATTGTGAGATGATGGGAGCATGGATAGATCTAAACACACGTAAATTAGTTGGACTATCAGATGAGTTTTTAGAGACTTTTAAAAATATTGAAAAAGCAGAAGGATATAAAGTATTAACAAAAGAAGATACTCGTAAATTTGCTAAAATACCTAAAGACTTGTCTTAAGTTTTGGTTTTTTACTTACCAAATAAACACCTAAAAGTACGAGCAACATTGCTATTAGTTTTAGGGTGCTCAAGCTATCTTTACCTGTAAGTATTGCAAAACAAACTCCGATTAGTGGTTGCAAATACGAAAACGCACCAACTGTTGATGCTTTTAATTGTTTTAAGGCAAAAGCATTAAATACATAAGTGCAAAATGTTGTTCCTAAAATTACATACACAATAGCGCCAATTATATTTGTTGGAATTGAGTGCCATTCAACTTGAGTAAATTCACCTATAGTAAATGGTAATGTGATTATAAAACCGATAGTAAATAACCATTTTAAGGCTAGAAAAGGATGGTATTTTTCAAGTAAATTCTTTACGAGTATTAAATAGATTCCGAAAGATGTAGCATTAATAATAAATAAGAAGTTCCCAAAAGGGATATTTGGTGCGTTGTTATTAATTTCAGCGCCAAATAAGACTAAACTAAGTGCACCAATAAGACCAATAACAACACCAATACTTTTTTGAAAAGTAATTTTTTCTTTAATTAAAAATGCTGATAGAATTACTACGATTATTGGAGTAATGGTAATTAGAACAGCACTGTTTATAGGCGTAGATAATTCTAGCCCTTTAAAGAATGAGAGCATATTAATTGCCATTCCTGTTAAGGCGCAAATTATAAAACGTCCCCAATCTCCACGATCAATTTTTTGTTTAGGAACAAAAGGAGATATTGCCCAAAATAGAACGGTAGCACCAATTAGCCGAATAAAAATAAAACCAAAAGGTTTTACATAATTAGGCATAACATCTTTTGCAATAGTATGGTTTAGTGCATAAATTATAGTTGTGCCTAAAGCAGCTAATATGGCTAGAGTTCTTTTGCTCACCCTTGTATTTTTTCTTTAGCGGCAGCGATTACTTTCTTACTGTTACCAATAAATATTTCTCCATCAACCAAAATAACTGGTCGTTTTAAAAAGGTATAGTGTTCTAAAATATATTGTTTGTAATCAGCTTCAGAAAGTGATTTTTCTTTCAAGCCTTTTTCTTTGTATAATCGTGCTCTTTTACTAAATAAAGCTTCATAACTTCCTGAAAGCTCATGCATTTTCTCTAACTGCTCAGCTGTTATTGAAACTGCTTTAATATCTTGTGACTCAAAACCTTCTAAAGGTTGTAATTCTTTCAGTATTCTTTGGCAGGTGTCACAAGTACTTAAGTGATATATTTTTTTCATTTAGAAAATATTTATAGAAGTTACTTTTTTAAGATTTTCACGAAAAATTATTTTTGTGTTAATCCTACTGCAAAGGAACTCATTTCCTATGAAAAGTTCTATTTTTATACCTGAATAAAATGATATTATTTTGGAAAAACTATTTGACATTACACTTAAAAATAGAAGGATTTTATATAAATTCTTAACAAATACGCCTAGAGAACAACTTTTGAATATTCCTGAAGGGTTTAGAAATAATATTTGGTGGAATATAGCTCATGTTGTGGTTACACAAGAATTATTAGTGAATAAGTTTAGTGGTATGCCATTACGTATTTCAGACGAAATGGTTGAGAAATATAAAAAAGGTACTGTGCCTGATGGTACAGTAACTGAAGAAGAAATTGAGTTGGTTGAAGGATTTTTGTTTTCAACATTAGAATTAATGCAACAAGATTATGAGAATGGAAAATACCAAACTTATAATGAATACACCACAAGTGTCAATATTACTCTAAGTACTGTTGAGGATGCAATCGCATTTAATGTATTTCATGAGGGGTTACATACAGGTGCAATTGTATCTTTATTAAAAGTTCAAACAAAATAATAGTTACTTCTTTTTAATTTTTAAAGCAAGAAATTTATTTATTTCATTATAGGGCAGGGTTATAATTATTGGGCCATCAGCATATGAAGCTACTTCATACTGGTTGTATGTTAATTGTAACCCTTCTTTTGTAAATCCAATATTTTTAGGCAAATAAAAAGTTTCATTTTCAAACATAAAACCAGTGCTATTTATTGAGGCGCTTTGCGGAATATCTTCTTGAATTTTAAACTTTATTTCAGCAAAATGTCTAAAATCTTCTTTGTCACTAAACAATTGCCAATTCTCTAATTGATC
Source organism: uncultured Cellulophaga sp. (assembly GCA_947496695.1). GTDB lineage: Bacteria > Bacteroidota > Bacteroidia > Flavobacteriales > Flavobacteriaceae > Cellulophaga. Next base: position 429,607 of record CANMEI010000002.1, on the reverse strand, counting down.
ACCCTTTTTTTTATCAAAGTTTAAAAAACGGGTAACACCATAACCATGTGCACCACCTGTAAAAATGTAACTATTCATTTGTATTGATATTACATCTTTATTTTCAAAAGTAATATCACCTTCTATATTTGCTTCCCAACCAACAGTTTCATCAGCATACATATTTTTCAAATCTAAATATCCATTTTTAAATGATATAATAGCTTCGTCAATTGTTTCTACTTTAATATCGTCATCATATAACAATTGGTCAATAACTTCTTTTTGTAACACGTTATTAATAGTTGCTGTAATAGGTAAATCATCAATAAAATTGAAAATATCAATTTTTATTTCAGGGCAATCTGCACATTTTTCACTTTCAAATTCTAAAGGTTCATTTGTTAGTTGATCTTCATTTTTTTTACATCCAAAAGCAAGAATAAGGAATAATAATACGTTTAGTTTAATTTTCATTTTTACAATTTAAAAACACAATATGGTTAACATTGTTAGCCTGCAAAGATAACGGTACATTTGTAAGTAAAGATAGGCGATATGGATGAAAATAAACTAAAATTTAACTCTAAAGTAATTCACGGTGGTCAGCAGCCAGATAAAGCATATGGTGCAGTTGCAGCTCCAATTTATCAAACTTCTACATTTGCACAATCTTCTCCAGGGCAAAACCAAGGGTACGAGTATTCTAGAGTGTCAAATCCAACCAGAACAGCATTAGAGAATGCATTGATAAGTATTGAAGATGGTACTTTTGCAATGGCTTTTGCGAGTGGTGTAGCGGCAATTGATGCTGTTTTAAGGTTGTTGAATGCTGGTGATGAAGTTATAGTAATTAATGACTTATATGGCGGTAGCTATCGTTTGTTTACAAAAGTTTTTGAGCGCTATAATATTGTTTTTCATTTTGTTTCTATGGATGAAGTTTCTAATATTGAGAAGTGTATAAGTTCTAAAACAAAATTAGTTTGGATTGAAACACCGACAAACCCATTATTAACTATTGTAGATATTAAAATGATAGCTCAAATAACAAAAAAGAACAATTTATTACTTGCTGTTGATAATACTTTTGCAAGCCCTTATTTGCAACAGCCTTTAAACTTAGGTGCTGATATTGTGATGCATTCCGTTTCAAAATATATTAGCGGTCATAGTGATGTTATTTTGGGTGCAGTAATTGTAAATGATAAAGAGATTGCTGATAAACTTTTTTTTATTCAAAAATCTACAGGTGCAATAGCAGGACCAATGGATAGTTTTTTAGCACTTCGTGGATTAAAAACCTTGCATGTACGTATGCAAAGGCACTGCGAAAATGCAACTACAATAGCACATTATTTAAGAAATAATGATAAAGTTGAAAAAGTATATTGGCCTGGTTTTGAATCGCACCCAAATCATAAAATAGCAAAAAAGCAAATGAGAGATTTTGGTGGTGTAATTTCTTTTGTGCCCAAAGGAGGGAATTATAATGATGCTGTTAAAATTGTAGAAACATTGAAATTATTTGCTTTAGCAGATTCATTAGGAGGAGTAGAGAGTTTGGTAGGTCATCCGGCAAGTATGTCTCATGGGAGTATACCAAAGGAAGAAAGAGAAAAGGTAGGAATAGTTGATGGTTTAATACGTTTAAGTGTTGGAATCGAAGATGTTGAAGATTTAATTGTAGATTTAGATAAAGCTTTGAAAATTGTGTAATGTTTTTTTTATTTCAAGACTAAATTCATAAGATATTTAATAAAACATTAATTAAAGTATAAATATTATTAAATTTTCAATAAATAACATTTTATTTTGTCATAAATTAATAATTTTGGCGTTATATTTTTAATTTAATAATTAAAGGCTGTAAAAATTTAATAGCAACGAAATCAAAATAAAGGTATGGATGTAAAAATCAAAAATTTTATGGACGAGGTGATAGGTCGTAATGGTCATGAACCTGAGTTTATACAAGCAGTGCAAGAAGTTGCAGAAACTGTAATACCATATATTGCTAAACATAAAATATACAACGGAAAAAATATTTTATTACGTATGGTTGAACCTGAAAGATTGATTTCTTTTAGAGTTGCATGGGTTGATGATAAAGGTGAAATTCATGTAAATAGAGGGTATCGTATTCAAATGAATTCTGCAATAGGCCCTTATAAAGGTGGTTTACGTTTTCATCCATCAGTAAATGCCAGTATTTTAAAATTCTTAGCTTTTGAGCAAGTATTTAAAAATAGCCTTACAACACTGCCAATGGGTGGAGGTAAAGGTGGTTCAGATTTTGATCCGAAAGGAAAATCAGATGATGAAGTAATGCGTTTTTGCCATGCATTTATGTTAGAACTTAACCGTCATATAGGTCCTAATACTGATGTGCCAGCAGGTGATATTGGAGTTGGAGCTAGAGAAATCGGTTTCCTGTTTGGTATGTATAAAAAAATTAGAAATGAATTTACTGGTGTTTTAACAGGTAAAGGGCGTTCATGGGGTGGATCATTAATTCGCCCAGAAGCAACAGGTTATGGTACTGTATATTTTGCACAAAGTATGTTGCAAACACAAGGGAAAGACTTTAAAGGTAAAAATGTCGTAATTTCTGGTTCAGGAAACGTAGCACAATATGCAGCGGAAAAAGCATTACAATTAGGAGCTAAAGTATTAACACTTTCAGATTCTCAAGGATATATTTACGATGAAGATGGTATTGATGCTGAGAAATTAGCCTATGTAATGGATTTGAAAAATAATCAAAGAGGGCGTATTTCAGCGTATGCCGATAAGTATGCTTCTGCAACATTTCATACAGGTAAAACGCCATGGGAAATTAAATGTGATATAGCTTTACCATGTGCTACACAAAACGAATTGAGTGGTGATAATGCAAAGACATTAGTTAAAAATGGATGTATTTGTGTTGCAGAAGGTGCAAACATGCCATCAACACCAGAAGCTATTCATGAATTTCATGAGGCTAAAATATTATTCGCACCAGGTAAAGCATCTAATGCGGGTGGTGTTGCAACCTCAGGATTAGAAATGTCTCAAAACTCATTACGTATTAGTTGGACACGTGAAGAAGTTGATGGTCGTTTAAAAGATATTATGAGTGATATTCATGATTCATGTATTCAGTACGGAAAAGATGAAAATGGTTATTGCAATTATGTAAAAGGAGCAAATATTGCAGGTTTCGTAAAAGTGGCCGATGCGATGTTAGCACAAGGGGTTATTTAATAGGAAATTTACAATACAGATTTTAATTTAGGGCTTAAAAGACCTACAATGTTTTATGCATTGTAGGTCTTTTTTTAATTCATTTTTCGAAATATTTCATACTATCTTTGTTTTAATCTGAAATACTGGAATGCAAGTAACCACCAAAGCAATAATATTATCAGCACTTAAATATGGAGATACAAGCTTAATTGTAAAAGCATATACGTTGTCCGATGGTATAAAATCATATTTATTAAAAGGTGTTTTATCATCAAAAAAAGCAAAACTAAAAACCGCATATTTTCAACCTTTATCCCAATTAGAAATAGTTGCACAACATAAAAATAAAGGTACATTAGAAAGTATTAAAGAAGTAAAGGTTAACTATCATTATCAAAATTTACATACTAATATTACTAAAAATGCTTTAACCTTTTTTTTAGCAGAAATGTTAGGAAATAGTATTCATGAAGAAGAAGGAAATCAAAGCTTATTTGATTTTTTAGAAGCATCATTACAGTGGTTAGATACTAATGATGAGATTTCAAATTTTCATCTCTATTTTTTATTGGTGCTTACAAGGTATTTTGGACTTTACCCTGATACTTCTGAGATAAACGCACCGTATTTTGATTTAACTGAAGCTAATTTTATTTACTTACCTTCTTTAAATCCATTAATAATGGGGCAAAATTTAAATTATTTTAAACGGTTTTTGGGCATAAATTTTGATGCAATACATACTATAAAAATGAATAAGAAACAGCGTCAAGAGCTGTTGAAAAGTATTATTCTTTATTATGAATTACATTTACACGGATTTAGGAAACCTAAATCACTTGCAATTTTAAATGAAGTTTTCAGCTAGAATGTATAAAACTATATTTCTTCTTTTTTTTCTAATTTCAAACTCAATTATTGGGCAAGAATTAATTGTTCTTGATTTTGAGACTCAAAAGCCGATTTTAAATGTTGCTATTTTTAATGCTGATAAATCTAAAACAGGTGTGACAGATTTTGATGGGAAGTTTAATATAAAAGCCTTTAGTGAAAATGAACGTATTACATTTAAACATTTAGGGCATGAAATTTTTAAGAGCACTAAAGAACAAATTTTTAAAAAAGGTAGTAAAGTATATTTGATTCCTGATACTCAAGTGCTTGATGAAGTAGTAATGTCTATTTCAAAATGGGAACAACAGAAGAAGGATATACCACAAAAAGTTATTTCTATAGATGCTAAGAGTATCGTTTTTACAAATCCACAAACATCAGCAGATTTATTAAGGCAAAGCGGAAAAGTTTTTGTGCAAAAAAGTCAATTAGGAGGTGGAAGCCCTATGATTAGAGGGTTTTCAACCAATAGATTGTTACTTTCTGTTGATGGTGTGCGTATGAATAATGCTATTTTTAGGAGTGGAAATTTACAGAATGTAATTTCTATTGATCCTTTTACGGTAAAAAGTACTGAGGTTATTTTTGGCCCTGGTTCTGTAATTTATGGTAGTGATGCTATTGGGGGAGTTATGAATTTCTTAACTCAAAAAGTGGAATTCTCCAGCACTAAAAATAATATATTTTCAGGGAGTGCAACGTATAGATATTCAACTGCAAATAAAGAAAATACAGCTCATGTAAATTTTAATTTCGGAAAAAATAAATGGGCATTTTTAACAAGTATCTCTTATAATGAATTTGGAGATTTAAAAATGGGTAAATATGGACTTGATTCATATTTGCGAAAAACTTATGTTGAAACTATTGATGGTGAAGATTTTGAAGTAGACAATTCTGATGATAGAATCCAGAATCCGACAGGGTATAATCAAATAAATCTTTTACAAAAAATAGGTTTTAAGCCGAATAGTAATTGGAATTTAAATTGGAGTAACTATTATTCAGAAACCTCTAACTACTCAAGGTACGACCGACTTATTAGACCAAATAGTGATGAAGATGGTCTGCGTTCAGCTGAGTGGTATTACGGCCCACAAAAATGGTTTATGAGTAATTTACAATTTAATAAAAATGGAAAAGGCCGTTTTTATGATGGATTAAAAATTACAACTGCTTATCAATTTTTTGAAGAAAGTAGAAATGATAGAGATTTTCAAGATCTAGTAAGATATACTACAGAAGAGAAAGTAGATGCATTATCAGCAAATATAGATTTTGAAAATAAACGTATTGGAGATTTTAGGTTATATTATGGTGCTGAATATATTTTCAATAAAGTACACGCTACAGGCAGTCAAGAAGATATTGAGACCAATGATACTGAAGCAACAGCCAGCAGGTATCCAGACGGTGCTACTTGGCAAACTTTAGCAGGTTATATAACTGGAGAATATAAAGCAAAACCAAACTTAACAGTATCATCAGGGTTGAGGTATAGTCATGTTTGGGTGAATGCAATTTTTGATGATACTTTTTATGATTTTCCTTTTGATAATGCAGATCTTAGCACAGGAGCATTAACAGGTAGTCTTGGTGTAAGTTGGTTTCCGAAGGCAGATTTGCAAATTACATCAAATACATCAACAGGTTTTAGAGCACCAAATATAGATGATGTAGGTAAAATATTTGATTCAGAGCCAGGGTCAGTTGTAGTGCCAAATCCAGATTTAGAACCAGAATATGCCTATAATGCAGAAATAGGAGTACAAAAAAATATTAAGGATAGAGTGATGATAAAAGGGGCAACTTTTTACACCTATTTGGTTGATGCACTTGTTCGTAGAGATTTTGAGTTTAATGGAGAGACTGAGATTGAATATAATGGCGAGTTAAGCAATGTGCAAGCCATGCAAAATGCGGCTAGGGCGTATGTTTATGGATTTGAATTTGCGGTAGATATTACATTTACAGAAAACCTTTCGGTAAATGGAAATTTGTCATTTACTGAAGGAATTGAAGAGGAAGATGATGGTACAGATTCTCCTGGAAGGCATGTTGCACCAACATTTGGAGATTTACATTTAGTTTGGAAAAATCAAAAAATAAAAACAGATTTATTTTTTAATTTCAATGGTGAAGTATCGGCTGATGATTTAGCGGTTTCAGAACAGAGTAAAACATACATTTATGCATCTGATGCTGACGGAAACCCTTATTCACCCTCATGGCATACCTTAAATTTTAGATCACAGTATGCATTTTCAAATGCTTTAAAGTTAACTGCTAGTCTTGAAAATATTACAAATCAAAGATATCGTAGTTATTCATCAGGTATTGTAGCGCCAGGAAGAAATTTAATAGTAGCCTTAGTATATACATTTCAATATTAAACGTAAAAAAAATCCCTGATTTTTATCAGGGATTTTATATTATAAAAACAATAACTAAATACTAGTTGTTTATTTTAGCAGCAGCATCTGTAGCTACAGTTTTTACTTCTTCACTTGTAGCTTTTGCACTTTCTACAGCTTTAGTGCCAGCTTCTTTTGCACCATCAATAGCATTCTCACCTGCTTCCATAACTTCTTCGCCAGCAGCTTTAACACCTTCTACGGCATCAGCACCAGTTTCTTTAGCTGTTTCCATTGCATTTTCACCAGCTTCTTTTATTTCAGAGCCTACTTCATCAGCTTTAGCGGCAGCATCTTCTCCTAATTCTTTTAGCTCTTCACCAGCTTCGTTAGTAGCTGCTTCTGTTGCCTCTGCAGCTTCTTTTGCTTTGTCGGCAGCATCTCTACAAGATACGAATGATGAGCTTAATGCGATTACTAAAGCAGCACTTAAAATTACTTTTTTCATTTTTAAAAATTTTGTGTTTATAATATAGTTAACTACTATAATATACGATAGATCTAAATTTTTAGATTTCTTTAACAAATGTTTTTTGTGTTATTATGTGTATCATTTAAAACTAAACGCTATTTATTCAATCTAAATTTATAATTTTGCAGGCTTAAAATGTAGTACCAGAAGTAGTTATTATGAAGTTCGCGGAATACAAAGGATTAGATTTACCAGTAGTTGCAGAAGAGATTTTAAAATACTGGAAAGAGAATGATATTTTTGAAAAAAGTATCACTACTCGTGAGGGTAAAGAAAGTTATGTGTTTTTTGAAGGTCCACCTTCTGCAAACGGTATGCCTGGTATTCACCATGTAATGGCCAGAACTATAAAAGATATTTTTCCTCGTTATAAAACCATGAAAGGTTTTCAAGTAAAACGAAAGGCTGGTTGGGATACACATGGTTTACCAATTGAGCTAGGTGTAGAGAAAGAATTAGGTATAACCAAAGAAGATATTGGAAAAAAAATATCTGTAGAAGAATATAATGCGGCTTGTAAAAAAGCGGTAATGAGGTATACCGATGTTTGGAATAAAATGACTGAGCAAGTTGGTTATTGGGTAGATATGGAAGATCCTTATATAACGTACAAGCCTAAGTATATGGAGTCTGTTTGGTGGTTATTAAAGCAGATTTATAGCAAAGGCCTTATCTATAAAGGGTATACAATACAACCTTATTCACCTAAAGCTGGTACGGGCTTAAGTTCACACGAGCTAAACCAACCAGGTACATACCAAGATGTTACTGATACTACGGTTACTGCACAGTTTAAAGCAATAAAAGAAACTTTACCATCATTTTTTGATGCTTATGAGGGAGATATTCATTTTATAGCATGGACAACAACACCATGGACGTTACCGTCAAACACGGCATTAACTGTTGGACCAAAAATAGAATACGTTGTAGTAAAAACATACAATCAATATACTTTTGATCCAATTACTGTTGTTTTGGCTAAAGCTCTAGTTGGTAAACAATTTGCAAGTAAGTTTAAGCAAATTGAAACCCAAGAAGAATTAGAAAGTTATAAGCAAGGGGATAAAAAAATACCATATCTAGTTTTAGATACTATTGTTGGTAAAGATTTGGTGGGTACTAAATATGAGCAATTAATAGATTACGTATTGCCATACCAAAACCCTGAAAATGCTTTCAGAATTATATCGGGTGATTTTGTAACTACTGAAGATGGTACGGGTATCGTACATACGGCTCCTACTTTTGGTGCTGATGATGCTTTAGTATCAAAACAAGCTGAACCAGAAATTCCGCCAATGTTAGTGTTGGATGAGAATAATAATCCTGTTCCGTTAGTAGATTTACAAGGTAAATTCCGTCCAGAATTAAAAGAATTTGGTGGTAAGTATGTTAAAAATGAATATTATGATGATGGCGAAGCGCCTGAACGTTCTATTGATGTTGAAATAGCAATTAAATTAAAAGAAGAAAATAAAGCCTTTAAGGTTGAAAAATATGTACACAGCTACCCTAATTGCTGGCGTACAGATAAGCCAATATTATATTACCCGTTAGATTCTTGGTTTATAAAAGTAACTGATGTTAAAGATCAAATGTTTGCTTTAAACCAAACGATTAACTGGAAGCCAAAAGCTACGGGAGAAGGTAGGTTTGGTAATTGGTTGGCTAATGCTAATGATTGGAACTTATCTCGTTCTCGTTATTGGGGAATTCCTTTACCTATCTGGAGAACAGAAGATGGAAAAGAAGAAATCATGATTGGTTCTGTAGCTGAGCTGAAAGAAGAAATGCAGAAAGCATTACAGACTGGTATTCTTGAAAAAGATATTTTCGATGATTTTGAGGTTGGGAATATGACAGAAGAAAACTATGATAAAATAGATTTACATAAAAATATAGTAGATCAAATTACCTTAGTTTCAGCTTCTGGAAAACCAATGAAGCGCGAAAGTGATTTAATTGATGTTTGGTTTGATTCTGGTTCAATGCCGTATGCACAATGGCATTACCCTTTTGAGAATAAAGAATTAATTGATGATAATAAAACTTTTCCGGCAGATTTTATTGCGGAAGGTGTTGATCAAACTCGTGGTTGGTTCTATACATTACATGCAATTGCAACTATGGTTTTTGATTCTGTAGCCTATAAAAACGTAGTATCAAACGGATTGGTTTTAGATAAAGAAGGTAAAAAAATGTCTAAGCGTTTAGGTAACGCAACAGACCCTTTTGAAACTATGGATGCTCATGGTGCTGATGCTACGCGTTGGTACATGATATCAAATGCAAACCCATGGGATAATTTAAAATTTGATGTAGAAGGTATTGCAGAGGTCAAACGTAAATTCTTTGGCACACTATATAATACATATTCGTTCTTTGCATTATATACTAATATTGATGGTTTTCAATATAACGAAGATGAAATTGCTTTAAATCAAAGACCAGAGATAGATCAATGGATTTTATCAGAATTGCATACTTTGATCAAAACAGTTGATGAAGCTTATGCGGATTATGATCCTACGCGTGCCACACGAGCAATATCAGAATATGTGCAAGAGAATTTAAGTAACTGGTACGTTCGTTTATGTAGAAGACGTTTTTGGAAGGGTGAATATGAGCAAGATAAAATATCAGCATATCAAACACTTTATACTTGTTTGATAACGGTTGCAAAGTTATCAGCTCCTGTAGCGCCATTTTTTATGGATAGACTTTACAAGGATTTAACCAATACAACACATACAGAAAATTTTGAAAGTGTACATTTGGCCGATTTCCCAGTTTACGATGAAAATATCGTAAATAAGGAATTGGAAAGTAAAATGGCAAAAGCACAAACTATTTCATCTTTAGTACTTTCTATTCGTCAGAAAGAAAAGATAAAAGTACGTCAACCATTACAGAAAATAATGATTCCTGTTTTAGATGAAAAACAGAAAAATGAGATAGTTGCAGTGTCAGATTTGATTAAATCGGAAGTAAATGTTAAAGAAATTGAACTTTTAGATGATGCTTCTGGTATATTAGTGAAACAAATTAAGCCAAATTTTAAAGTTTTAGGGCCTAAATTTGGAAAAGATATGAAGCTGGTTGCCAATGCAGTAGCTAATTTTAGCCAGGAGGATATCCAAAAAATTGAGCAACATGGCGAAATTTCGATTGAAATTAACAATAAAAGTAGTATTTTACACCTACAAGATGTAGAGATTTCATCTCAGGATATAGAAGGTTGGTTAGTAGCAACTTCGGGACCTATAACGGTTGCATTAGATGTTACTATCGATGAAAATTTAAGAAAAGAAGGAATTGCTAGAGAATTAGTAAACCGAATTCAGAATCTAAGAAAAGATTCTGGTTATGAAGTTACTGATAAAATAGAAGTTAAAATTTTAAAAGGAGGTTTAGTCGAAGAGGCTGTAAAGAGTAACCTAGATTACATAAAAACAGAAACTTTAACTGCTGAATTAACTTTTGAACAAGAATTAGAAAATGGTATGGATATTGCTTTTGATGAAGTAAATACCAAATTGTTTATCCAAAAACACTAAAAACTATGGTTGAAGATTTAAAAGTTAGATACTCTGATAAAGATTTAGCAGAATTTAAAGTACTAATTGCAGAAAAAATTGAAAAGGCTAAAAGTCATTTAGAGCTTTTAAAAAGTTCGTATATGAATGATGGTAATAATGGAACTGATGATACATCGCCTACATTTAAAGCTTTTGAAGAAGGTTCAGCAACTATGAGTAAAGAAGCAAATACGCAGTTAGCTATTCGTCAAGAAAAATTTATTCGTGATTTGAAGAATGCAATGCTTCGTATCGAAAATAAAACTTACGGTATTTGTAGAGTTACGGGTAAATTGATTAACAAAGAGCGTTTAAAGTTAGTACCGCATGCAACACTTAGCATTGAAGCTAAGAATATGCAATAGAGAAGGTTTCTGAAATATATAGTTAGACCTATTAATATGCTAATGCCTTATAATTAGTGTGTTAATAGGTCTTGGTTTTTTGTATGATAATAGTTTATGAGATATATTTTTATAGCTTTTATTTTTTGTTTGAATCAACAATTGTTTTGTCAAAAAATTGTACAAAAAACAATTGTAAACCCTCATGATACAGCAGTACAAATTGATGCAAATAATTGTTTTGAAGTAGATGTAGAAACTGTAAAAACAAATAAGATAACAGTTGAAGCTAAAATGTCTGGAGAATATAGTGATAATCTTTCTTTAAATATACATGAAGAAGGTAATACGCTTTTAGTTGAAACTAGCTTTAATGCAAACTTTGAAATTCCTAACGATAAATTAAGTGCGCATAAAGTAATATCAATAGCTTTAAAAATTAGTTTGCCTGAATATTTAAATGTGTCTATTTATGGTGCAGATTCAAATGTGATAGCAAAAGGTATTTATGAAAAAATTAATATAGCATTAAATGATGGGCGTTGTGTATTGAATGAAGTTGAAAATAAAGCTATTGTAAAAACGCATAGTGGTACAATTGAGGTTAATGTAAAAGCGGGTAAATTTAATGCCATATCAAAATACGGAGAAGTTTTTACAGATAAAATACCGATGAGTGATGTGGAATACAATTTGAACACAACAACAGGTAATATCTATATTCATAAAATCAATTAATATAGTTATTTTTACACCTCTTATTTAAGAAAGCATGAATTTAAAAAAATCGTTAGTACTAGTTGTAATCATATTACTAGTTGATCAAGTGAGTAAAATATATGTTAAAACTCATTTTACGTATAATGAAACTGTTGAAGTTTTTTCTTGGTTTAAATTAGTATTTATAGAAAATTCTGGAGCAGCTTGGGGAACTAAGTTGAGCGATTTTTTACCAATTTCTGACGAATCTGGTAAATTAATATTGACTGTGTTTAGGTTATTTGCTGTGTTAGGTATAGGTTATTGGTTGTATGATACTGTTGTAAAGGGTTTGCCAAAAATACTTTCTATAGCTGTAGCTTTAATATTTGCAGGGGCATTAGGTAATATAATAGACTCTGTGTTTTATGGCTTAATATTCAGTGAAAGTACCTATGGAGGTCCATTAGCAACAGCTTTTGTAGATCAATCTTATGGTAGTCTTTTTCATGGTAAGGTGGTAGATATGCTTCATTTTCCTTTTATTGAAAATGCAGTTTGGCCAGCATGGATTCCTGTTCTTGGCGGTAAAACATTTAGCTTTTTCGAGCCTGTATTTAACATTGCTGATATGGCAATAAGTACTGGAGTTGGTATTTTATTGGTGTTTAATAAAAAGGCTTTTGCGCGACCAGAGAACGAAAATTAAAAAGAATAAATTTCTTTTGGTGTAATACAATAGTTTAAGGCAATATCTGTAGGTAGTATGTCAGTAATGGTATCAGCTGTTGCTTCAAAAAAAGACAAACCTATTTTTATAATATCTTCTTTACAAGAGCTTAAAAATTTATCATAATACCCTTTTCCATAACCAACTCTATTTCCTTTTTTATCAAAAGCTAACAAAGGAATAAATACAACATCAATTTTTTTAGCATTAATTTCTATACCATCAACAGGTTCTGGTACGTTCCATTTATTTTTTTTAATAAGTGTATTGTCAGTAAGTAAAAAGTGTAACAAATCTTGATTCCCTATCATTTTTGATAGGATGATGTTTTTGTCTTTTCCTTGTAGAATTGATAATATATAGTTGGTGTCAATTTCTTTTTTTTCTACAATACTTAAGAATATGTGGTAATAATTAAAATTCCACACAGGTAATTGCAAGAGCTGGTTTGAGATTTCCAGACTTAAATCAGATGTCTCATTAGCTGATAATGATGCTCTTTTTGCTCTATATTGTTCTCTTAGGTCTTTTTTCAACATACAAGCCCCTAAATTAAGTAATAGAACTATTCTTTTGAAGTTACCACTACATATATTTTAAAGAATAACATTAATGCCAAATAAGTGCCCAAAGTAATAATGTAATTTTCCATGTTCTTAAGTTAAATTTTCATATATTAAATGTAAATAAAAAAAAGATGTAAAGTCGTTTAAATACACATTATAATCGATGAAAAACTTGTTTTTTGTTAAAATCACATTTTTAACCTAAAATTTCAAAGTCTACATAAAAATTCAATGCTGTAATTGCCTTGTTTTAAATTTATTGTAATAAAATTATAATTAATTTAAATAAAAAAACATCTTAAGTGGTGAATATTTAATTAATACTTAACTTAAATGTTAATTTTTAATATAAATCATATTTGTGTGTCTTGAGTAAAATGTTGTTATATACTTTTGTTTAAGATTGTATTGTTCTTGTAATGTATAAGACAGACGTTAATCTTTTTGAAAAATTATTGTCTTTATTAAAAAACACAGTAATTTAACCGTATTTATTTTTTTGATTATCCATTACTAATTTGATGCAAGAACCTTCATTACAATTACAACTTAGTACATTGCCTGATACCCCTGGAGTTTATCAATTTTACGATATTGATGAAAAGATTCTTTATGTGGGTAAGGCAAAAAATTTAAAAAAAAGGGTTACTTCATATTTTACTAAAAACCATGATAGCGGAAAAACACGTGTATTAGTAAAGAAGATTAAAAGTATTAGGCATATAAATGTTCCCACAGAATCTGATGCTTTATTGTTAGAGAATAACCTTATAAAAAAATACAAACCACGATACAACGTCTTACTTAAAGATGATAAATCATATCCTTGGATTTGTATAAAAAAGGAACGTTTTTCACGTGTTTTTTACACACGTAAACATATAAAAGATGGTTCGGAATATTTTGGTCCTTATACAAATATGAAAACGGTTAGAACACTTTTAGATTTGATAAAAAGTGTGTACCCACTTCGTACGTGTAATTATGATCTTTCAAAAAATAAAATTGAAGAAGGGAAATATAAAGTTTGTTTAGAATATCATTTAAAAAATTGTAAAGGTCCATGTGAAGATTATCAATCTTTAGAAGAATATCAAAGACAGATTGAGGAAATACGTGAAATTTTAAAAGGTAATTTTAAATCATCTATTCAGTATTTTAAAAAACAAATGAGAGTATTAGCCTCTGAAATGAAATTTGAAGAGGCTCAAGAAATAAAAGAAAAGGTTGATGTTTTAGAAAATTACCAGGTTAAAACAACTATAGTCAACCCTAATATTAATAATGTTGATGTGTTCTCTATAATTTCTGATGAAGCTTTTGCGTACGTAAATTTTTTACAACTATCGCATGGTTCAATTATTAGGTCACATACATTAGAGCTTAAAAAAAAGCTGGAAGAAACAGATAATGATTTGTTAGCATTGGCAATAGTTGAGATTAGACAACGGTTTAAATCGTTATCACGAGAAATATTTGTTCCTTTTGAAGTTGATGTTCCTGCTGAAGTAAAAATTACAATACCAAAACTAGGGGATAAAAAAAGAATTTTAGAATTATCAGAAAGAAACGCAAAGTTATTTAGGCAGGAGCGTTTTAATCAGATTAAAATTATTGACCCAGATAGACATACAAAAAGGCTGATGGGTCAAATGAAAAAAGACCTTCATTTATCAGAAGAGCCAAGGCATATTGAGTGTTTTGATAACTCGAATATTCAGGGGACAAACCCAGTTGCCGCTTGTGTAGTTTTTAAAAACGGTAAACCATCAAAAAAAGAGTATAGACATTATAATATAAAAACTGTTATTGGTCCAGATGATTTTGCATCAATGGAAGAAGTGGTTTTTAGAAGGTATAAAAGGTTATTAGAAGAAGAGCAACCATTACCGCAATTGATTGTAATTGATGGAGGAAAAGGTCAGTTATCATCAGCTTTAAAAAGTTTAGATATTTTAGGTTTGCGTGGTAAAATTGCTATTATCGGAATTGCAAAACGTTTAGAAGAAATTTATTTTCCAGGCGATTCAATTCCGTTATATTTAGATAAGAAATCTGAGACCTTAAAAATTATTCAACAATTGAGAAACGAAGCGCATCGTTTTGGCATTACTTTTCATAGACAAAAAAGAAGTATAGGAGCTATAAATTCTGAATTAGAGAATATAGATGGAGTTGGACAGAAAACGATACAAGATTTGTTAAAAAAATTTAAATCTGTAAAAAGGATAAAAGAACAATCTTTAGAAAACTTAGCGATAACCGTAGGGATGTCGAGGGCAAAAAAAATATATGAATCATTTCATTAGTAAAGATGCTTACAATGGTTAAAAATTTTTTTATTTTAAGTGTGCTTTTTCTTTGCTTTTGCGCCTATTCGCAAGAAGCTTCTACTGGTAATGATTTAAAGGTAGGTTTGGTGTTAAGTGGTGGTGGTGCGAAGGGCTTTGCCCATATAGGTGTATTAAAAGTTATAGAAGAAGCAGGGGTTAAGATTGATTATATTGGAGGTACAAGTATGGGGGCAATTGTTGGAGCCTTGTACGCTTCAGGTTATTCAGCAAACGAATTAGATTCAATTTTCAGGAATACAGATTTTAATAAATTAATTCAAGATGACTTACCTAGAAATGCAAAAACTTTTTATGAAAAAGAAGATTCTGAACGTTATGCTTTAACCTTACCTTTTAATAGATTTAAAATTTCATTCCCATCTGCTATATCTAAAGGGCAAAGTATATATAATGAATTGGTTAAATTTTTATACCATGTGCGTGATGTAGATGATTTTAATAAATTGCCCATACCGTTTTTTTGTATTGCAACAAATGTAGAAACAGGAGAAGAGGTAATTTTAAATAAAGGTTATCTGCCTGAAGCAATTATGGCGAGTGGTACTTTTCCATCTCTTTTTGAACCTTCAGAAATTGACGACAATATATTAATTGACGGAGGCGTAATTAATAATTATCCGATAGATGGAGTGAAAAAAATGGGAGCTGATATAATTATAGGTGTTGATGTGCAACATGCTTTATCTAAAAGAGAAACACTTTCTTCTGCTACAGAAATTTTACTACAAATTAACAACTACCGTACCGTTAAAGATATGGTTGAAAAGTCTGAAAAAACTGATATTTATATTAAACCTGATATTGAAAAGTACTCGGTAATTGACTTTGGTTTAACAGAAGAGATAATTAAAAAAGGTGAGGTTGCTACCAGAAAAAAAATGGCATTATTAGTAGCGCTGGCAAAAAAACAAAAAGCCGTTTTAAAACCTAAAAAAAGCATACAATTAGCAGATACATTAATTTTAAACAACTTGATTATTGATGGTAGTGATAACTATTCTAGAGGCTATGTAAAAGGTAAATTAAGGTTACCGTCTAACAATATTATTTCTTTTGATAAACTACAACAAGGTATAAGTAATTTAGAAGCAACAGGGAATTTCAAAACTATTAGATATTATTTAAATTCTGATGCTAATTTAACAGGTGAAACCGATTTGAAAATTAAGTTGAATGAAAATCCGACAAAAACATTTATTAAAATGGGAATTCATTATGACAATTTTCTAAAAAGTGCTGCAATAATAAATTTAACTCAAAAGAATATTTTTTATGATGATGATGTCTGTTCTTTTGATTTTATTTTGGGAGATAATATTAGATATAATTTAGAATATTATGTAGATAAAGGTACTTATTGGAGTCTAGGCTTTAATTCTAGTTTTGTTGGTTTTAGTTACGATGTTAATTATTCAGTTTTGGCATCTAATTATGATATTCCTGATGAATCTAATATTAATGAACTTGATATTGATATTACAGATTTTACGAATCAATTTTATGTGCAAACTACTTTAAAAGAAGAGTTTGCTTTTACATTAGGGGTAGAACATAAATTATTAAAATATAGTACGAATACATTAAGTGATAGCGTAGATGATACAATAGAGTCAAATACAGTAAATGGAACAACATATTTTGAGAAAAGTAATTTTTATAGTGCATTTACTAAAATTACTTTAGATACCTATAATGATAAATTTTTTCCAACAAAGGGGCTGTATATAGATGGAGATTTGCATTATTATATAGCATCGTCAGATTATAATAATAATTTTAAAGATTATTCCATTACTCAAGGTAAAATTGGTATAGCATTCCCTATAATAAATAAAATTTCATTAAATGTAGAAACCGAAGGTGGCTTTAAATTGGGGACTTCTCCGGTTACCTCATTAGATTTTATGTTAGGCGGTTACGGAGCAAAAAAAATAAATAATTTCATTCCATTTATCGGATATGATTTTATAGGTATTCCTGGTAATAGTTATATTAAGTCATATGCTAGGTTAGATTATGAATTTGCTAAGCACAACCACTTGCTTTTTGCATTAAATTTTGCAAATGTAGATGACGATCTTTATAGAACTGGTGAGTGGTTTACTGCGCCAAATTATTCTGGCTATGGCGTTGGATATGGTTGGGAGTCTTTTATTGGTCCTTTGCAAATAATGTATTCTTGGTCTCCAGAACGTAATAGTAATAATCTTTTTTTTAGTGTAGGTTATTGGTTTTAATATCCGTTCTAAACAGACTCTTTTTTAAGAGTATAACTTCTTTAAGAATGTCTTCGAATAGCTGATTTTCTTAACTAAATATTAATTTTTTCATTCAATTTATAAAATAGTGTTAAGTGTTAAGTTAAAGTACGTTAAAACTAATTTTAATTTAGAACCTATGTATTAACTTTGACATCAAATAAGGGGTGGTTCCCTTATAACTTTAAGTATTGGTTTTTCATAATTTAAAGTTTGGTTGGTTATTTAGGGAAAGCCCAGTGTAAACACTGGGCTTTTTTTATGATTTAAATTCCCTTTATTTACATTTATATAATACTTTGGAATAAATTTTGTTTAACTAAATGTAAACAGGCTATTGTAAAAGTGTTTTTTACTATTTTTACTTAGCTGTGTTTGTTGAACATAACTCATTCAAAAATGAAAAACTTTATACTATTATTTCTTACGATCTTTTCAAGTGCAATTACAGCTCAAGAAAAAGCATATAAATCTGGTGAATGGCTTAAGTTCAGAATTCATTATGGTATTTTTAATGCTAGTGAAGCTACATTGCATGTAACTAGTGAGCAATTAAATGGAAAAAGTATTTATAAGATTCATGGAGAAGGTAAAACTACTGGCTTAGCTAGAGCTTTTTTCAAAGTTGATGATGTATATCAAAGTTATATAAATCCAGCAAATGGTCATCCGTATAAATTTGTTCGAAAAATTAACGAGGGTGGTTACACCAAAGATGTTGAAATAAACTTTGATCATCAGAAAAAAATAGCTGTTTTAAATGATAAAAAGCATGATGAAAAACAGAATTTCAATATAGATGTAGGAGTGCAAGATTTAATTTCGGCATTTTACTATATTAGAAATAAATATAAAATTTCAGATTTAAACAAAGGAGATTATATAAAGTTAGATATGTTGTTTGATGATGAAGGGGTCTTTCCTTTTAAACTTAAATATTTAGGTAAAGAAGTCTTGAAAACAAAATATGGTAAAGTTGAGTGTTTAAAATTTAGACCATATGTGCAAGCTGGAAGAGTTTTTAAAGAAGAAGAAAGCTTGTCGTTATGGGTTTCAAATGATAAAAATAAAATTCCTATTCGTATTAAAGCAGATATTGCTGTGGGTTCTATAAAAGCTGATTTAGACGGTTACAATGGTCTTAAAAATCAGTTTAAAATTATAATGGACTAAGTTAATATTGTTATTGTTTTAACTGAAACAAAGTAAAGGGTTAAGTATGAATTCTATTTTAATTCTTTACACTATTTTTGTTACTGTGTTTATTCCAATCAGTTAATTAAATTTTTTTCCTCTTGAAAAATAAAAACGATATTGATTTACAAATCTCTAAATTAGAAGAGAAATATAAAAATTCAGGCCAAGATTTAAGTGCTTATTTAGATGGTCTTCTGTATCAAAGATATCTTACTTATTGGGATTATATTCATCTAGATACTTTGCTAAGTCTGCAAATTCCAAGAACTCATTTCCCTGATGAAGAAATTTTCATCATGTATCATCAAATAACAGAATTGTATTTTAAGTTGATTTTACATGAGCAAAAACAATTGGTAGATGATAAAACGCAAGATGTTGAATTTTTTATAGAAAAGGCAACAAGAATTAATAGTTATTTTAAAGTATTAATATCATCTTTTAGCGTCATGATTAACGGAATGGCGCGTGAGCAATTTTTACAATATAGAATGGCCTTATTACCAGCTAGTGGTTTTCAGTCTGCACAATATAGAATGATTGAGTTGTATTCAACACCAATAGAAAATTTAGTGCACCATACTGAGCGTTCACAGTTTTCTTCAGAAAATGATATTGAAGAATTATATGAGCATATTTATTGGAAAAAAGGTGCGACAGATTTAAAAACAGGAGAAAAAACACTTACACTTAAGCAATTTGAATATAGGTATACACCAAGGTTAATTAGAATTGCAAAACAAGTAGAGAATAAAACTATTTATGCTAAATATCAAAAGCTTTCAAAAAAGGATCGTGCTAATGAAATTTTAGTAAAAGCTTTAAAAGATTTAGATAGTAACGCAAATGTCAATTGGCCATTAATGCACATGGGGTCGGCCTATAAATATTTAGCAAAAGACAAACAACCAATAGATGCTACCGGAGGTACTAATTGGAAAGATTATTTACCGCCTAGTTTTCAAAAAATAATCTTTTTTCCTGAATTATATTCTAAAGATGAGTTAAATGATTGGGGAAAACAATGGATAGACCATATCTTTAACCCTGAAAAAAGTTTATAGGAGAGAATGCAGAAATTTTGTTTGTTAATATTGGGGGTTTTTTTATTTGTATCTTGTGGAGATAAAGTTTCAGAAAAAAAAGATATTGAAAAAGTTGAGGTTATTGAAGCGCCAATTATAAATGAAGCTTATGGTTTTAATTTAAATGATTTTGTTGTCTTAAAAGATACAATACGAAATGGTGATAACTTTGGCGACTTAATGTTGACAAATAAGGTTGATTATCAAAAAATATTTAAAGTTTCTACAGATTTAAAAGACACTTTTGATGTCCGTAGAATACGAATAGGAAAACCATATGCCATATTAAAATCTAAAGACACCTCTGAAGTTGCACAATATTTTATTTATGAAAATGATAAAATCAACTACACTGTAGTTGATTTAAGAGATTCTGTTACGGCATATAAAAGTAAAAAGAATGTAAAATATGTTGAGCGTGTTGCATCAGGGGTAATAACTTCAAATTTATCTACAGCAATAAATGATCAAGGTATAGATTATATGGTGACAAACAATTTGTCAGAAATATATGCCTGGTCAATAGATTTTTTCAGATTACAAAAAGGAGATAAATTTAAAGTAGTTTATAAAGAAAAATACATCAACGATACTATTTACGCTGGTGCAGAGCCAATTGAGGCGGCTTATTTTGAGCATAACGGAGAAACCTTCTATAGTTTTGCTTATCAAATAGATTCGCTTAAAAACGTTACAGAATATTATGATGATACTGCAAAAAATCTAAGAAGAGCTTTTTTAAAAGCTCCAGTAGAATTTAGTAGAATATCTTCTAGATATAACTTGAATAGGCGAATTGCTTATTATGGCTATAAAGTACGCCCACATAAAGGGACTGATTATGCTGCGCCATTAGGAACGCCAATATTAGCAACTGCAAGTGGTACAGTTATAGAGTCTACACGTAGAGGTGGTAATGGTAAGTTTGTGAAAATAAAACATAATGGAACATATAGTACTCAGTATTTACATATGAAAGCTCAGAATGTAAAAAAAGGTCAATATGTAAAACAAGGTGATGTTATAGGTTGGATTGGTATGACTGGAAATTCTGGTGGACCACATGTGTGTTATCGTTTCTGGAAAAATGGCAAGCAAGTAGATCCATTAAGAGAGAAATTACCAGTGGCTGATCCTATAGCAGATTCATTAAAAACAGATTATTTAAAATTTATAGCGCCTATAAAATCTAAATTAGATAGTATAGGTTACCCAATAACAGAAATAGAAGAACAATTAATAACAGAAAATTAAATGTCACTACAAAACACCAACCCAACAACAACACAAGCCTGGAAAAAATTAACAGCTCACTTTGAAAAAACAAAAGCAGATGAACTTAAAGGTTTATTTACTGTTGATGCAAATAGAGCTGAAAATTTCACAATAAAATGGAATGATTTTCTAGTTGATTATTCAAAAAATAGAATAACTAAAGAAACACTTGATTTGTTGAAAGAGTTGGCAAATGAGGTGAATCTTAACGATGCTATTCAGAAATATTTTGGTGGAGATGTTATTAATAAAACAGAGGGTAGAGCTGTTTTACACACAGCTTTAAGAGCTAAAAAAACAGATTCTGTATTAGTTGATGGTGAAAATGTAGTGCCTGAAGTATATGAAGTAAAAGAGAAAATAAAAACTTTTACAGAAGCTATTATTTCAGGAGAAAAAAAAGGATATACAGGTAAAGCATTTACCGATGTCGTAAATATTGGTATTGGAGGTTCAGATCTTGGACCGGCAATGGTAGCCCAAGCATTAAAGTTTTATGAAAATCATTTAACAATGCATTTTGTTAGTAATGTTGATGGTGATCATGTGTATGAAACCTTAAAAGGTCTAGATCCAGAAACAACTTTATTTGTAGTTGTTTCAAAAACATTTACAACACAAGAAACCTTAAGTAATGCAACAACAATTAAAAAGTGGTTTTTAAAACATGCAACTCAAGAAGATGTAGCTAAGCATTTTGCGGCAGTATCTACAAACACAGAGAAAATTGCAGAATTTGGTATTGCATCTGAAAACGTATTCCCTATGTGGGATTGGGTTGGTGGTCGTTTCTCTTTATGGAGTGCTGTTGGATTATCAATAGCATTGGCAGTCGGTTATGATAATTTTAATGATTTGTTGTCTGGAGCTAATGAAATGGATGAACATTTTAAAACGGCAGATTTTGAAGATAATATTCCGGTAGTTTTAGCATTAATAAGTGTTTGGTATAATAACTTTTATGGTGCTGAGACCGAAGCTATAATTCCTTATACACAGTATTTAAGTCGTTTTTCAGCCTATTTGCAACAAGGTATAATGGAAAGTAATGGTAAAAGTGTGGATAGGTTAGGTAAACCTGTAAACTATCAAACGGGAACTATTATTTGGGGAGAACCTGGTACAAATTCACAACATGCATTTTTTCAATTAATACATCAAGGAACAAAAGTTATTCCTACAGATTTTATTGGTTATAAAAAGTCATTACATGGTGATGAAGATCATCATAACAAATTAATGGCTAACTTTTTTGCACAAACAGAAGCTTTAATGAATGGTAAAGATGAGCAAGAAGTAACAAAAGAATTGTCTGAGAAGAATATAGATAAAGAGGAAATGCAAGCACTTATTCCATTTAAGGTTTTTAAGGGAAATAATCCTACAAATACAATTTTGATAGATAAATTAACACCTAAAAGTTTAGGTTCACTTATTGCCTTATATGAGCATAAAATATTTGTTCAAGGGGTAATTTGGAACATTTTTAGCTATGATCAATGGGGTGTAGAGTTAGGAAAACAGCTTGCAACTACAATTTTAACAGATATTGAGGCTTCGGAAATTAGTAATCATGATTCTTCTACATTGAATCTTTTGCAATATTTTAAGAAATAATTAGGGAAAATATTATTTCTTAAGGAAAAACATAAAATATCAGTTCTATAAGTGTTTAGTGTTAGTTTTTAAGTTAAATTTAACAAGACTAATTTAACGTTTTGTTAATGTTCAAGTGTAATTAAAGCTACACTTTTGCAGACGAAAACTAAAACTAAAACATTTAGAAAATGAGAAAAATGTATTTCGCAATTTTTGCGTTTTTAACGACAGCAATTGCTTTTTCACAAGGAACAATTACCGGGACAATTGTCGATGGAGATATGGGTGATCCATTACCAGGAGCAAATGTAATGGTTCAAGGTACATCTAATGGTGTAGCAACAGATTTTGATGGTAAATTTACTATAGAGGTTGCTTCAGGTGAAGGAACATTAGTGGTTTCTTACATCGGTTATGTAAGTAAGAAAGTATCTTTCACAAAAACAGGAAATATTGGTAATATTTCTTTAGATGCTGATTCTGAGCAATTAGGAGAAATTATAGTTGTTGGTAGCGGTCTTATTGATCTTGCAAATGATCGCCAAACACCGATAGCAGTATCTACAATACCAGCATCTGTTATCCAAGAAAAAATTGGAACACAAGATATTACTATGACGATGGTAAATACTCCATCAGTATATGTTACTGGTCAATCAGGAGGTTTTGGAGATTCTAGCATATCAGTACGTGGTTTTGAGCAAGATAACACTGCATTTTTATTAAATGGCCAACCAATAAACGGAATGGAAGACGGTTTAATGTATTGGTCTAACTGGTCAGGTCTAACGGATATTGCAAATGCAGTACAGATTCAGAGAGGATTAGGTTCTTCTAAACTTGCGATTTCTTCAGTGGGGGGTACAATAAATTTTGTAACAAAAACTACTGATATGAGAGAGGGTGGTTTTGCTTATGCAGGTATAGCAAATAATAGCTATTTAAAAACTACTGTTGGTTATAATTCAGGAATAAGTAAAAAAGGCTTTGGTGTTAGTGTAATGTTAACACACTGGCAAGGTGATGGGTATAATGATGGAACTGCAGGAGAAGGGCAAAACTATTTTATATCATTTGGTTATAAAGTTAATGATAAACATAATTTAAACTTTTTAATTACAGGAGCTCCTCAGTGGCATGATCAAAATTACACAAAAGCTATCTCGGAGTATTTACAATATGGTAAAAGATATAACGGAAACTATGGCTATTTAGATGGAAGTTATTTAACACAAAGAAGAAATTTTTATCATAAACCAGTTGCAAACCTTAACTGGGATTGGACTATTAGTGATAAGTCTAGTTTATCTACAGTACTATATGCATCTTGGGGTCGAGGTGGAGGAACTGGAAGTTATGGAAACGGTCCTTCGTATATAGATGGTGGTGTTAATGAAAGTGATGGTCTGATCAATTGGGATAATGTTGTGGATTATAATTCAACTGTAGAAGATGGTATCGGAAATGGAGCTACATATACAGGGTCTGGACTTAGATCAAGTATGAATAATCATGCATGGTATGGAGTTGTTAGTAATTATGAGACAGAATTATCAGAAACTCTAACATTTAATGTGGGTGCTGATTTAAGAACATATAAAGGAACTCATTTTAGACAATTGGTGAATCTTTTAGGGTTAAATGGTTTTGATGAAGGTGGAATTAGTGCACAATACTCAGACACTTATATTGTTTCTAATACTTTTAAAGCTTCACCTTGGTCTGCATTAAGTAATTTTGCAGATGAAGATGAGAGAATTGGTTATGATTATGATGAAAGGATTAATTATGGAGGTTTGTTCTCTCAATTAGAATACGGAACAGATAATTTCTCAGCATTTTTTCAAGGTGCTATTTCTAATCAATCTCACGTAAGATGGGATAGGTTTAATTATATTGAATCTGAAGAAGAATCTGAAAGAATAAATAATTTTGGATATAATATTAAAGGGGGATCTAGTTATACACTTAATGATTCTAATAAGGTTTACGTAAATGCAGGGTATTATTCGCGTCAACCATATCATGATAATGTATTTTTAAATTATACTAATGAAGTTAACCCTTTAACACAGAATGAAAAAATATTAGGTTTAGAGGCGGGTTATTCATTTGCTACAGCTGGATTTAAAGCTAACTTAAATTTATATAGAACTTCATGGAAGGATAGGGTAACATCATCTAGTGAAACAGATGATGATACAGGTGAGTTAATATATGAAACTGACGAAGGGGTAGAACAATTACATCAAGGGATTGAATTAGACTTTACTGGAATGCCTACAAGCAACCTTAAAATTAATGGTTTCTTATCTATTGGAGATTGGCAATATGTTGGTGATGCACAAACTACAACTAGAGATGAAGATCGAAATGTGATAAGTGTTGAAACTTCTGACGTTGATGGTGGTAAAGTTGGTGGTGCAGCACAATTTACTGCTGGTTTAGGATTAGATTATCAAATTATAAGTAACTTATCTATTGATTCTGATTATAGATTTTATGATAATTTATATGCTGGTGTTGGTGCAATTAAGGAAAATTTAGAAATACCATCTTATGGTTTATTAGATGCGGGTGTTTCTTATAGAATGGCATTGGGTGAAGAAAAAAATAAATCTTTAAGTATTAGATTTAATGTGAACAATGTTTTAAATAAAGAATATATATCTCAATCAGGTACTGCAGAATTTGTTGAAGATGGTGCAGAAACATTTCAAGGTTTAAATACAAATAATGAAGTTTATTTTGGTTATGGTACTACTTGGAATGCTAGTTTACGCTATAAGTTCTAATTTAGAATAATACTGAATTTATCAAAACCCTGCTAATTAGCAGGGTTTTTTATGCTTAAAATTTACTATTTTTGAGCAACTAAAATATGACAACTATGTACGAAATAATTTATAACCTACATTCCTTTTTTGCTTATGCTGTATTGGCTATTTTAATAGTTGCAGTTGTTAATGCTATTTCAGGATTAAAAGCAGAGAGAATTTTTAATTTAGAAAAAGATTTTAGAATTAGTCTTTTTGCACTTATTTTAACACACTTACAGTTGACTGTTGGTTTAATTTTATACTTTGTTTCTCCAAAAGGTTTTAGTGCAATTAAAGAGTTGGGTATGGCCGGTATGCCTACTGCAACTAGATTGTTGGCAGTTGAGCATCCTTTTATAAATATTATTGCTGTAGCTTTAATAACAATAGGTTGGTCAAGGCATAAAAAATTTATGGAAGGCAATAAAAAATTCAAATCTATAGCTGTATTTTACGGTATAGGTTTAGTTCTTTTTTTAAGCAGAATACCATGGGGACAATGGTTCTCATAAAACCAATCTATCACAAAAATATTAAAAGAGCCTAATGGGCTCTTTTTTCTTTTATAAGATATAGGTATACAGGAAAATGATCACTAAAACCACCAACATAACTTCCGCCAGCATAGGTTCGTAAAGGATATCCTTTATATCTGCCTTTTGGGTCTAATAAATAAGAAGGGTTAAAAACATCAGCTTTCCAAAAAGTATATGTCTTTCTATTTTTAGAAAGTAAGGTGCTTGTAAAGAATAGTTGGTCAAATAAATTCCATTTATCTCTGTATGCTAATGAACCAACACCTTTTTTGTATAAACGCTCCATAGGGTTATATAAATCATTTTCTTCTAACTCTTTTATCTTACCTTTTGTTCTCAGAATCTTTTTTAAACTATCGCTGGTTGGGTCATCATTTAAATCACCCATACTAATGATCTTTGCATCAGCATCCATTTTTACAATAGAATCAATTATACGCTTGTTCAGTTTGGCAGCGACAATTCTGTTGGGTTTACTTCGTGCTTCTCCACCACTTCTTGAAGGCCAATGATTTACTATGAAATAAAATTGTTCATCATCTAAGTAACCTCCAACAACCAATTGGTCTCGAGTATAATCTCTAAAACCATCAGAATTATTAAGTAGTAATCTATGGCTTTTAAATGTACTAGGAATAAAAGCTTCTTTTTTATACAATAAAGCAACATCTATTCCACGTTCATCTGGGGAGTCAAAATGAATAATCCCGTAGTTTTTGTGTCTTAGGTTTTTATGATTTATTAATGCTTCAACAACTTGTTGATTTTCAACTTCACATATTCCAATAATATCGGGTGATGTTTTTGTTTTTTCAGCGCCTATTTCAGAAATTACTTTTGATATTGTTTCAATTTTTCGGTTAAAACGCTCTTCAGTCCAATGGTCTTTACCTTCAGGAGTTCTGTCATCATCAAAAGTTAAGCTGTCATTTTTAGTGTCAAAAAGGTTTTCTACATTATAAAAAGCAATAGTTCTTATTTGGTATGTTTTTTCTTGACTTAAAATCTGAATTGTAAATAAAAAGAAGATTATTATGATGTTTAATTTCATTTCAAAGAAGATTTTTCTTTCTAAATCTACATATATTTCGTTAATATCTTAAATAAAAGTTAAAATTTTGTGTATATTGCCGATGAACTAACCATTCTGCATGCGATATATAATCGTTTTTTACTGTATTACATTTCATGTTAATGTATTTTTTGCACAATCAAAATCCACTATTTTGGGTGAAATTCGTGATGCCAATTCTAAAGAAATTTTAGAAAATGTTTCTATTCTTTTAGAAGGAGATGATAGTAGTTATAAGAATAATGAACAAGGTGTTTTTTCTATAGAAACGATGCTCGTTGGAGAACAAATATTAGCTTTCACACTTTCTGATTATAAAACAAAAAGAATTCCTTTAATTATTAATAAAGAACTAATTGAACTTGGTGTTATTTATTTAGATCGAGACATTGAATTAGAAAAAAATGATAATCTAATAACACTTACTGATGCAGAGTTGCATGATGATGAAGTCAGCTCCAATAGTGCTGGTTTGTTACAAGCAACTAAAGATATATTTTTAAATAGAGCCGCTTTTGACTTTGGCCAGGCATTTTTTAGAGTACGTGGTTATGATTCTAAACAGGGTAAGGTATTAATTAATGGCATAGAGATGAATAAACTCTATGACGGAAGACCTCAATGGAATAATTGGGGAGGTTTAAATGATGTAACTAGAAATCAACAATTCACTAACGGATTACAAGTTTCAGCTTACAGTTTTGGTGGAGTTTTAGGTGTCACTAATATTGATATGAGACCTTCAAAAACGAGATCAGGTTTACGCTTATCCTCCTCAGCTTCAAATAGAACATACGGAGCCCGATTAATGGCAACATATACTACGTCAATTAATAACAAGGGTTTATCTTATAGTGTATCAGGTTCAAGAAGGTGGGCTAAACAAGGGTATATATCAGGTACTTTATACGATGCATTTTCATTTTTTGGAGCATTAGAATACAAAATTAATGAGAAAAATAGTTTCTTATTTACTGGAATGTTAGCATCAAACCGTAGAGGGAGATCATCAGCAATTACTGAAGAAGTGTTTAATTTGGTAGGAAATAAATATAACCCATATTGGGGATTGCAAAACGGAAAAATTAGAAATTCTAGAGAACGTAAAATAGCAGAGCCAATTTTGATGTTCAACTATTTTTTAGAGACAAAGAAATTTAGGCTAATAAGCGGATTTTCATTTCAAACAGGAGAAAATACTAGAAGCAGATTAGGGTATTATGATGCTCCAAACCCTGATCCAACCTATTACCGTTATTTGCCTAGTTTCTATATTAATAGTTCACTTGGCGCAAATTTTTTGAGTGCAAACACTGCAAAAGATGGCTTTCTTAATGATCCGCAATTGAACTGGAATCATATTTATACTGCAAATACTCAAGAAAAAGCTGCTTATGTTTTATATGATGATGTTGTAAAGGATACTCAAATCGCAATAAGTACAGTTGGTAATTTTATTTTTAATGATAATTTATCTTTAGATTTTGGATTTTCATACCGTAATCTAAACTCCAAAAATTATGCTATAATTAATGATTTATTAGGAGCAGATTTTCATGAAGATATTGATACTTTTTCAGATACGTTGAACGATGTAAATAGCGAAATTAATAAAACTGAAAATGATGTTTTTAATTATAACTATACGATAAATTCAAATGAAAATAATGCTTTTATTCAGTTAAAATATGAATACAATCAATGGAAATCATTTTTAAGTACAAATTATAGAGCTATAAATTTTGAAAGAAATGGCTTGTATCAAAACGAACGTTTTATCAATAATTCATTAGGAAAAAGCGATAAAATTAAATTTTCAGATTATGGAATCAAAGCAGGGTTTTCTTATAAAATAGATGGTCGAAATTGGTTACAAGTAAATGGAGCAATCTTAAATGTGGCGCCAACCTTGCAAAATGTATTTATAAACCCTAGAGAAAATAATCAAACAGTTCCTAGTTTGAATTCTGAAAAAATTACGACCGTTGATGCTTCTTATTTTTTAAGATTTCCAAAACTTACAGGACGTTTTACAGGGTTTTATACACGATTTCAAAATACAACAGACATAAATTTCTTTTTTGTTGATACTGGTGTGGGTTCTGATTTTGTTCAAGAAGTTTTAACAGGTTTAGATAAGTTACATATGGGAACAGAACTTGGTTTAGAATATCAACTATCGCCTGCAGTGCAATTAACTGCTGTAGTAGCGGTAGGCAAGTATGTATATGCAAGTAACCCTTTGGTTGATATAAATTTTGATACTGCCGGAGCAGAAGAAGACCTGATTAATTTAGAAGGTTCTATAAATTTAGGAGAAGCTAAAATTAAAGATTATAAATTAGCTCAAGGCCCTCAAAAAGCTTTTGCTTATGGGGTAAATTATCGAGATCCTAAATATTGGTGGGTAGGACTAACAGCTAATTATTTGGCAAATAACTATTCTGGTATTTCAACAATAATAAGAACTCAAAGTTTTTATTTAGATCCAGATACTGGAGAAAATTTTACTGATGCAACTGACGAAAATGTAAATGCTTTACTCGCTCAAAAACCTTTAGATAACTTTTATCTTTTAAACCTTATTGGTGGTAAGTCTTGGTTGAAAAATGGAAAATATATTAGTGTTTTTGCTAGTGTAAGTAATGTTTTTGATGCTGTTTTTAGAACCGGTGGATATGAACAAAGTAGAAATGGAAATTATGGTCAACTAAAACAAGATAATTTAAGTGGAACACCATCATTTGCTCCTAAGTATTGGTATGGTTATGGTCGTACATATTTTTTAAATTTTTCAATAAGCCTATAAGCTATGTGTGTTAAAAAGTATAAACATCATATTTATTTCATTTGCATGCTATTTAATATAGTTTCATGTATAAATGATCGAAATTTTAATACGCTAAATGTAAATTGCACAGATGCTATAAATATTACTAACACTACTACTTATGATGTTGTAAAAAGTTTATATGTTGATCAAACAATTCAAATACAAGAAGATTTAATTATTGAAGGCTATGTTATTTCTTCGGATGAAGCTGGTAATTTTTATAGTGTGCTTTACTTTCAAGACAAACCAAGTAACCCAACAGCTGGTTTTCAAATTGAAATTGATCTTCGAGATACTTATTTGTTTTATCCCGTAGGAACAAAGATTGGTATAAAATTAAAAGGGTTGTATTTGGGGCAGAGTAATGGTATTTATTCATTAGGTGGTGTTTTTAGTGCTTTTGGAAATGCTTCAGTTGGCAGATTACCTGCTACAGTTATTGATGAGCATATTTATGTTTTATGTGATTCAAAAGAGGTTTTAGAACCGACTAGGCTAACCATAAGTGAGCCATTAGATGTGTATGTAAATACACTAGTTGAGTTTTATAATACAGAATTTATAGAAGAAGAAGTTGGTTTGCCATTTTCAATTGAAGCTGAGGAAACAATTAGAAATTTAATAGATTGTGATGACAATGAAATAGAACTGTTAAATAGTGGTTATTCTGATTTTCAAGAAACTGAATTGCCTAGTGGCAGTGGAAGAATAAAAGGAATACTTCAGAAAGAAAATTCAAGTTACTATTTAATTATTCGTGATTTAAATGATGTAGATTTTACTAATGAGCGGTGTGAAGATGTAATTGATGAATTTACTTCAAACAAAATATTTATTTCAGAAATTGCAGATCCAAATAATAATGCAGATGCACGTTTTATAGAATTATATAATGCAAGTGATAGTTCTATTAGTTTAAAAGGATGGACCTTAAATAGGTATACTAATGATAATTTAGAAATAGGTTCTAGTATAAATTTAAATGGTCAAGTAATTGAATCAAAAAGTACTTTTGTAATTGCTGCAGATAGTATTGTATTTAATTCAGTTTATGGTGTAACGGCTAATTTAGAAGGTAATACAGGTAGTGCTGCTGATTCAAACGGAGATGATAACATAACTCTAGTTGATCCTTTTGGAGTTATAATTGATATATTTGGAGTTATTGGTGAGGATGGTTCAGGTACAAATCATGAATTTGAAGATGGAAAAGCTTTAAGGAATTTGTCTATTACACAATCTAATTCAATTTTCACTTTTAGTGAATGGGAAATATATAATGATACTGGAGATTCTGAAACGATAAATCTACCTCAAAATGCTCCAGTAGACTTTTCACCCGCTATACGTTAATTGATATGTTATTGTTTATTTTATTTAAATCAGCAGGGGTAACTGGTTTTACAATATAATCTTGGACAATAGGGTAACCTCTAACCATTTCAATTTCTGAAGGGCTAATAGAAGAGCTGAGAACAACGATTGTAATTTTTTCTTTATTTTTAATAGTTGCTTCTTGAAATTTTTCTAAAAACTCCCAACCATTCATTACTGGCATACTTAAGTCTAAAAATATGATAGAGGGTAGTTCTTCGCCTTTTTCACTAGATTCTATAAGCGTTTTAAAAGCTAAATTACCATTTTCAAATTCTTTAATAGTATCGCAAAACTCTTCTTCAACCATTAGTTTTTTTGATATAAAAAGAATGATTGGATCATCATCAATAAAATAGACAAGCTTATGTTTTTTTTCCACAATTAGATTATTTATTTAAAATGATTGTAAATGTTGTGCCTACGTTTACTTTACTAGTTACAGATATTTTACCTCCCATGGCTTCAATTCTATTTTTAGTAATATAAAGTCCAACACCTCTAGCATCTTTATTTCTGTGGAACGTTTTATTCATTCCAAAAATATTTTTACCAACAACATTTAAATTAATACCTTTTCCGTTATCACAGAAATCAATTTTTATAATATCGTTTATGCTTTTTGCTTTAACGTGTATAATAGGTTTTCGATCTTCGGAACTGTAATTTAAACTGTTGGTAAATAAATTTAATAAAATACTATCAAGATATGCAGGAACAACGGTAAGTTCTAAATCTGGGTCTATTTCAAAAATACTTTTTGCTTCTTTTTTATGAAATAAGGTACTAATGTTATTTTTTACATTATGTAAAACCTTTAGTAGATTTACAGATGCTAATTGATTTTCTATATTTGTTGTATCGCTAGATTGTACAACATCATTTAAATTGCAAACCGTACTATTAAGACTGTCAGTTGCACTTTTTAACATTGTTAAAATTTGCTCTTTTTGACCATCATCTTTTTCGCTAAGTAATAGTCTAGTTAAAACCGATAAATTAGTAGAATGAGCTCTTAGATCATGAGATACCATGTGAGCAAAGTTTGTTAAACTATTGTTTTGCTCACCAGTAATAGTAGCATATTTTTTTAAGTTCTTTTCAGCTAATTTTTCTTTAGTAACATCATAACATATTCCAACAGCTTTATAAACACTGCTGTCAGGTTCAGAAACAAAAGTTATTATAGCTTTAATATATCTTGTTTCTTTATTAGGTAGTTGTATTCTATAATCTAATGATTTTGATTGTGAACTAGGGTTTTTGTAGTATTGAATAAGTTGACTTTTTATCTTGTCAAGATCATCAGGGTAAATAGTTTTTTTCCAGTTTTCATAAATGCTTCCTGTATAATTGTTTTTATCAATATTATGTAATTCAAAACAAGTATCATCCCATACACTATGGTTTTCATTTAAATGACATTCCCATGTGCCAACCTTTGAAGCTGTTACTGCTCTTTTTAATTGCTCAGCATCTTCTCTATATTTTAACTGTTCTAATTTAAAATCGTTTATGTCTTGGCAGATACCATAGATTCGAACACATTGGCCATCAATAAATTCTGCTTGTCCTTTGGTTCTTATCCAAATTTCTTTTCCTTTTGCCGTAATCATGATAACTTCTTCATCCCATGGGATGTTTTCATTTACAGCTCTATTAGCGGCTTCATAAATTTTATTCCTGAATTCTCCTTCTTTAAAATGTTCAAAACACTCTTCGTATGTTGAAGGAACAAAGTCTGGTTCAACTTCATGAATAATATTGACCATTTTAGTCCAAAGTACTTTATTGGTTCTTAGATCAACTTCCCAACCTCCAGTACGAGCAACTTTTTGAGCGTCATCAAGTAAACTTTCCATATTGTTTTTCTCAACAAAATTTAACTCTAATAAAACCCCGGAAATTCTTTTATTTAAAATTCGAGGTTTAATCTTATAGGTTACCCATACAGGTTGCCCATTATTAAGAGTTATGTTTTTTCCATCTGTTTTTTGGGTTTCTCCGTTAAGTGCAGCTATTAAATTTGCTTTAAAGCACATAGGAAAATTAGGCATTGCTTCAAAAAAATATTCTCCTAAAATAGATTTTTTTTGGACTTTAAAATTACAAGCCCATTTTTCTGAACAAGAAATAAAGTTAAAATTTTCGTCAAGTATGGCTATAGAGTTATTTGCATTTTTTACATATGCTTCATCAATCGTACACAGATTTGAAAATTTCGAGACTTTCATTTTTTAGCATTTTATTAAAATTAGCAAAAAATTATGAGTAAATAAAAGGGAAGATACTATTTTGAGCTTTTTATTCTCTATTATTTAAAATTTATCTTAATACTCTTGAATTACAGTTTCTATTTTTTCAAGTGTAATTGGTTTTATAAGATAATTATTTATTACACTAAATTCTTCAACTTTTTTTAAATCAGCTGGGTCAACGGAAGAACTTATAATGTAAATATTTACAAAATCTCTATTGTAGTTTGGAATTTTTACAAAATCATTTAAAAAGTCCCATCCATCCATAATGGGCATATTTAAATCTAAAAAAATAATATTAGGTAATAATTTTCCTTGTATTAAATATTCTTCTAAACCTCTTATTGCTTCTAAACCATTTTCAAATATGAGAACTTTGTTATAATAGTTCGCTTTTTTTAGTGTTTTTTTAATTCCAAATACACATATTGGATCGTCATCAATAACACATATACTTTCAATTTTATTCATAATTACTTGGGCGTGTTTATCTAAATTCCTTTTTTAAAAGTCAAAATAAAAGTTGTTCCTTCATCAACTTTACTAACTAAGTTTATGCTACCATTCATTGCTTCAATTTGGTTTTTAGTAATAAATAAACCAATACCTCTAGCATCTTCATGTTTATGAAAAGTTTTATACATTCCGAATAACTTTTTACTGTGTCTTTCTAGGTCTATGCCTTGTCCATTATCTTTAAATTCTAATTGTATATTTTCTACATCAATAGCCTTTGCATTAATGGTTATTCTTAAATCTCGATTTGGAGAACTGTATTTTATACTGTTTGTAAATAAATTAAGTAGTATACTATCTAAGTATGCGGGTACTACATGTATCATTTGAGCTTCAGGTATAGATATACTACATATGGCATTTTTTTCTTTTAATAATGCACTAATATTATGTTGAACACCTTTTATAGCATCATTTAAGTTCGTATTTCTTAACTTATCTTTAGAACTGGTTGTAATTTGCACCACATCGTTTAAATGATAAACAGTGTCATTTAAGCTTTTAGTGGCATTTTTAAGCATTAGTCTAAGATCTTTTCTTTCGTTCTCATCATTTTCATCAATTAAAAACTGAGTAAGCATTGATAAATTTGAAGAATGTGATCTTAAATTGTGAGATACAATATGGGCAAAATTTAAAAGGCTCTTATTTTGGTTTTTAGTAATCTTATTTAATTTTTTGGTATCGTTTTCGGCATTAATTCTAGAGGTGATATCAGATATTTGAGTAAGTAGATGATTAACTTTGCCATTAATATCTCTAATAGAAGTTACTGTTAAAAGAGCATATACAATTGAACCATTTTTATGAATATATCTTTTTTCTATTTGGTAATTTTCTATTAATCCTTTTTTTAAAAGGTCTAATTTGTCAAACCCTTTTGAAATATCATCAGGGTGTGTAATATCTTGAAAAGTTTTATTAACAAGTTCATCTTTTGTATAACCAAAACTTTCACAAATACTATTATTAACATCTAACCATTTATTTTTTAATGATACTAACGCCATTCCTATAGATGAATTTTGAAATACATCTTTAAATGATTCTTCAGTTTTTGATAGTGTTAATTGAGTCATTTTTAGTTTTGTTATATCCCAATTTGATCCAATTAAACGTTTTATAATACCATTTTTATCTTTTTGAACAGTAAATTTTGATTTTATAAATTTAGTTTCACCATTTGGAGAATTTATTCGAAATACTGAATCAAACTCATTAAGTATTTCAATATCTTTTTTTAGCTTTTTTATACTTACTTGCTTATCATCATCATGCAGACATTTTTTCCAGGCAGATAAAATATTCTCAGTATTTTTTTCTGCAATATCAATACTATATATTTCATACATGTTTTCATCCCAGAAAAGAGATTTATTCGCAACATCATATTCCCAGATTCCAATTTTTGACGCGCCTGTAGCTATTTTTAATCTATCAGATATTTTTTTGAATTCTATTTGTTTCTTTTTGTTTGTATCAATGTCTTGAAATGTGCCAAATAAGCGAATACATTTTTCATCAACTATTTCTGCTTTACCTTTTGCTCTAACCCATAAGTCATTGCCTTTTGCAGTAGTAATTTGTAATTCACAATCCCATGGAGTTCCATTGGTAATAGCATTGTTAATGCATTCAGTAATTAAATCACGATGTTTGCCTTTCTTATAAAAATTAATTCCTTCTTCTAAATCAGGAATAAAATCCATAGGAACTTCATGAATTGTTTTAGTTGTATCAGTCCAATAAATAGAATTGGTTATTAGATTTAATTCCCAACCGCCAATTTTAGCAACACTCTCTGCTTGTGTTAAAAGTTCTTCTTTTCGTTTTTTTTCTGTAATATCTTCAGCAATAATTACAGCTCCTGTAATAGTATTGTCTTGATCTCTTATGGCATTAATTTTCCACTGGAACCATAGTCTTTGGTTATTTTTGAGTACTATATTTTCAATAAGTATTTTTTCTTCGTTTAAAACTGAGAAAATTAAATCTTGTATAGTTTTTGGAATAGTTTCAATTGTTTTGAGATTGATATCTTCCGAATTTTCTTTGTTAGTATGACTAAATTGATTAGCCCATATTAAAGAGTTGTTTCTTACATAAAGATCTAGATCTACAATAGCTATTGCAAGGGGGAAATCTTTAAGCGAATATGTAAATGATAATAAATTCAATTTTTTTATTTTTATTTAAAGGTATAGTTTTTTAAGCTTAGTAGGAAAAACCCCAACAAATATTAAGATAATGATTTGATTATATGAATTTTATCTTAATAAAATAAAAAATAACTTAATTTTTACATCTATTTTTATTTAGTAATAATAAATAATTATTAAGTTATAATGTTTTAATATTATGTTCCTATTATGGAAGAGGTTTCTTTAAGTAATTTTACAATAACAAAATAACTAATTATTTTTAGTTGTAACTTAAAATAGAATAGTCAAAATAAAAAAATATAGTATGAGTGATAATATATTTAACGTAATAAGAGATGGTAATGTTGAAGCAGTGTCAGAATTACTTAAAGAAAATCCAGCATTAATTAATAGTGTAGATCAAAGAGGCTCATCTCCGCTAATACTCGCAACTTATTATGGACAAGAAGATATTGTTAAATTATTATTAGATAACGGAGCACCAATAGATAGTAAAGATGCTTCAGGTAATACAGCGTTAATGGGAGTATGCTTTAAAGGCTATTTAAATTTAGCGGAATTGTTAATTAAAAAAGGAGCTAATGTAAATGTTATAAATTCAATGGGCTCTACTTGTTTAAGTTACGCAGCTACCTTCAATAAAATTGATATAGCAAAGTTACTTTTGTCAAATGGTGCTGATGCATCAGTTAAAGATGCAAGAAATAAAACAGCTTTAGATCATGCAAAGGCACAAGGTTTTCAACCAATAATTGATTTACTTACAGCATAATTTTCTTTTTCTAAAAAGTAGATAGATAAAGCTTAATTTTATCTTTTTGTGTAAAAAATGATAAAATGTCTAGACTAAATGTAGCATTGGTTCAAACTTTTTTAGTTTGGGAAAATCCAAAGATTAACATAGAAAATATTTCTAAAAAAATTGAATCAATTACTACTCCTATTGATTTAATTGTACTTCCAGAAATGTTTACTACAGGGTTTACAATGTGCCCAGAAAATATAGAGATTACTGAAGGGCACAAAACTATAGATTGGATGCTTAAATTAGCATCAGATAAGAACGTTGCAATAACAGGAAGTGTTGTTTTTTCAACAGGTTATTCTTTTAGTAATCGTTTATTTTTTATAAAACCAAAAGGAGAAATTCTTTATTACGATAAGCGTCATTCTTTTACATTTTCTGGAGAAGATAAAGTATATAAATCAGGAATAAATAAGTTGATTGTTGATTATAAAGGGTTTAAAATATGCCCTTTAATTTGTTATGATTTACGTTTTCCTGTTTGGTCAAGAAATGTTGAGAATTATGATGTTTTACTATATGTGGCAAATTGGCCGAAAACTAGAATTAATGTTTGGGATATACTTTTAAGGGCAAGAGCCATAGAAAATATGGCCTATTGTATAGGTGTTAATAGAATAGGTGTTGATAAATTAGGTAATGAGTATCCTGGACATTCTGCAATATATGATGTTCTAGGGAATACATTAAATTTTTCTAGAAATGAAGAAATTGTATATGCTACATTAACAAAAGAACATATTACCTCAAATAGAGTAAAAATGAAATTTTTAGACGATAGAGATAATTTTACTCTAATAAACTAAAATTATATTTTTCTTCCCAATTGGCGCGCATTTCAATAATTTCAGGAGAATGACTTACACGTTCAGGCTGTATATTTTTTAAATAATTACCAGTATCCCATTTTTGATTCATATTATCATCAGAGATTACTCTAATTAAATAATTCCCGGGACTCAGGTTTGTAAAATATAAAGATTTTGGCTCTGTAGCGTATAATTCTCTTTTAGTTTCACCTTTTTCATTAGTAAGTTGAACAATAGCTGGGTATGTTACATTACCAGATAAATTAAGTTCTAGATTACCAAAATCGGCATAACTTTTAGTTGTTAAATTAAAAACTATAGTGTCATTAGTTTTTCCAAACATATCTTCAAAAAGGCAAGGGAAAATAGATAACCTATAAGCTTCATTGGGCTCTTTGTCAAAATTTATTTTCAAACTATTATCTACTGTGTCTAAAACAGTATTATAAGGAACTGCAATACTATCTTTATTAATTAATGTAATTTTACTATCGTCAATATGTTCAAGGGGGGTATTTACATTAATTAAAAATTTGTCTTCAAAACCTATAGCACCTATAATATTTGGTTTTAAAACAAATGTGTCAAGGGCTACTTTTCTTGATTTAACAGTGAAAGTATCTATTTTTTTTTGTTTTTCATTGGTTACTGTAAATAGTAGTGAATCTACCTCATAAGGTGTAAACCAAAAATTAATTGTGTCTTTATCACGTTGTTTTGTGATTTTTGTTTTTATAGAATCAGGAATTATAGATAAAGGATTTATTTTGATGTCTTTATAATTCCCTTGATAACCAAAAATAATTTTATTTTTTGATTCAAATTTGGGAACTGATGCTGCATAATTAGCTTCTTCTTTAAAAAGTGTTAATAAATAAGTTTCATCAGTAGGTAATGAAATTGTATCCTTTATAAATGCAATTTTATCTGATCCTTGGTCAAAAACATTATTCTTACTTTCATCTTTTATTCCGAATAACGCATATTTACCTTTTTTAAGATTTTTCATTTCAAAAAGGAACGTGCTATCTAAGGTATTTGCA
Organism: uncultured Cellulophaga sp.; assembly: GCA_947496695.1. Taxonomy (GTDB): domain Bacteria; phylum Bacteroidota; class Bacteroidia; order Flavobacteriales; family Flavobacteriaceae; genus Cellulophaga. The sequence goes on along the minus strand of CANMEI010000002.1, from coordinate 390,702 downwards.
ATATGGTTAGGAGGTTTTTTATAAACAGTAGAATCAGTATACGTACTATCCATTTCGTAAAGCATAATACTAATATAAGAATCAACCTCTTTATTATAAGCGTCTTCAACAACCCCCTTTAATGATAGTGAATCTATATATGTTCCAGTAGAAAATATATAACTAAAAAAGCTATTAGGGTTTCCTTCATTATTATCTACAATACTTTGTCCAAAATTAAAAGTATAAGTAGTATTTTCTTTAAGAGTGTCTTTAATAAAAACTTCTACATATTTTTGAGCTGTACCAGAAGGGGTAATTGTAGGAGTATGTTTTAATGGAGGAGATACTATAAGTTGGTTTTGAACGTCACTTAGCTTTATATATTCATCAAAATATAAACGAAATTTTTTCGCTTTAAAATTAAGAGACATATTCTTAGGTTCTGCTTTAACTAATTTTGGTGGTATAATATCTTTTATCCCTCCAGAAGGAGTTCCAGTTACAGCACATTGGTATAAAGTAAATGTTGCTAACACTAAAAACAAACAAGCTAAGATTCGTCTGATCATAATATTTTTGAAAGTCTTGAATAACAAAGAAACAACTAATTTAATAAAACTGTGTTTTGTATTGCTATAAAAAACCTAAACTAAAGTTAAGTTTTTACAACTATAGCCATAGTAAGAAAATAAATATTTACATCTTTTACTGTTTTTAAAGTTTTAGCACAGGCTTCTAAAGTTGCACCGGTTGTTACAACATCATCAACAATTAAAATATTTTTTTTATTTAACGGAATTTCATTATTTATTGCAAATAAATCTTGATTATTTTGCCACCTTAAAAATCTATTTTTTTTGGTTTGAGTTTTAATATTTCTAGTTTTTATTAATGCATTTTCTTCGTATTGAGTGTTTAAATGTAATGCAATTTGTTGTCCAAATTTAGTAACTTGATTATACCCTCTTTTTTTTAGTTTTTTGTTATGTATAGGAACAGGAATTACTAAATCAATATTCTTTAAAGCATTTTTTTCTTTAAGTATAATACCACACCAATCTCCTAAAAAAACACCTATTTCTTCTTGATTTTTGTATTTTAGAGAGTGAATTAAATTTTTAACAATACCATTTTCGGTGAAGAATAAGAATGAAGTTGCCTTTTTTATGTTAACTCTTCCATAAAAAATGTGATCAAATGTATTTTCATTGCTATAATTGTGTTCGGTAAGAGCTATTTGGTTTCGACAAACGGTACATAATATCCGTTCACCTTTCAACAAATGTGCATTACATCCAAAACACCCCATAGGTACTAGGATTCTGTTGATATCATTTATTATCTTTGAAAACCAATTATTATTCATGAATTTGGATAATTAAACCAAAATAAAAAAACCTACTTAACCCTAAAATGGATTCTCAAGATACTAAAATCAATTATAAAATAATTCTTGCTGCAATGGTTGCTGTAGTAGTAGGCATATTAATTGCCTTTTATTATAGCCATGTTCAGTCGGAAACTAAAATAAGTTTCTTAGAAGAAGAAAAAGTGATTTTGGTTAAAGACCTTACTTTAATGAAAGCTGAAATAGATAGGCTTTCAACTGCAAATGAAATAAATGAAATAGAATTACAAGACTCTAAATATAAAATTGAACAATTATTAGATTCTGTAGGTAGCCTTAATTTTAACATAGCCAAATTACGCGAGTACAAAAAGGAATTTCGCCAGATGGAATTACTTCATGATAGTTTAAAACTAAAAAACAATTCATTGCGTTATAACAATAGTGTTTTAGCACAAAAATATAATGAGACAAAAGCTAAAATTGATAATTTAGAAAATGAAAGTGCAAGTCTAGCTGAGGCAGAAGCTATTCTAATACAGCAAAATAAAAGACTTAATGAAGAACTTAAGATAAAAAGCTATCTACGTATGCAAGAGGCTGAAGGAATTTCTTATCGTGTTCGTAATGGTAGCATTACCTCAACAAATAAAGCTTCCACAGTATCAAGACTTAAAGGGTGTGTAACAATTGTAAATGATTTCAATGTAATTCATGAAGAAAAAACTATTTATTTTCAGTTTTTAGATCCTAATAAAAAAGTTTTAGAGCACAATTCAACAAGTATTAATGTAAGTGGTAATATTTATAGTAAAAAAGTAATGTTTGATTATAATGGAGAAAATATTCCTATTTGTGATAATATTCAAGTCGCTGAAGGTACATTAAAACCAGGCATTTATACATTAAATATTTTTGAGAATCAAAAATTATTGCAGAGTACTGAATTTGTTTTAAAATAAATTATTTCATTTTAGGCTAATATTCTATTTTTGCCAAATGGCAAATCAAGACGATAAATTTAAAAAAGTGATATCTCATGCTAAGGAGTATGGATATGTTTTTCAATCTAGTGAAATTTACGATGGTTTAAGTGCAGTTTATGACTATGCCCAAAATGGTGCTGAACTTAAAAAAAACATTCGAGAATATTGGTGGAAAGCCATGGTTCAAATGAATGATAATATTGTTGGTATTGATGCTGCAATCTTCATGCATCCAACAACATGGAAAGCTTCAGGGCATGTTGATGCTTTTAATGATCCACTTATTGATAATAAAGATTCTAAAAAAAGATATAGAGCTGATGTTTTAGTTGAAGATTATACAGCTAAAATTGAAAATAAAATTGAAAAAGAAGTCAATAAAGCGGCAAAACGATTTGGAGATTCTTTTGATAAAGAACAATTTTTAGCTACAAACCCAAGAGTAGTTGGTTATCAAGAAAAAATCAATACTATTTTAAAGCGTTTGGGTAAATCTTTAGAAAATGAAGATTTAGTAGATGTTCGTAATCTAATTGATGAGTTGGATATCGTTTGTCCTATTTCGGGTTCTAAAAATTGGACAGATGTTAAGCAGTTCAATTTAATGTTTGGGACAAAATTAGGAGCTTCTGCAGATAGTGCTATGGATTTATATTTAAGACCAGAAACTGCACAAGGTATTTTTGTAAACTTTTTGAATGTACAAAAAACCGGACGTATGAAAATCCCTTTCGGTATTGCGCAAGTAGGTAAAGCTTTCCGTAATGAGATTGTTGCTCGCCAATTCATTTTTCGTCAGCGTGAGTTTGAACAAATGGAAATGCAGTTTTTTATTCAACCAGGTACCCAGCAAGAATGGTATGAGAAGTGGAAAGAAAATAGAATTAAGTGGCACCTTTCATTAGGAATGGGTAAAGATAATTACCGTTTTCATGATCATGAAAAATTAGCTCATTATGCAGATGCTGCTGCAGATATTGAATTTAAATTTCCATTTGGCTTTAAAGAACTAGAAGGTATTCATTCAAGAACAGATTTTGATTTATCGCAGCATGAAAAATTTTCTGGTAAAAAATTACAATATTTTGATAATGATTTAAAAAAGAGCTATGTACCTTATGTAGTTGAAACCTCTATTGGTTTAGATCGCATGTTCTTAGCTGTCTTTTCTAATTCATTAGAAGAGGAAGAATTAGAAAACGGAACTACAAGAACAGTTTTAAAACTTCCTGCAGTATTGGCACCTACTAAAGCTGCTATATTTCCTTTATTAAAAAAAGACGGACTCCCAGAGTTGGCTCATGAAATTGTTGATGATTTAAAATGGGATTTTAATGTTTTTTATGATGAGAAAGATGCGGTAGGTAAACGTTATAGGAGACAAGATGCAAATGGTACACCATTTTGTATTACTGTCGATCATCAATCTTTAGAAGATAAAACTGTAACTATTCGTCATAGAGATACAATGGAACAGCAACGTGTTGCTATTACAGATTTGAAAACGATTATAGGTAAAGAAGTTGACATGAAAGAGTGGTTAATGAAAATGTAAAAAGCTATATAATTTCAAAATAGTTGAAAAAAAGGCTTAAAGCATTATGTTTTAAGCCCTTTTTTATTAAATTTATTTTCAATTATTTATTTTAACAATAAAAAGACTACAAATATGTTTTGTAACTTTACAATTAAGTTAATTGTAATAGCTAAATAGTTTTTATCTATTATAATTTTATTTTTGATAGGTGAAATTTTTATAATTTAGCTCTCGTTAGTATATTAAATTACATTAAAACATTTTTATTATGGAAAATAAATCACATTCAGATTCAAGTAATAAGGCTTGGGATGTTAATGAATCAGCAGCTCAATGTCCTTTTTTAAACGGAGAATTAAACCAAGCAGCAGGTGGTGGTACAACAAACCGTGATTGGTGGCCAAACCAATTAAACCTAAATATATTGAGGTTGCATTCTTCGTTATCTGATCCAATGGATAAAGATTTTGATTATGTAGAAGCATTTAAATCTTTAGATTTAGAAGCTGTAAAAAAAGATTTATATGATTTAATGACAGATAGCCAAGATTGGTGGCCAGCAGATTATGGTCATTACGGACCCTTCTTTATTCGTATGGCTTGGCATAGTGCAGGTACTTATCGTATTTCAGATGGTCGTGGTGGTGCAAGTTCTGGTTCACAACGTTTTGCTCCCTTAAATAGTTGGCCTGATAATGCAAGTTTAGATAAAGCACGTTTATTGCTTTGGCCAATTAAACAAAAATACGGTAAGAAAATCTCTTGGGCAGATTTAATGATATTAGCAGGTAACTGTGCTCATGAGTCTATGGGCTTAAAAATGCAAGGTTTTGCAGGTGGTCGTGAAGATATTTGGCAACCAGAAGAAGATATTTACTGGGGTTCTGAAACAAAGTGGTTAGGGAATGATAAAAGATATGAAGATAATGATGAGTTAGAAAGATCATTAGGTGCTGCTCATATGGGATTAATATATGTTAACCCAGAAGGACACAATGGTAATCCTGACCCTATTGAAGCGGCACACTATATTCGTCAAACATTTGGTCGTATGGCAATGAACGATTATGAAACAGTTGCATTAATTGCAGGTGGTCATACATTCGGAAAAACTCATGGTGCTGCAGATCCAGAAAAATATTTAGAAGCAGAACCAGCAGCAGCAGGTATTGAACAACAAGGTTTAGGTTGGAAAAATAATTTTGGAACCGGTAAAGGTGCAGATACTATTACTAGTGGTTTAGAAGGTGCATGGACTCAAACACCTACAAAATGGAGTAATTATTTCTTTGAAAATTTATTTGGTTACGAGTGGGAATTAACTAAAAGTCCTGCAGGTGCTCACCAATGGAAACCAAAAGATAATGCAGGAGCTGGAACATTTCCTGATGCTCATGATCCAACAAAAACACATGCTCCGTTTATGTTAACGACAGATTTGTCTTTACGTATGGATCCTATCTATGAAAAAATTTCAAGAAATTTCTTAGAGAATCCTGATGAGTTTGCTGAAGCTTATTCTAAAGCTTGGTTTAAGTTAACACATAGAGATATGGGGCCAATTGAACGTTATTTAGGTCCTGAAGTACCTAAAAAACAAGAAATATGGCAAGATCCAGTGCCAGCAGTAGATTTTGATATTATTGATGATAATGATGTTGCTGCATTAAAAGCTAAAGTATTAGCTTCTGGCTTATCAATTTCAAAATTAGTAAGTACGGCATGGGCATCAGCTTCAACTTTTAGAGGTTCTGATAAGCGTGGTGGTGCAAATGGAGCACGTATTCGATTAGCTCCACAGAACAATTGGAAAGTAAATAATCCAGCACAATTAAAAGAAGTTTTAAGTGTTTTAGAAAATATTCAGAAAGAATTTAATGATGCACAAACAGGAAATAAAAAAGTAACAATTGCCGATTTAATTGTTCTTGCAGGTACTGCAGCTGTTGAGCAAGCTACTAAAAATGGAGGTTATGATATTACAGCTCCTTTTATGGCAGGTAGAACTGATGCTACTGCAGAGCAAACTGATGCTGAAGCATTTGAAGTATTAGAACCTGTTGCAGACGGTTTCCGTAATTATACAAAGCAAAAATTTAGTGTTTCAGCTGAAGAATTATTAGTTGATAAAGCTCAATTACTAACTTTATCTGCACCAGAAATGACTGTATTAGTAGCAGGTTTACGTGTGCTAAATGCCAATTTTGACGGGTCTAGCCATGGTGTGTTTACGAAACAGAAAGGTGTTTTATCTAATGATTTCTTTGTGAACTTATTAGATATGAAAACAACTTGGAGTGCATCAACTGATGATGATACAATTTTTGAAGGTAAAGATATAGTTACAGGAGAGGTTGTATGGACTGGTACTAGAGTTGATTTAATCTTTGGGTCTAATTCAGAATTAAGAGCATTAGCTGAGGTTTATGCATGTGAAGATGGAAAAGATAAGTTTGTAACTGACTTTATTGCAGCTTGGACTAAAGTTATGAATTTAGATCGTTATGATTTAAAGAAATAAACAGTAAAAATGTTTTAATAAAAAAGGGTGATTTATTTCTAAATCACCCTTTTTTATTTTTAATTGTATAGCTAATATTTACTCTACAGAGACACTAAAGGTAGCTAAAATATCTGTTTCACCACCTGCATCATCAATACCATCATTTGGTTTTGTTGGCTCATGACGTAATGTAAAAGTAATAGTGCCAGAACTAACTTCACCTGCTGTTAATGTAAACTCAGTTCCTAATGGATTTCCATCATCATCATAATTTGCATATTCGGTAGTTACATCAAGTTCAGAACTAATTGTATAGAAAAATTGGTGCTCATCACTTTCCTCTTCTACTTCTTCAGTAATATCTTCTGCAGGATCTTCTGTTTCATTTAATAAAACAATAACTCCGTCATAAGTAGTTCCTGAGCTAAGTGGTCCTGATATTGTAATAACAGGGTCGTCAGATCCATCACCGTCTAAATCTCTTGTTTGTAAAGTAACAACGTCACTATCATCATCCGGAGTTAAAGTTACAGTCATTGTTGTAATTACTTCTTCTTCGTTTACAATTTCTGGTGTGTCATCATCATTTGAACATGAAGCTAATGCGATGCTAGCTAATACTGATAAGCTTAAGGCTTTAATTGTTTTCATTTTTAATTTTTGTTTAATAGATTAATAATTGAATTTAAGATTGAATAAAAAGTTTCTACCTAAATCATCTGCGTAATAGCGCAAACTATTTAAGTAATTTCTGTATCGTGTATTTAAAAGGTTTGTGACATTCAAACCCAGTGTTAGGTTTGATTTTTGATTCACTTTGAAATCCATACTTGATCTAAAATTTAATAAATGATAAGCATCAGGTGGAGTACTTACATCAACTAATTCCCAAGTTTCTGATTCGGCAATGTAAACTTCAAAATTGTTATTAGGATATTCATTTTGACGAAATACAAACTCACTTTGCAGTGCTAATTTTAGATTATTAGCTTTTACATTTTCATATGTAATTTCATTTGTTGTATTTACTGGAGGCATGCTAATTAAAGGGCCACCTTCATCACGGTCATATCCTTTTACTAATGAAAATTGATGTTTAAATTTAAAATTATTAGTAAAAGCATAATAGGCATCAACATCTAAACCCAATAATTGAGCATTAGTTTGTCTGTATTCCCATACTTGAAAGTTTCCACGTATCGTTTGTTCAACCTCTGTTGGTTCAATAACAATAAAGTCGTTGATGTTATTAATAAAAGGTTGTGCAGAAAAACCAAATACATCACCATTTTTCTCTAATGTTAATGATATTTTATGTGCAATTTCAGAAGTAAACTGTAAATCTCCTAACTCAATTCGTGAAGCAGAATGGTGCAAACCCTCGCTAAATAATTCAGATGGATTAGGTACACGAGAAGCTAACGAATAATTAAAGAATAATTTATAATCATTATCAAAAGTATAGGTTGTGCCTAAAGTTCCTGAAACATTATAAAAATTATATTGCGGATTCGTTAAAATCTGATTATCATATTCTTCGACAACTATTTCAGGGAAAAGCTCATCATAATTTCTTTCTTCCCAAAAGGATGTTCTGTAAAACTTATAAACATCCATATAGGTATAATCAAATCTAGCTCCAGCTTCAGCTAGCCAATTGTCATTTATTTGAAAAGATGAAATACCGTAAATACCTAATTCATATTTTTCATAATCTGGGATCAATCTACGTACTCCAGTACTTGGGTCGGCAAAATTATCTTGATACCTAGCCATTATACCAGATTTTAAAGTTGTATTTTCTGATAATTTGCTGTTAACATCTAATAATAACGTATGTGTTTTTAAAACAAGATCTAATGAGGGTGTATCGGCATCGTCTCCTACACGAATATCATATTCCAATCTATGATTTTGTTGAAAATCATACTGAAGACTTATTTTGCCAATTCCATCAAGTTTTTTGAAAGCTTTTACTCGAGCTAAATGGTGTGTGATATCTTGTTTTGGATAATCAATAGTATAAGTAAAATCATTAATAACTAAGGGAACATCACTGTTTATAGCTCTAACTTGATCTTCTGCACCACCAATATGTGATGCTAGTAATATTCCAATTTCATTTTTGTAAAAAGAATAATATCCTTCAATACCATAATTAAACCTGTTAAGTCCAAAACGAAATGATGCATTGCGTTCAAAAGTACCTGTATTGCTTAATACGTAATCTGGTGCTTCAAAATCACCATAGCGTTTTAAAGTTCCTTGTAAAGTTCCGAACCAACCGTTGTCATTGCTTTTAGTAAGTTTTGATGTAATGGTGGAACCTCTTCCGTTTGAACTAGCAGAGACTATAGTTTTACCGTATAAACTATCTTTTATAAAAATCTTTTCTGGTTCTGTAATAATTACTCCGGCAATAGCGTCACCACTATATTGTATAGCACCTGCACCCTTTATTAATGTTATATTTTCTGCTGTATTTATATCAAGATTAGGAGCGTGTTCTACACCCCATTCTTGATCTTCCATGCGTACACCATTATTAATAAGTACAACACGACTGCTATGTAAACCATTAATAATTGGTTTAACAACTGTGCTGCCTGTGTTTAATGAAGATACTCCTGATAAGCTGTTTAAAGCATCACCTAAAGAACCATTACTAAATTGTTCTATTTTTTCTTTAGATAATTTATTTTCTGATACCGTATTAAGTTTATGGTTTTGTGCGTGACCTTTTAATACTATTTCATTTAATTCCTCTAAATGATGCTCTAGGTAAAAAATTTTATTCGTGTTACCCTCGACTTTCACTTTGTATCCATTTGTTAAACAATACGGATGTGAAATTTGTATAGCATACGTTTTATTGCATAATTCTGGAAGCGTAAATCTTCCATCACTACCAGTAAATACAGTTTGTTCTGTTCCTGCAATAATAATCATCGCACCCGCTAAAGCTGAACCATCATGTAGGTCAATTACTTTGCCGGATAGTGAATTATTGCAATTTTGCGATATTGATGTAATGCTAAAAAATAGCAGAGCCATCAGTGCATAAATGCGCATAAATGTTCTTGATTAAATAATAAAAAAAATATTTTTTTAATTAAGCAAGAAAACTGGGAGGCCCCCTTAATAAAGTATTTTTGTTATTTAATGAATTGGAGAACTGACTTGTAAAGCTAAAAACTACGCTTGAAAAAATATTAGTTTTTACAAACTCAGGATATGTTAAAAAATCGTAGTTGAAAGAAAAGAAATGAAAATCACAAACATGACATTCAGATGCTTTTTGATGAACATGAGTGGTTTTTTCTTTACAAGAAATATCTTCATGGCCTTCAAATGAATGAGCGAATTGAATAGCAGTAGGAAATAGAAATATCACCAGTAAAAATACTGAAGCTATAGCCTTACCTATTGTTAATCTTTCTTTCATGAAACTCATTTACGAATTAACAAAGCTAAAAAACAAATCGATATAGAAAAATATTAACTTTATATATGGTGTTTTTTAACTTTTTATTATTAGTTAGTTTCCAGCATTTAGAATATTTATTTTGATAAAACATTTGAAAATGAACTGATAAAGCAAAATATTACAGGCTTATATTTTGAGGAAGTAATACTTATAACATTTTAGATTATTGCTTGTAAAAAACATTCCTTATTTTCGAAAAAAATAGATTGATGAAAATTGTTTCCTATAATGTAAACGGAATTAGAGCTGCCTTAAAAAAAGGTTTTATAGAATGGCTGCAAACAGTAAACCCTGATGTAATTTGTCTTCAAGAGATAAAAGCAAATGAAGATCAGCTTGATCTTTCAGTTTTTGAAGATGCCGGTTACAAGTATAACTATTGGTATAGTGCACAAAAAAAAGGCTATAGTGGTGTGGCAATTTTATCTAAAATTAAGCCTAACCATGTAGAATATGGTACAGGGATCGATTATATGGATTTTGAAGGTAGAAACCTGAGAGCTGATTTTGATGATGTTTCAGTGATGAGCATGTATTTACCATCAGGTACAAATATAGATAGGTTAGAATTTAAGTTGAAATACATGGCAGATTTTCATATTTATGCCAATGAATTACGTAAAACAAACCCTAATTTAGTGATTTTAGGTGATTATAATATTTGCCATGAAGCAATTGATATTCATAATCCAGTAGGACTTAAAAATACATCTGGTTTTTTACCTGTAGAGCGTGAATGGATTGGTAATTTTATGAATAGTGGTTTTATTGATAGTTTTAGATTTTTTAATAAAGAGCCGGATAACTATACCTGGTGGAGTTACCGTGCTAATGCTCGTAATAACAATAAAGGTTGGCGCTTAGATTATGCTTTGGTGAGTGAGCCTCTAGCTGATAGGTTAAAACGTTCTGTAATTTTAGCAGAAGCAAAACATAGTGATCATTGTCCTATTTTATTAGAACTTGCTTAATTTTTATTATGATTTACACGAAACTACCGTATACTGATATTGAAGTAAGTAAAATTTGTTTAGGAACAATGACTTGGGGTAATCAAAATACCGAAGCTGAAGGTCATGAACAAATGGATTATGCCTTAGATCAAGGTATTAATTTTTTTGATACAGCCGAGTTATATTCTATTCCTGCGCATCCTGATAGAAAATCTAATACTGAAAAAATTATTGGTACTTGGTTTCAGAAAAATAAAAATAGAGATAAAGTTATTTTAGCATCTAAAATTGCAGGTAGGGCAGAGATGACTAAATTTATTAGAAGTAATGGTTTTGATAAAAGTGCTTTAATTGACGCTGTAAATGGAAGTTTAGAACGTTTAAAAACAGATTATATTGATTTGTATCAATTGCATTGGCCAGAACGAAATACTAATTACTTTGGTAAGCGAGGTTATAAGCATGATGCATCTGATTTTTGGGAAGATAATATTCATCAAGTATTAGAAACTTTAAGAGATTTAGTAGCAGAAGGAAAAATCAGAAAGGTTGGTTTATCAAATGAAACTCCTTGGGGAACCATGCGTTTTTTAGAGGAAAGTAAAGTACATAAAACTTTACCTAGAATGGTTACTATTCAGAATTCATATAGTCTTTTAAATAGAATTTTTGAAATTGGGTTATCTGAGATAGCACACAGGGAAAATATAGGGCTTTTGGCATATTCACCTTTAGCATTTGGTGTTTTAAGTGGAAAATATTTAGGCAATAAATTACCTGATAATTCTCGTTTAAAATTATTCCCTCAATACAACAGGTATAGTAATAAAAAAGCATTAGAAGCTACACAAAAGTATTATGAGCTTGCTCAGGCTAATAGTATGTCATTAGCACAAATGGCATTAGCATTTGTAAGTTCAAGACCTTTTGTAGCTAGTAATATTATTGGAGCAACTTCAATGGCACAATTAAAAGAAAATATTGGTAGTGTACATGTTAATTTAAGTGATGAGGTTTTAATTGAGATTGAGAAAATTCATAATGAAATCCCGAATCCTGCACCTTAAATTAAGGTGTCAAAATTTAACTAAATAAATACCCGGCAACATCTTCTATTTTTGAAACAAGCTGGATTTTTATTTGAGTATTTTTAAGTGATATTTTATTATTTTTTGATACAAATATCGTGTGAAAACCTAATTTTTCTGCTTCTAAAATTCGTTGTTCAGCACGTTGAACTGGTCTAATTTCACCCGCTAAACCAACTTCAGCAGCAAAACATACTCCTTTTTCAATCGCAATATCTTCATTGCTAGAAAGTATTGCGGCAATTACAGCTAAATCAATTGCAGGGTCATCAACAGAAATACCACCTGTAATATTTAAAAACACATCTTTGGCAGCTAATTTAAAACCAGCTCGTTTTTCTAGAACAGCTAAAAGCATGTTTAAACGTTTGGCATTATAACCTGTTGTAGAGCGTTGTGGTGTACCGTAGACGGCTGTGCTAACCAAAGCTTGTATTTCAATCATTAAAGGGCGCATACCCTCTACTGTTGATGCAATTGCGGTTCCGCTTAGTCCTTCATCGTTTTTAGATATTAATATCTCAGAAGGATTGTTTACTTCACGTAAACCACTGCCTTGCATTTCATATATACCAAGCTCTGATGTTGACCCAAACCTGTTTTTAAGCGAACGTAAAATTCTGTACACATAATTTCTATCGCCTTCAAACTGTAAAACACTATCAACCATGTGTTCTAATATTTTTGGACCGGCAATAGAGCCATCTTTGGTAATGTGGCCAATTAAAATAACAGGGGTATTGGTTTCTTTGGCAAACTTTATAAGCTCAGTCGTACATTCTCTAATTTGAGAAATGCTACCTGCAGCAGATTCAATATAATCTGAATGTAAGGTCTGAATGGAATCTATAACCACAATATCAGGCTCCGTAGCCTCAATTTGTTTAAATATATTTTGAGTTTTTGTTTCCGTTAAAATTAAACAAGTATCGCTATTTGGGTGAATGCGATCAGCCCTCATTTTTATTTGCTTCTGACTTTCTTCACCAGAAACATATAATGTTTTGTATGGTAATTTTAAGGCTATTTGTAATAGCAAAGTACTTTTTCCAATACCTGGTTCACCACCTAAAAGTGTTAAAGAGCCAGGGACAAGTCCGCCACCTAAAACACGATTAAACTCTAAATCAAAAGTGTTTAGTCTTAATTCTTTTTCTGTGCTAATTTCATTAACGCGTAAAGGTTTTGCTATTTTTTTAGTAGTATTTGTCGGGGTTTTCCAACTTTGTTTTTCTTCTTTCTGAACTACCTCTTCAACAACTGTATTCCATTCTTTACACGCAGAACATTGTCCTACCCATTTTGCATATTGAGTACCACAATTTTGACAAAAAAATGCTGTTTTTGTTTTAGCCATTATCTTTTTTTACGATTTGGCTAAGGTAGTAAATATGGTAGAATTAGAAATTAAATTTTTAACAACTAGAAACCAAAATCAGCTTTTAAAGCATCTATTTTTTCAAGTGCCATATCTTTTGTTAAGAAATCTATTTCTTGCATACCAAAGGCTTTTTCAAAAGTTCTAAGTGCTTTTTTAGGCTCTCCCATTTGCTCAAAATATTCTCCTTCAAAATAAAAACCTAGCATGGTTTCAGGATATTGCTTTTTACAAATATCAGATAATGGTTTTAATGATTCAAAGTCTTCTTTTTTACGAGAAGCGGCATAAATGGCCATAATATCATTTAAATCAATATTTTTTCTAAATCCGAAAAGCTTTTCAATCATATCATATTTGGTAGATAGGTAATCAAACACTGGGCCTTCAGAGGTTAAAATTTGAGTTTTATATTCCGCTGGGCTAATAGGCTTGAACATTTTGAAAACATTATCAAATGCTTTTCCTATTCCATATGTTGCAACAGATGTATGATCTGCTTCTTTATATTCAGTATAGAAATACTTTACATTCTCACTTTCAATACTTTTTATAGCAGTATTTAAGATTGGAAGTTGTGTGCTTTTTTTAAGAATTTCTCCATCAGTAATTAAGTTGTAAAAAATTGTTTTTTCCATTGCACCAAGTCTTGATGGTACTCTGGTTTCCATTTCAGTAGCTAATGTTGGAGAAATGCTTACGTATGAATTAAATAGTGATTCACCCTTGAATAAATAATAGTTTATAAAATTTGCAGATATGTCATAACCAAAAATCATTTTGAATGGAGCGGTATTGTATTTAGATTCTATGTGCGGAATTAATTCTAAACCAATAAATTCAAAAAAGAGTTTTGATTTTTCATCTGGCAAGCCTGAATTTTCGTCGAAGGCACAATCAGCATATCTAAAATCTTTTTTAAGTTGATTAATGCCAACTACAATTGCTTTAGGCATGCCATGAAACTTACTATAAAACTTAGCTGTTGCGGCAACATTGTCAAAAAGGTATTCAGCATCTAAAACAATAATAATTGGATATTTGTTTTCTTCTGAATAATCTTCAGGAATTGAATATTGTATTTCTCTTCTTTCTTGAAGTTTAAACGATTCAAAAGTTTCTTGGCTTATTTGAGCTTGGCTATCAACAAGATATAAAAAGAAAGCAAATGCAAAGATTATGCGTTTCATACTATTTGGGGTGTATTTGTTATTTGTTTCTGTTTAATAACGGTAATACAAGAAAAGATATTGTGCCAAATACGACAACCATTAAAGTTTGTGAAATCCACATAATCCAACCAAAGGCATCACCCGATACACTGCTAATTCCAAAAATGGCAAGAGCGCTGCTTACCGCTATAGGGTAAAGGCCAATACCGCCATTTGTTGCTGTCATCGCAAATGCACCAAAAACAAAAGCAACAAGTAGTTGACTTATGGTTAAATCAATAGTTTCTGGTACTGTAAATTTAATTACCCAAAACATGCCAATATAAACAGCCCAAATAAAGAAGGTGTGAAAAATAAATAGCCATTTATTTTTCATTTTAAAAATACTAGTTACTCCTTGAATTAAGCCGGTTATAAAGCTTTTTAATTTTAAAATAAATGGATGATTTGATTTCTTTATAAAAAAGAAAAATATTCCTGCACCTACACCTCCAATACTTAGTAGAATAAGTATTTTGTTTATATTAAACCCTTTGTTTTGGAAAAACTCTAAAATAATATCAGTTTGCAATATAAAAGTAATGGTGATTATGCTTAGTAGCATTATTAGGTCAATTACTCTTTCTATTACTATAGTTCCAAATCCTTTTTCAAAAGGTACTTTCTCGTAAGTTGTAAGTGCTGTTGCGCGTAATATTTCGCCAGATCTTGGTATTCCTAAATTTGCAAAATAAGATGTTAATATGATTAAGATACTGTTAGTTAGTTTAGGTTTGTATCCAAGGGGTTCTAATAAATAACTCCACCGAATAGCTCTTGATATATGACTGAGTATCCCTAGAACAACAGATAGGCTTACCCAAAACATATTAGCTTCTTTTATGTAATAGATAATTTGTGCTCGATCTTCAGGTGAAGTTGAATTGTAAGAGTGCCAAACTAAAAAAACGCCCAATGCAATTGGAAGTACTGTTTTAAGTGTTTTTTTTAAAGAATTTTTCAATCTATTTTAATAAATTATTTTCTTCATTAGGGAAAACCAAAGCTGGGTTGAAAGTTTTAGCTTTTTCAATATCTATAGTTCCGTAGGTAATCAATATTAAAATATCTCCAACAGCAACTTTTCTTGCAGCGGCACCGTTTAATGTGATTTCTCCACTATTTCTTGGTCCCGGAATAGCGTAAGTTTCAAGGCGTTCTCCATTGTTGTTATTTACAATTTGAACTTTTTCACCTCTTATAATATTTGCAGCATCCATTAAATCTTCATCAATGGTAATACTACCAATATAATTTAGGTCTGCTCCGGTAACTTTTACGCGGTGTATTTTAGATTTTACAACTTCTATTAGCATGGTACAAAGGTAATATATTTACAAAGCAATATTATCAATAAGTCGAACATCATCAACAAATACTGCAATAAAAGCTCTGTATTTTTTGTTTTTAATTTTTTTTTCTATCGGAGTTAAAGTCGTGGTTTCCGCTATCTGAAAATATTCTAATTTAAAATTTTCTTTTTTCAGGAATTCACTTTCAACCCAATTTATTACTTCTAAAGCACTTTTTGTGCCAAACTTAATTTTGGCATTCTGTAATGTTTTATAAATAAACGAAGCATCATTTCTTGTTTTTTTAGATAATCGCTCATTTCTAGAACTCATAGCTAAGCCATTTTCTTCTCTAACAATAGGGCAACCAATAATTTCAACAGGTATTTTTTTTAGTTGTACTAGTTTATTTATGATTTGTAATTGTTGAAAATCTTTTTCACCAAAGTATGCTTTATTAGGTTTAACAGATGTTAGTAGTTCTTCAACAATAGTTCCAACACCATTAAAGTGTCCTGCTCTAAATTCACCTTCCATAACTGAGGCTAATTCTCCAAAATTATAGTTTTCAGAAGCAACATTGCCATCATAAATCTCTTTAATTGAAGGAGAATAGATGATTATTTGATCAGAAACTGTTTTAATTAGAGCAATATCTTTTTCTAAAGTTTTTGGATATTTTTCCAAATCTTCTTGATTATTAAACTGAGTTGGGTTTACAAAAATGCTTACCACCACGGTGTTATTTTCTTTGTTAGCCTTATCTATCAAAGAAATGTGGCCTTTATGCAATGCTCCCATAGTAGGAACAAGACCTAAAGATTTTGATGTAGAAACGTTAGCTGACAAAGTGTCTATTAACTCTTTTTTTGTTTTAAAAACCTGCATAATTACAATTTAAAAGCCTGCAAACTTATATAATTACTGCTAATTTGCATAATTTTTGTAATTTTGTAACTGCGCAAGAATTTAAATAAAAAACAGCTTTTATGAATGGTAAAAAGATATTGTTTGTATCTTCAGAATTAGTACCCTACCTACCGGAAAATGAAGTTTCCCAAATGTCATACGAAACACCAAAGATGGTTAATGGTAATGGAGGCCAAATACGAATCTTTATGCCTAGGTACGGTAATATAAATGAACGTCGTCATCAATTACATGAAGTAATTAGACTTTCAGGTATGAATTTAGTGATTAATGACATGGATATGCCGTTAATAATTAAAGTAGCTTCTATCCCAAAAGAACGTATTCAAGTTTATTTTATTGATAACGAAGAATATTTTAAAAGAAAAGCTACGTTTACAGATGAAAATGGAGCTCTTTTTCCTGATAACGATGAACGTGCAATATTCTTTGCAAAAGGTATTGTTGAAACTGTAAAAAAATTAAACTGGTCGCCAGATATTATTCATGTTCATGGGTGGATGGCTTCATTAGTGCCACTTTATCTAAAACAATATTATGCAGATGAACCATTATTTTCTGAAAGCAAAGTTGTAACATCAGTATATTCTAAAGGGTTTGATGAAGATTTAAATTCTGAGTTAGTAAAGAAAATTGCTTTTGATGGCATTGCAGAAGACAAGATCTCTGTGTTGCAAAAACCAGATTATAATAACTTATTGAAGGTGGCTGTAGATAATTCTGACGCTGTTATTTTAGCTTCAGAAGAAATACCTGAGGAGTTAACTAGTCATATTTCTGGTCTTGACAAGCCAGTACTTTCGTATGTACCTATTCATGAATTTGAAGAGGCTTACGCTAACTTTTATAACACTCAAGTTTTAAAATAATTACAAATAGGGTTTGTAAAAAATAAGCACTGCTTTTATTACAATTTTTGTAATAATTGTGGTGTTTTTTTATTGAAAAATCTTTTTTTATATTTAAAATTACTTCTTTGTATAATGATTATTTTTTTATACTATTTAAACCATTTGTATTAATTTTCTCGTAATTCAACTGAACTATACTGTGATTCTATAATTTATAGTATAGCTTTGAAATGGGTTATTCAATAAAATCAAATAAAATAATATGTGTGGAATTGTAGGTTACATAGGTCACAGAGACGCTTATCCAATAATAATTAAAGGTTTGCAACGTCTAGAATATAGAGGTTACGATAGTGCTGGAGTGGCAATTTATGACGGTAATACAATAAATTTAAGTAAAACAAAAGGTAAGGTTGAAGATTTAAAGAAAAAAGCAGAAGCTTCAATTTCTTTAAAAGGATCAATAGGAATAGGACATACGCGTTGGGCTACTCATGGTGTTCCAAATGATGTAAACTCTCATCCTCACTATTCAAATTCTGGAGACTTAGTTATTATTCATAATGGTATCATTGAAAATTACGATGCTATTAAAAAAGAATTAATAAAAAGAGGTTATGTTTTTCATTCAGATACAGATACGGAAGTATTGGTTAATTTGATTGAAGAAATTAAAAATAAAGAAGATGTAAAATTAGGAAAGGCAGTTCAAATTGCATTAAACCAAGTTGTTGGTGCTTATGCTATTGCAGTCTTTGATATTAATAAGCCAGATGAAATTGTAGTTGCTAAATTAGGAAGTCCATTAGCAATAGGGATTGGTGAAAATGAGTTTTTTATAGCATCTGATGCATCACCTTTTATAGAATTTACAAATAATGCAATGTATCTTGAAGATGAAGAGTTAGCTATTATTCGTTTAGGAAAAGAAATTAAACTTCGTAAAATTAAGGATGACTCTGTTGTTTACCCTTCTATTCAAGAATTACAATTAAATATTGAAGAAATTGAAAAAGGTGGTTATGATCACTTTATGCTAAAAGAGATTTACGAACAACCTAGAGCTATTCTTGATACATACCGTGGGCGTTTATTAGCGGATAAGGGTATTATTAAAATGGCTGGTATCGATGAGAATATTGAAAAATTCACCAATGCAAATAGAATTATAATTGTTGCTTGTGGTACTTCATGGCATGCAGGTTTGGTGGCAGAATATATTTTTGAAGATTTAGCAAGAATACCTGTAGAAGTAGAGTATGCTTCTGAATTTCGTTATAGAAACCCAATAATTACAGATAAAGATGTTCTTATTGCAATTTCACAATCAGGAGAAACGGCAGACACTTTAGCGGCTATAAAATTAGCTAAGGAAAAAGGGGCTTTTGTTTTTGGTGTTTGTAATGTTGTAGGTTCTACAATATCTAGAGAGTCTCACGCAGGTGCTTATACGCATGCTGGTCCAGAAATAGGTGTTGCATCAACTAAAGCATTTACTACTCAAATAACAGTGTTAACTTTAATAGCATTAAAGTTAGCTAAAGAAAAAGGAGTGTTTTCTCAAACTAAATATCATGAGTTTTTAACTGAATTGGAAAACATACCTGCAAAAGTTGAAAAATCATTATTATCAAATGATTTGATAGAAGGTATAGCCGAAGTATATAAAGACTCAACAAATTGCCTTTATTTAGGTAGAGGGTATAATTTCCCAGTAGCATTAGAAGGAGCTCTAAAGTTGAAAGAGATTAGTTATATTCATGCAGAAGGTTACCCTGCTGCGGAAATGAAACACGGACCAATTGCTTTGATTGATGAGCATATGCCAGTTTTTGTTATTGCAACTAAAAAAGGCCATTATGAGAAGGTGGTGAGTAATATTCAAGAAATTAAATCTAGAAAAGGTAAGATTATAGCAATTGTTACTGAAGGCGATGTTGCTGTAAAAGAACTTGCAGATCATGTAATTGAAATACCTGAGACTTTTGAAAGTTTGACTCCGTTATTAACAACTATTCCATTACAATTACTGTCATATCATATAGCATTAATGAGGGGCTGTAATGTAGATCAACCTCGAAATTTAGCAAAATCTGTTACGGTAGAATAGCATAATAATTATTTAATACTTTAAAAAGGCGAATACTTAAGTATTCGCTTTTTTTTGTTTCATTCAATTGCTTAATTGTTAAAATATAGCTCTTGAATTATCAAAATAGTATTATGCATGCATAATTTTTTTCAAATTGTTAAATATATATTAAAATATTATGTATCTTCGAAATCAAACTAATTAAAATAACTCCCGAATAATGAAAACAATTCTATTTTTTATATTCCTGTTTATTGGGGTGTTGGGTTTTTCCCAAACAACAATAAAAGGAAGCGTGGTTGATGAAAATAACCAGCCTATACCAGCGGCAAATGTTATTATCGTAGGTAAAACTGTAGGTACAGTTTCTGATTTTGATGGTAATTTTCAACTTCAAACATCAGAAATTCCACCTTTCAAAATTAAAATTACAAGTGTTGGTTACTCAGAAAGTATAGAAAGCGTTACTTCAAAAAACCAAACTATTAATGTGGTGTTAAATGAATCTCAAACTATGTTAGATGAGATTGTAATATCTGCATCAAGAACTCCAGAACGTATTTTTGAATCTCCAGTAACTGTAGAGCGTTTTGGTCTTAATGAAATTAAAAATACTGCTGCGGCAGATTTCTATGGTGGATTAGAAAATTTAAAAGGGGTAGATGTTAATACAAACAGTTTAACTTTTAAGTCAATTAACACAAGAGGTTTTGCAACTTTTGCAAATACTAGATTCATGCAATTAGTAGATGGTATGGATAATTCAACTCCTGCGTTAAATTTTCCTATTGGTAATTTGGTGGGTTTAATAGAGCCAGATGTGCAAAGTGTTGAATTGTTGCCAGGTGCATCATCTGCATTGTATGGGGCTAATGCGTTTAATGGTATTCTTTTTATGAGAAGTAAGAGTGCTTTTGATCATGAGGGGATTAGTGTCTCTATAAAAAGAGGTATTACTTCTCAAGATGCTTCAGGAGATAATGCGTATACAGATTTTGGAATTCGTGCAGCACATAAATTTTCTGAAAAATTTGCAGCTAAAGTCAATTTCGGGTATTTAAAGGGTACTGATTGGGCGGCTACTAGTGAGGTTGATAAATTTGATCCAACAAGAACAAGGGCTAATTATAACTACGATGGTATTAATGTGTACGGTGATGAGGTTTCAACCAATATTAGATCAGCTTCAGGTCTTGGAATTATTCCAAATGTTGAAGTAAGTAGAACGGGTTATAATGAAAGTGATTTAACAAATTATAATGCAGAAAGTATTAAAGCAGATTGGGGTTTGTATTATCGCCCAATAGAAGGTAACAGTCTAGAGATATCTTATGTTGGTAAAGTGGGTACAGGTTCTACTATTTACCAAGGTACAAACCGTTATAATATTAATGGATTTTTTCAAGAACAACATAAATTAGAGGTTAGAAATGATAACTTTTTTGTTAGAGGTTATGTGGTAGGTGATAAAGCGGGAGATTCTTATGATATGGTTTTTACAGGTATCAACATTAATAGAACTTGGAAATCAGATGAAGATTGGTTTGGTGATTATATAGCAACTTATGCAGGAATTGAATTAAGTGGTAACCCTTCTGGTTTAACAGATGATGAAAAACATGCAGCTGCAAGAGCTGTGGCTGATACAGGTAGGTATTTACCAGGAACACCTGAATTTGAGTCAGCATTTAATACAGTAATTAAAGATCCAGATTTATCTACAGGTTCTCAATTTAAAGATGCATCTAAATATTATCATGGTGATGTGAACTACAATCTATCGCATGTAATTGATTTTGCTGAAATTCAGGTCGGAGGATCTTTTAGAAGGTATAGTCTTAATTCTTCAGGAACTATATATACTGATTATGATGGCCCAATTGGGTATTCTGAATATGGAATATATACTCAGGTTCAAAAGAAAATTGAATTGGAAGATGAGAAAAGCATAAAATTAACGGGTTCTATGCGTTATGATAAATCAGAATTTTTTGATGGTTTTATATCTCCTAGAATTTCAGCAGGGTATAGTCTAAATCGAGATCATAATATTAGAGCTTCTCTTCAAACAGGTTTTAGAAACCCTACAACACAAGATTTATTTATTGGTTTAAATGCTGGTAGAGCAATTTTAATTGGTTCTGCAGCAGAAAATTTAAATCGTTATTCTAGAACTTATTCGGTAAGTGAAAGTGGGCAAGCTGATAATGGGCAAGAGGCAACAATTACTCAAACAGGTGCAGTAGCTTATGAAACGGCATATTCTTCAGAATCTGTTGCAGATTTTGCAATCTCAGGTGATACAGCTGATTTAAGGGTAACTGATGTTGATTTGGTAAAACCAGAACAAGTAACTTCATTTGAAGTTGGGTATAGAGGTAAAATAAGTAAGTTGGTTGTTGATTTTAGCGCCTACTTTAATAATTACAAAGACTTTATTTCTTCTGAAGTTGTAATTGCACCTTTTTATGGAACACCTGGTGAAGGAACTGATGCTGTTGATGCTATTATAAATAGTGACTATCAAACCTATAGTGCTTACACAAATTCAAGTGTAGATATTAATTCTTATGGAGCTTCATTAGGCTTATCAATGAAAGTTTTTGGAAATTTTGATTTAGGTGGTAGTTATACATTCACAAAACAAGATTTTGATCAAGAAGCAAATCCAGATTTTATGTCTAGTTTTAATACACCAGAACATAAGTTTAAAGCTAATTTTGGAAATGATGCATTGTTTAAAAATTTAGGTTTTAATCTTTCTTATAGGTTTAGTGACGATTATTATTGGGAAGCTACTTTTGGTAATGGCGTTGTGCCAGAATTTCATACAGTTGATGCTCAAATTTCTTATGCAGTGCCAAGTATTAAATCTTCATTTAAGCTAGGAGGTACTAACATTACCGGGAAAGAGTATTTTACAGCTTTTGGTACTGGTAATATAGGTTCAATGTACTATTTGTCTTGGTCAATAAACAACTAATAAAACTAAATTTACTATGAAACACATAAAATATATATTCTTGTTTTCGGCTTCGTTAGCTTTTATGGCGTGTAACGATATTGAAGATGTAGATCAAGAAACGGTAGAGGTTGATGAGGTTCAAGTAGACCTTACAGCGGGAACAGCAGATTTTTCTACTTATGTATCCATTGGAAACTCATTAACTTCTGGTTTTACTGATAATGCTTTGTTTATAGCTTCTCAAGAAAATTCGATGCCAAATATGCTTTCTCAGAAATTTGCTTTAGTCGGTGGAGGTGATTTTACGCAACCATTAATGAATGATAATTATGGAGGTATGGCAATTGGAGGCGAAAGAATTTTAGAACCCCGTTTAGTTTTTGATGGATCTGGTCCAGCGTCTCTAGAGTCTTTAATTGGTGAAGTTACAGTTACTACAGATTTATTGGTGAATAACCCAACGGGTCCATTTAATAACATGGGAGTGCCAGGGGCTAAAAGTTTTCATTTATTAGCTCCAGGTTATGGCAATTTAGCAAATGTGTCATTAGGTTTAGCAAATCCGTATTTTGTACGAATGACAGGTGTAACACCAGATGCAAGTGTTTTAGAGTTGGCTTTGGCGCAATCGCCAACCTTCTTTTCGTTATGGATTGGTAATAATGATGTTTTAGGATATGCCCTTTCAGGAGGTGATGGCAGTAATGAAATAACGCCAGTAGACGGTGATGCTGGAGTTGGTTTTAATGCAACCTACGCAACATTAATAGGGGCTTTAGCTGTAAGTGGAGCACAAGGTGTTGTAGCGAATATACCTGATATAACAAGTATACCTCATTTTACGACTGTACCTTATAATCCATTAGATCCGACAGATGCCGATTTTGCAGCTCAGATTGCAACATTAAATGGGGTTTTCGGACAATTAAACCAAGTGTTTGCATACTTACAAGTCTCTGAGCGTAGTATTGTGTTTTCGGAAACAGAAGCTAGTGCTGTTGTTGTTAAAGATGAAACTTTGGTAGATCTATCTGAACAAATTACTACTGTTTTAAATGCAAGCGAAACTTTTCCTGCTTTTGTAGCTTCTTTTGGTTTACCAGAGGCGGCATCACCAATAGTAGCTGCGTTATTTGGTCAAATATATGGGCAAGCTAGGCAAGCGACAGCAACTGATTTATTTGTGTTGTCTAGTGCATCAGTTATAGGTACGGTGAATAGTACTTCTGTAGCATATTTAGAATCTCAAGGTTTATCAACAGCTTTAGCTACACAATTTTCTGCAGAAGGCATCACATTACCTTTAGAAGATAAATGGGTGTTGTTGCCGAGTGAACAAGAAGAAATAGCTACAGCAGTAAGCTCTTTTAATACGATCATAGAAGCAAACGCTACTCAGGCTGGTTTTGCATTTGTAGATGCAAATAGTATCTTAAATCAATTAGCTAATGGAGGGGTAACTAGTGGTAATTATACATTAACCTCAAGTTTAGTTACGGGTGGTGCATTTTCATTAGATGGTGTGCATCCAACAGCAAAAGGTTATGCATTTTTAGCGAACGAATTTTTAAAAGCTATAGATGAAACTTATGGTTCAAATTTTGAAGCTTCTGGTTCAACTTTAGATTTAAGTGATTATCCAACCAACTATGCTGCTACATTAGAGTAAGTTAGTGTTAGTTATAAATTTTTAAAGCATCATTTTTATGGTGCTTTTTTTATGTTTATAAAAATGGAAAAAACAATTTTTAATTAAAATCTAAAAACATATCTTTGCAAACTGAAAATGACAATAAGTTAAATAGTTAACTTATTGTCATTTTAAAGGCGTTTTAAATCAAAACATAAATACTTAGGTAATGTCTAGAATTACAGGTAAAGTTTCCCAAATTATCGGGCCGGTTGTTGATGTTGAATTTCAATCAGGTTCTGAGCTTCCAAAAATTTATGATTCTCTTGAAATCAAAAAGAAGGATGGTTCTCTATTAGTATTAGAAGTTCAATCTCACATAGGTGAAAATTCAGTTAGAACCATTTCTATGGATTCTACAGATGGTTTAAGTAGAGGAACTGAAGTTAATGCAACAGGTAGTGCAATTCAAATGCCAGTAGGTGATGATGTGTACGGTCGTTTGTTTAATGTTATCGGTGATGCTATTGATGGTCTTGGAGATTTACCAAAATCTGGTAAAGATGGTCTTCCAATTCACAGAGAAGCTCCTAAGTTTGAAGATTTATCAACTTCTACTGAAGTTTTATTCACAGGTATTAAGGTTATCGATTTAATTGAGCCTTATGCAAAAGGTGGTAAAATTGGATTATTTGGTGGTGCTGGTGTTGGTAAAACAGTATTAATTCAAGAATTGATTAACAACATTGCAAAAGGTCACGGTGGTCTTTCTGTATTTGCTGGTGTAGGTGAGCGTACTCGTGAGGGTAACGATTTACTTCGTGAAATGCTTGAGTCAGGTATTATTAAGTATGGTGATGATTTCATGCACTCTATGGAAGAAGGTGGATGGGATTTATCTAAAGTAGATAAAAATTTAATGAAAGAATCAAAAGCGACTTTCGTTTTTGGTCAGATGAATGAACCTCCTGGAGCACGTGCGCGTGTTGCTTTATCTGGTTTAACTATTGCTGAATATTTCCGTGATGGTGCAGGTGAAGGTCAGGGTAAAGATGTTTTATTCTTCGTAGATAATATATTCCGTTTTACGCAAGCAGGTTCTGAGGTTTCGGCGCTTTTAGGCCGTATGCCATCTGCAGTAGGGTACCAACCAACTTTGGCAACAGAGATGGGTGCTATGCAAGAGCGTATTACATCAACAAAAAGAGGATCTATTACTTCAGTACAGGCGGTTTACGTTCCTGCAGATGATTTAACAGATCCAGCACCAGCAACAACATTTGCTCACCTTGATGCAACTACAGTACTTTCACGTAAAATTGCTGAGTTAGGTATTTACCCTGCGGTAGATCCATTAGATTCTACTTCTAGAATTTTGACTGCTGAAATATTAGGTAAAGATCATTATGCTTGTGCTCAAAGAGTAAAAGAGTTATTACAACGTTATAAAGAGCTTCAAGATATTATTGCCATTTTAGGTATGGAAGAATTATCTGAAGAAGATAAATTAGCAGTTGGTAGAGCACGTCGTGTACAACGTTTCTTATCACAACCTTTCCATGTAGCAGAACAATTTACGGGTCTTAAAGGTGTCTTAGTTGATATTAAAGATACTATTAGTGGATTTAACAGAATTATGGATGGTGAATTAGATCACTTACCTGAATCTGCATTTAACCTTAAAGGAACAATTGAAGAGGCTATTGAAGCTGGAGAAAAAATGCTTGCTGAAGCATAAATAATAGTTGTGTTATGTATTGAGTTTTCATTTGCTCAATACATGATGCTACTTATGTAATACTTTTATAATTATGTATTTAGAAATTGTATCACCAGAAGCTACTTTATTTTCAGGAGAGGTTACATCGGTAACAGTGCCAGGAATAAATGGAGAGTTTCAAATGTTATCAAATCACACCCCAATAGTTTCTTTATTAGAAAAAGGTACTGTTAAGTTTCAAGGTGCAAGTTTTGTAATAGCAGATGCTTATAAATCAAAGTTTTCTAAAACTGGTAACGGTTCAACGTCATTAGAAATTGCTAGTGGTACTGTTGAAATGAAAGACAATAAAGTAATTGTTTTAGCGGATTAAATAGCTGTATATTACTTATAATATTTTAAAAGCCATACAATTATTATTGTATGGCTTTTTTTATACTTTTAAGGAGACTACTACCCATTCTTCATCGTTTGTAGCTGTAAAAGTTGTAACAGTGGTAAACCCAATAGCAGCATGCGCTTCTAATGATCGTGTGTTTTTAGCATTTATATCTGTTATGATATAATCAAACTCGGGAGCTACGTTTTTTTTCATAGCATCGTAAAGCCCTCTAAATATTCCCTTTTTTCTGTGGTTTTTTGAGACACATACTTGTCCCATTATAATAAATCTTTCATTTTTATAAAATTTATCATTCTTTAGAAGGTCAAATAAAGGTTCTAATACTTCAATCTGATCTCCAAAATCTGGGTGCATACTTAAGGCATAGCCAGCAAGTTCATCTCCACACTTCGCTATAGTATGTGCACAAACATCATTCATAGCTTTTAAAATGGCATAATTATGCTCTATGGTAACAAAGCCTTCTCCTTGTTTTTCTTCCTCAGAAACGTTTTTATACAAATTAGCTTGTTGCAATGCTAAAACTTTATTTAGGTCATTCGTCGTTTTTGCAGTTGTATAGGTAATATTCATTGGTGTTCGTACGTTTTATTTGTTTGTGATGTTTTGTTAATTACATTTCTATATATTAATATTAAAATGCTTAATAACAGATACTTAGTCGCGCCTTATTGTTTTTAGGTAATTCTAAGTTAATACTTAAATTTTATGTGAAAATGTTAAATGTGCTAAAAAAAAGACCGTTAGAGTACTTTAATCGTATATATTTGCGTTATATCGATAAAACAATACATTTTTGTAAGTAGAGCCCAAATATACTTATAAGAAAAAACCTACAAATTAAAATGCTATGAATAAGTTTATTTTTACTCTATTTTTAATCACAAGTTTATTCGTGTTTTGTAATAGTTCCTGCTCTAGTGATTCTGATTTATTTATTGCTGA
This sequence comes from uncultured Cellulophaga sp., assembly GCA_947496695.1. Classification (GTDB taxonomy): domain Bacteria; phylum Bacteroidota; class Bacteroidia; order Flavobacteriales; family Flavobacteriaceae; genus Cellulophaga. The sequence goes on along the minus strand of CANMEI010000002.1, from coordinate 363,401 downwards.
AGTTTTAGAAGAAGAAGAAGATTTAGAAGTTGAAGAGGGCGAATCAATAACAGAAGAACTTCTTCTAGAGGAAGATCAAGTATTAAAAGATGCATCAGAAATTATTAATTCATCAACAAATGGAGCATCTTATTGTGGCCCTTATACTGTTTCAGAGCCATTAGTTTTAAGTGGTTTAAATGATACTATTATAAGTGGTTTAAAAATTACTAATCCTGACGGAAATGCGATAACAATATCAAATTGCGAAAATGTAACTATTGAGAACTGTTTTTTGTATGATTCTTCTGGAAATGGAGTTAATATTTACTCTTCAACAAATGTTATTATTCAAAACAATAGAATGGAATCTATCTCAACGGCTGTATATGCTCAGGTTAGTCAAGAAATTCAAGTTTTATATAATGATGTAAAAAATGTTATAGGACCTTTTCCAAGAGGTCAGTTAGCTCAGTTTGCTGATTGTACAGGTTCAGATAATAAAATTAATTATAATGTTATGGAAAATATCTCAGAAGAAAGTTATGCTGAAGATGCAATTAACTTATATAATAGTAGTGGTACAGAATCAAGCCCAATTGAGATTGTTGGTAATTGGATTCGTGGTGGTGGTCCTAGTAGTAGTGGAGGTGGAATTATGACCGGTGATAATGGAGGGTCTTATGTATTGGTAAAGGATAATATTTTAGTAAATCCAGGTCAATATGGTATTGCTATTGCTTGCGGAACAAATATTCAGATATATGATAACTTAGTATATGCAGAAGAAAGTTCTTTTAGTAATGTTGGAATTTATGTGTGGAATCAAACAACTTCTGAAAGTTGTGGTTCTAATGAAGTATATGATAATACTGTGTCTTGGACAAATAGTGAAGGTAATATAAATGGTGGCTGGAATGCCAGTAATTGTGGTACAATTACGGGTTGGGATGATAATGTTTGGGATGCAGATATTGACGCAAGCATATTACCAGATGATATATTATTAACGAACTGTACAGACGACTAAACACTCATACATTTAAAATAAAACAGCGTATAAATAATTTTATTTATACGCTGTTTTATTTTGATAATTTTTAATATCAATTATTTACCATATTGATACCCGTATTTATTTCCATAACCTAAATTATTTAATTTTAAATCATTAATTACAAAACTTATGTTTTTTAGTTTTCCTTTTTTACGAGAATCGTTTACAAAGTTTAAACACTCTTTTTTGGTAATTTGAGAACGTAAGACATATAATGTCACTAAAGCAAATCTATTAATTAAAAAAGTATCAGCAACTAGTAATGCAGGAGCAGTATCAACCACAATATAATCAAAAGTTTGTTTTAATTCTTCAAACATAGTATCTAGTCTTTCCATTTGAAATAACTCAGCAGGGTTTGGGGGAATTGATCCAGATGGTAGTATTTTTAAATTTTTATTTAAGCTTGTGTCTCTATATAACTCTGAAAGCTTTTGATTACTATTTACTAAATAGTCACTAATTCCAAGAACTTTTTTCAAACCTTCATCAAAACGCTGTAATTGTGGATTTCTTAAGTCACCACCAACTAGTAATACTTTTTTGCCAGATAATGATAATGTAATAGCTAAATTAACAGCAACAAAAGTTTTCCCTTCTCCTTGTGTAGTAGAGGTTACAAAAATTGTTTTACCGTTAGTCTTAGTGGTATTATTAATCATCGCATACTGTAAATTAGCAGATAGTATTCGAAATGCTTCTGCAAGAACGGAACGATCATTTTCTTCAATAAATTCGGTATCTTTTTTAGTTAGCTTAGGCAATTCACCCATTATTGGAACTTCTTTAGCTAATTTTTCAACATCTGCTCTATTTTCTATTTTATTATTTAAAATTTCTCTACCTCTAATAAATGCTATAGGAATTAGTAAGGCAAGCATAATTGCAACACCTAATACTACTTTTGGACTAGGAGATATACTATTACTGGTGCTGAATGCAGGATCAACAATTTTAGCTTTTGGTGCGGAAACTGATAATGCTAATGTATTTTCTTCTCTTTTTTGTAAAAGGTATAAGTATAGAGATTCTTTTATCCCTTGTTGTCTTTCAATACCTCTAACTTGTCTTTCTTGTCCAGGAATTTGAGACATTTGAAAACCTAATGAGCCTGATTTTTTTCTTAAGTTATCTTCAGCTATCATTAAATTATTTCGACTACTTTCAAGATTTGTTTTTAAATTACTTTTTAATTGATTTATTTGATTTGATAAATTTTGAACCACAGGATTTTGTTCTGTAGAACTAGCAGCTAACCTATTACGTTCTATAACTAATGTATTATATTCTTGAACAAGTTCATTAGATGAAGATTGTTCTAAACCAATATTTGATGGGAATAAATTATATTTATCATTATCAGCATAGTTTAACATAGATTGGGTTAACTCAAGTTGAGTTTGTAGTTGTTGTTGTTCTCTGTTAAAATCACTAACATTTTGTATTAACATTGATGATTCAGCACCTATGTCAGTTAATCTATTTTGTTCTTTATAATTTTCTTTACCTGTTTCAACAGAATCTAACTCTCCGTTAATAATGCTTAGGCGTTCGTCTATAAAATCTGCTGTATTTTTAGCAATTAGATTCTTATCTTCTATAGCTTCTTTATTATATTCATAAACTAATTGATTTAAAATATCTTCAGCTTTTTTACTTACCCTATCCTCAAGACTTAATTCTAATAAAGTAGATTTTTCTTCAAGAATATTTACAGATAATTTTTTAGAATATCCTTCAGCAACAGCATTTAAGGGTACGAAAGTAATAAGTACTTCTTCCCAGTCACTAGAAAATAAATTATCTTCTGTATTTGCAGTAATTGTAAAATCTGCAAAATCCAACTCAACAGGTGTGTCGTATTGTATGGTTTTTATAGTTTTTGTATTTTCATTTTTTAACTGAAACTCATCTGTATTTTTTTTTATAATTCTAAATGTATTTTGCTTTTCTATAATAGCTTTTAATAATAATTTTTCATCAAAACTCAGAAATTGAATTTTTATAGGACTTTGATCATACAATTCTTTTGTTACAAAGCCAGAATCATCTAGGTAGGCTACATTTAAATTTAAAGCTTTAGCAGTATTAAGCATTAACCTTTTTGATTTTAATAAACCTAATTCGTTAACAATACTATTAGTTTTTAAACCACTTAAAATATCTATATTCATTGTTGAAGATGAGCCACCTCCTGAAGAACTTCCATTTTCTTCATCATTTATAATAATACTTGATACTGTTTGATATGTTTTAGGAGCTATTTTCAAATAAGAGATTGCTAAACCTAATGTTATAAACATTAATAATAAAAACCAAGGCCAATAACGCAGGTATTTGTTTAGTATTTCTCTAATATCAATTTCATTAGATTCTTCTTGTACAGGAAAATATTTATATTCTTCGTTTGCCATACTTTTATAGTATTATAAATAGTTTTAATTTTAAAATTTTTTAAATGATAACAGTGTTTATATTTTAATAAGCTCTTTCTTCCCCTTTAATTGCATTTATAACAGTATAATATATTATTGAGAGGTCTAGTTGTAATGACCATTTTTCCATATAAAAAATATCATATCGAACTCGATTTATAATATCTGCTTTTTCTACAATTTCACCACGACACCCTTTTATCTGTGCTAGACCGGTAATACCAGGTTTCAAAAAGTGGCGGACCAAATACTTATCTACAGATTTTTCATATTGTTCTGTATGTAGTTGCATGTGTGGTCTTGGGCCAACAACACTCATATCACCTTTTAAAACATTAAAAAACTGTGGTAATTCATCAATACTAGTTTTTCTCAATATACGACCTAGTTTTGTTATTCGCATGTCATTTTTAGTTGCCATTACAGAGTCGCTCGTATCACTTTTTGTCATAGATCTAAACTTATAACATTCAAAAGTATCTCGATTGACTCCGTGTCTTTTTTGTTTAAAAAATAAGGGTCCTTTTGAGTCTATTTTCATTAAAATCCATATCAAGGGTGTTAGCCATGATAAAATAAATAAAATAGCCAAACTTGAAAAAAGAATATCAAAAATACGTTTTATAAGATTAGCATACTCAACATCTAATGGAGATGCCCTCAAGTTTAATACGGGAACAGCACCATAGAGCTCTATAGACATTGCTCTAGAGAATAATTCTTTATTGTCAGGGACTATTTTAATTTTTTTAAGACTATTGTCGGCAATTCTCATTAATTCTTTTATTTCATCCTGAGATAGCCTTGAAGCCATACAATAGACTTCTTGTATGTTATTTTCAAAAATGTAATTATATGAACTTTGTATATTACCCAAATACGTTGGGCTTTTAGAATTTGAATTATCAAAATATCCCATATATTCATAAGCATACTCTGGAGTATCAAAAACTTGACGTATTTTTTTTAGATTTTTATCTCTACCGATTACTACAGCTCTTATTTTTTTACTGTATCCTTTTGTACGATAAAAATTTCTTGAAAAATAGAATAACATTCTAAAGAATGTTAGCATTAAACAAATTAAAAGATATACTAATACTAAAAATGTAGGTTTATAATTTTGTTGCCCTAAAAAGGTAAATGAGGTAAAAAATACTAAGCCATATAATATAAAGAGCAATAAAAAGTTACGCAGGTTTGTATTAAAACCTTCTCTTCTTGCTGTAGGGTAAAAATCAATACTATAAGTTACTAAAAACCACGATATGTTATAATATAATATACTATAACCGCTTCTGTATGTTTCAGGAGTTAATAAGTAAAGTATTGCATTAATAAATATTATATGGAATATAAATGATAGTGGTACGACAAAGATTGATTTTTTCATTGGTTACATACTTTAATAAAGTTGTATTTATAATAAAAGAGTGGGGGATTATTTTTAATAGTTAACCTTTTATTTTTTCTTTAATTAAAAAATTTAAATATAATACCCCATTCGTTACATAACGAGTCCACATTCTTTTAGGTTCTTTAATAAAACGACCTAGCCATTCAAGGCCTAAATTTTGCCAAAATTTATTAGGGCGTTTAACTGTACCTGCATAGAAATCAAAAACTGCACCAATAGCACATATTTTATTAGCGTTTAATTTATTTTTATGTTCATAACTCCATTTTTCTTGTTTTGGTGCAGTCATACCAATAAATAGCACATCAGGGCTAAACTTATTTATAGCATTGATCATATTGGTATTGTCTTCAATTGTAAATTGAGATTTAAATGGTGGAGAATATGACCCAACCTTTATGTTAGGATACTCTAAAGCCATTTTTTCTTTTATTTTAGAAAGTGTTTTTTCAGAAGAACCTAAATAAAAACACGAACCATTATTTTTCTCTAATTTTTTTAATAAATGCAAATGCAAATCTGCACCAGCAATTTTTTTTATTTTTTTTCCATGTAAAAACTTAGCAGCAAAAGTAATTCCTACTCCATCAGGCAATACGATATCTGAGGCAAGTAATGCTTTTTTAAATGCCGGATCTTTTTCAGCCATACAATAAGAATATTGATTTATTGTATTGATAACCGTTTTAGTATTAGATTGTAATAATTCTAAACTATCTGCAAATATATTGTACCCCATACAAGGGATAGTAATTGGTTTTTTCATAATCAATTTTTTTTGATAGTTGTAGTTAAAAGTAAATAAGAACTTTAGAAGATCTATTATTATTTTAACATTTAGTTATTTAATTAAAAGTACTATGCTTTTAGTGCATTACTAAAAATTAAGTGCATTTTTTTTTCAAAAATTGACAAAGTGAAATTTTCTTCAAATCTTTTTTTACCAGCTAAACCATATTTATTTCGAAGTTCTGGATTTTCTAACAGGCTTTTCATTGCTTTTGATAAATGATCTATATTTTGTTGCTTAACAATTAAACCAGTTTCATTATTTATTACAATGTCTTCTATAGCCCCTTCCGGAGTTGAAATTATTGGAAGTCCAAATTGCATTGCTTCAAGTAACACTAGGGGAAAACATTCATTGTGATAAAAAGTTGGGAACACAAAAACATTTGATGTTTCAAAAAAAAGTACTTTATCTTGATTGTATTTTTTTCCATGGAAAGTTATTTCATTTTTGAGCTCTAACTTTTCAATTTGTTTATTAAATTCATCTTGTGTAATATCTGCCCAAGCACCTATAAAGTGACATTCAAATTTTAAATTTTCTTTTTTTAAAATAGAACAAGCTTCTAATAGTTCTAAAACACCTTTTTGTTTTATCATATTTGATAAAAACAAAAACTTACAAGGGGTAGTTAAATTTATTTTTTCATTTAAAATTTGTGTATTAGGTTTTATCAAGTTAGGTATCCCATTTGCACAATAATATATATCCTCTTTTTTTACATAACCCTTTATATCTTTATGTAAAGATGGAGCTAAAAGTATAGATTTAGTGTTTTTAAAAGTTTTTTTGTATAAAAAATCATTATACCATTTTTTACTGCTTATAGCAATTCCTTTATTATGAAAATGATAAATTATTTTTTTTTTAAATAATTTAAGGATAACAACAATTATAAAATCTTTATAAAAACCGGTACCTTTAGCCGTTAAAGTCATATAACACAAATCATAATTGTTAGACTTTAATTTAGAAATAACATTTCTAATTATTTTTAAAATTATTTTAATTTTTCCAAAACCTCCCTTTCCAATCTTATCTAAACTAAATGAAGCAGTTAAATTAACGTAATCGCAATCAAACTCAGAATTAATTAAGGTACTATTTTTAATGTATTCTCCTACTAATGCCGCTCCGTTTACTGGTGGAGGAATGTGCATTATAAATAATAATTTAGGTTTCATAAGTGTTGTAAATTGTATTTATTATAAATTAATTTTGAAGAATTCCTTTTAATTTATAATAAATTCGGGTTTTAATACTATAAGGTTTTATAAATTGTTTTATAAAGTATTTCTCAAGAACAATATTATCTTTAAAATTAAAATTTATTTTATTTGTTTTATCAAATATAGTAGCAAACCTTAAAGTTTCACTATTTCCTTTTGTGTGTGTGGCTCCTTCAGTAAAACCTATATTTTGAATTTTAGATTGAACTGGGAATACAGTATATAAGTCTTCTTTAAATTGATGATAACACCACCTTATCGCCCAAGAATCGATATTTCCTTTCATTTGTTTTGATAGCATGAAGGACATATCTGAGCCCATAGCATTAAATTTTCTATGTAATTTTTTATTTTTTTTGAATCTAATATAATCTGTAACTTTCCAATCTACCTCTTTCCATTTTGACTTATAGGTAGCCCACCCCCAAGAACTAGCTCTTTGAGTAAAATAAATATCGTATGGATAGGAATTTTTTAGGTCTATTTGAGGCGTGTATCCTGAAATTGAATGTATTTTCTTATTATTTTTATAATAGTCAAGACTTTTGTTCATAAAGTCTAAGAAATTAACACTTGTCAATAGATCGTCTTCTAGTACAATAATTGTTTCATTTTCTTCTAAAATCTTAGATACTCCTTCAATAATAGAAACGGCTAAACCTTTATTTTTTTCTGAGAAATTTAAATCTATTTTTTTAAAGCCATTTATTGATTTTAAATAACTTCTTACCTCTTGAATTTGTATTTTGTCACTGTCTTTTTTAGGACCATCTGAGAATATTATTAACTCTGAATGTTTTGCTAAATTATTTTTTTGAAGAGCTTCAATAGTGGCTTTTAATGGGGCCAATTTTTTATAAGTAAAAAGTGCAATTGGAGCTAGTTTCATAGTTTTTATATAAAGAAAAATTATTTTGAAAAACTTAATGATTATACTTTTCAAAACCAAGTTTAACTAATATTGTTTTTGTTTTTACTTTTATTTGCTCTTTTGGAGATAATGGGTTTATTGGTTCAGTAAGTACTTCAGGCCATAATTTCTCCATAGTTTCTTGGTATAGTAAATAATTACCAGGTTTTGATCGATACTTTGGATCAATACGTAACATAATATCTAATAATTCTCGGTTATTGAATGGTGTAAAAGTATCATGCACAATATCCCATTCAAGTTGATTTTGAGTTTGCCAACTACCAGTACTAACTTCCCAATGAAAAAGATCTAAAATATTATAGCCTTTATTTGTGTTATGGTCTTTTACTTCATCATACCATTCAGAAATTCGTTCTTCAATAAAAGGGATTCCTTTCCAACTTGGGTTATACTTTAAAATATCTTCATAAGAATTTATTTTGGGATGTATTCCTGATTTGTAAAAATAACACCGACCAGTTTCAGAACAGCTACCTTTTATTGCCATAGTATCATCTGGTAGGTTTTTAGAAATTCCATAAGCAATATATCCCCAATCATTTAAATGAGCCATATCAGAATTTCCTACATATATTTCTTTAAATTCTTCTGAAATTGGGATCTGACAATCCATAACTTCATGATTTATATTTAGTTTTTTCTTTAAATTAATTGGAATCCAAATATCACTATTGTTTTCATCTAAAGTTCTATATTTTAGAGTATAAAACATCATATCATTTTTAACCTCTTTACAAGCACTTAATATAATGCGACTATCAAAACCACCAGTAACACCTAATGCTAAATTATACTTTTTACTACCTGCGATTAAAGTTTTTTGTAATAAATCAGAAAATTTTTCTAATGATGTTTCAAAATCATTAATTTCATGTTTTTCTGTTGGCCAATAACGAACTTGTTTTAAAGTACTTGTTTTTAAATAATGATTGGGTGCTAGTTGTTCAACTCCATCATATAAAGAAGTTCCGCTTGGGTACCAACTTTCTGTATTAGTTTTAAGATATTCAGAGTTAAAAAAACTATCATATCTATTTCCTTTATTAATAATTCCAGGAATTACTTCATTAAACAGAAAAGGTTGTGATGCAATATATACTTCCTTTTCAATTTCAGTATAAAAAAAAGTTTTTAACCCACAGGCATCATTAAAAAAAGTAAATTCATTTTGTTCTTCTATAATTAAAACAAATCTACCTGTTAATCTATATAACACTTCTGCAACTCCTTTTTCATCTGACTGTTTTAATATAGACTCTAATATGTTATTAGCTGTAAGGTCTGAATTTCTAGGGTCTAATACATGTCCAAGTAATATACCCGTTTTATTGTTTGTGGTAGTAATTGTTTCTTGACAATCTGGATGTACATATAAGTGTTTTGATCCTATTTTTTTGTAATTCCAATAGTTCAATTTTGAACATAATTTTGGAGTCAATAAAAATTGACGTCTAAATTTTAATTTTTTTAAACTCATACTTTTATTTTACATACTGGCACATGTAAAATGTTTTTAGTTAATATTTGGTTCAATAGGTAAAACTTTAAATTCAATGTAGGAGGATTTGGTTGACACTAAATATTTAAGTTTAGAAGTGGTTATTTATTAAGTTTGTTCCTTTACATTAATAAAGATTAAAAAATATGAACAATTTATGAGTTAGATGTTTATTTTCGATGAGTGTCAGAAAAATCTGTTGTTCTGAAGGTTTTTATTTTATCCAATAACTGGTTAATCTTTTTGCGGTACCAATACCGGCGCTTATTGGTAATAGGTACCACGGGCAATGCCTAAAAACATAAGTGTAATAATATTTAAGATTTGCAGCCCCTTTCATGCCAAATAAATGTTCTTTATAATTTTTCCAATTTTTTTTGGCCATAAGTTGGTTTGCACCACTAGCCTCGGGGTAGGTGCCTAGTTGCGCATCAACACTACAATATACTTTAAAACCAGCTTTTATAGCTCTAAATGTAAAATCATAATCAGCCATGTAATGAGGAAATGCTTTTTGATCAAATAAGCCAATTTTAGTAAATACTTGTTTAGGAATTAATAATCCGCGACCTGGAAAATAGGAAACCTCTAATAATTGTCCTTTTTTATTTTCTTTTACACTTTTTTTCAAATCAACAACACTATCTGTTAACCATGCTATTTGCTCTCCACAATAGTTAATATCATTTGTTTTAGTATCTATTCCCGTTGATCCTATTAGTGCCCCAGGTTTACGTACGGATGCTTCAACTAATTTTTGCAAATAATCAATTTTTGGTAATGTGTCATTATTTAATGATAGTACAAAATCAACCTCATTTTTTAATGCAAATTCAATTCCCAAATTTATGCCTCCTGTCCACCATAATGAGCCATTGCCTTTTAAAACAATTACATCAGGGTAGTCTTTAGCCAGTTTATCTGATGTTCCATCTGTTGAACCATCATCAACTATAATAATTTTAAAATTATTATAGGTTTGTTGTTGTAATGCTTCAATACAGGCTTTTGTAAAATGCCACCTATTAAATATAGGTATTACAATGTATATCATTTTCTATATATTATTATTAAGATTTTTTTCAACTTTAACCAATTGTTTTTTTACAATGGCTTTACGGTAACGCTGATCAAAAATGCCACGCACCCAATTTTTAAATTCACTATCAGTCATAGCTCTAAAATCATTAGATAAGCATATTCCAATAACTATCCATAAGAAAAAATAAGATAAATTAAATTTACTAAAATCTTCTACCCATGCATAAACCCACCTAAAGGCTAGGTAAATACCTATAATTTTCATTATTCTACTTTTTGATTTGTAGATTGCTAAGTAGGTTGCTTTTAAAAAAATTAAAAAATAGAGCACTACGCCAACAATACCCGTCCAGGTAAATACATTTAGTATAGATACTTCATTACTATGGCGTTCCATTTTATTAGTACCTAAATCTTTATCTATGTCAGGCCCGAAATGTGGTGATTCATTACCTCTAGCCGGGGTACGCCCTAACCAGACATAATCATATTTTATTGCAGAGCTAATTACTTCAACATATAAAAATGTTCTACTGTCAGATGTTAAATCACCTGAACCTGGTGGGGCTCCTTCAGCATCAGCAACCTTATACTCACCCTCAACATAATCACTAATTTTAAATACATTAAAGGTGTTTGTAATACCAAGATAAAGTAATATGAATGGTATTACGATGAATACTATACGAGTAATTTTAAGAACTGGCGTATTTGCCAATAATTTAAAATAATAAACTAATGCAAGTAGCATTGGAATTAAAAACTTAATTACATTACTACGGGCACTCAAATTAGAAGCGAATACAATTAGTGCTGCAAATAGGCATAATAGGCGTATTTTATTGGTTAAAAATGGAAAAAATAATAGAACAAAACTTAATGGCACCAAGTAATGGCCTATTGCCTCAGGGCTCATTAAAAATATGTATATAAAAAAAGGTGGTAAGGCATAATAAAACCATTTTTGCACTACTTTTTGTACCCAATAGGTATTGGTAACTACATAAATACATAAGGGTATTAACAATACCAAACTGGTTTGTATTAAAAATTTCCACTCCCAATATCCTTGAGCTACAAACAAACCTCTTACAATACAAATGACATTCCAGATTAAATAAATTTCAACTGGCTTTATAATATTAGAATTATTTTCATTAAAAAATATTTTTTTGCTTTTATAAAAATAACTTAAAATGGCAATCAGCAATGCCCACCAAATTACAGTATTACCTATAGGTATTTTAGAATATATATCTATTGTGTATAATGTAATAGTAAGTACTAAAATTAGTATTAATATGTTGTTTTTTTTTGACAATATTCAATAATTTTATATTAAATGTTTCTTATTTTCTTAGCAGGGTTACCTCCCCAAATTTCATTTTCAGGAATATTTTTTGTCACTATAGACCCTGCAGCTATAATTGAATTTCTTCCAATTGTAACACCTTTTAATATTATGCATCTAGTACCTATGAAAGCGTAATCGTCAATTTTTACAGCACCCCAATTAGCTTTATCTTTTTTAATTCTTTCATTTGGATTTATAGCATGTGAGTCTGTATCGATTATCAAAGTATTACCGCCTATTTTAACAAAATTTCCGATGTGTATTCGATGTCTACATAAAATTGAACTACTGCTAATTCCAACATTATTACCAAAAGTAAGTTTACCATCTACCCAAAAATGACATTTTTGATTTCCTCCTGAAACATTATAACTTTGACCATTATTAAACCGACAATTTTGGCCAATCGAAAAATCTCCTTTACGTGTGACTTCGAGTTTAAATAAACCTTTAACATTTATGCCTTTACCATAAGATACTCCATTTAAAATAAATTTAATTTTGGCTATTGGATTAAAAAAAAAACCAATTAAAAGTTTTGTTAGTTTTCGAAAACCTTTATATAGAATTGCTATAATTTTCATGTATAAATTTTTCTTTTTGAAATTTTTTAATTTTATCTAATTCCCATTCCCACCATTCTGAATTTAATAGCTTTTCGATTGTCTCTTCATCAAAACGATATTTTATAATTTTTGCAGGAATACCACCGACAATTGCATATGGAGGAACATCTTTTGTAACCACGGCACCAGAAGCTATAATAGCACCAGTTCCTATTTTAACCCCATCATTTATTATCGCCCTTGCCCCAACCCAGACATCATGACCTAATATTACAGGATCATACTCTTTAAACCCTAAATCTTTTTTTAAAAATTTGATTTTTAAAGGATTGTTTTTTCTATAAAATAAAGGTGACGTAGTAAGTAATTTTATTGGATGTTTACCTAAGCCTATTAAACTATGTTTAGCAACTGAACAAAATTTACCAACGGTAACATTTTGTAAAAAACAATCACTACCAATATATGAATATTCTGATATTAAAGAATTATTTAAAGATGTATTATAAAAAATTCTTGAATTTTCTTTGATTATTGAATTATTAGATATTTTGCAACCACTTTCAATAATTACATTTTTAAAACGAAATTTATTTTCTAAATCTCTAGAACCGTCTTTTGCAATATCAAAGACCTTAAAGAAAATCCCAGGTACAATTAATAATATCTTAATTATTTTTTTTTTCATATTAACAATTATTACCAATAGCAAGCGCCTTCTACAACATTTGCATTTTTTGGTTTTTCATTTTCTCCGGGTCTTACCCAATGTTCATTAAATAAGTTCATATAAGGCCAAACAATAAAATTTTCCCATCGCTTGCCTTTAATGCCAAATAATAATTGAGTAGCACCTGCCATATGTACTGCTTTTTTACCACTACGTTTTACGTGTGCAGCTAATGGAAACCCATAAGCTCCACAACCAACTATAGCAACGTCATAATCAGTTGCATCAATTTTAGTTTTCATATGCTCTAAGGCTTCAAACCAATCATTAAATTCTGTTTCGGCACCCGCTACACTTTGTACAGCTTTTATTGTTTTTAGCTCAAATTCAGGCAATAAATTGTTATCAAATAACAGGTTTCTTTTTTTGTATTGACTTTCAATAGTGTCTGCAAACGGGTGTACTACTAACACTTTTTTGCCTTCTAAAGCTTTTGTCCACGGGTTTTTTGTAAAAAATGGTTCTAAGTCTTCAAGAATTATTCTATTGGCATTTTTCAGTCCTTGTGCCATGTATTTTTCTTCTTTTAACCAAGAGCCAAGTATGTCTACTTGCTCAGTGTCTTTTAACATGAGTTCACAAAATTGCTCAATTTTATCTTGTTTAGGCGGAAAAAAACCACTCCAAATTTGCATTTGATTTATTATATTAGGTTCCCACCACCAACGCAAGCTGTTTCCTTTTATGTAAGATAGTTTATTAGTGTTATTTTGTTTTATACCAATGTAATTTACAAGACATGCTAATTCAGTAGAACCAAAACGAGCAATCATACAAGGTTCATTTTTAATTAACTGGTTATACATTAATTTATTTGCATATTCCTTATTTGAAAACATTTTCCAATTACGTCCAAAATTAGAAGAGTCTGGAAAAAAAAATTGATATGATTTTCTTAAAATTTTAAGTAATAATTTCATTTGCCTTTATTTTTAAAATAATACAATTATAATTGTATTGTGATTTTTTTAGTTAAAAAAATTAATAATTAATTCTAGGATAACCTCTTAGTCTCCATCTTATTTTTGTAACATATATGAAGAGTATGTATAGAAATTTTAATTTTTGATTATACATTAATTTTTTTTCAAAAGCATTAAATTTATTTTGTATTTCAGGGTTTAGATTACTACTAAATTCTTTTAATATTTTATACTTTTTTTGTTTATTTAAAACAAAAAAAGTATGTCTTAATTCATATTTTAGGAATATTATAAAAGTTTTATTTTTCTTATTTTGTTCTTTCCAAACGTTATAAACAATGTCATAACGTTTTATAATGTGTTCCATAACGTCTTCAAAAGGTTTTGTTGTTGCTTGCCCTTCAACATCACCTACATAAACACTCAAAGGAAAACCACAATATGCTACTTTGGTTAATAATGCTATTGAAAAAAATAATGCATAGTCTTGATTTCGTTTCATACCTATAGGAAAACCAATTGTTTTATTAAAAACATCTTTCTTTACAATTGTAGCACTTGTATGTACAAATACATGAGGATTTTCAAAAAAGTTGATTTCAGTAATTTGATTTTCATATTTTTTTGCTAACCTTAAATAATCTTTACCTCCTGATCTTACCTTTCCTGCTCCACAAATAAAACCAGCTTTAGGGTATTTTAGAATAGATTTATGCATATATTCTAAATACTCGGGTAACCATTCGTCATCACCATCTAAAAAGGCAATGTAATTATATTTAGAGTTAAAAACACCTTGATTGCGAGCAACACTTACGCCTTGATTTTCTTGTTCAATTATTTTTATTCGTTTATCATTAGTGAATTTATGTATAACATTTACACCATTGTCTGTACTCCCGTCATTAACAATAACAACTTCAAAATCTTTAAAAGTTTGTGCTAGTACTGACCCTAATGTTCGTTTAATAGTATGTGCTTTGTTATATAGTGGAATTACAATGGATATCATTTTTTATTGAATTTTATTTTAGAATAAAAAGATTTTGCTAAATTTTTAATCAAGCCACGTTCATCATTATCAAAACCTACAAAGTTCATTAATACTAATGTTATAATTACACTAAGTATTGTAGTTATTAGTAGTCTTATAAAAGTTTCATCAATCATTAACGAAACGGTAATTCCTAAAGTAATAGCACCAGTAAATGTAATAAAACATCTTAAAATTACATTATTTAAAAATATTGGTATATTTAATCCTGTATGTATTCTAGCATACCATAATATTATTATTGTATTTATTAATGCGTAAGTTATAAATACATAATATATACTATAAGGTGGATAGCCATTTTTAAAAAAGAGATAAACTGCTAAAAGTGGAAAAAAGTTGAGTATAGCACTTGTTATTTGAAACCCCCTTATTTTACCTACAGCTCTTATAGATGTTGATATGGGTATGCTAATTTGTTCTATTAAGGTTCTTATTATTAATAACCTACAAAATATTATTGCATATTCAGGAACATCTTTTAGCCATAAATTTAAAATATAAGGCATTTCTATTAATACAGGAATACACATTATTGCTAATAAAAAAAAAGACATTTTACTGCCCATTGCTGTCATTTTAAGCATTGAGACTCTATTGCCTGCACCTTCATTTTTTGCAATGGCTGGGTTTAATGCACTTAGCATTGTAGTAGAAAAAGAACTTAACTGCCCATTAATTTGATTAGCGATACCCTGCGATGCGTTGACACGTGGGCCGAAAAACATATTTAAAACAATACCTTGCCCATAATTTGCAAGAATACTACTTGATGAGCCTAAAAAGGACCAACCAGCAAAACTTCCCATTTCATTAAATAATTTTTTATTGTAATGTTTGCGAAGATTAATTTTTACTTCTTTATATTTTTTATGACAATAAATTCTTCTAATTATTAATAAAACTACAGACATTAGTGCCATTAAAAAACCATAACTTATTAGAGAGTCAAAATCAGTGTAGGTAATATATACTGCAATTACTAGTTTTAGAATGGCTTCTAAAACACCTAAAATAGCAACTAAAAACATATTTTCATGGGCATTTATAACCGCGTCATAAGGCACTGAAATTATTTTAAAAAGGGTGCTAGCAACCATGCATTGATAAATAACTTTAGCAGCACTCATTCTATTTTCAGGTATTTCTAAGATACCATTGAAAAGGTAGTAAGCAGCTATTTCTAATACAAGCACAACAGCAAAACCAATTATTAAATGCAATAAAATACTAACATTGAAAATTCCGACTTGAGCATTAAAATCTCCTTTACCCTCAGCATAAGACATAAAACGTTGAGTGGCTTGAGTCATTGCTGCATTTAAAAATGCTAACATAGCTATAGCACCAGCAACTACATTAAAAATACCGAAGTCTGTAGCACCTAATGCGGCTAGAACTAAACGTGTAGAATATAATGATATAAAAACTGTAATCGCCATTCGGGCATATAAAAATCCAGTATTTTTTGCAATTCTAGTGGCTTGTTTCAAATTTTATTAAGTCTTACGGTTGTGTTATAATTATTTTATAATGCTTTGGTATACATTTAAAACTTCTTGTTTAATTTTTTTTTGATTGTGCCTTTGTATGGCATTTTCTTGTGCTTTATCAGCCATTGTCCAGTACACTTTATGGTTTTTAGAATAGTTAAGTATACATTCTACTATTTCATACGTGCCATTTGAAGGCACCAGTTTTCCTGTTTTATTATCATCAATTAATGATGCTAAACCACCAACATTACAAGCAATAACCGGTATGCCTAATATTTGGGCTTCGCATACACTATTTGGGCTATTGTCTATATATGAAGGGTGTATAAATAGTTCAGCTTTTTTTAAAGTATCTACGAAATCATTTGCTTTACGGATGCCCAAAAATTTTATATTAAGTAAATGGTGTTTTAACTTTAAATCTTTTTCAAAATGTTCAACTAATGAATCTGTTGCTTCTAAGCCAATTACTGACCATTGATAATTTAAGTTGGTATTTTCTTTTAATAATTTTGCGGTTTTAAAAATAACATCAATGCCTTTGTATAGGGTAGGTGATATTGTTGTTACAATTTTAATACATGAATTACGCTCACGTGCTGTAACAGTTGAAATATTTTTATAAAATATTGGGCGCAATACTTCATCAATATGAAAATAATTTATATTTGGATTGTGAATTTTTGTGACCATTTTATCCCAATCTGTTCGACCCATTGCATAATTTAAATTTTTAAA
Organism: uncultured Cellulophaga sp.; assembly: GCA_947496695.1. Classification (GTDB taxonomy): domain Bacteria; phylum Bacteroidota; class Bacteroidia; order Flavobacteriales; family Flavobacteriaceae; genus Cellulophaga. The sequence goes on along the minus strand of CANMEI010000002.1, from coordinate 346,160 downwards.
ATGCTCAGCTTCTCTTTTGGCTTTATTTTTTATTCGCTTTGCTAATGAACTTATTCCTTTGCCTAATAAGTTTGCTTTTAAATAACCTAAATCAAAAATAAAATTGTATTTAGATTGATTTGTTGGGTAAAAAGTATTGTAATATGGATTTAACAAGCCTTGTAAATGAACAACGACTGGTACTTTGGTGTATTTTTGAATTGAAGGAAACATGTTTTCTGAACCAAAAACTTGAATTATGTCGGGTTTAAAATCTTCAACAACGGTTAGCAAATTTTTACAAATAGTTTCACTTTCAATACGACCTTTCCAGTCACCAATTATTGTTTTTATAGGGTTACTTCTTCTGGAGGGTTGGTATATGGGGTAAAATGTTAAACCGTTACGTTTTAATTTTTTATGGTCTTTTGGGTGAAAAAAAGAAACTGCAAGTTCTATTTCCTTTTGATCTTCTAATAAATTTATAAACGCCTCTACCCAACCAGCACCGTGATAGCTATTAACACTATGATCATATTTTGCTGCAGAATTTGTAAAAATTAATACTTTCATATTTTTTTGGTATAGTTTTGTAGAGTATTGTCGTAATTTTTATATAAAAATTATAGACTGCTTTTTAATAATTCTTCCCATTTTTGGCCAATTTTATCTAAGCTAAAACGCGAACAACTTTCAATAGCTTTGTGAGCCATAATACCTCTTTGATCTGTATTTTGAATCATTTCAATAAGTATGTCTTTGAATTTATTTTCATTAAAAGGCTCAATTAACCGTCCATTACTTTTGTCTACAATAATATCTGATGCTGATTCAAAACTATTGTATAAAATAGGTACGCAACCGAAAGCCATTGCTTCAGCTAATACTAAAGGAAAACCTTCAACATTTGATGTCATGCATAAAATAGATGCATTTGAATAATACTTTTCTACATTTGTTTGTGAACCTTCGAATGTAACATTAGCTATTTGATTTTTAGTAACATAATTTTCTAAATTGTTTCTTTCTGGTCCGTCACCAACTATAACTAATTTCCACTCAGGAGTTTCGATCACAACATTTTTCCATATTTTTAATAATCGGTCTACTCGTTTATGGTTGTATTCAAGTCTGCCAACATATAGTACAGTTTTTTCTTTATTTTCAATATTTATTTCAGATGGAGTAACTGTAATAGGGTTTTCAATTACATGAATTTTTTCAATAGATTTAAGTTTTGCAATTTTTTTTAATATTGAAATATATTTATTAGATAATAAAATATAATCATCACTTAAATTATAAATATTCTGATGGTATGCGCGCTCCTGAGAAAGACTTTTCCATAAAAGAAAAGGATGTCCTAGTTTTTTTAAAATACTCTTTAAATTTAGTGCTAGTTTTTCATTTTCAAGATAATTTAAAAGCATTTTGTAGCGAGCAACTGGTGTATTGTGCTCCACAGTAATAATTTTACACGAAATTTCATTTTTAACTGTATTTAATAATTTATAAAGTTCAGAATAACTCTCTTGGTTAATTATAAAATCTGGTTTTATTTTAGTAATAATGTGTTTTAAATAAGTTTCATTTTCAGATGAAATTTTATGTTGTTTATTAGGGAAATTAAATAGGAGTATATCACTATTTAATTTTTCTAACACCTCAATATTTTCTTGTTTATAACTAAGTATAGCAATGTTATAATTTTGTTTTAAAAAAAAATTTGCAAGTACTGTTGTTACAGTTTCAATACCGCCAAAGCCCGGATATCTATCAATTAAGAATAAAATGGTCATTTTTGATAGTATTTATTTTTTATTGATTTGGTAAAATCTTTAAAATATATTTTTTCTTTTTTTGTTAAACCAATATGCCATATAGTAATAACAGATGCAATTAAACTTACACTAAACACTATAATTAATCTTAGTAAGCCTTCTTTAATTAGAGAGAGAGGTAGAATAGCGACTCCTAACGAAATTATAAATGCTAGAAAAACTCTAAGAACTACTTGTTTTAAAAAAAAATTAGCGGGTAAATTTGCTACTTTTTTTGAAAAATATATATTAGTAAAACCTGCTACGATAGAAAAAATAATGAATATAATATAAATAGAATAAGGAGGGAACCCTATTTTAAATAGTACAAATGTAATTAGTATGGGGAGTATATAAACAATAGAAACTATAATTTGATATTTTTTTATATCTCCAACTGCAGCAATCAATGTTGTAAGGTTTGTATTAATTTGATCTAATAGAAGTTTAATTAATAATAATCTGCAGAAAATAATGGTGTAATCGGGCACTTTTTTTAACCAGAAATTAAAAATACTTGGCATTTCAATAATTACAGGAATTGATAAGATCATCAATAAAAAAAAAGCTAATTTACTACCCATAAAAGTAGCTTTAAACATTAAATCACGATTACCAGAACCTTCACTTTTAGCAATGATTGGGTTTAATGCTTTAAGCATTGTTCCTGAAAATGAGCTTAATTGACCGCCTACTTGAGAAGCTACACCTTGTGCGGCATTAACAACAGTGCCAAAAAACATATTTAAAACTAGACCTTGGCCATAAAAACTAAGCATACTACTTGTTGAACCTAAAAATGACCATCCCGCAAAAGAAGTCATTTCGCTAAATAATTTTTTATTGTAATATTTTTTAATACTTATTTTTACCTCGTCATATTTTTTATTACAATAAATTTGCTTTATTATGAGTAATACAATTGTAAGTAAAGCCATAAGTAAACCATACATAATTAATTTATCAAATGCTGTATTAGTAATGTAAAAAGCAATTGCTAATTTAATAAGTGCTTCCAATATGCCTAAAATAGCCACTAAAAACATATTTTCATGGGCATTTATTACTGCGTCATAGGGTACAGAGATTATGGTAAAAAAAGTGCTAGCAATAAGAAAATGAAAAATTAATTTAGCAGCTTCAATACGTTCAACAGGAATTGTTAAAATACCATTGAACAGAAAATAACCAACAAACTCTAGCAGTACCACTACTAAAATTGAAGTAATTAAATGTAAAACTATACTGACATTAAATATATTTTTTTGCTTTTGAAGATTCCCTTCTCCTTCTGCAAATGACATGAACCTTTGCGTAGCACCCGACATAGCATTATTTAAAAAAGTAAGCATTGCGATAGCTCCACCGACAAGATTAAAAATCCCAAAATCATCAACACCTAGGGCATCTAATATTAAGCGAGTGGAATACAGAGAAATGAATACAGTAATGCCCATTCGAGCGTATAAAAATCCTGTATTTTTTGCTACTCTTTTTGCTTGTTGCATGATTTTATTAAAACGTAAGTTTCAATTTGAATGATTTTTTTAGCGGTTTTTCAATTATAAATTTAAAAATTACTTTCTTTTTTATTGAAATTTTAAGCTACACTTTTTTGTTAAGCAGTCTTTTAAAAAATAAGTATTTTCGTCAGTTTTAAAACTTATAAAACAAAAATACCAGCTTATAAAGCTAAGTGTAATCATTTCCCCACCTTCTTCTACTAAGGTTAATATTGAGCTTAATTTAGAAGTGTTTTCAAATATTTTATGAATTATATCTATACCTACTCCAAAAAACATGAAAAGTGCCAAGAGAATATAAATATCAATAAATATTTTTTTGTTAGATGTACTAGTTTTTTTATAAAATAAACTGATTAGAAAAATACTAATACTTCCGATAAGCAAGGTGTAAATGACTTGACTAAACATGATAGCCGTATAACCTAATAAGGCGTGTAAATGTAAGCGATATGCAATAAAAAAACTTGCTTTAGCATGTATTTGAAAAATATCATCTACCAAAAGCAATAGAAATATTGGAATGTATGGTAGGTATACAGGTAATTTTTTATAAAAAACAAGGTACACTGTAAAAGCAATAACTAACAAATATTTTAAGTATTGGAATGCTTCAGGAAAACCAATATTTTCAGCATCTAATAAAAAAACTGATGGTTTTGATTTTAATACCACAACAACAAAAATATGGCATAGAATAAAAATTAAATCACCTAGCAACAAAAAATTAAATAATCTTGTTGCTTTTTTTTGATTGAAATAACTTAAAAAAGTAGAAAGTGACATTGGTTTAATTTAAAATAGGTTACCAGTTTTACAGTCTTTTTAGTTTTGATACCAATCATACATTTTTTCTACACCTTCTTTTAAATTTATTGTGTGTTTCCAACCTAAGCCATGTAGCTTAGAAGGGTCGGTTAGTTTTTTCATTGTACCATCTGGTTTATCTGCATTGAAATATAACTTTCCTTTAAACCCAATAGTGTTTTTAATAAGTTTTGCTAATTCTTTAATTGAAATATCGACACCTGTACCAATATTTATGTGTGTATTGCGTATTTCTTTTGTATTGATGTCGTAACAATCTTTAAAGTCTCTTTCCTCCATTAAAAAGACACAAGCATCGGCCATATCTTCGCTCCATAAAAATTCACGCATTGGCTTACCGGAACCCCAAATTTCTAAATGGATGGTATCACCTTTTTTCTGAATGCCATATTTGTTAAGTACAGCATAAATATCTTCATCCATTGCGGCACCGTTTACCCCTTCCATAGGTAAGGTATTTAAATCTTTTCTTATAGCACTCCAATCACCACTTTCTAAAGCTTTGCCTAAATGCATTTTGCGTATAAGTGCTGGGAGTACATGTGATTTCTCTAAATCAAAATTATCATTAGGACCATATAAATTGGTTGGCATTACCGATATAAAGTTAGTATTGTATTGTAAGTTGTAACTCTCACACATTTTAATACCTGCTATTTTTGCTATTGCATACGGCTCATTAGTATATTCTAAAGTATCCGTCAAAAGATAATCTTCTTTCATAGGTTGTGGACATTGTTTAGGGTAGATACAAGTACTTCCTAAAAACATCATTTTTTTAACCTTGTGAACGTAGCTTTGATGTATTACATTATTCTGTATCATCAAATTATCATGAATAAAATCTGCTCTGTAGGTGTTATTAGCAACAATGCCTCCAACTTTTGCAGCCGCTAAAAAAACATAATCTGGCTTCTCTTTTAAGAAAAATTCAGCAACAGCGGTGCTGTTAGTTAAATCTAGTTCTTTGTGAGTGCGCGTAACAAAATTTGTATAACCCCTTGCCTGTAGATTTTTTACAATGGCACTACCTACTAGGCCACGATGACCAGCAATATATATTTTAGCGTCTTTTTCCATATTTATTTTTTAAAGCGAAACTTGAAGAAAATTTAAATATGCATACCACAAATTATAGTGGCATGCATTTTTGCTTAATTTTAAAAGATAGGTTTATTCGAAATAATTGAAAGTTTCATAACCACCTTTCTTCAAATGCTGATCTTTTTTCATTAATTTAATATCGCTTTGCATCATATCTTTTAATAAACCTTGTAAATCATACTCAGGAATCCATCCTAACTTAGTATTTGCTTTTGTAGCATCACCAATTAATAAATCTACTTCTGTTGGTCTAAAATATTTAGGGTCTACTGCTAAAACTTCTTTACCAATTTCTATCTGGAATTCAGGGTTAGAACATGCTTTTACGTAGCCTTTTTCATCAATTCCTTCACCTTTAAACTCTAATTCTATGCCTACTTCGCCAAATGCCATACGCACAAACTCTCTTACAGGTGTTGTTTTTCCAGTTGCGATAACCCAATCTTCAGCTTCTTCTGCTTGAAGAATCATCCACATCATGCGAACATAATCTTTAGCATGACCCCAATCTCTTTTTGCATCTAAATTACCAAGATATAATTTGTCTTGAAGACCAAGCGCAATTCTTGAAGTTGCACGTGTAATTTTACGTGTTACAAAAGTTTCACCTCTAATAGGAGATTCATGATTAAATAAAATACCGTTACAAGCATACATGCCGTAAGCTTCTCTATAATTTACGGTAATCCAAAATGCATACATTTTAGCAACAGCATAAGGACTACGAGGGTAAAAAGGGGTGGTTTCCGATTGTGGAACTTCTTGTACTTTACCATACAATTCTGAAGTGGAAGCTTGGTATATACGAGTTTTTTTCTCTAAACCTAATAAACGAACAGCATCTAAAATACGAAGCGTACCTAAGCCATCGGCATTACCTGTATATTCAGGAACTTCAAAAGACACTTGTACGTGACTCATTGCAGCTAAGTTATAAATTTCATCTGGTTGTATTTCTTGAATTAAACGGATCAGGTTAGTACTATCCGTCATATCACCATAATGCAATATAAAATTACGATTTTCTACATGTGGGTCTTGGTATAAATGGTCAATTCTATCTGTATTGAATAAAGATGCTCTTCTTTTAAGACCGTGAACTTGATATCCTTTTTTCAATAAAAATTCACTTAAGTAAGCGCCATCTTGTCCAGTTACGCCAGTTATAAATGCTACTTTCATAATTTCTGTTTATGTGTTATTTAATATATGTTTTTGTTGTGTTTATGATATTTTTTAAATTTCAAAACTATCTTTATGGTAGCGCTCCGCACTGTTAGTCACAAAAGTTTGCTACAGTACTTACGTTAATTTACTAAAATAAAGCTTTTAATTTTTAAATGTATTTTACATTCATTTTTTGTAAACTAAAAGCTTCATAAACAGTAAAATTAAACAGGCGAATACTAAAGCACAAGGTTTATTTAAAAACTCTGTTAATATTTACGAACAATTTATTTTTTAAGATGTTAAAGTAAATATAATATAGTTTGTCTCTACTATCTTTAAGATATACAGAATCAAGTTTTTTACATTTAAATTGAACATTACGTTGCTTCGTAAATTATATAGACGAAATACATCTTTTTTATAAATATTTATTAGGGGGAAGTGATTGTTGCAACTATACAACATCTTTAATTTTAGCATTTAATACAAGACCTAAACCTGGAATTGCTAAACGCAATCTTTTTTTTCCTACCTCTTGTATAATCGCCTTATGATCTTTTAATATTCCATTTTTAATATACATTTCATCACCAGGAATTAATTTAGACAAGGTTATAGCTTCAACATTATCATTCTGCAGCCATTTTTTAATAGTATTTATTTCTTCATTTCTAACAATAGCAGGTTTGCCTAACCAAAATAAATAACGAACAACTCCAGGAACACTAAAAACTAAATCTCGTTCTTTTTCATTAAGACGTACAAATACATAAGATTTAAATAAAGGGTTTTCTGTGGTTTTTTTACGATCACTCCATTGTTTTACTTCTTTTAAAATAGGGCAATAAACTTCTAGATGGATTTTTTGTAGCATTTCGGCTACTTTCTTTTCTTTTCTATATTGAACATATAATACATACCAGTTCATAACTAAAACAATTTTTTAAAAGTTTGAAAAAGTATATTGAATTTTAGTGCTACTTTTTTCAAAAATAGAATATTTTAGTAATTGTTTAACACATAGCTTTATTTTGAGCAGTGTTATTTCTAAAGCCTTTGTTTTTATTGGGTTATTCGGGTTCTTCTATTTTTTAAAATATTTAAATTTGTAGGAAAATACATCAAAAATTATTTTTTTTTGTAATATAAGTAAAAAATAATCGTTATTTTTACAAGACCCAAATCTTATAACATATGCAATCTATTCAATTTACAGGAGAAAACACTGTTGAAGAAACAACAGTATTTACAAAGAGCGACTCATTAAATGTTTTAGCGCGATTTTTTAAAAAAATCAAAACTAACTTTTTCAGAAGTAGTGTAGGAAGTAAACCTTTAGCACGAAAAAGAAAAATAGTAAGTTCTATGACAATTAGCGGTACAAACTCAATAACTAATGATTATGATAAAATAGCTCAAAATCAATTAGAGTATACTAGAATATTTGAAGAAAGAATTCAAAAATTACAGTATGATAAAAAGAAATTTAGAGTAGTCGCATAAAGACAACTAAATAATGACAATTTTAAATCACCACCTATAATATTAATAAGATTTTAACCAAACCTTATTTATGTTTGTTGACAGTAACGTATTATAGGTGCTGATTTTTATCAATTTACTTTTTAAGCCAAGAGGTCCTATTTTTTAATATATTCCTTGTGGTTTTTTGTCCATTTTTTTCATCTAATTCTATAATATATTTAGGACTAGAAATTAGTTTTACTGTAGTTTGTTTTTTAACTCCGTAGCGAAGAAAATCTACCGTTAAAGTTTCCCCTATTCTATACCGGTTAATATAATTATCAAATTGTTCACCATTTGGGAATGGTTTATTATTTATTGCAGTAATAATATCTCCTTTGTCAAGTCCAGCAATATAAGCAGGGCTTCCAATAGTAATATTAGAATTTATTTCTCCATTTAAATCGTCATTAATACTAGCGTTAGCTCCAAAGTAAGGAGTGTTCAAATCTTGCTTTATAACTACACCAACAGAAGATAATAATTTTTTGTAATCTGGCATTTCACTTTTGTAGATATAATTATTGAAAAAATTATCGCCAAATTCTTTTCCAGCATATTCATTTAGGCTTTTATGAAGATTTTTAACCGTATAAGTTATTTCTTTTTTACCAAAGGTGTTCCAAACCAATTTCATAAAATCATCAAGATTTAATTTGTTTTCACGTAGCTGTAAATCTAAAGCCAAGCCAAGAATACTTCCGTATGAATAATATGATATAAATGTATTTTCTCTATTTACTGGGTCAACTGAAGTTGCTGCATCTACAAAGGGAGCTTGATAACTCATTTCAATAGGATTAAAAAACTGTCTTGCTGGTGAATTCCAAACATAGTTAAAAGTGCCTGTTAAACCTTCAACATATTTTTCTTTACTAATAATGCCAGCTCTACACAATATAAGATTGGTATAGTAGCTTGTAAACCCTTCGGCAAACCATAACTCCCCACTCATATTAGCTTCTTCAAAATTAAAAGGTTCTAATGATTGTGGTCTAATACGTTCTACATTCCAAGAGTGGAAAAACTCATGAGAAACAGTACCAATGTTACCTTCCATACCGCCATCAGCTAAACTTTTTGAACTAGTTAAAACTGTCGAGTTTCGGTGTTCCATACCATCTCTTGATGCATTTGGGATATAGCAAGCTAAAAATGTATATTCATTGTAATCAAAATCAGGAAGCTCACCAAAAACCTTTTTTTCTTCTAAAACTATTTTCTTTACTTTTTCAAAATAAGTATCAAGTTCTACTTCAGTTCCATTATGGTGTAATACAAATTTTATGATTTTATTTTTTCCGTTTGCTTCGGCGACTTCAAATTCTCGCATACTAAAATCACTAATTTCAGTTGGGCTATCCATAAAATATTGAAGATTAGGTGCGCTATATGTTGTATCTGAAATTAATGGAAGTTGTGTGGCAATTTTCCAATTTAAATCTTCTCGAATTTTAAAATCAACTTCTATTTTTCGCTCTGAAAATTCAGGAGCATATATAAAGGTTGCTGGTATATTTAAATGAGCATGAGTTTCATCAATTTGTGAATAGGTTCCATCAGCTCGATTCGCAAATAATGTATATGAAATATTAACTATTCCGTCGTGCCCTGAAATATCCCATTGGTATGGATTGGGTCTTTCAATTTTCAACTCATTTCCTTTGCTGTCAGTAGCTTTTACATTATATATGTTTTTTGCAAATTCGTGTAGCGCATACCTGCCAGGGGAAGTTCTGCTCATTCGAACAGAAAATATTTTAGAAGTTACTTCCGGAAAAGTTACAGTAACTATTGCTTCATGGTGTACTGCATTTTCAAAAGAAATACTGTAGGTATTTGTTTGTGCAATTGTTACAGAAGAAAAAAGGATAGTGAAAATAAGAAATATGGTTTTCATTTTAAATAGCATTTTAGAGTTACTAAAGTAGCATTTAATGTGGCTATATGTCAACCTAAATAGAGATCTATTTTTATTCAAGCCTTAATCAGGAATTTTTTACCTTTACAGAATGGCAATTTTCCCCATAAAACTGAGTAAAAAATTAGAAAATCGTAAGCGAGAAAATGCATTGCGGTACCTTCCAAATTCTAATAATTTAATAGATTTTTATTCAAATGATTATATTGGTTTTTCTCAAGATGAAACCATATTCAAAAGTGCGTCGCAATTACTTTTTGATAAGCAAATTGTGCAAAATGGTGCAACTGGTTCCCGATTAATTTCAGGAAATAGTAATTTATATGATGAACTTGAAAATGTTATTATTGATTTTCATAAAGTTGAAGCTGCACTTGTGTTTAATTCTGGTTACGATGCAAATATTGGATTTTTTAGTGCAGTACCACAACGTGGTGATATTATTCTGTATGACGAATACATTCATGCTAGCATACGAGATGGAATTTCTATGAGTAATGCTAGAGCTTATAAATTCAAACATAATAATTTAGATGATTTACAACAATTAGTTAAAAGAGTTGCCACTACAAATGTTGAGGTTTACATTGTTACAGAATCTATTTTTTCTATGGATGGTGATATGCCTGATTTAAAAGCCTTAGCAGATTTTTGTAAAAAAAATGGATTCTATTTTATTGTTGATGAAGCGCATGCTATAGGTGTTTTTGGGAAAGACGGTCAAGGTTTATTGGGTGAATTAGGAATACAGAATCAAGTATTTGCACAAATTGTAACTTTCGGAAAAGCAATGGGGTGTCATGGAGCGGCGGTTTTGGGGAGTGAGCAACTTAAAAATTATTTGGTAAATTTTGCCCGAAGCTTTATTTATACTACAGCATTAGCACCACATTCATTAGCTACAATTATAGTTGCTTATCAACAGTTATTAGTCAAAAAAACGAATAGGTTATCTTTAAAGAAGAATATCAATTATTTTAAAGATCAATTAATTGCATTGAAAATAGCGCCATTATTTATTGATAGTAATTCTGCTATACAATGTTGTGTGATCTCAGGTAATAATAATGTAAAAAAATACGCCTCACAAATTCAAAAAAACGGATTTGAAGTTAAAGCAATTTTGTCGCCAACAGTTCCTAAGGGAGAAGAACGACTTAGGTTTTGTTTACATAGTTATAACACGAAAGATGAAATAAAAAATATATTAGCTATCTTAAACAAAAACTTATAATTAATGGCAGATAAATTTGTGACAATAGCGGCTTTTGAATACGTTGCAGATCTTGAAATTTTTAAACTAAAATTGGAATCTGAAGGAATCCAAGTTCTTGTTAAAGATGGAAATATAGTAAACTCTGATCCTTTAATTAGTAATGCTGTTGGGGGTGCTAAAATTCAGGTATTTACTGAAGATGAAGAAAGAGCAAGAGAAATTTATGACTCTATACGTAGTTATGCTATCGGAAAAGATGGTTTGCCTATAACTTGTCCTAATTGCAAAGCACAAAAATCTGAAAGCTATTATGAAAGAAAAAGTATTTTTCATAAGCTTTTTCCTTTTTTTGAGAAAAGAAAATTTAAATGTTTAAACTGTAATATTATTACTAAACCATGAAACAATTTTTTGTAACAGGAATATCTACTGAAGTAGGAAAAACAATAGCATCAGCTATTCTGGTTGAAGCATTAGAGGCTGATTATTGGAAGCCTGTTCAGGCTGGTGATTTAAGTGATTCTGATAGTCATAAAATAGTTAATCTTATATCAAACAATAAAACTGTTATTCATAAAAATAGCTATGCTTTAAAAACTCCTATGAGTCCGCATGCTGCTGCTAAAATAGATGGTGTTCTTATAGATAGAGAAAAAATTATTGAACCCGAAACAGAAAATCATTTAGTTATTGAAGGTGCGGGTGGTTTGTTAGTTCCTTTAAATGATCATGATACTATTCTTGATATTATAATGCCAAATTATGAGGTAATTGTAGTGTCGAGACATTATTTAGGAAGTATAAATCATACTTTATTGACAATAGATTGGTTAACATTTAAGGGCTATAATGTTTCAATTGTTTTTAGTGGAAACGAACATCAAGAAACAGAATCTATTATACTTAAAAAAACAGGAGTTAGAGTTTTAGGTAGAATTAACGAAGAGTCTGTTTTTGATAAAAAGACAATAAAAAAATATGCTGAATTATTTAAACCTGTGTTATTAGGGTTGTAAGAGTATGGTATTTTTTAAGCAAAACATTAAGTTGTTTTTAAGTTTTAATACTATTACACTTTAGCTATTAATTAGCATCTTTGTACTAGAAGAATAAAAGATAATTTTTAAAGACTTTTCTAGTGAAAAACATATCCGAAAGAGATAAAAAACACATCTGGCATCCTTTAACACAGCATAAGTTACATGAAAATATGTTGGCGATTAAAAAAGCTAAAGGATGTGTTTTAACAGATGAAGATGGTAAAGAGTATATAGACGGAATTTCTTCTTGGTACACAGCTGTTTATGGCCATTGTAATGATTATATAATTGAGAGATTGTATGCGCAAATGCAACAATTAGATCAGGTTGTTTTTAGTGGTTTCACACATGAACCGGCAGTAAAGTTGTCAGAAGCTTTAATGAATATCTTGCCTAGTAATCAACAAAAAGTGTTCTTTTCTGATAATGGTTCTACATCTACAGAAATAGGAATTAAAATGGCGTTACAATACCATTTCAATAGAGGGCAAAAACGAAATGTTTTATTAGCTTTTGATGATGCTTTTCATGGTGATACTTTTGGAGCTATGTCAGTTTCAGGGTTATCTGTTTATAACGGACCTTTTGAAGATTTTTTTATAGCTGTTGAAAGAATCGCGCCACCAACAAAAGAAAATATTGAAAGTACTTTAGTAAAGTTGGAAGATAGATTGCAACAGAATGATGTTGCAGGATTTATTTATGAGCCGTTAATACAAGGTGCCGCGGCAATGCAAATGCATGATGTAGAAGGTCTTAATAAGATACTTCAGTTATTAAAAAAATATGATGTAGTTACAGTTGCCGATGAGGTAATGACAGGTTTCGGGAAAACAGGAAAATATTTTGCTTCAGATTATTTAGAGGAAAAACCAGATGTTATATGTATGTCAAAAGCACTTACAGCGGGTATGGTGCCAATGGGAGCAACAAGTTGTACACAAAAAATATACGATGCTTTTTATAGTAATGATATTTCTAAAGGTTTGTTTCATGGGCATACGTATACGGCAAACCCTTTAGCTTGTGCAGCGGCATTAGCAGGGGTTGAATTATTGCAGTCTGATGAGATGCAAAAAAATATTGCCCGAGTTATTGCTTCTCATCAACAATTTAATAATGAAATAAAATCACATCCAAAAGTTGCTCAAACACGGCAAACAGGAACAATATATGCGTTGGATTTGAATATTAAAATGGAACGTTATGGTAACTTACGAGACCAGTTAATGAAACATTTTATGGATAGTGGTGTTTTTCTGCGTCCATTAGGGAGTACCATTTATATTGCAGCTCCATATGTTATAACAGAAGAGCAATTGCAAAAAATATACGATTCTATTAAAGCTATTTTAGCAAAAATATAAACAAGTTTTGAAAGAGAATATTTCAATTACAGCAATTTCATCAATTTCTCCACTCGGTATTTCTCAGGAAGAAATATGGAATGCATATCAAAAAGATAACCATTTTTTAAGCCAAAGAGATTTTGAAAATGTATCTACTTGGGTTGGTGCGTTAACTGAAGAGGGAAAAGAAGAAATATTAAAATTAAGTGAGTCTGATTCTAAATATAAAAATTTAGATAATAGTGTTTTATATGCGCTTTTTGCATCAAGAAATGCAATGGCTCAAGCGGGTTGGTCTTCTGGTGATAATTTCGGAATTAATATAGGTTCTTCTCGAGGAGCTACATCATTATTTGAGAAGTACCATCAAGAATATCTAAATGATAAAAAATCATCAACATTAGCTTCGCCTACAACTACATTAGGTAATATTTCTTCTTGGATTGCACATGATTTACAAACTCAAGGTCCTGAAATTTCACATTCTATAACTTGTTCTACTGCATTACATTCATTATTAAATGGAGTTGCTTGGTTAAATAGTGGTATGGCAGATAAGTTTTTAGTGGGTGGTAGTGAAGCACCATTAACACCATTTACTATTGCTCAAATTAAGGCATTAAAAATTTATGCAAGAGAAGATGTGAAATATCCGTGTCAAGCATTAGATCTAAATAAAACACAAAACACTATGGTTTTGGGTGAAGGTGCTTCGGTAATATGTTTAGAAAAAGGAGTTTCAGAAAATACAATTGCAACAATTGAAGGCATTGGTTATGCTACTGAAATATTAGAGCATAATATTTCAATCTCTACAGATGCAGTTTGTTTTCAACGCTCAATGAAAATGGCACTAGGTGATACAAACCCTGATGAGGTAGATGTAATTGTGATGCATGCGCCTGGTACTCGAAAAGGCGATTCTTCAGAAGTTTTGGCAATTAATGAAATATTCTGTAACAAAAGACCGTTTTGTACTACAAATAAATGGAAAATAGGTCATACTTTCGGTGCATCAGGAATGTTGAGTTTAGAATTAGCGGTTTTAATGTTGCAAAATCAGAAAGTTATTAAAGTGCCCTATTTAAAGTCTGATGAGTTTCCTACTAAAATATCAAAAGTGTTAGTAAATGCTGTTGGTTTTGGGGGTAATGCAGTTAGTATATTGTTAAAAAATATAAGATAAATAATTAAATATAATTCTATGGATATCTGGTTTGAGAGCTTATCAATATTTGAAAAAGTATATTGGGTAATCGCATGTGTAGCTTCAGTTATTTTTATAGGATTATTGGTTTTAACATTATTAGGTGGTGAATCTGAAGGTATTGATGGAGATGTAGATGCAGAAATAGAAAGTGATACTGGTATAGAATTTCAATTTCTATCATTTAAAAACTTGGTAGGCTTTTTTACTATTTTTGGATGGTCAGGTATTGCGATGCTTGAAGCAGATTTTTCTAAAATTTTAGTTGTTGTAATTTCTATAATTTGCGGATTAATAATGATGTTTGCAATGGCTTCATTATTTTATTACTTAGCAAAATTGCAGAGTAGTGGTACTTTAAAATTAGCTAATGCTATTAATCAAGTTGGAGAAATTTACCTTACTGTTGGAGCAAATCGTTCGAAGATAGGAAAAGTAAGTATTACGGTTCAAGGCACATTGCGTGAGTTAGATGCGCTAACAGAAGAGCTGACTGATTTAAAACAAGGTAACGTAGTTCGTGTGACTAAAGTAACTGATAACGGAATTTTAATTGTTGAATCATTAAATAAATAACCAAATAAATAACCCTATGCTATTATTACCATTACAATTAGGCGGAGGAACCGCAACTTTGCTTACTCTAGGTTTTGCAATTTTATTCTTTTTTATAATTATTATCTCATTTATTAGACGTTATAAGCGTTGCCCTTCAGATCGTATTCTTGTTGTTTATGGTAAAGTTGGTAATGGTAATTCTGCGCGATGTATACATGGTGGTGCGGCATTTATTTGGCCGGTAATTCAAGATTATGAGTTTTTAGATTTGACTCCTATTTCTATAGAAGTAAATCTGGTAAATGCTTTAAGTAAGCAGAATATTCGTGTGAATGTTCCTTCAAGATTTACTATTGGTATTTCTACTGAACCAGGAGTTATGCAAAATGCAGCTGAAAGACTTTTGGGTCAAGGTATGCAAGAGGTGCAAGATTTGGCAAAAGAAATTATTTTTGGACAATTACGTTTGGTTGTTGCTTCAATGGATATTGAAGAAATTAATTCAGATAGAGATAAGTTTTTAACTAATATTTCAAAAAGTGTAGAATCAGAGCTTAAGAAAGTGGGTCTTAAGTTGATCAACGTAAATATTACAGATATTGTTGATGAGTCTGGTTATATTGAAGCTTTAGGAAAAGAGGCAGCTGCACATGCAATAAATGCAGCTCGTAAATCTGTTGCAGAGAAAAACAGAGATGGTTCTATTGGTGAAGCTAACGCAGTTCAAGATGAACGTACACAAGTTGCAGCGGCAAATGCTCAAGCAGTAGAGGGAGAAAACATAGCAAAAATTAATGTAGCAAATTCTGATTCATTACGTCGTCAAAGAGAAGCAGAAGCAGAAAGAACAGCTATTGCTGCGGAAAAAGTACAATCTGCTAAAGCATTAGAAGAATCGTATGCTGCAGAAAAAGATGCTGAAATGGCTAGGGCTGAACGTGTACGTAGTTCTCAAATGGCTGATATAGTCGTTCCTGCAGAAATTGATAAGAAAAAAGTGGAAATAGATGCTGAAGCAGATGCAGAGCGTACAAGACGTATAGCAAGAGGTGAGGCTGATGCAATTTTATTTAAAGCACAAGCTGAAGCACAAGGTTTATTAGAGATATTAACAAAACAAGCACAAGGTTTAGATCAAATTGTTAAAGCGGCAGGAGATAATCCTAAAGATGCAGTTTTATTGTTAGTTGCAGATAAATTACCTGAATTGGTGAAAACACAAGCTGAAGCTATTAAAAATATTAAAATTGATAAGGTTACCGTTTGGGATTCTGGAGCAAAATCTGCAGATGGAAAAGGCTCTACAGCTAATTTTATATCAGGAATGTACAAATCTGTTCCGCCATTACAAGAAATGTTTAATATGGCAGGAATGCAATTACCTGAATATTTAAAAGGTAAAGATGTTGAGGAAATAAAAGAAGTTAAAAAACAGGAAGATACTGAGTAATAAATTCTAAATTATTATTAAAATTACATTCAAGTCCTATTGTTTCTAAAAGCAATAGGGCTTTTTAATAAACTAGAATTTCTTTATTGGGATTTGAATTACAAATAAGTTATTTTTGTAAATTGATTAAATGAGCTACATGAGCGAGACAAGATACAATTGGACAAAACAAGAAATACTAGACATTTATAACAAACCAATGATGGAGTTGTTGTATGATGCTGCTAAAATACATAGAAAAAATCATGATCCTAATACTGTACAGGTTTCTACCTTACTTTCAATAAAAACTGGTGGTTGTCCTGAAGATTGCGGATATTGTCCGCAAGCAGCACGTTACCATACAGGTGTTGAAGGTAATGATTTAATGACTGTGCCACATGTAAAAGCGCAAGCATTAAGAGCGAAAGCTTCAGGTAGTTCAAGAGTTTGTATGGGTGCTGCTTGGCGTAATGTTAAAGATGGGCCAGAATTTGATCAAGTACTTGAAATGGTACGTACAATCAATAAGTTAGATATGGAGGTTTGCTGTACTTTAGGTATGATTACAGAAAACCAAGCAAAACGTTTAGCAGAAGCTGGTTTATATGCGTATAATCATAATTTAGATACCTCTGAAGATTATTACAAAGATGTAATCTCAACAAGAGCCTTTGAAGATCGTTTAGATACAATTGGTAATGTTCGTAAAACAAACGTTACGGTATGTAGTGGTGGTATTATTGGTATGGGAGAAAAGCTTGAGGATAGAGCAGGAATGCTTGTAGCTTTAGCATCGCTTAATCCGCAACCAGAATCTGTGCCAATTAATGCATTGGTGGCTGTAGAAGGTACGCCGATGGAAGATATTGAACCTATTCCTATTTGGGATATGATTAGAATGGTTGCAACTACAAGAATTGTAATGCCAGAAACGCAAGTTCGTTTATCAGCAGGTAGAACAGATATGAGTAGGGAGGGGCAAGCAATGTGTTTCTTTGCTGGTGCAAATTCTATTTTTGCAGGAGATAAATTATTAACAACTCCTAACCCTGATGTAAATGATGATATGGAAATGTTTAAACTTTTAGGTTTAAATCCACAAAAACCATTTACTAAAGTTTCACAGCCAAAAACTGTTGAGGCTTCTGATTCAGAATTTCAGCCATTAGGTGAAAAACCAAAATGGACACGTCCTGGTCATAAAATTGACCGTAATGAGGCGGCAAAAACGAAAGCAAAACTTTCTTAAAAAATAAAAAAGTGCTTTGTTTAAAAGCACTTTTTTTTATGACAAAAATCAATTACTATTTACTTTTATATGGTTTTTGAATATGTAGTATTATTTTAAAATTTATTAAGATTGAATTTACAAGATATTCCTAGGCTAAGTACTATTACAAAGGAAGATTTTATTAAGAATTATTTTAAGCCTCAAAAACCTGTCGTTATAGAAAGGTTTATTGAAGATTGGCCTGCGTTTACTAAATGGAATTTAGATTATATAAAAGCAGTTGCTGGAGATAAAGTGGTGCCTCTTTATGATGATAGACCAGTTAGTCATGAAGATGGTTTTAATCAACCACATGCGAAAATGAAAATGGCTTCTTATATAGATTTACTTAAAAAAGAACCTACTAAATTTCGTATTTTTTTATGGAATGCCTTAAAAGAAGTGCCTCAACTTCAAAATGATTATAAGTTTCCTAATTTTGGTTTGAGATTATTGAAGGGTGTTCCTATGTTGTTTTTTGGAGGTAAAGACTCTTATACCTTTATGCATTATGATATTGATTTGGCTAATATATTTCATATACATTTTGAAGGTAGAAAAGAGATTATTCTTTTTGATCAATCACAAAATAAATACTTATATAAAGTCCCTTTCTCGTTGATAACACATGAAAGTATAGATTTTTCAAACCCTGATTATAAAAAGTGGCAAGCACTAAAAAAAGCTACGGGATATAAAACCTATTTAGAGCATGGTGAAGTTTTGTATATGCCTGAAGGGTATTGGCATTATATGAGATATATTACGCCTGGTTTTTCTATGAGTTTGCGAGCGCTTGCACGTAACCCCTTAAATTTTGGTAAAGCTGCATATAACATATTTTTTATGCGTTATTACGATAATTTAATGCGTAGAATTTATGGGCAAAAATGGATTGATGGTAAAAATCAAAAAGCAATTGATAAAACAAATAACAATCTTATTTAGAGCTATTTATTTAGAATAGATATTTATCTTTGCATCTTATTAAAATTTATAACACTAATTATTAAAAAAATAATTTAATGAAAAAAGTATTAGTTCTTTTAGTTGCAGTATTAGGTGTTTCGTTAGCTAATGCACAAGCATATACAGGAAAAGGAGATAATAAATTTCAAATAGGGGCAAATTTTCAAGATAATGGTTCTGGTATAGTGGTTGCTTATGATCACGGAATGGGAGAAAACTTTTCATTAGGATTGTCTTCTTCTTATGTTTTAGGCGTTAATGAGTCTATTGATGCGGATTTTATTGATCGTTTTGATTTAAAAGCTCGTTTTAATGCTAACTTAGGTAGTGTATTTCAATTGGGTGATAATGTTGATATTTATCCAGGTTTAGATTTAGGTTTGAAAAACTTTGGAGGTCATTTAGGTGGACGTTATTTCTTTACTGATGGTTTTGGTTTATTTTCAGAAATAGCTGTTCCATTTGCTAAATACGATAATAGTGATTTAACTGAAGCTGAAAAATTACAAAATCAATTTGTGTTCAGTTTTGGTGCTGTTTTTAATATTAGATAAAAAATACATATTTAGAATAAAAAAAGCGATTGTTATTTTAACAATCGCTTTTTTTATTGAATTATAGTAGTAATTCTTTCATAAATAAGATGACTTTCCCAGCCTCTATATAAAAGGTAATCAGCTATTTTTTTTCTCTTTTTTTGCGCATTTTTTTCTTTAACAGCTTCTATTCTTTTTTCAACTAATAAATCAAGAGTATTTATGTAATCTTCTTCATCAATCTCTTTTAAAGCTGTGTTAATGTTGTATTTAGATATATCACGTTGTTTCAATTCATTTGTGATTCTCTTTTTCCCCCATTTTTTTATATTAAATTTCCCACGAGCATAGCTTTTTGCAAACCGTTCTTCATTTAAATAATTTTCTTGAATTAGATGACTAATTATTTCATTTATAGCTATAGGAATCATACCCATGTCTTTAAGTTTTTGAGTAACCTCTTTATGACAGCGATCTTGGTAAGCACAATAGCTTTCTATTTTTTTAGTAGCTTCATCTAAAGTATATGAGGGGTTTGTGTTCTTCAATTTTATAATTCTGTTTTTGTGCTAAGATAATAAACCAAGAGTTGTTTAAACAAAAAAAGCGACCTCATTGCTGAGATCGCTTTTTTTAATATATGGTTTTTCCGTCTTTATTTTTAAAACGGTATTCAAGATACGTATACGCATCTCTAGGTTGTATTTTAATCCATCTTTTATGTTCTAAGAACCACTTAGTGCGTAGTGAAGGAAAACCTTTAGTAATGTATGCTGCTATAAATGGATGAATATTTAATGTTATTCCATTATCTTTTGCAGGACCATTAAGTAATTTTTCAAGGTCAGCATTTATTTTGTCAATTAAAACAATAGGTGCTTCAACTTCTTGTCCTTTAAGGTTAGGATCAGCTTCAGTTGTTTTAATATTCATTTCTGGCCTTACTCTTTGTCTTGTAATTTGTATAAGTCCAAATTTACTTGGAGGCAAAATTTTATGTTTTGCGCGATCATCCTTCATTTCGTCTCTAAGGTGATCAAATAGTTTACGTCTATTTTCTCCTTTGGTCATATCAATAAAATCTACAACAATAATACCTCCCATATCACGAAGGCGTAATTGTCTAGCAATTTCTGAAGCAGCTAATAAGTTTACCTCTAAAGCTGTGTCTTCTTGATTTTTTGCTTTGTTAGATCTATTTCCACTGTTTACATCAACAACATGTAATGCTTCTGTGTGTTCAATGATTAGGTAGGCACCTTTACTCATTGCTGCAGTGCGACCAAATGATGTTTTTATCTGGCGTTCTATTCCGAATTTTTCAAAAATAGGCACAGTATTATTGTTGTACAATTTAACAATAGATTCTTTTTCTGGGGCAATTTCTGCCACATAGTCTTTTACTTGCTCATAAAGTGTCTCATCATCAACGTGTATTCCTGTAAAAGAATCGTTGAAAACATCTCTTAAAATTGAAGATGCTCTATTTAGTTCAACTAGAACTTTTGATGGATGCGGAGCTTTGTATAATTTTTTACACATTACTGACCATTTTGCCAGTAAGTTTTGTAGATCTTTGTCGAGTTCTGCGACTTTTTTGCCTTCTGCAACTGTTCTTATAATTACACCAAATCCTTTAGGCTTAATACTTTTAACAAGTCTTTTAAGTCTATCTTTTTCTTTGCTACTTTCTATTTTTTGAGAAACAGAAACACGCTCAGAAAAAGGAACCATAACTAAGTAACGTCCTGCAATGGATAGTTCAGAGCTAATTCTTGGTCCTTTTGTAGATATAGGTTCTTTAACAATTTGTACTAATAAAGATTGGTTTGCTTTTATTACATCTGTAATAATGCCATCTTTATTAATGTCTTCTTGAAATGGAAAATCTTTAAGCGAAAAATCTTTTAATTTTCCGGTGCTAACTTGCTTGATAAATTTAAGCATAGTAGCAAATTGCGGACCTAAGTCGTGGTAATGCAGGAAAGCATCTTTTTCATAACCCACGTTTACAAAGGCAGCATTTAAGCCAGTAACTGGTTTTCTAACTTTAGCGATAAATATATCGCCAACAGAAAAATTATTACTGTCTTCTACTTTTTGAAGTTCTGTTAATTTTCCATCTTTTAATAAGGCAAAATCGACGGTTTCAGAACTAGATCTTACGATTAATTCTCTATTCACCTGAATCAATTTTTATTTATTTAAGATATATGCAATGTGATATTGCGTACAATCAATAAATGATTAAACAATGTATATAGTAGAGTATTACGCATAATAAACTACTTGAAACTCTCTTACAAGTTTCGATGTCAATGAACGTATTAAAATGAAAAAGTAGTTGAAACAACTACTTTTTCTTGTGACGGTTAGCTCTTCTACGCTTTTTGCGTTTGTGTGTAGCTACCTTATGTCTTTTTCTCTTCTTACCACTTGGCATAAAACTATACTTTTAAGATTAATATTTTGTTATTTTACTTCTACGTTACTTTTCACACTTTCTACAAAAACCTTTGCTGGTTTGAAAGAAGGTATGTTGTGAGCTGGTATTTTAATAGTTGTATTCTTAGAAATATTTCTACCAGTTTTTTCAGCTCTAGTTTTGATGATAAAACTACCAAAACCTCTTAAATATACATTGTCTCCATTTTCCAATGAATATTTAACTTCCTCCATAAAAGATTCAACAGTTGCCTGTACATCTCCTTTTTCAATACCCAGTTTTTCTGAGATTCTCGTTACAATATCCGCTTTCGTCATTTTTTGAAATAGATTTATCTATGTTTTTTCGGGATGCAAATATATAAATTAAAATTCAATCTCCACCTTAATGGACTTAATTTTAAGTATATAAACCATTACTTTTGTAACATAGCATTTTTAAAATGAATTTTTCAGACAAAATCCTACATTGGTACGGTTTAAATAAACGCGAATTACCTTGGAGAAATACCGTTAATCCTTATAATATTTGGCTTTCGGAAATTATGTTGCAACAAACTAGAGTTGCGCAAGGAACTCCTTATTACCTCAAATTTATTGAAAATTTTCCTACTATAAATGATTTAGCAGCTACTTCTGAAGAAAAAATTTTAAAACTTTGGCAGGGTTTGGGATATTATTCTCGTGCAAGAAACCTTCATGCAACTGCAAAAATGGTTGTTAATATATACAATGGTGAGTTCCCAAACACCTATAAAGAGTTGTTAAAACTAAAAGGTGTTGGTGATTATACGGCTAGTGCTATTGCTTCTATAAGTTTTAAATTGCCAGAACCTGTGGTTGATGGTAATGTGTATAGAGTTTTGTCGCGTTATTTTGGTGTAGATTTAGCTATTAATAGTACTGAAGGAATTAAATACTTTAAAAAATTAGCTCGAGAGGTTATGAATGTTGAGCAAATAAGAGATTATAATCAAGGTATTATGGAGTTTGGCGCTATACAATGTGTTCCTAGAAATCCTAACTGTGAAATTTGTCCTTTAAAAGATAGTTGTATAGCTTTAAAAGATAATAAGGTTGATAGCCTTCCTGTAAAGATTAAAAATACCAAGGTGAAAAAAAGATATTTTAATTATTTGGTTATAATTGATAGCGATTTTAAAACTGTTTTACAGCAACGTACAGGAAAAGGTATTTGGCAAAATTTATATGAATTTCCACTGCTTGAAACTCCTAATGATACAAAAGTAGAAGAGCAAGATATTTGTAGCTTATTAAATAGTATGTCAATTGATACAGATTTGTTAAAGATATACCAATATAATAAGGATAAAATTACTCACAAATTATCTCATCAACATTTATATACTACTTTTTGGATTGTAAACGTTAATAAAGAAATTGCTAATGGAATTTCGCTTTCAGAAATAAGTAGATTTCCTGTTCCAGTTTTAATTGCAGAGTTCATTAAAAAGTTTAAAATTTAGTATTTTTGACAAAATATATTTGTTATGAGTGGAACATTAAATAAGGTGATGCTAATAGGGCATTTGGGTGATGAAGTAAAGATTCATTATTTTGAAGGAGGAAATTGTATTGCACGTTTTCCATTGGCAACAAATGAAAGCTATACAAATAGACAAACAGGAGAAAAAGTTACCAATACAGACTGGCATAACATTGTAATTAGAAACAAGGCGGCTGAAGTTTGTGAAAAATATTTGAGTAAAGGCGATAAAATATATGTCGAAGGAAGACTAAAAAACAGACAATGGCAAGGTGAAGATGGACAACCTAGATATACAACTGAGGTTCATGTTCAAGATTTTACTTTTTTAACTACAAAAGGTAATTCGGGTACTAACCAAACACAACAACCAATTCCGAGTCAAAATACTACAACGCAAAAAACAGTAAATGCTGCTTCTGACAAGCCTGAAACACCAACTTTTAATGAGCCAGCACAAGATGATGATTTACCATTTTAACTTAATTTATAAATTTTAACTTTTGGATCCAGACCCCTTTAGTCAACTTCTCAATTTTGTTGTTATTGATAGTGCTTTTGTACTTAAAGTTGTTGTGCTTATAATTTTATTAGTGTGTTCTGCATTAATTTCTGGTGCCGAAGTAGCTTTTTTTGGTCTTTCAGCTACTGATGTTAACGATATTGAAGAAGAAAAAACAGCAAAAGGAAATATTGTGGTGCAGTTATTGGAGAAGCCTAAAAAACTTTTAGCTACTATTCTTATTGCAAACAATACAATTAATATTGCTATTGTATTATTGTTTAGTGCAATTGGTGATGAATTATTTTTGCATATTACTTATAAGGTATTGGGTGTTATTTCCGTTCGCTTTTTGTTAGAAGTAGTTGTTGTAACTTTTTTAATATTAATGTTTGGTGAAATATTACCTAAAGTATATGCAAACAGAAATCAAAAAAGTTTTGCTTATACTATGAGCTATCCTTTAAAGGTGTTAGATTATTTGTTTACACCTTTAAGTTCTCCAATGCGTTCAGTGACTTTGTATCTTCATAATAAATTAGGAAAACATAAATCAAGTTTAAGTGTTGATCAGCTTTCACAAGCGTTAGAGTTAACATCGGAAGGAGATACTACAAAAGAAGAACAGAAAATATTAGAAGGTATCGTATCTTTTGGAAATACTGATACTAAGCAAGTTATGCGCCCTAGGATAGATATTTTTGCATTAAATGCTGAGATGAAATTTTTAGAGGTAATTGAAGAGATAAAAAAGCGTGGTTATTCGAGAGTGCCTGTGTTTGCTGAAAATGTAGATAATGTAAAGGGTGTCTTATATGTTAAAGATTTACTGCCTTATATAGATAGAAAAACATTTAATTGGATGAGTCTTATTCGAGAACCTTATTATGTTCCGGAGAATAAAAAACTTGACGATTTACTGTTAGAATTTCAAGAAAAGAAAATTCATTTAGCAGTAGTGGTTGATGAATATGGTGGTACATCAGGTATTGTTACCTTGGAAGATATTATAGAGGAAATTGTAGGTGATATTAGTGACGAATTTGATGACGAAGATTTAATTTTTTCTAAGTTAGATGATAAAAATTACCTTTTTGATGGAAAAACAAATCTGAAAGATTTTTATAAAGTTGTGAAAATTGATGATGAGGATGATTTTGAAGAGCAAAAAGGGGAGTCAGAAACAATAGCAGGTTTTGTATTGGAAATAGCTGGTAGTTTTCCGAAAAGAGGAGAAGAAGTTGTTTTTAAAGATTATAAATTTGTCATAGAAAGTTTAGATAAAAAAAGATTAAAACAAATAAAAATTACCTTACCAGATGAATCATAAACTTAGTTTAGTATTTTCATTTTTTATAATACTCTTTTTAGGTTGTAAAGATGATTATGTGATTCCGAAACCGAAGGCTATGCTAAGGTTGGAGTATGAAGTGCCAGTTGAAGAAAAATTAGATTTACCAAAATTTTCATTTAATTACAATGAGTTTTCTAAGCCTATTGTAAAAAATCAGAACTCAATAGTTTTAAACTACCCTTCAATGAATGGTTCTATATTTATTACCTATAAAAATGTTGATGATAATTTGAATAAACTTATTCGTGATGCTGAAAAATTATCAATGGAGCATATGAAAAAGGCTGATGAAATTGAGCCAAGAACTTTTATAAATGAAAAAGATAGAGTCTATGGTGTTTATTTTGAAATTATAGGAGATGCAGCTTCACAATCCCAATTTTATCTTACGGATAGTATTAGTCATTTTGTAACAGGCTCAGTTTATTTTTATTCTAAGCCTAATTATGATTCTATTTTGCCAGCATCTACATATTTGTCAAGAGATATGAGAGGTGTAATGGAAACATTGCGTTGGAAAGAATAAATTAATTTTATTGTTTCAATATGATTTCTGCATTTTCAATACTTTTATTCATATGATCACGTACAGCTTTAATACTAACTTCTTCCTCGTCTAAGAGTTTTTGTTTTTCATCAGTAAGTGCTTTTCCTTTAAGTATCTCATCACTATCAAAACGATCGCCAAAACCTTTCATCCAGTCCATCATGGCTTTGTTGGCCTCTTGTAAATCTTTTTTAGCATCTTCAAGTTCTAACGTAGAATCTGTAGCTTTTACAGTTTCTATTTTTGAATTTATTTCACTAATTAATTTTCCTATTGTACCCATTTTCGGCATAACTTCATCATGTACAGCCATAACTTCTTGCATCTGAGTTTTTTCTTCCTCTTTTTTTGAGTCTTTGCAGGCAAAAGTTAAACTCAACGCTATTGATACTAATAATAAGATGTATTTTTTCATGATAAATAAATTAGAACTGTAAAGATAAATTGTTTTATAGGTGGAGCAAAATAAAAATAGTCACAACCATATAATTTAAAGATTGTGACTATAATTTTAATTCTTTTACAGCGAATACTGAGCGCCAAAATTTAGGCTATTACTTGTTTCTAACTGAATTCCGTTTAGGTTTTGGTATAATGGAAATGAATATTCAAAACCAAATCTTAAGTTTTTAAAAGCTCCATTTCTAATATAAGTGTTAAACCCGATACCTGAATTTATATATGTTCCTCCTGAATTTTCAGTATCTGCAGTGGTTACCATCATTGGTGTTAAATCTTCATCGGCACCACTAATTTCGTCCACATATAAACCTTCAACTCTTGCAGAAAAACTTAACCACTCAGTTGTTTTGTAAGACATCCAATTGTTTAGTGAATATTTGTTCCCGAAGGTATATGACCTGTCATTTTCACCAGTTCTTAATGTTGCTTTTAATTGTGAACCTAAGCCAATAGTGTTGTGTTGCATTAAGTAAGTTAAACCTAAATCAATATCAAAAGTACCGCTACCAATTTGCATTGGGTAAGGTAGTTGAACTTCATCTGGTGTAGAGGCTGGTGTAACATCCATTTCATTAATACTTCCTGTAGGTATTGATAAACCTAATTGACCATGTAGTGATTGTCTTTTTTTATTGAAAAACTTATATAATGCTGAAATTTTTAAATCTCCAAAACCAAAAGATTCAGTTGAAAAATTCACACCTGTTCCGGTAACTAAATCCATACTCATTGAAGTGTAATTAGTCATTGCCATAAGTGTGATTTTATTACTAGGAGCATACATTAAACCAAGCATATGCATATTCATGGTCATGTTTTCAGGGCTTATGGAGTAACCTTCGTCAAAAACAGTTTGTGATGTTATATCATTACTGCCTTGTTTAAGGCTGTTCATATTCATAGTCATAAATCGGTAACTAAACATCCAGTCTCCTTTATTGTGAGTGTGGTCTGCCATCACAGAAATTGGTGCGTGACCATCAGGTCTATTTGAGGTCCATTTTTCTTCTGTAGTTTCTTGAGCGTGTACGGTAATTGATGCCATTAATATAAGGGCATATTTAAATATTTTCATTTTAATATGATTTTTTTATTGTAGAATTTAGTCCATTCTTATTTCATGGACCTATTTTTTAGGTGCAAAAAAAATCAGATTAAATTGGTGGGTGGAAAAAGTTATACACACTTTTGTATAGGTATGTTTTAGATTTGTAAGTGTTTTTACTTAAAACATATATGTTAAACTTTTTTATAGAAGAAGTTGTGGTATTAAGTATTCCTATTAAACAATTTTCTTTTGAAACCTTTGGGGTGTTGTTTTTTTCAGATTCATTTTGTTTCTGAATTTGTTTTGTTAAAAAACATTTACCATTACAGTTTAATTTTGGTTTGTCTTTATTGATACATAAAAACTCACTAATATAATCTTGATTTATGGTGTAGTTAATTAACGGTACAATAGGTTTGATTAATGCCGTTATATATAGGAGTAAACAAAAATAAGTGATTTTGATATTCAAATATTTTTTTTGACAAAGATAGTACCAGGTATATAGCTCTTAAAATTTAAAATCTTAATAAGTGTTAAACTTTAAGTTTTGTTTAATAAAAAAAGCACCTACTGAAGTCAATTTTGACTTTGGTAGGTGCTTTGGTTTGAGTGAGGTTTAATTACTCAAAATCAGGATCACTTACATTTGTATTTATAGTTGCCGAAATTAATTTGCTTTCCAATTTTTGCGGACCAAAAGAGCTAATTTTTATACTAGGGAACATAAGTCCGTTAGTTTCTGTATAATCTTTTAAAATAGCTTCTTGAGATTGTGTTTGTCCATTCATATTAGTTACTGATGCTTCTTTGATTTTTAAGCCAGTTTCAACATCATAATAATAAGATGCGGTTATTACATCGCCAGTTACGTCAATTTTGTAAGCCTTTATACCATCTACATCTTCAATACCTACTAATTTACCTGTTCCATTTTTAGTAAATGTTTGCTCAGGAAAAATACCTAAAGAATTTTTCATGTCAGTAGCTACATTTTCTGGTAAAGGCATTTTATTTTCGCCTTGTTTCATGTAAAGCTCATCACCATTAGATATAATAGTTTGCATAGGAGCATTGTTCATATACATTGTCATTGCATATTTATTAGTAGTTCTTTTTTCTTCTGTTTTAACAACGGCTCCATTCATACTTCCTTCGTAAACTAAAGCTAAAGAAGTTAAAGTAGCGACTTTATCTTTTCCTCCGATAGCCTTAAAATAGTTATCAATTACTGTTTGAATTGATGTTCCTTCAGGTAAAGCTGCGTCATAATTTGGTTTTTCAACCTCTTTAATCATTTTGTTATAGTATTTTACGGGTATTTTGTTTCCGTTAAAACTTACATTTTCTAAGTTTTCTGAAACTTCACTTCCTTTACCTGCAACTACAATTCTAAGTTTATCAGTAGTTAAATATTTTTGAGCAACGTTTTGAATATCTTCAACAGTAATTGAATTAATTCGCTCTAAATAAGTTTTATAATAATCATCTGAAAGACCTTCTGTTTCAATATTAAGTGCATAGCCAGCAATTGTTTCAGGTTTTTCTAATGCCATAATAAAACGGCCCATATACTTTGCTTTTGCATTTTCTAAATCTTTATCACTTACGGGTTCTGTTTTAATTTTTTGAACTTCTTTTAAAATTTCAACGACAGAGCTATCAGTTACAGCGTTTCTAACTTGTGCAGTAGCTCTAAACCTTGCTGGTGCATATTTGTCATTTCCAATACTTGAGTAAGAGCCGTATGTATACCCCTTATCTTCTCTAAGGTTTAAAAATAAACGACCTTCACCGCCACCACCTAAAATTTGATTCATTATTAAAGCAGGGAAATAATCCTCATCACTCATTTTTAAGTCAACTAAACTTTCAACTGCAATTTCTGATTGCACTGCATTTGGTACATCAACAAAATTTATTTGTGTGTACAATGCATTCTTTGGTCTTGAATATTGAAATGAAGGAGGTGTTGATTTAGTCCAAGAAGTAAAGTTTTTCTTTATTAATTTTTGAACTTCTTTAGTGTCAACATCACCAATAACTATCAAATATGCGTTAGCTGGCACAAAGTAGTTTGCATGAAAACGTTTAACATCGGCAAGGGAAATATTTTCAACTGTTTCAGGAGTTGTAAATTCTCCATAAGGATGATCTTTGCCATATGCTAATGCTAGTTGCGCTCTATATGCAATTGATGCGACATCTTTTTCTTCGCTTTTCAAACCAGTAATAATTTTTTCTTTCTCTTTGTCAAATTCTTCTTGAGTGAAATTAGGATTTATAGCAGCATCGGCCATTAATTCTAAAATTCTTGGAAAGTATTTTGAAATAGAACTAGCAAATGCACTCTGTGAACCA
Source organism: uncultured Cellulophaga sp. (assembly GCA_947496695.1). Lineage (GTDB taxonomy): Bacteria > Bacteroidota > Bacteroidia > Flavobacteriales > Flavobacteriaceae > Cellulophaga. The sequence goes on along the minus strand of CANMEI010000002.1, from coordinate 316,488 downwards.
AAATTCATTCTAGCTCCTAAAAAATCAACTTCTTCGTTAAAATCATCTTTAGATATTGTAGTAGAGCCATTACCTAATAAGCTTGATACAAATGATGTAGTACCAGCTTTTTCACCTTCTGCGATTGGCGGATTGTCAATTCTTAATTGAATAGAAACTCTAGGTAGTTTGTGGTTTTCAACAATTAATACTTTTAATCCATTTTTAAGTTCAAATTGTTGAGGTTCGCTTAAATTTATTTCAGGTGCAGGGCCAGATTCTGGCATTACACTTCTGTCTATTTGTGCATTTACAATTACTGCAAATAAAGTGAAGACTAATGTTATGTATATTTTTTTCATGATAGTTTTTAATTTGCAGGTTTTTCTTCAGGTAAATAATCTAATTCTACACGCTGATTCGGATTTAGATATTTTTTAGCTACAGCTCTAATTTCTTCACGAGTAATTGAACGGTATATATCTATTTCAGTATTAATCAAATCTGTATTTTTGTAAAGCATATAATTTCTTGCTAATGAATTAGCGATACCTTCAACACTTGAATTAGAGTTTATGAAGCTGTTTTCAAACTTATTCTGTAATTTTTGATATTCTTTTTCTGTAATTAATTCAGTTTGAACCTTTACGATTTCTTCATCAATTTCAGCTTTAATAGCTTCAAGAGTATTATCGCCAACAGGTAAACCACCCACTATGTACGTTCCGTAATCTTCTTGTGATCCATTAAAAGCAAATACTTGAAGGGCCATTTTTTTCTGGTCAACAATTTTTTTATAAAGTCTAGAACTTTTTCCGTCACTTAATAAAGTAGAGACCATATCTAATATATAAGCCTCTCTGTTTGTTTGTTCAGGTGTGCGATACCCTAGCATTATTAATGGAATCTGAATATTAGAATCTCTGAATTCAGCTTTTATGGTTGAAGTTATTGGTTCTTCTTTAAAAGTTTGTCTATCAATTTCAGCACCTTTTGGGATTGGGCCAAAATAATCTTGAATCATTTTTTTTGTCTCATCAATTTTAATGTCTCCGGCAACAACTAATACAGCATTGTTTGGCACATAATATGTTTTGTTAAAGTTTTTAAAATCATCAAGAGTGGCACTTGCCAAATGTTCAAGAGAACCAATTGTTTGCCATCTGTATGGGTGTTTTGTAAATAAGTTTTTTGACATTACTTCTCTCCATCTTCCATAAGGAGCATTGTCGTAACTTCTTCTTTTTTCTTCTTGAACCACTTCTTTTTGTGTGTCTACTCCAATTTGATTAATTACTGGGTGCATTAAACGTTCAGATTCCAACCAAAGTCCAAGTTCTAATTTGTTTGAAGGGAATACTTCGTAATAATAGGTTCTGTCTTGAGTAGTGTTAGCATTGTTTTTTCCGCCGTTTGAACTTACGATTTCAAACCATTTTCCTCTTTCGATATTTTCGGTACCTTCAAATAATAAATGTTCAAAAAAATGAGCAAATCCTGTTTTTTTGGGGTCCTCATCTTTTGCGCCAACATGGTACATTACTGATGTTGTTACTAATGGTGCGTTGTTGTCTTGGTGAAGAATTACATGTAAACCGTTGTCTAGGTCATACTCTTCATAAGTCACCTCTTGAGCGTTTGAGGCTAATGTCACTAAAGAAAGTGACATAGCTAGAAATAAATTTCTTTTCATTCTTAATAAGTGTTTTAGTGTTCGTTTAATTACTCGAAAAATAAGAATTTGATTACAAATTATTTTAATTAGTACATGTAAAATCATTTTTGTTACAGTTAATTAACTTAAAAAGTTAATCCGATAAGAATTAATCATTGTTATTTGTTGATATTCAATTTAGTAAAAATAAATAAACAGTATTTTTACTTATAGAATTACATGCTTTAGGATTATTTTAAATTATAACGATTTTTTTGACTAAAAACACTTGTTAGTTAAGGAATTAGAAGTATATTTGCACCCGCCTATTGAGAAATAGGAATTTGAAATATTGATTAATAACAAACACAAGCTATGTACGCAATTGTAGAGATAGCAGGGCAGCAATTTAAAGTTGCGAAAGACCAAAAAGTGTATGTTCACCGTTTACAGAACGAAGAAGGTAGCAAAGTTACTTTTGATAACGTTCTTTTGTTAGAAGATGGTAAGAACATAACTATTGGCGCCCCAGCTATAGACGGAGCCGCTGTTGAGGCAAAAGTCATTAAGCACCTTAAAGGTGACAAAGTAATCGTTTTTAAGAAAAAAAGACGTAAAGGTTACAAAGTTAAAAACGGTCACAGACAGTATTTAACTGAATTGGTAATTGAGAGTATAGTTTCTTCTGGTGCTAAAAAAGCAACAAAGAAAGCTGAGCCTAAAAAAGAAGTAGCTGCTAAAGCAACTCCTAAAAAGGCAGCTCCAAAAAAAGAATCAAAAGCTGACGACTTAAAGAAAGTTGAAGGTATTGGTCCTAAAATTGCAGAAACTTTAGTTGCTGCAGGAATCTCAACTTTTGCTGAATTAGCAAAAACTGATGCTACTAAGATTGCTGAAATCATCGCTGATGTTCGTGGTAATCACGTAACTGATACATGGCCTGCTCAAGCTAAATTAGCTGCAGAAGGTAAGTGGGATGAGTTGAAAAAATGGCAAGATGAATTAGATGGTGGGAAACCAGCATAAGTATTAATAAAATTAAAACCGTAACAAAATGGCACATAAGAAAGGTGTAGGTAGTTCTAAAAACGGTAGAGAATCAGAATCGAAACGTTTAGGTGTTAAGATTTATGGTGGTCAAGCTGCTATAGCTGGTAACGTACTTGTTAGACAGCGTGGAACTAGACACAACCCAGGTGAAAATGTATACGCAGGAAAAGATCATACTTTACACGCTCGTGTAGATGGTATTGTAAAATTCCAAAAGAAAGCGGGAGGAAAATCTTTCGTATCTATTGAGCCTTTTGAGGCTTAAGAGATAATTTCTTAATACAAAATATACCCTTTATTGCTTTAATTAGCGATAAAGGGTTTTTGGGTTATATAAAAGTTTACTTTAAAATAATATCTTCATAAACTTTAAGTTAAGCTAGTCTAGTACTTTTCCAGATTATTTTATATAGGTACTGTGCTAAAAAATATATTTTTATTTTCTACTTTTTTTATTTTAAATGTTTGGTTACTTGTTTCTCAGGAATTAGAACAGCCTCAAAAAAAATTATCTACTATTGATCAGGCATTCGTTTTATTAAACCAAAATCTTAAAAATAAATTAAAATCAAATAATTATTATGAAATTGCTGAAGCGCATTTCAAGTTAGGTGCATTTTGTCAAGAAAATACGGTTTATACAGAGGCTATTAATCAATTTAATAAAGGTCGTTTATTGTTAGAAAATAAAACTCATGATTCTTTATATCTTGATTTGGTAAATAGGTTAGGAATTATTCATTTAATTTTAAAAAACTATGTTACTGCAGAGGGGTATTTTGAAAAAGGAATAGTTGGTGCGTTACAGTTAAATGACAAAAAGCAATTAGCTTATTCGAAAAGTAATTTGGGTACCTGTTTTGAAAAAAAAGGTAATTATGTAAAAGCATTGGAATTACAAAATGAAAGTTTAGAGTTGTACGGTAGTTTACAAGAAGGTGAAGGGTTGTCAATTGTAAATGAAAACATTGGTAGTATTTATGAAGATTTAAAAAATTATAATCTTGCTCAAGAGTATTTTGAAAAATCACTTTATTATCACAATAATTATAAAGATGCAAGGCTAGCTAACATTTTAAATAATTTAGGTGATGTTTTTAGAAAAACAGGTGTTTTAAATAAAGGTCTTTTTTATACTAAAAAATCATTATTAGTTGCTATTAGAATTAAAAATAAACAAGAAGAAGCAAGTGCGTATAAAGATCTTGCGGAAAATTATCAATTGCTAGGTGATTTAGATGAAGCTTATAATTTTTTAGATAAATATATTGTTGTTGATAGGCTAAATGATAAAGTACAAAGTGCAAACCAAGCAACAGCACTTCAGGTAATTTATGATTCAAAAGAAAAAGAATCGCAAATAGAATTATTAATTCAAAATAGTAAAGTAGATAAAGCTCAAAATAGATTGTTGCTGGTTTCTATAGTAGGTTTTTGTGTTTTAGTTTTTTTATGGTACTTATATATTTTAAAAAAAAGAAAACAGACTAAGAAAGAACTGGTTTATAAACAACGAATCTTAAAAGCAGAATTAGAAAAAAAACAATCGGAAGAGCAGAATTTACAGAATGAAGTTAGTTTAAAAAATGCATCGCTTTCAAGATATAGTTTACATCTTTCACAGAAAAATAAAATACTTTCGAACTTGTCACAAACTTTAAAGAATTGTTTGGAGCGTACTAATGTTGATTTGAAAAGAAAACTGAATGAATTAATAAAAGAGATTGATTTTAATTTATCACAAGAAGATGAATGGGATGAGTTTATGGTTTTGTTTAAAGAAATTCATCCAAAGTTTATTCAAAAAATTAATAATATTACTTTAGATAATTTATCTCCTGCAGAACTTAGGTTGAGTGTTTTACTTAGGCTAAACTTATCATCAAAAGAAATAGCTTCCATTTTACGACTTACACCTGATAGTGTTAGAGTGTCAAGATACCGTCTTAGAAAAAAATTACCAATAGCAACAAAAGAGGAATTAAGTATTTTTTTATTGTCAATTTAACAGCTTTTATCTTAAATATAAGCTAAGTGTTATTGTAATGTAAATTAATGTTTATTGTTGCCCTCTTGTTTCCTATAATTGCTACCAAATTTTCCTTTTTGTTTTCATTAAATAAACATGCTATGTATCTGATATACATAATTTTGAAATTGTAAAAACCAAAGAGAATAAAAATGAAAAATTATTTAAAAACTATTTTAATAGTCCTGTTTGTTGCTTGTTGTAGTAGTGCAATTCAAGCACAAAATGGAAATTTAGAAGGTACAATAACTGATGAAAATGGTTTAAGTGTGCCAGGTGCTACAATTCATATTACTACATTAAACAAAGGTGTGGTAACGGATTTTGATGGACATTTTTCTATGGTAAATATTCCGGTAGGTGTGCATGCAGTTACTATTTCTTATTTAGGTTATGCCGATATAGAAAAATCTGTCACTATAAATGAAGGAGTGACAACATCAATAAAATTATATATTGAACCTAAAAGTCTAGAGTTAGATGGTGTTGAAGTATTGGGTTATGGTTTGGGAAGTCAAGCAAAAGCTTTAAATACGCAAAAAAATAATTTAAATATTACTAATGTAGTTTCAACCGATCAAATTGGTAAATTCCCTGATTCTAATATTGGTGATGCTGTAAAACGTATACCAGGTATAACAATGCAAGTTGATCAAGGTGAAGCTCGTAATGTAATTGTTCGTGGCTTATCACCACAATTAAATTCTGTAACCTTAAATGGTAGTCGTGTTCCTTCTGCCGAGGGTGATAATAGAAATGTTCAAATGGATTTAATTCCGGCTGATATGATTCAGACAATTGAGGTAAGTAAAGCTGTAACTCCTGATATGGATGCTGATGCACTTGGGGGTTCTATTAACTTGGTTACAAGAACTTCACCACAAGGCTTTAGACTATCTGCAACTGCTGGTTCAGGTATTAATTATATTACAGATAAAGCAATTTTAAATGGATCTTTTTTGATAGGAGATAGATCTAAAAACGGAAAATTTGGTTGGATGGTTTCTGCATCTTATAATAATAATGATTTTGGTTCTGATAATGTTGAGGCAGAATGGACTGATGAATTTGAATACAATACAGGTGTTAATGATGCTGATGGTGAGGCTATATTAGAAGAGGTTGATGTTGATCCGTATACAAATGTTTTTGAACAACGTGAGTATTTAGTACAACGTATCAGGCGTAGTTTTTCAGCAAATATGGATTATAAAATTGATGCAAATAATACACTTTTCTTAAAAACCATTTATAATTGGAGAGATGATAGAGAAAATAGATTTAGGTTGCAAAGTGAAATGGTTGATGGAGAAGATATGGAGCTTGGTGATTTTACCATTACTGATGGGCAAGTAACAAGTTTTTTAGCAGAAGTTAATCGTGAAACGAAAGGTGGTATTAATAATAGTAGAAATAAAAACAGGCGATTAGAAGATCAACGTATGCAGAATTACAGTTTAGGTGGTAAACATTTATTTGGTAATTTAAAAGTAGATTGGATGACATCGTTTGCAAAGGCCTCTGAAGAAAGGCTCAATGAAAGATATTTAGTATATGCTAATGAATATGCTGTTTATAATGATAATACTGATACGCGATTACCAATAATTACTGCTGTTGACCAGGATGATGCTTCATTAGATAATTTTGAGTATGATGAAATTACCGAAGAAAACCAATACACTAAAGAGGAAGATTTTAATGTGTTTGTAAATTTTGAACTGCCTTCAGATATTTTTGGACAAGGTGATGGTACAATTAAGTTTGGAGCTAGAACTCGTATGAAAACCAAACTTCGTGAGAACGATTTTTTTGAATATGATTTTGAAGATGAATACCCAACACTTGCAACAACTGTAACTAGAGATTTGTCTGATGATGATTTTCTAGCGGGAAGTAAATATCAAATAGGAGAGTTTACTGATGAAGAATGGCTGGCTAATTTAGAGCTTGTAGATGGAGAATCTGTTCCTGATGAGTTTTTAAGAGAAAACTATAACGTAAGTGAAAACGTTTTTGCAGGGTATATAATGACAAACCAAAAATTATCTGAAAAATTAGATATGCTTATTGGTGCACGTTTAGAGACTACGAAAATAACAGCAACTGGTAATCAAATTGTTGATGAAGAAACCTTAGCTGGTGAAATTACTGATGAAAGTTCGTATACCAACATTATGCCAGGCTTACATTTTAAATATGCTGCTTCTGATGCTACTATCTTGCGTTTTGCTTGGACAAATACATTAGCAAGACCAAACTATGCCGATTTAGTACCTTCTGTTGATGTAATTTCAGGTGATGAAGAAATTGTATTAGGTAATCCTGATTTGGAAGCGACAACATCAATAAATTTTGATATAATGGCTGAGCACTATTTTGAAAGTGTAGGTCTACTTTCTGGTGGTGTTTTCTATAAAGATTTAGATAACTTTATTTATACTTTTGTTGGTGAAACTACTGATGATACTTATGGAGACGACACAACGGGTTACGAAATATACCAACCTTTAAATGGTGAAGGGGCAACAATATTAGGTGCTGAATTTGCTTTTCAACGTCAATTAGACTTTCTGCCTGGTTTTGCTAAAAACTTTAGTATTTACCTAAATTATACATTTATTACTTCTTCAGCTAGCGGTATTATGAATGAAGATGGTGAAGAAAGAGAAGATGTTGATTTGCCAAATACAACACCAAATACCTTTAATGCTTCATTGGCTTACAACGATAGGAAATTCTCAGCAAGATTATCGGGTAATTTTACAGATTCTTATATTGATGAATTGGGCGGTAATGATTTTGAAGATAGGTATTATGATACACAGTTTTTCTTAGATCTTAATGCAAATTATAAAGTAAATAGTAGTCTTAGTATTTATGCAAGTTTAAATAATATTACAGATCAGCCACTACGTTATTTTCAGGGCCAAAAAGATTATACGCAACAAGTTGAATATTATGGTCAACGTTTAACTTTTGGCTTAAAATATGATTTATTTAAAAAATAATAATCATTAAAATTTTAAAACTGCTTAAGTTTTGGGTAATATTTATTAACACTATTTACAATATGAAAAAAATTCTATTATATAGCTTCTGCCATTTTTTATTTATGACTTCTTGCAAGTCTGATAAATTACCGGCAATAACACCAGATATTAAAACAGAGAAAACGTTGAATGATACTGATGATCCTGCAATTTGGATAAACCCTGCTGATGCATCAAAAAGTATTGTTTTTGGTACAGATAAAGAAACAAACGGAGCAATTTATGCATTTGATTTAAAGGGTAAAATAATTGAAAATAAAACAATTAAAAATATTGAACGACCTAATAATATTGATTTAGCTTATGGATTTCAGTTAAATGATTCGACTAAAACGGATGTTATCTTATTTACTGAAAGAGAAAAGAATCAAATACGAATGTTTTCTGTACCAGACATGAAACCTTTAGATAATGGAGGTTTTAAAGTTTTTGAAGATGAAACTAATCCTGAGTTTACATTTCCAATGGGTATAAGCTTATATAAGTCATCAAAAACAAATATATTGTATGCAATAGTTGGTCGTAAAACAGGCCCTGAAAATGGATACTTATATCAATATAAAATTGATGCTGATACTACAGGGGTGATACACTCAACTATGGTTAGGAAGTTTGGTAAATTTAGTGGTAAAAAAGAAATAGAGGCAATAGCTGTAGATGCAGAGTTGGGTTTTGTTTATTATTCTGATGAGCAATATGGTGTGCGTAAATATTATATAGAACCAGATATGGGGAATGAAGAAATAAGCGTATTTGGTACAGATCTTTTTCAAGAAGATATTGAGGGAATTGCGATTGCACGTTATAATGATGGTACAGGCTATATAATAGTATCTGATCAACAAAAGGGACAATTCAATATTTTTTCAAGAACTACTAATAAATTTATTAAAGCAGTAAACTTGTCAACACTTGAAACTGATGGTTGTGATGTAGTTACAGTGCCATTAAATGATACGTTTAAAAATGGACTGTTTGTAGCAATGAATGATGAAAAAGATTTCTTTTTCTACGATTTAGCAAAGTTAGGAATTGAAAAATAACTACTTTTTTTTAAAGTATAGAAAAGGGCTAACTTTTAAAAGTTAGCCCTTTTTATTTTTTACCATTTTTGGTTTCTAAACTTTTTGCCTTTAGCAAAAGCTACAGTTTCTGTTAAATAGTCTTCTAAATTATATTCTGGAATGGGTAAAATACTTTCTAAAAGCGTAGTGTCCCATTCATGAGGTTTTGAGGTCATGTAGGGGTGTAAATGCACGCCAATTGTCTCGTAATAAAAAGCTTCTAATTTTGACGAAAACCCTGTAGAAGCATTAATTAAATCTTCTGTAAAAGTAAAATTTTTATAATCTACAGCATCTAGAATTTTAGTGATGCCTTTCATCATATTTGTTTCTGTTGAATGTACAATATTTAATTGTTCAATATCTGTAGAAATTACTTTAGCAATAACTTGAGCGGCATAATCAGTAGGAATAATATTTAAACCTGTAGTAGCTGTAGTGGTAATTCTAACGGTATCATCAGAGGTTGTATTGTTGAAAAATTTTGCAAAAAGATAGAAAACCATATACTTTGATATAAAGTAATTAGGGGTTTCAGTAATATTACCACCAAGAACGCTAGGTCTTAATATTTGAATGGGAATATTTTTTTCTTTTCCGGCTTCAATTAAAAATTTTTCAGAAGCATGTTTAGAGGCTTCATAGTGATTGCGATAATTTTCACTACCTAATTGTGTGTAATCATTTTGTATTAGACCGCCAATATTACCTGCGGCAAATGCTGTGCTTATATAAATAAATTTAGTAGTGTGTGCGTAAAAAGCATTAAAAATATCTTTAGTGAATTGTAAATTTTCTTTAAATATTTCTTGTTTGGCATTTGGGTCTGTAGAGAGATTTACAAAACCTGCTGAATGAATAAAAAAATCAATTTTGGTATTACTAATATAGTTTTCAGGCTGTAAAAAATCATCAGCATTTATGACAATAATTTTTGAATTAATCTCGGCCTTATTTTTTTTAATAAATGCTGGAGCAAATTCACTAGAAATAATGTTGTTTATACGATTGTCAGGTGTAAGAGTTGCTTTTTTGCGTACAGGAAGGTAAATACGTTCAATGGTATTAAAACGTTGCTCTAAAAGTGAAAAAAGCACTCTAGACCCTAAGGTGCCAGTTGCTCCTGTTAAAAGTATATTCATTAAGCTGGTTTGGGGTTAAAAAAATCAAAATCCTTATTTGAATTAAAAATAAGGATTTTGATGTTATATAATTAAATATTTTAAATCTAGTATCTGTAATACTCAGGTTTAAATGGGCCTTCAACTGTAACACCAATGTATGATGCTTGATCTGGCTTTAATTCGGTAAGCTCTACACCTAAACGTTCTAAGTGTAATTTAGCTACCTTTTCATCTAAATGTTTAGGTAACATATACACTTCGTTTTTGTATTTATCACTATAGTTCCAAAGCTCTATTTGAGCTAAAGTTTGATTGGTAAATGAATTACTCATTACAAAACTAGGGTGGCCAGTAGCACAACCTAAGTTTACCAAACGACCTTCTGCTAAAACAACAATATCAGAACCATCAATAGTATATTTATCTACTTGTGGTTTAATTTCATCTTTAGTGTCACCATAGTTGTCATTTAACCAAGCCATGTCAATCTCATTGTCGAAATGACCAATGTTACATACAATAACTTTATCTCTCATGGCTTTAAAGTGTTCACCACGAATAATATCTTTATTACCAGTTGTTGTAATTACAACATCGGCATTACCAACAACGTTTTCTAATTTTTTAACTTCAAAACCATCCATAGCGGCTTGTAAAGCACAAATAGGGTCAATTTCAGTAACTGTAACTATAGAACCAGCGCCTTTAAAAGAAGCGGCAGTACCTTTACCAACATCGCCATAACCACAAACAACAACTCTTTTACCTGCTAACATAGTGTCAGTTGCTCTTCTAATAGCATCAACAGCACTTTCGCGACAACCATATTTGTTATCAAATTTAGATTTAGTAACAGAATCATTCACGTTAATAGCAGGCATTGGAAGCGTACCATTTTTAACTCTTTCATAAAGTCTGTGAACACCAGTTGTAGTTTCTTCAGATAAACCTTTAATGTCTTTTGCAAGTTCAGGATATTTATCTAAAACCATATTTGTTAAATCACCACCATCATCTAAAATCATGTTTAATGGTTTACGATCTTCACCAAAGAATAATGTTTGCTCAATACACCAATCAAATTCTTCCTCGCTCAAACCTTTCCAAGCATAAACAGGAACACCTGCAGCAGCAATAGCAGCAGCGGCTTGATCTTGTGTCGAGAAAATATTGCAAGAACTCCATGTAACTTCAGCACCAAGGGCAACTAAAGTTTCAATAAGTACAGCAGTTTGAATAGTCATGTGTAAACATCCTGCAATGCGAGCTCCTTTTAAAGGCTGTTCGTCTTTGTATTCTTCTCTTAATGACATTAAACCTGGCATTTCAGCTTCAGCTAAGTCAATTTCTTTTCTTCCCCAATCAGATAGAGAAATATCTTTTACTTTATAGGGTACATAGGAAACAGTTTTAGTGCTCATATCCTTTTTTCTTTTTACTTTCGTTAAATAGCAATTAAAATCACTAATTTTTAGTGGTTGCAAAGGTACTAAAGCCATGGCTCTTTACAAAACAATTACTGTAACACCTAGTATAACAGTTTATATTTGGAAAGTTTCTGAAACAGAAGAAGAACTTGCAGAAGGTATTATCTTAACACCTGCCTGTCAGCAACGTATGTTGGATATGAAATCGGAACAGCACCGAAAAGGCTTTTTAAGTATTAGACATTTAATGGCAGAAGCTGGTTATGTTGACCATGATTTGTATTATGATGCTAACGGCAAACCACATTTAAAAGATGGTAATCATATATCAATAACACATTCGCATGATTTTACAGGAATCATTGTAGCTCATACTGATGAGGTTGGTATTGATATTGAAATGCAAAGAGAAAAAATATTAAAAATTGCTCACAAATTTACCCAACCAGAAGAATATAGAACATTAGCAAATGCTGATGCTATTATTAGAAAATTGACAATTGTTTGGGGAGCAAAAGAAGCATTATATAAAATATATTCTGAAAAAGGATTAAGTTTTTTACAACATATTGATGTAAAAGAGTTTGCTTTAGATGAAACAGAATCTATTGCTGAAATTACCTATCAAGGTAAAAACTCATCATACTCCGTAGATTTCTTAGAATTTGAAGGGTACACTTGTGTGTATTCTGTAAAACTATAATTATAAAAATGAACATTTCTGTAGAACTTACATTATCACCATTACAAGACACTTTTGAAGATGTTATTATCCAATTTATTAAAAAGATGAGAAACTCAGGTTTAACTGTTTTAGAAAATCCTTTGAGTACTCAGGTTTATGGTGACTACGATCAAGTAATGGCTATTTTGCAAACTGAAATTAAAGAAGCTTTTGAGCTTATGGATAAAGGTTTGTTGTATATGAAAATTGTAAAATCTGACAGAAGCGATTATGAGCCTCATTTTTGATTTTCTGTTTAAACAATATTATGAGTACGAAACACATTTTATAGTACTAGAAATAGTAGCTGTGATTTTTGGGTTTTTATCGGTATTATTCTCTAAACAGAATAATATTTGGGTATACCCAACTGGCATGATAAGTACATCAATTTTTGTGTATTTACTTCTTGCATGGGGTCTATTGGGTGATATGATGATAAACGCTTATTATTTTATAATGAGTGTTTATGGCTGGTATATTTGGACACGTAAGGTTGATGGAGAGCATACAACTCCAATTTCATTTACCACAAAAAAAGAACATAAAATTTCTGTAATCATATTCATAACAACAATAGTATTTGTATTTACGGTGTATCAAATTTTTGATAAATGGACAAGCTGGACAGCTTATGTTGATACTATAACTACAGCAATCTTTTTTGTTGGAATGTGGCTTATGGCTAAGAGAAAAATTGAAAATTGGTTATATTGGATTATAGGCGATATAATATCAGTTCCTTTATATTTTTATAAAGGTTTTACTTTTACTAGTTTTCAATATTTAATATTCACATTCATTGCCATATTTGGCTATCTCGCATGGAAGAAAAATATAAACAAGAACCTTCAAACGTATTAAAAGTAGTAATGTTCGGACCAGAATCAACTGGAAAAACTACGCTATCAGAACAATTAGCAAGGCACTACAATTCTGTCTGGGCACCTGAGTATGCTAGAGAATATCTTCAAGATAAGTGGAATGAAGAGCGTAAAACATGTGAACCTCATGATTTATTGCCTATTGCGGCTGGGCAAATGCAACTAGAAAATAAATTAGCTAAAAAAGCTAATAAAATTTTGATTTGCGATACTGATTTATTGGAAACCAAAGTATATTCGGAAGCTTATTATATTGGGCATTGCGACCCAACTCTAGAAAAATACGCTCTTGAAAATACATATGATTTATATTTTCTAACTTACATTGATGTTCCTTGGGAGGAAGATGATCTTCGAGATAAACCTCTTGAGAGAGAAAAAATGTTTCAATATTTTAAAGATACGTTAGATAAATATGACAGAAACTATGTACTTTTAAAAGGAGACAAAAAAACTAGACTTAAAACAGCTATAAACCACATAAACACACTATTGAATTCATGATCAAATTTTCAGAAAAAGACAATCAACAATTAATATCTAAAGGAATAGCAAAAGATAAAGTATTAGGGCAAATAGAATCTTTTAAAGAAGGCATTCCGTTTGTCAATTTAGATAAAGCTGCAATTGTTACAGAAGGTATTTCTAAATTTTCTGATGATGAAGAGAAAGAGCTAGTTGATAATTTTGAGAATTCTAAAAAAGACTTAACCTTGCTTAAGTTTGTTCCTGCATCAGGTGCGGCATCAAGAATGTTTAAAGCATTTTTTAGTTTTTTAGAAAAATATGACCCAAAAGAAGAAAGTATTGAAGATTATTTTTCACGTACAGAAGATAAAGCAGTAAAGACATTTTTAGATGGTATGAAAGATTTACCATTCTATGAAATAATAGAAAAAAGAATAAAAGGTAAAGCCACGACAAAAGGTGAAGAGCTGTACTTATTTATTGAAGACATGTTGCGCGATACAGGTTTAAACTACGGTTTTTATCCAAAAGGTTTATTGCCGTTTCATAATTATGGTGATTTTGCAGCAACGCCTTTCGAAGAACATTTAAAAGAGGCAGCTTTGTATGCAAGTACAAATAAAGAAGCCAACCTTCATTTTACAATATCAGAGCAACATGGTGATATGTTTAATGCAGAGTTTGATAAAATTAAAGAACGTGTTTCTGCAAGTACCAATACATCATTTAATGTAAGTTATTCTTTTCAAAAACCATCAACGGATACTATTGCGGTTACGATGGATAATGATTTGTTTAGAAATGCTGATGGATCTTTATTATTCCGTCCAGGTGGGCATGGAGCATTAATTGAAAATTTAAATGAACAAGATGCAGATGTTATTTTTATTAAAAATATAGATAACGTTATAAAAGATGAGTTTATAAATACTGTTGCAGATAGTAAAAAAGTATTAGCAGGACTATTATTAAAAGTTCAAGAAAAAGCATTTAAATATGCTGCAATATTAGACGAGAATAAAGATTTAGAAGAAGGTTTAATTTCTGAAATTCAAGTATTTGTTGAAAAAGGATTGAATGTGAAGTTTAATGAAAGTTTTGAGAATGCTTCTGTTTCTGAGAAAATAGAAACTTTAAAATCGAAGATAAACAGACCTATTCGTATTTGCGGAATGGTTAAAAATGAAGGTGACCCAGGTGGAGGACCTTTCTGGATTAATGACCGTAACGGAATATCATTACAAATTATAGAATCTGCTCAGGTTGATGTAGATGATAAGGATCAATTTGGTATTATGAGTAATGCAACGCACTTTAACCCTGTTGATTTAATTTGTGGAGTGAAAAATTATAAAGGAGAAAAATATAACCTCTTAGAATTTGTTGATGAGAAACAAGGTTTTATTACTGAAAAAACAAAAGATGGTAAAGAATTAAAAGCACTTGAACTTCCTGGTTTATGGAATGGTGCAATGGCATTTTGGAATACTATTTTTGTTGAGGTTCCAATAATTACCTTTAATCCGGTTAAAACAGTGACAGATTTATTAAAACCTGCACACCAAGTTTAATAAAGGTGTATACTTATTACACATTTTATTGAGTGAAATTTATACAATTACACAATTGTAAATAGATGTGAAAAACATGAAAACCCTTATAATGCATTGTATTATAAGGGTTTTTTCATTTTTATTACTTTTTGGCATTATTATTTCTATTCTAGTAATAACAATTTAAATGGAAAGAAGATGAAGAGTTTAGTATACGCAACAGCACTGGCAATAGGAAGTTTAGGAAACATCTCTGCACATGATAAAGCTCCCATTTTTCACGATGGAATTATGGATACTATTTTCTCTGAAGAATATAATGAGATAAATATTTATGATTTACCAGATACGGTAATAAATACATTTGAACAATCATTCTCTAATGTTGCGATTTTAAATGCATATATGAATGACGATTATAATTTTAAACTAGAACTTAAAGCAGAAAATGAAGTTATTGAACTTTATATTGATGCTGAAGGTAACTGGTTTGATATGTAAAAAATTATGTTTTTTTGGGTCTATTTCTAAATAGATTATTTTGGTTAGTTTGGTTTAAAAAGTTGCTTCGGCAACTTTTTTTTATGCAAAAAAATTACAGGCATTTAAAACTGTAAAAAAATGAAGTGCATTTCAACGGAAAATATAAATAAACAATAAAAGGTTTATTTAATTGTTTTATTTTTAGCTAACTATGTGTAGTAAAGCTATTACATATTTTTAAATTGATAAGAATTAAATTATGGCTTTTGTAGCAAAATTATTTATTAATGGTGAAGAACGTAATGTTCTTAATAGTAATTATGTGTACCACCAACTGCTTGATGCTAGAGGAAAACCTAAAGCAAATGTAGAAGGCGGACAAATAAGCTTTGTAGTAGAATCTACAGGAAGAGATTCTTTATTTCATTTATGGATGCTTGATGACTATCAAGTATATGATGGATATATCCGTTTTTTCAAACGAGATGGTTTAACTAAATTATTTGATTTTGAATTTGCTAATTGTTATTGTGTAGCTTTAAGAGAGCAATTTAGCGCAACAGGGCACGATCCGCTAAAAATGGAACTAACCATTACTCCGGGAATACAACGTGTACGTGATGTAATTTTTGAAAAAGTCTGGAACCCAAGTAATCCGTTTGCTGAAGTTAAGCCTGTTGAGGAAGATACTGAGCCACAAATTTTATCATGTAGGTATACTGATTTAGAAGGTAATGAGATAGAAGAACTGTATGAAGACAAGCTAATACTTGAAATTAAAACAGAAAATTGTATAGGTAAGTTGGTAGATATTGATTTATCTGATGACGAATATGATTTTATGTATAATGGTATCCATCTAGAAAATGATATTTTGGAAGATTTACTAATTACGTCAAACCTTCAAAAGGTAGAATTAGAAATTATCGAAGAAGAAGATTAACTCCGCGTAAAACGAAACAAATGGCAACGGTAATATTACAAGAAGATACTGATAAAAAAGCAACTGCAAAAGCTCCAGGGGGAGGTAAAGGTGTTACAGAACTCATTTTTTTTCCAAGTATTCATAAAGATTTAGATCCTAATGCAGAAGATACAATACAACAAGTTTGGGCCTTGGAGGCACATAGGTTTGATTCACTTTTAGAAAAAACTAAAAAATATGATGATGCAGTTAATGAATTAACAGAAGCTCAAGCAAAAATACCCAAAACAAAAGATGATGATGGTAATGAGGTTGTTAACGCAAGTGATTTAGGAAGTCTTAAAACTGCTCAAGATAAACTTAGAGGCCTTATAAGTGAAGAAGAAAATGAGGAAGATATAGACCCAGTGCCACAAGGCGGTTACAAATCTTTAATTGAGGGTGTTGGTCTTGTGAGTAAAAGAACATTCTATGCGTCAATTCATGATTTAATTCAAGTAAATGATGAAAAACATAAAAGGAGTAGATTTGAAAAATTTAAATTTCCTGTAGATTTATATGCAGAAGATCCTACGTTAGCAAAAAGTATGAAATTCCTTCTAGATGAAATGGAAACGGATAGTACAGACGGTACAACTGATGAAAAACAGAAAAAACAAAAAGAAGAACAAGCTACTGCTAATAAAGGGGAAGAAAATAAAAATAGTAAATTAAAAGAAGCTTTAAAAAAAGTTAAAACAGAGATTAATGAAGATTGGAACTTTGGTAAAACTGATGGAACTTTAAAATTAAACAAGATTAATAATTTTATTCCTGATCCAATCATACGTGGTTTTTTAAACGATGAAAATGCAGAGTTGATAGACAATGCCGTAACTTTTTTTAATGAAACAGCAAATTTTAATTACGAAGAAAAGGAGCAAAAAAGAGATAAAATAAAAACCTTACTCGAAAAAGAAATTTTTGACCATCATGATTGGAATAAAGTATTACTATTAATTAGAGAAATATGGGCAAAAACAGATGAGACTTTTGTTGATGAAATTATTAAAGTTAAATACATAAAAATACCTTTAGAATTAGAAAAAAGAAAAGAATTAATAGAAGAGGTATATGAACATTCTTTACCGAAAGTAATGTTTGATGCTAGCGGAGGTGCGCAACTTATGCGCTATTCTGCTAATGCAGGTGGGGTTGCTAATTTTAATTTTACAGATGGTAAAGCATCTGCAAGTGTTTCTGCGGAGGCTAAATTTTCTTTAGCAGAAGCTGGTGTTCAAGCAAATTTGTATTTGCCAGACAATAATGGGATAGATTTAGAATTTAGTGTTGAAATAGAAACAGAGTGTTTTGATATTGAATTAAAAGATTCAAGCACCAATTCAAATACAGAGGCGGCTACTTTTGCTCATAATTCTTCTTTTATGAATGCTAGTGCAGCACTTGATGTTGCTATGCAATTGCAAAGTATTGTGGTTCAAAAAACATTTGTAAAAGACAAAGAGGTTTTTATACAAGTGGTAGGTCAAGCTGATACTACTGGTGATGATGATTACAATAAAAGAATGGGCTATCGCCGGGCCAATGCTACACATGCTTTTTTTACGAATAATACGGCACAGTGGAACGAGTATTTTGAAGATGGTATTTGGGGAGACGAAGAACGAGATATGATTTATTTATCTGGTTATATGATGGAAAATTATCCTGAGATATATAAAAAGCGCTTCCTACATATGCAAATGAATGATAATGATAAATTAAAAGATATTTTAGTACGAGAATTAAAGCTAGCTGTAAAAAAATATAAATATCCCCATTCAAACATTATTTCTACGGAAATTAAATCTAAAGTTATTAATGATCAAAATGCAAATAGTAAATCTTTAGATGGTGGAGTAATATCAGGCACATTTCCAAACTTGGTTTCTAAAGTTTCAGATAAACAGCTTATAGAAACTTATTTTAAACACACTAAAAACTTTATTTTTAGTGAAGTTCCTGGTATTAGTGAAAAAGACTTTAAAATATTTTATATAGATACTCTTGTAAATCCTATTTTAAGCGATGGAGAAAATAACTTAAATGTACAAAAAGAAGGTAGAGTGGTTGCTAATAGAACTGTAGGCTTAAATGTATATGAAAGTGTAAAGAAAAGAATACCTGAAGAAAAAACTATAAAATTAGGACAGGGGCGTTTTCATGTAGAAGGGAGTGTAAGTGGTTTTGTTGGAGCTTCCATTAATTTATCGGGTGGTTTTGAGGTGAATACCTATAATGGAGTAGCGCAATTAACAGGTAAAAAAGAGAAAACAGAAGAAAAAGCTACAGCTTATAATGGTAAACAATTAGTAGCAACAGATAAAGGAAAAAATAATCCTTCGGCAGATGTTAGCCTTTTTGGAGCTGATGCTGGTGGAAAGGCTTCCGCTTTTGCAGGAGCTAAAGCTGAAGCCTCTTTAAGTATAGCACTAGAATGGACAAACCCTGAAAAAATTACTAAAGGTTGGGGAGTTTTAGCTAGTGTGGGTGGTGCAGTAACAGGTACTGCAGGTGCAGGGCTAGAGGGAGAATTTAAAATCGGATTTGATCAAAAAACGGGTACTTTTCAAATAAAAGTAAAAGCTAATGCTACTTGGGGCTTAGGCGGTGGGGGTGCTATGAGTTTTAGTGTTGGTATTGAGCAATTATATGATTTTGTGGTATTGGTATATCATAAGCTAGAAGAAAATGACTTTAATATTCTTAAAGTTTTTGAAAAGGCATTAGATAGTTTTGGAGAGGCTACTGAATCTCGTATTAATGTTTTTGAAGTGTATACAGGATGGATACTAAAACTTTGGCAACAAAAAGATTATTTTAAAACAGCGGGAGCTTTAATGGGAAGCTCTGCTGTTTTTGGTTTTTCAATTTTACAAGATTTTAATGACTTTGTTGATGATTTTAAAAACTACGAAGAGAATAGAACTGAAACTGAATATATGGCTGCAAATGTTATAGCGAATTCGAATATGCTTAACTACGTACCACCTAAAGTTAAAGGCCGTATGTTGTATCAATTGGCGGAATATAAATACAATCAAATTATTAGAAAAGATAGGCAAAAAGAAATTGATGTCATAGCTAATTTAGTTTCTGGTGATTTATATGCTGATTTTGAAGAGGCTGCGTTGATAATTATTGAGTCTATTACTCATGGGCGCGAATGGCAAGAAACTATGGAGCATATGGCGGTTAAAGCCTTAGATGGCACATACAAAGTGCATGATGAGACTACCAAAGAAACCTCTGGGCGCTTTATAGCTGTTCAAGAAAGTAAACAGTTTTTGCAAAACGAATTGTTAACAGATACTGATGATTGGAAACGTTTTGAAAAACATATAAAAACTATTAAAAATTTAGACAAAGCATGGATAAAAGAATTTTAAAATTTCATAAACTATTATTACTGCTTTTTTTACTGGTTCAGAGTTGTAATTCACAAAAAAAAGCAACCCCAGAACAAGAGCAAATTTTAGATGCTGCCAAAACTAATTTTGTATTTGTAGAAGGAGGTACTTTTACAATGGGTAAAAATGGTGTTTCAATAGCTAGGGAGCATCAAGTAACTTTAGACAGTTATTCTATAAGTAAGTACGAAACCACTTGGGAGGAATTTGATTTATATCACATAATGAATGACTTAGAAATAATTAACCCACATCATCGAGGTAAAATAAAAGATTATGGACCTAATTATGCGGCCAAAAAAAATACATGGTTCTTAGCTAAAGCGTACTGTCAATGGTTAGGAAAGCAACTTAATTTACCTATAGATTTACCCACAGAAGCGCAGTGGGAATATGCAGCACGTAGCCGTGGTTTGGATGTAGAGCATGCCACAGATAGTGGTAAAATAGAAGGAAGTTTTACAGAGAAAAGAAATTATCCAGTATATGATACTATTGTAGGAGCTTACCCACCAAACCCATTAGGTTTGTATGATATGTCTGGAGGTAGAGCAGAATGGACCAATGATTGGTTAGCATTATATTCAAAAGAACCTGTTGTAAACCCTAGGTTTGATAGCATAGTTTCTGGTACTGTAAAAGTAATTCGTGGGTTTCACTCCTTAAATAATTCTGTGTATATACGCAGCTCTAGAGAGCCTGAACAAGATGGCTTTGGCGGAGGCTTCCGTTGTGTGTGCAATCAAAAAACACCTATAGAATAATGCGTTTAAAATTGTTTTTCATAGTATTTTGTTTACTAGTTCAGAGTTGCAATTCACAAAAAAAAGCAACCCCAGAACAAGAGCAAATTTTAGATGCTGCCAAAGCTAATTTTGTATTTGTAGAAGGAGGTACGTTTACGATGGGTAAAAATGGTGTTTCAATTGCGTATGAACATGAGGTTACATTAGACAGTTACTCGATAAGTAAGTACGAAACCACTTGGGAGGAATTTGATTTATATTTTATATTAAATGGTAAAGATATAATCAATTCACAATACAGGGGTCATTTACAAGATTATGGACCTAATTATGCGACCAAAAAAAACACATGGTTCTTAGCAAAAGCCTATTGCCAATGGTTAGGAGAGCAACTTGGTTTAACTATAGATTTACCTACGGAGGCCCAGTGGGAATATGCAGCACGTAGCCGTGGTTTGGATGTAGAGCATGCCACAGATAGTGGGATTATTGAAGTAGGCGAGGATGATAACTACGGGACAGATACACCTGTTGGTACCTATCAGCCTAACCCTTTAGGAGTTTACGATATGTCTGGAGGTAGAGCAGAATGGACCAATGATTGGTTAGCATTATATTCAAAAGAACCTGTTGTAAACCCTAGGTTTGATAGCATAGTCTCTGGTACTGTAAAAGTAATTCGTGGGTTTCACTCCTTAAATAATTCTGTGTATATACGTAGCTCTAGAGAACCTGAACAAGATGGCTTTGGCGGCGGCTTCCGTTGTGTGTGCAATCAAAAAACGCCTATAGAATAATGCGTTTAAAATTGTTTTTCATAGTATTATGTTTACTGGTTCAGAGTTGCAATTCACAAAAAAAAGCAACCCCAGAACAAGAGCAAATTTTAGAAGATGCCAAAGCTAATTTTGTATTTGTAGAAGGAGGTGCTTTTACAATGGGTAAAAATGGTGTTTCAATAGCTAGAGAGCATCAAGTAACTTTAGATAGTTATTCTATAAGTAAATATGAAACCACTTGGGAGGAATTTGATTTATATCACATAATGAATGACTTAGAAATAATTAACCCACATCATCGAGGTAAAATAAAAGATTATGGACCTAATTATGCGGCCAAAAAAAACACATGGTTTTTAGCTAAAGCGTACTGTCAATGGTTAGGAGAGCAACTTGGTTTAACTATAGATTTACCTACGGAAGCCCAATGGGAGTACGCAGCACGTAGCCGTGGTTTAGATGTAGAGCATGCCACAGATAGTGGTAAAATAGAAGGAAGTTTTACAGAGAAAAGAAATTATCCAGTATATGATACTATTGTAGGAGCTTACCCACCAAACCCTTTAGGTTTGTATGACATGTCTGGCGGAAGACCTGAATGGACCAACGATTGGCTTGTTTTGTACCCGAAAGAGCCTATTATCAACCCAAGGTACGATACTATAGTTTCAGGAACTGAAAAAGTAGTTCGTGGTTTTCACAAACTAAGTAATTCTGTATATAGTAGATCAGGCTCTAGAGAACCTGAACAAGATGGCTTTGGCGGAGGCTTCCGTTGTGTGTGCAATCAAAAAACACCTATAGAATAATGCGTTTAAAATTGTTTTTCATAGTATTATGTTTACTGGTTCAGAGTTGCAATTCACAAAAAAAAGCAACCCCGGAACAAGAGCAAATTTTAGAAGATGCAAAAGCTAATTTTGTATTTGTAGAAGGAGGTGCTTTTACAATGGGTAAAAATGGTGTTTCAATAGCTAGGGAGCATCAAGTTACTTTAGATAGTTATTCTATAAGTAAATACGAAACAACCTGGGAAGAGTTTGATGTATATTCGGAATTAAATGATTTAGAACTTGTTTATCCTAATTACCGAAATCAAGATGATATGGGACCAGATTTTGGAGCTATTGGAATGAATTGGTTTTTAGCAAAAGCGTATTGTAAATGGTTAGGAGAGCAACTTGGTTTACCTATAGATTTACCCACGGAGGCCCAGTGGGAATATGCAGCACGTAGCCGTGGTTTAGATGTTGAACACGCAACCAATAGTGGAAAAATTGAAGGAGGTATAAATGATAATTATGGAGTAGATACTAAAGTTGGAATTTATCCTCCAAACCCTTTAGGAATTTATGACATGTCTGGAGGAAGACCAGAATGGACCAACGATTGGGCGGTTATTTATCCAGATGAACCTATTGAAAATCCTAGATATGATACTATAGATGTTAGAAAAGATAAAATTATACGTGGGTTTCATAAATTAAGTAATTCTGTGTATATACGTAGCTCTAGAGAACCTGAACAAGATGGCTTTGGCGGAGGCTTCCGTTGTGTGTGCAATCAAAAAACACCTATAGAATAATGCCTTTAAAATTGTTTTTCATAGTATTATGTTTACTGGTTCAGAGTTGTAACTCACAAAAAAAAGCAACCCCAGAACAAGAGCAAATTTTAGATGCTGCCAAAGCTAATTTTGTATTTGTAGAAGGAGGTACGTTTACAATGGGTAAAAATGGTGTTTCAATAGCTAGGGAGCATCAAGTTACTTTAGATAGTTATTCTATAAGTAAATATGAAACAACGTGGAAAGAGTTTGATTTATATTTTATATTAAATGGTAAAGAAATAATCAATTCACAATACAGGGGCCATTTACAAGATTATGGACCTAATTATGCGGCCAAAAAAAATACATGGTTTTTAGCTAAAGCGTATTGTCAATGGTTAGGGGAGCAACTTGGTTTACCGATAGATTTACCTACGGAGGCCCAGTGGGAATATGCAGCACGTAGCCGTGGTTTAGATGTTGAACACGCAACCAATAGTGGAAAAATTGAAGGAGGTATAAATGATAATTATGGACTGGAAACTAGAGTGGGAATTTATCCTCCAAACCCATTGGGAATATATGATATGTCTGGCGGAAGACCTGAGTGGACCAATGATTGGTTAGCATTATATTCAAAAGAACCTGTTGTAAACCCTAGGTTTGATAGCATAGTCTCTGGTACTGTAAAAGTAATTCGTGGGTTTCATAAATTAAGTAATTCTGTATACATACGTAGCTCTAGGGAACCTGAACAAGATGGCTTTGGCGGCGGCTTCCGTTGTGTGTGCAATCAAAAAACACCTATAGAATAATGCCTTTAAAATTGTTTTTCATAGTATTATGTTTACTGGTTCAAAGTTGTAATTCACAAAAAAATGCAACCCCGGAACAAGAGCAAATTTTAGAAGATGCAAAAGCTAATTTTGTATTTGTAGAAGGAGGTGCTTTTACAATGGGTAAAAATGGTGTTTCAATAGCTAGGGAGCATCAAGTTACTTTAGATAGTTATTCTATAAGTAAATACGAAACAACTTTTAAAGAGTTTGATGTATATACTAAGTTTAATGGTTTAGATAAAGTTCAACCTAATTGGAGAGATGATAAAGGACTATGTCAAAACTGTGCAGTTACATTTATTAATTGGTACCAAGCAAAAGCCTATTGTCAATGGTTAGGAGAGCAACTTAATTTATCCATAGATTTACCAACAGAAGCTCAATGGGAATATGCAGCACGCAGCCGTGGTTTAGATGTAGAGCATGCCACAGATAGTGGAAAAATTGAAGGAAGTTTTACAGAGAAAAGAAATTATCCTGTTTATGATACAATTGTAGGCGCTTACCCACCAAACCCTTTAGGAATTTATGACATGTCTGGAGGAAGACCAGAATGGACCAATGATTGGTTAGCATTATATTCAAAAGAACCTGTTGTAAACCCTAGGTTTGATAGCATAGTCTCTGGTACTGTAAAAGTAATTCGTGGGTTTCATAAATTAAGTAATTCTGTATACATACGTAGCTCTAGAGAACCTGAACAAGATGGCTTTGGCGGAGGCTTCCGTTGTGTGTGCAATCAAAAAACACCTATAGAGTAATAATTATTGTGAGTAAAAAACAATAGTATAAAAGCATTTTTTTTATTTCAAAATAAACAGTGATACAACCTGTATACATAAGCCACAATTTAAACTGTGTTTACACACATTTACACATAATTAAATAATAGCATATTTTCCCTTCTAATTATAACTAACTAACAATCAGTTTTATTTGTAATTCTTCTGCTAAATTTATGTTTACGGTATTATTATTTCAATAGATAACATGAGTTAAATATTTAAATAATAAAATCATGAAAAATTTAATAATAGCATTTTTATTCACATTTATAGGTTTTACTGCTTTTGCAATAGAGAACAGTACTGAACCAATAAAAAAAACAAATATAGTTTTAGATGAGCCTTATACTGAAGTAGGAGTTGAAGAACTTCCTATGCCGATTATCGCTTCATTTTCAGAAACTTTCCCGACTGCAGAAATTAACAAGGCGTATGTGAACCAAGAAAAACGTTTTAAACTTGTGGTAATGTTAAAAGATGGGACTTCTAATACAATAATTGCCGATGAAAACGGGACTTGGATAAAATAGCAAATCAGACAATGCCCGGTTTTGATTTGATAGAGAAAGAGTGCTTTTTGCACTCTTTCTCTTTTTTATTTATTAATTTTAAACCTTCTTGCTTAAATAGGCTTTCTGAAGTTCACCTCAAGTTTAAGGTATTTATAAATAATACACATACTATTATTGTTTGTTTTGACATGTAAAATATTTTTAGATTTATATTATTAATATGTTAAAATATAGCATTATATAATATTAATTACATACTTAATATGTGTATATAGTATACATATTGTAAATGTAATACACAGGATTATACAATTTTTATTTTCCACAAAACAAATGTAAAATATTGATTTTCAATATTTTACATTTGTTTTGTGCCTAATTTGGTATTTGGTATTATTTTTTCAATAAGTATAATAAGTTTAATAAATAAAATATATATCATGAAAAAATTAATTCTAGCATCAGTATTTACGTTTGTAGGTTTAACAGCATTTGCTCAAGAGTCAGATTTAGTAACAATAGAAACTTCAACTGAAGTAGTAGCAACTGCTCAAGATGAATATTCTGAAATTTCAATAGATGAATTGCCAGATGCAGTTACTGCAGCAGTAGCAAAAAACTATCCTACAGCAAGTATTGATAAAGCATATGTTAACGAAGACAAAGAATATAAGCTTGAAGTTTCATTAGAAGACGGTACTGCTGGTACACTTTACGCTGATGAAAACGGTAATTGGTTAGACCAATAAAAATTTGCCCAGTTTAGATTTGTATCAAGTTGGTTTGTAAGAGAAGGAGTGCATTTGCACTCCTTCTCTTTTTTTATGAAAACTTTAAAACTTATCTTCAGTCTTTTCTGTTGTATTTTTGCGTATCTATAAGTAACAAAACCAATTTATGCCTAAGATTTTAATTATTGAAGATGATACTGCTTTTTGTCAAATGTTACAAAAATTTTTGACAAAGAAAGATTATGAAGTTGAAATTAGTTTTAGTGCAGAAGAAGGAATAAAAAAATTCAAAAGCAATAGTTTTGATGTTGTTATTACAGATTTACGTTTACCAAATTATGATGGTATTCAACTGTTAACAGATATAAAAGCGGAAAATCAAAAAATACCAGTTATTGTTATGACTGGTTATGCTGAGGTTTCTACAGCAGTAAAAGCAATGAAAAAAGGTGCTTTTGATTATATATCAAAACCATTTACTCCTGAGGAGATTGTAATGCTAATTGCTAATGCATTGCAACAAAAATCACCACAAGTAAAATTAGATTCATCAAAAAACATTCAAGAGCCTGAATCAAATAAAAGTACTGCTAATGAAACAGCAACTAAGACCGGAGCTATTTCAGGAATAAGTGAAGCTTCAAAAAAATTGAATGAATATATAAATTTAGTAGCCCCTACTGATATGTCTCTTCTAATAACTGGGGAGAGTGGTACGGGTAAAGAGGTTACCGCAAAATCAATACATGATAAAAGTAAAAGAAGAACTTTTAATTTTGTAGCTGTAGATTGTGGAGCAATACCTAAAGAAATTGCTACTAGTGAATTTTTTGGTCATGTAAAGGGTAGTTTTACAGGTGCAATAGAAGATAAAATAGGTCATTTTGAAGCAGCTAATGGAGGTACTTTATTTTTAGATGAAATAGGAAACTTATCGTATGAAAATCAAATACAACTACTAAGAGCTTTACAAGAACGAAAAATAAAACGAGTTGGTAGTACAAAAGAAATTGATGTAGATGTTCGTATAATAACAGCAACGAATGAAGATTTACTCGATGCAGTTGAAAAAGGTAATTTTAGAGAAGATTTATACCACAGAATAAATGAATTTTCTATTGAAATTCCGTCATTATATAATAGGTTAGAAGATTTATTATTGTTTGCAGATTTCTTTTTAGATAAAGCAAATGCTTCTCTTGGTAAAAATGTTTTTGGTTTCTCTGAAGAAACAATTGCTGTTTTCAAAAAATACCACTGGCCAGGAAACCTAAGGGAGCTTCAAAATATTATAAAACGATCTGTATTATTAACTACAGGAGAGTATATTGAAACAAATGTTTTACCAAAAGAACTTTTTGAAGAAAATAAAAAAGCTGAAAGGGTCAATTTTTCAAAAGATGCTTATGAAAAAGAACAAATATTAAGAGCTTTAAAAGAAGCAAATTTCAACAAATCTAAAGCAGCAAAATTACTTCAGATTACTAGAAAAACTTTATATAATAAAATTAGCCATTATAATTTAGATTTATAGTTTCATTAGCGTTTAAAGCAAGCTTTAATGCAATGCAATTGTTTTGTAATTGTTTAAATTGTGCTTTTAATTCTCTATCTGTAGTGGTATCTGGCTTTAGTTTTTCAAAAGTTTCTAAAATAGCAACACTGTCTGAAGCGTTCACTTGTCTAAACATTGAAAGCATTCTATGTGACACTGCATTTATTGTCGAAAAATCATTAGTATCAGTAGCTTTTTTTAATAGTTTAATATTTTCATCAGTATCTTTTAAAAAGGTATGTAGCACTTCAATTAAACTATCATTATTATCGCCAATAAAAGATTTAATAGTATTCAAGTTGTATAGACTTGAGGGTGTAATATCTTTAGAGCTAGTAACTTCTACTGATAAACTTGCTTTAGGGAATAGCTTTGAAAGTTGTTCTAAAAATTGATATTTAGTAAATGGTTTTTGCAAAGTTGTAGCGAAGCCAACTTGATTGTAAATTTGCTTGTTCAAATCTTTTCTACCTGTCATTGCTAATATTGGTTGGTTTTTATAATGCAAGTAATTATCTTTTTTTAGTTTTATAATTACTTCAAAACCAGTAATTGTTGGCATTTGAATATCTGTTAGAACAACATCATACTTTAGAGTATCTTGTTTAGGAATTTCTGAAAAATCAGAATAGGTTATAGCTTTTATTTTTGATGTTTCACACACTTCTTTAAGTAGCCTAAGCATTGCTAAATCATCATCAATAATTAGAATAGATAAGTTAGGTGCAAACTCAGATATTTGTGGCTGTACATTTGTTGTAGGCTTCACTTTTATTTTAGAAACTTTTAAGGGTACTTGTAAGGTAAATACACTTCCGCTTCCCTTTTCACTTTCTAATGATAAAGTACCATTTAATAGGTTGGCTAATTTTTTAGAAATAGTTAATCCTAAACCGTAACCACCGTATTTTTTTTCTGTGCTGTCATCAGCTTGAGTAAACTCTTTAAAAATAGCTTCTTGTTTGTCATTTTCAATGCCAATACCAGAATCGATAACATGTATAGTTGTATCGTAAAGCCCTGCGGTGTTTTCTGCGACTAATGCTTTAATCGTAATATGGCCTTTGTGAGTAAACTTATAAGCGTTGCTAACAAGGTTTGTTATTATTTGACGTAACCTAAAAGGATCACCTAAAACCAAATGATCTAATTTGCTGTCAATTTCAATATGAAGTTTAAGGTTTTTCTTTTTATTTATTTCTTGTAACCCTAAAGCAGTTTCGTTTAATAAATCAGATAATATAAAGGGTATGCTTTCTATCTTTAATTTACCCGCTTCTAGTTTTGAGTAATCTAGTAAATCATTAACTAAGCTATCAACATAACTAGTAGCTGATTTTATATTCTTAAAATAAGAAGCTTGTTTTGGTGAAAGTGTTGTGTTTTCAATTAATTCTGAATAACCAGAAATTGTATTTAATGGTGTTCTTAAGTCATGACTTACGGTAGCAATTAATTGCTCTCTACTTTTTAAAAGTGACTCTGAAAATTTCTTTTCTTCTTCTAAATTTTGACGGTATGTTTGTACTTGCCAATAATCACGTGTAATTAGAAAAGTAAAAATACCTACAATTAAAAAACCTAATAAGGCAGCAATACCCGCTAAACGTGTACTTCGTTTTAAAATACTATCTTTTTTTTGATTGTTAATAATGGTTGTGTTTATTACTTCTTGTTCAAATGCGGTTATAATGTTTCTTAATTGTTGTGATAATTCTAAATCATTTTTATTAATTTCTTTTTCTTTTTTAGCTAATGTACGTTGCGTGATTAGATCTTTATTTTTAGCATCAGAAAGTATTTTTTTTGATGATTTAATTATTGAATCAATTTTTTCAGGATCAGTAATATTATTGCCATCATTAGGAACATTAGCATTTAGTAAAGCAACCCATTCGTCTAAAATTTTACGTTCATATTTGGGTAATTTACCTGGGTTTTCATTAAAGTCGTAAATTGATATTTTATCAAATGAAGCTTCTAACTGTAAAAACTTATTTAAAGCAGCATCTAATGAGCTATTAGCTTCATTTTCTAATTTTAACTTTCTTAAAACTTCATTATTGTATGTTTTTTGCTTTAAAAGGTGCTGTACACTGTCAAGTAAATTTATTTGGTATTCACTAGTAATTACATTTTTTAAAGAATCAATTTCCGAAGAAACAGAATCTATTTTTTTTGCGTAAATTGTAAAACTCTCTTTAGTTTTATTTTGTAATGCTAATTTTGAAAGACTTTCAGCTTCATAAAGCTGCGTAAGTAATGAGCTGGTTTTTATTAGTTTAGTGTCGCTTTTTTCTGATTTATTGGTTGCTAAATAGTCTTTTGCTTCAGAAAGAATAAAAATACCAGACGCTAGAGCTAATCCACCTAAAATCATATAACTTAATATGATTCGGAACGTAAATTTATTTTTAGATTTATTTTTTTGCATACCAATTTTTAACTTGTGTAATACTTACGTTTTTTAAACTAATACAGTTGTCAGTCCTGTGTTAACAAAGGTAGAATTTGGTTTAAATATACCTGTTTTACATTTAAAAAGTTAGTTGCTTTAATATTCTGCAAATAAGTATTGTTTATTTCAATTACGATTTTATATTTGCAACATCTCAAAGGGGTGCCGATTTCTAAATTATTATTATAATTTAGGTTAAAGCTGAGATTATACCCAATGAACCTGGGCGGGTAATGCTGCCAAGGGAAGCGTAAATCGCCATTAGGAACTTGAATAGGTTTCA
Source organism: uncultured Cellulophaga sp. (assembly GCA_947496695.1). GTDB lineage: Bacteria > Bacteroidota > Bacteroidia > Flavobacteriales > Flavobacteriaceae > Cellulophaga. The sequence continues at coordinate 286,385 of CANMEI010000002.1, read as the reverse complement.
TATTTTCAATGCAAATTTGAAAATACAAACCAAAAACTAATTTTTAACTAGAATAACAGCCCCTTTTATTTGTCACTAACTTATTAGTACGAATGAAAATGCTTATTTCAAATTTAAAGCTTTTGCCAAATAATAAAATTGGCATTGCTAGATGTTTTCTACAACTAAAGAACAAACTATTTTTAGCTGTATTATTAGTCACGGGTATACATGCTTTTGCACAACAACCAGTTGATTCTTTAGAAGGTAAAAAAGTGGTGTTAGATGAAGTTTTTGTATCAGCCATTAGGGTGACTAATAAAACACCGGTTACATTCTCAAATTTAACTAAAGAACAGATTAAACCTCGTAATTTAGGACAAGATATTCCTATTTTAATGAACTTTTTACCATCAGTGGTAACAACATCTGATGCAGGTGCTGGTGTTGGTTATACAGGTATTCGGGTGCGTGGTAGTGATGCTACAAGGGTGAATGTGACTATTAATGGAATACCTTATAATGATTCGGAGTCACAGGGCACTTTTTGGGTTAATATGCCAGATTTTGCCTCTTCTGTAGAAAGTTTACAATTGCAACGTGGTGTAGGTACTTCAACAAACGGTGCCGGTGCATTTGGAGCAAGTTTAAATTTATTAACTGATGGTATTTCTGAAGATGCTTATGGACAAATTTCATCATCTATTGGTAGCTTTAATACTTTTAAAAATACAGTAAAGTTCAGTACAGGAATATTAAATAACAATATTGAAATTTCAGGTAGGTTGTCAAAATTGACTTCTGACGGATATATTGATAGAGCTTTTTCTGACCTTAAATCTTATTTTTTACAAGCAGCTTATAAAGACGATAATACACTTATTAAAGCTTTGCAGTTTGGTGGTCATGAAATTACATATCAATCATGGTATGGTGTTGATGCTGAAACTTTAGAAACAGATAGGACCTTTAATTTTTACACTTATGAGAATGAGGTAGATAATTATGAGCAAGATCATACTCAGTTATTATGGAATCAAAAATTAAATAATTCATGGAGTACAAATATTGCATTGCATTATACCAGAGGTCTCGGCTATTTTGAGCAATATAGAGAAGATGATGATTTTGAAACCTATGGTTTTACACCAATAACGGTAAATGGTGAAGAGGTAAATACTACTGATCTTATCCGTAGGCGTTGGTTAGATAATTATTTTTATGGTACAGTATTTTCTGCAAATTATGTTCAAGAAAATTTAGATTTAATTTTTGGTGGTGGATGGAATAATTATAAAGGAGCGCACTACGGAGAAGTTATTTGGGCTCGTTATGCAAGTGATAGTGAAATTAGAGATCGGTATTATGATGATAATTCTAAAAAAACAGATTTTAACCTTTATACAAAAGCTAATTATAAATTAAATGATAAGTTTAGTCTGTTTGGAGATATACAATATAGAACTGTTGGGTATGAGGCTAATGCTATTGAAACTGGCTTGGTAGATGATACCTTTCATTTTTTTAATCCGAAGGCAGGTATTACTTATGATGCAAATAAAAATAATAATATTTACTTTTCATATGCAGTAGCAAATAGAGAACCTAATAGAAATGATTATGAAAGTGGAGACCCTAAACCCGAAAAATTAAATGATTTTGAGTTGGGTTGGCGTTATGTTTCAGAAACCTTACAGATAAATACAAACCTTTATTATATGGGCTATAAAGATCAGTTGGTTTTAACAGGTGAATTAAATGATGTAGGGTCTGCTCTTCGAGAAAATGTTGGCGATAGTTACCGTATGGGTTTTGAATTTGATGCTAATATTATATTAGGAGAACATTTTTCATTTAGACCAAATTTCACATTGAGTACAAATAAAAATAAGGATTTTGTTTTTCAAAGAGATGGTGTTCTAGAAAATCTTGGTGATACAGAAATTTCTTTTTCACCAAGTTTAATTGCTGGAGCTTTATTTACTTATAAGCCTATAGATAATTTACAAGTAATTTTACTAGGCAAATATGTAGGAGAACAATATATGGGAAATATAGATGCTGAAAGTTCAAAATTAGATGCATATTCTCCAATTGATTTTAACGTGCAGTATGAAATTAACACAAATACTTTTATTAAAAGTATTGTACTGTCTGGTTTGGTAAATAATATTTTTAATGAATTGTATGAGTCTAATGGTTATTTTTATACTTATGATGATACTTGGTCTGATCCAGGTGTAACAACAACTATTGAAGGGGCGGGCTATTACCCTCAAGCAGGAACTAATTTTTTATTAGGAGCTACATTAAATTTTTAAATAACCAAACAATTTAGTTTTCAATAAGGGGGAATTTCATAACAAATGAGATTCCCCTTTTTTTATTTTTTATTTTTGTTTCTTACAAATTATAATAGTTTAAAAATGGACAAGCCAATTAGGTGGGGTATTATTGGGTGCGGATCAGTAACTGAAGTAAAAAGCGGTCCTCCATATCAAAACACAGAAGGTTTTAGTTTAGAAGCTGTAATGCGTAGAGATATTGCAAAAGCTAAAGATTTTGCTAAGCGCTATAAAGTGCCAAAATATTTTAGTGATGCTAGTACATTAATAAATGATTCAGATATTGATGCTATTTATATTGCGACACCACCAGATACGCATAAATTATATGCTTTAGAGGTTGCAAATGCTGGGAAACCTTGTTGTATAGAAAAGCCTTTAGCGCCAAGTTACGAAGATGGTTTAGCTATAGTTCAAGCATTTAAAAAGAAAAAAATCTCTTTGTTTGTTGCATATTATAGACGTTCATTACCGCGTTTTTTACAGATAGAAAATTGGTTAAGGGCGAATAAAATTGGAGAAATTAGGAGTGTAAGTTGGAATTTATCAAAACCAGCAAATGATATAGACTTAAAAAGAGAATATAATTGGCGTACTGATAAAAAAATTGCACCCGGTGGTTATTTTGATGACTTAGCAAGTCATGGGGTAGATTTGTTTGCTTATCTATTGGGTGATTTTAAAACAGTTAAAGGAGTAAGTGTTAATCAACAAGGTTTGTATAGTGCAAAAGATGCAATAACAGCATCATGGGTACATGAAAACGGAATTACAGGTATGGCGAGTTGGAACTTTGGTTCATTTAAAAGAGAAGATAAAGTTGAGATTATAGGAAATAAAGGTAAAATTCAATTTTCAGTATTTTCAGAAGAAGATATTGTTTTAGAAAATGAACAAGGAATTCAAAGTTTGTTTATTGAAAACCCGAAGCATGTGCAGCAATACCATGTTGAAAATTTGAAAGCTGATTTGGTTGACGGAAAGAAGCATCCATCAACAGGTGAAACAGCATTACATGCAAATTGGGTGATGAGTCAAATATTGCAATAAGTGCTTAATTTGATATTGATATAATGTTGCTACTTGCAGTAACAGTATACTCAAGCATATTGTAATAACCATCAACGCTATCATCAACATCACTTAATAATTGACCAGTAAATAAAGTGTAGTTGTAGTCTTCGCAAGAACAAGTAACAGAGTTGCCACTAGAATCTAAAGTCATTGTAGAACAACTACTTATTTCATGGTTTGGACAACTAGCTTCATAAGCTCTGTAACCAGTAAATGATGTGCTTGTTTTTATAACAAAAATACCGTTAATACCGGCCTGGCTATTGTCAAGATATATAGCACTTCCTTCATTAGTTAAAGAGCTGTATAGTGGTAAATTTGTATTAATAGTATAACTAAAATTATACTCTGTTAAATAAGGATTTCTATTTGTAGTATTGCTATCGCAAGCAAACATTAAAATTACCAAAAAAACTCCAAAGCATCTTCTCATAACAACTGTGTAATTCAATAAAATTCATACAAAGTTGAACAAAAAAAATGTATATTTGTCATAAATCCTCTAGAAAAAAGAGGATTTTCTTTTTTTATTAAACGTTATACTTATGAGTAAAACATCTTATTATACAGCAGAAGGATTAAAGAAATTAAGAGAGGAGTTAAATCAGCTTAAAGATATTGAACGTCCAAAAGCTTCAAGAGCTATTGCAGAAGCAAGAGACAAAGGAGATTTATCAGAAAATGCTGAATATGATGCTGCTAAAGAAGCGCAAGGTTTGTTAGAACTTAGAATTTCTAAGTTAGAAGAAATATATGCAAATGCGCGTTTAATTGATGAGTCACAATTAGACACTTCTAAAGCTTTAGTGCTTTCTACTGTTAAACTGAAAAACCAGAACAACGGTATGGAAATGAAGTATACTTTAGTTGCAGAAAGTGAAGCGGATTTAAAAACAGGAAAAATATCTGTTAATTCTCCAATCGGCAAAGGCTTGTTAGGTAAAAAAGTAGGTGAAGTTGCTGAAATTACAATACCTACTGGCATACTAAAACTTGAAATTTTAGAAATTACTAGAGCATAATAATACTATGTATGAGTTAACCTATAAATCTTTAGCAGTTCCTGAAACAAGTCATGATGATATCATAAATATTTTGGCTACAGCTGAAAAATTTAATTTTGAATATGGTATTACAGGTTGTTTGGTTTTTTATAACCATCACTTTATTCAAATATTAGAAGGTGATGAAAAGTTTGTAAAAACTACTTTTTCTAAAATAAAAGGAGATAGTAGGCATACTAGTGTGCAAATACTATCGGAAGGAACTAAAGAATCTAGGTTTTTTGCAGACTGGAATATGGCATATTCTAACCCAAAAGGTTCTAATTCAGAAGGAGAAGAGGTAAGGGCATATGCAAATAATTTATTATTGTTATCTGACTTTATGGACAAGCCTACCACCACATTAAAAATGTTTTGGACAGGAATAAGTAGGTTGATAGAAAACAAACATTAGAGTAAAAAAATAAAATTATACAACATGGCCAGTATTTTTACCAAAATTATAAACGGAGAAATTCCTTGTTATAAAATAGCTGAAGATGCTAATTTTTTTGCTTTTTTAGATATTAACCCAAATGCTAAAGGGCATACGCTTTGTATTCCTAAAAAAGAAGTAGATAAGATTACAGATTTAGATGAAACTACATACAATGGGTTAATGACTTTTTCTAGAAAAATAGCTATAGCATTAGAAAAAGCAATAGATTGTAAGCGTGTAGGTATGACTGTTATTGGTCTTGAAGTGCCACATGTTCATGTACATTTAATTCCTTTAAATATGATGAACGATGCTACTTTTCAAAAAAAAGAAGCTTTTTCTAAAGAAGAATTTGAGTCTATAGCAACAACAATTAAATCTGCTTTATTATAATTTGTATTAGTATTTATACTAATACGCCTTCTAATATAAAATAAACACCTGCAGCTATTACGGCTATACTTATTAGTAAAATAATATAAAATAAGGATGTTAGTTTAATTGAAGACTTTTGTGGGATTGCCATTTTTTGATAATACTCAAAAACCCTTTCAATATCAGGAGTCCAAGCAACTGGATATATTTTTGTATGGCAAGTTTTACACTCTAATTCAGAAGTTACTTCATTGGTAGTTTTATGTATAAACTTTCCATAACTATGTTTTTGAAAAAAAGATAACTTTAATTCTTGATTAAAACATTCAGGACAATTGTTGGTTAAATCAGCCTCCTTAATTACTTCCATTTTTATCTCTGCCATAATCTCTTTATTTTATTTTAAAAGACATTTTCATAATAGTACCTTCTTTACTTGATGAAAGTACTTTTATTTTTCCTTCATGGTATTCTTCAACAATGCGTTTTACTAATGATAAGCCAAGTCCCCAACCTCTTTTTTTAGAGGTTACACCCGGATTAAAAATAGTTGTGTAATCCCTTTTTAAAATACCGTGACCAGTATCAGTAACTAAAATTACAGCATTATTTCCTTCTTTAATAATTTCAATGCTAATACATCCTTTTCCTCGCATCGCATCAATACCATTCTTTACAAGGTTTTCTATAGTCCATTGGTATAGCGATTTATTGAGTGCTACAGGTAAAGATTTAATTTTACTTTCAAATGAGAAAAGAATAAGTTTAGAGCTTCTTCTTTTTAAATAATCAAAAGCATTTTTTGTTTCGGTAACAATATCCAATTCTTCTAATATAGGCAGTGATCCAATTTTAGAAAAGCGTTCTGTGATAGTCTCTAATCGAGCTATATCTTTTTCTATTTCTAAAGTGATACTTGGGTTAATGTTTTCAGCCTTTAATAACTCATTCCACCCTAGCAATGAAGTTAAGGGTGTACCTATTTGGTGAGCTGTCTCTTTTGCCATTCCAGCCCAGAGCTTATTTTGTTCTGATGATTTTGTTGTTTTAAAAAAGAAATATATTACCGCTCCAAACAGAAACATGATCAATAGCAATGCTATAGGGTAATATTTTAATTTATTTAATACTTCAGAATTTCCGTAATATAATGTTGCTAAATCCTCGCCATTATGATCAATTTTTATAGGAGTATTTTCTGCTTTAAATTGGAGTATTTTTTCTTGAATTAATGCAGTGTCTTTAATTGCATTGTCAGACATATTACTTACTTTAATGGCGCCATCTCTATTCACCAAAATCATTGGTGTTGAGGTATTGTTTTGAAATATTTTTAAAGGTAAGTTACCAGGGTCAGCATCGGCAGGTAACGATTGTAATTCAACTAAAGCACTAGCCCAAATTTCTACTTTATTCCGTTCCTCTTCTTTAAATTTTTTAAAAAAACTATTAGTATTCCACAGTATAAGACATACAATAGCAAATGATGCAATTTGCAATATTATAGTTGTTATCTTTTTTTCAGGATTAAAGTTCATTTTTTCAAATGGTTAATTCTCTCACAATATAACGTAATTAGTTAAAAGATATTCTATTTAACTTAGTCCTATTCAATTTTTCATAAGTGATTTTAATTTGTGTATTTTTGTAGTTTAATACTAGAAATAGTTTTTGGTATACCATAATTATCAAGGTAAAGTTGCAGAAGTATTTATACAAATTATAGTACTTCTTTTTTAAGAAGTATAATTATCAAATTAAGAGAAAATGGAAGTACAAGGGAAAGTAAAAATGGTTGGCGAAACGCAAACTTTTGGGAATAACGGTTTTAGAAAAAGAGAAGTAGTTGTTACTACTGAAGAGCAGTATCCACAACACATAATGGTTGAATTTGTACAAGATAAATGTGATTTATTAAATAGTGTGCAAGTTGGTCAGCCAGTTAAAATAGGTATTAACTTAAGGGGTAGAGAATGGGTTAATCCTCAAGGTGAAACTAAATATTTTAACTCTATTCAAGGTTGGAGAATTGAAAATTTACAAGCAGCTGCAGCTCCTGAAGCAGGTATGCCTCCGGTTCCTCCAATGGATTCTTTTCAGCCAGCAGATAATTTAAATGAAGAAGATCATGATGATTTACCTTTTTAAGTAAATCTTGTAACTTATAAAAAGGCTTATTTAGGAAACTAAATAAGCCTTTTGTGCTTTTATTATGTAATTTATAAAACCAATTTACCATGCATTTTTTATCAGATGTTTTAGAGTTTCCTTCTGTTGATAAAGCTAGTCCTGAAGGGATATTGGCAGTGGGAGGTGATTTGTCACCTGAGCGATTAATATTGGCTTATAAAAACGGTATTTTTCCTTGGTTTGATGATGATAGACAAATAGTATGGTGGAGTCCAGACCCGCGAATGGTTCTATTTCCTGAAGCTATTTACATATCAAAAAGTATGCGTAAAGTTTTAAAGAGTGAACAATTTAAATTAACAAAAAATACTTGTTTTGAAACTGTTGTTGCTAATTGTGCAAAAATAAAAAGACCTTATCAAGATGGTACTTGGATAACGGCTAACATGAAAAATGCTTATAAAAAACTTCATAATTTAGGTGTAGCAACATCATATGAGGTTTGGGAAAATGATGTACTAGTTGGTGGTTTGTATGGTATAGACTTGGGTCATGTTTTTTGTGGTGAAAGTATGTTTAGTACAGTAAGTAATGCATCAAAATTTGCATTTATTCATTTAGCTAAAGATTTAGCTTTAAAAAAATATAAATTAATTGATTGTCAGGTGTACACAGAGCACTTAGAGAGTTTAGGTGCTCAAGAAATTTCAAGGCAAGAATTTATTAAAATATTAAAGAGAAAAAATTAAAGATGAAGTTACTAGGTATGAGTTACTGCTATTTTCTAAATAATCTTCATGTCTATAATCTATACCTGCGTGTAATTTAGTTCCTTTAGCAAGTAGAAGTCCTAAGTTGCCAATAAATCGTTGGTCATAAACAGGTTTACTAGCGCTTTTTGCACTCAATAAAGCTTCCGTTCCTGCAACTAAATAAAACTCTCCAATGTCAACATTTTCACCAGAGAGAGGAAAGTCTACGGTAAACCTATATCTAAATCGATGAGCTGTTATTGATGATAATATTCGTTGTTCAGCTCTTAAACGGTGTCCATAACGAACAATGTTGGGTTTGTGTTTTTTGTTATATTGTTGCGTAATTCGAAATTCATTTTCAGTGCTCTTATCAAATACAGTTCTAAAGCGGTATAAAATACCTAAGGCTAAGCTTTGGTTATCACGAACACTTAATTCAGAAAAATGAGCTAAATCAATATGTCTAGCTTTTATGTAGTTAGAATTGTCTTTATATAAAAATGACCTATTTGCTACTGAAAATATATGTTTGTAGCCAGAAGTTACGTTGTAATTTACTGCGATTTTTGGTTCAGTGTATACTGTTGACGTATTTTGTGCTGTAAGATTTGTAATTATTAAAAAACTAAAAATCAAGAATATTTTTTTAGTAAAGTATATGATCATAATTAGGAGGAAGTGATTTTTTTATGCTTTTAAAATTTCCTTCTGCATCAAATAAAATTTCAAAATCTTCATACTTTTTTTCTTTTTTACCAGCAACTGTTACTTCGTAATTTACGCTTGGTAACATTAAATTTTGAAATGCATTTTTTAAAGTAGTATCAGTGTTAGTAATGGTAGTAGCTACATATTGCTGTTGTATTTTTTTAATTTTAAACAAGCTATAGGTATTGTGTAAATATCTTTCAATAGCTGTGTAAGTTTCATTAGGTATATCTACATCTTTAATTTTAATCTCAACATCTTCTAAATCACCATTTATATCAAACTCAATACTATACCACAAGCGAGCCTTTTTAAATTTAACCTCAAAACTAGTAATGCTACTATCAATTTCTTTGTAGTATTTTATTTTTTTTGCATCGTCTAGTTTTGTCTTTATAAGTTGTAGTGCTTTAATTGGAAATTCTTTTTTTCTAATTCGGTATTCTCTTTCGTATTTTTCTTGTGCATTAAGGTTTAAGCTGCCGAATACAGTTATTAACACTAATAGAAAATTAAACTTCTTCATATCTAAAACAATTAACTTCATGATCATTTATCATACCAGTGGCCTGCATAAATGCATAGATTACAGTGCTTCCGACAAATTTAAACCCTCTTTTTTTTAAGTCTTTACTTATTTTATCAGAAAGTTCGGTATTTGCGGGTGCTTCTTTATAATGAGCTACTTTGTTTTTTATTGTTTTTCCATCAACAAAATTCCATATGTAAGTGCTAAAGCTTCCAAATTCTTCTTGAATTTTCATAAAAGCCTCTGCATTTGAAATTGTAGAGCGGACTTTTAATTTGTTTCTAATAATTCCTTCGTTTTTCAAAAGAGAGGCTATTTTTTCTTCACTGTAATTACTAATTTTTTGATAATTAAAATTATCAAAAGCTTCCCTAAAGTTTTCACGCTTTCGTAATATGGTTATCCAGCTTAAACCAGCTTGAAAAGTTTCTAAAACCAAAAATTCAAAAAGGGTATCATCATTTTTTTCGGGCACACCCCATTCTAAATCATGATAGGCTTCATATAAATTATCGCCAATACACCAGCCACATCTGTGTTTTTCCATATTATAAATTATGAACCTAAGGTACTTAAATTTTATAATTCACTTTAATAAATTACAGTTCAAGTTTATTAAGGCATGGTAAGTTCTCCTGCTTCTATTGCCTTTTCTGCTTTTGCAGTAATTTTTTTATAAAATCTGAAGAATGGTTTTTCATCTTCACGTTTAAGTGTTATTAAAGTATTTTCTTTAGATTTTTCAATATTGGTAACTTTTACTTTTACATCTTTTAAGTTTTCAAAATTTGCTATAGCTCCGCGTTTAATTATCATATTTTTTTTAGGGAAATTAATGTACTTGGCATTTGTAGGTTTTGCAATAATTAATTGGTCGCCAATTTCAATATTTGAACTTTCTTCAATGTGTTGCGCATTCATAAAACTAAAAGAACCTAATGCTGTTAATATTAATAATGTTTTTTTCATAAGGATAATTTTTCAAGTTTAACTTATTGTAACTAAAATATTAATTATAATGTAATACTATTGTTAAAAAAAGTTAAACTATCAGTTATTAATAGTATTACTATTATTTTTGAATTATTAATAATAAAGTTTATAAGATGGATGAGTTTTTGCAATCTTTTAAAATTGTCATCAATGATAAAATCTTTGTCAAAGATCCTGAGTCTTCAGATTTAGGAAAAAAAATTATAGAACAAAGTATTTTGCTGATTCATGAAATAGGAATTGAGAAATTCACCTTTAAAAAACTAGGTGCTGTAATAGGTTCAAACGAAAGTTCTGTGTATCGTTATTTTGAAAATAAGCATAAGCTTTTGTTGTACTTAACCTCTTGGTATTGGAGTTGGGTAGAGTATAACTTAGTTTTTTCAACTAATAACATTTCAAAGGTTAAAAAAAAGCTTGTTATAGCAATTGAGAATATTACAAAAAGTATTGAAGAAGATTCTAATTTTTCGCATATTAATGAAGTGGTATTACACAAAATCGTAATTAACGAATATTCAAAATCGTATTTAACTAAAGAGGTTGATATTGAGAATAAAAATGGCTATTTTGTAATATATAAGAGGTTAATTTCTAGATTAAGTATGATGATTTCAGATTTTAACCCTGATTATGAATACCCATCTAGCTTAGCAAGTACTGTTTTAGAAGGGTCATTACATCAATATTTTTTAAAAGAACATTTTCCTACCCTTACGGACTGTCACAAACTAAAATCACCAACTGCTTATTTTACAGAATTAGTACTAAAAACATTAAAATAATGGCAAACCCTATATTAAACCCTTGGCAAAGATTGATAGGCTTATTAAAATTAGATAAGAAAGACGTTTTTCAAACTTTTTACTATGCAATATTTGCGGGTATTGTAAACTTATCTTTGCCTTTAGGTATTCAGGCAATTATTAACTTAATTCAGGGTGCTGAAATAAGTACATCTTGGATTATTTTGGTAACATTAGTTACAGGAGGTGTTGCATTTGCTGGAGTTCTACAGTTAATGCAAATTAGAATTGTTGAAAATGTACAACAGAAAATTTTTGCTAGGGCATCATTTGAGTTAGCGTATCGTTTTCCAAAAATTAGAATGACCGAGTTGCACGATTATTATCCGCCAGAACTTGCAAATCGTTTTTTTGATACCATAAATATTCAAAAATCAATATCTAAAGTTTTATTAGATTTTCCTGCAGCTTTATTACAGATTCTTTTTGGTTTAATATTACTTTCTTTTTATCATCCATTTTTTATTCTGTATGGTTTGTTATTGGTCTTATTAATTTTTGTGGTTTTTAAATTTACGGCTCAAAAAGGCTTGGAAACTAGTTTGCAAGAATCTAAATACAAATACAAAGTAGCACATTGGATTCAAGAAATAGCAAGGTCTTTAATTAGTTTTAAATTATCAGGTAAAACAAGTCTTGCTTTAAAAAAGAATGATGCTTTAGTTGATGATTACTTAAAAGCAAGAGAAGATCATTTTAGAATACTGGTTATACAGTTTGTACAAATGATTGGTTTTAAAGTGTTAGTTACCGCTGGGTTATTATTAATTGGAGGTTTATTGGTGCTAAATCAAGAAATGAATATTGGTCAATTTGTTGCTGCGGAAATAATAATTTTATTAGTAATTAATTCAGTAGAAAAATTAATTCGTGGCTTAGAAACTATTTATGACTTGTTAACTTCAATTGAAAAATTAGGACAAGTAGTTGATAAAGATTTAGAACCACAAGAAGGAGAATTACCATTAACTGATGAGACTGATCTTACTATTGAACTAGATAATATATCATATAAATTATATGGCTCAGAGAAAACGATGGTGAAAAACCTGTCATTAAAAATATTACCAAGAACAACTACATTAATTAGAGGTGGTAATGGTTCGGGTAAAACAACATTATTGCGTTTAATTTCTGGACTTCTTGAACCTACAGAAGGAAGTGTTTTTGTGAATAATATATCACTTCAAAATATAGTACCTAACCATTATAGGTCTTTTATTGGGCAGTCATTAACAGAAGAAAGTACGTTTGAAGGTACAATATTAGATAACATAACTTTTGGTTGTGAAACTATTTCTCAAGAAGACTTGTATTGGGCAATTGAAAAAGTAGGCTTAACAAATTTTGTAAAAGAACAATCAAAAGGTATTAATGCTATTTTATTTCCTGAAGGGCAGCAAATACCCTATAATATTACTAAAAAGATTGTTTTGGCAAGGGCAATTGTAAATAAGCCAAAACTATTAATATTAAAAGAACCTTTAGATCAATTAGATGAACATGATGTAGAAAGTATAATTAAGTTTTTAACTAGTAAAGATAATCCTTGGACTTTAGTAGTGGTTAGTCATGACTCTAGATGGTTAAATTCTGTAGACAGAACAATAGTATTAGAAAAAGGTAAAATAATCAACGAAAAATAATTTGTTATGCTCAATATTTCAAAAAACAAATTTAATCAAGATCAAAACCTTGGTAAATACAAAGCTTTAAACCGTGCTTTTAATGAAAGAAGTTATCCTAATTTTAATAGGTTTTTAATGGCTTCAGCAATATTTGGTATTATTGTTTTATTCCTACCATGGACACAAAATATTCGAGGTACAGGGTATTTGACAACCTTAAAACCAGGTCAAAGACCGCAAACCATACAATCACCTATTCCTGGTAGAATTGAGAAGTGGTATGTTCAAGAAGGTGATTTTGTTAATAAGGGAGATACAATTCTTTTTATATCAGAAATTAAAAATGAATATTTTGATCCTAAATTGGTTGAACGTACGGGCAGTCAAATCAAGGCTAAAGAGATGTCTGTTGAATCTTATACGGGTAAAGTTAAGGCGTTAGATAATCAAATTAATGCATTGGCAAAAGAGCGTGGTTTAAAATTAGAACAAGCAAAGAACAAGTTAATGCAATCAAAATTAAAAGTTCAAAGTGATAGTATTGATTTAGAGGCGGCAAACACAAATATCAATATTGCAGAAAAGCAATATGAGCGTATTGTAAAATTACAAGAAGAAGGTTTAAAGTCACTTACAGATGTTGAACAAAAGAAACTAAAATACCAAGAAACACAAGCAAAATTAATCTCTCAGCAAAACAAATTACTAGCAAGTAGAAATGAGATTATTAATGCTGAGATAGAAATTAATAGAGTACAGGCTACATATACCGATAAAATATCTAAAGCCCAAAGTGATAAATTTACGGCACAGTCAAATCAGTTTGATTCAGAAGTACAGGTAAGTAAATTAGAAAATCAGTTTACCAATTATGAGATGCGTAATGATATGTATTACATTAAATCACAACAAAGTGGTTATGTAAACAGAACAATAAAAGCTGGTATTGGCGAAACATTTAAAGAAGGTGAAAGGCTAGTGAGTATAATGCCAGAAACTTTTGAAAAAGCGGTAGAAATATATGTAGCTCCTATGGATTTGCCTTTGGTTCATAAAGGAGAAAAAGTGCGTGTGCAATTTGATGGTTGGCCATCAATAGTATTTAGTGGTTGGCCTAATGCCTCATACGGTACTTATGGTGGGGTTGTTATAGCAATAGAAACTTTTATAAGTGAAAACGGAAAGTATAGAATTCTTTTAACTCAAGACCCTGACGATGAAGCTTGGCCAGAGCAGATCCGTGTGGGCTCTGGGGTAAGTGCAATTGCATTGTTAGAAGATGTGCCAATTTGGTATGAGTTATGGAGACAATTAAATGGTTTTCCGCCAAATTATTATACGCCTAAAACTACTAATGAAAAAACTAAAAAATAATGAAAAAGTATATTGTTTACCTCTCATTATTTATTTGCAGTAGTCTTTTAAATGCCCAAGAATTAGATACTTCTATATTGGGGTTCAAAGAATATTTAGGCTATGTTAAAAAATACCATCCGATTGCTAAGCAGGCAGATCTAGTAATGTTATCAGGCCAAGCTAAATTAATGAAATCACGAGGAGGATTTGATCCTAAAATAGAGGTTGATTTTAGTACTAAAGAATTTAAAGGGACAGAGTATTATGATAAGTTGAATGCGACTTTTAAAATTCCTACGTGGTACGGTATTGATATTAAAGGTTCATTTTCTCAATATGATGGAAAGTATTTAAATCCTGAATATACGGTGCCTGATGATGGTTTGTACAGTGCAGGTTTAAAAATGTCTGTAGGGCAAGGGCTTTGGATTAATGATAGAATGGCAACTTTAAAAAAAGCTAAATTTTTTAGAGAGCAGTCTAAAGCTGATAAAGAAATTGCGGTTAATCAAATTTTATTTGATGCTTCAATTGCTTACTTTAATTGGTTGCAAGCCTATAATGAAAGTTTAATATTCGAAAGCTATTATGAGAATGCTCAAGTCCGTTTTAATGGTATAAAACGAAGTGCCGAATTAGGGCAGATTGCAACTATTGATACTGTAGAGGCTAAAATTATTATACAAAATAGAGCGCTAAGTTTGGAGCAGGCGAAATTAAGCTTGATAAAAAACAAGCTAGAGCTTTCTAGTTTTTTGTGGTTGAATGATGTTCCTGTTGAGTTACAAGATTCGGTAATGCCAGATCAAAATTTAGTAGAAGATATTGATGTGACTTTAGAGATTTTAGGAAAGCCTCTTGATAGTTTTACAATTGAAAATCATCCAAAGCTCAAGTCTTTCGAGTATAAAATTAAAAGTCTAACGGTAGATAAAAACTTAAAAGCGAATAAGTTATTACCAAAGATAGATGTAGAGTATAATTTTTTAACAGAAACACCTGAGCAAATAAATTCATTAGAAACATCAAATTTTAAAGGTGGTATTAATTTTCAATTACCAATTTTCTTAAGAAAAGAGCGTGGTGATCTAAAATTAGCAAAATATAAATTGCAGGATGCTAAATATGATATGGATAATGCAGAACTTCAAATTAAAAATAAAATTATAGCATTATATAGTGAGCTTGATTCTTATGAAATTCAAAATAAATATATATACGATATTGTTACTAATTATAGAACATTATTAGCTGCTGAAGAACGTAAATTTAGTTTTGGTGAGAGTTCTGTTTTTTTAATAAACTCAAGAGAAAGTAAGCTAATTGATGCAGAGTTAAAACAAAACCAAATACAGAATAAATTTTTTGCTGTAAAAGCAAAATTATTCAATAGTTTGGTGCTTAGTCTTGAAAATCTATAGTATTATTAATTTAAAATATTAGTACTAATATGCCCAATTCAAAAAGCAAAGGAATAAAAGAACTTATACATGCAAGATTGTATTTAAACCGTTCTCGAGTACTTCGTTTACGCTTTAAAACTTTTATTAAAGACTTTCTTTTAATTGTTACAGGAATATTTTCGGCTGCATTTGGGTTAGAGAGCTTTTTATTACCTAATAATTTTATTGATGGTGGTGCAACAGGAATATCATTATTAGCAACTGGCGTGTTTAAGTTGCCTTTGTCTTTATTAATTCTTTTAGTAAATATACCCTTTGTATTTATGGGTTATAAGGTAATTGGTAGGTCTTTTGCAATAAAGTCAAGTATTGCAATTTTGGGTTTAGCAGTTGTTTTGGCTACAGTACATTTTCCTGAGGTTACTCAAGATAAATTGTTGGTGGGTGTATTTGGCGGTTTTTTTCTGGGAGCAGGAATAGGTTTATCTATTAGGGGAGGAGCTGTTTTAGATGGAACGGAAGTACTTGCTATTTTCTTAAGCAGAAAACTTAGTACTAAAATTGGAGATATAATTATATTAATAAACATTGTCATTTTTTTAACGGCAGCTTATTTTTTATCTGTAGAAACAGCATTGTATTCTATGTTGACCTATTTAGCGGCATCTAAAACATTAGACTTTGTGGTTGATGGTATTGAAGAGTATAATGGTGTTACAATTATATCTTCTAAAAGTGATGAAATTAGAATTATGGTTACCGAAAAATTAGGTCGTGGTGTAACGGTTTATGGGGCAAAAGGGGGCTATGGTAAGTTTGGTATTCAAAAAGATTACGATGTTATTTACACAGTAATTACAAGGTTAGAAATCAGAAGATTGAATATTGAAATTTCAAAAATAGATGCTAATGCTTTTGTGGTTATGCATAGTATAAATGATACTAGAGGAGGTATGATTAAAAAAAGACATTTGTAAGCTTTTTAGCTTTTTCTCTACAAACATGATGTATCTCAGTTTTTATACTGAAATCAATATTTATTTTTATATCCCAAATAATACAACATGGAAGTAATAGAAAAAGATAAAATAACCGCAATTATTAAAGAGAGTTTGTTGCATACAACTTCGTATGATGATTATAGAACTATGGTAGCTAAACTCGTTTCTGAAAAAAAAGCAACAGGTATTGTGCAAACTGAAGCATTAACAAACTACACTATGCTTAATGATAAACGAATGAAGCGTTTAGATAAAACCATTAAAATTGATGCAGAATCAGTTGCTAAAATTCAAGCTTTTGACAAAAAAGTAACATGGTTAGTATTAACAGAAAGTTGGTGTGGTGATGCTGCTCAAACTATGCCGGTAATGAATAAAATTGCCAATTTAAATGATAATATAGATTTTAAAGTGGTATTGCGTGATGAAAACATACAGCTTATGAATTTGTTTTTAACTAACGGAGCTATGTCTATACCAAAACTGGTTATGCTTGATAGTGAAACAAATGAAGTTTTAGCTGATTGGGGGCCAAGGCCTAGTGAAGCAACAAAACTGGTTGAAGATTTTAAAAATACGCACGGTGTTTTAACGCCTGAGTTTAAGCAAGACCTTCAAATGTGGTATACTAAAGATAAAGGACAGAATACGTTAAATGATATTTTAACGCGCTTTTTCTTGAAATAAATAGGTAATTGTACCTTTTTGAGATGCTTTGCTTGTGCTGTTAAAGCGTGCTTTCATAGCATAAGCAATGGCATTATCAATTAAACAACCATTCTCGGTATTGGAGCTTTTTTTGTTGTAATCAGCTTCAACAACAGTACCGTTACTATCTACTTCAATATTAATTACAATTTTACCACCTTCAATACAAGTGTAAATAGGTACGGGTAACTTTCTATGACTTCGGTCTACGAGCGAGTATGAAATTGAAGTTCTACGTTTTGCTAGGTTGTTTGTAGGTACATCTTTTTGAGCCTCACGCTCGCCTAACATTTGTTTTTTTTCTTGACGTTTTTTTCGTAATTCTTTTAAACTTGCGGCATAGTTACCAGCATCAGAAGTTAATAATTCCGACTGTTCATCAGTATCAGAACTAAGTTCAGATTCTTCCATTAATTCTTCAAGAGTTTTTAATGGTTCTGGGTTTCCGTAGCTTGGTTTGGCAGTTTCGTTATAAGCTTGGTGACTTTCTATTGATTGTGATTCTGATTGGGCTTGTTCAACCTCTTCTTCTTCAAGTAATTCTTCCGGAATTTCTTCCATCATAGCTAACTCAACAACATACTCGTCTTTTTCTTTTTTTTGACCTAAGTGTACGTTATACAGTAACACCACCACATTAGCCATGGAAAAAACGGTAATTAATAAAGAAAGTTGACTTCGGTTTAAGTTCATAATTTTAATAACCACTTTTTTATAATATTATTTTATAAAATCGTTGAAAGACAACGATAGGGCTAATTTTTTTAAGAATTTTCCTCTGGTAAGGCTAATAACTTATTAAAATCTTCTGTGGTTATAGCATTATTTACGTTATAATCTCCTATTTTGGTTCTTCTTAAAGATGTTAAATGTCCGCCAGAATTTAAAGCTTTTCCAAAATCATAAGCCAAAGACCTTATGTAGGTACCTTTACTACAAACCACTCTAAAATTTATATTGTTTTTATCAATACTTGTAATTTCAAATTCAGATATTGAAATCAGACGTTTTTTTATTTCTACTTCTTGACCTTCACGTGCATATTCATACAAGCGTTTTCCATCTTTTTTTAAAGCAGAAAAAATTGGTGGTACTTGTTCTATATCTCCAATAAACTGATTTGTAGTATCTTTTATTAATTGTTCAGTAATATGATCTGTATTATAAGTTTGATCAATTTCAGTTTCTAAATCGTAAGACGGAGTAGTAGCGCCTAATGTTATGGTGCCAGTATATTCTTTTGCTTGTCCTTGCAGTTCACTAATTTTTTTTGTGAATTTTCCAGTGCAAATAAGTAGTAAGCCTGTGGCAAGTGGGTCAAGCGTACCTGCATGGCCTACTTTAATTTTTTTAAGCTCAAACCTTTTTCGAATACTCCATTTAATAGAGTTCACCGCTTGAAAAGAAGACCATTTTAATGGCTTATCAATAAGTAATATTTGACCGTCTAAAAAATACTCTTTTGTTTTCAATAGGTATGTTGTTTCTTTAGTGTTAAGCTAAATATCCGTAAGCAATTGCGATAATACCAACAACTAAACAATAGATTGAAAAATAAGAGAGTTTACTTTTCTTTACCAATTGTATCATCCAGGTACAAGCAACTAATCCGGCAACAAAAGCGGCAATAAAACCAGCGCCCATAGCTACATTGTGATCGCTGTTAAAATTTAATTCTCCGCCAACTAAATCTTTTGCTATTTTACCAAATATTAAAGGCACAACCATTAAGAATGAAAACCGAGCAGCTTTAGTTTTATCTACACCCAAAAGTACTGATGTTGAAATGGTAGCACCACTTCTTGATATACCAGGAAGCATTGCTATAGCTTGAGAAACACCTACAATTAATGCATTTTTAAAAGTTACTTTTTTATCAGTGTCTTTTGCTTTATCAGCAAAATATAAAAGTACAGCAGTAATAATTAGCATAAAGCCTACAAAACGTACGTTACCTCCAAAAAAGCTTTCCAATTGTTCTTCAAAAAATAAACCAATGAATACAGCTGGTAGCATTGATATGATGATTTTTAATGAAAATTGAGTTTCCTCATTCCATTTAAATTGAAATAGGCCCCGTAATATTTCTAAAATATCTTTTCTAAAAATAACAATGGTGCTTAATGCGGTTGCAAAATGCAGTACTACGGTAAACAACAAGCTTTCTTCTGGCACGGAGTTGTCTCCTAAAATAGCTTTTCCTAATTCTAAATGGCCACTTGAAGAAACAGGTAAAAATTCAGTTAAGCCTTGAATAATACCTAGGATAATAGCATCTAAAGTTTCCAATTAATTTTTCTTTTTTGGGTTTAATAAAATAGCATAAACTTCTATACCCAAACCTATTAATACTAAGGTAGGAGCTAGTCTAATACGTCTGAAATTATATATTTCAGGGTTAAATACATTAGGGTCGTCGCTACCGCCACCACTCATGAGTATAAAACCTATTGTAATAAATGCCAATCCAATAAACATGAACATATAATTTTTCTTTTGAAAAATAAATTCTTTTTTAGAGGTGGAGTTATCGTTGTTTTTAGCCATGGTGCAAATTTAATAATATAATTCGTCTGTCCTAAGATTTAAAAAACGTTGTGTTGCAAAATAAGTGCTTATTAATGAAATTAATAAACCTAACACAAAAACACTTGTAAAAAGTATACCAATTATTATAGGATCGTTTAATAAACCAAGTTCAGGAAAATTTTCATTCATATAATATAATGATCCTGCTAAACCAGCCATTGCAAGTAATGAGCCTAACATTCCTAATTTAATGTTGGTCCATATAAAAGGTTTTCTAATAAATATTTTTGTAGCACCAACCATTTGCATTGTTTTAATAATAAAACGTTTAGAGTAGATTGATAATCGTATAGAACTATTAATAAGCAAAACGGCTATAAAAGTAAATATGCTACTAGCCACTAAAATCCAGAAACTAATTCGTTTTACATTATCATTTAAAAGCCCAATTAAGGGTTTGTCGTAGCTTACCTCTGCAACATAGTTTTTGCTAGAAATTTCTGTAGCTATTTCTTCTAATTTTTCTGGCGTAACAAAATCGGCATTTAGGTGAACATCTAAAGAGTTTTTTAAAGGGTTGTAGCCTAAAAATTCTTCAAAATTCTCACCAATATCTTCACTGTGCTTTATGGCAGCTTCTTCTTTAGAAACATAAATTGCTTCTTTTGCATAATCAGCCATTGCTAAACTTTTTTGAAGTTGATCTAT
Organism: uncultured Cellulophaga sp.; assembly: GCA_947496695.1. Classification (GTDB taxonomy): domain Bacteria; phylum Bacteroidota; class Bacteroidia; order Flavobacteriales; family Flavobacteriaceae; genus Cellulophaga. The sequence continues at coordinate 265,876 of CANMEI010000002.1, read as the reverse complement.
TTCAACTTGTTTAGCAGTATCTTTTAAAAATACAGATATGGTAATCTGCTCTTTAAAATGATCGGCCATTTTTTTGGTATTCAAAACTAGCAAGCCTAAAATCCCTAATAGGAAAAGTACAAGTCCGATACTCAAAACAACTGAAAAGTAGCTAGAGATTAATTTTCTTTTTTGAAAGCGTTCAAAAGATTTACTCATAAATTTATGTAAACAATATGTAAACAATATGTAAAAATAGTAAAGTAAATTTAATATAAAATTACTCTTAACACTTTAGTATGTTATTATTACAAATTTAGTGCACAAAACTTCTTTTAGCTATCTTTTCGCCTTTCCTAAGAATAAACTTATTTTTGCATCGCATTAAAACCATCAGGTTTACACAAATTTTATATAATGAACTACGATTTCAACGAAATTGAAGCCAAATGGCAAAAATATTGGGCAGAAAACCAAACGTTTAAAGCAGAGAACAATTCTGATAAAGAAAAGTTTTATGTGTTAGATATGTTTCCTTACCCTTCAGGGGCAGGTTTGCATGTTGGGCATCCGCTTGGGTATATTGCTAGTGATATTTATGCACGTTATAAAAGACATAAAGGGTTTAATGTATTGCACCCTATGGGGTATGATTCTTTTGGGTTGCCAGCTGAACAATACGCAATTCAGACTGGACAACACCCAGCAATTACTACAGAAACAAATATAAATAGATATAGAGAGCAATTAGATAAAATTGGGTTCTCTTTTGATTGGAGTCGTGAAGTACGTACTTCTAACCCTGATTATTATAAATGGACACAGTGGATTTTTATTCAGTTGTTTAATTCTTGGTATAATAATGATAGTAATAAAGCTGAAGATATTTCAACTTTAGTAGCACTTTTTGAAAAAGAAGGAAATACAACTGTAAATGCAGTATCTGATGAAGATATTATTGCCTTTACAGCAGAAGAGTGGAATGCTTTTGATACTAAAAAGCAACAAGAAATTCTATTGCAATACCGACTTACTTATTTGGCAGATACTGAGGTAAACTGGTGTCCGGCTTTGGGTACGGTTTTAGCAAATGACGAGATTGTAAATGGTGTTTCTGAACGTGGTGGTCACCCAGTTATTCGTAAAAAAATGACACAGTGGAGCATGCGAATTTCGGCATATGCACAACGTTTGTTAGACGATTTAACTACGGTAGATTGGCCACAACCTTTAAAAGATTCGCAAACCAATTGGATTGGTCGTTCTCAAGGAGCTTCAGCTGTTTTTAACGTGAATGGTCATGATGAGGTGATCGAGGTATTTACAACACGCCCTGATACAATTTTTGGCGTTAGTTTTATGACTTTAGCTCCGGAGCATGAATTGGTGTCTAAAATAACAACTCCAGAACAAAAGGCTGAGGTAGAAGCTTATATTGAAGCTACTGCAAAACGTAGTGAGCGTGAGCGTATGGCTGATGTTAAGACTATTTCAGGTGCCTTTACTGGTGCTTATGCAGAACATCCTTTTACAAAAGAACCAATTCCAATCTGGATTGGTGATTATGTGTTAGCGGGTTACGGTACAGGGGCAGTTATGGCAGTGCCATGTGGTGATCAGCGTGATTATGATTTTGCGAAGCATTTTGATATTTCTATTCCTAATATTTTTGAAGGTGTAGATATTTCTGAAGAAGCACATGTTGATAAAGATAAAACGGTAATTGTAAATTCTGATTTCTTAAGTGGCTTGCCGTATAAGAAAGCCATGAAATTAGCCATTTACGAATTAGAAAAGATAGGCCATGGTAAAGGGAAAATTAACTACCGTTTACGTGATGCTGTTTTTAGTCGTCAACGTTATTGGGGAGAACCTTTCCCGGTGTATTATGTTGATGGAATGCCACAAATGATTGATGCGAAGCATTTGCCGATTGCATTACCAGAAGTAGAAAAATATTTACCAACTGAAACAGGTGAACCGCCATTAGGTAATGCAACTGTTTGGGCTTGGGACACAGTTTCTAATAGGGTTGTAGATAACAGTAAGATAAATAACGCCACGGTGTGGCCTTTAGAATTAAATACGATGCCAGGTTGGGCGGGTAGTAGTTTCTACTTTAACCGTTATATGGAGCCAAATAATGAGAATGAAATATTCTCTAAAGAAGCTATTGACTATTGGCAAGATGTAGATTTATACATTGGTGGTAGTGAGCATGCTACGGGGCACTTATTATACGCACGTTTTTGGCAAAAATTCTTGTTTGATAAAGGTGTAGTGCCTAAAAATGAGTTTGCTAAAAAGCTGATTAATCAAGGAATGATTACGGGGACAAGTGCTTTTGTTTATAGGGTTGATTTTGAAGGTAGTTATTCTATTTCAAAAGAAAGTAATAGGCCAGTTTTAAAACAACCTTTATATATATCCTATAGTCTTTTCAAAAAGTTTGACGATTTATATAAATACATATTAAATTCTAAAATATCTCTTGAAGAGAAAAATGAGTTTGTTAATGGAAATGGTTACACAAAAGGCTTAGCAAGTGTAGCTGAAGGTACAGTTTTTTATGAATTATTAGATGAAGAAAAGAAAGATGTGTTGGCTAGTTTTATGAGTCTTCTGGAAGATGTAAGAGTGGATTTACGAAGCAAAGGTGCAGATGTGATAGGTCTTAAATTTTCTTCAATTCATGCCGATGTATCTTTTGTTAATGCTTCCGATGAGTTAGATATTGAAGCTTTTAAAAATTGGAGAGAAGAATATAAAGATGCTGAATTTATTTTAGAAGATGATAAATACATTGTTGGTCGTGAAGTAGAAAAAATGTCTAAGTCTAAATACAATGTGGTGAGTCCTGATAGTATTTGTGTAGATTATGGCGCTGATAGTTTACGTTTGTATGAAATGTTTTTAGGGCCTTTAGAGCAATCTAAACCTTGGAATACAGCAGGAATTACAGGTGCGCATGGTTTCTTAAAAAAACTATGGCGTTTGTATGTAGATGATAACGGCGTAAAAGTTACTGATACTGAACCATCAAAAGACAATTTAAAAACATTACATAAAACCATTAAAAAGGTAGAAGAAGATATTGAGAACTTCTCATTCAATACCTCAGTTTCTACATTTATGATTGCGGTAAATGAACTTTCGGCTCAAAAATGTACAAGCAGAGAAGTTTTAGAGGCTTTAATTATATTGGTTTCACCTTATGCACCACATATTGCAGAAGAATTATGGAATAAACTAGGGCATTCAGAATCTATTTCTACTGCGCCATTTCCAAAGTTTGAGGCATCGCACTTGGTAGAAAGTAGTAAAGAATATCCAGTTTCCTTTAATGGGAAAATGCGTTTTAAATTAGAATTATCACTCGATTTATCTAAAGAAGAGATCGAAAAAGTAGTGATGTCGCATGAAAAAACGCAACAACAATTGGCAGGCAGAGCCCCTAAAAAGGTAATTATAGTACCAGGTAAAATTATAAATATTGTAGGTTAACTAGTTTTAATTCAGTAGCATAGTTATTTTTTTTAACAATTATTGGGTAATATTTTTTTAGATTTAACGGTAATTGCGAATTTATTGTTAAATTTTCTTAAAATTCATGTAAAATAATAATTTAATGTGAATTTTTTAAGATTTATATTAATTCCTTAGGCGGTAATTGTTAATTGTTTGTTTTTTAAATATTTGACGTCATTTTGTTTTTTTTTTAATTTTTTTTGTAGCAAATTTGGCTCGACTAATTATAATAAATCTAACACGAGTAAATTTTATTGTTATGGATGGCAATTTTATTTTACTCGTGTTTATTATTAACAAAGAGATGAAGTGATTTGCGATATTCACGTTTATAAACTTGAATCTCTGTACTGAAAATTCATCTTTATTAACAAATCTGAAAAGATGAAAGTAGGTATTCCTAAAGAAATTAAAAACAATGAGAGTCGTATTGGTATGACTCCAGGTGGTGTTTTCGAACTTACGAAAAACAACCACGAAGTATTTGTACAATCAACTGCAGGTGACAATAGTGGTTTTTTAGATGAAGATTATATTAATGCTGGAGCAACCATTCTTGATACTATTGAGGAGGTTTATGCTATTGCAGATATGATTGTTAAGGTTAAAGAGCCAATTGAAGCAGAATATGGCTTAATTAAAAAAGATCAAATTGTATTTACATATTTCCATTTTGCATCAAGTGAGCCTTTAACAAAAGCAATGATTGAAAGTGGTGCGGTATGTATTGCCTATGAAACTGTTGAAGATAAAGAAGGTACCTTACCATTATTAACACCAATGTCTGAAGTTGCTGGTAGAATGTCTATTCAACAAGGAGCAAAATATTTAGAGAAACCAGTTAAAGGGCGTGGACTTTTATTAGGTGGTGTTCCGGGTGTGCCTCCAGGAAAAGTTTTAATATTAGGAGCAGGTGTTGTGGGTATGCAAGCAGCTAAAATGGCTTCTGGTTTAGGTGCTCAAGTAACTATTTTAGATATTGATATGAAACGTTTGCGTTATGCAAATGACGTTTTGCCAAATAACTGTACTACGTTATTTTCTAATGAATATAATATTAGAGAATTTGTACAAACGCATGATTTAATTATTGGAGGTGTTTTATTAAAAGGTAAAAAAGCTCCAAATTTAATTACTAGAGATATGCTTAAAACCATGAAATCTGGTGCTGTAATTGTTGATGTTGCTGTTGATCAAGGTGGTTGTGTAGAAACTACTAAGCCAACAACACATGAAGATCCTATTTATATTATTGATGAAATTGTACACTATTCTGTAGCAAATATGCCAGGAGCGGTACCTTATACATCTACATTAGCGTTAACTAATGTAACAACAGCTTACGCTTTAAAAATTGCAAACTTAGGTTGGGAAAAAGCATTGGCTTCTGATCCTGGTTTACAGAAAGGACTTAACATATCTAAAGGTGAAGTAATCTATAAAGAGATTATTGAAGCATTTGAGTGGGCATCATAATAGCCTGAAAATATATACTTATAAAATCCTGACATTTTTTCCTATTTTGACAATTGGAGAATTTGGCGGGATTTTTGCATTCTATAAACTATGTTGCAAAGAACAGAATCTTTGCTATATTTATTAAAATTTAAAATTATGATAGGTTATTATATATTAATAGGTGGTATTGCCTTAATTAGTTGGTTGGTTAGTAATAAACTTAAAAGTAAATTTAAGAAGTATTCACAAGTACATTTACGTAATGGGATGAGTGGAGCTGAAATTGCTGAAAAAATGTTAGCTGATAATGGTATTCGTGATGTAAAAGTTATTTCTACTCCGGGTATGCTTACGGATCACTATAACCCAGCAAATAAAACAGTAAATTTAAGTGAAGGGGTATACAATCAGCGTAATGCAGCAGCAGCAGCAGTTGCGGCACATGAATGTGGACATGCAGTACAACATGCGACAGCATACCAATGGTTAACGATGCGATCTAAATTAGTGCCAATAGTAAATATTACATCAAGTATGTCTACTTGGGTAGTTTTTGGAGGTTTAGCTTTAGGTGCAGCGGCAGGTGTTGGATTTGGTTACTACGTAGCAGTTGCTGGTTTGGTGATGATGAGTATGGCAACAATATTCAGTTTAATTACACTTCCTGTAGAGTATGATGCTAGTAATAGAGCATTAGCTTGGCTTAAAAATAAAAATATGCTTTCGCAAGAAGAATATGCAGGTTCTGAAGATGCTTTAAAATGGGCAGCTCGAACATATTTAGTTGCAGCTATTGGATCAATTGCTACATTGGCATATTGGGCTTTGCAAGTTTTTGGCGGTAGTAGAGATTAATATATACAGCAAGAAGTATAAAATAAAAAAGCTCCTTAAGTAAGGAGTTTTTTTATTTTATTGTTTTAAGGCTTGTATCGTATAGTACTATAACTTACATCTCTACCAATTTTATATTGATATTTGTCTTTCAATTTGCTGTTCTAATGAGATGAATGTTTCAGTACGTGATACACCACCAATTTGTTGAATTTTATTGTTCAATACTAACATTAAATGTTCATTGTCTCTGCATAATACTTTAATTAAGATAGACCAGTTTCCTGTGGTATAATGGCATTCAAGCACTTCGGGTATTTTTTCTAAAGCTTTTACTGCCATTGGGTTGCTCATTGCTTTATCTAAATAAATACCAACATAAGCCATTGTAGAATAGCCTAATACTTTTGGGTTAATTACAAACTTAGAACCAGCAATTAAACCTGAATTTTCTAATTTTCTAAGTCTTTGGTGTATTGCAGCTCCTGAAATACCAATTTTACGAGCAATTTCTAAAACTGGTTTACGAGCATCCTCCATTAAAAAACGTAATATTTTTTTATCTATTCCGTCAATTTTAATGTTTTCTTTATCAGATTTCATAGTTGTTATTTCAATTTGAAACTAAATATACTAATTAAGTTTAAATGTAACAGTTGTATGTTTTTTGATAATTTTACTATAAACTTATCATATCATCAGGGTTATAGCCTAGATATGGCATTTCTTTCTCTTTAAATATTATTCCGTAATTTTTTAATTCTGATAAAATAGGAGTATACACTTCTTTTTGTAGTGGTATTTGAACACCAGGCGTTGTTATCTTTTTGTTTAGAATTAATAATGTGGCAATAGCGACAGGTAAACCTACTGTTTTTGCCATAGCAGTATAAGATCTGTTTTTGCCTGTAACAACCATATGAGAGTTTATTTGCTTTCTTACTCCCTTTATTTCATAACCAAACTTATGATACATTACAATCATATCTTTATCCGTTGAAGCGAGAGTCCAACTATCTTCTAATATGTATTGTAAAATTTGAGCAGGAGTAGCATTTTTTAAAGTTATTTTCTTAGCAGCATCAAAGAGATTGAGTTCTTTTAATTTTTCCCACATAATATCATCTTGATCAATCTTTAAATAATGGCGAAGTTTTAGTTCAACAGTATTTGTAGGCGAGTATGGTAAAAATAGATTAATAAATTCTCTGTAGCTCATGCCTTCAGAATTTTCTATAGTGTAACTGTCATTAGTCAATCCTAATTGTACAAACATATTCCATGCTTTAGAAAAACCAACTCTGCGTATAGTTCCTCTATAAAGTGTAAGAACATCTGTTAATCCATAAGCCTCTCTGTATTTTAAAGAATCTCTATTGGCATATACTTCAAATTTTCCGTAGCCCTCAATATCTATAAATTCTGTTCTTCTAAAAAGTTTGTGATACGGTATGTATTTGTAAGTACCTTCTTGTATAAATTTAGCTGTACCACCTTGACCAGCAATAACTACATTTCTAGGGTTCCAAGTAAATTTGTAGTTCCATAAATTGGTATCACTTTCAGGAGCAACCAAACCACCAGTAAAAGATTCAAACAAAATTACCTGACCACCTTTTTCTTTAATGTTATTTATAATTTGTAAAGCACTCATGTGATCAATACCTGGGTCAAGGCCTATTTCATTCATAAAAATAAGTCCTTTCTGTTTCGCTTCTACATCAAGTTTTTTTATCTCTTCGCTTACGTATGATGCTGTAACTAAATGCTTATCGAATTCAATACAATCCTTAGCTATTGTAATGTGTAAAAATGCAGGCAGCATAGAAACTACAATGTCAGAATTCTTAATTAATTGTTGTCTTTTATTTATGTTAGAGCTATCTAATTTTTCAATATTGAAATTAGAATGATTTTTAAATTTATCAGCTATTTGATCAGGGTTTAAATCAGCTATAGTAATGTGTAGTTTTTCAGTTATAGATTTTTCTAAAAAATAATCTAATAAATAAGAAGTTGATTTTCCAGCGCCTATAATTAGTATTTTTCGAAGCATAGATTTGTATCTTTATAGTGTCATACAAGCAACATCAATTTGTTGCATATGTAAAAATACTAATTATTATTGTTATGAATAAAACAATTTTCACTACGGGAATTATATTTGGAACTACGGCTGTTATTCTTGGAGCTTTTGCGGCGCATGGCTTAAAAAGTGTGCTTACTGAAAGTGCGCTTGATTCTTTCAAAACAGGTGTTACGTATCAAATGTATCATGCTTTTGTTTTACTTATTTTAGGGGCAATAGTGAATATTGAAGTTTCTAAGAAGAAATTGGTATATTGGTTGCTTACAATAGGTATTATTTTCTTTTCTTTTTCAATTTACTTATTGGCAATCAATGATTTAACTTCTTTTGATTTTAAGAGTATTGCTTTTATAACTCCTATAGGTGGTCTATTGTTAATTTTGGGCTGGATATTTTTAGGAATTCGATATTTTAGGTCTTAATGTTATATTTATTTGTTAAATAAGTCAATTGTGTTATATTTTTAATAATTTTAAGTCGTTAAAACTTATAAATATTATCAATATGAATAAAGTTGCGAAAACGATTTCGTTGGAAAATTACGGAATTAAAAGTAGTAAAATCAATTATCAACTTTCGCCAGATGAATTGCATGATATTACTTTAGCAAAAGGAATGGGTGAAGAAGCATCATCTGGAGCTCTTGCAATTACAACTGGAGAGTTTACAGGAAGATCTCCTAAAGATAGATTCATTGTTAAAGATGAGATTACCAAAGATAAAATTTGGTGGGGAGATGTTAACATTCCATTTGAGCCTCATACCTTTGATAAACTTTATGATAAAGTAATAAATTATTTAAATGATAAAGAGCTTTATGTAAGAGATTCGTATGCTTGTGCAGATGAAGATTATAAGTTAAATATTAGGGTTATAAACGAGTATCCGTGGTCAAACATGTTTGCCTATAATATGTTTTTACGTCCAACAGAATCTGAATTGGAAAATTTTAACCCTGAATGGACTATTGTGAATGCCCCTGGTTTTATGGCTGATGTTGCTAGTGATGGTACACGTCAACATAATTTTGCAATTTTAAACTTTTCAAAAAAAATAGCTCTTATTGGAGGTACAGGATACACAGGGGAAATTAAAAAAGGTATTTTCTCTGCATTGAACTTTATACTTCCGGTATACAAAGAAACGTTGCCAATGCATTGTTCAGCTAATATTGGTAAAGATAATGATACTGCTATATTCTTCGGTTTGTCTGGTACAGGAAAAACAACATTGTCGGCAGACCCTAATAGAAAATTAATTGGTGATGATGAGCATGGTTGGACTAAAGAAAATACGGTTTTTAATTTTGAAGGTGGTTGTTACGCTAAAGTCATTAATCTTTCTGAAGTAAATGAACCTGATATTTTTGGAGCTATAAAAAAAGGTGCCATTTTAGAGAATGTGAAAATGGATGCTAATGGTATGGTCGATTTTGCAGATACTTCAATTACACAAAATACAAGAGTTAGTTACCCGATAAATCATATAAATAATATTCAAGTACCATCAATAGGAGAAAATCCTAAAAATATATTTTTTTTAACGGCTGATGCTTTTGGAGTTTTGCCTCCAATTTCAAAATTAACACCTAGTCAAGCGGCATACCATTTTATATCAGGTTACACGGCTAAAGTTGCAGGTACTGAGGCTGGTATTGTAGAACCTACGCCTAATTTTTCAGCTTGTTTTGGTGCGCCATTTATGCCATTGCACCCAACTAAGTACGCCGAAATGTTAAGTAAAAAAATGATAGATGCAGGTGTAAATGTTTGGTTGGTAAATACGGGTTGGACAGGTGGACCTTACGGTATAGGAACCAGAATGAAATTAAAATATACAAGAGCAATGATTACAGCAGCTTTAAATGGTGATTTAGGTTTGTATTCATATGATAAATACCATATTCACTCTGTTTTTGGTGTGGCGCAACCTAGGGAATGTCCAGGAGTGCCTACAAGTGTCTTAAGCCCTAGAACTACATGGAATGACGATGAGAAGTATTATAAAACTGCATTTAAGTTATCTAATGCTTTTAGAGAAAATTTTAAAAAATTTGAGTCTTATGCAAACGAAGAAATAAGACGTGGAGGTCCACAACGATATGCATTTTAAATAAAAAGAAAAAGCCTCTTATTTTTAAATAAGAGGCTTTTTTATAAAAGAACAGCTTTTTACAAAAGCTTATTTTTTATTAATAACAGTAATGTATTTTTGTAAAGCCATTGTCATAGAAGGTGTTTCAGGCGTTGGTGCCTTAATATCAATTCTAAGTCCAGCTTCAGTAGCAGCTTTTACTGTAGAGTTGCCAAATACAGCAATTCTAGTTTCGTTTTGTTTAAAATCAGGGAAATTCTTTAATAAAGATTCTATTCCTGAAGGGCTAAAGAAAACTAAAATGTCATAATACACATTTTTTAAGTCAGATAAATCACTTACTACAGTTTTGTAAAATATACCTCTAGTCCAGTTTAAACCTAATTTATCTAAAGTTTCAGGAACTATAGCTTTAAGGCTATCAGAAGATGGTAATAAGAATTTTTCATCTTTATACTTTTTGAAAAGTGTAGAGAGATCTTGAAAATTCATTTTTCCTACATAAATTTTACGCTTTCTATAAACTACATATTTTTGTAAATAGTAAGCAACAGCTTCTGACTGGCAAAAATACTTCATCGTGTCAGGAACTTTAAATCGCATTTCGTCTGCAATTCTAAAAAAGTGATCTACAGCATTTCTACTAGTTAAAATAATAGCAGTAAAATTACTTAAATCTATTTTTTGCTGTCTTACAGTTTTAGCATCAACTCCTTCAACATGAATGAAAGGTCTAAAGTCAACTTTTACCTTTTCTTTATCAATAAGTCTTGAATATGGGGAGTTTTCCATCTTTGGCTCTGGTTGGGACACCAAAATTGTTTTTACTTTCATGTACATCAGTCTTTAAAGTAGTCTCCAATTAGCACTATGGGTGCAATTTCGAGTGTGCAAAGGTACAAAATAAAATATAAAAAATTATTTGTTATTAATTTTTGATAATTTTTTATTACAGTCACCCATCCAATGGTATTAATTAGTAGTATTAAAAATATACATGTATAAGCTACAGTTTTTGAGTCTTTTAGCACATATGTGAGCAGAATATTTGCCGTAAACATAATAAAACTACTGTAGTTTAAATAGGATATTTTTTTAAAAAGATATTCTGCTATTTCCCCTGAGATATTAAAAATAAAGGCGTTACCTAATTGAAAGAAAATTTTTACAATAAAGAAAATCAATAAAACACCTAGTATAATAAAATACAGTGTTGGTGTTTTGCTTTGTGTGCTAAACGAGAAAATTTTATTTAGTATAAAGAGGAATAAAGCTAAATTTAAGACCTGAAAAATTGATAAAAATACATTGAACCAATGTGATAATTTTTCTTTTTTGTTGTATAAAAAAATGTATTTATTATTAAAAGGAAGGATGATAAAGTTTAAAAAACGATTGTAAAACAAACTTTTTGCAATTACTAATGCCACAATACTACAGCAAAGGACAATGGTAATCCAATCTATACTTTGTACGTTTCTTAAAATGGCATCATTCATAAAAATTGCTTTATTCTACTAATTTAATATTATCTCCATTCAAGCCTGGGTAAAAACTATTTTCAGAAATAGCTACTTTAAAATAACCTGGGTTTTCCATTTTATATTTTGGTAGTTTAAAACTAAAGTAAGTAGTATCTTTTGCTTTTAAAACTTTATTTTCAATATCTTTTTGCTGTACAGTAACAGGTACAATCTCTTTAGGTCTTTTATATTGATTATGATATGCAATATTAAATTTTAATTTGCTTAATGCTATATCTTCAGTATAAGGGTTGTATACTTTTAAAGTAATAGCTTCATTAGTATTTTTGTTTATTTCTTCTTCATCAAGTATGCACCTTAACTTTCGGAAAGATTCAAAATTCTCAATATATTTTGCATGGTTGACCTCTGTACCACCTATAAGAAATTCAAAAGCTTCATTTTTACTTTCGTATTTATTCACATAAAATACATTTTTATGTTGCATAAAACCTTCACTATTATCAATTGAATATTGGTCTCTACGGTACCAAACATTATTTAAAGAGAAAGAAGGTATGCCAGAATAAAACTGATACATAGGTGTTTTTCTGTATGAATTTTCAAAAATTACAGGAGTATCACCAGCTTTTTTATGTAAAGATTGTACCCATTCTTTATTTCCATGAGACTCATAATGTATAGGTGAAATTTCTTCAAATACAAGAGCGAAACGAGCAATAGATAATATTACAATATTTACTATTCCTAATCTGAAAATCCATTTTCTAGCATTTTTATTTTCAATCATGTAGTTAAAAGCAATAATAGCTAAAGAAATAGAAATTACTATAATCCATTGTGTTTGTATTCTTCTATTAAAACTAGATATGAAGAAAAATAGAATTGTTCCGTAGGTTAAAAATAATAAGGCTTTAGTATATAAATCTTTACTAGTTGTTTTTATTAAAGCTTTATAAATCCAAAAAAATGGCAAACCAAAAATTGCTAATAAATTTACGAAGAAACCTATAGTAAAATCATTAAGATCATATGCTCTGTTTGGACGTTCAAACAAATGATATTTTATAGAGACAAAATCATTTTCATACAACCATAATAAATGTGGTGCATACCCAATTAATGATACAATTACAGCTAGCCATGCAAGCTTATTTGTAAGTAGTTTAAGGTTTGATAATAATACAAAAACTATAACTAGTACCGCATGGTATTTGCTGTACATTAAAGCACTCATAATAACTCCAAGGCTTAAAGCAAGTAGTACAGATGGGTTTGTAATAAATTTTTTGTAGACATATAAAAATAGAGCGGTAAAAAATAGTAAAGGTGTATCTGGCAACGTTAAAAATCCATAAGCAGTGAGTAAGGTCATGGAGCAGGTTAATACAAAAAAATGAAACACATAATCCTTTTTTTTAGGATTATCTACTTGTAGCCAAAGCAATATTAAAGTGCCTACAGAAAGTACACAACTCATAAAACGGACTCCAAGCTCGCCATTAAATAAAAAACTGCTTATTTTAATTAAAAAAGCAACCATTGGTGGGTGATCAAAATACCCCCAAGCCATATTTTGTGAATAATACCAATAATAAGCTTCGTCATAAATTAAATCTGTAAAATTACTTTGTACAAGGTTTATAACAAAAATGAGTGCTAGTATATAGATAAATAATTTAGGAAGTTTCTGCATTTTATATAAAAACAAATTTTTTGCAAAATTACGAATAATAAAATATTGCCTCTTAATTTTATTAAAATCCGTTAAAGAAACTTCTAAAAAAAACATAAATGATTTAAGCTAATTTCGTTAACATCATAAAAAAGTTATTTTTGTAGCACATAGATTTAAATTAATGATTGATAGTTTAGTAATTATCCCAACATATAATGAAATTGAAAATATAGAAGCAATTATTCGTGTTGTTTTTAATTTAGAAAAAGAATTTCATGTTTTAATTGTTGATGATAATTCTCCTGACGGTACAGCGACTAAGGTTAACGAGTTGCAAAAAGAGTTTTCTGGTAAATTATTTATAGAAGTTCGTAAAGAAAAAGCAGGCTTGGGTACTGCATATATTCACGGGTTTAGATGGGCTATTGAGAAAAAGTATGATTATATTTTTGAGATGGATGCTGATTTTTCTCATACACCAGCCGATTTAATTCGTTTGTATAATGCTTGTGTTCAAGGTGCAGATGTTGCTGTGGGCTCACGTTATGTAAAAGGTGTTAATGTTGTAAATTGGCCATTACACCGCGTACTTTTGTCGTATGGTGCTTCATTTTATGTGAAAATATTTACGGGAATGCGCGTTCATGACCCAACAGCGGGATTTATGTGTTATAAACGTCATGTGCTAGAAACTATAGATTTATCAGCAGTACATTTTGTAGGGTATGCATTTCAGATTGAAATGAAATTTAGAGCACATTTACGAAAATATAATATTGTAGAAGTGCCTATAGTTTTTACGGATCGTGTATTGGGAAAATCAAAAATGACCTCCTCAATTGTACGTGAAGCTATATTTGGAGTTTTAAAAATGAAATGGATGAGTTTATTCCGTAAAAATAATTTTAAAGGATAATGAAATATTTAATCAAAAATGCAACTGTAGTAAATGAGAATTCGCAAAAGGTTGCAGATATTCTTATTCAAGATGATATTATTATAAAAATAAGTTCTGATATTTCAGATGCTCAAGCCAAAGTTATTGATGCTAATGGCAAGTATGTATTTCCGGGTGTTATTGATGATCAGGTGCATTTTAGAGAACCAGGCTTAACCCATAAAGGAAATATTGCTAGTGAAAGTAGAGCAGCAGTTGCAGGTGGTATTACAACTTTTATGGAGCAACCTAATACCAACCCACAAACCACAACTATTGAAAAGCTTGAAAAAAAATTTGCTATGGGGGCTAAAAGCTCATACGCAAACTACTCCTTTTTGTTTGGCGGTACTAATGATAATTTAGAAGAACTTAAAAAATTAGATAAAAATGCATGTTCAGGTGTAAAGCTTTTTTTAGGCTCATCTACAGGGAATATGTTAGTAGATAAAGAAGAAGTTATTGAAGGTATTTTTAGAAATACCGAAATGGTAATTTCAGCCCATTGTGAAGATGAAACTACTATAAAAAATAATTTAGCAGCATATAAAGAAAAGTATGGGGACGATATTCCAATGGAATACCATCCGTTAATTAGAAGTGCTGAAGCGTGCTATTTATCTTCTTCTAATGCTATTGAATTGGCTAAAAAAACAGGAGCAAGATTTCATGTTTTTCATTTGTCAACAGGAATAGAAACGGCTTTGTTTAGAAATGATATACCGTTAAAAGATAAAAAAATTACAGCTGAAGTTTGTTTACATCATTTATGGTTTTCTGATGAGGATTATAAAACAAAAGGATCATTAATAAAATGGAATCCTGCCGTAAAAACAGCAGAAGATAGAGCGCAATTATGGGAAGCTTTTTTAGATGATAGAATAGATGTTTTAGCAACAGATCATGCACCACACACAATTGAAGAAAAAGATAATGTGTATACTAACGCACCTTCAGGAGGTCCATTAGTGCAACATGCTTTACCAGCAATGTTGGAGAAATACCATCAAGGTATTATCAGTTTAGAGAAAATTGTAGAAAAAATGTGTCACAACCCGGCAATACTTTTTCAGATAGAAAAAAGAGGGTATGTGCGTGAAGGGTATTTTGCAGATTTAGTTATTGCAGATTTAAATAATTCTTGGACAGTTTCAAAGGAAAACATAGTCTACAAATGTGGGTGGTCCCCTTTTGAAGGAACTACATTTAAATCAGGAATATCTCATACATTTGTAAACGGACATTTGGCTTATGAAAACGGACGTTTCTCTGAAGAAAAAAATGCTAAACGCCTTACTTTTAATAGATAATCTATGAAAAAAATCGGATTTATTTTTTTGTTTCTAGCAGTAGTTTCTTGTGTTGAAAAACTTGTTGAAAAACCGGAAAACCTTATTTCAAAGGAGCAAATGACTGATGTTTATTACGATTTAGTAGTTTTAGCAGCTGCTAAAAATACAGATAATGACATTTTGGTTGAAAATAAAATAGATGCGATGAATTTTATATTTACAAAGTATAAAATTGATAGTACTCAATTTGTGAGTAGTGACTTGTATTATGCTTCAACTCCAATAGTATATGAAGAAATATATGAAGGGGTTGAAAGTAAGTTGGTTGCTGATTTAGATGAAGTAAAAGAAGAAAAAGCACTTAAGAAAACCCAAGATAGTATTGCTAAGATTAAAAAGGTAGATAGTCTACAGGCAAAAAAAAGTAGAGATTAATTATTTTCTTGCTTAAATATTTTAGCACAATAAATTAAACTTTTTTCAATTTTCTCAAACTCGTAATTAAAAGTTGTTGTAGCTTTTTTATTGCTATATATTTTTCTTTCGTCTATAGATTTTAGGTTGTTTTTAGTAATTTTTCTCTCAGTATTAAACAGTACATTGCTTACCCAATCTAAACTAGACAATACTTTAAGTTGCCAAATTTTGAGTTCTTTAGTAGGTGCTTTTATATCTAAAATGGTACATATTGTTGCTAATACATTTTTGTACTTTAAATTTTCTCCTATGCAAATAAATCGTTCTTTATTGATGTTTGAATTCATGCTTAATAATAGTAATTGAACTACATCATTTACTGAAACAAACCCTGTACCACCTGGTGGATAATAGTTGTATCCTTTTGATGCAGTGGGAAATAATGTTCCACTACCAGAACTCCAAAAACCAGGACCTAAAATAACTCCAGGATTTATTATAGCAATATTAAGTCCCTCTTGAGAGCCACGCCAAACTTCCATTTCGGCTTCGTATTTTGTTAAGGCATATACATTAGCATCTTTACTATTCCAGTCAGACTCTTCATTAACATTGTTAATATTTACTTCTTTTCCAATAGTAGCTATAGAGCTTATGTAACTTAATTTTTTAATATTATTTGCAATGCAAATGTTTACAATATTTGCTGTGCCTTCACAATTTATTTTATGCAGTTTTTTGTAATCTCTTGGGTTAAAAGATATTAATGCCGCGCAATGATAAACATGAGTAATATGCTCAAAAGCAATTTCAAGAGATGGTATATCATTTAAATCAGCAATAACCCATTTAATTTTAGAAAAAAATTCTTGATAATTATCTAAATAATATGAGAATATTTTTTCAACTTTATTTAAGTCACTATTCTCTCTTCGGGTAGCAATTATCTTAGTTTCAGTTTTAGTCAACTCAACCAATAAATGTGCTCCCACTAACCCTGTACCACCAGTTACTAAAATCATGGTTTAAAAATAGGTAATACAACTGTATTTATTCAAATTTATGCACCATTAAAACAGTGCATTTCTTTTATATTTGCAATTCGTTTAAAAAATTAATAAAAATGAAGACCAATTTTGTAGCAGAATTAACATGGAGAGGTATGTTGCATGATGCAATGCCAGGAACAGAAGAGCATTTAATGAGTGAAATGCAATCGGCTTATGTTGGTATAGATCCTACGGCAGATTCTTTACATATTGGGCACTTAGTTGGTGTAATGATGTTGCGTCACTTTCAACTTGCAGGTCATAAGCCTTATGCTCTTATTGGAGGTGCTACAGGAATGATTGGTGATCCTTCTGGTAAATCTGCAGAGCGTAATTTATTAGATGAAAAAACACTACGCCATAATCAAGATGCATTAAAAGGACAACTTTCTCGTTTTTTAGATTTTAGTAGTGATGCTGCTAATGCTGCTATTTTAGTGAATAACTATGACTGGATGAAAGATTTTTCTTTTCTTGAATTTATTCGTGACGTAGGTAAGCATATTACGGTAAATTACATGATGGCAAAAGATTCTGTAAAAAAGAGGTTGTCATCTGAAGCTAAGGAAGGAATGTCTTTCACAGAATTTACCTACCAATTGGTGCAAGGATATGATTTTTTACACTTGTTTAAGGAGCATAACTGTACGTTGCAAATGGGCGGTAGTGACCAATGGGGTAATATTACTACTGGTACAGAATTAATTAGACGTATTGGTGGTGGCAAAGGTTATGCCTTAACATGCCCATTAATTACAAAAGCTGATGGTACAAAATTTGGAAAAACAGAAGGCGGCAATGTTTGGTTAGATGCAAATAGAACATCACCTTATAAATTTTACCAATATTGGTTAAATACTTCTGATGTTGATGCAGAAAAATATATAAAAATATTTACTTTTTTAACAAAAGAAGAGATTAAAGCCTTAATTGAAGAGCATAAGCAGGCACCACATTTACGTGTGTTACAAAAACGTTTGGCCGATGAAATTACGGTAATGGTACATTCTAAAGAAGATTTAGATAATGCTGTTGAAGCAAGCAATATTTTATTTGGAAAGTCAACTTCTGAAAGTTTGAAAAAGCTAGATGAAAAAACATTTTTAGATATTTTTGAAGGTGTTCCTCAGGCTGAGGTAGCTATGAGTGATATTGAAGAAGGCCTTGATATGATTGGAGCTTTAGCGGCTAAAACTGGTTTTTTAGGTTCAAATGGAGAGGCGCGTAGAGAGTTGAAACAAAACTCAATATCAGTAAATAAAGAAAAGGTTAAAGAAGATTACGTAATTGGTAAGCAAGATTTGATTAATGATAAATTTGTTTTACTACAACGTGGTAAGAAAAACTATTTTGTTCTGGTTGTAGCATAATTTATATAGTAGAATTCACCAGAATCAATAAATAAGATAATTAAGCGTTGTTAATAATAACTATTAACTTTTTTTTGTACAAATGCGTAATATATTTAAGTTCTTTTTATTGATTTTGGTTGTTTCTAGCTGTGATAAATTAGATGAGTTAACCAAGTTTGATATTGATTATGATAGTCAAGTGACTATTGAATCTTCCACAATAGTAGATTTACCTTTTGATGTTTCAACTCCAGATATGGAGACAAATTCAGAGTCTGAATTTGAAGTAAATGATACGCGTAAAGATTTAATTGAAGAAATATTGCTTAAAGAAATTACGTTAACAATTACTTCACCAGAAACAGCTGATTTTAGTTTCTTAGAATCTATTGAAGTTTATATTAATGCTGAAGATTTAGATGAAATTTTAATAGCATCTAAAACAGAAATTGACGAAACTGCTTCGGTTTTAGAATTAGACCTTACTGATACTGATTTACAAGAATATATTAAGAAAGATTCTTTTACACTTCGTATGAATACAGTTACTGATGAGGCTATAAGTCAAGATCATGAAATTGACGTGCATTCAGTTTTTGCTGTGGATGCAAAAATATTAGGCTTGTAAAAAACCATTATTAAAACTTTAATTATGCTCTAGAGCAGAAGCACTTATGATTTGTGCAGAGTTTTTTACTTCTAAATTTATTTTACAAAATGTGTTTTTTACTCTTTTTGAGATGTTGAAATAAGGTATCCAAATTACAGCTCCAATAAAAGCTCTGGTTATTTCACTATATGATTCGGAAATTTCAGCGTTGGTAAACGTAAGATCTGTGAAAAACTGGAATGCGATGTAGTCAAGTAATATGAATAGAAAATTTGAGACATAAAATATAGTCATTAGTTGAGGTATACTCGATCTTCTTTTATAAAATAAAACTATAAGTAAAATAGAAAATATTAAAAATAAATAATTATAAAACAATTCTAAACCATAGATGCCAATCAGTATATTAGAATTTTCTAAACCTGAATCTGTAAAATTTATCCAGCTGTTTTTATTATAATATGATGTCTCGGTAATTAAATCAATAAGCATAAAAATAGGAGTAAGTGTAAGACCTATAGCCGGTAAAACTAACCATCCGCCAATACTTAAATCTAATGCGTTTTCATAGGGTTTTGTGTTATACTCTTTAAATATTTTTATGGAAAAGTAAATTCCAATTATTATTGCTATTAAAATTATAACAATTGAAATCCAACTTAATTTAAATTCATTTAAGTTTTGATTATAAGTTAAAAAATAGGAAAGTTGATTTTGTATGTCTTCATGATCTTTTTGAAATTTAACTAATTCCTTTGCGTTAATTATTTCTTTATTTAGTTCGTAGTTATGCTCTACACTTAAGTTTTTTCCATATCCTTTTACGATATTTTTATAACTAAAACCATTTCCTTCTATTGATACTGTTGAAGGTGCAATACTCCATTCTTCAGGTAAATATACTGATGTTTTTTGATGAAATTTTGAATTTTCGCCTAAATAGTATGGCATGCTTCTATCTACTGAAGTAGTTTGAGGATATGAGATATATGACTCTAATACAAGTGGATATATTTCTGTGTATATATAAGAATCATCTTCAGCATCTAACCATATATCGTTTAATTTATAATATTCTTTTACGGTAACAATGTTTTCAAAATCCCTATCAAAGTCTGTAAATTTTACATTATCAGTAGATTCAATTCCTGGGTAAATATTACTGTAATAATTAGTGAAATCTCGTTTAATAGTTTCTTTAGATGAAGAATTAAAGTAGCTACGCATGTAGTCTGCTTTAGCACCTTTATAGGTTGTTTCAATAAGAAAAGAAGCTCCCTTTCCGATAGAATCAATTGTAATAGTTTCGTTGATGCTTATTTCAGAATTGTTTGAACTTTGTATGTCAATTAAATTTGATTCACCATTCTTTATGCGTAATCCTTTTTTATAATTAGGTGTTGCTATATTTTTTAAATTCCCTCCTTGGCTTGATATTGTTGGATCAATAAAATACTGTTTGCCTTCAAATTCTAAATTAACAATGCAATGATCAAAAACTGTATTACTTGGGAGTTGATTACTTATTTCACTTTTATTTAGTGTATTTACTAAAACGGGATAAGCTTCAATACCTTGGTCTTTTAACAATGTCACAAGAAGAAGAGATTTATCTTTACAATCACCATACCGTTGATTAAGTACTTTTTTGGGTGAATTTGGTTTATAAGCACTTATGCCAGATTCAAACCCTAAATACCGAATCTCGTCTTGAACCATTCTAATAGATTTTATAATTTCATCCTCTTTGTTGATTGGTTTTTCATCTTGTTTGTTGAGTGAAAGCCCAGAATTATTCGTGCTATATAGGGGTAGCGCCCAATCGACAACTTCACTCCATGAGTTAAAAGTAGAATATGAAATTCTTTTTTGAGGATCATACCAATATGGTGTATTGCTTTCATAAATTGTGTAGTCTAATCCATTAGATTCCCATAAATATTCAGTTTTATTATTACTTATTTCTATCTTAGGTTTATTTGCTCCTTCAAATAGTTTGTAATTAATATTTGTTTTGGAATCTGTTATTAAACGCTGGTATATTTTATTTACAGGAAAATTATATTGTTGATATAATGTAGTTGCGTAATGTCCTTTATTTACAGGATTTAAGCCAGTGGTTGTATACGAATATTCAATAATATCTCCTTCTCTAACATCAGACAAATTAATTACAGCAGTCAAAGAACCATCATAAAGCGAACGTTCCATATTTGTTTCTCTTTGAATGTTTTGAATTGTAGTAGTTTTTAACTTGTCTATTTCAGAACCTTCTCTAATAAGTAATACTTTATGAAATTCTAATTTTTGATAAGAAGGATCGTATGAAATGTTAATATCAGACATGGTCTGTATTCCTTCAGCATTTAAAACTTTTATAGAATAATGTCTATAAATAGCTTGTTTTGGTAGATTTTTTTGCAAATCAATTAATAAGTATTGATAGCTACTATTCTCATCTAAAATTTCAGTGTTGTTTGTATTAATATTTTTAACCCATGACGGTGTTGGTGATTTATCAGACTGGTAAGATGCTTGAATGTTATACGATAAGAGGGAAAGTAGTACAGAAAATATTAATTTCATGTTTTGTTATTTGGTTGATTGCGGGGTAATCTTTTAAAACTACCTTGGTAGGATAAATATAAAACAACTATTGTATAAATTGTCTTTTACTGGAGAATTAGTAAGAAAATTCGCTTAAAAGAGCAGTTGTTGTAATTAAAATTCTAAAACATTAACAAATTACATCCTCTAATATCAGAATGGTCAAACCTGCCTAATATTTCAAAAGTATTATCATCGTATTTTTTTCCTAAATCTTGTGTGGCAATAAATGAGCATGAGTTGATATTCGCTAGATCAATTACATTCATACCACCAGTTTTTCCGTTTTTTTGATAACTAAGAGCATCTTCGGTATCACGAACTAGAATATCCATCCAAGGAGGTGTTTCAAAAATCCCATTTCCTTTAGAATATGCTTGAGAGAGCAATTCTGTCATACCATATTCTGAGTGTATTTTATTTACTCCAAAACCAGATTTGAGTATATCGTGTAATTCTTCACGAATCATTTCTTTTCTTCTCCCTTTCATGCCACCAGTTTCCATAATAGTAACATTATTAAGGTTAAGTTTGTATTTCTCAACAACATCTAAAAGAGCAAAAGAAACACCTATTAAAAGTATTTTGGTTCCTTTTTTATCTAGAGTTAATAGTTTTTGCGTTAATAGCTCTAAGTCATTAAGGTAAAAACCACTTTCAGGATGGTTGCTTTTTTTAATCAAATCATCTGCCATATAAATTAATGATGATCCTTGTCTTTCTAAATATGAAGGAAGCAATGCAAGAACGCAATAATCCGTTATTTCTCCATAAAAATGATAAAAAGCTTTTAGGTAGCTTTCTTCATAAATAGTAACATCAGTTACATAGTGTTTACTTGTTGAGGATCCAGTAGTACCACTACTTGTAAAAATTATTTCAGCTTTTTTTCTTGAACTAACTATTTCTTTTGATTTAAAAAATTCTATAGGTAAAAAAGGGATGTCTTTTACCTGCGTTACTGTATTAGGAGTTTTATTTAAGTAATTGCAAAATTCTTGGTAAACTAAGTTATTAGAATATTGCTCAGCGTAAATTTTTAATGAAAGCGAGTTAAATTCTTCAGAATTAGTAATGCTAAAAATGTCTTTTGAAGTTATAGGTGCTTTCATGAACACAAAAGTAAACATACTTGTTGTTTTCATAAAAGAAAAAACTCCTAATCCGATATCAGATTAGGAGTTTTTTATAGCCTTAAGTTATTTTTACATAACTACCAATTTTCTTGATGTGGTTTTGGTGTTTTCGGTAACTTGTACAATATAGATGCCAGTATCTAAATTAGAAATGTTTAATTTTCTATTAGTTGTATGCTCTTTTAATGCTATTTTACCAAATAAATCGTAAACAAGAATATCTTTCGCATTATTGTTATTAGAAACAATAGTAGTTAAATCGTTATAGTCATCATTAGAAAAAGCATTAAACTTCTTAATTTCCGTGTTCTCAGTTTGATTGTTTGGGTTTTCTTGTCCTGATAATGAAACTGTTATAATCGCTAGTAAAATGAAGTAGATTTTTTTCATATTGTTTTATATTGAGATAACTATTGTAAAACTAATGAAAGAGTAACTTGAGAATTATTAATTGTTGTGAAACTCATTTTATTGTAGGTCAAATGAGTTTTTTTATTATTCTAGAAACAATATTTAAGTCTAATAGTAGTTTGGAACTACATTTTATATGTTGAATAATTCATTTTTGAGTAAAAATAGGAAAATAGAATAGTCAGATAAAATGAAATGTTTAATTGATTATTTTTTAGTAAACTATTTTATAATTAGCTTTCTTGTAGCAACTTTATTATTTTCAATAACACGTAACATATACATACCCGCATCAATACTAGAGAGGTTTAGTTCTGTACCTATAATAGTAGCTTCTATTATTTTTGTTCCTAATATATCATAAACAGTTACATTTTTAGGGCCGTTTAAAGTAGTATTGATATAAATTTTACCATTAGTTACTGGGTTTGGATAAATTTTAAACCCATCAATAGATTCATTTGCAGTAGACTTTTGAGCAAATGTTATAGTTGTGAATAGTAAGAAAATTATTAAGTAGAGTTTTTTCATATATTTTATATACAAATACTATATAACAAATATAGTGTTTTTTAACACTCTAATACATCTGAATTTCAGTATGTAAAATATTTTCGATGAATTACTTACAAGAATGATAAGATAAACCTCTAGAACCTAAAATTAACAAATTATCTCATTTCTAAAATTGTTTTAAAAGAACTCTAATGTATAAAAACATCAAATTAGAAAGAAACACTCTATTGGTAACTAAATTGTTACCTATGTATTGAAAATTAATATAAATGAGTTACCTTAATGTTATGATATTAAATCAACGTTAAGTAACTATGTTGTAATGGTATTATCTTTACTTTTGGGCCAATAACAAATATTTTAGAGTTTAATGTAATGTGTATTCTATACTATTTTTATTAAATTGTAAGTATTGTATTAACCTACTAAATTAAAATAGATTTCTAACAGATGAAAAACAAAGACATTAGAATATTATTAGTTGATGATGAGCCGGATATTCTAGAGATTTTAAGTTATAATTTAAGTTCAGAAGGGTACGATGTAATTACCGCTAAAAATGGTGCTGAAGGTGTTGCTAAAGCAAAAAAAAAACAGCCTCACTTGATCATATTAGATGTAATGATGCCTGAAATGGATGGTATTGAAGCCTGTGAAGTAATTAGAAATACTTCTGGATTAGAAAATACAATTATTACTTTTTTAACTGCTAGAAGTGAGGATTATTCTCAAGTCGCTGGTTTTGATGCTGGAGCTGATGATTATATTACTAAGCCTATTAAACCTAAGGTTTTTGTTAGTAAAGTAAAAGCACTGCTAAGAAGATTAAAAGAAGATAAGCCAGAAATTGATGATATTGTTAAAGTTGGTAATATTATAATTAATAGGGAAGAATACAAGATTATTAATAATGGAGAAGAACTTACCTTACCAAGAAAAGAATTTGAACTTTTAGCGTTATTAACTTCTAAGCCAAATAAGGTGTTTAAAAGAGAGGTTATATTAGATAAAGTTTGGGGTAATGAGGTTGTTGTAGGTGGTCGTACTATTGATGTTCATATTAGAAAACTTCGAGAAAAAATAGGTGATGAAAATTTTAAAACTGTAAAAGGAGTAGGGTATAAGTTTATTATATAATGGCTATATTATTTAAAAAATCATATAGATTTGCCTTTAGGTCAGCCTTATATATCACAATAACTATAACATTTATTTTAATAACTTTTGCATGGTTAAAAAATGCATTAGATTGGTGGCTTATTGGTCTGTCATCATTATTAACTTATGTTATTTGTTTTTTTGTAATACAGCTTCGTGTAGAAAAATTTATATATAAACGAATAAAAAAGATCTACGATGATGTATCTCTTTTAGAGTCTTCTACACTTTCTTCAAGAACTGTTACTACAGATATGGGTAGTTTAACTACAGAGATAGAGAAGTTTGCAAAAGATAAAAAAATTGAAATTGAAACCCTTAAGATAAGAGAAGAGTATAGGCGCGATTTTATAGGGAATGTTTCTCATGAGTTAAAAACACCTCTTTTTACCGTTCAAGGGTATATTCTTACTTTACTTGATGGTGCTGCTAATGATAAGGTTATTAGAAAAAAATACCTTCAAAGGGCAAATAAGGGAGTTGAGAGATTAATTTATATTGTTAAAGATTTAGATTTAATTACCAAATTTGAAGCAGGTGATTTAAATCTTGAAATGTCTACTTTTAATATTGTAGAGCTAGTACAAAGTGTTTTTGAGTTGTTAGAGATGAAAGCAGCGAAAAAAAAGATTACGCTTACTTTCGATATGAAATACAAAACTCCAATTTTTGTAAATGCGGATAAAGAAAAAATTCAACAAGTTGTTACCAACTTATTAGTAAATTCAATTAAGTACGGAGAAGAAAACGGAACTACAGAAGTAAGTATAGAAAACCTAGTAAAAAATAGAGTCATTGTAAGGGTTACAGATAATGGTGAAGGTATTGCTAGTCAACATATACCTAGACTTTTTGAACGTTTTTATCGTGTAGATAGAAGTGGTAGTCGTCAAGAAGGTGGTTCGGGTTTAGGACTCTCAATAGTAAAACATATTATTGAAGGTCATAATGAAAAAATATATGTAGAAAGTGTTGTTGATGTTGGTTCTGAATTTTCTTTTACTTTAGAAAAGGCTCAAGATTCAGCTATAGAAACTCCTTCAGAAAGTTAAATAAAACTTGTACCTATCTTAATATAAGATTTTCTTAGCTTTGCCGACACAAAACGAGATTTAGAGTGGGGAGTAAAAATAAACTGAAAAGATTTAAAGAGAATGAAACATTTGACAATGTATTTCAGCCTTTAAGAGAAGATGTACATCAAGGGAACTTTCCTTTAAAAGGTAAATGGAACACTTTTTTTAATAATAATAACCCAATAATCTTAGAGTTAGGTTGCGGAAAAGGTGAGTATACAATTGGTCTCGCAAAATTACATAAAGATAAAAATTTTATAGGAGTAGATATAAAAGGAGCTCGTTTCTGGCGTGGTGCAAAAACTGCAGTTGAAGAAAATTTACCTAATGTTGCATTTATCAGAAGTCAAATTGAATTAATTGATCAACTTTTTGCAACAAATGAAGTATCTGAAATTTGGATTACTTTTCCAGATCCTCAAATAAAATACAAACGCACAAAGCATAGACTTACCAATAAATTGTTTTTAGATAAATATAACCATATTTTACATGAAGATGGTGTTGTTAATTTAAAAACAGATAGTGAATTTATGCACGGCTATACTTTAGGGTTGTTACATGGCTCTGGCTTAGAAGTGATTTATGCAAATCATGACGTTTATAAGAATGAAGGGAGTCCTAAAGAAGTTTTAACAATACAAACTTTCTACGAAAAACAGTATCTTGAAAAAGGAAAACCAATAACGTATATCCAATTCAAAGTTAGATAGATGCATTTACTGATTCTGTTTTTTGTAACCTTTTCGGCTGCCTTTATGGCTACAGTACCTCCGGGATTGTTGAATATGAATGCTGCTAAAACAAGCGTTGAAAAGGGAAAATTAAACGGAATTATTTTTAGCCTAGGAGTTTCAATAACAATTATTCTACAGGCATATATTTCAGTACTAATTTCAAAGTATTTACACAATCATCCAAGTGTTGTTGCTGTATTGTTGAAAATAGCTTTAGTGGTTTTTGGGCTTTTAGCTATCTATTTTTTTATTATAGCAAGACGAAATAAGCCTAAGAAAAATAAAACAATTAAAGTCAGTAAAAAAAATAGCTTTTTTAAAGGTGTATTTTTAGCATCAATAAATTTACTTACTATTCCCTACTACAGTGGTTTAAATGCTATGTGGAAAGCATCAGGGTGGATAAAATTTGAAGCTTCAGATATTATAGTTTTTATTTTAGGAGCAGGAAGTGGTACGTTTACAGTACTATATTTATATACCATATATTTTAATAAGTTAGATTCTAAGAGCAATTCTTTTTCAAGAAATTCAAATTATATATTAAGTGTTTTAATGTGTATATTATTTGTTATTACTGTCTTTCGTCTCATCAATCATTAAGCATTAAGCATGAAAGAAGAGAATAAAAACTTTTTTGAAAAGGTATATGAGGTGGCAAAAAAAATACCTTTTGGTCGCGTAACTTCTTATGGAGCAATAGCAAAACATTTAGGAGCTGCACGTAGTGCAAGAATGGTTGGTTGGGCAATGAATGCTTCGCATAATATGGATGATGTTCCAGCACATAGAGTAGTAAATAAACAAGGTCTTTTAACCGGTAAACATCATTTTGACGGAACTAATTTAATGCAACAATTACTAGAGAATGAAGGTGTTGTAATTATAGAAAATCAAATTCAGAATTTAGAAAAGTATTTTTGGGATCCGTTTACCGAATTAGAATAAATTTTCACATAAGATATTCTTATTAAACTATGTTATATTTCAATTTCAAGTTTTCTTAATATCAGACCTATAGCTTATCTTTGTAGTTTAGAATTAGTTTTAATAAAATAGAGCTAATGGTTATGAGTAATTAGTTTTTAAAGTTTTGATTATATATTGAAATGTTTAAATTAAAATTACGTCTGACTACTTAAATTGAAGCAATAAATTCAAATGAAAATAGAGAAAAAAGACATCCTCAAAGCATTAGAAAATATAACTGTACCTGGTGAAGGACAAAATATGGTAGAAAGTGGAGCAGTTAAAAATGTTCAAATTTTTGGTGATGAGGTTGAAGTTGATATTACAATTGCAAACCCAAGTCTTCAAGCGCGTAAAAAAACTGAGGTTGAAATTTTAAAAATCATCCATAAAGAAGTTTACGAGAAAGCTAAAATTAAAATAAATATTAAGGTTGAAGCTCCTGCAGTTGCAGATAAGCCAAAAACAAACGAAATAAAAGGGAAGCCACTTCCTGGAATTAAAAATATTATAGCAGTAGCCTCTGGTAAAGGTGGTGTAGGTAAGTCTACGGTTACTGCTAATTTAGCCGTTACTTTAGCTAAAATGGGTTTTAAAGTTGGTTTGTTAGATGCTGATATTTACGGACCGTCAATGCCAATAATGTTTGATGTTGCTCAAGAAAAACCATTAGCAGTAACTATTGATGGTAAATCTAAAATGAAACCAGTTGAAAGTTACGGAGTAAAATTACTTTCTATAGGCTTTTTTACACAACCAAACCAAGCCGTAATTTGGAGAGGACCAATGGCTTCAAAAGCATTAAATCAAATGATTTTTGATGCGCACTGGGGCGAGATAGATTTTATGTTGATTGATTTACCTCCAGGAACAGGAGACATTCATTTAAGTATTATGCAGGCAATGCCAGTTACAGGAGCTGTAGTTGTAAGTACACCGCAAGAAGTTGCTTTGGCTGATGCTCGTAAAGGAGTAGCAATGTTTCAACAAGATTCTATAAATGTGCCAGTATTGGGTATTGTAGAGAATATGGCATATTTTACACCAGAAGAATTGCCTGATAATAAATATTATATTTTTGGAAAAGAAGGTGCCAAGCATTTATCAGAAGATTTAAATGTACCATTTTTAGGTGAAATTCCTTTAGTACAGAGTATTCGAGAAGCTGGAGATGTTGGTAGACCTGCAGCAATGCAAACAGGAACACCTATTGAAGTTGCTTTTGAAGAAATTACAAAAAATGTAGTGCAAGAAGTGGTAAATAGAAACGATAGTTTACCGCCTACTGAAGCTATTAAAATAACTACAATGGCAGGTTGTGCGCCAGTTAAAAAGAAATAATTATGACATCAGAAGAAGTAAAATTAAATGTTGAGAAAGCATTAGAAGAAATTCGACCTTTTTTACAAAGTGATGGTGGTGATATATCATTAATTTCTATTGATAACGGTACTTCAGTGAAAGTAAAGTTAGAAGGCGCTTGTGTAGGTTGTTCAGTAAATCAAATGACTTTGAAAAGTGGTGTTGAAATGACCATTAAAAAATACGTGCCACAAATAGAAGAAGTTATTAATATAGGGTAACAGCAAATAAAAATACATAGAGTACAGTTCCCGATGGTTAACAACGTTTTTACCTGAGGGAATTTTAAATAAAAATTGACCATGTCAGACGTAAAAATTAAAATTAAAGACCGAGAAGGAGTTTTACACGAAGTAGATGCTCCTACAGATATGAATATGAATATTATGGAACTTGTACGTGCTTATGAACTTGCTCCTGAAGGTACTATTGGTGTTTGTGGCGGTATGGCAATGTGTGCTTCATGCCAGTGTTATGTAGAAAGTGATACTAATTTACCTGAAAAGTCTGATGATGAAGATGCTATGTTAGCTGAGGCTTTTTATGTAAAAGATAATAGCCGTTTAGGTTGTCAATTACATATTAATGAAGATATGGAAGGTTTAGAAATTGAATTAGCTCCAGAGAGTTAGAAAAATAATTTCATAATTTTAAAAGCGCCTTAGTAATCAATATTGATTTTCTAAGGCGCTTTTCTATTTTTTTATAGCTATATTCTAGCTTGGTAAGTAAATAAATTAAAATAGCGTCCTTCTTTATGTATTAAATCATCATGATTGCCTTGCTCAACAATATGACCATTTTCAATTACTAAAATTTGATCTGCTTTTCTAATAGTGCTTAACCTATGTGCAATTACAAAAGTTGTTCTTCCTTCAGTTAATGTTGCTAAACTTTTTTGAATTAAAGTTTCGCTTTCAGTATCAAGGTTTGAAGTAGCTTCATCTAAAATTAAAATTTTAGGGTTAGCTAAAATAGCTCTTGCAATAGCAATACGTTGGCGTTGTCCACCAGAAAGTTTTACACCTCGTTCACCAATTAAAGTATCTAAACCTTTTTCAAAACGATCGGTAAATTCATTTACATATGCTGCATTAACAGCATTTTGTAATTCTTCTTCGCTGGCATCGGGTCTGGGAAATAAAATGTTTGCTCTAATTGTACCCTCAAATAAAAACTCATCTTGCAAAACCACACCTAAATTCTTTCTAAAACTGTTTAGATTTACTTTAGACATATCAATACCATCAATAGTAATAGTTCCAGATTGAGGATTTAAAAATGTAGCAGCTAAACCTGCTATTGTAGATTTTCCAGAACCAGAGCTACCTACTAAAGCAACCACAGATCCAGATTTCACTTCAAAATCAATATTATGCAATACCTCTTTATCTTCCTCATAAGCAAATGAAACATTATTAAAAGCCATGTCACCAGTTATAGAGTCAAGTATAATAGTTCTATCTTCTTCATCGGCTTCAGGAGTCATATTCATTAACTCTTCTGTACGGTCTAAACCTGCCAAAGCTTCAGTTAATTGGCTTCCTACATTACTCATTTGCACTATTGGGGCAACCATAAGAGCAAGTAAAAAAGTAAACTCAAAATATTCTCCAGTAGTAAGTTCTTTGATTATTAATAAATAACCTCCGTATCCCATCATAATACCAGTAGTAGCTAAACCTAATAAAAATATTGAAGAGCTGGTCATAAATGCAGTTGCAGTTAAGCTCTTTTTTACATTTTGATATAATCGATCAACACCTTCTTCAAAAACTTTACTTTCTTGATCTTCAGCATTAAAACCTTTTATAACACGTACACCTCCTAAAGTTTCGGTTAATCTACCTTTTACTTCTGCATTTATTTTTCCTCTTTCTCTAAATACGGGACGAATAATTTTGAATGCTTTTAATGAGATTACCGCAAATAAAATTAATGGAATAAATGCCATTAATGTCATTTCAGGACTTATTCTTATTAATAGTACAATAGAAACAACTGCTGTAATTGTTCCTCCAACAAGTTGTACAAGCCCAGTACCTATTAAATTTCTAACACCTTCAACATCGCTCATTATACGAGAAACTAAACTTCCAGATTTTGTGTTGTCAAAAAAACTGATGGGTAATGAAAGTACTTTTTTTTGTACTTGAGCCCTTAACTCTGAGATTAGATATTGTGCTTGTATGCTTAATACTTTGGTTAGCAAAAATGAGGTAATAGCTTGTATTAGAAATGCAATTACTACAATACCAACTAAGGTTTTTAAAAATGAAATATTTTTATTTGGTACAATATCATCCACTAAATATTTTAGAGACATTGGCGCCACAAAACTTGCCGTTTTACTAATTACAATTAATAGAAGACCAATAAAAACAAGGTTTCTACGGGGCCAAATAATAGTTTTGAATGCAGTAAGAATATTTACCTTTTTTTCTGCCATAATAAACACAGGTTTATATATTTATACGGCAAATTTACCTTAAAAACATTTAAACCGTTAATGAAACACAGGTTTATAGTTTTTAGGCTCTCTTTAATATTTATTAATGTGAAAATATTGTGGTAGTTGCATAAAACAACAAAGCCACTTATGTAAGTGGCTTTGTTTATTTTAATAAGCTATATACTTAATCATTAAAATAGAAATAGTTGAAAGTAATTTTTGGTTGCTTGTCATTTCCTTCAGTATAAACACCTGCCTTAAAATAATACGTACTTGAATAATTATTCCAAGAACTTGATGGTGTTACAGTTTCATTAATAATTGTTGAACCACTTGAATCTGTAACATCTACAGTTGCAGAACTACCATTGTAAGTTATAGAAAGATTAAATGTACTACCTTGAGAGTAAGTAGTACCTGTGTATTCTGTATAAGTACCATCTTCAGCAGAAGGATTGTTAGTGGTAACTTTTATTTTTATTTTTCTATCATCGTCTATAAATACACGTAAAAATGGTCTGTTAACGCCAGTCCCTCTATTATGTATTTGAGCTATAGTTACACCATTTTCAGGAATAGATTCAACTTTTGCTTGGTAAGTCATACTTTTATTATTTACCATAGAAGATTCTTCTTTTTCTTTCCATTCAGTTCTATTTCCATCTGTAGCTAAACTTTTCATTGTGTAATAGCCACTTGAATTTTTATCATACCAACTTTCATTGTCAATTGAAGAAGAATCGAATGATTGTGTAGTTCTACTATCTTCTCCGCTTAGCCAACTAGTCTCAATATAAAAATCAGAAATTTGATAAACTTGAGAGGTTAATTTTGTCACGATAAAAGAGTCGGTTTCTGTTAAAGAATCGCTTTCTTCTTGAGTACTACAATTAGTAATAAAAAAAGGTAACACTAAAAGTCCCATGGTTGATTTAAGATAATTTTTAATTTTTTTCATGTTGAGTATTTTTTAAAGTTATAAAATTGGATAACCAATTTGGATAACCAAACTGGTTACCCAATAATAACAATAAAATTTTTAAAAAAAATTAATTTCATAAAAAAATAACTATTTTTCTTACAAATGTGTATTTTTAATGAATAGTAATTATCATAGTGATAATTTTGTATTTTTTAAATGACAGCGATTAATGTTAATATAGCGTAGAAAATAAATGCTTATGTAAGAAATATACTCTGTTCTATAAAAATCTCAATAAATATTTATGTGTTTTTTTGTAAGAAAAAAAAGATGTGATTTTAAATAAAACAGCATGTAGTGCGTATTCGTAAAAGTATTTTTTACTATAATTTTATTTAAAATAGAAGGTGTTTTTTATTTTACAACTTAATGTAGAATTAAAGATATTTGTGATTAAAGTTAATTACAATAAAATGAATGTATCAATGTTAAGTAAAAAATACATAACTCCATAAAAGAACTACTCTTTAGTAACAATAAAAGTAGCTTTAGAACCAGCAGATAAAGTCCATTGGTTAGCGAAAATTAATTTCCCTTTATCATCGTATGCATTTATTTGAGCAGTATTGGGGCTAGAAGAACCTTCATTTAATGCTTTGAATTCTACACGGTTAAATCCTTCTTTTAAATCAACATTTACCCCTTTGAACGCACCTGTTAAAAACATTTTAGGTTCAACAACTACACCATTAACGGTTATTTCTATAAGATCACCATCTACATATTGGTGATCACGACAAACAATACCGATAAAATTACCACTACTTTTTACATCACCTAAATACATATCGGGAAAATGTTTGGTAGGGCTACCTTCAAACATTCCTTTTACTTTGGCATCTAATACTAAATCTTCACCTGCTTGCACTAAATCTTTATTTGGCAACATTGAAATTTTAGGATCTAAAGAATCTTTTAGCTTTTGTGGGTCTTTTTTTTCTAATAAATCTGGCATGTTTAAAGAGAGACCTTTTTTCTTTTCAGGTAAAAGACTCAAGTTAGAAGTTTCTTCGTTTCCTTGTATTTTTAATGTTTGAGTTTTAGGAGTGTCATATTGAGCAAAACCAAATTCAAAAATAAAAAAACAAAATAATAAGCCAATAATCCGCATCATAGGTTAGTTGTTAACTACTTGTAAATGTAACAAATACCTTGCCATTGAAAATTTAAAGTGTTGTTAAAATAATTTAAGTTATTCCTGGTCAAGTTCTGTAATTTTCTTTTCGTATAATTTTTTACTCTCAACTACTGCAATATTAAGCTCTTGCATAATACCATCAACACGCCCTTCAATATTTTTCATTTGGTCATTAATATTGTCAAAAGAGTTTAATGCAGCGGCAACTTCTAATGCTTTTATAACCTCAACAGCATCACCATGTAATAGTCGTAATTTTCCAATTGCTTCAGATGTATTTGCTAACGTACCATTATATTTAGTTTTTGCTTTATCAATTGCTTTTAAGAGTGTTTTTTTGCTAGTTTCATCACTTAAACTGTTTGTTTGCTTTTCCATGGCACTGAATAGGTTTGACGCTTTTGTTTTTAAATCTTCATATTCCTTATTCAGGTTTTCTACTTTTTTATTTACTTTTTCCCAGTCACCATAAACTTTAGCAAACTCTTTGTCTTCATTTTTTGTATCTTCTAAAGCACTTTTTAATGAAGATAAAGATTCTAAACCTGAATTTACAATCTTATTAGCATTCTCTTTTTTGTTTTCAAAAGTTGATACTTGTGATTTGAATTTTTGTTTTAACCGTATCAAGTCTTCAGGACTTTTGTTTTTCCAACAAGAAGATATTGTGATCGCAATTAAAATAAGTGTAATTGATTTTTTTAACATGGTAGTGTTTTATTAATAAAGTGCTAAATTAATCAAAATCAATACCTATTTAAAATTTTAATATAGACTGCTAAAAATCAAATCCAAACCCGAATTGCACCATATTTCCTTCTGAAGAATTAAAATAACCAAGATTTAGTGATAAAAAATTATAACCACTAGCCCATAAGCCTACACCTTTAGATGTGTGCCATATATTTGAATCTTCATTTGGGTTCCAAACTCTACCGTAATCAAAACCGCCATAAACTCCAAGAGTTATAGGTGCTACTAAAGTCATATATTTTTTAACTCGCCACCTTAAGTCAGTAGATTGGTAAAAATAAGTTTTACCTGTAAAGCGCTCATCTCTAAAACCTCTCAATCCATTATTACCACCAATAGAAGGCATGTTGTAAAAGAAATAAGTATCGCCCATTGTTGTGCTTATCTCGGCTTTGGTACTTAATGTTACATCGCCAGATGGTATTAATTTATGTGTTAAACCTGCTTTAAATGTTGCATATCCAAATTGGTTATCATTTATTCTTGTATTTAATTTATAACCAGCATTTAAACCAAACATAATTGCTTTTGATGGAAAATCTTTAGAATCATCATTATCATAATATGCCTCAACAGAAGTGCCAATATATTTTTGTTTGTCAAATAAATCTTCACTCAGGTTGCTGGAGTTAAAGTATCGGTTATCCATTTCGGTTACTTTATATGATTCAAATAGCGTTTTTATTTTTAAAGTATGGAAAGTTATACCAGCATCAACTTTTGTCATTTCAATACGCGCTCTGTTGTAATCTTTACCTAAATCACTATCAAGGTTTCTGGTTTCGTTACCAATACCAAAAAAGTTATTCGTAAATTTATCATTAGTATGGTAAGCATTTATAACAAAATTCCATCCGGGAAATATATTTGCGAATTCACCATCATAAGAAAGTTCTAATGCTTTAAAGCCGAAATAATAATTGGCAATTATGGTGTGTTTCTGCCTAAAATCATCACGATTAAAACCATTATTTTTAAAAACATTAGTAGCGCCTAAGTACAAACCATCGTCAGTTCTAAAACCTAAATTAGGAACTAACATGTTGCTATTTTCTTTAAAATAGCGCCAATGGTAGGTGTTAGTGTTATAAATGTTAGTTAGTTGTGTTGCAGGCTTTTTACCTTCAAACTTTATTTTTTCATGTTGCCAATCGTATACCTTTAGTGCTTTTTTATCTTCTATTATAAATTTGTCATCTCCGTAACCACCAATAAACCGAATGAATATTGCATTTTGCGCATTGCCTGTTACCTCAAAAACATCATCATCACCTAAGCCATAAATCCAAAGTTCTTTAGTATCTTTTTTATTAAATGTACGTTCAAATATTACTGGGTTTTTTTCATCAGAAAGTATTCTTTTAATAACAACTTTTGTTTTTCCGTTTGGCATTCTAGTTATTTCAAACTTGTCATCTTTTTCAGTACCGTGCAAAGAGATCATTTTGTCAAGATATTTGCTGTACGCTTTTGCATCTGACTGTAAAGTCATAAGTCTTAATTTTAAACTTTCACGAATTTCTGTTGAAGTTGAATCTTGAACTTCAACGGGTAAATTTTTAAAAGCGGCATCAATTATAGTTTCATTTAAATGTTCTTGAATATATTTTGCTTCTTCTTCCCAAATTTTAGCATCGTATTTGGTTAAAATAGCTCTGTCTAAGCTATTACCGTTATTGTTTAACCATTTTACATCTTTTATATCAGGACCATAAGATTGCCACATGCGACTATTGGGAACAAATAATTTTACTATTTTCATGGCATTACCATCAAATTTCGGGAAGGCGTTATCTCTATCTCTTGGTACGGGTTGAAATTCTTTGTGGCCGTCATTAGTTTCATATTCTACCCATCTCCATTGATCTTCATGCCTATCCCAATCACCAATTAACATGTCAAATATTCTAGCTTTAATGTAAGCACGTTGGTCTACAGTGTATGATTCATCACTTTTAATTTTTTCTAACATATCTGTTGTGCTCTCAAAATCTTTTATTTCTCCTGCTTCATCTATGTCTCTTTTGTACCCTTTGTAATTAAGTTGTTCGTCAGAGGGTCTTTCTTCAATAAAGTAAAGTTCATCGCCAAATACACTGTTTAAATTGCCTAATTCTTTTTGTTTAGGAATGTAAAATAATTCGGGACTTGAGTGATTAACATTTATAGCTTTAGCTAGTGGGTTTATAACCAATTGCATATACGGGTGGGCAGTAGTAAAAAAGTCTGATATAGTTTCTTCGGTCCAAGTATTTCTATAATCATTTTCATCATAAGCAACACCTTTAATTATAAATTTTAAATACTTCAAAGCATCTTTTTTTAATGAACGCATTGCGTACTCTTTACCATCTTTATCTTCTAAGCGAATAGAGTAAGATTGATGTCCGCCACCTTTTTTAGTTACCTTTAGGCCACCGTAAAGTGTGTCTAATAAAGCTACTTTTGCAGTAACAGATTTTCCAAAATAAGTTCTATACCGTTCTCCCCATAAAAATTTATAAAACCCAGTTTTGTTAATTTTTTCAGGCTCACTTAAAATGCTTTTATCTATAGTTTTGTTGTTTACTTTAGTATAAGTGCCTTTAGTCGTATCTTTTAAAAATTCAGGAAGTATGGTAAGACTATTTTTTTCTTTAGAACCAGTGATAAAAGTTACTTGAGAAGAGCCGTCTTCAAAATAAACCAATTTAGCAAACCCTTTTTTTCCGTAAGTAAATTCACCTTCATAACTTAAAGTACCACCTATAGCATTTATTTTATCTTCCGTTCTTTTAGTTGCAGTATTATGGGTTAGTGAACCTGCAATAATTTGATGAATATTTCCGCCAGTTAAGTATTGTAAACTTTCTTCGTGACCAGAAACAAAAGTAATTCTGTCAGATGCTTTTGCTAATGAACTCATTAACATTCTTAAAAACTCATAACGTCTTGACATTAAATCATCAGATGAAAATCCGCCAAATTCACTTGCAGTATTTATAATTGTTCCAATTATTGGAGCAGGGGTCATGTGTGTTTTAAACGATTCTTTACCAGCATATTTACCATTACTAAAAATAGGATGATGCATTGCTATAACAATATTTTTTCCTTGGCCATCATTTATATATCCTTCAACTTCTTCTAAAAAGCGTCTTCTCGTATTAATGTCAGAACATTTTTTGTTTATGTTTTCTAAGCGAGACCATTTTGATATGAACCATTTTGAATCAATCAAAATTAAATCTAAATCATCATTTATAACTTTATGTTCTACCGGGCACGCATTTTTAGGAAAGAATTTAATATCCTTCGAATCAAATTCTTTTAAAAAATCTTCAACTTTTTCAACATCTCTAGTATTGTAACTTTTCCATTCATTGTTGCCAGGTATAAAAATAGTTTCGCCTTTAAAATTAGTAGTAAGGGCAACTTCTTCTCTTATAAGTTTTTTATCGTTTTCCCAATTATTTTCATAGTGACTAATATTGTCACCTGTAAAAAGGAGTGTGCTATTTTTAGTAGCACTTGTTAGCTCTTTTTTTAAAGCTTGTATAGCATTAGGTTTGCCATTTACTAGATCACCCATACCTCCGGCAATATAAAAAGTATGTTTCACTTTTTTATTAGAGGTTGTTTTGTTGATAAATGCTTTATTTTCTTGCAATTTGAAAGTTGCACAACCATTTATTAATAACATTAATAGAATTGTAATGCTAGAATAAATAAGAAATTTTAAACTGCTTGATTTTCGATTTTTTTGCGTCATGTTGGCTTGTTATTTCTAATTATTGATTTTATGATGAAGTAGAAATAATGAAAAACTTCATAAAAAATATTTTCTTAAACCTTAGTTTGTATTACGAATATAAGTGTGAAAAACATTTTTTTTTAAAACACAATGTTATTGCGATAGTATTCTTTTTTTTAGCGCTAAAGATTACTCTTTGTTTTAATTTATTTCGTGCTTGTAAATTATAAAAAGGTAACATGAGAATTAGTGTATTATTTTTAACAATGTTTATTACAATGGCTTATATGAGTTGTCAATATAAAAATGAAGATGTTCCTAAAGCTGTTAAAGCTAGTTTTGAAGCGAAATATCCGAATGAAAAAGAACCAGATTGGGGTAAAGACAAGAATGAGAATTTTGAAGCAAAATTTAAAAAAGACGGAAAAGATCTTAGGGCTGATTTTACACCACAAGGCAAATGGGTTGAAACCGAAAATAGTATTGATGAAGATGATTTGCCTGAGGTGATAAAAGAAATATTAGAAACAGAGTTTGATGATCATAAAGTAATTGAGGTAGAAGAAGTAGAGCATAATAGCAAAGGTTTTTATTATGATGTAGAAATATCTAAAGAAAAAAAGAAAAAGGATATCATGTTTACTAAAGATGGAACTATACTTAACTAATCTATTTAGTAGCATAGTCGCTTAATTTTTGAGGACCTTCTAAAAGAACTCGAACAACTCTTAAAGTACCATCTTCGGTTGTTGCAATATGCCATTTTATTAAAGAGATATTACCATTTTCAATTTCAATACCAGTAATACTTCTTGGGTGTACACAACTACCATCATTAAAAAAAGGAATATCACCTGGCTCCGAAAAACGGGGCCTATGTGTATGGCCTACAATAGTAATTAATAATTTGTTTTGTAATATCCATTTTTTAATTCGACGTTCAATTTTTATAAGTTCAGTGTAGTTTTTTGCAGGACTTGTTGGGTCTGCAATACCCCAAACTTGTAAAGGTTTCCATAATACTCGAACTAAAAATCTTCCACAACGCCAAAAGGTATAATTCCACCAATCTGCTTGGTGCCCGTGTGTTAAAAATATTTCTTGCTCTGTATTTTTATGTTTAAGAACAATGGCTTCATTATATTTTATATCTTCAAAAAGTTCTTTTTCACATCCTTCAATGGGTTCAAAATAACTGTGTAATTGTTGTTTAACATAGTTCTCATTTTTATATACCATATCATGATTACCCCATATCATGTGCAATCTACCTCTAATATGAAATTCACGTAGTAGTTGAAAAACATTTTTGT
Organism: uncultured Cellulophaga sp.; assembly: GCA_947496695.1. Taxonomy (GTDB): domain Bacteria; phylum Bacteroidota; class Bacteroidia; order Flavobacteriales; family Flavobacteriaceae; genus Cellulophaga. Next base: position 226,732 of record CANMEI010000002.1, on the reverse strand, counting down.
GTGCGCTAAAAATAGAATTAAAATTAGTGTTTTCCCAAAGTTCATTGCCGTCACCTAATTCAAAATAATCAAAACCTTCTTTAAAGTAATGCTGTAAGGCATGAAAATAAATATTCCTATTATTTGCAAAATCATCGGCAAAACTATTATCGCCCCTATGGCAATCACTAAAAAGTATGCATTTAGAATTGTCGTCAAACGGTACTCTTTTGGCATTTTTATATGCACGTGATAGCCTGTGTTTAGAAGCCATTTTTAATTTTTTATGTAAATATCTAAAAAAGTAAATTATGTATGTGTTATACATCGATAAACTTATATAATTTGTTTTGTAATTTTGTATATTAGAATTCGACCAATAAGTATGATGAATGATAAGCTAGAATCTCCGTTAAGTCTACTTGTAAGCTTTAATAAGTTGTTAAAGCATTATGATGTTATGGCTAAAAGTGGAGATAAGTTTACTGCTTTAAAAGCAAAGTATATTGTTGATGCACAGGCTCCTTACCCTGAGTTGCGTGATGGTTTTACTGATGTAACTTTATTAAAAAAGCACGAAGGTGTTATTAAAATAATGTTGCAAGATCTTTTTTCAGATGTTTTAACTAATAATGAGATTAAAACGGCTTCATTACCATACAATAATATTGTTTTTAATTCATCAGAAAGGTTTAAAAAAATATTGAAAGATGCTGGAGGTACTGATATTTTTGCCCTTTCATTAAGAGATTTGCCTAACCACCATATGTATGTATTAACATGTACAGTAATTTTAAATGCGTATTATGGTTATGACATAGATTTTAAGCGTCCTTTTTTTTATGATATTCCTGATAAAAATGGTGTTATGCGTCATTATAGAATTTTGTATAATGCCGATTTTATGGAGTTCTTACCCACAGATAAGTCTTTAGATTTATCTGAAAATGATGTTAATGAATTATTAGAAAATTTTGATAATCTAGCATTGTGGCAAGAGAAAATACCACCTCAAAGTTTTATTGGTAAGGGTTTTGTAATATCATCTATGTTTGATGTAACTAATGAACATGCTATATCAGAGATAAAATCGAGTCTTATTGCAAGTGAAAAAAGAACTTCTGAGGCTTTTATGCAAAATTTTCAAGAGACTTTTAGATCATTTTTTAGTGTACAAGATATAGAGGCGGGTTTTGTTACCTATAATGCTAAAAAAGATCAGTTTGAGAAAGTCTTTGGTTTGGGTATGGATAGTTACATACTTAATAACAGAGAAATAGAAAATTGTAAAGATTCACTTTGTCAATCTTCCTATAATAAACTTTTAAATGAGAATTCATATTTTTCAATATCAGATGTTGAAAAATATTATAAATTATCAGGAGGAATAAATCCTTATAGAAATTTACACGAGCAAGGTATTAAAAGTGTAATTTTTGCTCCAATTGCAGATAAAGGAAAGCTATTAGGTGTGCTGGAGTTAGTGTCTAAACAAAAAAATGCATTGAACTCTGTTAACGCTAATAAATTAGAAGATATTATGCCTTTTATTGTTACAGGTGTATTACGATCTATTGAGGAGGAAGAAAACAGAATAGATGCAATTATTCAGAATGAATGTACATCAGTTCATTCATCTGTATATTGGAAATTTAGAGAAGAAGCACAGCGTTTCATTATTGATGGTATAGAAGGCAGACAATCATCTTTTAAAGAAATTGTTTTTAAAGAAGTTTACCCTCTTTACGGACAAATAGATATTAAAGATTCATCAGTTGCTCGTAATACTGCTATTCAGCGTGATATTATGATCCAACTATCTGAGATTAATAAGGTTTTATGTTTTGCTTGGGAGAAAAATAAACTTCCAGTTTTTGAAGAGTTGATGTTTAGAACAAACAATCACATTGACGAGGTCAAAGAGGTATTGAGTACAAATAGTGAACAAGCTGTTTTCACTTTTGTTCATAATGAAATAAGTCCTGTTTTTAAGCATTTAAAAGCCCAAGGCGATGAGGAGTTATTGCATATGATTCTTGCCTATGAATCAAATATAGATATGGGTACTAAGTCTTATTACGATCACCGTAGAAATTACGATGAAAGTGTAATGATAATTAATAAAAAACTATCTTCTGTACTTGATAAAAAACAGAAAGAAGCACAAAAAATGTTTCCACATTATTTTGAACGTTATAAAACTGATGGTGTTGAGCATAACATGTATGTTGGAGCATCAATAGTTGATGATCAAAAATTTGACCCACTTTACTTAAGCAATTTACGTTTGTGGCAACTTCAAGTAATGTGTGAGATGGAAAACAAACACTATGCATTAAAGCCAGAATTATCAGTTCCCTTAGATGTAGCTTCACTACTGTTAGTCTACAACGGCTCATTGGCTATCCGTTTTAGAATGGATGAAAAAAGATTTGATGTTGATGGAACCTATAATGCTAGGTATGAAATTATCAAAAAAAGAATTGATAAATCATATATAAAAGGAACAACAGAGCGTATTACGCAACCAGGCAAATTGGTAATTGTATACTCACAGAAAAATGATGAATTAGAATATTTACGATATATAAAATTCTTAAAATCTAAAGGTTATTTTACGGGTAAAGTTGAAATAGTTGAGCTTGAAGGTTTACAAGGTGTATCAGGTCTAAAAGCCATTAGAGCTAATATTAGCTATGAATTAGAAGAAACAGTATCTCAAAATTCGTTCACTTATCAAGATCTCATGAATGAAATTAAAAAGTAAAAATTACCAACTACTTAAGGAGTTGGTAATTCTATAATTCTTTCAGGGCCATAAAACTTTAAGGCTACAAAAAAGGTAATAACAGACAATACCATTCCTATCATAAATATGGTATAAGTCCAGCGCAATAATTTGTATTTTTTATTAAGTACTAGACCTAAAAAATATAAATCTTTAGTTAAAGTAGAATAAACATCATCTTGGTTTTTAATTAGTTCTTTAATAGCCCATTCATATTCATGTAATTTCATTTTGTGAAAATTACCAAAAAATAAAAGGTTTACTTTTTTATTCTCAACATCTTCTTTAGTAAACTCTCCGCTTGTAACATTTGGTCTTGTTGCTAACACAGACATAACCATTGAAGTAACACTAAAAAATACAAAAATTATTGCAGGAATAATCAAATAGTCATTTGAAGGATTATCTAATTTGGGTATTAAGTTTGATAAAATTAAAGAAATAATTATTGCATTAACTGATAGTAAAATATTTGCTTTAGTATCAGCAATATCACTTAGTTTTAAATGATTGCTAAGTGTTACCCTAAACATAGTTTGTATACCTCTTTCAGGGCTTTTGTTCTTTAAATCAATTTTTAATTGCTCTTTTTGAGCTGTTTTTTTTCTTTTGTTTTTCTTTTTTACAAGCTTCTGAAGGTTCAAATGCTTATTTTCTTGCCAATTATTTTTAGCATAATCTGTATAATAATGATGTTTAGCTTGTAACATTTTAATATTCATGTTACGCCATTCTTTTCTAGAAAAATTGGTATTACAAGTCAGGGCTAATTCTTCTCTTAATAATTCAGAAGTTTCTGGGTAACTATTTTGTGCAAAGTGCGAGCAATCAGCATCTTTTATAATCATTTCGGCAATACCTTGTGGTTCATATTCCATTTTAGTAGCCATTATTAAGTTACTAACTTTTTCAATTAACTCAGGATTAGCATTATTTTCCTTAAGAAATTGTTTAGCAAGAATTACACTGTTTTCTTCATGGTTGTCATTACTAACTGTGTATCCAATGTCATGTAACCAACTTGCAATAGTGATAGCGTCATTTTCTTCCGCTGTGAGGTTATAAAAATTTAGTAATTCTTTAGTACTTTTAACGACTCTTTGTGTGTGCCTAAGATTATGATACAGGTAATTGCTGTTTAATTTTGTTGTTAGTAACTCACTTACGTAAGTTTCTGTTATAGAAATTAAGTCTGCCATGTTTTTGTAATTATGCATCCAAAATACAAATTTTAAATATTTATATTACTTAGTATGATTAAACATTTTAAACTTACGGTTTTTCTCTTAATTTTTACAGGCTGTGCAACCTATCATGCGAAATATAAAAATGAAGATAACAAAATTGATATAACCACTACTAAGAAAATTTCTCATACTTTTTATTTAATGGGAGATGCAGGGTTATCTCCAATTGGGGGTATAAACCCAGCATTAAAGGCATTTAAAGAAAGGTTAGATAAAGCAGATAAAAACAGTACAGTAATTTTTCTTGGAGATAATATATATCCTGCAGGTTTACCAGACCCTATTGATTCTACAATGGCATTTAAAACAGCTGCAAGTCATTTAAACGCACAAATATCAACCTTAAAAAATTTTAAAGGTTCTAAATTTTTTATTCCTGGAAATCACGATTGGTATACAGAAGGTTTAAAAGGGTTAAAAAGAGAACAAGAATATATACAAGAAGCTTTAGATAGTGATGAAGTTTTTTTCCCAGAAAATGGTTGTCCTATTGAAACTATTGAAATTAATGATGATGCCGTTGTTATTGCTATAGATACAGAATGGTATTTAACCAATTGGGATAAACGCCCAGGAATGAATGATAAGTGCGATATTAAAAGTAGAGACAAATTTTTAATAGAATTAGAAGATGTGATTAAAGATAATAGAGAGCGTACTACAATAATAGCAATGCATCATCCTATGTTTTCTTATGGATCTCATGGCGGTCACACATCTCTAAAGCAACAATTATATCCTTCTAACAGAGCTATCCCTTTACCAATATTGGGTTCATTAGCTAATCTATTAAGAAAAACAGCCGGTCCGTCAATAGAAGATACTAATAATAGCCTTTATAGAGACTTAAGAAATAGAGTAACAACTTTAGCTCAATATTCTGATAAAGTAATTTTTGTTTCTGGTCATGAACACACTTTACAATATATAGTTGAAAAAAGCACACAGCAAATTGTAAGTGGTTCGGGTTCAAAAAAAGGGTATACAAAACTTGTAAATGGCAGTGAGTTTTCTACAGGCCAAATGGGCTATGCAGTTTTAGAGGTGTATAAAGATGGTTCTTCTAAAGTTAGATTTTTTGGTTTAGATGATAATTATAATGAAACGTTTTTATATGGCTCAGAAGTTTTAGGGCAAGACTTAACTGTTAATGATGAAAAGTATGATGATCAATTTCCTGCATTTGTTGAAGCTTCAGTATATAAAAAAGAAGAAGTTGATAAATCAAAAATTCATGAAGTAATTTGGGGTGAAAAATACCGTGATTATTATGGGATGAAAGTTAAAGCGCCAACAGTACTTTTAGATACTTTGTTTGGAGGTTTGAAACCTGTAAAAAAAGGAGGAGGGCACCAATCAAAATCATTAAGGCTTGAAGATAAAGAAGGTAAGCAATATGTAATGCGTGCTATTCGAAAAAGTGCAGAATTGTATTTGCAATCAATGGTTTTTCAAGATCAATATGTTGCAGATGATTTAAGCGATACTTTTGCAGAGAATTTGTTAGAAGATTTTTATACAGGAGCTCACCCATTTGCCCCTTTTGCGGTAGCTACATTATCTGATGCGGTAGATTTATATCATACTAACCCTGTACTCTATTATGTACCAAAACAGACAGTTTTAGAACAGTATAATACAACTTTTGGAAATGAGCTGTATATGATAGAGGAACATACTGGAGATGGACATGGAGATTTAAAAAGTTTTGGCTACTCTAATGATTTAAAAAGTACTGATTCAATGTTAGAAGATCTCCGGGATGACGAAAAGTATAGTGTTGATACCCAATTATATATTAGAGCTCGTTTGTTTGATATGGCACTTGGTGATTGGGATAGACATACAGATCAATGGAGATGGGCAGAGTTTAAAGATAAAGATTCTAAAAAGGTAGTTTATAAACCAGTACCACGAGATAGAGATCAGGTTTTTTCTAAAATGGGAGATGGAGCACTAATGAATATTGCAACTAGAATTGTACCTGGATTAAGAATAATGGAGGGTTTTAATGATAATATTAGAAGTGTAAAAGGTTTTAATTCATCACCTAAAACATATGTTTTAGATATGGCACTTTTAACAGAGACAGTTGAAAAAGATTGGACTGAACAAGCAAATTTTTTAAAGAAAAATTTAACCCCAGAAGTTATAGAAAAAGCACTTAAGGCTATGCCTAAAGAAGTACAAGATAAAACGGCTAAAGAAATCAAAGCAACATTGCTATCACGTTTATCAACCATCGAAGTTACGGCTAAAGAGTATTACAAAATACTAAATAAGTTTGCTGTAGTAGCAGGTACTGATAAGGATGACTGGTTTGAAATTACACGTTTGAATGATAATGAAACAGAAGTGAAAGCCTATAGAAATATAGGAGGGAAGAAAAAGAAATTATTTTTCAATAAAATATTTAATAAGAAAACTACTAAAGAAATTTGGGTTTACGGTTTAGATGATGATGATTTATTTGAAGTTAAAGGCGAAAAAAATAATTCCATTAGAGTGCGTTTAATTGGAGGGCAGAATAATGATATTTACGACATTGAAAACTCTAAAAAAATAAGTATTTATGATTTTAAGAGTAAAAAAAATACATTAAAAAATGTAAAAGGAGCAAAGGTAAAACTTATAGATGATTATGTGGTAAATACCTATCAACCTTTAAAGTTGAGGTATAGTACTAATCAAATAATTCCAACTATAGGTTACAACCCTGATGATGGTATTAAAATTGGATTTTTAAACACTTATACGTTTAATGGTTTTAGGCAAAACCCTTTTACTGAAAAACATGATATAAGTGCATCGTATTATTTTGCAACTAATGGTTTTGATATAGCCTATAACGGTGAATTTGCACATATTTTTGAAAATTGGAATTTAGAAATAGCAGCACGTTTTACAAGTCCAAATTTTGCAATTAATTTCTTTGGTTTTGGAAATGAAACTGAAAATTTTGATGATGACTTAGATCTTGATTATAACAGAGTAAAATTTGAAACATTACAATTTGCACCTTCATTGGTTTGGCGAGGTAGACAAGGAGCTAAATTCAAAGCAGGGTTAGTACTAGAAACTATTGAAGTAGAAGAAACCTCAGATAGGTTTATTAATGAATTTTATCAAGAAAATGGAGAAGAAACTAGAAAGAGTTTTGCTGGAGCAGAAGCAGCGTATAGTTATGAAAATAAAGACAATGTAGCTTTTCCAACTTTAGGAATGGGAACTGCATTAAAAGTTGGCTATAAAAAAGATATTGATGCTTCATCAGATAATAGTTTTGCGTATATAATTCCGAGCCTATCATTTGATTATAAATTAATACCTAGTGGTAGATTAGTTTTAGCAACTAAATGGAAAGCTCATTTTAATATAGGTGATGATTTTGAGTTTTATCAAGGAGCAAGCATTGGTGGTGTCGATGGTTTACGAGGGTTTAGAAACCAAAGGTTTACAGGTAAAACATCATACTATCAAAATACAGATTTAAGATTTAGTTTAAAAAAGATGCGCACTAATATTGTACCTAGTGCATTAGGAGTATTTGGTGGTTTTGATTATGGTAAAGTATGGTTTCCAAACGTAGCTTCAAATGTTTGGCACACCTCTTATGGTGGTGGTTTTTTCTTAAATGCTGCCGATATTATTTCAATAAATACAGCACTATTTAATAGTAAAGATGGTTTGCGATTTTCGTTTGGCTTAGGATTTGCATTTTAATTTAGAGTATACGTATATAAATTTTGCCCTGTTTTTCCTCTTTCTTCATCAGAGAGAAGCAGGCTTTTTTCATTTTTAAAACAGATAGATTCTAATTGAGTAGTTGCTCCAGTATCTATAGTTTGCAATTTTCCATTTAAAAAATCATCACCTTTAAAATCAGAATAAATCCAAATAAAACCATATCCTAAAAGAACTAATTTTTTATTATCTGGTGATATTGTTGCAGAGGTTACTTGGCAAACTTTAGCAGTATCACAAGGCACAAAACTTGCGATTAATTTAGCGTCATAAGTTCCAGGAGTATCTGGTACTTTGTAGATGTGAGTTTTACCATTAAAAGGTATAGTTCTATTTTTTGTTACTATGTAAAGAGAATTATTGTAATGAAATAATGCCTCGGCATCGTAAATCAAATTATCTTTTGTTGGGGGAAATTTTGCCTGATCAGGATATTTAATGTAAATTTTCTCTGCATCAATATGGTCTCCAGGTTCAGTTTCAGGGTTTGGTAATTTATAAATGACAAGATTTTTACGCTTGTTTTCATTGTTACCTGTATCAGCAATATAAATATTTCCTTTTTTATCAGTAGTTAAATCTTCCCAGTCATTATTAGTCGCATTTTTAACTTTAAATTCTTTAATTAATTCACCATTAAAATCTACTTGATATAAAATATCTTCATTACCATGGTCTTCAATAAACCAAGCACGATCATTTCCGTAATATGCAATACCAGAATTTTCTTTTATTTTTTTTGGTAATTTAGTAACAAATGTCAACTGTCCATAATTTGAACAAGAGGTTAAAAATAGACTCAAGAATAGTATTATAAACTTCATTTTTCAACAATTTTATAGTGACTTATAACAAATAAAGCCTTTTACAAAGCAACAAAATAAGATTTTTAATAGCGTGAATTTTCTGTTAAATAGAAAAATTAACATTTTAAGAAAACGTTGTAGTAGGCTTTTATTAATAAAAAGTTAATGAATATTGGTTTTTCATGACATTAAAATTAAATATTCTAATATATTTATACTTCATAATTATTAATTTACACAAAAATGTTAGGGATTTTTTCGTTTTTAGGATTTACAGTACTTGTTGCTGTGATATCATATTTTGCTACTCGTAATACAGATGAGTCTTCTTCAGATGGTTATTTTTTAGGAGGAAGAAGTTTAACTGCAGGTGTTATTGCGGGTTCATTATTATTAACAAATTTATCTACTGAGCAAATAGTTGGTTTGAACGGAAGTGCTTATAAAGATGGGCTTTCAGTCATGGCTTGGGAAACATTAGCAGCATTAGCAATTATTGTTACAGCTATTTTTTTATTACCAAGATATTTAAAAGGAGGACTTACTACGGTACCTCAGTTTTTAGAGAAACGATTTGATACTTCTACAAAAACAATTACTTCAGTTTTATTTTTAACAGGCTATGTTGTAGTGCTTTTACCAGTAATTTTATATTCAGGGTCGGTAGCAATCAGTGGTATGTTTGATGTGCCTACACTTTTAGGAGTGTCCGATAAAACAGCATTGGTAATTTGTATTTGGGGTATTGGTGTAATAGGTTCTATTTATGCTGTTTTCGGAGGTTTAAAAGCAGTAGCGGTTTCCGATTCTATAAATGCAGTTGGTTTGTTAATAGGAGGTTTGTTAATACCATTTTTTGGGTTAATGGCTATTGGTGATGGTAGTGTTTTTAATGGCTTAGATGTATTAATGACCGCAAACCCTGAACGTTTTGATTCTACTGGTAATGCTGGGCAAGAAGTGCCTTTTGCAACCATATTTACGGGTATGATGTTGGTACAATTATTCTATTGGGGAACTAACCAACAAATTATTCAACGAGCTTTAGGAGCTAAAAACTTAGCAGAAGGTCAAAAGGGATTATTATTAGCGTCGTTTGTTAAAATATTGGGGCCTTTAATTTTGGTTTTACCAGGTATGATCGCATATCATTATTTTGATGGAAATTTAGATTCTAGTGATATGGCTTATCCAGAATTGGTAAGAGCAGTATTGCCAAAACCATTAGTTGGTTTTTTCGCAGCAGTACTCTTTGGAGCTATTTTAAGTTCATTTAATAGTGTATTAAATAGTTCGGTAACCTTATTTGGTATAGATGTTTATAAACAACATATTAATAAAGATGCTTCGGAAAATACAGTAGTAAAATATGGTAAAATATTTGGTATAGCATTAGCATTAGCTGCAATGTTTATTGCTCCTTTAATAGCAAATGCGGGTAGTTTGTTTAGTTATTTACAAGAAATTAATGGTATTTATAGTATTCCAATTTTTACAATTATAGTTGTAGGATACTTAACAAAAAGGGTGCCTGCAATTGCAGCTAAAATTGGTATATTCTTCGGTTCGTTTTTATATATCATAAGTCAATTTGTTTTAAAGCCTTATGTATTTGCTGAAGATAATTATCCACACTTTTTACACGTAATGGCAATTTTATTTATTACAAATGCTATAATTATGCTTGTGATAGGTAAAATATACCCGAGAGCAGAACCTTTTGAGCTAGAGTATACAAAACAAGTGTCTATAGAACCTTATAAATATGTTAAGCCAGTTGGTATAGGTATAGCAGTAATTGTAGTTTTTATATATATCTATTTCGCACGATAATTTATAAAGGAGCTAATTTTTAGCTCCTTTATCTTTTTAAAAATGTTATTAGACGTAATTTTTTTGCTTTAAAAATGTAAAAACAATATATTGTGTAATTAATTTTTTAAAAGATTAAAGCTTGAAACGTAAGATAACATTAAAGCATATTGCTCAAGAATTAGAGGTTTCTATTTCTACAGTTTCAAAAGCGCTTAAGAATAGCGAAGAAATTAGTAGAGAGACTAAAGATAAAATTCAAGCTTATGCAAAACTTTACAACTACAAGCCAAACAATATAGCAATTAGCCTTAAAAATAAACAGACTAAAAATATAGGTGTTATTATACCTGATATTGTACATCATTTTTTTACAACAGTTTTTAGTGGTATAGAAAAATATGCAACCAGTAAAGGGTATAATGTTATTGCATGTGTTTCTGATGAAACTTTTGAAAAAGAAGTTGTTAATTTAGAAGTTTTAGCAAATGGTAGCGTTGATGGTTTTATTATGTCGTTATCTAGTGAAACCCAATTTAATAATGATTATCATCATTTAAAAGAATTAACAGATCAAGGAATTCCATTGGTTTTATTTGATAGAGTTACAGATGAAATAGCTTGTGATAAAGTTATTATTGATGATAAAGGTGGTGCGTATAGAGCTACTAAGAAATTTATTGAAACAGGCAGAAAAAAAATAGCTTTAATTGCAACTGAAGATTATTTAAGTGTAAGTAAAGATCGCTTGTGTGGCTATGAGAAAGCTTTAAGAGAAAATAATATTTCAATAGATAAAAATTTAATACTACGTTTGCCATTGATGAATAGTATTGAGGGTAATGAAATGGAAGACTTTTTTAAGACACAAAAAGTTGATGCTGTTTTATGTGTTAATGAAATTTATGCAATTCATGGCATGAAATTAGTTCAAAAAATGGGCTTGAGAATACCTGAAGATATTTCATTCATTGGCTTTACAGATGGTATTTTATCTCGTTTTTCAAATCCCACTTTAACTGCTGTAGCACAGCACGGAGAAAGAATGGGAGAAATTGCAGCTGAAATGCTAATTGAAAGAGTTGAAAACGAAAGCGATGGAGAAGAAACGTATAGAACAGAAGTACTAAAAGCTACAATTGTTGAACGTGAATCAACTATAAATTAAGTAATTCAATATTCTATCGCATTTCATTAAATTTTTATTTAGGTTTGAGTATCTTTCTTTCACCTAAATAAAAAAAGTAATGAGCACAGTAGGATTTATTTTTGATTTAGATGGTGTAATTGTTGACACTGCAAAATACCATTATCTTGCCTGGAAAAAATTAGCAAATCAGCTAAATTTTGATTTTACAAAAGAACATAACGAATTGTTTAAAGGTGTAAGCCGAAAACGTTGCTTAGAAATTTTGCTAAATTTAGCTGAAGTTGAAGCTACTCACGAACAATTTGACCGTTGGATGATCGAAAAAAATATTGATTATTTAGCATATATTGAAAAAATGGATGAGTCTGAAATACTGCCAGATGTTCCAGAAGTGTTAGAGTATTTATTAAAAAAAAATATCCCAATAGCATTAGGCTCTGCAAGTAAAAACGCGAGAGCAATTTTAGAAAAAGTAAATTTATTACACTATTTTAATACCATAGTTGATGGTACTAATGTTATAAAAGCAAAACCAGATCCTGAAGTTTTTATAATTGCAGCCAATCAATTAGGAGTTGCCACTAATAAATGTATTGTTTTTGAAGATGCTGTTGCAGGAATACAAGCAGCAAATGCAGCTGAGATGATAAGTATTGGTATTGGTGATGCTCAAATATTATCTGAAGCCGATTATAATTTTAAAGATTTTACTGAAATGGGTACAACATTTTTAGAAAAACTTATTGCATAATTTTTTAATTCATAAGCATGAATCAAGATTACATAAAACCAGACGTTTGGTCTATTATTGAAGAAGGTTTTGATAAAGAACGTGTAAAGTCTTCTGAGAGTTTGTTTAGTATTGGTAATGGAGCCATGGGACAACGTGCTAATTTTGAAGAGCAGTATACAGGGCAAACTTTTCAAGGAAGTTATATTGCAGGAGTTTATTACCCTGATAAAACTCGTGTAGGTTGGTGGAAAAATGGGTATCCTGAATATTTTGCAAAGGTTTTAAATGCTCCAAATTGGATCGGAATAAATGTAATAGTAAATGGAGAAATTCTTGATTTAAATACATGTAAATCGGTATCAAATTATAAAAGAGAACTGAATATGAAAGAAGGTTGGTACCAACGCTCTTTTACGGCAGTTATGCAGAATAATAGTAAGGTAGAAGTTAAATCAATACGATTTTTGAGCTTAAATATAAATGAAATTGGAGCTATTAAATATCAAATTACTCCTTTAGGTAATAATGCTACAATTATTTTTGCGCCTTATTTAGATAGTGGTATTACTAATGAAGATAGTAATTGGGATGATAAGTTTTGGAATACTACAAAAATATCTTCTGAAAGTAATAAAGCGTTCATTGAAGCGCATACTATGAAAACTGAGTTTGCTACCTGCACTTTTATGCAATCTCAATTAATATACAATGGCGCAGTTGTTGAACAAAACCCAACTGAGAAAAAAGAAGAACTTAAAATAACACATCAATTTACTCAAAAAGTAAAAGCAGAAGATACTATTACACTTCAAAAATTTGGTGGTTATACAGTTGATAGAAACCATGATAAATCAACATTAGTTGATGCTTCAAAAAAAGCATTAAAAAAGGCGACCGATTTAGGTTTTGATGCTCTTTTAGAACAACAGAAATTAGATTGGGCTAAAATTTGGGAAATGAGCGATATTACTATTGAGGGTGATGTAAAAGCACAGCAAGGTATTCGCTTTAATATTTTTCAATTGAATCAAACTTATTTAGGCACTGATTCTACTTTAAATATTGGCCCGAAAGGTTTTACAGGTGAAAAATATGGAGGTAGTACTTATTGGGATACTGAAGCATATTGCATTCCATTTTATATGGCAACAAAAGAACAAAATGTTGCGCGTAACCTTTTGGAATACCGATACAATCACTTAGAAAAAGCAATTGAAAATGCTGAAAAATTAGGCTTTTCAAATGGAGCAGCATTGTACCCTATGGTAACAATGAATGGTGAAGAATGCCATAATGAATGGGAAATAACTTTTGAAGAAATTCACAGGAATGGAGCAATAGCTTTTGCGATTTATAACTATTTCCGTTTTACGGGTGATTACACTTATATTCCAGAAATGGGCTTGGAGGTTTTAATCGGGATTGCTCGTTTTTGGCACCAGAGAGCTACATTTTCAACTCAAAAAGATAAGTATGTAATTTTAGGAGTTACGGGTCCTAATGAATATGAAAACAATATTAATAACAATTGGTATACAAACTATTTAGCAAAATGGTGTATTGATTTTACAATAGAACAATTACAAAAAGTAGCTGATGGTTATGATCAAGATTATGACAGAATTATTGGGGTTACTAAACTTTCTGAAAATGAAACTGATGCGTGGAAGAAAGTCGCTGATCATATGTATTTTCCTTATGATGAGGGACTTGGAATTTACTTGCAACAAGACGGTTTTTTAGATAAAGAATTGATTACTGTTGCTGATTTACCAAAATCTCAAAGACCAATTAATCAAAAATGGAGCTGGGATCGTATTTTACGTTCGCCGTATATAAAACAAGCAGATACATTACAAGGTTTTTATCTTTTTGAAGACCATTTTACAACTAAAGAATTAAAAAAACACTTTGATTTTTACGAGCCTTTTACTGTGCATGAGTCATCTTTGTCGCCATGTGTACATAGTATTCAGGCATCTAAATTAAATAGAATGGAACAGGCTTACACCTTCTATTTAAGAACTTCTAGGTTAGATTTAGATGATTATAATAAAGAAGTTGAAGAAGGGTTGCATATTACATCTATGGCAGGTACCTGGATGAGTATTGTGGAAGGTTTTGGTGGCATGCGTATTGTTGATGATAAATTATCATTTGCTCCAAGAATTCCTAAGCAATGGAATGCTTATTCATTTAAAATTAATTTTAGAGAAAGAATTTTTAAGGTGACTGTTACCAAAGAAAAAATTATATTTCAATTAGAAGGTGATATGGAAACTTCTATTCTTGTAAATGAAGAACGAGTAATTGTAATACCAGGCGAAGCAGTAGAAGTTTTTAATTAATATAATTTGTTATGGCTACAAAAAAGGAAAGAAAAGCTGTTGTGTACCAAGTATTCACAAGACTTTTTGGGAATACAAATACAACTAATAAACCTTGGGGAACTATAGAAGAAAATGGTGTAGGTAAATTTGCCGATTTTTCAGCCAAAGCACTAAAAGCTATTAAAGATTTAGGTGTTACACATATTTGGTACACAGGTGTGCCTCATCATGATGTTATTCGTGACTATACTAAATTCGGAATATCTAATGATGATCCAGATATTGTAAAAGGTAGAGCAGGATCGCCCTATGCAGTAAAAGATTATTATAATGTAAATCCGGATTTGGCCAAAAATCCTGAAAAACGATTAGAAGAATTTCAGAATTTAATTAAAAGAAGTCATAAAGCAGATTTAAAAGTTATTATTGATATTGTACCTAACCATGTTGCTCGTAATTACGAAGGCAAATCAACACCCAAAGGCTTTGAGTCATTTGGAGCTTCAGATGATACTTCAGTTGTATATAAACGCGACAATAACTTTTATTATATTCCAGGAACAGAGTTTAAAGTGCCTGAGTGGCGCAATGATTATAAGCCTTTAGGAGGTGAAAATGATCCGCTTAATAATAACAAACATATTGAGATCCCTGCAAAATGGACAGGTAATGGTTCAAGATCTCCACAGCCAGATTTTAATGATTGGTATGAAACGGTAAAAATAAATTATGGTGTTAGGCCTGATGGTCATTATGATTTTGATTTGCTTCCTCATGATTTTGATACAAAAGATTATAAAGAACATTATCAATTTTGGTCTGATAAAAACGTGCCAAATTCATGGATAAAGTTTAAAGACATTGCTTTGTACTGGTTAGCAAAAGGGGTTGATGGTTTCAGATATGATATGGCAGAAATGGTTCCGGTAGAATTCTGGAGTTATATGAACTCACATATTAAAATGAAAAATAATGATGCCTTTATAATGGCTGAGGTGTACAATCCAGATTTGTATCGTGAATATATTCATAAAGGAAAAATGGATTATTTATATGATAAAGTAGATTTATATGATGGCTTAAAACATATAATGGCTGGTTACGGTTGGTCTGATCATATTCATACGGTACAAACTGGTATTCAAGATATAGAGCATCATATGCTTCATTTTTTAGAAAACCATGATGAGCAACGTATTGCAAGTCCAGAATTTGTTGGGGATGCAAAAATAGCGAAACCTGCAATGGTGGTATCGGCAACAATAAGTACATCGCCAACTATGATTTATTTTGGACAAGAAGTTGGTGATCCTGCAACTGAAAAAGCTGGTTTTGGAAGTCCTAGCCGAACTTCAATTTTTGATTATATAGGTGTTCCTACACTACAACGTTGGGTGAATAATAAAAAATTTGATGGCGGTCAGTCAACTGATGAAGAAAAAAGTTTACGTGATTTTTATTCTCGTTTGTTAAACTTTACAATCAATAGTGATGCTTTAATGGGAGAATATCAAGAAACACATTTTTTTAATAAAGAACATACAAATAATTATGATTATCGATCTTTTTCGTTCTGTAGATGGTCAGAAAATGAAAAATTATTGGTAATTAGTAATTTTGATGTTGATAAAACCTATGGGTATGAGTTTAAAGTTCCTCAAGATATAATACATAAATGGGGGCTTACAAATGGTAACTCTTATCCTTTAGTAGATCAATTATATAACGAGGCAAAAGTAGATCTTACAGTTGGTAATGATGGTATCGGACGGTTTAATATCATTGTACACCAGTTACAATCTTTTATTTTCAAGTTAAAATGAAAATTAAAAAACAATTAGTGATTGGGCACAGAGGTGCAATGGGGCACGAAACTGAAAATACTATTGCATCAATACAAAAAGCATTGCAACTAGAAGTTGATATGATTGAGATTGATGTTTTTAAAATTGCTAGTGGTGAAATAGTCGTTTTTCATGATGATACTGTTGATCGTTTAACAAACGGAAAAGGAAAGGTTACTTCTTTTACGTTTTCAGAATTAAGAGAATTAGAACTTGTTGGTGGTCATCAAATTCCGTTATTGACTGAGGTTTTAGATTTAATTGATAAAAAAGTTCCATTGAATATTGAGCTAAAAGGGGCAAACACAGCAAAAGATGTTGATGCAATCATCAAAACTTATATGTCAGAGAAAGGTTGGGAATTGAATGATTTTATTATTTCAAGTTTTAATTGGGATGAGTTAAGTTTAATGCGAGAAATTAATCATAACATTGCAATTGCACTGTTAATTGAAGATAAAAACCCGTTAGAAGCTATTCCGTTGGCTAAAAAATTACATGCGGTTGCAATAAATCCTGATGCTAATAAATTAACATTAGAAATTGTAAATACGATTAGAGAATCAGGTTTTAAAATATACCCTTGGACAGTAAATGATCCACAAAAAATAATAGAAATGAAGAAGATTGGTGTTGATGGTATGTTCACCAATTATCCAGAAAGAGTAAAATAATGTTTGATGTATTAATTGTTGGTGGTGGTGCGGCTGGTTATTTTACAGCAATTACGATTGCAGATAAAAATCCGGAATTAAAAATTGCTATTCTAGAAAGAGGTAAAGAAGTTTTAACTAAAGTAAAAGTTTCAGGTGGTGGTAGGTGTAATGTGACGCACGCTGAGTTTGATCCGAATGAACTCGTAAAGTATTATCCAAGAGGTGAAAAAGAACTTCGCGGACCTTTTCATACTTTTTGTAGTGGAGATACTATTGCTTTTTTTGAGAAAAGAGGAGTTGATTTAAAAATTGAAGAAGATGGCAGAATGTTTCCTGTAAGTAATTCTTCACAAACAATTATTGATTGTTTTGTTAATGAAGGGGAGCAATTAGGTGTTAAAGTTCTTAAAAATAGTTCTGTGATAGCAATTGAACCAATCACTAAATCAGATGTTAATCCTTTTAATGGTTGGATGGTGGAATCTATTCAGAAAAAATATTATGCTAAAAAAATTGTTGTAGCCACAGGTAGTAATCCTAAAGTATGGAAAATGCTAGAGAAAATTGGTCACACTATAATCTCTCCTGTTCCATCATTATTCACATTTAATATAAAAGATGAAAGAATAGATGGTATTCCCGGTGTAAGTACTCTCGCAAAAGTAGAAGTGCTAGCTAAAAAAATAGGAAAAAAAATTACGATAGACTTAAAAAGTAAAACAGCTTCAAAAACTATTTTGGAAGCTGAAGGGCCTTTGTTGATAACCCATTGGGGAATGAGTGGACCTGCAATTTTAAAATTATCAGCTTGGGGTGCAAGAGAATTGAATGAGGCTAATTATAAGTTTACAATACGCGTTAATTGGTTGCCTGATTATTATAAAGAAGCTGTTTTAAAATTATTAATGCAAGTAAAAGATGTAGAGGCAAAAAAAACAGTATTACGTACCAATGCTGTTGAATTACCAAAACGTTTATGGGTTAAACTGGTGAAAGCCTCAGGTATTTCTGATGATTTAAAGTGGGCTGATATTACTAAAATTCAACTTCAAAACTTAGCTGTAGAACTTACAGCTGGTGAGTATATGGTAGAAGGGAAGAGTACTTTTAAAGAAGAATTTGTTACAGCAGGTGGTGTTGATTTGAAAGAGATAAATTTTAAAACCTATGAAAGTAAAGTTATCCCTAATCTGTATTTTGCAGGAGAGGTGACAAATGTAGATGCAATTACAGGAGGCTTTAATTTTCAAAATGCTTGGACAAGCGCTTATATTGCAGGTAATGCAATTGCTGAAAAATCATAAAACATGAAAACCTATATTTTACTTTTAAGAGGAATTAATGTTGCTGGTAAAAACAAAATGCCAATGTCGAGCTTAAAAGCAATGCTAGAATCTTTAAAAGTAACAGCAGTTAAAACTTATATTCAAAGTGGAAATGTAGTTTTTAATACTACAGAACAAATAAATATTCTTGAAAACACTATTAATAATGCGATTAGTGAAACTTTTAATTTTGAAGTTCCAATTGTATTAATTGATGCTACGGAATTTAAAGAAATAGTAGCTAAAGCTATTTTTTTAGATGTTGAAAATTTAAATTCATATTATGTTATCCTGAAAAATAAAGCATCAAAATCACTTGTTGAGGTTTTAAAGACAGAAGTTTATAATAATGAAAATTTTATAATAACTGATAGATGTATTTATTTATCTTGCACTAAAGGTTACGGAAAAGCAAAGTGTAATAATAATTTTTTTGAGAAAAAATTAAAAGTACAAGCAACGACTCGTAATTTTAAAACGATGCAAAAGTTATTAGAAATGTCTAATTAATTTAATTCCCAAATTTTATAGTTTAAAACAGTTGCAAAACATACCCATAATAAATAAGGTATCATTAAATACGCGGCAGTTTTATTAACAACGTTAAACCATTTAATGGTTAAAATAATTAATGTGAGTAGTACAATTATTACGAATAGAGCTAAAAGAGGCTGTTTAAGTCCAAAAAACACAATACTCCATAAGGCATTAAATAATAGTTGAAATATAAAATGGTACAACGCAGTTTTTACCCATACGTGATGAAATCCTTTTGCCCATACAATACCAGCTGCAATACCCATCATTGTATATAAAACTGTCCAAACTGGAGCAAAAATTTTGTTAGGAGGGTTAAAAGATGGTTTGTTTAAAGTAGGATACCAATCAATTATTGAAGCTTTAGTAGCATAACCAGATAAAAAACCTAAAACCATGCAAATGGCTATAGAAATAGCGATGTAATAGAGTTGTTTTTTCAAAATAGTAGTTGTAATAGGACTAAATTAGTGATTTAATTTAATAGACAATACACAAAATGTTCTTAAAAACTATCTTTGTAAAAAATAATTTTTATGACCGAAACTGACTTTATACCTTCTGCATATAAAAATGATGTAAAAGAAGGTGTTGTATGCTACAAATCACCTAGTAACATTGCTTTAGTCAAATATTGGGGAAAAAAAGAAAACCAAATACCGCAAAATCCATCAATTAGTTTTACGCTTGATGCTTGTGCTACCACAACACAAATTGCATTCACTAAATTAGAGAAAGAGGCTGATGATTTTTCATTTGACCTTTGGTTTGAAGGGAAACCTAAAGAAGATTTTAAACCAAAAATTACCATTTTTTTAAAGCGTATAGAGAAATATTTACCATTTTTAAAATCATACTATCTTAAGATTGAAACTTCTAATTCTTTTCCACATAGTAGTGGTATTGCATCATCGGCAAGCGGTATGTCAGCAATGGCATTATGTTTAATGGATATAGAAAAGCAGTTGAATCCTGATTTATCTGATGATTTATTTACTAAAAAAGCATCTTTTTTAGCACGATTAGGTTCTGGTAGTGCATGTAGAAGTATAGAGGGTGATATTATACAATGGGGTGTTCATAAAGAAACAGAAGGTAGTTCTGATTTATTTGGAATAAAATACCCATATGAAGTACATAATAATTTTAAGAACTTTCATGATACTATATTACTTGTAGATAAAGGGCAAAAACAGGTGAGTAGCACGGTGGGGCATAATTTAATGTACAATCATCCATATGCAACACAACGTTTTAATCAAGCTCATGAAAATCTAAATAAGTTAAAATCTGTATTTAAAAAAGGAGATTTAGTTGAGTTTATAAAAATTGTTGAAAGTGAGGCATTAACCTTGCATGCAATGATGATGACAAGCATGCCTTATTTTATATTAATGAAACCTAATACGTTAGAGATTATTAATAAAATTTGGGAATTTAGAGAAAAATCAAGAACTCATGTATGTTTTACTTTAGATGCCGGAGCTAATGTTCATGTGCTATATCCTGAAAATGAGAAAGCTGTTGTAAATCAGTTTATTAAAGATGAGTTAGTTGTATTTTGTGAAAACCAGCAGTATATTTGTGACCGAATTGGATTTGGGGCAAAAAAACTTTAAATTACAATCATATTATTGATGTTTTTACGTTTATTTAGCATAAGTTTTCGTAAATAGTATTCAATATAAGTTATAACCATTAATAGAAACCAGTGAAAGGACCATTATTTTATTCAAAGATTTTACTTTTCGGAGAATACGGAATTATTAAAGATTCTAAAGGGCTTTCTATACCTTATAATTTCTTTAAAGGAGCTTTAAAGCCTAATGCTCAATCTGTTGATGCTAAAAAATCAAACGAAAGTCTTAAAAAATATGCACTTTATTTAGAAGAGCTTTCAAATGAGCAACCTGAGCTTGTGACTTTTGATATTGAATCATTAAAAATGGATGTTGCTTCAGGCATGTATTTTGATAGTTCTATTCCTCAAGGTTATGGGGTAGGTAGTAGTGGTGCATTAGTTGCTGCTATTTATGATAAATATGCGTTTGATAAAATTACAGTTTTAGAAAACCTAACAAGAGAAAAATTAGTAACGCTGAAAACTGTTTTTGGGGCTATGGAATCTTTTTTTCATGGTAAATCTTCAGGTTTAGATCCATTAAATAGTTATTTAAGTTTACCAATCCTTATTAATTCAAAAGATAATATAGAATCTACAAGCATACCTTCTCAAAACACAGAAGGTAAAGGCGCTGTTTTTTTATTAGATAGTGGTATTATTGGTGAAACAGCACCAATGGTTCAAATTTTTATGGAACAAATGAAAAATAATGGTTTCCGTAAAATGATTAAAGATCAATTTATTAAACATACTGACGCTTGTGTTGAAGATTTTGTTAGTGGAGATGTAAAATCTTTATTTAGTAATATTAAACAATTATCACATGTTGTTTTAGATAATTTTAAACCAATGATTCCAGCACAATTTCATAAACTTTGGAAACATGGAATTGATACTAATGATTATTATTTAAAATTATGTGGCTCAGGTGGTGGTGGCTATATTTTAGGGTTTACAGAAGATCTTGAAAAAGCAAAAACTTCATTAAAAGGACACAAATTAGAGGTGGTTTATAACTTCTAAATTTCAATTTTTTATGGTTAGTAGAAAAAACAAGCTCCTGCTTTTAAAGTTATTGAGTCTGTTTTCTGTTGTTAGAGGATATAACATACTAGTTATTGTAATTGCTCAATATCTAGCATCAATTTATATTTTAGCACCAGAACTACCTTTACGAAAGGTTATTTTTGATAGTAATCTATTTTTAATAATAGTATCATCTGCAATGGTAATTGCAGCAGGTTATATTATTAATAACTTTTACGATGCCGAAAAAGATTTAATTAATAAACCACATAAAACAAAGTTAGATAGGTATGTAAGCCAACCTTTTAAACTAACAACATACTTTATATTAAATTTTTTAGCAGTTTTTGCAGCCAGTTCAGTATCGTTTAAGGCAGTGCTTTTTTTCTCTTCTTATATATTCGGAATTTGGTTTTATTCTCATAAATTAAAAAAGATTCCGTTTGTAGGCAATTTTGTTTCTGCAACATTAGCTGTAGCACCTTTTTTTGTGGTTTTTGTTTATTATAAAAATTTTCAGCATGTAATTTTTGTACATGCACTTTATTTATTTCTGCTAATTTTAGCCCGTGAAATGATTAAAGATTTAGAAAATTTAGCAGGTGATATTGCTCAGAATTATAAAACAATTCCTGTTTTGTACGGAGAGAAAAGATCAAAATGGTTAATAGGTTTTCTTATTATGCTAACTTTAGTGCCTTCACTATTATTAATTGTAAAGTTTGATGTAGGTTACATGCATTACTATTTTATAATGTGTATATTTCTTCTAATTTTATTTTTATTTATTTTATTGAAATCTGGCTCTAAAAAACATTATATCTTATTACATAATATTCTTAAATTTATAATTATCTGTGGTGTTTTTAGTATTTTGTTAATCAATGTAGATTTAGTTTTAAACAGAATTTTTTAAACATATAAATTTTTAGAGTTTATATTTTATAAGTTTTCTCATATATTTTTTATGTAAACTACTGAAATGAGATACTTTATTCTATAAATCATCCAAAATCCTTTACTACCTTTGTACAAATTATTTTTTTATGAGTAGGTCAGATTCCAACAATGATAATAAGGCTTCAGGAAGACAGGGAGGAACGTTTAGAAAAAAAAGTTATGCTAGGGGCAATTCTCCAGTAAAGAAAAATGTAGTTCCAAGTAAACCTTCAAACCCTAATATATTACGATTAAATCGTTATGTAGCAAACTCTGGTGTTTGTTCACGTAGAGAAGCAGATATTTTTATTGCGGCAGGTAGTGTAACTGTAAATGGGAAAGCTGTTACTGAAATGGGGTATAAAGTTAATTTAACTGATGAGGTTAAATTTGACGGTCGTTTATTAAACCCAATTAAAAAAGAATATATCATACTTAATAAACCTAAAGATTTTGTTACGATATCTAAAGACGGTAGAGGTAATCGTAGTGCAATGGGTTTAATATCTAATGCTACTAAAGCAAAGCTTTTACCTGTTGGTAAAATGGATAAATCTTCAATGGGGTTATTACTTTTTACCAATGATGGTGAATTAACAACACGTTTGAGTAGTCCAAAAAATGGTTTACGTAAAATTTATCATGTAGAATTTACAAAACCTTTTAAAAGTTCTGATCTTAAAAGAGTTCAAGACGGAGTAATGGTTGAAGAAAAAACGGTTCGTGTTCAAGATATTAGTTATATTGATAATGCTCCAAAAAGTCAAATTGGTATTGAAATTTATAGTACTAGAAACAATATTGTACGTCGAATTTTTGAAGAATTAGATTATGAGATTGTAAAATTAGATTTGGTTGTTTATGCAGGAATTACCAAAAAAGATTTACCAAGAGGACATTGGAGACCATTAACAGAACAAGAGGTTATAAATTTAGGGATGATTAAGTAATACTAATAATCACTTTCTATAAAATAAAAAAGATTATAAGTCCTTTTAAAGGGGGTTATAATCTTTTTTATTTAGATTTTTTTAATCAATTGCATATCCTTCATTAAATTGATAACTCAAGACAAAACCATGTGTGTTATTTAATGGAGAATCATTAAAAGCCATATTGTAGTTGTATATAAAACGAACACTGTCAAATAAATAAGTACCTACTAAAAAATTAATAGAAGAGCTAGTTCTATACCCTGTCCCAATTTCAAATTTATTTTTAAAACTTGTTGCTAAGTTAATATCTGCTTGTAATGGAGCACCATTTTCGTACTTAAGTAATACATTGGGTTTAATCATTATATCTTCAAATATATTATTGAAGAAACGATAACCAAAATATCCATAAATAGGATTTGAAAGATTCAAATTATCATCTGAAGCTAATGCTTCACCAAGTACATTTGGTACAGAGGCACCAACATAAAAAGAAGCATGATTAAATAAGAATCCTAAACCAACGGTTGGTATTGTTGCATTTATATTTTGAGAAAAATTAGGGTCATCCATAATTCCTAATTCTAATAAATTATCTTGAAACTGTTGTATTCCAGCAGTAATTCCGAAAGAAAGAACACCAGGGTAGTAGTGTTGCCAATAAGGGCGATTACTTTCAAAATCAAAAAATATTTTATATGAATAGGCTCCAAAAAAACTGGTTGAGGTGGTTACACCTATTTGATCGCGAATAATACCAGCTCCTAAACCAACTTTCCCTCGGTTTATTTGACCTTGACCACTTAATGTAAAGCTTCTTGGACTGCCATCAAATTCGTTAAAATATCCAGAATTGCTAATTGCGATTTCGGTATTTTGTGTTAGTCCTGCATATGCACTATTTATAATAAATGGATTGTAGTTATATTCAGAAAATGTTGGTGTTTGCTGAGAAAAAAGAGTTGCACTCTTGATTAGCAATATAAATACTATAGCCACTAAAGCTGAAATGTTGTTATTATTTGCCATTATATTATCGCTTTAGGACTACAAATCCTTTTAATTTTTTTAAGTTGTGAGTTCCCGTAATTTGGATGTCAAAAAAATATGTTCCGCTAGGTAAAGTTCCTGCACCAGATTTAAGAAGTTTATTAGCTTCTCCTCTAAATACATTAGTTTGGTTATCGTAATTTGAAATACTAAAAACCATATCGCCCCACCTATTATAAATATTTACAGTGTTTACAGGGCTATTTTCAATACCTTTTATTTCCCAGAAATCATTAATACCATCACCATTAGGTGAGAACCCGTATTCAGATTCTATTAATGGTTCTTCTTCTGTAGTAAATAGTTCTATTGAGCAACCACTTGCATCACCGTATACGTTATATGGTGTTATTGATACATATATTATTGAAGAAAAAGGTAGGTCATCTAACAAGTTATAAGAAGTTAGAATACCTACATCTTCATTGTCTAATATATCTTTACCATCAGCAGTTGTACCAACTGTTAAACGATATCCATCAGCATTAGCGACATCGTTCCAAATTAAATTAGTGCCAATTTCAATATCAGTTGCATCATTTATTGGAGATATTAATGTTGTACATTCAGGAACAATACTTATAGTTTCTGTAGTGAATGATTCTTCAGTACAAGTTGTAGCATCACCAATAGTGTTATACGGTGTGATGGTTACAAAATAGGTTGTTGTTTCGTCTAAGTTAGTAGTTAAATCATAAGTTGTAAGATTACCTACATCTTCATTATCTAAAATATCATTACCACCAGCCGTTGAGCCAATTGTTAGTTTATAACCCTCAGCATTTGAACTTGTATTCCAAGAAATATCAGTATCTATACTTACATCAGTAGCTCCGTTCATTGGGTTTGTTAGTGTAGTACAATCTGGTATTGTAGCGATGATTTCTGTGGTGAATGATTCTTCAGTACAAGTTGTAGCATCACCAATAGTGTTATAGGGTGTGATGGTTACAAAATAGGTTGTTGTTTCGTCTAAGTTAGTAGTTAAATCATAAGTTGTAATATTACCTACATCTTCATTATCTAAAATATCATTACCGCCAGAAGTTGAGCCAATTGTTAGTTTATAACCTTCAGCATTTGAACTTGCATTCCAAGAAATATCAGTATCTATACTTGCATCAGTAGCTCCGTTCATTGGGTTTGTTAGTATGGTACAATTTGGTATTGTAGCGATGGTTTCTGTAGTGAATGATTCTTCAGTACAAGTTGTAGCATCACCAATAGTGTTATACGGTGTGATGGTCACAAAATAGGTTGTTGTTTCGTCTAAGTTAGTAGTTAAATTATAAGTTGTAATATAACCTACATCTTCATTATCTAAAATATCATTACCACCAGAAGTTGAGCCAATTGTTAGTTTATAACCTTCAGCATTTGAACTTGTATTCCAAGAAATATCAGTATCTATGCTTACATCAGTAGCTCCGTTAATTGGGTTTGTTAGTGTAGTGCAACTAGGTGGGTTCGTAAGTGTTCCTGTACCTGTTGTAAAAGATTCTTCAGTACAACTAGTAGCATCACCAACTGCATTATATGGTGTTATGCGAACATAATGAACTCTGTTTTCTTGTAAATTATCAGAAAATGTATAAGTAGTTGTGTTACTTACATCAATACTATTTACAACTTCAATACCTCCGGCGGTAGTACCAATACTAATTAAATAGCCTGTAGCATCTGTTACTGCATTCCAACTAATAGTTGTATTTACAGGAACGTTAGTAGCACCATTTATTGGGCTTAATAGGGTTGTACACGTTGGAGGAATAGGGATGAATTCGGTTGTAAATGATTCCTCAGTACAGGTAATAGCTTCACCTTCATCATTATATGGAGTAATTGTTACAAAAATATCAGTGTCTTCTGGTAAATCTGTAGTAAAATCATATTCAATAACATTGCCTACATCTTCATTATCAAGAATGTCATTTCCTCCAGAAGTTGTGCCAATAGTTAATTTATAGCCATCAGCATTTGAAATAGCATTCCAGCTTATATCAGTAGATACTTCAATATCCGTAGCACCATTTATCGGTGAAACAAGAGATGTACAATCTGGTATTGTAGCAGGGTCATTTGATATAATAAAACTTTCTTCGGTACAAGGACCTATAGCATCACCTTCATCATTAAAAGGAATAATGGTTACATAAACTGTATCACCAGTATTAAAATCTGAAGTAAATTCGTAAAAAGTTTCATTAGTAATGGTTTCGTTATCTAGAATATCATTTCCTCCAGAAGTTGTACCCACTGTTAAATGATAGCCTTGCGCGTAAATCGCATGCTCCCAAGTAAGGTTTGTGTTCACAGGTACATCAATATCACCGTTTAAAGGAGATACCAATTGTGTACATTCTGGAATAGGACAATCTCGTACATCTAAGCTAAATGTCCAACCATAATTATCTATCATGGATTGTCTTTCTTCTTGAGCATCGCAGTAAGGTAAAGTTGACGCGCCTAAAGTAATTCCTGACGTTAAGGTTTGTTCAGACCAAGCAATTAATGTATTGTCATAATTTTCACGAGATAAGGCAGTATCATCTAACATGTTTAGCATATTGGTGACACCACTAATGTCCCAATCACCCAAATATTGATTGAATGCTATAGCATCATGAAACATAGAACTCATAGATACATCTCCAATTAGCCATTGGTCAAAAGGCTGGTCTAATGCTGTAGCATTTTGGAACATTCTGTCCATAACGGTTACATTATTGGTTCGCCAACTATTTAAAGATTGATTAAAGCTTGTAGCTCCATTAAACATATCGGCCATTGTGGTTACAGCTCGTACATTCCAACTGTCTATATTTTCGTTAAAAGCGATTGCATCTTCAAACATACTTTCCATAGTGTTTACAGAAGCAACATTCCAAGAGTTTAAAGATTGATTGAAAGCACTAGCTTCTTTAAACATTTCTTCCATAGTAGTTACAAAAGTTGTGTTCCAACTATCTAAATCTTGATTGAAAAGTGTTGCACCATGAAACATTTCTTCCATGGTTAAAGCTTCTCCGGTATCCCACGTATTAATTGGATTGTTAAATGTTTCAGCATCTTTAAACATTGCTTCGAAATTAGTAACTACAGCTACATCCCAATCATTCATTTCTTGATCGTAAACAGTAGCTCCTTCAAACATTGAAGGCATTAAGGTAACAGAACTTACATCCCACGTGTTTAATGGTTGATTGAATGCAACAGCATCTTCAAACATATTACTCATATTAGCAACTGCACTAACCTCCCATTCATCTAAAGGTTGATTAAATACTGATGCACCATTAAACATATTAGACATATTTACTACAGAGTTTACGTCCCAATTATTAAGAGGTTCATTAAAACTTATAGCGTAATTAAACATGGAACTCATATTGGTTACATTGGTCACATTCCAGCTATCAATATTTTGATTAAAGTTATCTGTACTATTAAACATTGACGACATGGTTGTTACACTGCTAACATTCCATGCATTTAAGGGTTGGTTAAAAGCATCAGCATTATAAAACATAGATGCCATGGTTGTTACTGATGAAACATCCCAGCTATTTAATGACTCATCAAAAGCATCAGCATTATAAAACATAGACGCCATAGTTGCTACTGATGAAACATCCCAACTGTCTATATTTTGATTAAAAGCTGTAGCGGAACTGAACATGTCTTCCATATTCTCAACACTGCTTACAATCCAAGAATTAAGTGGTTGATTAAAACTGTCCGTATATCTAAACATGTCAGACATGTTTGTTACGTTACTTACATTCCAATTATTTAAAGGTTGATTAAATACATCTGCGCCACTAAACATTCCAGACATATTTAGAACATTGTCAGTCTGCCAATTACTCAAGTCTTGATTAAACTCGACTGCAGAAGAAAACATATAAGACATGTTTGTAACATTACTAACATTCCATGTGTCTAGGGGTTGATTAAATATTGATGTTGATGAAAACATAGAAGTCATATTAGCAACATTACTAACATCCCAATTATTTATATTTCCATTAAATTTTCTGCAAATAGAAAACATACTTGCCATACTGGTTACGTTTGTAAGATTTGGAATATCAGTAGCATTATACTCCATGTTCTCACAATAATAATAACCAAGCTCCATAGATTCCCAAACTTGAGTTCCCCATTGATCTATAGAAAGTAATTTAACAGAATCGGAATTAGAATAATAATGTAATGGTGCGGGGTAATTGCCAATAATTGATACGGTATAAATTCCTTGATTTAAATACGTATGTGTAATTGCTCCTGTAACATTATTGTCATATTGCCCATCTCCCCAGTCAATAGAATAATCATAAGTAAGATAGCCTGGGTAACCTGAATTTGCTTCTATTCTTAATTGATTAGTGCCAGTAGATTTATAATCTGTTATGCTAGTGTCATAAGTAACTTTATAAGCATCGGAGCTATTTACCCAGCTTTCTACAACAGTAAAGCTTATTTCTTCGCAACCTGTTGCAGGACCTTCTGCGTTATAAGGTACTACGGTTACGTAAACAGTATCACCAACAGTAAATTCATTGGTAAAGTCTAAGCCAACTACGTTACCAACATCATAATTATTAGCAGGTGTTCCGTCAATATTTACGTAACTGCGGACACCTCCGCGTTCCACTTCTAAAGTAATTCTATAGCCAGTAGCATTTGGTGCAGGATCCCAGCGAATGTCACTGTTAGCAGGAGTTGCCGTATCACCAGAATGTGGAGATGTAATTTCTGTACATAATACATAAGAACAGTTTACATCATCACCAGAAATTGTCCAACTATAAGTGTCAATTAAACTTTGCCTTTGTGTTAAAGCATCACAATATTGCAAATTCGTAGCACCTAAAGTAATACCAGTATTAACAGTTTGGCTAGACCATGTAATTAAAATATTATCATAGTTTTCTTGAGAAATAGAACTGTAAGAAAGCATGTCAGACATATTGGTTACCGCTGAAATATCCCAGCTACCAATATTTTGATTGAATGAAAGTGCGTTGTAAAACATTCTAGACATGTTTGTTACTGAGCTTGTAACCCAACCACTAATATCTTGATTAAACACAGCAGTGTTACTAAACATATTATACATGTTTGTAACATTACTAACATCCCAACCACTAATATCTTGATCAAATAGATCTGTATAGCCAAACATACCATACATAGATGTAGCGCTGTTTACCTCCCAA
The DNA here is from genome assembly GCA_947496695.1 of uncultured Cellulophaga sp. GTDB lineage: Bacteria > Bacteroidota > Bacteroidia > Flavobacteriales > Flavobacteriaceae > Cellulophaga. The sequence goes on along the minus strand of CANMEI010000002.1, from coordinate 196,985 downwards.
TTATCTAAAGGTTGGTTGAAAACTGTTGCTCTATAAAACATTTCCCTGAAATTAGTAACGTTACTTACATCCCATGTGTTTAAAGGTTGATTAAAAGCTGTTGCATCATAAAACATATTCTGCATATTTGTGACACTGCTTACAACCCAAGTACTTATGTCTTGATTAAAAGCATCTGTATCTTCAAACATACCAGACATATCAGTTACGTTGCTAACGTTCCAACCACTAATATCTTGATTAAAGCTTGAATTATCACGAAACATATTACTCATGTTGGTTACATTAGTTACATTCCAATTATCTAAAGGGTAATTATAAGCTTGTCCCCAATAATAACCATCAAACATACTAGACATATTTGTGGCGTTATCAACAATCCAAGTGTTTAATGGCTGGTTAAAATTGTTGTTTCTTTGAAACATGCTTGAAAAATTTGTGACCAGTGAAACATTCCAATTACCTATAGGTTGATTAAAATTAGAGCTATTGAACATTGATGACATGTCTGTAACATTACTAACAATCCAGTTATTTAAAGGTTGATTAAAGCTACCTGTAGAATAAAAGGTGCCAGACATATTGGTTACATTATTAGTAATCCAATTATTAATATTTTGATTAAAGCTACCTGCAGAATAAAACATACGATACATTGTTGTTACTGCGGCAGTATTCCAATTATCAAGTGGCTCGTTAAAACTATTAGCTCCATAAAAAGTTTCAGACATATCAGTAACACTACTTGTGTCCCACAAATCTAGTGGCCTGTTGAAAGTGTTACAACTTTTAAATATTCCAGATAAGTTTGTTATAGTACTTACATCCCAATTATTTACAATACCATTAAAAGAAGTACAACTTCTAAACATATTTTGTAATGTGGTAGCTTGTGTTAAATCAGGAGCATCAATTAAATCGAAATTTAGGTTTGTACAGCCATAAAAAGCATTTTCCATGGTTTGCCATTGTATTGATGAACCCCATTCTAAAATTTCAATAATTTTAATTTTATCGTTAGCATTGTTAAAATAAATTGAAGGAAAATCACCACTAATTTCTATGGTATAGGTACCAGGACTAGTATAATCGTGAGTAATATCTCCAGTTACTCCTGTGTTAGTATTTCCATCTCCCCAATCAACATTATAGTTGTAGTTTGTGAATGCTGGATTTGTAGGAATGGTGATTTGATTTTCGGCTGAGGAGCCAGTTTCCGTATTGGTTGTATTCCAAGAGGCTCTAAAATTTTGAGATAATAAATTAAAGCTTATGAATAGTGATAAGCAAAGTAAACCCTTTTTGAACATGGTTGGTTGGTTGTTGTGTGAAATATTTTCTAAATATGTTAACTTATTAAACATGCTTAAACTTAATGTTGTGAAATTGAGTTTTTACATTGTTAATACGTCAAAAATAGTAGAGAGTATAAATTAATTACACACTGGAAACCGTGAAAGTTTTAACCTTATAAGTAGGGGTTAAAATTATAAATCAGTCTTTAAATTCTTAAAGACTGATTTATAATAGTTTTTCGATTGTAGTTTTATTACTCAAATAACAACCAATAATTAGGGTCTAAAATAATTGAATCTGGTTTTGATTTTAAATTAATCTCAAAAGTTTTTGACTGTTTGTTTACTTCTATTGTTTCAATTTTTATTTCATCACCTTGTACAATTCCAATTTCTAATGGAAAATTATATACATGATGTTTTTGTAATTGATTTATAGTGATTTGAAGTTTTCTTTTTTTGTAGTTTGATTCATATTTTAATTTTGGATGTCCTTTAATAAAAAGCCATTGCTTAAAAAATGATTCTAAATTTTTACCAGAAACTTGTTCCATAATTGAAATAAAATCATCGGTTAGTACATTTGAGTTTTGGTATTTTTTATAGTACTCTCGAATTCCTTTCCAGAATATTTCATCACCTAATTTATGACGTAGCATATTTAGTACCCAACTACCTTTTTGGTAACTGTTTACACTTAAAACCTTCATTGGATCTTTTATCGTCAGATCTACTATGGGTGCCGGATTTTTTTTGTAATATTCAATAACTTGCTTTCTGTCAATAGCTAATTCTTCTTTTCGCTTTTCATCACCGTGAGCATGCTCTAAATATAAGATAGAAAAATAGGTTGCGAAACTCTCACTTAGCCATACGTGGTTCCAATTTTTTTCAGTGGCAGAGTTACCAAACCATTGATGCGCAATTTCATGTGCAATTAAATCTTCTACACTATTTTTACCATCTACAGAATCTTCAAAATAAGAAATTGTACCTGCATTTTCTAAACCACCCCATTGTGTTTTAGCTTGCATATTTGCCAATTTAGCATAAGAATAAGGGCCTATATTATCAATAAAATATTCTAAGACATTTGATGCGACTTTGTAATCAGAAAAACCATCAAGACGATTTTCAGGATAAACCCAAGCCGATACTGGAATATTATGCACAACATCAATTAATTTACTTGCAAATTTAGTAACACCAATAGTTACAACTTTCATTGCTACAGGAGCATTTTCTTTATATGTAGTTAATTTAAAACCATTATCTAAATTACTTTCTTCAATTTTTTCGCCCGTAGCCACAACATCATAATATTCAGGAGCAGTAACTCTAAATTCAATAGTAGCTTTATCGTATGGATGATCAATAGATGGTAGCCAATGTCTTGCAAGGTTAGGCCAGTTATCTCCAAAAAATGAACGTTTTCCAAATTTAGTAGTAGAAATTACAAGCCCTCTTTCTGGAATACCTTGATAACTAATTTTAAAAGTTTTTGAAGAAGGTGTTTTGTCTGAAAGTTGAATAATTATTTTATTATTTTCATGACTAAAACTTACAGGTTTTTCTCCTTCAAAAACATTGGTAACCTTCATTCCAAATGTTTCAGATTTACTAACAAGATCTAAAATGAGAGAAGAAGCTTCTTTTTTAAAAAGCACATTAATTATAGCTTCACCTTTAATTTTATTGTTATCGTCATTCAACGAGAGGCTAAAAATATAGTCTTGAACATCAATATTTTCATTTTTTTGGTAAGTGTCTTGAGCAAAAATTGAACCGACACTGATTAATAATGATATTATACAGATGCTTTTTTTAAGACTTGAAAAAGTGAATTTCATTTGTGTTTTTATATGTGAAAGTTGTATTCGTGAATTTAAAATAATTTTTTCATTTTTTCGCGAATATCATTTAAACATAAGTTACCTAAACTACCTTCGTGAGTATGTTTAATATCTCTTTTTGGTGAAAATGTACCTTCGTTAATTTCTTTACCCATTTTCTTGTATGCATCTCTAAATGGTATACCGCTTAAAACTAGTTCGTTAAGTGTATCAACACTAAATAAATAATCATATTTAGGATCATCAAGAATATTTTCATTTACTCTAACTTCTTTTAAACTAAAAGTCAAAATTTCTATACAGGCTCTTAAATCTTGAATTGCGGGTACAATTACTTCTTTAACCAACTGTAGATCTCTATGGTAGCCACTTGGTAAATTATTAAGTATCATGGTTAATTGTGTAGGCACAGCTTGTAAGCGATTGCATTTACCTCTAACAAGTTCAAAAACATCAGGATTTTTCTTGTGTGGCATAATACTAGAACCTGTAGTTAACTCATCAGGAAAAGAGATAAAGTTAAAATTCTGACTCATGTACAAGCAAATGTCCATTCCCATTTTTGATAGTGTAGCGGCAACACTGCTAATACCAAAAGCAGTTGCTTTTTCAACTTTTCCACGGCCCATTTGTGCAGCAACTACATTATATTTTAAATCAGCAAAGCCCATTTCTCTGGTGGTAAATATTCTATCTACAGGAAAAGAACTTCCATAACCAGCAGCACTTCCTAAAGGGTTTTGATCTGCAATTTTGTAGGCAGCATCAACAAAATATAAATCATCTATTAAACTTTCGGCATATGCAGAAAACCATAAACCGAATGATGAAGGCATAGCAATTTGTAAATGTGTGTAACCAGGGATTAAAACAGATTTGTATTTATCTGCTAGGTTTAATAAAAGATCAAAAAGTATTTTTGTTTCCGATTTTATTTCAGCTAATTCATTTTTTAAATACAAATGCATTGCTACTAAAACTTGATCATTTCTTGAGCGAGCTGTGTGTATTTTTTTACCTGTATCACCTAATTTTTCAATAAGTAGATATTCAATTTTTGAATGCATATCTTCAAATGAATCTTCAATAGTAAAGGTTCCTTTTTCAATAGTACTACCAATATTGTTAAGTTCTTTAATTAGGTTATCTGTCTCTTCTTGAGTTAGTAAGCCTATTTTGCCTAACATTTTAGCATGTGCTTTTGATGCAATTACATCATATTTAGCTAATTGTAAATCTAATTCTCTATCATTACCAACGGTAAAATGATCTATTTTTTTATCAGTGCTAAATCCTTTATCCCAAAGTTTCATTTTCTCAGTATTTAGTGATCAGTATAGAATATTAAATAATAAACACAGTAGTTACTATTTAATAATTCGTATCTATTGTATGAATCCGTTTAATATTTTAATATATAAATCTATGCCTTCTTCAATTTCATTTACATAAATAAATTCATCGGCAGAATGTGATCTTGTACTGTCACCAGGTCCTAATTTTAATGATTGGCATGTTAGTGCTGCTTGATCAGAAAGAGTAGGAGAGCCATACGTTTCTCGCCCTAATGCAATACCTGATTTTACCAATGGATGATTTTTATCAATCTTTGATGAATTAAGTTTCAACCCACGTTCTTTTATTTCACAAGGTGCTTCAGTTTTTAACATGTTTGCTATTTCTAAATTTGAATAGCAATCATTTACTCGTACATCAATTACTAAATCGACCTGAGAAGGAACCACATTATGTTGACTACCAGCATTTATTTGAGTAACTGTTAATTTTACATCGCCTAAAGCCTCCGATGTTTTCTCAAATTTATAATTTTTAAACCATTCAAGAACTTCAATAGTATTATAAATTGAATTATCGTTATTAGGGTGTGCTGCATGCGATGGTGTACCTTTTACAACAGCATCAAAAACAACTAATCCTTTTTCAGCAATAGCTAAATTCATTAAGGTAGGTTCACCAACAATTGCAACATCAATATGTGGTAATGATGGTAATAAACCTCTTAAACTGTTTGTTCCAGCATTTTCTTCTTCTGCCGAGGCTACCATTAATATGTTGTGGTTTAAGTTTTTTTCATTATAAAAATGAGAAAAAGTAGCTAATAATGAGACCAAACATCCTCCAGCATCATTACTACCTAAACCATATAATTTACCATCTTCAATATGTGGTAAAAAAGGATCTTTAGTATACGCTTGATTTGGTTTTACGGTATCGTGATGCGAGTTTAAAAGTAGCGTTGGTTTAGCATCATCCCAATGTTTATTTTTAGCATAAACATTATTATTATCTCTTGTAAACGGAATCTCAAAAAAATTCAACCAATCTTGAATTGCCTCAGCAGTTTTGTCTTCTTCTTTAGAGAAAGATTGAATACTAATTAACTGTTTTAGTAGTTCAATTGCTTTTTCTGTAAGTTGTTTTTGATCCATATTTATTTTGTTATTGTTGTAAATAAAGTAGCGTTTGTTTTAATCATATCAATATCACCTAAACATACTTTATCTACATTATGATGTAATGCATGATAGCAGTTCTCTAATTTAGGAAGCATACCATCAGCTATAATATTTTGATCTAATAATTCTTGGTATTTTTTTGTGTTGATATGTTTTACTACAGAATTTTCATCTTTAATATTTAATAAAACACCTTTTTTTTCAAAACAATAATATAGTGTGGTTTCAAACTTTTTGCTCATGCCAATAGCAATTTCAGAAGCTATAGTATCAGCATTAGTGTTTAATATCTGTCCTTTACTATCATGCGAAAGAGCACAGAAAACAGGAGTTAATCCCTCATTTAATAACGTAGCAATTAGTTTTGTATTTACACCGTCAATATCACCAACAAAACCATAATCAATTTCTTTAACAGGTCTTTTATGTGCTTGAATAGCGTTACCATCGGCACCGCTTAAACCTATTGCATTACAATTATTAGCTTGTAGTTTTGCAACAATATTTTTATTGGTTAGTCCGCCATATACCATTGTAATAATATCAATACTATCTGCATCGGTGATACGGCGACCATTAATTAATTTAGATGTTATGCCTAGTTTGCTAGCCAATTGTGTAGCAAGCTTTCCGCCACCATGAACAAGTATTTTAGGACCTTCAATTTTTGAAAAAAAGGTTAAAAATTTATTTAGTTCAGAGGTATTTTCAATAACATCCCCTCCAATTTTAACTACGGATAATGTCATAATTATAGTTTTTCAAGAATTTTTTTCAATACTATTTGAGCTGCATAAGTTCTATTGTTTGCTTGTTCAATTACGATACTTTGGTCAGAATCTAAAACAGCATCTTCAACTACAACATTTCTACGAACAGGCAAGCAATGCATAAATTTTGCATTTCCTAGTTTATCTTTGGTCATCATCCAATTTTTGTCTTGGTTAATGACTTTACCATAATCTTTATAACTACTCCAGTTTTTTACATAAACAAAATCGGCATTTTCAAGAGCTTTTTTTTGATCGTGTTCAATTGTAGCACCTTTAGTTATTTTAGTATCTAGTTCATAACCTTCAGGATGGGTAATTATAAAATCAGCGTTTTGCTTTAGCATCATTTCAGTAAATGAGTTAGCTACAGCATGTGGAAGTGCTTTAGGATGTGGAGCCCATGAAAGTACTATTTTAGGTCTCTCTTTTGTATTTTGCTCACCAATTGTAATGGCATCCGCTAATGCCTGTAATGGATGGCCAACTGAGCTTTCCATGTTTACGACAGGAATTGTTGTGTATTTTTTAAAACCATTTAAAACAACTTCAGCTTCGTCTTTTTCTTTATCTGTTAATGATGCAAATGCTCTAATAGCAACAATATCACAGAATTGAGAAACTACTTTAGCGGCTTCTTTTATGTGTTCAGAAGTGCCTTGATCCATTATTGTACCATCTTCATATTCAAGTGCCCAGCCTTCACTACCAAAGTTCATTACCATAACTTCAAGACCTAAATTCATTGCTGCTTTTTGCGTACTCAAACGTGTTCTAAGGCTATTATTAAAGAAGAGTAAACATATAGTTTTGTTCTCACCTAAACTTTTGTAAGCTTTTGAATTTGCTTTTAACGCTCTTGCATCTGCTACCCATTGTGGTAGTGAATCTATATCTTGTATGCTTGTGTAATGTTTCATTCTGTTATTGTTTATAGCAACGTAATTTAATAAGCTGCTATTTTATTTTTGTAAAATTAGTTTTGCCCTCTATAGCATCAGTAATAAAATTATCTTTTAGTCCGTTAACAATCCAAGTTTCAATATTAGATTTATGAGCAATTGTTGCAGCTTCAATTTTAGATTGCATACCACCTGTTCCGTGTGATGATTTACGATTACTGCTAACTTCGTTTATTAATTCATTTAAATTAATAACTTCTTCAATGGTTTCAGGCATATCTCCATCAAATGATTGTTTAGTATATACACCATCAGTATTTGTGGCGATTATAAGTAAATCTACTTTTAGTAAAGAGGCTGTAAGTGCGGCAAGCTTATCATTATCTCCAAATTTAATTTCATCTGTAGCTACGGTATCATTCTCATTAATAATTGGAATAAAATTATTAGCTACAAGAACATCAATCGTATTTTTTATGTTTGATTTAGCTTTCGGATTCTCAAAATCAGAATACGATAACAAACATTGAGAAGTGAATAAGCCTAGTTCTCTAAAATTTTCTTGAAAAATACGCATCAAATGTGGTTGACCTATAGAAGCTAATGCTTGCTTTACATTAATTTCTTCTCCATTGTGTTCTAATTTTACAAATTGTTTTGCAGCAGCTATTGCACCAGAACTTACAATGATAAATTCGTAGGAATCTTTAAGATTTTCAATCTGGCGACCTATATCTTCTATTTTTCCACGAGAAATATGATTTGTTTCTTTTGTTAAGGTATTAGAGCCTATTTTTAATAAGACGCGTTTCTTTTTCATTTTAACTTAGTGTTTGCATTTTATGGCCTTACTTGACCTTCACCTAACACATACCATTTGTTGGTTACCAAGTGTTGTAAGCCTATTGGTCCTCTTTGGTGTAATTTATCGGTACTAATAGCTAACTCACCACCCAAGCCAAATTGGAAACCATCGGTAAATCGTGTTGATGCATTGTGATAAACAGCAGCAGTATCTACAGATTGCATGAATAGATCTGCTTTATCAGTATTTGAAGTAATAATTACCGCAGAATGGCCACCACCATAGGTATTTATTTTTTCTATAGCTTCTTCAATATTAGCAACTTGACCAATTACTATCTTGTAATCTAAAAACTCTTCAAACCAAACATTGTCATTTTCAATTTCTTTGACACCATCAATTTCAGAAAAAGCCTCATCGGTTAAAATCTCAACATTACTCTTTTTGAGTTCTTGAATAAGGTGTTGTAAAAATTCATGTTTTCTTGGCATATCAGCAGCAATTAATACTTTGTCAAGTGCATTGCAAGCTGATATTTTAGTTGTTTTAGCATTAATAATAATATCAATAGCCATTTCTAAATCAGCCTCAGATGATATATAAGCAAAATTATTACCACGTCCACTAATAATAACTGGACAGGTAGCATGTTTTTTTACAAAAGCTATTAATTTTTCACCACCACGAGGAACAATTAAATCCATCTTTTGAGTAGGATTCTCTAAAAAAGCCTGAGTTTGCTCTCGGTTAAATTGTAAATAAGTAACCCAGTCTGTACTACAGCCATTTTCTTCTAAAGCTTTGTGCCATAATTCTACTAACGCTAAATTACTATTTAAAGATTCTTTACCCCCTTTTAGTAAAATTTTGTTTCCAGATTTAAAAGCAATACCAGCAGCTTCAATGGTTACATCGGGTCTTGATTCATATATAATACATACTGTACCAAATGGTGCTGTTTTGTTACTTACTTTAATTCCGTTTTCATGTTCAAAAGCAAAACGCTCTACACCCAATGGATCTTTTTGACTAGCCAATTGCTGTAATGATAAAATCATTCCTTTAACTTTATCATCGTCAACTTTTAAACGATCAGCCATTGCTAAATCATCACCAGAATACGCTTCTAAATCTATTTTATTAGCTGCTAAAATGGTCGACTTTTTCACTGCCACTAAGGCAGCCATTGTATTTAAAACCTTATTTCGTTGTTCTATGTTTAGTATTAAACTCACTTTAGTTCTTCTTTAAGAGCGTTGAAAAATGTATCAATATCTTCTTTTGTAATATTTAATGCAGGTAAAATTCTTAGTAAATTTTTGTTCATTGCACCACCGGTAAACATATGTTGGTTATGTATTAATTTTTTGCGTAAATCAGCAACTTCAAAATCAAACTCTAAGCCCAACATTAACCCCCTGCCTTTTACTTTTTTAACTTCAGGAATTGTAGAAGCACAAGCTTTAAAATACTCACCTAAGGTTGCAGCATTTTCAATTAAATTATCTTTCTCAATAACTTCTAAAACAGCTATTGATGCAGCACATGCTAAATGATTACCACCAAAAGTAGTACCTAGCATACCATATTTAGCTTCAATACTATCATGAATAAGTACGCCTCCTACAGGAAAACCATTTCCCATGCCTTTAGCAATACTTATAATGTCTGGTTGTATATTGTGATGTTGAAAACCAAAGAATTTTCCACTTCTCCCAAAACCACATTGTACTTCATCAGCAATAAGCATTACATTATTTTCTTTACAAAGCTTTGCGATATTTTGATAAAAATCTGTAGCAGGTTCATCTAAACCACCAACACCCTGTATTGCTTCAAGGATTACAGCACAAACATCTCCTTTTTTTATTTCAGTAGTGAATGATGCTAAATCATTAAAAGCTAAAAAAGTTACTTTTTGCTGTTTGTTGATAGGAGCATTTATTTTTTCATTATCAGTAACAGCTACAGCAGCAGATGTTCTGCCATGAAAACCATTGTTAAACGCAATAACTCTTGATTTTTCTGTTACAAATGATGCTAGTTTTAAAGCATTTTCATTTGCTTCGGCACCTGAGCTACATAAAAATAAATTGTAATTATCACAGTTAGATAAAGCTCCTAATTTAGTAGCTAAATCAACTTGTAAAGGATTTTGTACCGCATTACTATAAAAGCCTATTTTATGTAATTGATCTTCTAGTTTTTTTACATAATGAGGATGAGAATGCCCAATAGAAATTACAGCATGACCACCATAAAAATCTAAATACTCTTGCCCTTTATTATCTGTAACAACAATACCTTTTGCACTTACTGGTGTTACATCATAAAGTGGATATACATCAAATAATTTCATTACAATTCCCCTTTTTTAATTTCACTTATTTTTTCATAAGATGCTACAATACCTTGTATTAATGATGAACTTAACCCTTGGTGTTCCATTTCATTTAAACCTTGTATTGTACATCCTTTAGGTGTGGTTACTCTATCTATTTCTGCTTCAGGATGGTTGCCAGATTCTATTAATAAACCTGCTGCACCATTACAAGTGTGCATGGCTAATTCTTGAGCTTCTTTAGCATCAAAACCTAATTGTATTGCACCTTGTGTAGTAGCTCGTATTAAGCGCATCCAGAAAGCAACGCCACTAGCACAAATAACTGTAGCGGCTTGCATTTGAGATTCAGGAATTTCCATGGAATGTCCCATACGATTAAAAATAGCTTTGGCTAATTCAATACGTTTTTTGGCTTTTTCATTACTACAAATACACGTCATAGATTTACCAACAGATATTGCTGTATTTGGCATACTGCGTATAATATTATGATCAGGACCTATGATTGCTTCAATTTGAGAAATAACAACACCTGTAATGGTTGAAATTATCACGTGTTTTTCATTCAACAAATCTTTTACATCTGTAAGAATTTGTTCAAATTGAGCTGGTTGAACAGCAAATATTAAAATATCAGACTTTTCTACCGCTTCTCTATTATCAGAAGTAACGGTTACATTTCCGTATTTTTCATAGTTAGAAATTTCGGCTGTATTACGTTTTGTTAAATACATGCTTGTAGCGCCGTTAGAATTTAAAATTCCTTTGGCGATAGCTAATCCTAAATTCCCGGTTCCTATTATTGCTACTTTCATATTTTCTTTAATTTTATGAAACACACTATTTACGTGTTTTTACTAAAAAACTCCTGCTTTTAAATTCAGCCCTATATTTTCTTGAAAACCAAACATTAAGTTCATGTTTTGTACTGCTTGGCCTGAAGCACCTTTTAATAGGTTATCAATAGCAGAGGTAATCAATAATCGATCATTAAATTTGTGTAAATGAATATGGCATTGATTTGTATTTACAACCTGCTTTAAATTTAATTCTTGATCAGAAATTTGAGTAAACAAAGCATCTTTATAAAAGTCATTATATAATGCTTTAGCCTCATCTAAACTACCATTAAATTTAGTGTATGTAGTAGCTAAAATTCCTCTTGTAAAATTCCCTCGGTTTGGTAAAAAGAATAATTCACCAACTTCGTTTTTGTAAGAAGCTAAGCTTTCGCCAATTTCACCTAAATGTTGATGTGTAAATGGTTTATACCAAGATACATTGTTATTTCTCCAGCTAAAATGAGATGTTGCAGATGGGCTAACACCAGCACCTGTACTACCCGTTACAGCATTTATATGTATTTCATTATCTAATAATCCGGCTTTTGCTAATGGTAATAAAGCTAATTGAATAGCGGTAGCGAAACAACCAGGATTTGCAATGTAATTAGCGCTTTTTATTTTTTCTTTATTTGTTTCAGGTAAACCATAAATAAACTCTTTTCCATTTAAAACGGCATCAGCATTAAGTCTGAAATCATTACTTAAATCAATAATTTTTGTGTTTGCTGAAAAGTCATTAGCATTTAAAAATGTAGTTGAATTTCCGTGACCTAAACATAGAAAAACAACATCAACATTTAAGTTTACATCACCTGTAAAAGTAATATCAGTAACCCCTAATAAATCAAGGTGTGCTGTTGTTATTTTTTTTCCAGCTCTTGTTGTACTGTATACAAAATCTATTGTTACTTCCGGATGGTTTAAAAGTATTCTGATAAGCTCTCCACCAGTATACCCAGAACCACCTATTATTCCTGCTTTAATCATTTTTGTGATTTACATGATTATAAATTCTACCTGAATTTGAAAGTATTTTTATAAATCCTTTAGCGTCAGTAGCTGACCATCCTTTGTTTTCTTCACCATAACTACCAAAAGCATCGGTCATTAAATCATGTTCAGATGAAATTCCGTTTAACCTAAATTGGAAAGGGTATAAGCTTAAGAAAACATCACCAGTAACATTCTTTTGAGTATCAGTTAAGAAAGCTTCAATATTACGCATTACAGCATCTAAATAATTACCTTCATGTAATAACATTCCGTAAAAATTACCTTGTTGTTCTTTTTGATATTGTTGCCACTTTGTAAGTGTATGTTTCTCTAATAAATGATGTGCTTTTATAATAATTAATGCAGCAGCAGCTTCAAAACCAACTCTTCCTTTTGTCCCGATAATAGTATCACCAACATGAATATCTCTACCAATAGCGTATTTAGATGCCATAGCTTCTAACTTTTCTATATTCGCAACAGGGTTATCTTTGGTACCGTTAACAGCCACTAACTCTCCTTTATCAAAAGTTAGTTTTACATCTGTAGGTTCTTTTTCTTTTAGTTGACTTGGATAGGCACTATCTGGGAGTGCATTTTGAGAAGTTAAGGTTTCTTCACCACCTACTGAAGTTCCCCAAAGTCCTCTGTTAATTGAGTACTTTGCCTTTTCCCAAGGGTAATCAATTCCGTTTTCTTTCAAATATGCAATTTCCGTTTCTCTTGAAAGTTTGTTATCTCTAATAGGAGTTATAATTTCTATTTCTGGAGCTATAATTTGAAAAATCATATCAAATCTAACTTGATCATTACCAGCACCAGTACTACCGTGAGCAATATAATTAGCACCTACTTTTTTTGCGTAATTTACAATTTCAATAGCTTGTACAATACGTTCTGCACTTACAGAAAGTGGATACGTATTATTTTTAAGAACATTACCAAAAATTAAATACTTTACAACTTTATCGTAAAATGTTTGAACAGCATCAATAGATTTATATGAAGATGCACCTAATTCGATAGCTTTTTTTTCAATTACACTAATTTCTTCTTTTGAAAAACCACCAGTGTTTACGCTAACAGCATGAACTTCAAATCCTTCATCTTTTGATAAATGTTTTGCACAATATGACGTGTCTAATCCTCCGCTATAGGCTAATACTAATTTTTTCATTTTTCTTTCTTTTTTAGGAAAAGGGATTCTTTTATACTTTTTAATCTTTTAAAAGCTTTAGGGTTTACTTTTTCGGTATTCTCTATAACTTCTTTAGTTTCTTTTTGTTTACTTTGAGTTGCAGGGTCATACAGCATACCAGTACATAGGCACATTTTACGTTCTGTACGGGTAAGAATGTCAAAATTTTTGCATGTTTGACAACCTTTCCAGAATTCAGGATCATCTGTAAGTTCTGAAAATGTGGTTGGTTTGTACCCTAGTTCGTAATTAATTTTCATTACAGCTAGACCAGTAGTAATGCCAAATATTTTAGCATCAGGAAATTTTTCCTTTGATAGCTCAAATGTTTTTTCTTTTATTTTTTTAGCAAGCCCTTGTGATCTGTAATCAGGATGCACAATAAGACCAGAGTTGGCAACAAATTTCTCGTGCCCCCAAACTTCTATATAACAAAAACCAGCAAATTTTCCATTGTCTAAAGCAATAATGGCATTCCCATTACCTAGCCTTTTACAAATGTACTCCGGAGTTCTTTTTGCAATTCCTGTACCTCTAACTTTAGCAGATTCAGCTATAGTATCGCAAATAACTTCAGCGTATTTAAAATGTGACTCGTTAGCAATTTGTATTTCCATTGCCAATTAGGATTATGAATAAAAAATTAATTGAAATATTGTTTTGACTTTTTGCGGAAATGGACACACCTATTTCCATAATATAACACACCCTTACGGGCGACGGCGTGTAGGTGTAAATGAACGCACAGGAGCGGTTGCCCTGTTTGTAGAAACTAATATGTGTGCGTTTTTGTTCATTATCGAGTCAAATGTACAAATTAAATTAACTTGACAACACTTGTGTTGAAATTTTTACAAAAAATTTACTTTTTGTTACGAACGATACTTAATTCGTAAATCATATAGCTTATTACTAAAGTATATTCAAGCGCTAAAATGCCTAAATGTTCAATATAATTAGCATTTGAATATGCATAATAACTTAAAATAATGAATCCGGACCAAATAAGCGCAAATCTGTATTTGGTAAAAACAGTTAAGAATACTAGAAAAATTACATACCAAGGGTGTACTGTTGTAGAAATAAAATAATAGATGGTAAGTACCCAAAACATTGAGCTTATCAAGGTAGTTAACTTTTCGTTTTTTCTTAAAAATGTGAAAAGAATTACAATTATAATTGTCGCGTAAGGTGTTATTTTTCCATAAGCTTTTACTATTTCCCAAGGCTTGCCATTAAAATAGGTGATAGCAGTTGTTTTAATAATATTGTAAATACTTGCATTAAACTCAAAATTAGAAAACCAAAGACCTACTGTTTCGGAATAATTTGAAATAAATTCAGAGGTATAGAATGGAGCTACTAATAGTAGAGAAGTAATACCTACGATACAATAAAATAGAATACTTTTTTTTAAGTTGAAATATTTAAAAAATAATGGTAGAAACAATAATGGCACTAATTTTATAGAAATTGAGAGTGCATAAATAACACCAGCTAATTGCCATTTATTTTTTGATAATAAATACAATGACCAGGCAAATAAAAATAACATGACACCTTCAAAATGAAGGTTTCCGGTAAGTTCAATAATAATTAATGGATTTAAAAAATACCAAAATATTAAATGGGGAGGAAGATTTAAGTTTTTTAATAATTTTCTTCCAAAATAAACAACCCCTATATCAGCAAGTATAATAATGCCTCGCATTATTAATACAGATCCAAAAATAGATTTAAAACCTAATAATGCAGCTATCGCAAAAATAAGTTGATTTAAAGGCGGATAATTACTATGAAATTTAGGGCTTAAATCTCCCATGCCTTTCAATAGTTCATTAGCATTATTAATAACCAAATTTGGTTGTGTAATAAGCTCATTTGGTGTATATAAATATGGGTTTTGAAAATTACTAACAAGTTCTCCGTCCCATATAAAACGATAAAAATCTTGAGAAAAATTCGGAAGAATAAACAGGAATATTATTCTGAAAATCACACCTGAAGCGAGTAGGAATTTTACATTCCATTTTTCAAACTGAACTAGCTTATAACATAAAATTAATAACGCAAAAAATAGCGTTATTAATTTTATAAATTCTGTTCGTTCAAAATGATATGCAAATATGTAATATAAGATGCTACTTATAAGCATCAAAATAATTGGAACTTTATGAAGTTTCCAATACGCAAACATACTTATGCTCTAGAAGTAAGTGATTTGAAAAATACAAAACCAAACCCAAGAAATAACATAAAATGAAAAGGAAACAATCCATAATCATTTAAAGGTATAGCGCTATACATTCCGAATAGGAAATAGATCATTAATGCTGCCTCTAAAATCATATTTGGAGATAGTTTTTTAGCTAAGTATTTATTGCCTTTCCAGCTGTTTTTTATATTATCTAAATTGAATTTTGGAGTACGTACAAATTCACTTCTTTTACCCATGTGACCTTCTAATACAGCAATTGAGTTGTGTAAAGAGAAACCTAGGGCTACAGAGAAAAAAGTAAAGAATATTTTTATATAATCTACAAAGTTATTAATGCTACTACCTTGTATACTTTTATAGGTAAACCAATAACAAACAAATAGTATAATTGTACTTACAATGAAAAAACTTGTTACTTCAAAAATCCACCCTAAATGGCCGTAACTGTTTTTTATATAAAGCATTGGGATGCTTAAAAGAGCAACAATAAATACGCATAAAAACATTGAGCTATTTAATAAATGCATCACTCCATGAAACTTAGTTTTAAAAGGAATGTTTTTAGCTGTAACTACACTAGTTACTGTTTTTCTAAAGTTTTCTGCACCACCTTTATTCCATCTAAATTGTTGAGAACGTGCGGCACTAATAACTACAGGAAGCTCAGCAGGAGTTTCAACATCTTCCAAATATTTAAATTTCCAATTTTTTAATTGTGCTCTATAGCTTAAATCTAAATCTTCAGTAAGTGTATCACCTTCCCAGTTACCAGCATCAATAATACAGTCTTTACGCCATATACCTGCGGTACCATTAAAATTAATAAAGTGACCTTTTGCATTACGGCCAACTTGTTCTAATGTAAAATGAGCATCTAAAGCAAATGCTTGTATTTTTGTTAATGTGGAATAATCTCTATTAATATGTCCCCAGCGTGTTTGAACAACACCAATTTCTTTGTCTTTAAAATAAATTACGGTTTTCTTTAACCAGTCTGGTGATGGTAAAAAATCAGCATCAAAAATGGCAATAAAGTCTCCTTTTGCAATTTCCAAACCCTCTTTTAAAGCTCCAGCTTTAAAACCTTGTCTATTAGTTCTGCAAATATGTGTAATATCTAACCCGGTTTCTTGTAATTTTTTAACGTGAGCTGCCGTTTCAATTACAGTATCATCCGTAGAGTCATCTAGTACCTGAATTTCTAGTTTATTGGTTGGGTATTCTAATTTAGCAATATTTTCAAGTAACCTATCCATAACATATTCCTCATTATAAACAGGAAGTTGAATGGTTACAAAAGGTATTTCTTTTGGGTCTAACAAGTTGTATTTAGGTGCAGTTTTATCTTTTCGCTTATTACCTAAGTAGTTGATTAGTAAGTTTAATTGAGCTAGGCTATAGAAAAATATCAATAATAATGATAAACTATAAATTGTAATGATAATGTAAGAAATTACTAATTCCATAATTATTTTAGACTGTATTTAAAAATCCAACTTAAGATTTTAATGCCTGCAAATATACTACCTTTTACGGTACCAGACACTTTTGATATTCCAATTCTTTTTTTATAACGTACTGGTACTTCGGTATATGTAAATTTGTTTTTTAAAGCCTTTAATTGCATTTCTACAGTCCATCCATAAGTTTTGTCTTGCATGTTTAATGCAAGTAGTTTGTCGTATTTTATGGCTCTAAACGGGCCTAAATCGGTAAATTTAGCTTTGAAAAAAAGCTTCATTAAAAAGGTTGCAAGCCAATTTCCAAATATTTGTTGAGGTGTCATAGAGTCTTCTTCTCTTAAAGATTCAACACGTGCTCCTATAACCATATCAATATTATCATTTATAATTGGTGCAACTAATATAGAAAGTTCTTCTGGGTAGTCAGAATAGTCTCCATCAACAAATACGATAATATCGGGTTGTTTGGATTGTTTGGCTATATAATTTAAACCTGCAAGGCATGCGTAACCATATCCTTTTTTGTTTTCAGTTAGTACAGTAGCCCCAGCATTTTTAGCATTTTCAACGGTTTTGTCAGTAGAGTTGTTGTTAACTACAATTATTTCTGTTACTGTATCAGGTAATTCATTAATTACATGAGCGATAGAGTCTGCTTCGTTAAAAGCAGGTATTATAACTTTAATTACACTCATTATTTTAAGTCAGATAGTTTGTTTTCATTCTTAAAACTTGAAAAACTAAACCATTCTTTAATTTTTTGTCCATTTTTATATTTTTCAGCTGAAGTTAATTTTTGGTTTGTATATTTTAAACAATACCCATTTTTAACTCCATGACTTAATTGGCATTTGTGCTCTATATATCCTTTACTATTATAGAATAACCACCACTTAGTTTTTTCACCGTTTTCGTATTTTCCTTCTTTATCAGAATTTCCGTTTTCAAAAAAGTAATGCCAGTAGGCTACTTTAATATCGTTATTAAAATGTCCTTCTTTTGAAATATTTCCATTTTTGTAATAAAATTTCCAATATCCATTTTTGGTGTTGTTTTCAATCCAGCCTTCAGATTTTAACTCACCAGTATCATAATAATTTTTAGTGTATGTTTTTGCAATAACACTATTTATGCTAAAAATAATGGCACAAACATAAAAAAAAGCTTTGAATTGCATTGGACTTATTTTTTGTTAACTAGCTCCATTAAATCTACATCATTACCTAAAAGAACTTCAGTAGGGTTAATACGACCTTCTTCTGGTCCGTTTTCTAATTTTAAAACACCACGAGGACAAACAGCTGAACAAACGCCACAACCTACACAACTTGAACGAACAATATTTTCTCCTTTTTGAGCATAAGATCTAACATCAATACCCTGTTCGCAATAAGTAGAACAGTTACCACATGAAATACATTGACCACCATTAGTAGTAATTCTAAAACGAGATTTAAAACGTTGTACAAAACCTAAATATGCGGCAAGCGGACAACCAAATCTACACCAAACTCTGTTACCGAATATTGGATAAAAACCTGTGCCTATTACGCCAGCGAATATTGATCCAATTAATAAACTGTAAAGGTTTTGTATGCTTGATGTTTTTATTCCTAAAACAGTACTTGTTTCGGCAAAAAAGCTATATAATGTTAAGCCAGTCATTATTAATGCAAATAATAACACACCGTGTATTAACCAACGTTCTACCTTCCAAGAAAATAAAGATTTACTAGAATGTTGTCTATACGGGTCTCCTAATGTTTCAGCTAAACCACCGCAACCACAAACCCAAGAACAGTACCATCTTTTTCCAAAGAAATAAACCATTACAGGTACAAACACTAAGGTTAATACAATACCCCAAACTAAAATGAATAAGCCGATGCCACCACTATTTAAGAGTGATTTTAAATTCCATTGAAAGAAGAAATCATAATCTAACGGAAACGCATTTTTAAAATCATAATACGGCATTTGTAAGCGTACCATTATTTCAGGAATAAGAAAGGCAAATACTATCTGAAAAAATAATACAGAAGTTGTACGTACAACTTGGTACATGTTGTGACGGTATTTTATATACATACGTACTGCCATAACACTCATTACAATGCAGTACATGAAACCATAAACAAACCAATGACCTGCAGGGTTACCACTTAAGCTCTCACTAATAGGGTCAACAGCAAATGTCCAGTTTGTAGCATATTCTGATGCAAAATATAGTACAAGGTAAAATGAAACTAAAAAAATAAAAACCATCCAAGCAATCCAACCTCTGTTAGTATCTTTACCGTGGTAAACTCCATCATTTTTTATTCCTTTTTTGCCTAATAAAATTGCATTAGGTAGAATAAACATTAATGCCCCTATAATACCTAGTCCGAAAGTTAAAAACCATACAATACCTTTGTTTTTAGCTATAAAGCCAATGCCAGATTTTTTTCCGATTGCGGTAGCCATATCACTAGAGCTGGTGTATATTTTTTTTCCGTATTCTTTGTTTTTAACATGTGTTTCGTTAGCATTGTTTAATGCGTCTTTTACTAAAGGAGACAATGATTGCATGCCACTTAGCTCTTTGCCAACTATATTATTTTCTATATTTTGAATAAAGACTTCACTCTTTATATTTTTTTCAGCAATAATGCTGTTAAATGAACTTTGTTCTAATTTAAAAGTTCCTGATAATGGTAATACTGTAAATATTGCTAAGCCTATTAAGAAAATTACAAGGCCGATGTTTTGAATTGTTTTCATTGTATATTTTTTTCCTTGTAATTAATTATGCTTTACTAAAAATTCTTTTCCAGCTTTTCTTTTTAGGACTAATAGTTGTATTAAATTCTGAGTTGAATTTTGAAACTATACTATTTTCGTTTTTTTTATAAAATTCAGGGTCGAAATTAGCATCTTTTAAATGCTCTAATACGTAATTTAAATCACGTTTTTCGGTGAGCCATCGATCAAATATTTCATGACGCATTCGAATGCCAAAAGTATTAATACCTAGAAATTCTTTAGTTTCTTTTTCATAAGAAATAGTAATGCATATGTTTTCAGAAGTATGTCTCCAGTGAAAGTGTTGTTCATATTCAGGAAGGTTTCTTTCGCTATTAACCCAACCATAGGTTTGATATTCTATATCTAAAAATTTTGCTGAGTTAAACCAGTGACCAGGGCTATATTTAGTTTTGTTATCACAAATAGTTTGAGCTAATGTTTCTCCCATCATTCGTCCTGTATACCAAACAGCTTCAATTGGTCTTCTTTTTCCAATTCCTTCATGCTGTTCTGCACAATCACCAATAGCATAAATATCTTCAATATTGGTTTCTAAATATCGGTTTACTTTTACACCTCTACCTAGTTCAATACCTGAGCCTTTTAAGAAATCTATATTTGGTGTTACTCCAGCTGTTAGTCCAACTAAATCACAATCAATAATATCTCCTTTATCTGTTCTTACTGCTTTAGCATAACCTTTTTTATCAGATATTATTTCTTCTAAATTAGTATCTAATCGTAAATCTATATGATGATCTAAAATATGCTCATTAATAAGTTGCGATTCTCCTTCAGGTAAAACACCGTTCCAAAAACTTTTTTCTCGTACTAAAAAAGTAACAGGAATTTCCCTAGATCTTAGCATTTCTGCCATTTCAATTCCTATTAGACCACCACCAACTATTACGGCACGTTTACATTTTTTATTATCAGGAGCATTTTTTTCTATTCCTAATAAATCTTGTTTAGAGTACATGCCATATACGCCATCTAAATCTTGACCAGGCCATCCAAATTTATTAGGTTTTGAGCCTGTTGCTATAACTAATTTGTCGTAAGGTATTGTTGCACCTTTTTTTAAAACTAGTTCTTTGTTTTCATGATCTACACTTTTTACATAGTCATTTACTAAATTAATTCTGTTTTTTTTCCAAAACCAATTTTCATAGGGCTGCGTATGTTCAAATTTCATATGGCCCATATATACATACATTAGTGCCGTTCTAGAAAAGAAATAATCTGATTCAGCAGATATAATGGTAATTTTTTTATCAGATAATTTTCGAATATGTCGAGCAGTTGTAATGCCTGAAATTCCGTTACCAATTATGACTATGTTTTCCATAAAGTTTGATTTATTGTTTGGGTTGAGTCGAAACAAATTGTTAGACCTTAACAAAAAAAGTATAAAATTTTTCTGTTATAATTATGTGATACTTTTTAAGGTTATTTGCTTTTTAGAATAATTGTAGGTCTGTAAGTGCTTTAAATTATTCGCGACAAACACCTCACAAATAAATAACTAAAACCATGAAAAATACTTTAAAAATACTTTGTGTAGCTACAATATTATTTAATGCTTCAATAGTTTATTCGCAAGATGAAACGATTGGTAGCGAACAAGAAAAAAGTAACATACAACAATATACACCATCTAAATTAATAGGAAAAGGACAAATTGATTTAAAATGGTTTAATAACTTATACACGCAAACAAAAAGTACATTTTCTGATGGAGTTGAGCCAAGACAAACATTTTTTACATCTACAATAGAGCTTTATACAGGTGTTGGTGAAAATAAAAGATGGAATATTGGTGCTATTTTTGAATTTAGATCAAATGTTATTGATGATAGAAATGCTTTAGATGTGTTTAAGTTTGATGGTGAAGCAGGCTCTGCTCGAGCAGGTTTAACCTCTATAGCGCCGTCAGTAAAATTTGTACCGTTTCAATCTATTAGTAATTTCAGTATTCAGAGTTCGTTTTTTATTCCATTGGTTTCTAATGAGGTTGATGATGGAGTGTTTTTAGATCAAAAAGGATATACATGGCAAAATAGATTTTTCTATGATTATACTTTTCCGGGAGATAAATGGCAGTTATTTTCAGAATTAAATACTGAACTTCATTTTGGTAAAGGTGCTATTTATGATGATAATGGCGATTCAATTCAAGGTAGTTTTGCAAACAATAGTTTAAATTTAACTCCAGGTGTTTTTTTAAGTTACTTTCCTAGTTCAAAATTTACAGTTTTGGCACTTGCGCAACATTCTCAGCGTTTAGATTTGGGTAATAATTTTGCACAAGATTTCACGGCATTAGGTGGTGGACTTAAATATCAATTAACTAATGCTTTAAATCTTGAAGGGTTGTATACGAATTTTGTACGTGGTAATAATACAGGTTTGGGAGAAACCTTTAATATTGGTATTAGAGCAATTTTCTAAACTATAGTATTAAAACTCTATTTTTGATTTTATAAATACAAATAATGAAAAAAATAGGGTTTCTCTTTATATTAAGTCTTTTGCAACTTTCATGCACTAGCCAATCTCAAAATAAAATTAACGGTGTAAGTTTTGTGTCTTCAAGAGAAGGCGTTATTCAAAATCATGTTAACAGTGTTTTAAATTTAAATGCAAACCATGCATCTGTTATGCCTTTTGGTTTTATAACTGATATAAATTCGACAGAAGTAACATTTAATTCACATAGGCAATGGTATGGCGAAACTAAAAAAGGAATAAATCAATATATTGATATTTTACATAAAAACGAAATATCAGTTATGTTAAAGCCTCAAATTTGGATTAGGGGCGGAGAGTTTACCGGAACTCTTGAAATGAAAACAGAAGAAGACTGGCAAAAATTAGAAGAAACATATACTGACTTTATTATAACCTATGCTGAAGTTGCAGCAACAACAAATGTCGATATATTTTGTATAGGGACTGAATTGGAAAAATTTGTAGAAAATAGACCAAATTATTGGAAGCAGTTAATAACTGAAATCAGAAAAATATATAAAGGTAAATTAACTTACGCTTCAAATTGGGATGAGTATACAAAAACACCTTTTTGGGAAGCTTTAGATTATGTTGGTATTGATGCATATTTTCCGCTTTCAGAAGAAAAATCACCTTCTATAGCGCAATTAAAGGCAGGTTGGCAGCAATGGAAGAATCAAATGGCAGTCTTTTCTAATCAAAAAAATAAACCAGTTTTATTTACAGAATTTGGGTATAGAAGTATGGATTACACGGCTAAAAAGCCTTGGCTTGTAGATAGAAATGATGAACAGGTTAATTTAGATGCGCAAGTAAATGCTACGCAGGCTATAATTGAAGAATTTTGGACAGAAAAATGGTTTGCAGGTGGTTATGTTTGGAAGTGGTTTATAAATCATGAAAAATCGGGGGGAGTGAATGATAATAGATTTACACCGCAAAATAAACCTGCAGAAAATACAATTAGAGAACTATTTAAAAAATATAACTAACCTAATTTATTATGAAAAATCTATTGTTAATTATAATTTTATCGTTTGGAGCTACGCTTTGTAATGCTCAGAATAAAATTGTAACTGAAATAGATTTTAATGGTTTAAAACGAAACAAACCTACTTTTTTAAAATCACTCTTAACTGTAAAACTCAACTCTGAATTAGACTCTACCAAGATAGAATATGATATTAATAGGCTAAAGCGGTTACCTTCAATTGCTCATGCTTATTATAGCGTTGAACCTTTAAAAGATGACAACTATAAGGTAATTTATGGTGTAGAAGAAAATTTTACGTTAATACCTTTTGCAAATATTTTTTCATCATCAAATGGTGAATTTGCGTTTAGGGTGGGCTTGCAAGAATTTAATGCTTTTGGAAAAAATATAATAATAGGAGGTTTTTTTCAGTATGATATTTTTAACTCATATGGTTTAAGTTTTAGAGCGCCTTATTTGTTTAATAGTAAGTTGGGCTTAGCTATTAATTATAATGATTTTATAACTCAAGAGCCTGTTTTTTTTGAAGAAGTTACAGCGGGTTATAAATATAGAAATAATGGTGTAGAAATATTAGGCTTGTATGAGTTTAATACAAAAAATAGAATAGAATTTGGGCTTAGTTTTTTTAAAGAAGAGTATGATTATATAGATGGTTTTACTAATGATGAGGTTCCTCAAAATTTAAATGTAAATAAAAGGCTTATAAAGGTATTGTATAATTATGAGAATATTAATTATTACTATCAATATTTAGAAGGTTTTAAAAGTGCTTTAAATCTGCAAATGGTGAATAGTTCTAAAGATATTTTACCAGATTTTTGGTTAGGTTTTAATGATTTTCTGTATTATAAACGTGTTGGTAGGTCAGGAAATTGGGCAAATAGACTTAGGTTAGGTTTTGCAACAAATAGTCATAGCCCATTTGCACCATTTACAGTTGATAATAATATAAATATTAGAGGTGTTGGTAATATTATTGATCGTGGTACTGCAGCCGTTGTTCTTAATACAGAATATAGGCACTCAATTATTGATAAAGATTGGTTTGTATTGCAAAGTAATGTTTTTGTAGATGGGGGAACATGGAGAAATCCGGGAGGTACATTTGGCGACTTTGTTGATGATAGTAATGTTAGAGTTTACCCAGGAGTTGGTCTTCGTTTTATTCATAAGAAAATTTTTAATGCTGTTTTTCGAATAGATTATGGGTATGGTGTTACAAAAGACGCATCAAAAGGATTAGTTTTTGGAATTGGCCAATATTTTTAATAATATTTGTGAATCAACCATTTAGCTATGAAATTTACAAATTTTCTCATTCCATTTTTCTTTTTTTTTCTTTTTTTTAATTTGATATTTTCTCAAGAAGAGAGCCCTACTTTTATAGCTAAAAAAGGCGAAGGGATTGTAGAGGTTTTATATCGAGAAGGTTTAGATGAAAATGTATATTATCAAAAATTTTTAGCACTGAATAAAGGTAAAATAAGTAAGGGTAGTATGCTGTTTTATGGTGAAATATATAAAATTCCTGTAAGCGAAACCTCGTATAGAAATTCAGGAAGAAATATTAACCTATCAACAAATGAAGAGAGGCCTATTTTTGATCCTAATCAATTATCTTTAAGAAAAAAAGATTCTGTATTACAAAATTCAGTTTACTATTTACTATTTGATAAGTTTAGTAATGAAAATTTAAAATTAGTAAAGGAGAATACAAACAATAGAAATACATATGCTTTAGCAATAGCAAAGAAACTTTTAGAAAAAGGAGCAAAGGTTTATTTGTTTGATTATAATGATGATGTGGTGACTAACTTAGGTGATTATGTAAGAGCAATTAATAAAAGGTATTTAAAGCATCAGAATAAATTTCAACGTTTGCTTATTATAGATGTAGACAATGGTTTTAATGCCTCTGCAAGTATTGAAATATTGCACCATCAGAAAAGTGATGAAGGAAAAAAGTTTGCAGAACATTTAGAGCAAATATTTAAATCAAAAAAAATAAAATTAAGTTCAACTACAAATGGTGCTACTTTAACTGAAAAAACTGACTTATATTTGGCTAATAATGTACTTCCTGCAGTTACTTTTGTTAAAGTAAATAGATTAAAAAACAAAAGTGTTGTTACTAATGATAAAAACAAATTTGTTAATTTAATTACTACTGGCATACAAGTTGATTACTCTAAAATTGATTTAGAAGGTCAGGAATAATTTTTTACTAAATAAAATAATACGATATTTTAATGTGGAGTTTTAAATACAGAAAATCATTTTTTTTTGTGGTTTTGCTAATACCAATTTTTGAGAGTTATAGTCAAGATAACTTACAGACAGTTGTAGCAGAAAAAGGAGATGGAATATTATCTTTATTAAGAAAAAAAGGTGTTAACCCTTATGAAGGTTATGATGAGTTTATATCATTAAATATTGAAAACCTTAGAGATAGCACACATTTATACGAAGGAAGAACTTACAAAATTCCGGCAGTACTTAATGAAAAAGTAGAAACAACATCTAAAGATGTAACAGGAGTTGCGTATGATATTTTTGGTCATAAATATGCTGAAGTAATTTCTCAAAGTAATAGGTTAAATGGTGCAATTTATTATTTAGTTTCTGGTCATGGTGGTCCAGATCCTGGTGCAATGACTACATATGCAGGAAAAGCAATTGCTGAAGATGAATATGCTTATGATGTAACACTTAGGTTAGCAAAAGAATTGTTATCTCATGGTGCTACAGTCTATATAATTGTTCGTGATCTTGATGATGGAATACGAGATGATCGTATTTTAGAAATTGATAGAGATGAGGTTGTTTATCCAGATAAAGAAATACCGTTAAATCAGGTAGAGCGACTTAAGCAACGTGTAGATGTTGTAAATGAGTTGTATAAAAAAAATAAAGGTAAATACCAGCGGTTGATTGTTACTCATGTTGATAGTAGGAGTAAAGGGCAAAATATAGATGTTTTCTTTTACCATCATGAGAAAAGTAAAAACGGAAAAAAATTAGCGGAGAGTATTCACAAAACATTTCAATCTAAATACAAAAAATATCAACCTAATCGTACATACGAAGGTACTTTTGAAGATAGAAGTTCATTGTATCTGGTTAAAAAAACACATCCGGCAATGACATTTATTGAAATAGGGAACATTACTAATAAAAAAGATCAGCGTCGTATTTTAGATTATGAAAATAGACAAGCTTTGGCTAAGTGGATTAGTGAAGGTGTTTTGTTAGACTATGAAAAATAATATTAGCGTTGTACAGCAATTTTTCGTTGGTAATAATCATGTAAACTCTTAGGCCCTGCACCTAAAAAGTTTTTTAAATGTATAACTCCAAAATGATATTGTAATTTAATTTTACCATATTCTTGATACCTTCTTGCAGATGTTATTACTTGTAAAGGTAAAACGGTAAAGTTTGTTAATTTGTATATGCGAGAAATAAATTCATTGTCTTCATAAATAACATAATCTTCATTAAAACCTTTGGTTTCTTTAAAAAAATCTTTAGTTATAAAAAGTGATTGGTCGCCACCACGGCAAAGTTTATGGTTTACTTTAGTAAACCATGCAAAAAAGTTTAAGAATTTACAATCACAATCAAACCGCATTTGAAAACATCCTACTTTGTTCCCTTTTGCTACAGTGTTAACGATACTTTGATCAAATTTTTTTGGAGGGTACGTGTCAACATGTAAAAAATATAAAATATCACTTTTAGCATGCTGAGCTCCATGGTTTAATTGTTTAGCTCTGCCTTTAGGAGCGTTTAAAACAGTTACATTGTATGATGTAGCTATATTAATTGTATTGTCAATACTGCCACCATCAACCACAATAATTTCTTTAATGTGGTTGGGTGAGCTATTGCTTTTAATATATTTTAGTATTCCTGCTATATTTTTTTCTTCATTATATGCGGGAATAATGATGCTTATTCTAGGATTATTTAATTTCATTTAAACTCCAATCATAATCTAAATAATTAATTTTTGCTTTTGAATCAATCTTAATTTTAGAATAAGGTTGAATATATTCAATTAAAGTTCCGTTTTTAGTAAAATCATCTTTAAACCATTTGAAGATTTCAGATAATTGAATTTTTTTAGTTGAAATTATATTTCTTGACTTATCATTTATAAAGTCAATAGTTGCTTGCTTTAGTTTGGCTTGTGTGTTTGATGCTGTATATGCTTCGTTTGATAATTTAGGACATGAAAATGAAGCGCAGTTTATTGCAAAATGAATACGTGGTTCATTCATTTTACGAAGAATTTCATGCTCTATTTGACCTAGAGAGTAGGTCTTATCGGCAATTTGAAGCCATTTTTTATCCCAAGGTTTGCTAATATCTTTAATACTTTTTATTGGGTAATTATCTAATATTAATTTTACAGTTCCTGCATTGTAAAGGTTAATGTAATATGCAAGTTTTTCATTTTTTGACCAATCAGCTTTTGGTGAATTTCTAGCTAAGTCCCTTAAATACGTATCAAGTTGAGTTTCATCTTTTTTAAATGCTTTGTAGTTTACGTCGCCTTTTGAATTAATGTATTTTTTTGAAAGTGTATTCCATAAAGTATGGTTTGGTTTTTCAAAAACTATTTTTTTATTGTTTTCAGAACTGCTAATATTAATAGATAAAAAAGATATAAGAACTATAAATAATGTTTTCATTTGTCTAAGGTTTATTTTTCAAAATTAGTAGAGATCAATTATCTAACCTTACAAAGTTTATATCAGTTTTATTAATTCTTTAAATAATGTAACCATTTTAGGTTCTGTTTTTTCTGCTATTGCAATAATTTCATTTATGTCTGCAGTTTCTAAATTTTCGGGGTCACATTCATCAGTAATAACAGATACTGCAATTACAGGTAACTTTAAATGATTTGCAACAATAACTTCGGGTACTGTACTCATACCAACAGCATCTGCTCCAATAAGTTTCAACATACGATATTCGGCTCTTGTTTCAAGTTGTGGTCCAACAACTGATGCGTAAACACCTTCTTTAAGTGAAATGCTTTTTTTTTCGGCAATAGCCAATAGTTTTTTGCGCATATCGGAGTCATAAGGCGCGCTCATATCGGTAAAACGACTTCCAAATTCAGCAACATTTTTAAATGCTAAAGGAGAATCTCCTTGAAGGTTAATGTGATCTTCAATTAGCATCATATCACCTTTTTTGAACTCAGAATTTATACCGCCAGAAGCATTAGAAATAAAAAGTTTTTTAATTCCTAGTTTGTGCATTGTTCTTATTGGGTAGGTAACATCCATTAGATCGTAACCTTCATACCTGTGAAACCGACCTTGCATAACAACAACTTTTTTGCCTTCAAGAGTTCCGTAAATTAATTTACCCCTATGAAATTCAACAGTAGCTAAAGGAAAAAAAGGAATATGATTGTAATGTGCTTCAACAGGATTTTCAATTTGATCAGCTAATTTTCCTAAGCCAGTACCTAAAACAATTCCTATTTCGGGCTTGTCAAAACCTTTGTTAATTAAGTATTTTACAGATTCGTTTATTTCTTTTTTTATCATTATTATATTTTTTTTAAAAATGGTTGAAAAGCATCAATGTCTTTTATGTCTTCATACACATCAACATCATTACGCTCTTCTAAAATTTTTATTTTTTTATTATCTAAGTTAGATAACGTTGCTTTTAAAACAGTTTCGGTACCCCATTTTTTATCATTAAAAACTGAAGCTTCTAAATTTTTCATACCTAATAAATAATAGCCACCATCTTCTGCAGGTCCTATAACAAAATCATTAGTGTTTAATGCTGAAAATGCATTTTCTAGGTCTTCTTGGTTAAGATCATGCATATCACTACCGATAATAATAATTTTTTCAAAACCAGTGTTAAAACCATCTTTAAAGGCATTCATCATTCTTTCTCCTAAATCAGTTCCTTTCTGTATTTTTTTTTGATAAAAGTTGTTATCCCAGATGTCATTGTTCCATATATTTTCAGAATAATAGACTTGCTTTGTTATATTTAGTTTTTTGGTAATTTCAACGGTATGAGAAAGTAGAAATTTATAAATTTCTAAAGCAGTTTCATTACCAACAGTTGCGGCTAATCTTGTCTTGCCTTTGCCAAGCTCTGGATTTCTGGTAAAAATTAAAAGTAAGTTTTTAGAATTCAATTATGAGGAGGTTTAATTGTCAATAAATATAATTAAGCTTTGGTCGTTATTAAAACAGTTAGTTTACTATTTATAAACTTTTTCACCTTTTTTCAGAAGTTTGCCCCATTGTTTGTTGTATGCATGAACTTTTTTTGTTTCGGTATTTGAACTATCGTAAACAGGATAGCCATTTTCTACCCATTTAAAAATGCCTCCATATAGGTTATGTACGTTTGTATATCCGTTATTAATTAATTGTTCACCAATATCTTCAGAGCGCACTCCAATAGAACAATAAATAACTATATCAGAATTTCTGTCTAGCTTTATTTTTTTTATATTGAAGCTATCATAGCCTACCCAAATTGCATTTTTTAAGTGACTTACATTGTATTCTTTTTTCTCTCTACTATCTAATATGACAATATTTTTTGCTTTATTAAGTGATTCCGGAGAGATGTAGGGAATACTGTTGGTATTGTATTTTTTTATAGCTTGATCTATATTTTTTTGAGCCCATATTGTAGTTGAACTTAAAATAATGCTAAGTATAATTAAACTAAATTTAGTCAAGAGTGTTGTTGTTTTTAATCAAAGATACTAAGAAGTAATTGCTGTTTCAAAATATCAGTGTTAGCTTTTTGCTAATATAATCCGAAGTTTTAAAACCTTTAAAAACAATAAAACCCGATTCGTGAGAATCGGGTTTTTTGTGGTGCCTCCAGGAATCGAACCAGGGACACATGGATTTTCAGTCCATTGCTCTACCAACTGAGCTAAGGCACCAAAGCCGTTAAGCGGGTGCAAATATAATTTCAATTTTCCGATATCCAAATAAAAAATGAAAAAAATGTAAAATATTTTTTTACATTTTCGCAACTTTGTATCATGAACCTAGTAATAGACGCAGGAAATAGCCTAATAAAAATTTCAGTTTTCGAACAGAAAAATGAAATATTTCATGAACAATTTGAATATTCTGACTTCATTTTTAAAATGAAATCAGTTTTCAAAGAGTTTCCAGATATAAATAATTCAATAATTTCAACAGTGGGTGCTTTGGAAAAAAAAGATATAGCTGTTGTTGAGTTATTCTGTAAAACTCATTTACTATCGCATAAAACAAAAACACCTTTTAAAAATTCGTATGCTACGCCTGAAACTTTAGGTGTAGACCGTATAGCATTAGCAACAGCGGCTTTTTATGAAAATCCCAACGGTAATACTCTCGTAATTGATGCAGGTACATGTGTTACGTATGATATTATTAATGATTATGGAGAATATTTAGGAGGTGCAATTTCACCAGGGTTAAAAATGAGATTTAAAGCTTTAAATGCTCAGACATCAAAATTGCCTTTGCTTGAAGCGGAAGATATTTTAGATTTTATAGGTAATACAACAAACACGTGTATACAGAGTGGAGTAATTTACGGTATGGTTGCTGAGATTAATGGTGTCATTGAACAATATGAGACAAGATTTAAAGATTTAACAGTTGTTTTATCAGGGGGTGATGCCTTATTTTTGTCTAAACGATTAAAAAATAGCATATTTGCGCATCAAAAATACCTCTTGTTGGGGTTAAATTATTTGCTTGAGTATAATAAGTAGGAAAATACAAACAAAGTTTTTTAATTGTTTATTTGTGTTTAATATTTATTAATAATCATGTTCAGTTTTAAATTGAGGATGTAAAAAGAATAAGTTAAGTAATTTTTAGGTGAATTTATGTTTTAGGATACGAATAACTGTAAACACTTGTATTTCATGTTTTTACATGTAATTTGGTGTCGAATTTTATAATGATAACTCAACTTGAAATTTTAGATTTAAAAAAATGGCACAACTTTTGGAACTGTGTTAATGTTCTTGTTCTTTTTATGAAAGATTAGTAAAGAGAATTAAACAAAGGAAAATTATTGGGTAATAAATTACAGAATAACATTGAAAGTGGTAAATTGTCCAAAAAAAATAAATTAACTAAATAAACGCTATATACAAATATCTCATACTATGAAAAGGAAGTTTTATATTGTTGCGATTGCAACACTTGGTTTTTTAGGTTTTACAAATGCTCAAAATAATCCTGAGTGTAATACAAACCTATCTGTTTATGCAGAGCATGTAAAAGTTAAAAACTACGAAGCGGCTTATACGCCATGGAAAATGGTTTATGATAATTGCCCTACTTTAAACAAAGCTAATTTTGTATACGGAGAGAAAATCTTAAAATATAAAATAGAAAAAGCTACTGGAGCTGATAAAACAGCTTTTGTTAATGATTTAATGGCTTTGTATGATGCAAGTAGAGTTCATTTTCCAACAAAATTTGATGAAGCTGATGTTCTTATTGATAAAGCATTATTAATGCACAATGAAAAGTTAGGTTCTGATCAAGAAGTTTATGATGTGCTTCATAAAGCTTTTACTGAAGACAAAGAGAACTTCAGTAATGCGCAAGCATTATATCTTTACTTTTCGTTACTTGTAGATTTACATAATGAAGGATCAAAAGAATTACAAGAAGTTTTTGATACTTATGATGATGTTATTGAAAAAATAGGTATTGAAAACAAAATATTAACTGATAAAATTACGCAGTTAATACCTAAAGAAGATGATGGAACTATAACTTCTAAAGAAAAAAGGATTTTAAAAGCTTATAGTCAAAATTCTGAGAACTACGGAAAAATAGAAGGCAGTATTGATTCTAAATTAGGTGCGTTAGCAGAGTGTTCAAACTTAATTCCTTTATATGAAAAGAGTTTTGAAGCTAAGAAAAGTGATATTACTTGGGTTAAGAGAGCTGTAAACAGAATGTATAACAAAGAATGTACAGATGATCCAATGTTTAAAAAATTATTAGATGCACAATTGGCAATTGAGCCTACTGCAGATTTATATGTATATTTAGGTTTGTTAGAGAATAAAGCTGGTAATAAAAGTGGAGCATTATCTAATTTTAATAAAGCAATTGATTTAGAATCAGATTCAAGTAAAAAATCAGATTTACTTTATAAAGTAGCTGCAATTTATTCTAGATCAAGTAGATCTTCTGCTAGAAGTTATGCGCAAAAAGCAATTGATGCTAATTCATCAAACGGAAAAGCATATTTGTTAATTGCTAGCTTATATGCACGTAGTGCTAATGATTGTGGTACTTCTGCTTTTGAAAAAAGAGCAATTTATTGGAAAGCAGCAGAAGTTGCTCGCCAAGCAGGTAGAGTTGATCCATCATTAAGTGGTAAATCAAGTGCGGCTGTTAATAGTTATATGGCAAAAGCACCATCTAAAGAAATGATCTTTAGCTCAGGAATGGCAGGTAAAACTGTTTCGTTTAGCTGTTGGGTTGGTGGTAGCGTAAAAGTGCCTAATTTATAAGATGAAAAAAAAATCTTTATATAATTTCAAAAGCATTGTCATGGTCTTTACCATGACAATGCTTTTTTTTGCTTGTTCTAGTGATTATAAAAGAGTGGGAGAAGAAGCAAAGAAAGATTTATATCCGCAAGGTATTGCAGAGGGTTATAAATTGATATATACAGAAACTCAAGACCCGTTAAGGAGCGTTGCTATTGATAGCTCAAAGAAAGTTGCAATTTTAACAGGTGATGTTAGTGAAGATTATGAAAATTTAGAGTTTCCTTTTAGAACCTTTCCAGAGGGTTTAAAAGTCGAGTTTTTTGATAAGGAAGGAAATAAAAGCATAATTTTGGCAGATTACGGAATCATATATTCTGGTACAAATATTATAGATTTGCAAGGTAATGTGGTTATTGAAATGCAAGATGGTAAAAAATTAGAAACTACTCAGTTGTATTATGATCAAACTACTCAGTGGATATTTACGCAAGAAAAATTCAAATATTCTGATGAAATTGATGGTACTTTAATTTATGGTAAAGGAATGGATTTTAATAAAGAATTTACCTCATTGAATGCGCATAAAACAGGAGATGGTTACAAAATAATTAAAGAAAATTTAGATGACTAAAATTTTAAAATATACAGAGTACTTATATTTAATAGTAGCAATTATTGCGATATACCGTGTAATTGTAGATTGGAATATAAATCGCCAAATGGCATACCTTTTTCTTTTTTTTACAGTTATGTCTATTGCTATGTATGTATTTAGAAGAACGTATAGGCGAAAATTTGAGAAACGTAATAAAAATAATAAACAGTAATTGGGAACTTCTATAGCTATAATTGTATGTTGCTTGTTTTTATCTGCTTTTTTTTCAGGAATGGAAATTGCATTTATTTCTGCAAATAAAATTCATATAGAAATAGAAAAAAAGCAAGAAGGGTTTTTAGCTAAAGTTTTAAGTAGGCTAACAAAAAAACCATCAAAGTTTATTGCCACGATGCTTATTGGTAATAATATAGCTCTTGTGGTGTATGGTTTGTACATGGGCGATTTGTTGATGGATTGGTTTGCAAGCTATCAAGTATCAGAAAATCAATTTGCAAAATTTTTATTAGTTGATTTTAGCCTGCTTACTCAAACTATTATTTCAACACTTGTAATATTGCTTACAGCAGAGTTTTTGCCAAAAGTATTATTTCAAATATATTCAAATGTTCTTTTAAAAGTCTTGGCATTTCCCGCGTATGTATTTTATATTTTATTTTCATTAATTTCAGGCTTTGTAATTAAAATTTCAGATGTAATACTCAAGGTGTTTTTTAAAACAGATGGTGATGAGGTACAACTTGCATTTAGTAAAATAGAGTTGGGTGATTATATTACAGAGCAAATGGAAACCGTTGAAAAAGAGGATGAAGTGGATTCTGAAATTCAAATTTTTCAAAATGCATTAGAGTTTTCTGCTGTAAAAGCACGTGATGTAATGGTTCCGCGTACAGAGATTGAAGCAGTTGAATTACAAGAAAACCCTAAAAATTTGACTAAAAGATTTTCTGAAACTGGTTTTTCTAAAATACTAATTTACAAAGAAACTATTGATGATATTATTGGTTATGTTCATTCATATGAACTTTTTAAAAAGCCAAAAACAATCAAAAGTGTGTTAATGCCTGTTGAGTTTGTGCCTGAAACTATGCTTATAAATGATATTTTAAGTAGCCTTACTAAGAAAAGAAAAAGCATCGCTGTAGTTTTAGACGAGTACGGAGGAACATCAGGAATAATGACTGTTGAAGATATTGTAGAAGAATTATTTGGTGAAATAGAAGATGAGCACGATACTACTGATTTAATTGAAGAAGAAATAGCAGAAAATATATATAAATTCTCTGCACGGCTAGAAGTAGATTATTTAAATGAAAACTATAGGCTTGAACTTCCTGAAAGTGATGAGTACGGTACATTAGGAGGGTTGATCGTCCATCAAACAACTGAAATTCCTGAGCAAAATTCACAAATTCAAATTCAAAACTTCTTATTTACAATAATTGAAGTTTCTAATACCAAAATAGATTTGGTATCCCTTGAAATACTTGAAAAAGAGTAAGTTTTTAAGCATCAAATTATTATATTTTTTCTTTTTAGTATTTCAAAGAAAAATGGTATTTTCGTCGCCTGATATAAAATAGTAAAAAAACAATGGCAATTTTAGATAAAATAAGAAAGAAAACAACCATATTGATTTTAATCATTGGTTTGGCGTTATTTGCATTTGTAATATCTGGTATATTTAGTGCTAACGCATTTTCTGGAGCTAAAGTAGGTTCAGCTATTGCTGAAGTTAACGGTAATGAAATTTCTATAGACGGATTTAGAAATCAAGTAGACGCCGCAACACAGCAATACGGAGCAAATGCTTCTGCTATGCAAATTGTAAATAACGTTTACGAACAAGGAGTTAGAAACGCAATTTTAGAAGAAGAGTTCGAAAAATTAGGTATTTCTGTTGAGCAAGATCAAATAGTTAATTTTTTAAGAACAAACCCAAGCTATTCTCAAATGCCACAGTTCTTAAATGAAAACGGTGTTTTTGATGAAAATAAATTTATTGAATTTGTTGCAGATTTAAGAGATAACAATCCTGTAGGTTACCAACAGTGGTTGCAAACTGAGCAAACAATCATTTTTGCAGCTAAAGAGCAAATATATAATAACCTTATAAAGTCTGGTGTTGTAACTACTTTAAAAGAAGGTGAGTTAGATTATAAGTTTGCAAATGATAAATTAGATATTAAATACGTAAGAGTACCTTATTCTTCAATTGCAGATACTACTGTTGTAGTAAGTAAAAGTGAAATTTCTGATTACGTTAAAGCGCATCAAGATAAATTTAAACAAGAAGATAGTAGAGATATACAATTTGTGTATTTTGAAGAAAAACCTTCTTTAAAAGATGAGAACGATGTAAAAGCTAGTATTTCTGAATTATTAAAAGATAAAGAAGAGTTTAATGCAGCAACAAATAAAACAGAAGTTGTAAAAGGTTTTGTAAATACTGATGATGTTGAAGCTTTTTTAGATATTAACTCTGATGTGAAATTTGATAGTATATACAAACCAAAAAGTGCATTACCATCAAAATATGCTGATACAATAATATCTTTAAATATTGGAGATATTTATGGACCTTACCGTGATGGTGATTTTTATAAAGTATCAAAACTTACAGGTAAAAAGGCAGGCGGTAATGTTAAAGCAAGTCATATCTTAATTTCGTATGCCGGTGCTCAAAGTGCTAGTACTGATATAACAAGAACAAAAGAAGAGGCTGAAGAAAAAGCAAAAGAAGTTTTAGCTAATGCTAAAAAAACAGATGCTGTATTTGCTGATCTTGCAAGAGAAAATTCAGATGGACCTTCTTCATCAAGAGGTGGTGATTTAGGCTTTTTCCAAGAAGGAGCAATGGTACCTGCGTTTAATGATTTTGCTTTTGGTAATAGTGTTGGTACTGTAGGAATGGTAGAAACTGATTTTGGTTTTCATATCGTTAAGATTGTTGAAAAGCAAGATGTTTATCAAGTTGCTAATTTAGTAAGAGAAATAGAAGCGTCGGGAGAAACTATAGATTTATTATTCCAAGATGCTACGAAGTTTGAAATGGAAACAATTGATGGTAAAACTTCATTTACTGATGTTGCTAAAGCTGGTAATTATGTTGTTAGACCAGTAAATAAGGTAAAAGCAATGGATGAAAACTTACCTGGTTTAGGAGCGCAACGTGCAATAGTAAAATGGGCATTTAATGTTGAATCAGAAATTGGAGATATAAAACGTTTTGATTTAAATGATGGTTATGCTGTAGTTCAATTAACAGCGGCTTATGAAAAAGGTTTAATGAGTGCGGAAGATGCTTCGGCAACTGTATTGCCTATTTTACGTAAAAAGAAAAAAGCAGCTCAAATTATTAGTGCTAATAAAGGTAAAGCAATGGATGTTTTTGCAAAAGATAATAACGTTAGTACATCAACAGCTAGTGCGTTAACAGTTAAGTCACCAACAATACCAGGTGCGGGTAGAGAACTTGCGGTAGTTGGTACAGCTTATGCTTTAGGTGAAGGTAAAACTTCTGGACTTATTGAAGGTGAAACAGGTGTGTTTATGGTAAATGTTACTAAAAAGACAGATGCTACTAAACTTGAGAACTATAGTACTTTTGCAAATACCCTGAAAAAGGCTAAAGTAAATAGAGTAAGTTCTTCAGTATATCAAGCTTTAAAAGATGGTTCGGAAATTGAAGATAACAGATCAATGTTCTACTAATAATTAAGTAGAAATATATAGTACAAAAAAAGCCTCTTTTAAAAGAGGCTTTTTTTATAAATTACTTTTTAAGTTAAAGTAGCATTTCTTTATAGCTTAAAATTGTAGTGTACCCTTTAGTTTTAAAGTATTTGGGAGTGTTTTCGTTACCTACCGCCATTATAAAATCTCCTCCCCAAGCACCTAAGCTTTTTATAGCACCATTATAATCAGGAAATAAAAGCTCTTTTACAGGGAGTTGTTTAATTACAGAAGAGACTAGTATTTCATGTAATGAGATTAATTCTTTAAATTTCTCTAAATCATTACATATTATAAATTCTTGTGTAAGTGTAGTTAATTTAGATATAAAATCATTCTTATTAAAATCAGCTTTCCTATAATTGGCAATACCTTCTCGACTATTTTGTTTTTTATTTAAGTGAATAAAAAATATGTCATTTTTAAAACTCGGATTAAAGTTTATTTCTTTAATAGTTGGTGTATTATCTTTTACTAAGTACGTGATGGGTTTATTATGCTTGGCACATGCAATATCATAACCACTACCAGAAAAAGAATTCCACAGTAAAGTGTATGGATTTATATTTGCCCATTCTGCAATATTATTCAATAAAGTAGAAGAAGAACCCAGTCCCCAATCTCTTGGAAAATCTAGTTTTGTTATTACATTAAACCCAGTTGATTTTGTAAAAAAGCCAGTATTTAATTTTCTAGCTTCATGAAGCATTTTAGATAATGTTGTAGCAGTATTTTTATCTGTAGCTGTTTTTTCTTTTAAAGTATTTAAATCAAAAATACCTTCAAACCAGATTTCATTTTTGTTGTCTATGCTTGTCCAAGTAAGTTTATTTGATGAATTTGAAGTAATATTTAATGATTGCCCGTATTTACTTGGTATAGCTAAACTTAAAGCACCATCAAGAACTCCATATTCTCCAGTAATTAATAATTTCCCGTTACTGTAAAATTTTTCAGTCATTAACTTTTTTGAGTTTTTGATAAGCTTCAATAACGGCACTATGTGTTACTGTATTGGTTTTGAAGTGATCAACTATTGTTTTTTTCTCAGTATCATTCGCGCCTAATTGGTTTAAAATATTCATCAGATGCATTTTCATGTGCCCTTTTTGTATGCCTGTAGTAACCAACGAGCGTACTGCTGCAAAATTTTGAGCTAAACCAGCTACAGCTACAATCTGCATTAATTCTTGAGCAGAAGGCTTGTGAAGTATTTCTAGAGCTAATTTTACTATAGGGTGTAAGTTTGTTAACCCGCCCACTGTACCTAATGCTAAAGGTACTTCAATCCAAAATTTAAAAACTTCATTTTTCACAGTTGCATGTGTTAGACTACTGTATTGACCATCTTTAGCTGCATAGGCGTGTATTCCAGCTTCAATAGCTCTAAAATCATTACCTGTTGCTAAAACCACAGCGTCAATACCGTTCATAATACCTTTGTTGTGTGTTACGGCTCGGTAAGGTTCCGCTTTCGCAATATCAATCGCTCTAATCATTTTCTCTGCAAATTCTTTAGGTGAAATGTTCTTATCGTCATTAAGTGCTTCAACCGGACAAGAAACTTCAGCTTTTACAATACAATTTGGCACATAATTACTTAAAATACTCATCACAATTTCTAATTCTTCATCTGAATTTGAAAAAAGCACGCTATTTGTAAACTCTCTTTTAAGGGTTTGAGCAAACTGCTCTAAGCAAGTATTTATAAAATTCGCACCCATTGCATCTAAAGTTTCAAAAGTGCAATGTAGTTGGTAGTAATCTTTTAAGTCTTCTGTTTTATTTTTTAAAGTAATAGCAGTTATGCCACCACCTCTTTTTTCCATGTTTTTAGTGATGTCTCTTGTGTCGTTTTTCAGAACAGGTTCAAGATCCGTAAAAAACTCTTTTAACTTAGTAAAGTCTCCGGTGTACATAAAATGTACTTGTCCTATCTTTTCAGTGCCAATAATTGAAGTTTTAAAACCACCTCTTTTAAGCCAAAATTTTGCAGCTTTACTTGCTGCAGCCACTACAGAACTTTCTTCAATTGCCATAGGAATGGCATAAAGCTTATCATTTATTAAAAAATTAGGAGCAATACCTAAAGGTAAATAGTAGTTACTTACAGTGTTTTCAATAAACTCATCATGTAGTTTTTGTAAAACACTATCGGTGTTCCAATAACGTTTTAAAATGTTTATGGTTTCATCACTATTTTGAGTATAGTTTTTTGCTAACCACGCTATTTTTTGATCTTTATTAAGTTTGGAAAATCCTTCTATAGGAGTAATCATAAATTGTCTGGTTTCTGAGCTCAAAGATAGTAATTACCAAATATTTATTTGATGAGAAACTTTAATCTGAAGTAAAGCCTCGTGTTTGTTATATTTATTGTTAAATGTTTATTTTTATGTGAAATTATTATTAAACTTGGGCTACCAAATAAAACGGATACATTTAATGAAAAAATTAATTTTACTATTATTTTTTATAGGCAGTATAAGTACTGTTACAAATGCACAAAAAAAACAAGTCTCTTTAGAAGAAATATGGCAAGGAGAATTTAGAACAGAAGGGTTAGATGTATTAAGATCTTTAAATAATGGTACTCAATATACCGTTTTAAATTTTGATAGAAGTTCAAGATCAAGTAGCATTGATATTTATGATTATGCAACTCTTGAAAAAGTAAGTACAGTCGCAAATTCTAATGATTTAAATGAGATTCAATATTTTACTTCTTATGAATTTAGTGCAGACGAGAGTAAAGTTTTGTTAGCTACTGAAAGCGAAGCAATTTTTAGAAGATCATCGGTTGGTATTTACTATATCTACGATGTAAAAACGAAATCAATTGTAAAAATATCAGAAAACAAAATTCAAGAACCAACATTGTCTCCAGATAATACTAAAGTTGCTTATGTTTTTGAAAACAACCTTTATATTCTTGATTTGTTAAAAAATACAACATCTCAAATTACTACAGATGGTGTTAAAAACAAAATTATTAATGGTGTAACAGATTGGGTTTACGAAGAAGAGTTTGCTTTTGTTCGTGCTTTTGATTGGAATGCAGATGGTAGTAAGATTGCTTTTTTGCGTTTTGATGAAACTGAGGTTCCTGAATTTTCAATGGATATTTACGGAACAGGATTATACCAAACACAAGAAGTTTTTAAATACCCAAAAGCAGGGGAAAACAATGCAATAGTTACTTTACATATGCTTGATGTAAAATCTAAAGCTATTTCAAAAATTGATATTGATAGTCCTTATTATATTCCACGTATTAAATGGATGCATAATAAAAACATGTTAAGTGTTCAGACTATAAACAGACATCAAGACAATTTGAAATTGTATGCAGTTAATGCTAAAAACAATAAAGTTTCTCTATTATTAGAAGAAAAAGATAAGGCTTATGTTGATATTACTGATAATTTAACTTTTTTAGCTGACGATAGCTTTATTTGGACCAGTGAAAAAGATGGTTACAACCATATTTATTTATACAATGAAGATGGTAAGTTAATGAATCAAATTACTAAAGGTGATTGGGAAGTAACAAATTATTATG
The DNA here is from genome assembly GCA_947496695.1 of uncultured Cellulophaga sp. GTDB lineage: Bacteria > Bacteroidota > Bacteroidia > Flavobacteriales > Flavobacteriaceae > Cellulophaga. The sequence continues at coordinate 156,082 of CANMEI010000002.1, read as the reverse complement.
GTTATGATCAAGATGAAGATAGAGTGTATTATCAATCTACAGAAAATGGATCAATTAATAGAGATGTTTATAGTATAAGTAGTGGTGGATCTAATAAAGTTAGATTAACAAAAAAAGAAGGACAGAATAATGCTGACTTTAGTACCGATTTTACATACTTTATAAATACATTTTCAAGTGCGACAACACCACCTGAATACACACTGCATAATGCTTTAACGGGTAAGAAGGTTAAGGAAATTATTGATAATAGTGAGCTTTCAAAAAAACTTGAATCATATGATATAAGTGCTAAAGAATTCTCTACTATTTCAATAAATGGGAATGATTTAAATATGTGGATGATTAAACCTTCAAATTTTGATTCTTCAAAAAAATATCCACTTTTTATGTTTCAATACAGTGGACCAGGATCACAACAAGTAGCAAATAAATGGATGGCTTCTAATGATTATTGGTATCAATTGTTAGCATCAGAAGGTTATATAGTAGCATGTGTTGATGGTAGAGGAACAGGTTTTAAAGGTAGGGATTTTAAAAAAGTAACTCAAAAAGAATTAGGAAAATACGAGGTTGAAGATCAAATTTCAGTAGCAAAAGAGTTAAGTAAGTTATCCTATATTGATGAGGCTCGTACGGGTATCTGGGGCTGGAGTTTTGGAGGCTTTATGTCAACCAACTGTATTTTAAAAGGAAATGATACTTTTGAAATGGCAATTGCTGTTGCGCCTGTAACTTCATGGCGTTTTTACGATACTATTTATACAGAACGTTACATGCAAACACCGCAAGAAAACGCTAGTGGTTATAATGATAATTCACCATTTAACTACCCAGAATTATTAAAAGGAAAGTATTTGTTAGTTCACGGTACAGGGGATGATAATGTGCATGTACAAAATACAATGCGTATGGTTGAAGCTTTAGTGGAAGCTAATAAACCATTTGATTGGGCTCTTTATCCCGATAAGAATCATGGTATTTATGGTGGTAATACAAGACTTCATTTGTATGCTAAAATGACCAATTTTATTAAAGAAAACTTATAAGACTACCTAACTAATTAAATAACACAAATTTATATATGAATAATACTGTTAAACTTGAGCATGAAAAAGAGTTATTTGGTCACCCAGTAGGGTTATATGTTTTATTTTTCACAGAAATGTGGGAGCGATTCTCTTATTATGGAATGCGTGCACTTTTTGTGCTTTTTCTTGTTTCAGAAACAACATCAAATAATCCAGGTTTTGGTTGGACAAATAAAGAGGCTTTAGGTTTATATGGTACTTATACTATGTTAGTTTATGTTTCTTCAATACCAGGAGGTTGGATTGCTGATAAATTATTAGGTCAGAAGAAAACAGTAATGCTTGGTGGAGCACTATTGTGCATTGGGCATACCGTTTTAGCTTTTAATTCTGTAACATCATTTTATTTAGGTTGCTTTTTTGTGATTTTAGGTGTCGGTTGTTTAAAACCAAACATTAGTTCAATGGTTGGAGGTTTGTACAAACCTAAAGATGAAAGAAGAGATTTAGGTTTTTATATTTTCTATATGGGTATTAATATTGGTGGTTTCTTAGCTCCAATTTTATGTGGTTATATTGGAGAAAATATCAATTGGCATTACGGTTTTGGTTTAGCTGCAATTGGAATGTTTTTAGGTCAAGCAGTTTACATTTGGGGTCAAAAATATTTAACACATGTAGGTAATCTTATCTCAAGAAAAAATGAAGTAGATAAAGCTATTTTAGATAAGCCATTAACTTCTATAGAAAAAGATAGAATTAAGGTTCTTTTAATTTCTTTTTTGTTAATTATTCTTTTCTGGGCAGCATTTGAACAAGCAGGTGGATTAATGAATTTGTATGCAGAACAAAAAACAGATAGAAACTTTTTCGGTTTGTTTGAAATTCCAGCATCAGTATTTCAATCGGTAAACTCATTCTTTATTATTACTTTGGCAACTGCAGTTGGTGGTTTCTGGTTAAAATGGAGAAAAAAAGGTAAAGAGTCTTCATCTTTATTTAAGATTGCTGTAGGTATGGTGATTATGGCAGTTGGTTTTGGTTTTATGAGTGCAGCATCAATAGAATATGCTAATAATGGCTCATCAGCAATGTATTGGATTATTTTAGCTTATTTATTGCATACAATTGGAGAATTGTGTGCGTCACCAGTATCGTTATCATTCATTACTAAGTTAGCACCTTTAAAATATGCTTCAATTATTATGGGACTTTACTGGGCAGCTACAGGTTTTGGAAACAAAATAGCGGGTCTTATTGGTGAAGCTTCACAGAATTTAGGTGAATTTGAAGTATTTACTGGTATCGCTGTAGTTTGGACAATTATTGGTCTTTTAGTAATTGCATTATTAAAACCATTAAAAAGGTTAACACACGGTGCAGAAGATGGTGAATCTAAAATTGTAAGCTAGTCTTTTAATTCATTAAAATAAAATGCTCCCTTTTCGCCTGTGTAGTGAAAAGGGAGTTTCTTTTTTATACAGGTTTTGTTCCATTTAGTTATAAAACTCTTATAATTACTTCCGTCAGCAATTATCATTTTTGGTTTAATAATATTAAGGTACCTCTCTAAGTTAATTTTAGGTGATTGTGTGAGTATTAAATAATCAACCTTTTTCATGGTGGTGTCAATAACAGCAAAACTATCAATAATAACGATTTTTTTGTCTAGTAATGTATAGCAATTTTTTAATGAATCGTAGGTAATTGTGTTGATTCGTTCTCCTATTCTGTAGGATTGTAAAGTACTAGTTAATTGATTTTTTTGGTTGCTTAAAACATGAGCTGTACTCCCTTTTTGATTTATTAGAGTTGTTTCTTTTGCTTGATGTAGAACTAATAATCCTTTTTTTTGATTTACTTGATACTTACTAATAAGTAAATAAGATTGAAGAATAAGTACAGAAACAAATAAAACTATTATTCTTTTAAAAGAAGTCTTTGTCCACATTACTATTAAGCATATTATAATGATATATGACAAAATTAGTTGTATACTATCAAAAGATATATTTTTAAATAGAAATGTTTCCTGTTGTGCAATCCAAGCTATAATGATATTCATAAATTGTATGGCTCCATTATAAATTTGAGCTACAAAATTTGGTAATAAATTTAATAACGATAATAGAATAATAACAATACCGCCAGATAAAATAAAACCAAGGCAGGGAACAATTACTAAGTTTGAAATAAAAAATAAGGTAGGAAATTGATGAAAATAAAATAGACTAATAGGTAATACTCCTAATTGAGCAGCAACACTAATACTTAATAATTGCCATATTTTATTTAAGATACTATATTTAGGTTGCCAGAAGTTTTGTAGTATTGGATAGACCCATAGAATAGTAAAAACGGCAACATAACTCATTTGAAAACCAACATGAAATAAGTAAGTTGGTTTTATTAGTAATATAAAAAACATAGATAATGCCAGAATATTAAATTTATTTGCGGGTCTGTTTAAATATTCGGCATACGCTAAAAATGAAAACATAGTAACAGCTCTGACAATTGAAGCAGAAAGTCCTGCTAGAAATGCAAACGCCCATAACAGGGCCACAATAAGGGGTAGCTTTATTTTTTTACCATAAGGTAAATTATCTACAGGTTGTAATATAAGTTGAAGTATTAATAATAATATACCAATATGTAGCCCAGAAACAGCTAAAATGTGAATAGCACCAGCATTTTTATAATTATTATAGGTTTCTTCAGAAATATCATTTCTTTCTCCTAATAATAGTGCTTGAATAATACCTAATTCATCACTACCAAATTCTTCTTTTTTTAAATTTTCAATTATTTTATTTCTCCATTTAGCGGCTAAACCATAAATTGTTTTTCTGTTGTTTTTTGTAGAAATATAGTTTGTTGATTTTAAATATAATTGCTGATAAACTCCTACTTTTTCTAAATAACTTTTATAGCTAAATTCATGAGGGTTTAAAGTTTTTTTTATTTCAGATAACTGCTCGTAAACAATAAATTCATCATCAATATGTAATTTTGTTTTTAATGAGTCTTTTGGAATGGTAAGTAAGATATCACCGGTGGTGTTATTGTTTTTAACCTTTAAAATTTTTGCGAAATACTTATCTGAAAAGGAATTTGATTTTAATACTTCAGATATTTTTAAATGTAATTCTTGTGGGTTTTCGTTCGTGTGTTTTGAGTAATGGTTAAAGTTATTCTTAGGTTTATTTATTGATATGACGAGTAATCCAATACAAAAAGTAACTAATAATGCTACAATTCCAAAGACATATTGGTTTGTTCTCTTTTTAGATTTATATAGAAAACCTGCTACAACTAATAAACCAATTACAAAACAAAATGGAATAGTATTATTTAGGTCGGTATACCAGCCAGTAATAATACCAAGTATTAAAAAGAGTGTCAATTTTATAGGCACAAATTTTAATAACTGCATATTTAATTTTGTTTATAGTACTCGGGTAGCTTTTACAAAAGCATCATTCCAATAACCTTCTTTTAATGAAGATACAATAACGCCACGGGATGTGGTAGCATGAATAAATTTTATTTCTGAATTATTTACCGAAACAACAAGCCCAACATGGTTTATTCTTCTAGATTTTCTACTAGTTTTAAAAAAAAGCAAATCACCTTCCTCTACTTTTTTAAGGTTAATATCTTTACCCTCTTCAGCCATTACATAAGAAACTCGAGGTAAAGTAATATCATTTTTATTAAAAGCAACATATAATAAACCGGAACAGTCCATCCCTTTTTTTGTAGTGCCACCATATTTATAACGAGTGCCAGAAAATGCAATAGCATCATTAATAATAGAAGTTGCTATATTATTTGATTCTCTTGATTTTTCTGATTTTACTTCAGGTAATTTAGCATCAGAATCTTTTTTGTTATTTCCACTTACGGTAATTGTTTTTTCATAAGATTTACTGTAGGATTTCTTTTTTTTAGAAGAGCCACAACTAATGATTAAAAATGAAGAAAGAAAATAAATATATTTACGAGTCATTAAAAAGAATTTGGGGTAGTCAAGCTCAAATTTAAAGAAATAATTAATATAGATTTTCTCTTTAACTACTGAAATATGTTAAAAATTAGTAGTTTACTGTTTTAAACTAGCAATCATTAAAGTTGCTGTTTTTTCACTAGCACCTTTACCGCCTAGTTTCTGTTCTAACTTTTTGTAGTTGCTTAGTAAAATTTGTCTTTTCTCTGAATTTAAAATTTTATCTAACTCTAAGGTTAAATTCTCTTTATTTAGGTCATCTTGAATAAGTTCTTTAACAACCTCTTTATCCATAATTAGGTTTACAAGAGAAATATATTTTAATGTAATTATTCTTTTTGCAATTTGATAAGAAATCCAATTCCCTTTATAACAAACCACTTGAGGTACTTTAAATAATGCAGTTTCTAAAGTTGCGGTACCACTTGTTACTAGGGCTGCGTGAGAAACTTGTAATAAATCATAAGTTTTGTTTGCAATAAGCTGTACTCCTGATTGTTTTAAAAATGGAGCATAAAAATCTAATTCTAAACTTGGAGCACCAGCAATTATAAACTGGTAATCTGTGTAATTTTTAGCCACAGATAACATAACAGTAAGCATTTTTGAAACTTCTTGTTTTCTGCTACCTGGTAATAGTGCAATAATTGGTTTTTTTGAATCTAAATTATGCTTTTGTTTAAAAGCAGTAGCATTAACCTTTGGGTAGTTTTCAATAGCATCAATTAAAGGATGCCCGACAAAGTTTACAGGAAAGTTATGCTTGTTTTCATAAAAAGCTTTTTCGAAAGGTAATGTTACGTACATTTCGTTAATGTTACTTTTTATTTTTTCAATTCTACCTTCTCTAGATGCCCAAATTTGAGGAGCTATATAGTAGCTGGTTTTAAAATTTTCAGATTTAGCCCATTTTGCAATTCGTAAATTAAAACCAGAGTAATCAATAAAAATTAATAAATCAGGTTTAAAAGCTTTAATGTCTTCTTTGCAAAATGCAATATTTTTAAAAATTGTGGTGATATTTGTTAATACTTCTATAAAACCCATAAAAGCAAGCTCTTTATAATGCTTTGCAAGAATACCGCCTGCGTTTTGCATTAAATCGCCACCCCAGCAACGTATATTGGCTTGAGAGTCATTTTTTTTAAGTGCTTTAATTAGGTTTGAACCATGTAAATCACCAGAAGCTTCGCCTGCAATTATATAATATTTCATCGTTTTTAATTGACAATTTACCCTTGTTTAAAATACTTTGTAATACATAATTAATAAAGCAGTTATTAAAGTTGCAATTAATACTCCTTTAGCTCTTAAATCTCGTTTAATTTTTAAAAAAGCAAAAAAAGCTACTAAGTTAAGAATGGCACCTAGAGCAAGTAAACTGCCAACATGACCTTCTGATACAGCGGCTTTGTATGTTTCAATAATACTTAATTTAGAAAATATGATAATATAAAGTAATGTTCCTGTAGTATTAGCAATAAGCCCAATAATAAAACCTATAAGTACTTCTTTTTTATTCATTATATGTTCCAGTTATTTAATTTTTGAATAGCATGGTGAGCTGTTAAATCAAACTGTGTAGGTACAACAGAAATATAATCATTTGCTAAAGCCCATTCATCAGTATCTTCACCTTTATCTAAAAGTTCAAATTCACCTGTTAACCAGTAATATTCTTTACCCATAGGACTGGTGCGTTTATCAAATTTTTCTTTCCAGTTAGCTTTTGCTTGTCGACAAACTTTTATTCCTTTTATAGCTTCTTTTTCTAATTTAGGAATATTTACATTTAAAACAACACCAGTTGGAATTCCGTTTTTAAGAGCCTCTTTTACTATTGTTTGAATGGCATCTTTTGCATGATCAAAATTTGCTTCCCAAGTATAATCACATAATGAAAAACCTATTGCAGGTATACCTTCAATACCAGCTTCAATAGCAGCACTCATGGTTCCGGAATAAATTACATTTATTGATGAATTTGAGCCATGATTTATACCACTAACAACAATATCTGGTTTTTTATTTAAAATTTCTTGTAGCCCAAGTTTTACACAATCAGCAGGAGTTCCACTACAACTATATTCTAAAGTTTTATCATCATCTAAGTCAATCATAACTTTTTTAGAATACAGTGTATTGTCAATGGTTATAGCATGTCCCATGCCTGATTGTGGACTATCGGGAGCAACAACAACAACCTCTCCAATTTCTTTCATATAACTAACTAACGAGCGTAAGCCTGGTGCGGTAATACCGTCATCATTAGTAACTAAAATCAAAGGTTTTTTCATTCTGGATAATTTATAATGTAAAAATACGTTTTTCAATAAGAATTGCCGGATAAACTGTTTAACAAAATTTTGTAATGCCCGTTTTTATACTGGCACGGTTTTTTCAGTATCTTAGAGAATTATATAGTTATTGAGGTATATTATTCCTTATACTAGAAATAAAAATTGTTTAAATGAAAAATAAATTAGCCTATGCACTCTTAATGATGCTTTTTGCAGTAGCATCATGTAGTTTCACAAATAAGTCATTTGAGAATGATGATAAGGATAAACTTCTATTAGACCTTATAACTTATGTTCTAGAAAAAGGGCATTACCAACCAAAAGAAATTGATGATGATTTTTCAGTAAACCTTTTTGAAGATTTTATCGATGGACTTGACCCTACAAAACGTTATTTTTTAGAAAGTGATATTAAAGACTTTGAAAAATATAAATTTCAAATAGATGATCAAATAAAAAATACTGATATTTCATTCTTTAATCTTGTGTATAGCCGATTATTGGTTCGTATGAAAGATGCACAAGAAATTTACAAAGAAGTACTTTCTAAGCCATTTGATTATTCTGATAATGAAGTTATAGATATTGATTATGATAATCAATCTTTTGTAAGCTCAAAAAAAGAATTAAAAGAGCGATGGAGAAAACAATTGAAGTATGCTACTTTAGGAAACTACGATTCAAAAATAACAAGAAGTTATAAGGAAAGTATTTCTTCAAAAAAGCTGCAAAATGGAGATGTAGTTGAAGATTTTAATGATGATATAGAAGAGGGCTCTAAAAAGCCTTTGTCTCCAAAAGAAGCTGAAATAGAAGCTCGTGAAGATACGGGGAAAACATTAGATGAGTTTTTTAGCTTTGTTGAAGAATTAGATCGTAAAGATTGGTTTGTACAATATATTAATACAATTGTTGAAGAGTTTGACCCACATACTTTTTACTTTGCACCTGAAGAAAAGGAAAAGTTTGATACAAGAATGTCAGGTAAATTTGAGGGTATTGGAGCTCGTTTACAGAAACGTACAGAAGGAATCAAAATAGTTGAAATAATATCAGGAGGACCAGTTTGGAGAGATAAGCAAATTGAGGTTGGTGATGAAATTTTAAAAGTAGGCCAGCATGATGGTAAGCCACCAGTTAGTATAGTTGGTATGCGTTTAGATGATGCTATTAAATTAATTAAGGGTGCAAAAGGTACCATAGTTGATTTAACAATGAGAAAAGTGGATGGTTCTATTGAAGTTATATCTATTACACGTGACGTAGTTGAATTAGAAGAAACATTTGCTAAATCAGCAAATGTTATAAAAGATGATCAAAAATTTGGAATTATAAACTTACCACAGTTTTATGTAAGTTTTGATGATTATGAAGGAGAGAGAAATGCCGCATCTGATGTAGCAAAAGAAGTTGAGCGTTTAAAAGAAGAAGGCGTAGAAGGTCTTATTCTAGATTTACGTGATAACGGTGGAGGATCATTAAAAACGGTTGTTGAAATGGCAGGTTTATTTATTAAAGAAGGGCCAATTGTTCAAGTACGTTCAAGTAATAATGAAAAAGAGGTTCATGATGATACTGATGAACGTATCCAATGGGATGGACCGTTAGTGATTTTAGTAAACGAATTATCTGCTTCTGCTTCTGAGATTATGGCGGCAGCAATGCAAGATTATAAAAGAGCAGTTGTAATTGGTAGTAAACAAACTTTTGGAAAAGGAACAGTTCAAAATGTAATTCCTTTAGATCGTATTGTTCGTAGTAATGACCAAGGTGATTTAGGTGCTATTAAATTGACAACTCAGAAATTTTATAGAATTAATGGTGGATCAACACAATTAGAAGGTGTAAAATCTGATGTAGTAGTTCCAGATAAGTATAGTTATATTGATTTAGGTGAGCGTGATCAACACAATCCATTAGCTTGGGATAAAATTTCTCCTGCAGATTATAAAGTATGGGATGGTGCTATAGATTATGAAACTACCATAGCAAATAGTACAAAGCGTATGGCTAATAATCCTCAAATAAAATTAATTGAGGAAAATGCAAAATGGCTAAAAGAGCAACAAAATGAAACAAAAGTTTCATTAAATTATAATGATTACAAAGTAGATGAAGCAAAAAGTGAAGAGAAATCTAAATACTTTAAAAAACTAAATTCATACGATTCTAAATTAACTTTTGAATCTCTTAAATACGAAGAAAGTTTATTTACTAAAGATTCTATTTTAAGAGAAAAACGTAACCGTTGGCACCAAGATTTGGCTAAAGATGTTTATGTAGAAGAAGCTATTAATGTTTTAGAAGATTTAAAAGGGAATTCTATTAAAAGCGGAAAGTTAGCTAGTGTGAAAAACTAATAATACTTATAATAATTTTAAAAAACCCCATTCATTTAAATGAATGGGGTTTTTATGTGTTGTAAACTTTATGACATTCTGCGACAAACCAAATGTCGTACAAAAATCACTTTAAAATTTGGGGTCATATACAATTGAATATTTACTTTTAGGATATCATAAAATGAACGGTAAATGAATTTAATAGCAAAAAAAATTAGTGAGACTCGTAAATTTAGAGGTTTAACTCAAGAGGAATTAGCCGAAAAATCAAAAATAAATTTAAGAACTATCCAGCGTATCGAAAATTGTGAAAATGAACCGCGAGGTAAAACATTACAACTTATATGCGAAGTATTGCAGATTGATATTTCAGAATTAGTTTCTAAATCAAATTCTAAAAAAAATACTATTGCATCACAAATTACAAATAGTTTCTTTTTGCTAATATTAAATTTGATATTAGTAGGAATAATTGGGTATCTAAATTTAGATTCAGGCGCTAATCTCAACAGCAGGTTTGGGGCGCTCTTGTTAAGTGTTCTTATTCCTTTTACTATAGTTTTTTTGGCTAAAAAAATGAATAACATCCAGCGTATGTTGCAATTCGGTTTTGGCTATATTATTTATTTTTTTCTAATTATAATAATACACGGATTTCCAATAGGGTTTATAACAGGATTATTTCCGTGTATTTTAATAAGTTTATCAGTTTTGTATTTTGGGTCAGGTATATTAGAATATAAAGAGCAGTAACTTAATTAATTTTTAAGAACTACATGAAAGCATAGAACAGCCTACTTTGTTACGAGCCCAATCAGGTCTTTTTGCAAACCATTTCTCATAAGCTGGTTGCTCGTCGTAGGGTTTTTTAAGTAGAGTATAAAACTCCTTAATTAGAGAATAATCTTTTTTATCTGCTTTATCAATAGCTAATTGTGCCATGTAATTACGCAAAACATATTTAGGGTTTACAGCGTTCATTTTTTCTTTTCTTACTTTATCAGTAATATCTTCTTGTTTTAACCTTTGTAAATAGCTAGTAAACCATATTTCCCATTTTGTTAAATTATCTCCATTGAAATCTTCAGGAAGATAAAAAGCATCCTTTATTTTTTCTAAAGCAGTAACAATACTATCATTCTTTTCAATTGAACTTAAATTTCTAAAAAAGATAGTCATATCCGTTTCTAATAATTGTAAAGTGTCTTCTAAATTGCTGAGTAATAAGGCATCATCTTGATTTTCAGAAAAAAGTCCAATTTTAGCTTTCATCATATTTAAATAGCCTGTTGCATAATCATTTTTATAGCTTTCTAAAATTTCTTCAAATGGTTCAGCGTTTTCAATTAGCGGATATAAAGCATTTGCTAGTTGATATAAATTCCATAATCCAATATTTGGCTGGTTGCCATAACGGTATCGTTTGTTTTGTCTGTCCGTTGTATTAGGTGTCCAGCCTGGCTCATAACCTTCAAGCCACCCATAAGGGCCATAATCAATAGTTAAACCTAAAATAGACATGTTATCGGTATTCATGACGCCATGAACAAAACCAACGCGTTGCCATTCAATTATCATTTTTAAAGTACGCTCACTTACTGCTTTAAAAAATTGAATATAACCTTCTTTGCTATCTTGTTTTATGTCAGGGTAAAAATGTTTTATAGTATAGTGTACTAATTTTTTTAGTGTTTTGTAATCTTGTCGAGAACTAAATATTTCAAAATTTCCAAAACGTAGAAAAGAGGGGGCAACTCTTGCAACAATAGCACCTTTTTCATAGTCAGGATTTCCATTATACAAAACATCACGTAAAACTTGATCACCACTTAATGAAAGTGATAAAGCTCTAGTTGTTGGTATTCCTAAATAATGCATAGCCTCACTTAATAAATATTCTCTAATTGAAGAACGCAATACGGCTAAACCGTCTGCAGTTCTAGAATAAGGAGTTTCGCCAGCACCTTTTAATTGTAGTGCCCAGCGTTTATTATTATGATTAATTTCACCTAAATTAATTGCTCTACCGTCACCTAACTGCCCAGCCCAATTACCAAATTGGTGTCCGCCATAACACATAGCGTATGGTTTAGAATTTTCAATAATAGTGTTTCCTGTAACGATATTTAAAAATTCAGAAGTTTTTGTATCAGTATCAGAAAAACCTAAGTCTTTAGCCATTTCATTAGAAAAGTGGATAAGTTCAGGTTTCTTAGTTTTTTTAGGAGTTACATATGAAAAACAAGCATTTGCTACCTGTCTTCTAGTATTCTCTGTAATAGGATCGGCAGGCAATTCAGTTGTAAATGTATCTTGTAGATTAATTTTCATAATATCCATTTATTTATTTTGATAGTATTAGTCGTAAAAGAAGTTACAAAATTAAAGTAACTTGTGCGTTTGATATGCTCTTATGAATAAAAAAACTATTTATACTTTATTAACTGCAATATGTATTGTCGGTTTTTGGCTTTTTGATAATTTTTATACTCCTGATACTTATTCTGATCCTGAAAGAAAAGAAACTAAAATTTCTGTTATTGATGATTTTTTACCTAATTCAACAACAGGAGATATAATTATACATGAAAATTATATGCTTTCTTATAATGAAATGCATGAACAAGCGGAATGGGTGGCTTATAAATTAGATAAAAGTCAGTTAACATATGATGATAGAAAGAGGCCTTACTTTATTGAGGATCCAAAAGTGAAAACAAAATCAGCTGATTATCGAAATTATAAAGGTTCTGGTTATGATAGAGGGCATTTATGTCCAGCGGGCGATCGTAGATTTTCAAAATATGCCTACGATGAAACATTTTATACCAGTAATATTAGTCCGCAAAACAATGCATTTAACGCGGGTATTTGGAATAATCTTGAAAAGCAAGTTAGGTATTGGACTAAAAAATATGGATCAGTTTATGTAATTACAGCGGGTGTTTTAGAAGATAATTTGGCTTCAATTGGAGATGAAGATGTAAGTGTACCAAATTATTTTTATAAAATTGTTGCTCGTAATGATGGAGGTGCTGTTAAAATGCTTGGTTTTTTATTTAAAAATAAAGCAAGCAATTCATCAATAAAATCACATTTGGTAACTATTGATGAATTGGAGCGTAAAACAGGTATCGATTTTTTTGAAAATTTACCAAATGAACTTCAAAAGGAATTGGAAAGTAAAATTAACACCGATGGATGGAAATTTTAAAAACCTTCTTTTAATCTATTTGAATCCATTTTAATAAAAATAAATAATAAGGCTGTAAAACCAAGTAATCCAGAACCTCCATAACTAAAAAAAGGTAGGGGAATACCAATGGTTGGTAATAGCCCAATTACCATACCTATATTTATAAAATAATGGACTAATAAAATTGAAACGACACCATAACCATACATTCTATTAAAAGCATTTTTTTGTCTTTCTGCTAAATATACTAACCTCAATAGTAGAATACTAAATAAAATAATTACAGTAGTTGTGCCAATAAAGCCCCATTCTTCACCTACGGTAGTAAAAATATAATCGGTATGTTGTTCGGGTACAAAATCTCCTTTCGTACGTGTACCTTCCAAAAAACCTTTTCCGAAGAAACCGCCAGATTCTATTGTTTTTTCAGATTGATAGGTGTTATAGCCGATTGTTTTTCGAATAACTTCTAATTTTTTAGGATCTTTTTCTAAACTCAACCACAAACTAAAGCGATCTCTATGTCTTTGTTCAAAAACGTTCTCAAAAACAAAATTTACAGATAATGAAAATAGTATTGTAACGACTAAAGCTATAGATATTGGTATTACAGGAATTTTGAACGATTTTTTTTTGAGTAAAAAGAATAATGAAATTAAGATTCCTAAAACTATGGTAATCCAGATAGTACCAAACATTAGAGTACAAATGAAGATTAAAATTGTAAATAAACCTATGCCTAAATAGAAGACAGGTATTCCTTCTCTAAAGAGTACAAATACTAATGAGAAAAATACTAATGCGCTACCCGGATCTGGTTGCGGAATAACTAAAATTGCAGGTATAAGTAATATTAAAAACCCATAAAACTGGTGTTTTTTTCTTTTTACATCTGTTTGTATATCAGTTAAATATTTTGCTAGCGCTAAAGCTGTGGCAACTTTAGCAAGTTCAGAAGGTTGTAGGTTGAAAAAACCTAAATTATACCATGAAGTAGCTCCAGCAATAGTTTTGCCAAATACAAATAGTCCGAGTAGTAGAGCTAATGATATTACATAAATAACACTTGAAAAACGTTCAAAGAAATTGCTTTCAAGTCCGAGTATTATAATGATTAACACGAAGTTTACTCCTATAAATAACAGTTGTTTTCCGTAAATAGATGAAAAGTTAAAACCACTTTCTTCTGCTCCAGAATAGGTGCTTGAGTATATGTTTACCCATCCAATAGTAACTAACATAATAAATATTAGTATCGATAACCAGTCTAACCTTTTTAATATACTTTTACCAAACACGCTCATTAATTATAAAAGGTTCTCCACTAAGTGGTTTGGCATATTCTTTATCTAAAGTTTTTTCCAACATTCTTTTTTCTAAATCTGTTCTAGTGATTTCTCCTTTTATATACTTTTCAATCATTAGTGAAGCTATGTGACCAGCATATCTACCACCATAATAACCATTTTCTATATATACGGCAATAGCAATTTTAGGGTTTTCTACTGGTGCAAATGCAACAAAAACAGAATGATCAGTAAGTTGTTTTCTAACACCGTTTATTTTTGTAAAATTCTCAACAGTACCCGTTTTTCCTGCTATGTCTATTCCGGGTACTTGTAGGTAATATGCAGTACCCCCTGGTTTGCTATAAACATTAGCCATGCCTTGTACTACGGGTTCAAAATATTGTTTTTCAATGGTTGTATATTTAGGTTCAATAAAATTAGGGTTTGTAATTTTTTCACCTTCAACAGCTTTTAATATATGTGGTGTAATGTAATAGCCACGATTTGCAATTGCAGCAGTCATATTTGCCAATTGTATTGGAGTAACCAAAACCTCACCTTGTCCAATAGCATTAGAAATAATATAAGATGATGACCATCTATTATCTCCATACATGCGATCATATGTTTTTTTGGTTGGTATTGATCCGCTTCTTCCTGTTGGTATATCAGAACCTAGAAAATCTCCTAAGCCAAAACTTTTTACATGCTTGTCCCAAACATCCATTGCTTCATCAGATGTTGGATATTTGTCATATATTTTTCTAAAAGTACCTGCAAAGTATGCGTTACAAGATTTAGCTATTCCTGTAATTAAATCTCTATGGCCACCGCCACAGTGGCAACCTCTTTTCTTATTACCTACATAAAAACCATTGTAACATTGTATTCTGGTTTCGGGTGTAATTACGTGTTCTTGTAGTGCAACTAATGCATTTATAGTTTTAAATGGAGATCCTGGTGATGTTTGAGCTAATACAGATCTATCGTAAGTTGGTTGTGCAATAGAATCATTATACAATCTTGTATAATTTTTAGAACGATCTCTTCCAACTAATAAAGCGGGGTCATACGTTGGACCAGAAATCATTGAAAGTATTTCGCCAGTAGATGGCTCTATAGCAACAATGCCCCCACGCTTACCATTCATTAATTTTTCGCCATATTCTTGTAGCGTTTTATCTAATGTAATCGTTATTTCTTTTCCTTGCTCAGGGAGTGTGTCTAGAGCACCATTTTTATAGGGTCCAATATCTCTATTAAAACGGTCTTTTTGAATGTACTTTACACCTTTTCTTCCGCGTAGTAATTCCTCGTATTCTTTTTCAATACCGGTTCTTCCTTTAAGTTCTCCTTGTTTGTAATAGGAGTTTTCACTTAACTCATAATCATTTACTTCTGATATAAAACCAAATACATTGGCTCCACTATGTGTGTCATAATATCTTAAAGAACGTTTCTGAATATAAAAACCTTGATATTTACGCATTTTTTCTTGTAAACGCGCATAATCTTTTTTTGAAAGTTGTGGTACCATTACCGAAGGTAATCTGGTAGAGTATTTTTTTGCTTTTTTTAATTGCTTTAAAAACCGTTCTTTTTCTATGCCCAATAAATTAATAAATTCGAGAGTGTCTAATTTCTTTACTTCTCTAGGGATAACCATTACATCGTATGCGGGTTGATTTGCAACTAGTAATTTGCCATTTCGGTCATAAATATATCCTCTTTCAGGATAATCATAAATTGCTTTTATAGCAGGATCTTCAATTATTTTTGATGTAGAATATTTAAATATTTGTAAGTAAGACAATCTTCCGAGAAAAGAAAGTCCGATAATTATAATAATTGAAGAAAGTAATATTTTTTTCATTTTAAATGAGGTACTCAATATGGGGTTAACAAAGGAAATAAAAATTGCGTCTAATAAATAGCCCTATGCAATGTTTTATTCTTTTTTAACACTAAAAAGAGAGCTAAATAAAATACATAGAACTAATGATACAATACTTACTACCAATATCTTCTTTAAAATTAAAATATAATTAGCGAAACTAAAAACTTCTAATAAAAAGAATACTGTGTGATGTATGAAAACTAAAAAAGCTAAATAAGTGATTTGTTGTAATCTAGGTACGTTTGATAATTTGAAATTTTGAAAATCGTAGTTAACACCAAAACAAAAACGCATTATAGAAGGTCTTAAAAAAGCGATAGTAGTAGTGGCAGCAGTATGAAAAGCTAAAGTATCTGAAAATATATCAATTGTAAAACCCAGTAAAAAGGCAATAATTAAAAAAAAAGATTTATTTTGTTTTATTGGATACCAATAAATAAATAGAATGTATATCATAGGGTTTATAAAGCCTAAATATCCAATTCTATTACACACTAGCACCTGTATTATTACAAGTATAATGAATCTGATAATATTTATAAAATATAAATTAGTCGCCATTTTTGGTTTCAGATTCTAATTGTTGAATTTCTTCTCGGTTCTTATTATTTATGATATACACATTTTTAATGTTTGACATGTCATTAAATAAATTAATATCAATACTGTATGAGCTTTTTGATGTGTTTAAATCAAAAGCTTTTATTGTTCCAATGGGAATGTTTTCAGGAAAAATACTTGATGAAGCTCCTGTCAATATAGTATCGCCAATTTTTATTTTTACTCGTCTAGGTATATCAACAAGTTGTACGGTATTGTAATCCTTTGTATTCCAAATTAAGGAGCCAAAATTGTTAGTATTTTTAATTTTAGCATTTAGGTTAGATTTACGATTTAAAATACTTTGTACTCTTGAGTAGTTTTCGCTTGTGTTTTCAACAATTCCTAATATGCCAACTGGCGTAATTACACCCATATCTTGTGTGATACCGTCTTTAGTTCCTTTGTTAAGTGTAATATAATTATCTAAGTGAGAATAACTATTTTTAATAATTCTACTGCTTATAATATTATAATCTTTTTGTATTGAGTCAAATAGTAGGCTATCTACAGCAATTTGAAAATTATATTCTTTATTTATTAGAAAATTACGAAGACGCATATTTTCTTGAACTAATTTTTCATTCTCTTTTTTTAAATTTATATAAGAAGAGAAACTGTTTGAAGTTTTATAAATACCACCAGTCAACCAATTAGCAGAGTTAAAATATTTTGATTGATGGTAAGAATGTGATTGTATTGTAAAAGCTAAACTAATAACAAACAAGAATAAATAAAGTAACAGATTTTTATTCCTTATTATAAAATTGATAATCCGTTGCATTCACTTCAGCTATTTTATTTAGTTTAACTCCTAAAGCATATTTATCTGCTTTAGGAGCTATAACTTTTTGCTATTTTATCAATATACTTTTATATCGGTCTAAGTTCTTTAAAGCAATACCAGTACCTCTAACAACCGCTCTTAGCGGGTCTTCTGCTATATATACGGGTAAATCTGTTTTTTGAGATAACCTTCTATCTAAACCTCTTAACATTGATCCTCCACCAGCTAAATAAATACCAGTATTGTATATATCAGCAGCAAGCTCTGGTGGTGTTTGCGATAATGTCTCCATCACAGCATCTTCAACACGTAAAATAGATTTGTCAAGTGCTTTTGCAATCTCTCTAAATGATATTTGAACTTGTTTTGGTTTTCCAGTTAATAAATCTCTACCTTGAACAGACATTTCATCTGGTGGGGTTTGTAAATCTTCGGTAGCAGAACCTATAGAAATTTTGATGTTTTCAGCGGTACTTTCACCAACATAAAGGTTGTGCTGTGTACGCATATAGTAAATAATATCATTAGTGAATACATCACCTGCAATTTTTACAGACTTGTCACAAACAATACCGCCTAAGGCTATAACTGCAATTTCAGTAGTACCACCACCTATATCAACAATCATATTTCCTTTTGGTTGCATAATATCTAAGCCAATACCAATAGCTGCTGCCATTGGTTCATGTATTAGATAAACTTCTTTGCCATTTACTCGTTCAGCAGATTCTTTTACCGCACGCATTTCAACCTCTGTAATACCTGAAGGAATACAGATAACCATACGCAATGCTGGTGGAAACCATTTTTTCTTTAAAGCAGGTATGTTCTTAATGAACATATTTATCATCTTTTCAGAAGCGTCAAAATCGGCAATTACACCATCTTTTAATGGACGAATAGTTTTTATATTCTCGTGGGTTTTACCTTGCATCATGTTAGCTTCTTTACCAACAGCAATTATTTTACCACTAATTCTATCCCGGGCAACAATAGATGGACTGTCAACAACAACTTTGTCATTGTGTATAATAAGAGTGTTAGCTGTACCTAAATCTATAGCTATTTCCTCTGTTAAGAAATCAAAAAATCCCATTCTAAATTATTTGGTTGTGGACTAAATGTAAGTTTTATCGATGAAAGAACAAAATTAATGTTTAAAATGACGTGTTCCTGTCATTACCATAGAAATTTCATTATCGTTACAATAATCAATGCTTAGTTGATCTTTTATTGATCCACCAGGTTGTATTACACTTGTTATGCCACTATTATGTGCAATTTCTACACAATCAGGGAAAGGGAAAAATGCATCACTTGCCATTACTGCACCATTTAAATCAAATTCAAATGATTTAGCTTTATGAATCGCTTGATTTAAAGCGTCAACGCGTGATGTTTGCCCAGTTCCGCTTGCGCATAACTGCTTATTTTTTGCTAATACAATTGTATTAGATTTTGTATGCTTACATAGTTTTGAAGCGAAAATTAAATCTTCTACTTCTTGAGTTGTTGGTGCTGTTTTAGTAGCTGTTTTTAAATCAGCTTCAGCATCTGTAATATTATCTTTATCTTGAACTAAAACACCATTTAAGCAGGTACGTACTGATGTTTGTGGTAATTCAATATCATTTTGAACTAAAATGATTCTGTTTTTCTTACCTTTTAATATTTCTAAAGCATCAGTTGCATAGCTTGGTGCAATTACAACTTCACAAAATAACTTGTGAATTTCTTCTGCAGTAGCTTTATCAATTTCTTTATTACTAATTAAAACACCACCAAATGCAGAAACAGGATCTCCTGCTAAAGCATCTACATATGCTTGGTGTAAGGTATCTCTTGATGCTAAACCACAAGCGTTATTGTGTTTTAATATGGCAAAAGTTGGATCATCATTTTTAAATTCGTTCATTAAATTCACAGCAGCATCAACATCTAATAAGTTGTTGTATGATAATTCTTTACCGTGAAGTTTATTGAAAATAGCATCAAAATCACCAAAGAAAAATCCTTTTTGATGCGGGTTTTCACCATATCTTAAAACTTGTCCGTTAGTTTCACTAATTTTTAAAACAGTCTCTTGATTGTCTTTATTGAAGTAGTTAAAAATAGCAGTGTCATAATGAGAAGATACATTAAATGATTTTGCAGCAAAACGTTTACGATCTTCTAAAGTTGTAGTACCATCGTTGGCAGAAATAAGTTCTAAAACTTCAGCATAATCTTCCATTGAAGATACACAAAGTACATCTTTAAAATTTTTAGCAGCAGCTCTAATTAAAGAAATACCACCAATATCTATTTTCTCAATAATATCTTGTTCTGAAGCACCACTAGCAACAGTTTTTTCAAAAGGGTATAAATCAACAATAACAATATCTATTTGTGGAATTTCAAATTCTACTAATTGTTTTTGATCATTTTCATTGTCTTGGCGGTTTAAGATACCACCAAATACTTTTGGGTGTAATGTTTTTACACGACCACCTAAAATTGACGGGTAACTAGTTACATTTTCAACAGGAACTACATCTATGCCTAAATCTTTCACGAACTTCTCAGTTCCACCAGTAGAATATATTGTAATACCTAATTCTTGAAATTTCTTTACAATTGGCTCTAATCCGTCTTTATGAAATACAGAAATTAATGCTGATGTAGCTTTTTTTGTGGTGCTCATTTTTGTGTACTTAATGTTAATTTAATTAAGTATGCAAAAGTAATTTTTTTGAAATTAAAAACCCCGTGATGTTATCAACAAAAAGCCAAAGTTTTAAAGAATTTTGGCAACTTCTTCATTTATGAACTCTAAAAAACGCTCATCTTCGACTGTAAATGGGTCTGGAGTATTAGAATCAATATCTATTTGACCAACATTTTCTCCGTTTAAAAATAAAGGCACTACTATTTCAGCTTTTACAGTTATGCTACAAGCAATATAATTATCTTGAGCTTTTACATCTGGAACAACAAAGTTTTCATTACTCATAGCTACTTGTCCGCAAATTCCTTTTCCAAACGGAATAATGGTGTGGTCCGTTGGTGCACCTGCATACGGACCTAGTTTTAATTCATTTTTATCTCCGTTTTTAAAATAAAAACCTACCCAGTCATAATGTGCTATGTTTTCTTTAAGTAGATTACATATCTGTTGCATTTTTGAATCTGAATTATCTGAAGTTTTATTTACGATTACTAAAACTTCTTTTTTTAAATTATCAAACATAGCTTTTGAGTACTTGAATTATTCTACAAAAGTCGAACATAATATTTAAAAATTAAATATCTAATTCACTAAAAATAAGTTAATACTAACAGTTTGTTAATTGCTTGATTGTTTTATTTAGTAATTTTGCAATAATGAAAGAAAAAATTCATAAAATATTTGTGACGTTAATGGCTTTATTGTTATTAGTTTCTACCACTTCTTGGAAGGTAGAAAAGCACTATTGTATGGATGTTTTAATTGATATTGCTTTTTTTACACCAGCTGAAAATTGTGGCATGGACTCCAGTTTGCAAGCTGAAAGTATAGTAAAGCAATCATGTTGTGATGATGAAGTTATAGTTGTTGAAGGTATTGATGATGTTAAACCTGCAGGTGATGATTTTGAATTACAACAGCAATTTTTCCTCATTGCTTATTCGTATTCTTATTTAGGGTTATTTCAGGTTGAAGAAACTGAAAATATTCCTCATAAAAATTATTCTCCCCCTCGTCTAGTAAAAGATATCCAGTTGCTAGATGATGTTTTTATAATTTGATTTCATTAGTTTTATTCTTATTCACTTCTGTTTTTTATGAAGTGTAGTGCTTTGTATTTGTATAGAGCACTCAATTAGTTGTTTTATAATAATTCACTAAAAATTTACTAATGCAAACAGTTTTTCATGTTAAAAATATGGTCTGTGACCGATGTAAAATGATTGTGTCGCAGTCGTTACAAGAAATAGGAGCAACAATCATTAATGTAGAACTTGGTAAAGTGACAATTGCATCAGATATAATTATTGATCATGAACTTGTTTCAAATACTTTTAAAAAAAATGGATTTGAATTAATTGCTGATAAGAATGAAATTGTACTAGAAAAAATAAAATCAACTTTAATTGATTTTATTAACCCTGATAAGGTAAATGAGGATGAAAAGATATCTTCCTATTTGTCAAAAAAAATGAATCGTGATTACTCTCTTTTAAGTAAGCTTTTTAGTAAAATTGAAGGCGTGTCTATTGAAAAATATGTTATCAATTTAAAAGTTGAAAAGACTAAAGAATTAATTCAAATGGATCGGTTAAGTTTTTCAGAAATAGCATACACCTTAGGGTATAAGAGTAGTAGTCATTTATCGAGACAGTTTAAAAGTCAAACAGGATTATCCATGACAGAGTATAAAACTTTGCAAAATTGGAATCGAAAATCTTTAGACCAAATTATATAAGTCTTAACCATAACTAGTCAAGTGTACCTGAAGCTTACATGATAACTTTGTGAGGTATATTAAAGATTGAACTTATGAAAAATACATATCATATTCATGGAATGTCTTGTAATGGGTGTAGAACTCATGTGGAGCAAACTTTGGCTAACGTTAAAGGTGTTACAAATGCAACAGTTAATTTAGAAAAAGCTGAAGCAATATTAGAGATGGATAAGAAAATTAGTTTAAAAACATTGCAAAAAGCAATGGAAGCTGATGGAGGTCATTATTCAATTCATAAGTTAGGCAGTCATAAGCATAGTGAGAAGCAAGAGCCTACAGGTAAAAAAAATGGAAACGGTATTTTTTATTGCCCAATGCATTGTGAAGGAGATAAAATATATGGTGCACCTGGTGATTGCCCGGTTTGTGGTATGGATTTGGTTGAAGAGGTAAGTTCTTTCAGTTCTAATGAACAGGAATATACATGTCCAATGCACCCAGAAGTTGTTAAGGATGAGCCTGGTGATTGTCCTATTTGCGGTATGGATTTAGAGCCTAAAGAACCAAGTGATTCGGCAGAAGCTAAAAGTTATAATAAACTTCTAGCTAAATTTAAAATTGCAGTTGCTTTTACGCTGCCAATTTTTATTATTGCAATGTCTGGAATGATACCTAATAATCCTTTAGATACTATTTTATCTTTAAAATATTGGAATTGGGTTCAGTTTGCTTTGTCAATACCAGTGGTGTTTTATGCTACGTGGATGTTTTTTGAGCGTGCCTATCGTTCGGTAAAAACTTGGAATTTAAACATGTTTACTTTGGTAGGCATTGGTGCAGGTGTTGCTTGGCTTTTTAGTGTGTTTGCTATTTTGATACCAGATTTTTTCCCTGAACAATTTAAAACTGAAAAAGGTACAGTTCATGTTTATTTTGAAGCATCTACAGTTATTTTAACCTTGGTGCTTTTTGGACAACTTTTAGAAGCTCGTGCGCATAAAAAAACAAATTCTTCAGTAAAAGAGCTATTAAAATTAGCACCTAATAAAGCGGTTAGAATAGTTGATGGACATGATGAAACAATTGCAATTAATAAAATTGTTGTGAGTGATTTGTTACGTGTTAAACCTGGAGATAAAATTCCTGTTGATGGTATTATTGTAGAAGGAGGTAGTACGATTGATGAATCTATGATTACGGGTGAATCGGTTCCTGTTCAAAAAAAGGAAGGTAATAAAGTAAGTTCGGGAACTATTAATGGTAAGCGCTCATTTGTAATGAAAGCAGAAAAGGTGGGTTCAGATACATTATTATCTCAAATTATTGATATGGTTAATAAAGCTAGTCGTAGTCAAGCACCAATTCAAAAATTAGCCGATAAAATGTCAAGCTACTTTGTTCCTGCTGTTGTATTTGTATCAGTATTGACTTTTGTGATATGGATTGTTTTTGGTCCTGAACCTGCTTACGTGTATGCCTTGGTGAATGCAATTGCGGTTTTGATAATTGCATGCCCTTGTGCTTTAGGTTTAGCTACGCCAATATCAGTAATGGTAGGTGTAGGTAAAGGTGCACAATCGGGTGTTTTAATTAAAAGTGCAGAGGCTTTAGAGAGAATGGATAAAATTGATGTGCTTGTTATAGATAAAACAGGAACAATTACTGAAGGGAAGCCTACGGTTGAAAAAGTTGCAAGTAACGGTGATTTTGATTCTGAAAAAGTGCTTCAATATATTGTTTCTTTAAATCAGCAAAGTGAGCACCCATTAGGAGAAGCTACGGTAGTTTATGGAAAGTTAAAAAACGTAGCGCTTTTAAAGGTGTCTGATTTTGAATCTGTTACAGGAAAAGGGGTTACTGCTCAAATAGATAATAAAACTATTGCTTTAGGTAATAAAAAAATGATGTTTGATAATAATATCGCTATTTCTGATAAATTGAAAGAAGAAGTAATCAGTTATCAAAAACAAGCAAAAACAGTTTCATATTTAGCAATTGATAAAAATGCTGTTGGTTTTATTGTTATAGGAGATAAAATAAAAGAGACAAGTAAAAACGCGATTCAAGAATTACAAAAAATAGGTATTGAGGTTATTATGCTTACGGGTGATAATGATGCTACTGCTAAAGCGGTAGCTCAAGAGCTAAGTTTAACAGCGTATAAAGCAGAAATGTTACCGCAAGATAAGCTTGCTGAAGTAGAACGTTTACAAAATGAAGGTAAAAAAGTTGCTGTTGCGGGCGATGGTATAAATGATGCTCCAGCATTAGCAAAAAGTGATGTGGGTATAGCAATGGGTACAGGTACTGATATTGCTATTGAAAGTGCATCAATA
Organism: uncultured Cellulophaga sp.; assembly: GCA_947496695.1. Lineage (GTDB taxonomy): Bacteria > Bacteroidota > Bacteroidia > Flavobacteriales > Flavobacteriaceae > Cellulophaga. Next base: position 131,868 of record CANMEI010000002.1, on the reverse strand, counting down.
ACTTTAGTAAAAGGGGATTTACACGGTATTGTAAAAGCATATAAATTAAGTAGTGCAGTGATGAGAAACATCAAGCAAAACTTATTTTTTGCCCTAATTTATAATACGGTTGGTATACCAATTGCTGCGGGTGTTTTATTTCCAATTTTTGGTTTATTGTTGTCGCCAATGATTGCGGCTTTAGCAATGAGTTTTAGTTCTGTTTCAGTAATTGCAAATGCTTTGCGATTGCGAACAATAAAAATTGATTAATATAAAGTTTAATAAAAAATATATATGAACAAATATTTAATAGTATTGATTTTAGTACTTGCGCCTTGCTTGACTTTTTCACAAGAAAAAGTAGAAGGTGTGGTTCTAGAAAGTAATGATACTAATGCAATGGGACTTCCAGGAGCTAATGTTTACTGGATGAATTCTCAAATAGGAGTTGTGACGGATATGGAGGGTAAATTTTCTATTCCCTATAAAAAAGAATATAATAAATTAATTATAAGCTATGTAGGCTTTGAGTCTGATACCTTAACGGTTAATGAGCCTAGACCAATTAAGCATATTTTAAAAGCATCAAATACATTAAATGAAGTGGTTGTAGAACAGAAACGAGATGCTGTACAGAAGTCTTATTTTAGTTCTCAGAATGTAGTAACTGTGAATAGCGCAGAGTTATTAAAAGCGGCATGTTGTAACCTCTCTGAGAGTTTTGAAACAAACCCATCTATTGATGTGAATTTTTCAGATGCACTTACTGGAACCAAGCAAATACAAATGTTAGGTTTAACCAGTCCATACCTTTTAATAACACAAGAAAACATACCAATGGTTCGTGGTGCTTCACAAGCATTCGGATTAACATTTACACCTGGTACTTGGGTTGAAAGTATACAAATTACAAAAGGCACAGGTAGTGTTGTAAATGGTTATGAAAGTATATCGGGACAAATAAATACAGAGTTGGTAAAACCATTAACAGATAATGCTGTTTTTGTAAATGGTTACTTAAATGAGAATGGTAGGCAAGAACTTAATGCTCATTTTAATAAAAAGTTGAGTAATAAATTGAGTTCAGGATTGTATGTGCATGCTAATCAGCGGACGCAAAAAGAAGATGAAAATAATGATGGTTTTTTAGATGCACCTTTATCTAATCAGCTGAATGTGATGAACCGTTGGCAATATCAAAATCTAGAAAAAGGTTGGGTGAGCTTTTTAAATGTTCGTTTTTTAAATGATGAAAAGCAAATAGGTCAAACAGACTTTAATCCTGATACTGATAAGTTTACAACTAATGCTTGGGGTAGCGAAATCAATACACGTAGATTTGATACTTCTTTAAAATTAGGATATGTTTTCCCTGAGCTTCCTTATCAAAGTTTTGGTTTTCAAACATCGTATAGCAAACATGTGCAAGATTCTTATTTTGGGTTTCGTACGTATGATATAAATCACGAGAGTATTTATTCTAATTTAATATTTAACTCTATTTTAGGAGATACTAGAAACAAATTTAAAACAGGATTAACTTTTGCTTATGATGGTTATGATGAGTTTGTAAATACGACAGATTATTCAAGAGATGACAGATCAGTTGGTGCTTTTTTTGAGTATAGTTATGAGAATCTCGAAAAAGTAAGTTTAACGGCTGGCCTTAGGGTGGATAGTCATAATAGATTAGGTAACTTTGTGACTCCACGTTTTCATATTAGGTATACACCTTGGGAAAAAGCTAGTTTGAGAGGGTCTTTTGGTAGAGGTAAGCGTGCTGCTAATATTTTTGCAGAAAATCAACAACTTTTTTCTTCGTCTAGAGAAATTGTAATTCAAAATTCTGGTGGAGATATCTACGGTTTAGATCCTGAAGATGCTTGGAATTATGGTGTGAGTTTTTTACAAGGTTTTACTCTTTTCAATAAAAAAGGAGATATTACATTTGATTTTTATAAAACTAATTTTAAAAACCAGATAATAGTTGATTGGGAAAATCCACAAGAAGTTTCTTTTTATAATTTAGATGGAAAAAGTTATGCAAGTAGCTTTCAAGTAGAATTGAACTATGAGATTTTACCACAGTTAGATATCCGAACTGCTTATAAATATTATGATGTTTCTTCTGATTATGAAAGTGGTACTTTGCAAAAACCACTACTTGCCCAAAACCGATTTTTTGCAAACATAGGGTATGAAACTAAATTGAAAGATAATGGGGAGCAATGGCGTTTTGATTATACTTTACATAGGTTAGGTGAAAAAAGATTGCCAGATACAAGTTCAAACCCTGCTGAATACCAACTTTCGGAGTACTCATCGCCTTATAACCATATGAATGCTCAAATAACAAAAGTTTTTTCATCTAAATTTGAAATATATTTAGGAGGTGAGAATTTATCTAATCTTAAACAAGAAAACCCTGTTTTGGCAGCGAATGATCCTTTTGGTTCGAATTTTGATACAACTATTGTATATGCGCCTATTATGGGTAGAATGTTTTATGGCGGATTCAGATTTAAAATAAATTAAACAATTAAAAAAAATAAATATGAAAAAAATAATAATAGCGGTTTTTGCTTTGTTGATAACAACAGTTTCTTCTGCACAAGAAAAAAATAAGAAAATAAAGTTTGATGTTAATGGTAAATGTGCCATGTGTAAAGAGCGTATTGAAAAAGCAGCGCTTAATGTAAAAGGTGTAAAATATGCTTCTTGGGATATTCCTTCACATCAATTATCGTTAATTGTTGACGAGCGTAAAACTGATGCAATGAAAATAAAATCTGCAATAGTGGCTGTAGGTCATGATACTAAAGAGTTAAAGGCTACTGAAGAAGCGTATTATAGTGTACACCCTTGTTGTTTATATAGAGAAGATAACTCTGATGACGGAAAAGCACATAGTGATTCTCATTAATGGTGTGCAAAAATTTAAAAAGGGCTATAATTAAACTTAATTATAGCTCTTTTTAATCAGTGAATTATTCACTATATATAGCCATTACAGGGATGTCTAAGTGGTTTAGAATATCTTCGGCTAAGCTGTATGAAAATAACCTTTGATAAAAATTTCGTTTATGATTAATAATACAAATCATATCAATGTTATTAGTAACACAGTATTGAGATAATGATTCTTTAAGGTTAATCGTGTCGATAGTAATAAACGTAACGTTGTTTAAATTTTCCAATTCTAAAGAATCTTTAAAAGAATCCATTAAAGGGGATATGGATTCTCCATGTGCTAAATCAAAATGAATAACATGTAAGTCAGAATTAAATTCTTGAGTTTGTAGAATAACTTGTTCTAAAGGTTCTTTTTCATCTTCTCGATAGTCAACTAAAAAAGCCATATTGTTTAATGACCCATCAAAAGTTGCGTTTTCAGGTATAGCAATAACGGGTTTGTTTATCTCTTGAAGAATTTTAATAGTATTTGTCTCCATGAAAATATCAAATAAGCTGTTTTGCTTATTTTGGGTGCCCATAATAATTAAGTCTATTTTGTCTTCTTTCTTTTTGACATAGTTTTTTAATGAAGTAACGAAATCACCTTCTTTAACTACATATTTTACTTTTAAATTACCAGCTTTACTGTTTTTAATCAATTTTTCAAAAAGGGGGAATTTATCTTTTTTACTTCTAAAATTTTCAATATCTAATTTATTGTAAACCTTTTGTGCTTCTTCTGATATGGTATTTTTTTCTGAATATGTATGATAAACAATAAGTTTAGAATTAGATTTTTGAGCGTATTCCATTGCGTAAGTAAAAGCATTTAATGACAGCTCTGTAAAATCGGTAGGGAATAATATACTTTTCATCGTTTTTCTTTTATTGTTAATACTATTTTATTCTAATCATTTTATATTGTTGCTAGATATTTAACTAGATATACTAATATAATACTAACAATGAGCCCTGCTAAAACTTTTATCAAATCCATTCCTAAGTTTTTGAACATATTTCTTCGGCCTTCTTTTTTTCTCAACATAAAATTTAGGGCTATTTCTCTGCCTGCCAGTATTCCTATAAAAACCCATGTTGTACTCATAGGTACATTATTTAATTCTTTAAAATAAAAAAGAATAATACCATAAGTAAAATCGATTAACGTTGCAGAACGAATGTCAACTGTATTGGTTTTAGATTTTACAATACTTTGTATGGCACCTCCTTTTTTAGCTATAATAAATGCAAGCATTCCGAGTATGATAGCTAAAGATAAAATAAGCTGCCATAGCGCTAATTGCCTAGGTAAGTATACATATATGTTCGCAAAATCTTGAATAAGCCATTGCGACCATAAAAACCCAGTAGAACACCATTGTAGTGTAGTCCATATTTTATTTTGCTTATCTGTAATGGGATTCTCAATAAACTTTTTCTCTAATGTTTTTGAGATAATGGCATATAAGATTAATGAAGCGGTGAAAGCAACAGCATAACCAGAAATAGATTTGATGACCATGTCATTCAAATTTTTCTGATTAAAAAATGTTAGAATTAAAAATGAGGTGCTAACCGGTATTCCAGTTCTTGTTAATAGCATTAATATTATAGGTGGAAGTATATAGTACCAAGCGAATGGGTTAGGCATGGGGTATTTTTCTAACCGACCATATGATACATCGCCACCATGAGTTGCATAACCGTAAATAAGTGTAATACTTAATATTCCGCCAGCAAATAACCATAATACCCACCATTTTTTTCTTTCATTTGAACTTAAGAAGGTTCCAAGAGTTTGTATAGTGTCATTTCCAACTACAGAGTAGGCTGCAAGGGTGAAACCCAAATATATCACTACAAGAGAAAAATCCATTTACTATTGTTTTTAGTTTTGGTTTTACAAAAAAACTCTTTTTAAAAAGGTTAATTGTTATGATAGGGTTATTATATCTCAAATGTCAACAATTTTAATATAAAAACCCGCTTATTTAATTTTAAATAAGCGGGTTTTGAAATATAGTTTATAAGCTTACTACATCATGCCTGGCATACCGCCACCCATTGGAGGGCCAGCAGGGCTAGACTCTTCTTTAATATCAATTAAAGCACATTCTGTAGTTAATATCATACCTGAAACAGAAGCTGCATTTTCTAAAGCAACTCTAGTTACTTTTTTAGGATCAATAATACCAGCTTTCATCATGTCAGTATATATTTCAGCTTTAGCATCGTAACCAAAGTCACCTTTACCTTCTAATACTTTAGAAACAACAACAGAACCTTCACCACCTGCATTTTCAACAATAGTACGTAATGGAGCTTCAATAGCTCTAGCTACAATTTGAATACCTGTTTCTTCATCAGCATTTTCAGATTTTAATTTAGCAAGAACAACTTTTGCTCTAACTAAAGCAACACCACCACCAGCAACAATACCTTCTTCAACAGCGGCTCTTGTTGCATGTAATGCATCGTCAACTCTGTCTTTTTTCTCTTTCATTTCTACTTCAGAAGCGGCACCAACATAAAGCACAGCAACACCACCAGAAAGTTTAGCTAAACGTTCTTGTAATTTTTCTTTATCGTAATCAGATGTTGTAGACTCTATTTGAGCTTTTATTTGGTTTACTCTTGCCTTAATATTAGCAGCATCACCAGTACCATTTACAATTGTTGTGTTGTCTTTGTCAATAGATATTTTTTCACAAGTACCTAGTAAATCAAGAGAAGCATTTTCTAAAGCAAAGCCTCTTTCTTCAGAAATTACAGTACCACCAGTTAATATAGCAATATCTTCAAGCATAGCTTTTCTTCTATCACCAAAACCAGGTGCTTTTACTGCTGCAATTTTTAAAGACCCTCTTAACTTGTTTACAACTAAAGTAGCTAATGCTTCACCATCAACATCTTCAGCAATAATTAAAAGTGGTTTTCCTGATTGAGCAACAGGTTCTAATACAGGAAGAATATCTTTCATTGTAGATATCTTCTTGTCAAAAAGTAAAATGTATGGATTTTCTAATTCAGAAACCATTTTTTCAGAATCAGTTACAAAGTATGGAGAAAGGTATCCTCTATCAAATTGCATACCTTCAACTACATCAACATAAGTATCAGTACCTTTAGCTTCTTCAACAGTAATAACTCCTTCTTTGCCAACTTTTCCGAAAGCTTGTGCAATTAATTCACCAATAGTTTCATCGTTATTTGCAGAAATAGAAGCAACTTGCTTTATTTTATCAGAAGAATCACCAACTTTTTGAGATTGTTTAGCTAAATCAGCAACAATAGCTTCAACAGCTTTGTCAATACCTCTTTTTAAATCCATTGGGTTAGCACCAGCTGCAACATTTTTTAAGCCTTCTTTTACAATTGCTTGTGCTAAAACAGTAGCAGTAGTGGTACCATCACCAGCTAAATCGTTAGTTTTTGAAGCTACCTCTTTAACCATTTGTGCTCCCATGTTTTCTAATGGGTCAACCAATTCAATTTCTTTAGCAACACTAACACCATCTTTAGTTACTACTGGAGCACCAAAAGATTTACTAATAATTACGTTTCTACCTTTTGGTCCTAATGTTACTTTTACTGCATTTGCAAGTGCATCAACTCCTCTTTTAAGTCCGTCACGAGCATCTATATCAAATTTTATGTCTTTTGCCATAATATTATATATTGTTATTATTCATTCTCACAATGTGAAAATTTGTTTAAATTAAAGTTGAAATATATTTGTGAAATTTTTGTTCTTACACAAAAAAAAGGCAATTATATAATTGCTAGAATATCACTTTCGCGCATCATTAAATAGTCAGTACCTTCTAATTTCAGTTCAGTACCTGCATATTTTCCATAAAGAACAGTATCGCCAACTTTTACGGTAACACTTTCATCTTTTGTGCCAGGACCAACTGCAACTACTTTTCCTTTTGAAGGTTTCTCTTTAGCTGTGTCAGGAATGTATAACCCTGAAGCAGTTTGTGTTTCAGCTGCCATTGGCTCTATAAGTACTCTGTCTGCCAATGGTTTAATGTTAACTTTAGCCATATTATTAATTTATTTTAATTGATTTATTAATTTCTCTAATATGTAAGACAGAAATTATGCCATTGCTAATTTCCTGACAGTTTGTAAAACAAAAAATGCCAGCTTGTCATAAGCTGGCATTTTGTAATAATGTAAAATATATTATTTACTCTGAATCTGTAGCAGGGGTTTCTGCTTCAGGAGTAGCAATAGGTTCAGGTAACGAATCAGGAATTGTATTCTCGATATCTCCACCTTCTAATAATTTAGATTCTGTTTGTGCGTAGTTATCTTTTAAAGAAATGTTCGATAATAAGATTAATACGATTAGTAATGTTGCTAAAGTCCAAGTACTTTTGTCTAAAAAGTCTCCTGTTTTTTTAACACCACCAGCTACTTGTGTTCCACCACCGCCGAAAGAAGATGATAATCCTCCTCCTTTTGGGTTTTGTACCATAATAACCAACATTAATAATAAGCTTACGATGATTATAAGGACTAAGAATATTGTAAACGTGTTCATTTATTTTCTTTTTGTATTTTCTGTACTAGTTTTATTTGGCTTGCAAAGAAACTACTTTTTTCTGGATATTTCAAACTTAAAATTTTATAAGCTTGAATTGCTTTTTTGTACTTTTTTTGCTCTAGGTAAACTTTAGCTAAAGTGACAGTCATTAGCTCATTTTTATCAATTTTTCTAGATTTTTCAATAGTTCCCAAAGGTGCTGTTTTTTCTTTGGGAACAATTTTTGGATTCTTTTCAATAAATTGATCTATTAAATCAAATTTTTTCTTTTTGACTTGATTCTCATTTTTAAGCTCTAAAGTTTCTTCTTTTTCCTTTTTATGAAGATTTTTTTCTTCATTTTCTCGTTTAATAGGTTTTTTGGAAGTTAGTTCCATCCATTCTTTAAACGAATATTTTTCCTTTTTAGTAAACGGTAGCGGACTTCCTATAGTATTTTTGTCCTCATCTATTTTTTGCGCTTTTTTTTTAAGTGCAATTTCTTCATCAATTTTCGGATCTTTTGATGAAAATAGAGAAGGATCTAATATTTGTTCTGCTTCTTTTATGCTTTGAGGTAATGCATTGTCTGTATCATTTTCATCAATAAGAGGTGTAATTTCTTTATCAGAAATGATTGTTTCAAATTCAATTTCTTTTTCTTTTAAAGGAAGTGACTTACCAGAAATACTATCAGCAATGCTATTTTGTAAAAATTCTTTAGAGGTGATAAAATCAAATAAGATATCTCTATCAGAAGTGTAGGCGGCGGTTGTTTTTAATGCACTATTGTATTTAAAACTGTTGAGGTTTCTTAAGCCTTTTAATTGTAGGGCTCTCGCAACTTGAAAATATGGGAATTCCTCTAAAATATCATCAAGTTGATTTGTTTGAATAGGTGATATTACCTTTTCAGGGTGTTGTAATAAAAATGTAAAATCAGATACATTCATAATTTAAAATTACCAATCTGCTAATGAAGCGTTAAAAATATCTTGTGATATTCTATCAATGATTTCTTCTAATGCAGTTGTCTTTATTGATGCATAACTTTCTGTAGCACCATAATCATAATAGAATGAAAATTTTTGATCAAAATCTACATCCTCTTTTGTTTTATTGTAAAAACGAACATTAACACTCATCGTTAACCTATTTTGAGCAGCAGTTTGATCGGAAGTTGCTGTCATAGGTGTGATTCTAAATTCAGTAATTTCACCTTCATATAGCAAATCACCATCATTTGATGTTAAATTTAATGTTGTTAGGCTTTGAATGTAATCTTGTAATTCGTTTGTAAAGCTTCTGTCTAAACCGGGTTCAAAAGTAGAGCCAGGGGTTTGTGTTGCGTAATTTTGAAAAAGATTTACTTGAAATGTTTTGGCAGTACCAACATCGCCTCCCGTAAAGTTATATATACCACAACTATTAAGACTTAAAGTGGTTAATAAAATAAATGAATATGTTATTATTTTTTTCAATTTTGTTTCTTTAAAATTTTATAAATCGTATTGTTTTATTTTTCTGTATAATGTACGTTCAGAAATACCTAGTTCTGCAGCGGCTGCTTTTCTTTTACCTTTGTTTCGTTCTAATGATTTTGTGATTAACTCAATCTCTTTCTCTTGTAAAGATAAGGTTTCTTCAACTTCTATTTCTTCTGCAAAATGGTATTTGTCTTCTACTACAGGTTTTGTGTAGGTATTTTCATTTTTAGATTCTGGGAGTTGAAGAATTTCATTAATATCGTCTTCGCTATGTGTGTAGTCAACTTCGTCATCATCTTTCCCATATATTTTACGAATAAGAGTCTCGTTTTCTTCTTGAACTTTATCAGTGTCATTGTTTTTAAGCAATTCCATGGTTAATTTCTTAAGGTCATTTAAATCACCTTTCATGTCAAAAAGAACTTTGTAAAGTATTTCTCTTTCGTTACTAAAATCACTCTCTTTTTTCTGTTTACCAACTATTGCAGGTAAATTTGAATCACTGTTGTTTGGTAAATAGCTATTTAATGTTTCAGGAGTGATGTTTCTTTTTTCTTCTAAAACAGATACCTGTTCTGCAATATTTCGTAATTGACGAATGTTACCAGGCCATCTATATTTTAAAAGTAAACTAACTGCCTCATCTTCTAAACGAATAGTTGGCATTTTATATTTCTGACCAAAATCAGAAGCAAATTTTCTAAATAACAAGTGGATGTCGTCTTTACGATCTCTAAGAGGTGGTAAATTAATTTCTACAGTGCTTAATCTATAATATAAATCTTCTCTAAATTTTTCTTTTTTAATTGCTTCAAACATATTTACGTTTGTAGCAGCTACGATACGAACATTAGTTTTTTGTACTTGAGATGATCCTACTTTTAAAAACTCACCATTTTCAAGTACACGAAGTAATCGAACTTGAGTTGTAAGGGGTAATTCGCCAACTTCATCTAAAAAAATAGTGCCACCATCGGCAACTTCAAAATAACCATTTCTTGTTGATGTTGCGCCTGTAAAGGCACCTTTTTCGTGTCCGAAAAGTTCACTGTCAATAGTTCCTTCAGGGATAGCACCACAGTTTACCGCTATGTATTTAGCGTGTTTTCTGTGAGATAATGAGTGTATTATTTTAGGCATTGCTTCTTTACCAACACCACTTTCCCCTGTAATTAATACGGAAATATCAGTTGGAGCAACTTGAATAGATTTTTCAATAGCCCGATTTAATTGTAAATCGTTACCTATAATTTCAAATCGTTGTTTTATAGCTTGTACAGATTCCATCTTTTTAATTGTTTTCTGAAAGTGCTATAGCTTCACCTAATAGTGTAGCAGAGGTACAATCAGTAATTTTTACATTTACAAAATCTCCTACTTTGTAATTCCCTTTTGGGAAAATAACAACAGCATTGTATGGGTTTCTGCCCATCCAATCATTTTCTGATTTTTTTGATGTTCCTTCAATTAAAACTTCTTCTATTTTGCCAACATGTTGTTTGGTCCTAAAATGACCTGCTTCACGTTGCACGGCAATAATTTCAGCAAGTCTTCTTTTTTTAGTTGCTTCGGGTACATCGTCTTCTAGTTTTCTTGCAGCCATGGTTCCTGGTCGCTCAGAATAAGAATACATGTATCCGAAATCGTATTGTATTTTTTCTAAAGCAAAAAGGGTCGCTTTGTGGTCTTCTTCTGTTTCAGTTGGGAAGCCAGAAATCATATCTTGAGAAATAGCACAGTCGGGTAATATGCGTCTGATATTATCAATCAATTCAAAATACTCTTCAATAGTGTGTAGTCTATTCATTTCTTTTAGAATGCGATTACTTCCACTTTGTACAGGTAAGTGTATATGCTTACAAATATTTTGATATTTTGCCACTGTTTCAATAACATCAAGAGTCATATCTTGAGGGTTTGAAGTGGAAAAACGAATTCTCATTTTAGGAAAAGCCTTAGCAACCATTTCTAATAAACTAGAAAAGTTAGTTGCAGTCGCCTTTTGCATTTCGGTAGCATTTACAAACTCTTTTTTAAGTCCGCCTCCATACCATAAGTAACTGTCTACGTTTTGGCCTAATAAGGTGATTTCTTTAAATCCTTTTTTAGATAGATCTTCAATTTCTTGCAAAATAGATTTAGGTTCTCTACTGCGTTCTCTACCTCTTGTAAAAGGTACAACGCAAAAAGTACACATGTTATCACAACCTCTAGTTATAGAAACTAAAGCGCTTACTCCGTTGGTGTTTAAACGGACCGGAGAAATATCGCCATAAGTTTCTTCTTTTGATAATATAACATTTACAGCATCACGGCCTTCGTCAATTTCTTTGATAAGATTAGGTAAATCTTTGTAAGCATCTGGGCCTACAACCATATCTACGATTTTTTCTTCTTCTAAAAACTTACTTTTTAAGCGTTCAGCCATACAACCAAGAACACCAACTTTCATATGAGGGCGCTCTTTTTTTACAGCATTGTATTTTTCTAATCTTTTACGAACGGTTAATTCTGCTTTTTCACGAATAGAACAAGTATTTACTAAAACTAAATCTGCTTCTTCTAATTTTTTTGTGGTATTAAATCCTTCTTTTGAAAGAATGGAAGCTACAATTTCGCTATCTGAAAAATTCATAGCACAGCCGTAACTTTCTATATAAAGTTTACGGTGGTTACCTATTGTTTTTTCAATAACAAGACTTTGTCCTTGTATATCTTCATTTATAATCTTTTCTTCCATATATAATTCGAAACTGAATTGGCAATTTGCTTGCAAAGATAGTATTTTTAGCTTCACGCTGTCAAATTGGCAGTTAAAAATTAGTGAAATTTGTGTGCTTTAAATTTTAAAATAGCGCTTTAGTGTATGATTTTTAGATGAATAAATTTATGGTAGGTAAAAAAGATAAAAAACGATGGTCGACAAAAGCTGTGATGCATCAGATTTATGAAAATAATATGTGGGGTGGTAAAGAAAATGACTTTTATTCAGGTACTGGTTCACATGATCAAAAAATAGTAGCACCATATATTCAAATGGTTTCTAGTTTTTTAAAATCATTTGAAAAACCTTTGTCTGTTTGTGATTTAGGTTGTGGTGATTTTAATATAGGTATACAATTGTTAAATTACACAAGTGATTATATTGGTGTTGATGTAGTTGACAATTTAATAGAAAGAAATAAAGAAAAATTTAAAAGGAATAATTTAAGTTTTGAGTGTCTTGATATTTGTAAAGATGAATTGCCAAATGCAGATTGCGCAATTGTACGTCAAGTACTGCAACATTTGTCAAATAATGAAATTAAACAGCTTGTAAAGAAATTAGAAAAGTATAAATATTTAATTATTACAGAACATATTCCTATTGGAATATTTACACCAAATATTGACATTGTAACAGGACAAGGTATTCGGTTGAAGAAAAAGAGTGGTGTAGAGTTAATAAAAGAACCTTTTAATTTAAACCCTATTTCTGAAAATAAAATATTGGAAGTTGTATATGATGATAAAAGTTTGATTGTTACTATGGTTTATATAATGAACTCATTAGTCTAATTTTTGAGTTTGTATGGGGTGTGGTTATACATAGATTTGAATAAAATGTTGATGTTTACAGAGTATTTATTTTGTATTCGTTTTCTAAAGATATATTGACTTTCTCGTGAGCTTTTTATTAGTTTTTATAGTCTATATAATAATGTTAAGGTGTAAAATAAAAAAATTGATATACTTTTGTAATACCAAAAACTAGTTAATGGCAAAGAATTTAGTAATCGTAGAGTCACCGGCAAAAGCAAAAACTATTGAGAAATTTTTAGGTAAAGATTTTAAGGTGGAGTCCAGTTTTGGTCATATAGCAGATTTACCTTCAAAAGAATTGGGTGTAGATGTTGAGAATGATTTTGAAGCAAAATATATAGTAAGTCAAGATAAAGCAGCTTTAGTAAAAAAATTAAAAGATTTAGCTAAGAAAGCCGAAATGATATGGCTAGCAAGTGATGAGGATCGTGAGGGAGAAGCGATATCTTGGCACTTAGAGCAAGAACTTGGTTTAGAAAAAGCAAAGACAAAACGTATAGTTTTTAATAGTATTACAAAATCTGCAATACAAAAAGCCATTGAAAACCCAAGAGAGATAAATTACGATCTTGTAAATGCACAGCAAGCAAGAAGAGTATTAGATAGGTTAGTAGGTTATGAATTATCGCCAGTACTTTGGAAAAAAATTAAACCAGGGCTTTCTGCCGGTAGAGTACAGTCAGTTGCTGTACGTTTAATAGTTGAGAGAGAAAGAGATATTGAGGCTTTTACCGCAGAGGCATTATTTAAAATAACAGCGCAGTTTAAAACAACTGAAGGAAGTGTTTTTTCAGCAAAATTGAATAAGACTTTTAAAACAAAAGAACTTGCAAATGAATTCTTAAAAAAGAATTTAAAAGCAAAGTTTGAAGTTGCTAGTTTAGATAAAAAACCTGCAAAAAAATCACCAGCAGCACCATTTACAACTTCTACTTTACAGCAAGAAGCATCTCGTAAATTATACTTTTCAGTAGGGAGAACTATGCAAGTTGCACAGCGTTTGTATGAAGCTGGTTTAATTACCTATATGAGAACAGATAGTGTGAACTTGTCAAAAGAAGCACTAGATGCGGCAAAAGAAGCCATTGAAGAGCATTACGGTAAAGAATATAGTAATACGCGTAATTATAAAGGAAAATCTAAAGGAGCGCAAGAAGCTCACGAAGCAATTCGTCCAACAGATATGAAGCTTCATTCTGTTTCTTTAGAGCGTGACCAAACTAAATTGTATGAACTTATTTGGAAACGTACTCTAGCATCTCAAATGAGCGATGCGCAGTTAGAACGTACTAATGTGAAAATTAGTTGTACAGGTCATAATGAAGAATTTTCTGCAAACGGTGAGGTTATTAAATTTGATGGTTTCCTTAAAGTTTATATGGAAGGTCTTGATGATGAGGATATTGCTGAAGAACAAGAAGGAATGCTTCCTGCGATGAAAACGGGAGAGGCATTAGATAATAATTACATTACTGCTACAGAGCGCTTTTCTAGACCTCCATACAGATTTACGGAAGCTTCTTTAGTTAAAAAATTAGAAGAACTTGGTATTGGTAGACCATCTACATATGCACCAACAATTTCTACAGTTCAGAATAGAGGTTATGTAGAAAAAGGAACAGTAGAAGGTGTTGAACGTAAATATGTTCAATTGATTCTTGAAAATGATGCTGTTAAAGAAAATGATTTGACAGAAACAGTAAATTCAGAAAAAGGAAAATTAGTGCCAACAGATATTGGAATGATTGTGACAGACTTTTTAGTAAGCCACTTTTCTGGTATTATGGAATATAACTTTACAGCAAAAGTAGAAGAGGATTTTGATGATATTGCTGAAGGTAAAGAAGATTGGCAAAAAGTGATGAAATCTTTCTATAAAGATTTTCATCCAAAAGTAAAAGACGTAGAAGAAAATGCTGACCGTGCTAGTGGAGAACGTATTTTAGGTAAAGACCCTAAAACTGGAAGACAAGTATTAGTTCGTTTGGGTAGGTTTGGACCTATGGTTCAAATTGGTACTTCTGAAGAAGAAGAAAAGCCAACTTTCGCAAGCTTATTACCTACACAATCTTTAAACACAATTACTTTTGAAGAGGCGATGGAACTTTTTACTTTGCCTAGAAATTTAGGGAATTATGAAGGTGAAGAAGTTCTAGCTAATGTTGGTCGTTTTGGACCTTATGTAAAATTTGGAGATAAATTTATATCTCTTGAAAAAGGAGAAAGTGCTTTTGATGTAGATTTAGATAGAGCAATAGAGCTTATTGTAGCAAAACAAAAAGCCGATGCGCCTATTGCAACTTACGAAGACCATGAGGTGACTAAAGGTGTTGGTCGTTTTGGTCCGTTTATTAAGTGGAACGGAATATTTATCAATGTAAATAAAAAGTACGATTTTGATAACCTTACTTATGATAATATTGTTGAACTTATAGAGGTTAAAAAACAAAAAGAGATTGATAAGGTTATTCATGACTGGAAGGAAGAAGGCATTAGGGTAGAGAAAGCTCGTTGGGGAAGGCACAACGTTATAAAAGGTAAAATAAAAGTAGAATTATCTAAAGATGTTGATGCTACTAAAATTACCTTAGCTCAGGCACAAGATATGATAGAGAAAAAAACGCCAAAGAAAAAAGCAAAAGCAAAAGCTAAGCCCAAAGCAAAAGCTAAAACAGCAACAAAAAAGAAATAATTTTAAAGTACATGGTTCTCTCAAAATCATGTACTTTTTTTAATAACCTTTAAATATAAATAATCTTAATGGCATTCGATTTTTTAGTTCCAGTTAATGATAAGTTGTTAGCGCATTGTGAGTTGTTACCTACTCAGGCATTAGGAAATAAAATACATAAACACACATCAAAAGAAGGTTTGCCAGTCTTGACAAATGCATCTTTTGCAATTATTGGTGTAAATGAATCAAGAAATGCTTTTGAGAAAAAAACAGAAAAATTAAATCTTTTTGATATTCGTCTTCAGTTATATAAACTAATGTCAGGAAATTGGAATAGTTCTATTATAGATTTAGGAGATGTAGAAGAAGGGGCATCTGTTCAAGATACATATTTTGTGGTAAAGAAAGTGGTAGCAGACCTTTTGGAAAAAGATGTTATTGCTATTGTTATTGGTGCTACACAAGATATTACTTACCCAACATACAGAGCCTTTGATGATCTTAGAAATATGGTCAATTTAGTATCTGTAGATAGTAGGTTTGATTTTGGAGATAATGATGAGCTTATTTCTTCTCACTCATATATGAGTAGAATTATAACAGATCAACCTAATAATCTTTTTAACTTTTCAAATATAGGGTATCAAAGCTATTTTTGTGCACAAGAAGAGTTAGACTTAATGGAGCGTTTGTTTTTTGATAGTTATAGGTTAGGTGAAATTTCATCAGATATCTCATTAGCAGAACCAGTTTTAAGAGATGCGAATATTATTAGTATTGATTTAAGATCAATAAAAGCAAGTGAAATATCAATGTCGGCTAATTTTTCTCCTAATGGATTTACAGGAAAAGAAATTTGTGCCATAGCTAGATATGCAGGTATTAGTGATAAAGTGAATGTTTTTGGGGTATATGAGGCTGATAATACGCCTCAGTCTTATCAAATAATTGCTCAAATTATATGGTATTTTATAGAGGGGTATAATTATAGAGTAAAAGAGTCGCCTTATGTGAAAACAGAAGACTTTATGAAGTATATAGTTCCTACTGATGCAGATGATTTAATCTACTATAAAAGTAATCTAACAAATAGATGGTGGGTAGAAGTACCAACTATTTTAAATTCACATAATAAATCAAATTTAGCAGCGTTATTACCTTGCACGGAACAAGATTATTTAGATGCATGTGATCAAATAATTCCTGAACGGTGGTTTAAAGCTTATAAAAAAGGCTTTAATTAATAAAAATTTAAAAGGATAATGCAATTAACACAATAAATTGTTTAAAACTAAGTTTTAGAAAGTGAATAAATGTGTTTTTTAAGTTACATACATAATCGAAATTTAACCTAAGTATGAAGAAGCTATTGTTATCATCTATAGCGTGTGTTGTTTTACTAAGCAGTTGCGGATCTAAAACAAAAGGAGAGCTAACCGGAGCCCAAGGGAAAAAGTGGTATCCAGAAAAACCTTATGGTATGGAGTTAATCCCTCAGGGATCTTATATCATGGGTAAGAGTGAAGAAGATCAAGCTCAAGTTCTAAACGCGCCAACCAAAACTGTTACTGTACGCTCTTTCTATATGGACGATACAGAAATTACAAACAGTGAGTATCGTCAATTTGTAGAATGGGTAAGAGACTCAATAGTAAGAACTAAGTTAGCTATATTGGCTGATGAATTAGGTCTTGGTCCAGAAGATGGAGGTATTGGTGATTATGCATTTAAAGATGCTGATACTACAAGATTATCTGCATATGATAAATATATGTTAGATAATTATTCAGGACTAGGTGAAACTGGTTATGAAGGTCGCGGATTAAACTTAGATGAAGATCTAGTTTGGGAAACTTCTGACTATCCTGATGAATATTATGTTGAAGTAATGGACCAATTATATCTTCCTGAAGAAGAATCTTACAATGGTCAACGTACAATTGATGTTACACAACTAAAATATAAATATTCTTGGATGGATATTGAAGCTGCTGCGCGTTCAAACGGAAAAGGTAGTAGAAGAGATTTTATTAAGCAAGAGGAGTTAGAAATTTATCCTGACACAACTGTTTGGATTAGAGATTTTGAATACTCATATAATGAACCAATGCATAATGATTACTTCTGGCACGATGCATACAGTGATTATCCTGTAGTAGGTGTAAGTTGGAAACAAGCAAAAGCTTTCTGTAACTGGAGAACTAAATTGAAGAATGACGATCAAAAGTCGGCTGGTAAGCAATTTGTAAATCAGTTTAGATTACCAACAGAAGCGGAATGGGAATATGCAGCAAGAGGTGGTATTGAAAGTGGTACTTACCCTTGGGGTGGACCATATGTAATTAGTGACACGGGTTGCTTTATGGCAAATTTCAAACCTCAAAGAGGTGATTATGCAGCCGATACAGCACTGTATACAGTAGAAGCTAAATCATTTGAACCAAACGATTACAATTTATACAATATGGCTGGGAATGTTTCTGAATGGACAGACTCAAGCTACGATCCGAACTCTTATGAGTATGTATCAACAATGAACCCTAATGGCGGTTCTGGTCAAAATGCTAGAAAAGTTATTCGTGGTGGTTCTTGGAAAGATGTTGCATACTTCTTACAAGTAAGTACAAGGGATTATGAATATCAAGACTCAGCTCGTAGTTATATCGGTTTTAGAACTGTACAAGATTACATGGGTGAAGAAGAATCTAAACCTTTGAATTAAAATTAAACAAATCAATTATTTTTTAACCAAATCCTTTTATTAACATTAACCTGAAATTAAATTACAAATTATGGCACAGTCAAAAGCAACTAAGAAATTATTTAACATGGCCTATGGGCTTGGAGCATCAATCGTAATTATCGGTGCATTATTTAAAATATTACACTGGGAATTAGGACCATTAAATGGTGGAGTACTTTTAGCAATTGGTCTTATTACAGAAGCACTTATTTTCGCTATTAGTGCATTTGAACCATTAGAAGATGAATTAGATTGGTCTTTAGTATACCCTGAATTAGCAGGTGGAGAAGCTACAGCTAAACAAGCTAGTGTAAAACAAGAAATTGCAGAAAGTGAAGCATCATTGTCTAAAAAATTAGATAACTTACTAAAAGAAGCTGGTGTTGACGCAAGTCTTATGGAAAGCTTAGGGTCAAGCATTAAAAACTTTGAAGGTGCAGCAAAAGGTATTGCTCCAACTGTTGATGCAATGGAATCTACACGTAAGTATTCTGATGAAATGGTACAAGCAGCAGCTCAAATGGAATCTTTGAATAGTTTATATAAAGTACAATTAGAAAGTGCAAGTAAACAAGCTTCTATTAATGAAGAAGTAGTTCAAAATTCTACAGTATTGAAAGATCAAATGGCTTCATTATCAACAAACTTATCATCTCTTAATGGGGTTTACGGAGGTATGTTGTCTGCAATGAGCAAAAACTAATTATCGACTTTAGATAAAAACCAAATCAAATTTATTAAAATCTAAATCGATAAATCATGGCAGGAGGAAAACAGTCACCAAGGCAGAAAATGGTAAACTTAATGTATTTAGTTTTCATTTGTATGCTGGCATTAAATATGAGTAAAGAGGTTCTAGCAGCATTCGGTCTTATGAACGAAAAGTTAGAAGTTTCTAACCAGAAGACAGCAGATAATAACCTAGCATTTTTAGAAGGTCTTGAAACCAAAGCATCTGAAAACGCAGCAAAGTATGCTGAAGATTATAAAAAAGCACAACAAGTTCAATCTTTATCTCAAGAGTATTACGATTACCTTGAAGGTTTGAAGAAAGAAATGACTAAAGGTGTTGAAGATCCATCTGATTATACAGTGATGGATAAGTCAGATTATTTAGATCAAAAATTCTTTGAAGGAGAAGGCTTAGCGGCTGGAGGTAAAGAGTTTATGAAAAGAATAGCTGATTACCGTACTAAAGTTTCTGGTTTAGTGCCAGAAAGATTAAAAGGGTCAGTAATTGCTAGATTTGAGACTGGTGATGCTAACGGTAAAGTTGAAAAGAGAGATAAAACAAAGCAAGATTGGATTAACTATCATTATGAAGGTTTTCCTTTAATTGCTTCTTTAACTAAAATTACAGCTTTACAGTCTGATATTAAATCAACTGAAGAAGATGCTTTAAAAGCAATGTTAGAAGGTAACTTAACAAGTCAAGTATCTTTAAAGAACTTTAAAACATCTCTTTTTGGGTCTAAATCGGCTTATTATAGTGGAGAGTCTTATGATGGTAAAATTATCATTAGCAAAACAGATAATTCTTCTACACCTGTAAGAGCAGAATTAAAGTTAGATGGTAGAGTATTAAATGCAGATAAAGACTATGTTCTTGAAGCTGGTGGAGTTAAATTACTTATTGGAGCTGGTTCTCCTGGTGATCACGAGGTTTCTGGTACATTGTTTTTCATGCAAGATGGTAAAGAAGTTCCTGTAGATGTGAAAAATTCTTTTGCGACTATATCTAAGCCTAATGCTGCTTTAATTGCGGCTGATAAAATGAATGTTGTTTACCGTGGTGTTGCTAATCCAATGTCTATATCTATACCAGGAATTCCTGATAATAAAGTTTCAGCTAATGCAACTGGTTTATCAAGAAAATCAGGAAGCAAGTATGTAATGACTCCAGGAAAAGGTAGAACAGTAACAATTACTGCTTCTGGAAAACTACCTGATGGTCAATCAGTATCGTCTAAGTCTGAATTCAGAATTAAAGATATTCCTAGACCTAATGGTTCTATTAGAGGGGAAACTAACACGGCTAAAATGCCTAGAAAAAACCTTGAAATAGCTACAGTTGGAGCATTATTAGAAGACTTTGATTTCGATTTGAATTTAGCGGTAAGCGGGTTTAAAATTAAAATACCAGGTCAACCAACAGTTGTTGTTAGAGGTAATAAATTAAACGGACCAGCTAAATCAGCTTTAAAAAGAGCTAAGCGTGGTGATGCAGTTCAAATATTTGATATTGAAGCTTATATAACAAATAATAAAACTTACAAGCTTAAAAAAGTATCTCCAGTAGTGGTAGAACTTACAAACTAGTAAGGAAATTTATTGAAACGAGTTATAAGTCGTTTAGGAGTAAAATGCTGAGCGATTTATAACTAATTTTGATAAAGGTGTAACACAAATAAATTTTTTAAAAATGAATTGGAAGAATGTATTATTAATTGGAGCGGTAGCATTATTACCTATATCTATGATGGCTCAGGCAAATATATTAAATGCCAAAACACCAGCAGAAATTGGTAAAAAGACTGACTCGCAAATTGAAATGGATAACGATACTCCTTTAGAATATGGTTATGTAGATGACAGAGATATTCTTTGGTCTAAAACTGTATGGGAAGTTATTGATTTAGATGAGCGTGTAAATTTTCCGCTTTATTATCCAATTGATACTGTTGATATAGGTTCTGATAGAAGATCTTTATACGATGTTTTAATTAAAAACATTAAAAATGGTAAAATAAAAGACATCTATGTTGATTCTTATTTTACTGAAAAAAGAAAATTTTCAGACTTAGCAGCAACATTACAAAAAACAGATACAACAGATTATGGTTACGAGCAGTATAATGCTGGTGAGCAAGTATCTCCTGAGTATATTAATAGAAGAGATTTAACAGCGGCAGATTTAGAAGAATACTTAATTAAAGGTATTTGGTATTTTGACAAGCGTCAAGGTGAATTAAAATATCGCTTACTAGGTATTGCACCTAGAGCCCCAGATGTTAACTTTATTGATGATGAGTCTATGGACCAAGAGGAAAATAAAGTTGCTTTATTCTGGGTTTGGTACCCTAGCGCAAGACAAGTACTTCATGAAGCTAAAGTATTTAATCAACGAAATTCAGCACAACCAATATCTTTTGATATGTTGTTAAACGCAAGACGTTTTAATGCAACAATTTATAAAGAAGATAATGTTTATGGCGATCGTGAAATTAAAGATTATATCTCAGACAATTCATTGTTTCAATTATTAGAGTCTGATCGTATTAAAGAAACGATTCGTGATAAAGAACAAGATATGTGGAGTTATTAAAGTTAAACATTCCAATTCACAAATAATATTAAAAAGTCTTAACCAATACAGGTTAAGACTTTTTGATTTTATACCAATTTGTAATGAAGCTAAGTAACTAATTTATTTACCTTTGCTTTATGTTAGATTATATAGTTGTTGGTTTAGGTTTGGCAGGTATCTCCTTTTGTGAACAGTTGGAAGAAAATAGCAAAACATTTTGTGTAATTTCTAATGATTCTCAAACTTCTTCAGTTGTTGCAGGGGGCATGTATAACCCTGTGATTTTAAAAAGATTTACCCTTGCTTGGAATGCAAAAGAACAACTAGAAAAAGCATTACCTTTTTATAGCAATCTTGAGAAAAAACTACAAATAAAACTTGATACAAAAGTTCCTGTTTTAAGGCGTTTTGCTTCAATTGAAGAGCAGAACATATGGTTTGAAGCTTCTGATAAACCACAATTAAATTGTTTTTTATCTACCACAATTAAAAACAATACAAATATAGCTATTGATGCTGATTTTGGTTATGGTGAGGTTTTAGAAACAGGAAGAATTGATACTAAAATTTTATTAAAAAAATATTCTGAATACCTCTTATCTAATAAAAAATTACAAATTGAAACTTTTTATTTTGAAGATTTAAAATTTGAAGAAAATAGTGTTAGCTATAAAGGTTTAAAAGCTAAACATGTAGTTTTTGCTACAGGTTACGGTTTAAAAGAGAATCCTTATTTTTCATACCTTCCTTTGAACGGAACTAAAGGAGAGCTTTTAACCATTAAAGCTCCAAATTTAAAAGAGATTAATGTAATAAAGTCTTCGGTATTCATTATTCCTTTAGGAAATGATTTATATAGAATAGGAGCTACTTATAAATGGAAAGATAAAACAAATGAACCTACACGAGCATCAAAAGATGAGTTATTAGAAAAATTAAATACTTTTTTAAACTGTGATTTTGAGGTAGTTGCTCATGTAGCAGGAATTAGACCAACTGTAGCAGATAGAAGACCATTAGTAGGTACACATCCGGAGCATAAGAGACTTCATGTTCTAAATGGTTTTGGTTCTCGGGGTGTAATGATTGCGCCAACAGCATCAAAAGAATTATTTAATGCTATTGATAAAGGAGAGGCTATAAACCCAGAAATGGATATTACTAGGTTTACAAAAAAATATTTTAAAAATTGAAAAATATATTAACTGGCCTTTTTGATATTATATTTTTCTACTGCATTTTTATCATATCCAATAAAAAAGTTAATCCAAATATTTCTAGACAAACGAATAATTACAGGCATGAAAAATATAAGAGTTCCAATTATTGCGAAAAAACTAGTAAGTAATCCAGTTCCAATAAATAAAAATGATATTACAAATGCAGCAACTGCAAAAGCAATACCAACAGAATAACTAACATACATTGCCCCATAAAAAAAGGAAGGTTCTATTTTATATTTAGTGTTACATTGAGAACAACGCTCATGCATTTCAAAAATTTTACCCATATGATAAGGGTTTTTGTCCTTATACATGCTTTCATTATGACATTTAGGGCAAGTTCCTGTTAAAATACTGTAGAGTTTGTTTCCTTTTTTTAACATTTGCAATAAGTTTATACAAACTTACAATTTTCTATAATTTTCATCTGTAACATTAGTCACAATTTATGCTTAATATACACAATCTTTCTGTCGCTTTTGGTGGAGAATATTTATTTGAAGAAATTTCATTTCGTTTAAATCCAGGAGATAGAGTTGGACTTATTGGAAAAAATGGTGCAGGAAAATCTACGCTACTAAAACTTTTATCTAAAGATATGCAACCAGATACTGGGGTGATAGCATCAGATAAAGAAGTTAGAATAGGTTTTCTAAGACAAGATTTAGATTTTGAACAAGGGCGTACTGTACTTGAAGAGGCATATCAAGCTTTTGAAGAAATAAAATCATTAGAACTACAATTAGATGCTATTAACCATCAATTGGCTGAACGTACAGATTATGAAAGTGATGGGTATACCATGTTAATTGAAGACTTAAGTGATATTACACATCGCTATGAAATTCTTGGAGGTTATAATTATCAAGGAGAAACTGAAAAAATACTTTTAGGCTTAGGTTTTAAACGTGAAGATTTTGATAAACATACTGATACTTTTTCTGGTGGGTGGCGTATGCGTATTGAATTAGCTAAGTTATTATTGCAAAGTAATGATGTATTGCTATTAGATGAGCCTACGAACCACTTAGATATTGAATCTATTATATGGTTAGAAAACTTTTTAAAAGCAAGCAATAGTGCTGTAGCCATTGTTTCTCACGATAAAATGTTTTTAGATAATGTTACCAATAGAACTATAGAAATATCATTAGGAAGAATTTACGATTACAATAAACCTTACTCAGAGTTTTTAGTTTTAAGAAAAGAAATTCAAGAACAACAACTTAGTGCCCAAAAAAACCAAGAAAAACAAATTCAACAAACTGAGAAGTTAATTGAGAAGTTTAGAGCAAAAGCATCTAAGGCGTCAATGGCGCAATCACTTATTAAAAAATTGGATAAATTAGATAGGATTGAGGTTGATGGTGATGACAATAGTGTAATGACATTAAGATTTCCAATATCAGTTACTCCAGGTAAAATTGTAGTAGAAATTGAAGATTTATCAAAACATTATGGTGAAAAAGAGGTGTTGAATAATATTGATTTATTAATTGAACGTGATGTTAAAACTGCATTTGTTGGTCAAAATGGTCAGGGTAAATCTACATTAGCTAAAATAATGGTGGGTGAACTTGAGCATCAAGGAAAATTAAAGTTAGGGCATAATGTAGAGATAGGGTATTTTGCTCAAAACCAAGCAGAGTATTTAGATGGAAACAAAACTATTTTAGATACTATGATTGATGCTGCTAATGAGAAAAACAGAAGCAAAGTTCGAGATATTTTAGGGTCATTTCTATTTAGAGGAGATGAGGTTGATAAGTATGTAAAAGTATTATCAGGAGGTGAAAGAAATCGTTTAGCATTAGCTAAAATGTTATTACAACCTTTTAATGTTCTGGTAATGGATGAGCCAACAAATCACCTTGATATAAAATCTAAAAACGTTTTAAAACAAGCATTACAAAATTTTGAAGGCACACTTATTTTAGTATCACATGATAGAGACTTTCTTCAAGGGTTGACAAATAATGTATATGAGTTTAAAGATGGGAAAATAAAGGAATATTTAGGGGATATAGATTTTTATTTAGAACAGCGTAAAGTTGAAGATTTTAGGGAGATTGAAAAAAAGCAACCTGTTAAAACACAAAAGGTTAAAAAGCCAAAGAAAGAGGTTAGTTATGAAGATCAAAAAAAGCTAAAATCTTTAAATAACAAATTGAGTTCTATTGAAAGTAATATTTCTAAATTAGAAAAAGATATTGCAAAAATTGATCAAGAATTAATATCTGATTACGATGCAACTATTACTAAGCCCAATTTTTTTGATTTATATGAGAAGAAGAAAAAATCATTGAAGCAATATATGCAAGATTGGGAAGATTTAACAATGAGGCTAGAAGAGCTACAATAAAGGAGATGTATTCTTTAACATCTATTTTTAAAGCTTTCACAACAAAAAACGGGTAAATGCATGCAATTCAACGATTAAGTTATTGATCTTTAAGTTTCTATTCTTAAGTTTGTAGGAGTATTCTTATTGTTTATAATGTTTGAATACGATTTTAAATAAAAAATAGGTTTCATTTAATCTTAATTTTATGAAGAAACAATTACTCTTATTATATCTTTTATCAATTAGTTGTTTTGCTTTTGCAATTCCTAAAGTGGAAAAAAATGCATTAATTGATTTGTATGAAAGCACTAACGGTGATCAATGGTTAAATTCATGGAATTTAAAGTCTTCCGTTTCAAAATGGCAAGGTGTTGTTATTGAAGATAATCATGTAGTATCTATCACTCTGTTTAACAATAATTTGTCAGGTGAAATTTCGTTATCAATTGGAGATTTTAAAAACTTAAGAGAATTAAATTTAGCATTTAATAAAATAGAAGGGCAATTACCAACAGGTTTATATACTTTAAAAAAATTACAAGTTTTACGTTTAGGTAAAAATAAATTAAAGGGTAATATTTCAAATGATATTAACAATTTAGAAGAATTGGTATTTTTTGACCTTTTTTCTAATGAAATTTCAGGAGATTTGCCTGAAACAGTATGTCAACTTAAAAACCTCAAAGTATTATCTATTGGTGATAATCTTATAGAAGGTACTATTCCTTCAAACATTGGGAATCTTAAAAATTTAGAACGTTTAGAAATTTCAAGTAATAAATTTGAAGGAGAAGTGCCAACAAGTTTATCCTCTTTAATAAGTCTAAAGGTATTAATAATTGCTGAAAACTCATTTTCTAATAAATTTCCTAAAGAAATTTTAAGTCTTCCAAAACTTGAGTTAGTTCAAATTCAGAAAAATAAATTTAATAAAACATACCTTCTGAATGAGGTTTTAACTCAGTCAAGTTTGGCGCTATTTGATTATGATCAAGAAGCTGAAAAGATAATTAAAAAAGATATTACAGATATTTACAATAACGCACAATACAGAACTGCTGACACTAAATTTGAAGATGATGAAGAATAATATGATATTATTTAGTACTAATATTAATTTTGTAATGTTAGGGCTTGTTTCTATGCTAAGTTTCTCAGTATTTGCTGAGGTTTCAAAAGTAGAAAAAGAAGCTTTAATAGATTTGTATGAAAAAACAAATGGGAGTGAATGGAATACTAATTGGGATATAAACACCCCGGTAGCAAATTGGTACGGTATTACGGTAAAAAATGATGCTGTTGTAAAAATAAATTTATTTCATAATAATCTACAGGGAGTTTTACCGTCAAGTATTGGAAATTTAAAAAACTTAAGAGTGTTAAATTTAGCATTCAACCAATTAACTGGTGTATTGCCAGAACAAATTAGTTACTTAGAAAATCTAGTAATTCTAAAACTTGAAATGAATAAGTTAAAAGGTTCATTGCCAGATGATTTAACAAAAATGAAACAATTACAAGAGCTAACTGCTTTTAATAATTTTTTGTCAGGTAGTATTCCTAATAGTGTTGGTAGCTTAACTAAGTTAAAGGTTTTAAACCTATCAAGTAATAACTTTAAAGGAAATATACCGGCTTCAATAGGAAGTTTAAAAAATTTAGAATCTTTAGGGTTATTTGAAAATAGTTTACAAGGGCAAATGCCATCAGAAATTGGGAACTTAACAAAGCTTAAAGAGTTAGTATTGGCAAATAATAGCTTTGAAGGAGCAATACCAAAAGAAGTTGGACAATTAGCAAGTTTAATAATTTTTCAAGTTCAAAATAATGGTTTTGATTCTTTTGAAGATGTTCATACTATAAAAACAAACAGCTTATTAGTTTTTGATTTTGATAAAGATAAAATTGTAACAGAACCGCAGTATAAAGATATTAACTTGTATAAAACACGAGTTGCTGATACTAAATTTGAAGATGAGGAATAATATTAAATATTGATTCGGTTAATTTAAAAGAGAGGGTTTTTCCTCTCTTTTTCTTTTTAAAACATTACAGGATAAGAAACAGTTAAAAATTACGTTCTAAATTAAACCAAATCTTTATACCAGTTTAATATGAAACTATTTAACAAGAGTTTAATTAGCTTCTTTTTGCTAGTTTTTAGTTGCTCATTACAAGGTCAAGATATATCAGAAATAGAAAAATCTAGTTTAATTGATTTTTATAATAAATTAAATGGAAATCAATGGGAGACAAAATGGGACTTATCTAAACCTGTAACTACGTGGCATGGTATTACAGTGTTAAACGGACATGTTGTTGCAATAGATTTAAATAGAAATAATTTAAAAGGAAAAATACCTAATAGTATTGAAAAACTAACTCAACTACATACATTAAACCTTTCGTTGAATAAGGTAAATGGGAATCTCCCTCAAGAGCTATTTAATATTTCGACAATTAGATTTGTTAATTTAGAGATGAATGAGTTAAAAGGCACTTTACCAACTAATTTTTCGGTTTGTAAAAATTTAGAAGAACTTGTGTTGTTTAATAATTCTTTAGAAGGCCCTATTCCTGTAGGAATTGTAGATGCAACTGAAATAAAAGTTATAAATATTTCAGGTAATTATTTTGTAGGTACAATTCCTAAAGAAATTGAATTATTAAAAAAACTAGAGGTGTTAGGCTTTTTTGGTAATAAATTAAGTGGAGTCATTAAAGTTGACTTTGAAAAACTACCTGAATTATACGAACTAAGTTTAGCTTATAATAATTTTGAAGGGGAAGTTCCTAATGGGATTGAAAAATTACCAGAATTAAAATATTTGCAATTGCAGGGAAATAATTTTTCATCATACAAAAATTTAGAGAATTTAAATATAGAAGGTTTAGTATCTTTTGATAGTGATAGTATTAATTTGAGTAAAGTTAATAGAGAATTTAATATTGATAAAACTGAAATTATAGACCCAAAATTGGAAGATAGAAATTAAAACTTAAGGTATGTAACATACACAAAGAGAGGGTGCTAATAGTACCCTCTCTCTGTTTTTAATCATAATAAATAATTCATTTTAAGATATGTTTAACTAAATTAGGTTAAACTATTAGATAGTTTTGTTATCTAACACCGAACTAAGCTATCACAAACTAAATTATGAGAAAAATAGTATTATCTATTTTAGGCGTAGTCCTAATAGCACTTTCTATTTATGCAGCAATTGCATTAGTAAATAATAAAAAAACTAATAAGCCTAAACCAGATAAAGTTGTCAAAACAGTTTTTGCAACTAAAGTAAAAAATGGGATAGTTCCTATTGTTATTTCTGCACATGGTAATGTGGTAGCGAAAAGGCGCGTTGAACTTTATGCTGAAGTACAAGGTGTTTTTAAAAAAGGGAGTAAACTTTTTAAAACTGGTGAAAGTTATAAGAGGGGAGAAACAATAATTAGAATTGATGCTTCGGAATATACAGCAACAGTTCAATCTGCAAAAAGTAACCTATATAATTTATTAACTTCAATAATGCCCGATTTAAGGTTAGATTATCCAGAGGTGTATGAAAAATGGCAAACCTATTTAAGTACTTTTGATATGAATGCAGTTACTCCATCATTACCAGAAATGACTACCGATAAGGAAAAATATTTTATTACAGGTAGAGGAATATTAACAAGTTACTATGATGTTAAAACTTTAGAACAGCGTTTAGCAAAATATAGAATAGTAGCTCCTTTTAATGGTATTTTAACCGAAGCATTAGTTAATGAGGGAACGTTAGTTAGAACTGGTCAAAAACTTGGTGAGTTCATTAATACAGATGTTTATGAGCTTGAAGTGTCGGTGCCAAAAACATATAGTGATTTATTGAAGATAGGTGAAAACGTAACGTTAATTAATTTAGACAAGACAGATGAGTACACAGGTATTGTTACACGTATAAATGGTAATGTAGACCAAGAATCTCAAACCATAAAAGCTTTTATTGAAATTAAAAATGAGAGTTTGAGAGAAGGAGTGTATTTAGAAGCAAGACTAAATGCTAAAAAAGAAGAAAATGCGATAGAGGTTGATCGTGGATTACTTTCAGAGAGTAATCAAATTTTTGTGATACACGATAGTATTTTAGATGTTATTGATGTTACTCCAATATATTTTTCTGATAAAACTGTTATTTTAAAAGGTGTGCCTGAAGGTGAAACTATTGTGGCTAAACCAGTAGTTGGTGCTTACGCAGGTATGTTGGTTAAAAAAATTGATGTTAACCAAGAAAATACGGTAGAGTAATGAGAAAAATAATATCGTATTTTATTAAGTACCATGTTGCTGTATCTGTTTTTCTTTTAGCAGTAGTAGTTTTTGGTATGGTTGGAGCATTATCACTAAAGTCATCTTATTTTCCTTTAGTAGACTCTAAAATTATAACAGTTACAATAGCATATCCTGGAGCTTCACCTCAAGAAATTGAAGAAGGGATTGTATTAAAAATTGAAGATAATTTAAAAGGACTTGAAGGGGTTGATAGGGTTACATCAACTTCTACAGAAGATAGTGGTTCAATTACGGTAGAAATAGAAAAAGGGGAAAATATCGATTTTATGCTTTTAGAAGTAAAAAATGCGGTAGACAGAGTACCTTCTTTTCCAACAGGTATGGAGCCATTAGTAGTTGCTAAAACTGAAAATATTAGAGAAACTATTAGTTTTGCAATTAGTGGAGAAAATATTCCGTTAGTTACTTTAAAACAGATCGGAAGGCAGATTGAGAATGATATTCGAGCAATAGAAGGTATTTCTCAAATTGAAATTTCTGGGTTTCCTGATGAAGAAATTGAAATTGCTGTTAATGAAAATAGCTTATTAGCTTATAATATTTCATTTAGTGATGTAGCTTCAGCAGTATCAAATGCAAATATTTTAGTTACTGGTGGTAATATAAAAACTGATGCTGAAGAGTTTTTAATTAGAGCCAATAATAGAGCTTATTATGGTGATGAACTTTCTTATCTGGTTATAAAATCTACTCCTGCAGGCCAAACAATTAGATTAAAAGATGTAGCAATTGTTCGTGATCGTTTTGAAGAAACACCAAATGCATCATACTACAACGGAAATTTATCAGTATCCGTAGCAATTACCAATACTAATTCTGAAGATCTAATAGCTTCTGCAGGAAGAGTTAAAGAATATATTGAAGATTTTAATTCTAAATACAATAATATTCATCTTGATATTGTAAGAGATCAATCGATAACATTGGGCCAACGTACGCAACTTTTAATTACAAATGCTTGGCAAGGAATGTTGTTGGTTCTTATTTTTTTATCACTATTTTTAAATACACGTTTAGCCTTTTGGGTAGCTTTTGGTTTGCCAATATCCTTTTTAGGGATGTTTATTTTTGCGGGTTATTTTGATGTTACTATTAATGTGCTTTCTCTTTTTGGGATGATTATCGTTATTGGTATTCTAGTAGATGATGGAATTGTAATAGCGGAAAATATTTATCAGCATTACGAAAAAGGAAAGTCGCCAGTTCAAGCTGCTGTTGATGGAACTTTAGAGGTAATACCACCAATTGTATCAGCCATTATTACAACGTTACTTGCATTTTCTATGTTCTTGTTTTTAGATGGTAGAATTGGTGATAACTTTGGTGAAGTTTCGGTAATTGTACTACTAACTTTAATAGTCTCGTTGGTAGAGGCCTTAATTATATTACCAGCCCATTTGGCACACTCTAAAGCATTAAAAACTATTGATGGAGAACCAAAGTCCAAAATTGGTCAAGCTTTTGCAAAATTGCGTGTAATTAATCAAGCAGGTGACCGTTTTATGAACTGGATGCGTGACGATTTATATTCGCCAATTTTAAAATTTGCGTTACAGTATAAAATACTTACTTTTTCATTTTTTGCAGTAACATTAGCATTAACAATAGGTTCTGTTGGATCAGGAATTATTAGAACTGCTTTTTTTCCAAATGTTGCTAGTGATCGTGTTTCAATAAGTTTAGAAATGCCTAATGGTACTAATGAAGTTATTACAGATTCTATCATAACACTTATAGAAAGTAAAGCGCAAACTGTAAATGAAGAGTTTACTGAAAAGTATTTAAAAGGAACAGATAAAGTTTTATTTGATAACGTTATTAAAAATGTCGGCCCAGGTTCTTCAACAGCTTCATTGGCAATCAATCTATTAGTTGGTGAAGAGAGACCAGATAATATAACTTCTGAACTAGTATCAAATAGAATACAGGAACTTGTAGGTCCAGTTATAGGTGTTGAAAGCCTAATTTATGGTTCAGGTGGTAATTTTGGTGGTGATCCTGTAGCAGTTTCTTTATTGAGTAACAACATAGTTGAATTAAAACAGGCTAAAAAAGAGTTGAAAACAGCATTAGAAAATAATGCACTTTTAAAAGATGTTGCAGACAATGATCCTGCCGGAATTAAAGAGATAAAAATAGAATTAAAAGAAAATGCCTATTTATTAGGTTTAGACCTGCAAACGGTAATGACTCAAGTAAGGTCAGGTTTCTTTGGTGTTCAAGCACAACGTTTTCAACGCGGAGAAGATGAAATTAAAGTATGGGTTCGTTATGATAAAGAAAATAGATCATCTATTACAGATTTAGATGAAATGAGAATTAATACACCTGATGGTGGAAAAGTTCCTTTAAAAGAAATTGCAAGTTATATAATTGAACGTGGAGATGTTGCTATAAATCACTTAGAAGGGCAACGAGAAATACAAGTTACTGCAGATCTTAAAAACAGTAAAGAAACTAGTGGTACTGACATTATGTTGGATATAAAGCAAAATGTAATGCCTGAAATTCAATCTAAATATTCTTCTGTTTCAGCTTCTTATGAAGGTCAAAATAGAGAGGCTAAAAAGTTTTCAGATTCATTACGCTTAGTAGGTTTATCTGTATTAGCATTAATATATATAACTATAGCATTTACATTCCGTAGTTTTAGTCAACCATTAATGTTATTGTTATTAATCCCATTCTGTTTACCTGCAGTTTCATGGGGGCACTGGATTCATGGTTTTCCAGTTAACATACTTTCTTTACTAGGTATTATTGCATTAATTGGTATTATGGTTAATGATGGACTTGTGTTGATTGGTAAGTTTAATACAAACTTGAAGGAGGGAATGAAGTTTGATGATGCTATTTTTGAAGCAGGAAAATCACGGTTCAGAGCAATATTCTTAACTTCAATAACAACTGTCGCAGGTTTAGCACCTTTATTACTAGAAAAAAGTAGACAAGCGCAGTTTTTAAAACCTATGGCAATTTCAATCTCTTATGGTATTGCATTTGCAACTATATTAACTTTGTTAATGTTACCTCTATTTTTAGCTTTTAGTAATAAACTTAAAGTAATTACTAAATGGTTAATTACTGGTAAGAAAATTTCTAAAGAAGAAGTTGAGAGAGCTATCAAAGAAAGAGATGAAGAAGAACATTTTAATGACTAATATACCTCAATAACCAATGAGAAAATTATATATAATATTACTTTTTAGTTTTTGCGGATCTCTTTTCGCACAAGAGAATTTTTTAACTAAAGAAGAAGCAATTGCAATTGCTTTAGAAAACAATTTTGGAATTAAAATTGCGACAAACGATGTAGAAATTGCGGCAAATAATAAAAGCATTTTAAATTCTGGGTACTTACCAACATTGTCTGGTTCAGCGAGTGCAAACTATAATGATTTAGATAGTAATACTAAATATCCAGGACAGTTTGAAGATGACGGTGTTACACCAAGGGCAGATTTAGAAATTGATCATGCGGAATCAAGATCTTATAGTGGAGGTTTAAGTTTAGATTATACGTTATTTGATGGTTTAGGTAGGTTTTATACCTATAAACAATTAAAAGAACAGTATCAGTTAACTGAGTTGCAGGCAAGAGAAACTATTGAAAATACAATTGTTCAAATGTTTACAGTGTATTTTGAAGTAGCTCAACTTACTGAAAATTATAATGTTTTAAAGCAAGCATTAGAAATTTCAAAAGAACGTATTAAAAGAGAAGAATATTCTTTTGAATACGGGCAGAACACAAAACTTGATATATTAAATGCTCAGGTTGATGCTACTAACGACAGTATTTCATTATTAAATGCAAAACAAGAATTAGTAAATGCTAGACGTGATTTGAATGTAGTGCTTAATCAAGACTTAAGTAAAACGTATCAAGTTGATACAATAGTAATGTTTACTCCGAGTTTAGAGTTAGAAAGTCATATTTTAAAATCCAATGAAAATAA
Source organism: uncultured Cellulophaga sp. (assembly GCA_947496695.1). Taxonomy (GTDB): domain Bacteria; phylum Bacteroidota; class Bacteroidia; order Flavobacteriales; family Flavobacteriaceae; genus Cellulophaga. Next base: position 98,742 of record CANMEI010000002.1, on the reverse strand, counting down.
TGTGTCATTATTACAAGCTGAAAAAAACTTAAAAATTAATGAATACGATATTAAGGTCAGTAAATCGGGTTATTTGCCTACTATAGGTTTAACAGGAGAATATGGTTGGAATTTGAATCAAAGTGCATCAAGTTCATTTATACCAGGGCAAGTGATACCTGGAAGTAATAAAAATACCTATGATTTAGATTTAACAGCAAGTTTAACATGGAATTTGTTTGATGGTGGTAGTACATCTGTGGCCATAAAAAATGCTAAAATTGCGTATGATAATCAAGAATTAATTAAAAAGCAATTAGCTGTTGAAATTGAGCGCGATATTCAAAACGCAAAAACTATTTATGATAATTTGCTTAAAATTTACGAAATACAAGAGCAAAACGTAATTACCAATCAGAATAATTTTGAGCGTTCAAAAGAGCAATTTCAATTAGGTAGAATTACATCAATAGAATTTAGGCAAGCACAAATTAATTTGTTGAATGCAAATACGAATAAAAACTTAGCCAAGTATGATGCTAAATTAGCAGAAGTAGAATTATTACAATTGACTGGGCAGTTATTAAATGTAAATTTATAACTCATGTATGAACATTTTTTTCAATGTCCGTATTGTTGGGAAGAAATTTCAATGCTACTTGATAGTTCTGTAAGCAAGCAAATTTATGTTGAAGATTGTGAAGTTTGTTGTAATCCAATAGAGCTCATTCCTGAATTTTCAGAGAATGAGCTTATTAGTTTTCAAGCTAATGATTTAGAGCAGTAGAAGTTAAGTTTTAATGTGTTTCGTCTAGTGCTTTACCAATTAGGTTGTTTCCTTCTATAATCTCAAAAGTTTCTTTATTAGCAATATCGTCGTGTAAAGTTCTAACTAAAGTTTGTGCAACATCATCTCTAGTAACTTCTCCTTGTTCATTTAATTTTTCAGCAAGTTTTATTTTTCCAGTTCCTTTATTATTAATTAATGATCCTGGTCTTACAATAGTGTAATTTAAACCACTTTCTTTCAAAAAAACATCTGCATTATGTTTAGCTTCTAAATATTCTTGTAACTGATCTGATTCTTCAGGTTTATCAGCTCCCATAGAACTTAGCATAATAAATTTCTTAATCCCATTTTTTTTAGAAGCAGTTATTAAATTTTTAGCACCTTCTTGGTCAACAGCGACTACTTTTTTGCCACCAGATCCTGCTGCAAAAATTACTTTATCAATATTTTTAGTAGCATTAGTTAAATCAGCCTCTAAATCAGCTAATACAGTCTCTATATTTTTATCTGAGAACTGCCCAATTTGTTCTTCTTTTCTAACCATAGCAATAGGGTTAAAATATTGTGATTGATTTAAGAGGGACACTATTTTTTTTCCTGTTGTACCATTGGCACCAGCAACTAATATATTTTCCATTTTTTTCTGTTTTTTTATTAGATTTTAAAGTTATAAAACACATTTTAGTTTTATTATTGCTATAAAAACTAAAATTAACTTGGTTGGAAAACAGTATTTGTATTACTAGTTGGAAAGTATGCTGTTGGGTTGATTTTAGTTAGAGTGTATAATGCTTTTTTAAGTTAGTTTATTGTGTGTTTAATCGATGATCTTAAATATATATAGGTGTTCAAGAAACGTTTTTATGAAATATTTAATCCTTTTTTTATAATAAAACGCAACTATTTACGATTATAAGTATCTATACGAAACAAGACAAGAGGTTGAAAAATGAGTGAGTTATTTGAAAGCTTAGTGAAGATTATTAATGCGTATCCTATTGTAGCAATTGTAATTTGCGCATTAGTTGTTTCTTTTCTAGTATATCTAGAAATAAAGAAAAATTTCAGAAAAAAAATCTAATCATTTCAATTAGGAAATATGACTAGAATATATAAACACAATAAGTTTTAAAAAAGTAAGAAAAAACAACTTCAAAAAGTTGGTTTTTTACTTTTAAAAATGCATCAAAAACTATTAAAATTATATTCTTAACAATAATTTTTAGTATCATTTTTTAATATGTTAAATTGATGTTGCTGACATTTTATTAAATTGATTAAAAAAAATTAATTTAATGTTTTCGATATTCTTTTTTTTATGAATTCTTAAAACTGAAATTGAAGATTACTTTCGCTATATAATAATGCTTTTTATTTTTACTTTTAAATACTTTAAAAGATTATTTTTAAGTAAATCAATTAAAAAGTCTATGAGGCATTTTTTCATTTTAATATTTTTTAATTACTCTTTTGCGCAAACTGATTCTGTATTTTTAAAAACTCATCATGTTTTAGAAATAAAACCTTCTAAAACAGATGTTAGAATTACAGAAGCTGACACTCCGCACTTAATAGCATATGACCCTGCAGTAAAACAAAATAAGCTTTTGTTGTTTATGCCAGGTACAAATGGGATTGCATTACGTGGACCTAAAAATCTTTTTTTAACAGCTGTAAAGCAAGGGTATAAGGTTATTAATCTATCCTATATAAATACACCTGCAGTTGCTAGAATTTGTAAAGGAGAAAATTTAGAAGAGGATTCAAAATGTACTGATGAATTTAGAACTATGAGAATTTTTGGCACTAATAAATTCCCATTAATTACTGATAAGCCATATGATGCTATAGAAAATAGGTTAGTTAAACTTTTAGTCTATCTTTCAGAAATTGATAAAGAGGGAAATTGGAATGCTTATTTAGATGGTGATCACCTTAAATGGGAAGAAATAGCTGTTGCTGGTCAATCTCAAGGAGGCGGGATGGCCGCTTTTATTGCAAAAAAACATGTCGTAGCAAGAGTTATTGATTTTTCAGGTGGATGGGATTATAGCGCTAAAAACCAAATAGCTTCTTGGTATTCAACTAAAAGCGTAACGCCTTTAGAGCGTTGGTACGGAACTTATCATGCGCAAGAACCAATGGCAAGAACAATTAAGGAAACATATATTGCTATGAAAATACCAGAAGAACATATTTATGCATTTAATTTAAGTTTTCCAGAAGGTAAAAAAGCACATTCCAATGGTGTTAGAAATACAAATTACATGAAAGAGTGGATTGAATTATTAGGCAAAGGAAATTAATTAAAAACAAAGTAAATATTTGATTATGCATTTTATCAATAAATATAGTTTAGGCTTGTTGTTTTTAAGTATTTTATCGTGTAATAATACAGGTGAAAAGAAAGAAGGGAAATTAGAAACAATGGAAAATAAAACTGTTGTAGAAACTAAAGATGAAAGAATGAATACTTTAGGTCTTATAGGTGGTACTTCATGGCATTCAACAGTGGAATATTATAGTGCAATAAACACAGCAGTTAATAAGCATTTTGGGAATAATACAAATCCTCCATTAATTGTTTACACTATAAACCAAGCTGAGGTTCATAGGTTTCAAAAAGAAAATAAATGGGATTCTATAGCAAATATGTTAGTAAACGCCGGAAATCATTTAAATGATGCTGGAGCAACATCAGTTATGTTTTGCGCAAATACACCGCACAAGGTTTATAATACTGTGCAAGAAAAGTTAAATATTCCAGTAATTCATATAGCAGATGCTACTGCAAAAGAGATCAATAAAATTGGTGTGAAAAAAGTAGGGTTCTTAGGTACTAAATATAGTATGCAAGGTGATTTTATTACAGGTAGAATTATTAAAAACGGGATTGATGTTGTTGTACCTGATGAAGACCTAGTAATTAATGAACTGCAAAGAATTATTGAAGAAGAGCTTACTTATGGTATTGTAAAGGAAGATTCTAAAAAATATGTTCTTAATGTAATTAGTGATTTAAGGGAAAAAGGAGCCAAGGGAATTGTTCTTGGATGTACAGAGTTTCCGTTAATGATTTTTGAAGGTGATTTAGATATTCCAATATTTGATACTACAGAAATTCATTCAATGGCAGCTGTAGATTATATTTTAAAAAACTAATAGACCCAATTAGTTACTATTTACAGAATATGAATACGGAACATTTTCAGGTTTACTAGCCCATTCTTTATTAGGAGACTCTCCTAATATAAACTCTAGTTTACCTCCATTTTGTATGTCTTCGAACTTTAAGTAGCTATTATTCAATTCTTTATTGTTTAAAGTGGCAGATTGTATGTAAAATTTTTTAGCAGAATTATTTTTGGCTTCAATTGAAAATGTTTTCCCCTTTTCTAAATGTAACGTTGCTTTTTTAAACAATGGAGATCCAATTACATATTCATTAATTCCAGGAGTAACCGGATAAAAACCTAAAGAACTAAAAACATACCATGCAGAAGTTTGCCCATTGTCTTCATCACCACAATAACCATCTGGTGTAGCAGCGTATAGTTTATTTAATACAGTTCTTATTTTTTCTTGAGTTTTGTATGGTTTATTTGCGTAATTATATAAATAAATCATATGCTGAATAGGTTGATTTCCGTGAGCATAGTTACCCATGTTAACAATTTGCATTTCTCTAATTTCGTGTATTGTAAACCCATAGTATGATGCATCAAAATTTGGAGGCATTTTAAAAACACTATCTAGTTTATTTGAGAACTTTTCTTTTCCTCCCATTAATTTTATGAGTCCATCTATATCATGAAATACAGACCAAGTATAGTGTAAACTATTTCCTTCTGTAAATGCATCACCCCATTTTAGAGGGTTAAAAGGAGTTTGAAAATCTCCTTCCTTATTTTTTCCTCTCATCAATTTTGTTGCGGGATCAAATACATTTTTGTAGTTCATACATTTTTTAAAGTATTGATTGGCAATGTTAGTTTTGCCCATTTTCTCAGCCATTTTCGCAATTGTAAAATCAGCATAAGCATACTCTAAAGTTCGGGCAACATTTTCATGAATATCTACATTGTATGGAACATAACCTAACTTATTATAATAACTTAAACCAGCTCTGCCAACCGAGTTTACAGGTCTACCTTTCTCAACGGTTGCATTTTTAATCATGGCTTCAAGAAGAAGTTTTGAATCAATATTTTTAATATTTTTTAAGTATGCATCGGCAATAATAGGAGCTGAGTTAGAACCAATCATACAATCTCTATGCCCAGGACTTGCCCATTCTGGCAACCAACCAGATTCTTTATAGGTATTCGCTAAACCTTCTATAATATGCCCATTTAATTCAGGGTACATCATATTAAAAAATGGAAATACGGCTCTAAAAGTATCCCAAAAACCATTATCGGTAAACATATAACCAGGCTCAATTTTGCCATTATATGGGCTGTAATGTACTATTTCGTTCTTTTTATTGAATTCATAAAATTTTCTCGGGAAAAGTAAAACGCGATAAAGACAAGAATAAAATGTTTTTATACTGGCTAAATCATCATCTTCAATTTCAATTTTTTGTAATTCTTTTTCCCAAGCTTGTTTTGCTTTTTCTTTGGTTTGATCAAAAGAATCATCTCCAATTTCTCGCTGTAAGTTTAATGATGCTTGCTCAGGACTAATAAAAGATGATGCTACTTTTACATTAACTACTTCGCCCTTTCTTGTTTTAAAACCTATAATAGCACCAACATGTTGGCCTATACTTTCTTTAGAGTTTTTGATTAATTTCCAACCATCTGACCAAGTGTGGTTAATTTCAAAATCTTTATCAAATTCAGCAACAAAATAGTTGTAAAAATTATCAGGAACTCCGCCACTATTATTTCTGCAATAGCCAATAATTTTTCTTTCTTCAGGGATAATTTTGACCATTGAGCCTTTGAAAAATGCATCTAACATTATATAAGAAGAATCAGCTTCTGGGAAAGTGAATTTAAAATGAGAGGCTCTTTCTGTTGGTGCAACTTCAGCTACTACATCGTAATCAGCTAAGTATACTGAATAATGATAAGGTTTTACGATTTCAGCTTTATGAGAAAACCATGATTCTCTTTCATCTTCTTGAAATTTTAAATCTCCTGTTGTGGCCATTAATGAAAATGCTGCATAATCATTTATCCAAGGACTTGGTTGGTGAGTTTGTTTGATGCCTCTTATTTTTTTATCATGATATTTATAAGTCCAACCGTCACCCATTTTTGAGGTCATTGGGGTCCAAAAATTCATAGCCCACGGTGTTGCTATTACTGGATAAGTATTTCCGTTTGATAAACTAAAATCAGAATCTGTTCCCATTAATGGATTTACATAATCAACAAGAAGTTTTTTAGTTTCTGTACTATCGGTTTTTTCTTTTTTATCTGAACAAGAAATATAAATTAAGCTTATGCAAATCAATAAGAACTTTAATTTCATCATGACAATTAAAATTTAAAAAGAAGCTAGTTTTTTTCGAACCAATACTTAGCCCAAAGTAAATATTTTATATTAAGATTTATAAAATCTTATTTTTTTGAAAGTAATTTAGACCGATGACTGTTTAATGTAGTTAAACATCAAAAAAGCATAAGAGTAAATTATTATAATTTACTTAATAAACTGTTCTTAGATAATCTTATTAGAAAGTAAGAGGTTATTTTGAAATAGAAAAGATTATAAATAAAAAAACCACTTCTTTAGAAGTGGTTTTACTTAGTAGCGGGAACTGGACTCGAACCAGTGACCTTCGGGTTATGAGTTTTTGACACTATTTAGTCAAAATTACGTAAAAACCCTTATTTACAATGATTTAAACACTGTATAATAAATTATAATAGCAATTAATATCATTCAAAATCAACATTTGTTGTACCTATGTTGTACCCAAAATTATTATCTTTATAGTCTCAAAAGTAATATTATGGCGACAGTTAGAGTGGTTTTAAGAAAGAAAAAGAATAAAGCAGGTTTATATCCTATTGCAATTCGTATCACTAAAGACAGGAAAAGTTCTTATATAAATACTGGTCAATATATCGAAGAAAAGTTTTGGGACGAAAAAAACCGTAATGTCCGAAAGTCTCATCCGAACTCTCTGGTTTTAAAAAATTTCATTACAACTAAAGTTGCGGAAGCAAATGATAAGGTTCTTAAGTCTGAAATGAAAATAGAGTACGAAACTGTTTCAGAGATTAAGGATAAAATTGTAGTATCAAAAAAGCTTGATTTTTTTGATGTTGCTGATATACATCTTCAAAGTCTAAAAAATCGAAACAAACATCATCAGTATGATACTGAGTTTGGAAGATTAAAAAGGTTCAAAGAATTTTTAGGTAAGGATTCTATAGCATTCAATAAGCTCAACGCTACAATTCTTAAAAAGTTTGAAGCCCATTTATTGTATACTAGAAAACTTTCGCCTAGAACCGTTGTAAATTATCTTATACTAATAAGAACCATTTTTAATTTAGCTATTTCTGAATCAATAACAGACAGAGGTCTTTATCCTTTTGGAAAAGGGAAAATGACCATCAGAATCCCTGAGTCCCAAAAAATTGGTTTTACGGCAGATGAAATTCAAAAGCTAGAAAACGCAAAAGACATAACCGAAGCCCAACAAAAGGCAATTCATATATGGCTTATCAGTTTTTACTTTGCTGGTATTCGCGTTAGCGATGTTTTGAAATTAAAATGGTCAGATTTTAACGATGATAGGTTGCTATATAGGATGAATAAAAATAGTAAACTGGTTTCACTTAAAATTCCTGAAAAGGCTATTAAAATTTTCAACTACTATAAAAAACAACCAACAAATGGCAAACTTGTATTTCCACAGCTAAGCGGTGTAAACCTCAAAGAAACAGAAGAAGTATCTAAACGTACACAATCTATAACTCGAAATTTAAATAGAAGGCTTCAAATTGTAGCTAAGAAATTGGGAATAAAGAAGAATATAAGTATGCACATTGCTAGACATAGTTTTGGTAACATATCTGGAGATAAAATCCCAATTCAAATGCTTCAAAAACTATATCGTCACTCTTCAGTAACTACCACAATAAGTTATCAAGCTAATTTCATCCATAAAGATGCGGATGATGCTCTTGATAGTGTAGTCAATTTTTAGATTTAAAAATCATAACTCATAGTTGTTCCTAATTTTGTGTGACATCCTATTTAAGCATTACAATTATTATTTGTTGATTGACGCACAAAATTTTTACCAAATGAGAATTATTAGTTTTCTAGTATTACTTATTTTATGGCGCAATTTAAACACATACAATTTATGATGAACATAACCTATGGAGAGGCTAAAATATCTAATTCACTTAGAATTTCTATTTTACTTAAAACAGCATATATCCAAACATACGCGGTTGACGGTATAACATTTGAATTTGCAAATTTGATTACCGAAAAATTTTCAGATGAACAGATAAAAAAAAATATTAAAGAAAATCCACCACGATTAATTGTTGCCTATTATGACAACAACCCAGTTGGTGTAGCCGACATAATATTTAATAGTAATTGCCCAATACGAAATATACCTGTGCCCCAATTAGGTAAACTTTATGTTTTGGAAAAATTCTTTGGAAAAGGAATTGGATATGGATTGATAAATGAAGCCGAAAAAAAAGTTTTACAAAATGGATTCAACAGTTTTAATCTTGAAGTTTATATCAATAATTCTAAAGCAATAGCGTTTTATAAAAGACAAGGCTATACATCAATAGGTAGTGTAAATTTACCTCTAGAAACCAACACCTACGAAAACTTAATTATGAATAAGGTTTTATAAAATATAAAGCTTGAAAGGACTTGGGTGTAAGTTTTTAAATAATTTTTAGGTTAAAAACCCTAATTATACTTATTTTGTTTAACCATAAGCCTTTACTAAATTTTAATAAAAATAGTATGTCTATAACAAAAGAATCCGAATTAGCCGGAATGAAAAAAATTAGTGAGATTGTCGGTTTGACATTAAAATTGATGAGAGAACACGCTAAAGTTGGAATGAGCACTAAAGAATTAGATGAGTATGGAGGCGAAATTCTAAAAAGTTATGGAGCTAAATCTGCGCCCTATGAGACTTATAAATTTCCTGGGTATTCTTGTATCTGTGTAAATGAAGAAGTTGCACATGGAATTCCATCAAAAACAAAAATATTAAAAGAAGGAGATTTAGTCAATATTGATGTATCCGCAGAATTGGATGGTTTTTGGTCTGATAATGGTGGCTCCTTTGTATTGGGCAACGATATTCATAATCACCAACCATTAGTAGATGCTTCAAAAGATATATTACAAAAGGCCATTCAAAGAATTAAAGGTGGTGTAAAAATTGCTGATATTGGTCACGTTATAGAAACTGAAGCAAAAAAATCTGGATTTAAAGTAATTAAAAACTTGGCTGGTCATGGGGTCGGTAGAAGTTTACACGAAAAACCAGAAAACATTTTAAACTATAGAGTTAGGACTAATTTTGAGAGGTTTAAAAAAAATACAACAGTAGCTATTGAAACATTTATCTCAACAAAATCTAATAATGTTGTGGAGCTAAAGGATGGTTGGACTTTAGTGGGGAATAAAGGTGGATTTGTAACTCAACACGAGCACACGATATTAGTAACAGATAAAGCACCTGTAATATTAACAAGTGCTAATGAAATTTGGAATTAGTAAATGCTAGAACTTTTAGCGACTAACTTTAATGAAAATTTTGATTTAACTAAAGATGAAATTCAAAATATACTTTCCCTTTTTAAACCTATAACTTTAAAAAGGGAAACTACTTTATTGAAAAAGGGTCAAATTTCTGATTTTGTAATTTATATTGCCAAAGGCGTAGTAAGAACAAAAGAATTGAATCAGGATGGAGATGAAACCACCAACTTTTTTTTCAAGGAAAATCAATTTCTCACGAACCTAGAAAGTTATAATTCAGGAGAGCCTTCTAAATTTTGTATTCAATCTATCACACCTTGTGAAATTTTTAAAATAGAAAAGCAAGCGACCTTAGGAATACCTCATTGGTCAGAGATTTTCAATGAATTAGTTCAGATAGAACTAAAAAGAAAAATTGACGAAAGTCGGTTACTTAGAAATTGCAGTGCTCTAGAAAAATATGAGAAGTTTATTTCCAATAATGGTGATGTTGTTAATAGAATACCACTTAAATACATAGCCTCCTATCTAGGTATTACACCCCAGTCTTTAAGTCGAGTCAGAAAATCGCTCTGATTAGTTACCATTTCTTCAGTAAAAGACTTAAACTGTTCTATAATTTTGAAATTAAAACTTTAAAATTATGAAAGCGGCTATACTAAAATCATTCGACGCCCCTTTAAACGTAGAGCAAACAGAAAGCCCAAAGCTTGGTACAGGTGAAATTAAGGTAAAAGTTGTAGCAGCACCAGTACTTCATTACACTAAAGAAATTTTTAATGGAGAGCGTAACTATCTCATAGATTTACCTCAAATACCAGGAGCTGGAGCCGTTGGTCAAATACTAGAAGTTGGTCCAGATGCCACTAAATTAAAAAAAGGCGATTGGGTATTATGCGACCCAACGTTTCGTTCTAGAGATGATGCACAAACACCTGATATTACCTTACAAGGTTGGAGTGCTCGCGGAGAAGGAGGTCTTAAATTACAGAAACACTATCGTAACGGTTCATTTGCCGAAGAAATGATGATTCCAACAGAAAACGCTTATAAAATAGGAGAAATATCTTCGAAACAAGCTGCATCATGGAGTACTCTAAATACATTTTTAATACCATTTGGAGGCTTGTTATCCATTGACCTTAAGGTAGGAGAAACCATAGTAATTAGTGGAGCAACAGGTTTTTTTGGAAGTGCTGCTTTGGCACTTGCTCTAGCTATGGGTGCAAAATGTGTGATAGCTTTAGGGAGAAATCAAATAGTTCTAGATGAGTTAACAAAACGCTTAGGAAACAGAGTCAAAACTGTTTGTTTAACAGGAGATGAAGATTTGGATATAAAAAACATAAAAAATGCTTCTTCAGACCCTATTGACTGTGCATTTGATATTTTACCCCCTTCGGTAGATGCTAAAGCTGTTCGAACGGCTATTATGACCGTAAGAGAATATGGTAGAATATCATTAATGGGTGGTGTAGGTATGCTTGGAGGCAACGAATTAAAATTACCCTACCCTTGGATAATGCGAAATTCAATTACCATCAAGGGGCAATGGATGTATAAAAGTACTGCGCCGCAGCAATTGATTTCTATAGCCAAATCAGGGCTTCTTTCATTAGATTTATTTCAAATATCAGAATTTGATTTAGATGATGTTAATGAAGCTATTGAGCACGCTGCTAATGATAAAGGAATATTTAAGTTAACTGTTTTAAAACCTTAATAGCACTAATAATATGTTTTTTGTCATTTGCAAAATTATAAGTTGTATTAAATTACAACCTTTGCACTATGGAAAATTTAATCAACTATCTATTGCTGTTTGGTGAATTAAATCAGCAGCAAATTGATTTAATCAAAAGAAAATCGAGCATGATTGCCTTGAAAAAAGACGAGTATTTTTCAGAAGCTGGAAAAATACCAAAACAAGTGGCATTCATTATAGAAGGTATTTTAAGAGTATGTTATTATAATAGTACTGGTGAGGAAATTACTAAGTATTTTATTGATGAAAACAATTTTGCAGTAGACATAAATAGCTTTAATCAGAAAATACCGTCATCTGAATATGTACAGGCTATAACTGACTGTACCCTAATAATTTTTAGTGTGGAATCATTAAAAGATTTATCGTCAACTATAATTACGTGGGATGCCATTATAAATAAAATTACAGAAAAAGCATTGATTGAAAAAGTTAATAAACTAAGCCCGATGTTATCAGAAAACGCCACGACTAGGTATCTTAACTTTTTAGAGAAATTCCCAAAGCTAGCAAATAGAATTCCTCTTTCTTATTTGGCTTCTTATTTGGGAATAACACAATCATCATTAAGTAGGATAAGGAAAAATATTTAAATCCATTTTTTGTCAATTGACAAAACGTTTTGTTTTTACTGTAACGAATTTTGCATTGAACATAAAAACGAAAAAAATGGATTCAATTATCATTACTGGCGGAACAAGCGGCATAGGCTTCGAATGTGCATTGCAAATGGCTCGCGTAGCTACTAAACACCAAATCATTTTACCTGTTAGAAATTTATTGGCAGGTAATGATGTTGTAGAAATCATCAAAAACAAAACAGGGCATAAAAACATCAAATGCCTAGAGCTAGATTTAGCATCCTTAAAATCTATACGTCATTTTTCCGAGTCATTCTCAAAAGAGAAACACAACTCAGTTGCTATACTAATTAACAATGCGGGAATTCAGAATATAGGTGGCACAATATATACATCTGATGGGTTTGAACTTACTTTTGGTGTAAACCATTTAGGACCATTTGCACTAACACAACTCTTATTACCTTTTGTAAATAATGACGGTCATATTCTCTTTACCGCAAGTGATACTCACGACCCTGAGTTAAACTTACCTATAGCCCCACCAATATACACTAGCGCAGAAGAGCTGGCTTACCCCAAAGAAAGCTCAGAAAAACAAAATATTGTTGGACAAAGAAGATATTCAACCTCAAAACTTTGCAATATCCTCACTGCCTACGAGCTTCAAAATCAAGTTAAAGGTACTGATATAAGGGTTAATGCCTATGACCCTGGGATGACACCTGGTACTGGTCTTGCAAAGACGTACTCGCCATTTATGCGGTTTTTATGGAAGAATGTTTTACCCGTTTTAACTCTCTTTAAAAGAAATGTAAATACCCCTAAACAGGCGGGGAAAAACTTAGCTACTCTTGCTTTTGATGAAAAATTTAGCAAGTTAAAGCATAGCTATTTCTCTGATGGAAAAGTTATTAAGAGCTCAATAGATTCCTATAATGTATATTTTCAAAGGGAATTATGGAATTCCAGTTTGAAGCTAACGAACATAGATATTGACAAGAAGCATATAGCATACAACGATAATAAACAAAACACAGATGATAATTAAAAAATAACGTAAAAGTAAAACTGTTAAAAACAACCACTAATTAAAGAATAGAATCCTGTGTAGAAAAAAAAGAAACGAAGTTAATTTTGGACTCAGAAATCAAAAAAATAATAGAAGCATACAAGGAAGAAATCCAAGTTATCGATGAATCCAACCTTATGGAATTTTCCGATGTTGAAAGGGGTATTCAAATTTCAAGGAAGTACCTTCAGAAATTGAGGGTGATATTGAGAAATAATGAATTCAAAGATAAAAAGCACGAAATTCTTTTTTTCAAAGAGCAGAAGCCTATCATTTATGGGAAACTAAAATTTTATGCAAAACTTTATAAATATTTGATTCAAAAACCAAGAGGCACAAACAAATCAAAAAAAGCATATATAGACGCCCAAATTAAACTATTACAAGATTATTACTATGAAAATAGTGAGTTCTGTAAATATTATAGACAGAACGGAACCTTTTTAGATGAATTTTATTTTTTACGCGGTAATGATAATGTGGGTCTAATTTCAGAAACCTCACATTTTTACACAGATGAAGAATTTTCTACTAGCCACGACAATGCCGTGGCAAAAATTATGGCTTATGACCTACTTATTATTCATTACAAAAATGAGCTTAATAACTTGAAAAAGCACAAGAGAAAAAACACCCAAGAGCAAAAAATCCTAGACAACTTAAATTTAAATTGGACTGCAAATAAAATCGACCTTATAGAACTTACCTATGCGCTCATATCAACAGGTGCGGTCAAAGGTGATATTAAGGATTTAGCGACACTTTTTGAAAAGGTCTTTGATACAGACTTAGGCAATTATTACAGAAGCTTTTTAAAAGTTTAGCTTCAATAGTTCGTCCAGTAGGACCTAATTTTTCCTTTGGCGAAATCTCATTATAGAAGAAAAAATCTAGCATTGTAGCCATCGCTTCGGTGTGCGATTTAAAGTGAGTGCGTGAGAATTTTTGGAAACGTTTTGCAGTTTCCTTTTTAAATCTAATTCCTGTAAATGAGTCCATATTTCGCCGATTTGTCGCAAAATCTTTCCTAAAAATGGGCATTCACAAGGCATTTGTCGCAAATTGTTGATTACTAAGAAATTAAACAATTATTAATTAATTGATAATCAGTTAATTAAAAACGAAAAGGAATCCGAAACATCGCGCAGCGTGTTACCCTCTTGCTATTCCTTTTCGTCACGCGCAAGCGTGACAAAAATCCATACAATCCGGTTAAAAAACCGATTGCCATTTTCAAGGAAATAATTTTCCAGTATGTTATTTTTCGATGTGTAAGGGTATCGGCGAAAGTCGAAAAGTGGATAACCTTACTTTAATTTGAATGCTGAATTTCAGCGAAATAAAGATAAGAATTTTTCTTGACTTAAAACTAATCACAAAAAGAACACCCCTAAAATTTTAGAGGTGCTTGGTTAAATTCTTTAAAACATCATACATTAAATATGTAGGTATAAGAATACAAATTCCGAAGTGCTTCTTCTTCAATCATCGTTTCAAAACAACCATAATTTTCTTTTACATATTTGCGAATAGCATCACCAAATTTTCGTTTCACATCTTCTTTGGAAGTTTCCAAAAGTCGGTTTTGAGCTTCTTCGCTCAAGTCTGTAAAATTGAGATAAACCATAACTATTCGTTTTACAGAATTCCATTATCAGCGAAACTAAAATAATCCCCATCAGGCGCAAATATTAAATGGTCAAGAATGGTGATGTCAAAAAGCTTAGATGCTTTTTTAATCTTGTTCGTTAGCATTTTATCAGCATCACTAGGTTGCAATTTTCCACTTGGGTGATTGTGTACTAAAATGACGGCTACCGATAAGGATTTTAAAATAACTGCAAACAATATTCGTAAATCTATCAATGTTCCAGTAATCCCGCCCTGCGAGAGTTGGTATACTCCTTTCACTTTATTGCTATTGTTTAATAAAACGACCTTAAAAGTTTCTTGTATACCAATGGTATTTTTATCCCAATCCTCAAAAAGTAATTCTGCTGCATCTTGTGAATTACCTATTTTATGCCACGTTGAGGATTTCAATTCCTCTCTATAGCTAATCTTTATTTCGTTAACTTTGTGCTTCATTGTTTCTATTTTTAATATGGATAATGAAAAGAGGGCGCATCTTTAGACGGTTACGCCCTCTTTAATTTTAATATTTACTTGTCGTCTTTGCTTCCAAGTAATAGAATGTCATCGGCTACAACTTCTGTTACATAGCGTTGGTTTCCGTCGTCTGTGGTGTAGGTTCTGGTCTTTAACTTTCCTACCAGTCCGACTTCCTTTCCTTTACCTACATAGTTCTCTACAATTTCAGCAGTTTTACCCCAAGCAACGACCGTATGCCAATTTGTATCTGTCTGCTTTTCACCTTTACTGTTCTTGTAGTTTTCATTTGTAGCGATTGAGAAACGGGCTACTTTTTTACCGCTTTCAAGGTTTGTAATTGTTGGTTCTTGTCCAACGTTTCCAATTAACTGTACGTGATTTTTTAAAGTACTCATAATAAAATATTTAAGTGATTTATATTTCCCCCTATTGATTTAAAACAGATTAAATTTTAAGGGGTGTTTGTTCTTTTCTTCTGTGCATAGCACAATGGATAGAGTGGGTTTTGTCAAGACTTTTAGAGTAAAATCAGGTGTGTTTGCGACGTAGTAAAATGCTCGCATTTTCAAGGAAGTAGAAGCCTTATTTTTCACTAAAACTCGTATAGTCTTGACAAGTTCCATAAAGGCATTAGCAATTCTTTTAAACGCAGTTGCGTTTGAGCGTACCGACAGTTAAGCGAAATAAGTAGCTGTGGTTAAATTAGAATTGGTTATGTCGTGCCCGTTTTTCGACGCCCCGAAAAACAATAAAGGCTTTATCCATTATAAACCCCTTAAAATGTGTAAGGCAGCGTTTCGGTTTTTAAGAATTTTCGAGTGAAGGCTCAAGAAGACTTCGCCGAAAATTCTGTTAAGAAAACCGAAGTGATAGCTTTCCGATGAAAAAGCGGACTTAATTCACAATTTTGGCTCGGGAATGTAGTATTCCTTTCCAGAGCAACGGAAAGGGTTAACGGAATGGAAAGCTAAAATTGGGGATTGTGTTCAAGACCTGTATAATGAAGCTCTTTTTACGAAATGTAGCTTTTCGCGGAATGTAGGAGAATGGGCTGAGTGAATTATAACGTTCAGTATAATGTATGAGAGGTGATAAGCTCTACATTTCGGATTATCACCAAGCCAAATTGTCATATTTTGCTTTTATTTTATATAAATAAAAAGAGACATTTCATTTAGCCTTAACTATCTTATGTTTTTCATAAATTTTTACCTGTTGACCTTCTATTTAAAGTTTAACACCTTGTATCAAGATTGAAGCTTTAATTGATTGCTCTTTTAAATGAAAGAATTTTTTTCGTACTTCATCTTTTTTGAAATTATCAAAATCTTGTTGGGTATCAAACTCTATTAAATGAATTTCATAAGGTTTTTCAATGTTTCTTTCAATTATAGAACTTTCGTCTGGTCGAATTCTTAATATTAGGCGACCATTATATTTTAATATAGTTGGAATCGCTATATCTTCAAATTGATTAAAAACATCTTCTTTTCCATCTATTACATATATAAGTTGAGTTATATAAATCATAATTTGAGTTATATTATTTTAGAGAAATTTAAAACAATTTTTTTTAAATCACTTTCGGTTTTTGTGTTCAATATTTCTCCTTCTTTACTTATTTTTCCTTTTACTCCTTTGATTAAAAGAGTTGTGTCTTCAAGAAATTTAGTTTGGATAGTTTCCATTATCAATTGCAGTTCTTTGTGTGCCTTTTCTCCACTTGCCGAAGCGGTTATAAGTCCAATTGGTTTGTCAGAGAAAACAGTTGTTGATACGCACCATTCAATCATGTTTTTTAAACCACTCGGAATACTGAATACATATTCAGGTGTACAAATTATTATTCCGTCCGCGTTTTCAATTTTATTACGAAAGTCGATAACTTTTTTAGGAACATTGTTATCTGTCAATTCAGTTCTAAAATGAGGTAATTCGTTTAAGTTATCTACAATCTCCAAATTGAAGTCAAGTTTTCCAAATTCACTTATCCACTTTAATATTGCTAAGTTTGTAGACTTTTCACTTGCGCTACCACAAATTCCGATTATGTTTTTCTTTTTTATCATTCTTTTTTTGAGCTTGCAGGTAAAAGTCTAGTATAAGAATAGTAGCGGATTTTGAAGCACTAACTATTCGGTTTAGAACCTACTGTAAATATAAAAAAGTGACTTCGATTAAAAATCTAAACCGCTATTATTTTTATATATCTTTGTTGGCAACAAGCAAAGTATATCTATCATCTATTCACACAATATTGAAAAATCATTTAGAAAAATTTATTCGTACAGCTGTTTCCAATCCTAATGAAAAAGAGATAACTACAATTTTAGAAGTCTTCAAAGAAAAAACCTTTAATAGAGGAGATGTTTTTAAAGAAAGTTACACCATCAGTCGAACGCTAGGTTTTATGGTAAGTGGTGGTGCCAAAGTATTTGTAACGAAAAAAAATGGAACGGTTACTACCGCTAATATTCTCCAAGAAAATAAGTTTATGTTAGACTTAATCAGCATAAAAACAAAAGAACCCACCGCAATGGGCATAGAATTTTTAGAACCTTCTTCTGTTTTAGTCACTTCTGTAACCGATATGGATAGGTTACTTGAACAAAATCTTACTTTTAATTTTTTATATAGAGAATATATCTCAGAAATAGTGGTAGGACTAGGTAAAAAACATTTTTCATTTCTTACAAGTGATTCTAAAGAACGCTATCAATTTATTCTTCAGAATTCCCCACATTTGATAAAAAAATTCCCACTTCGCTTAATTGCCTCTATGATAGGAATTACCCCCACACAATTAAGCCGCATAAGAAAAGATAAAAAAACCTGATTTCTCAACAAATGTTGAGATTTTTCTAACTTCTCAGTATTAGTTTTGTCCTTAAATAAATATTAAGGATAAAAATGAAAAACTTAATTGCAAAACTAACTTTTAAATCGAGCTTACTTTTAGCCCCATTGGCTTATTGTATTCATCATTTTGAAGAAAAAGAAGGAAATTTTAGAACCTGGAGAGCAAGATACTTTCTTGAGAACAATTCACTTACCACAGAATATGTTTTCATAATCATCACTTTTATCTCTCTCTTATTTATTTTTTTATTTTCTGTTCGAAAAAGTAAACCTACAGCCAATGTAGTAGTTTTATTTTTTATAATGTCACAACTTACAAACGCCTTTTTTCATATTGGAGCCGGACTTTTCTTTGCAGATTATAGCCCAGGAACAATCACTGCAATATTATTGTATATACCCATAAATTTATTAATTCTTTATAAGGCAAGAGCAGAGGATTGGATATCAAAAAAGACCATGTATTTTCTTATTCCATTGGGGGTTATTGGTTTTTCCGTTTTTGAATTGGTTGGTGGATTAGCAATTCCAGGGTTGCTTATTATAGTTTTAACTTATCTTATAATTCATGAAATTAGAATTTCAAAAAAACAGTAAAATGTTGGTGCTGGACGATTTAAATCTATTTTCAAAATACTATTTAGCACAAACTATTCAATCCATTAAAAATGTAGTCTATATATTTTTTTATCAAGAATAGATAGTAAAAATCTAAGATTTCGCACAAAATATTATTAATGTATGAAAATGAAAAAAACATTGCTTTTCTCCCTAGCAACTTTAGTTCTTATTATTGGCATGGCTTACTATTTACTCTTACGTCCGTATGAGAATAATAATCCATACGAAGGGGTTACATCTGTAATTTTAAAGCCTTTTGAATCTGACGATTACCCTGTTACTATTCTAAATATTGATGCTGTAAAAGAAATCACTAACGTTAAAAAAGGAGTTTCCATTACTTTGTCCGATGGCGTATCATTATCTGCGAATGTTTTTCGTCCTAAAAAAGAAGGTCGCTATCCTGTAGTGTTATCTTTTACAGCTTATGATAAAGATAAAGGACCAAACGAATATCCCGCTGCTCTAAGTACTTCATACAAAGATCATTTTAATCATGGATCAATTAAAGTGAGCCCTTGGACAATGTGGGAAGCTCCTGATCCTGCATTTTGGGTATCAAACGGATATGCAGTTGTGCAGGTAGATTCTCGTGGTTTTTTTAAATCTGAAGGAGATGCGAGTTTATTTGGAGACCAAAATGTAAAAGATTTTCATGAGGTAATTACTTGGGCAGGCACGCAACCTTGGAGTAACGGAAACGTAGGGCTCAACGGTGTTTCTTATTTAGCCATTGCACAATGGGTTGCTGCAACCAAAAATCCACCTTCTTATTTAAAAGCTATTATTCCTTGGGAAGGCAATACAGATGCCTACCGAGAAGTATTATATCATGGAGGTATTCCTGAAACTTCCTTTACTTCTTATTGGTCGAAACGGGTAAATGAATGTGCTAATGGGAAAAAGCCTCTTCCTTCAAACTTTATTTTCAACATAGCGCATAAAAATCCTAAACTCTTGCAAAAATTATCACCACTAAAACCCATTCAATTACAATCTATTAAAGTGCCAACACTTGTTTGTGCTTCTTGGTCTGATCAAGGAATGCATTCTCGCGGTTCTTTTGAAGGCTATAAAAAGATTGCTTCTAAAAATAAGTGGGTTTTTACACATGGACGTCCAAAATGGGCTGTTTATTATAGTGATGAAGCTCTAGAATTTCAAAAAAAATTTCTAGATTATTTTTTAAAAGGAACTAAAAATGGTTTTGATAGTATTCCTTCGGTGCGTTTAGAAGTAAGAGAAAGCTTGGACGAATATAAAGTGCGTTACGAAAAAACATGGCCTATTGAAGGAACGGAGTATAAAAAGTTTTATTTAGATGGAAATTTAAACACACTTCAAAAAAATACTGCAACTAACGTTAGAAATACCAATTACAAGCCTTTTGAAAGTAACGCTAGCTATACACATACATTTGATAAGGATACCGAGTTAAGTGGTAATATGAAACTCAAGCTTTGGGTTTCAACAAGCGAGGGCTCTGATATGGATTTATTTGTAGCGGTAAAAAAACGCGACACTTTAGGTAACGAAGTTTTTTTCTATGGAAAAACAGGTCACTCTAAAGATCCAGTTGCTATGGGGTGGTTGCGTGTTTCGGAACGAGAACTAGACAAAGAAAAATCTACACCTTGGCAACCCGTATTAACACATCAAAATCCTAAAAAAATAGCAGAAGACGAAATTGTACCTGTTGAAATAGAAATTCTACCAAGTAGTACTTTATTCAAAAAAGGAGAATCAATTCAAGTCGTTGTTCAAGGAAAAGACTTTTTTTATCATCCTGCCCTAGGACATCATTATTCTGTAAACAAAGGCAATCATACAATTTACACAGGTAATCAATATGATTCACATTTATTAGTACCTGTTATTCCTAACTAATTATTTCATTAAAAAAACATCAAAAATATGTTCTATAAAAATTCAATTAACATGAAAAATACATTTATAATATGCTTACTGTTTGCTTCAATTAATGTCTTTTCTCAGTCTACTTTAGATGGTGTCTGGAATACAGGTAATAACAATACTATAATTGAAGTTACTGAATCAAACGGTACAATCACAGGAAAAATAAAATCCTCAGACAAAGCGGATATTGAAATAGGAAAAGTCATATTAAAGGACTTAAAGGAAGAGGACGATAAATGGGTAGGTAGTATATATGCTCACAAACGCAAACAATGGTACGATGTAGAAATTTATCGCAAAAACAATCTACTGGAATTAGAAGTAAGTACAGGTTTTTTTTCGAAGAGTTTAACATGGAAAGAGGCGACTAGATGAAAAAACAATTAATAGCTACTCTTTTTTGTTCATTCGTTTTTGTTTCAAACATATTCAGTCAAGATTTTGAGTTAACAGGTATAAGATATTTAAATTATCCTGCTACAGGGGGTAATGATTTTTCAGTACAAGAATTTGGAGCTTTTTTAAATATCCCTAACAAGCTTAAAAACGATAAAACGATACTCGTCAATGGTTTATTTTATGGACAAGTTCGAATGAATGATTTGGAAAATCACATACCTACTCTAGAACAAGAATTAGTATTGCATTCAGTTAGCTATCGATTTACGTTTATCCACAAGTTTAATGAAAAGTGGGCTTTAGTTGGAGTATTAGAACCTACGTTAGCTTCTGATTTTGAATCCTCATTGTCCTCAGATGACTTTGTTCTTCAATCCACCGCAATGGTTTCTAAAACAATAAGCCCAAAACTTAATTTAGGTGCTGGCCTTATTTATACTACAAGGTTTGGAAGCCCCAGAGTGATTCCTGTTATGCCGATAAAGTTCAAATCAAATAAACATCGAATAAATGCCATGCTACCTACAAAAATACTATATGCTTATGAAGCTAAGCCTAATCTTGATATTGGAATAAAAGCCACTATTAACGGGGCAAATTTTAATATTACAGGATTTTCAAATCAAACCGACGATGTCAATAAAATTAATTATACCAGAGCTAATATAGGGCCTGTGGTGTATTACAAACCAAAAAAAATAATAACGCTTGAACTTACAGGAGGCATTAGTACGAATCGCAGGTACAATTCAGTGCTGGCAAATGATGATGTCATAGAGACAACATTACCAACACAAGCTTTTTTTAATTTCGGATTAGTGATTAAACCTGATTTAAATAAATGATTGATATGGTTATTTCTGTATTTAAAACTTCCGTATCTGAAGAGGAATTAGTAAAACTATCATCTGTTTTAGATAATATCGATGCTATACTAAATTGGAATACAGATTTGGAAGATTGCGACAACATTCTTAGAATTGAAAGTAAAACTATGATAACGGATAAGATTATAAATATGCTTAACGGAATAGGATTTTATGTTGAGGAATTAAATGATTAAATATTAAAATAAAAAACACAAAAATGAAAAAAACAAAAATGAGAGTACTGAAGATTATATTTCTTATTGCAATCACAAGTTTACACGCACAAAGTACTGTAGAAACAGTAACTGACACTGAATTACTGGGGTTACTCGGAGATAATTTAGACCTTTATGCTACACTTGATTTATTTCAAAAGTCAAAAACTATTGAGGAATTTGAAACATCCTTAAATGATGAGAAAACAGGGATTAACAATTTAGATTTAAACCTTGACGGAAATGTTGATTTTATAAAAATAGCTACGCAACAAGAAGGAGCTGATTTTACATTCGTACTTCAAGTAGACGTACTTGAGAAAGAAGTTCAGGATGTTGCAGTTATTTTGGTTGCGAAAGATAAAAAGGATAACGTAACCGTTCAAATGATAGGTGATGAAAATCTATATGGGAAAGATTATATCATTGAACCTAAACTTGAAACTACTGCGGTTACAGCAAATCCAGCTTATACAGGTTCAAATACCGTTGTCGTTACAAGTAAACCTTCTACCGTAGTTATAATTGAATCAGAACCTATTATACGATATGTTTACTCATCACATTACCTGCCTTATTATTCTCCTTATTATTACGGATACTATCCAGTGTATTATCGTCCTTACCCTGTTATTTCTATAAATATTTATGGCAGTAGATACGGGTATTATCATATCAACTATTATGGAGGTCACCGTCATCATGGAGGTAACACCTTAGTCATTAATAATACGACTACCTATAATAAATATAGTAAAACCAGAAACACGTCTAATTCTGTTCATATAAATAAAGTTGAAGGAAATTATAAACGTAATAATTATGCTGCAGTTCGCAAATCAAAAAACTCTAATAATAAGAGTATAACTAGTAAAAACAAAAGAACTGTTCTCTCAGGTAGAACCAATACTAAAACTTGAAAAAAACTGAGTAACAAGCCTAATTTCAAAATAAAGAATTAAAAAATGAGCAGATAAATCAGACATTTGGTAATACAAATTATGCATGTTTCGAGGGTAGTATTACAATAAAATAAAGTGATTTATATGTTGCAGTTGAACCAAAGAATAGATACTAGGGCTATCGATATTTGTATTACCATACTAAGTCTCCGCAGTCTATCTAAAAATAACATGAAAAAGATACCATATCACGGTAATAGTATTGAAGATATCTAAACCAAAATTGATACAAACAAAGTTTTCCAAACTATCGGAAAGACAAAGGTATAATATTTACTTACCCGAAGGAGTAATTAACTATTATGGTTATTTATTTCTCTATACGAGACTTGATATTAAAAAAGCACTTTAGAATTTAATCCTTAAAATACAGAAATAAAAAGAGGCCGAAGGTGCTGAAAAATTAAATACGTGTGCTACACCGTATAAAATTAATTGCTAATAAAAGCCACTATTAACGGTGCAGATTTTAATCTCACAGTATATTCAAATCAATTTAACGTTGTTAACAAAATTAATTATACCAGAGTTAATATTAGGACTTGCTATATTTTAGGAGCCAAGCCAAAGAAAAACTCTCGAACTTACGGGAGGCCTTAGTGCAAGTTGCGGGTACAATTTAATGCAGGCAAACGATGATATTACGGAGACAACATTACGAACATAAGCTTTTTTTAATTTTAGATTAGTGATTAAACCTAATATAAATTATTAATATCGTTATTTCTGTATTTAAAACTTCTGTATCTGAAAAGGAATTGGTAAAATTATCATCTCTTTTAGATAATGTCGATGCTATACTAAATTGGAATACTGATTTAGAGGATTGTTGCAACATTCTTCGAATTAAAAGTAAAGCAATGATAACTGATAAGATTATAAATATGTTAAACGAAGTAGGGTTTCAAACTGAAGAATTGACAGACTGAACATGTTTAGCTTTAGCATGACGGCCTTTTACAAGTAGAAAACTTAATATTAGGGATTTGATAGATACTAATAAAATACCTAGCCTTAAAAGCGAGTTGCCAACAGAGTAAAAAAAATTGCTGGTTTTGGCTAAACGAAAGTTAGTTGCTTATTTGCTAGCGTCTAATTTCCTTTAGGAAAATCCTTGCACATAAACCCCCAACTTTTCATATAAGAAACACGTTGGCAATCAGTCTTTTTTAACAGCCTATTTACTGTTCCTTCTTATTCTCCGTGATACATATTAGAAAACATTTCAGCTAATTTTGAAGGTGCTTCTTTCCAAGCGTTGAACATTCCGAGTTCCATTTCGTCAGGTACAATATCCAATTCTCCTGCTTCAACTTTGTCTAAAATTATAGTTGCAATTCCGTCTGGTGCTGGCATATCCCATTCACTTCCTTTATTCATATCTGTATCAATTGCTCCGGGATTTATTGCGTGTACTGTTATTCCTTTTTTTGCAAGCTCAATTCTTACAGATTTGGTTGCAGAAAATAGAGCTGCTTTAGAAGCTGCATAGCCCGAAATAAAAGACAAAGGGGAATAAGCAGCGATAGAAACAATATTAATTATTTTAGCAGGGGAATTTTTCTCTAAAATAGGAGCAAAAGCTCGCATCATATTAATTGTACCGTAATAATTGACATTCATATTATTTTCGAAGCCACTAACTTCACCTTCTAGTACATTACCTTGACTTAGTACACCTGCATTGTTGATTAGAACTTCTACGTCTTTTGTTTTTTCCGCAACTTTTAAAATTTGAATATTATCTGTAATATCCAATTCTAATGTTACAACTCTTTCGTCTCCAAAATTTGGCATTTTGTTTAAATTTCTAGAAGTAGCATAAACTTTTTTTGCTCCTTTTTCTAATGATGATTTTACAAGCGATTTTCCAATTCCTCTATTCGCTCCTGTAACTAGTATTACTTTGCCTTTTAATGTTTGCATATTTCGTTATTTAATTAAATTATAATGCAAAATTATGTTGACGATTGGACTTGTAAAACCCGATACTTGCGATTTTAAATGTCGATGGTTCTAAACGTTAAATTTATTCTCGGACTTTTTATTTTTTTTGTTGGAGGCAAACGGTGAAGCCAATATGTTTGTGTACTTCCATTCATCCCGACAAAAAGGGTTCTAAATAGAATCTAAAAATATATAGCCATATGATTATCAGTGTATTGGATATTTTTTAATTTAATTTGATTGGCTTTAATATCAAAACAAAAGTTACCTATTCGGTTACCTGTTTTTAACCAATTTTTTTCATTACATTGTAACTCCTTAGTGTTAGACTTTCGCTTCGATTTGACTTTCGTAAAACAAATCGAATATTCATTTAAAGCGATAGTTTATGGAACCTTCAAGAACTTTTAGCATTCATTTTTGGCTAAATACAGCTAAGAAAAAACAAGATTTAGCACCAATTTATGCACGTATAACTGTCAACGGAAAACGTGTAGAAATCAGTTTAAAACGCCAAACATCGGTTACCTATTGGGACACTAAATCCAAGAAAACCATGGCAAGGACACCAGAAGGCAAGGCTTTGAATAATTATTTAGACCAGGTGTATGCTAAACTTTTGGAATGTCATAAGCAATTATCATCTGGTTTTGAGTTAGTTACAGCAAAAGGAATTAAGGCTAGGTTTCTCGGGCAAGACGAAAGTCATAAGACCTTATTGGAATTAGTAAGCTACCATAATGAAATTATGGTAGGAATTTTAAAGTTTGGAACCTTGAAAAATTACTTCACCACCGAGAAATATATTAAGCGATTTCTATTGAGAAAGAAAAAAGTCAATGATATTTATTTAAAACAATTATCATATGGTTTCATTATTGATTTTGAACAATTTCTACGAAAAGGACCATCTATTAACAGGGCTCAACCTTTAAGAAATAACGGGGTTATGAAACATTTAGAGCGCCTTAAGAAGTTATTGAATTTGGCTGCTGAATTGGAATGGGTAGATAAAAATCCCTTTGTTCGATTTAAATTGAAATTTAATAAACATGAAAAATCATTTTTATCCAAATATGAATTAGAAACTATTGAAAATACGAAGCTTAAAGAAAAAAGATATCAAATTGTAAAGGATGTATTTGTCTTTGCATGTTATACAGGGCTTTCTTATATAGATGTTAAATTGTTAAAAGAAGATAATATTGTTAAGGGGATTGATTGTGGTTATTGGATATCCACAAGACGTGAAAAAAACGAACAGCCTGTTAAAACTCCATTGTTAGATAATGCATCACAAATTCTTATGAAATATAACTCTCATCCTGAGAAAAACAATGGACTACTTTTGCCCGTATATTCTAATCAAAAGGTCAATTTATATTTAAAAGAAATATCTTGTTTGCTGAATATTCGTAAAAAACTTACATTTCATTCAGCTAGACACACATTTGCAACCACTATAACTCTCTCTAATGGTGTTCCAATAGAAACAGTATCAAAATTATTAGGACACACAAAACTTTCCACTACGCAGATTTATGCAAGAGTTTTAGAGCAAAAAGTATGTGTGGATATTCAAAATCTAAAAAAGAAGCTTAAAAGAGATAAATAAGCAAGATGAGAATAACTAAAAAGTCTTAGTTAATAGTTAGTATTTGCAAATCATGATTTTAGTGACCTCGACAGGATACAAACCTATTTTTGAAGTTATAGTGTTTATAAATGTTTAAGAGCTTCAGAAATTAAGAGATAGCTAAACAACTATTTTTTTGATTGAAATAGATTGTTGTATTATAATAACTTTAATCCTATTATAAAGATATGGTTTTTATTGATGGATAGAATTAGAGAAAAAAGTTTGTGAAATTATCAGTCTATAAACCCTATATTATTGAGCAATTTTTATATATAAGAACATAATAATTTTCGTTTTAAGGAATGAATTTATATCCTATTTTCTATTATTTAATTAGAATTTTCTTATTTTCTTTTCTAAATAAATAATTTACCTTATCGACTGTAGTTACTTTATTTTTAACTTTTTGAAAACTTATATGAACAACTTTTTCGAAATTTCCTTTTATATCAAGTTAATGAAAAGCTATAAGATTGTAATATATTTTACTTCTGTGGTAAAATTAAACTTACTAACCTTATTTTTATCAATAGAATAAGATTTATTAATTTTTAAAATAGTTACATAATTACTTTTGACTTGCTTATTTAATGATTTTAATAAACTGTTTTGAATAGATATGTCTCAAAGGTTTATTTTATGAAGGATAGAATCATTATGATTTTCTTTTGGAGTAAAGAACGAAAGTTGTTTAGGTGTATTTGAAAAAGAATCATTTATTAGGGGTGTTTTTGCTAATAGTGGAAATCCATCTCCAGAGTCATTTTTTATTTTTTCCTTCTAAATATACTAAAATCGCCAAAGTAGATTTTGATATGTAACTAAGATTTAAGTTAAATGAATAAAAAAATTATAAAAAAAACATTTACTTTTATACGAACAGTTATATGTGAACGAATATTTTTTTACAAAAAAAATAGTTTAAATATACATTTTAATTCATCTTGCATTAGCTTATAAAAAGATCTAATTTTGGGTTATGTCATTAAAAAACAAATTCGCAAAGTACTTCTATATAGACTACACATATAATTTATAGTACAAGTAATATAAAAGAAGCTATTATAAATAAGTATTTAAAATGCATAGAAAGCTAAAATGAATTGGGAACACAAATTTTATATATAACTAATCAAGGATAACTTTTAGTCACTAACCTAAAACTATCGACTTTAAGTCTAAAGCGGCATATTTCTTTTGAAAAGCAATGATTTAGGTTATTGTTTTGAGGTCAATATTATTAAACTCTAAAATATAAATAAGCTTTGTAATGTAAGCACCAAGTTTAGTTGTTAAAAACACTAATGATAAGGGAATAAAATAATTAAATTATGGAGTAGTTTTAGGGATGGAATTTTTCTAATCCTAATTGACTTTTCCACTTTTCTAATCTAATGTCTAGCACTTTTTTTAATAAGTCATAATTTTCCCAAGAATCTTTAGCTATATAAAGGTCATTATCATTAAGTTTTAGTCCTATTTGATAATCACTTAGATAATATTTGTCGTAATATGTTGAGATAAAATTATAACCAAGTTTATTAAATTGTTTTCCTAATAACTCTCCATCCAGGTTTTTAAAAATTTGACAAGGAGATATTTCTCTGTTTTTGTGAGAATTTATGTCTTCATCATTTTCGCTATTGAATTGCTCACTGGTTAAAGAATTATTAATTATCCAAGCAAAAAACAAACCTATATGTACATAAGCTTGATCCTGACTCAATCCATCATAAAGCATGGTTTCAATAAGATATTCTGCTTTATCAAAAACTTTATCTTCATCTAATTCAATTAACTTTTGACTAAATAGGTTGGATAGTGAAATTGTAAGTAAAAATGTGAGGATTAATTTTTTAAATTTCATTTAATTCGGATTAATATAATATATGAATAATTCAAATATATATATCCTTAGGGACAAATTTTGTCTTTATGTTTTTTACTATTGTAATAATTATCTTAATAAATTTGTAATCACAAAAATTAATAATTGTTTAATACTTTTTATTGAACAATTATTTTATGTTGTTAAGGGTTTAATTGGTGTTATTCGTCGAAATATTTATTTTAGGTACAGTTTTATTACAAAATTTATGTAATCAAAATATTACTTGTTAAATATTTTTTTCACACAAATTTTGTGATATCAATTCTAATGGAATGAGAGACAGTCTCTTTTTTAATCTAATATATATTGTTTTCTCAATAGCCTTGTTTTCTATGGTGTTGATTCTACCTTCAATAAACGATAGTTCTTATGTTAATTCTACAATAAGTTCAAAAACCATTTTCTTTTTGCGCGGTTTGTTGGTGTTAACCTTAATATATGGGCTGCGTTTTTTTTTCTTAATTAAAATGAAAACATTTGAAATCAAGATATCTAAAATTGACGTAACCCTTTTTATATTAGTAGTATATTTAATAATAAACAGGTATTTTTTTCAAATTTAGTATGGGTTTTCTCTTCGATTCATAGAATTAATAGGGATTTGTTTATTCTATTTAATTCTAAGAACACTTACTATAAAGACATATATAAGTTTGTCCTTAGTAATAATTTTTTCAGGAATAATTCAATCTTTTTATGGAAATCTTCAATTATTAGGTTATTATCCTTCAAACCATTCGGCGTTTAAAATTACAGGTAGTTTTTTTAATCCTGGACCTTATGCAGGATTTTTGACTGCTGTATGGCCTATAAGTTTGGGGATGTATTTATTTAAAGAAGTAATTGAAAATCAGTGTAAAAAAACATTTAAAAATAAATTTTCTTCAATACAAAATATGCTGATTAAGTTTACTCTGGAGTATATACCATTAGTTGGGATTGTTAGTGTTGCAATATTACTTCCAGCAACGCGATCTAGAGCATCTTGGCTAGCAGTTATAATTGGTAGTCTAATATTAATAGAATGGCGATACCATATTATAAAAAAAGTATTTAGTAAAATCTCAGGTTTAAAAAAAACAATTCTTTTAAGCGGAACTATTATAGTAATTGGAATAAGTTTATTTGGTATCTATAATTTAAAAAAGGGTTCTTCTGATGGCCGATTATTAGTTTGGAATGTTTCAAAGGAAATAATAAAAGATAATAGTGTAACTGGAGTCGGTTTTGATAGATTTAAAGCTCATTATATGAATTATCAGGCAGATTATTTTGCAGAACATGGAGAAACAATGGAAGCATTGGTAGCAGATAATACGTATTATGCCTTTAATGAAGGATTTCAATTTATTGTAGAAAATGGATTTATAGGTTTTTTAATATTATGTATGGTAATATTTACAATACATAGAGTTAAGGTTGAAGACAAGAATAATTTCCTTTTTTTTATAATAAAGGCAACACTTTTAACTATTGGAGTTTTTGCATTGTTTTCATACCCTATGCAGTTACTTCCAATTAAACTCATTATAGTAATAATACTAGCTCTTTTAGCAAGCTTGGATTTTGGAAAATACCACATAGGTAGAGATATTAAGCCTTATAAGATAAGGATACTTAAAACTACTTTTTTTATATTAAGTATAATAGGTTTCCTAAAGGGGGTGACATATACACAGACGTTAGGCTTAAGTTTTAAAACATGGGAAAATGGTTTAACCTTATATAAATATGGTGATTATAAAGGTGCTGTGGAGGAATTCAAAGATGTGTATTCTATATTTAAAAATGAGGGTGATTTTTTAATGAATTATGGTAAAGCGCTTTCTATGAACAAACAAGACTTAGAAGCTATTAAAGTATTAGAAAGAACAAAGTTTCACTTAAATACAACTATTATTGAAACAGCATTGGGGGATAGTTATAAAAACTTAAAACAATATAGTAAAGCTGAAGTAGCATATATACATGCAAAAAACATGATACCTGTTCGGTTTTACCCCATGTATTTATTGGCTAAATTATATAATGAGAGTGGAGAAAATACTAAGGCAATTATGATTGCAAAACAGATACTTGAAAAGGATATTAAAATACCCTCAACTGCTATAAAAGAAATACAGGCAGAAATGAAAATTATGATACACCAACATGAAAATGCTAAAATTTAATAACTACAATATAATATAGAATTATTAATGCCAATCATTCTCTTTATGCATTCAAAATGTTATCATTTAAAACTTTACAATTTTAAAATAGATTAGCAAATAAAATAAAAACTGTTTAACAAACTAATTAATAATGACATATTCTGAGAGAAAAGAAAAAGAAAAACACCTTTTGTATTTGATTCAGGAGGGTAGGCTTTCAAGTCTTGAAAAAGTTGCGGAAAATTATGGTTGTAGTGCTAAAACCATACAGAGAATGATTAATGATTTGCGTTATGAAGGTAATGAGATTTATTACTGTAGAAAAACATTTAAATATTATATTAATAATTAAGAAGGACATATTTTGTCCGTTAAAACAATTTAATTTGTAGGAATAAAGATAAGTGATAGTCATTTATTGTTTAAGAAAAATAGAAGCCTATGAATTAAGTTAATTGCAATTTAAAGGAAGATTTTATCTAAATTGTATGTAATATTTATGACAATTTAATATTCTCAAAAGTAGTATTTCCTACGAGACTTTTGTTTAAAACAGCTAGTATTTTAAAGCACATGAAAAAACCTATTAAATTTTAAAAAAAAACAAATAAAATGGAGTTAATAAAAAAAATAAAACTTACTATCCTTGGAGGGATTATACTTCTTTCCTTTGGTTGCGAAAATGAAAATTGTTATAGTTGTGATGATGAAGTTGAATCATGGGTTTCTTTAAAGATTAAAGAAATACCGACTATGAGTAGAAAGGAAATTATTTCATATGATGAGCCTAAGCAAAAAGGAATATATAATGCTCTTACTCCGGAAAGAAGAAAATACATTTGGGAAAAGAAATTTGAAGCTATCAAAGAATTGGAATGGACAAAGAAAGAATTGATTCATTTACAAAGTTTGGATAGTTTATTAATTAAAATAGATTTTAATGAATCTTTAAGCAATAATAATCTTGAATATTTTGATAAATGGGCAACATATGGAGTGGAAGAACTTGGTTGGACTAGATATTTTATAACTAGTGGTTTTATGAAACTTGGAAAAATAGCTAAAACGAAGGAAGAATTTTCAAAAACATACTTATCAAATATCAAGAAAAAAGAAAAGGATGTTTCAATTAATCTTAAAGAAATTATGGCAATTAATGTTGCTAATGCTGAGAGTTGTTCTTGTAGGGACTCTTATTGGGATGATTCATGTCAAGGAGGTTATGATTGTGAAGATAATGATTGCGACAGTTCTTTTGTTGGATGTGGTTTATTATGGCTCTCTAGTTGTAATGGCGTATGTAAAGATATATACGATCAATCAAATTATTAGTATGACTAATTTTTATTGATTGTATGTTTTTAAGTTTAATAATTAATTTTTAAGGGGGTTTAAGTAATAAATAAAAATAATAATGAAGAATATATTGACTTATGTGTTTTTAGCAATAATTCCAATTCTATCGTATATAATTTTGGGAAAAATTTTTAAAGGAAATCATAAGTGGATGATTTTCATTATTTCAGTAGAAATATTTATATTTTCATTCTTAATTTTTAAATTTGGGCAGAATAAAATTTCTTTTAAAAATTTTATTCTGCCTCTACCATTATTTACACTTATTTTTTTTGTTTCTTTTCAATCAGGTTTTTCATTTACTTTATTTTATTTAATTTTTATTCCATTTAGTAGTGTTCTAGGTGTTTTTTATGCGAAACAAAAATCTCAAGTTATTTTATTTGTTTCAATCTTTATTTTTGCTATTGCTAGTTCTATTTTATATCCAAATTGGATTGTGTATAGTGAAAATAGAGATGCAAAAATAATATCTAACTATAAAAGTATTGAGTTTTTAGATAAAGAAAATAATATAAAACTTTTAGATAATAAAGAGATAATTGTTTTAGATTTTTGGAGTACATCCTGTTCGATTTGTTTCAAACAATTTCCTAAGTTTGAAAAAATTTACTTAGAATATAAAAACACACCTAATTTAGAAATTTACTCTATTAACGTGCCGTCTAAAGGAGATAGTATCGGTGAGGCACAAAATATAGTTAAAAAATTAGGATATAAATTCCCTACATTATATGTGAATTCTAAAGAGGATATAGTTGATTTAAATATTGATTCCTACCCAAGACTTGTAATTGTAAAGAATAATAAAGTAAGGTATAATGGACGGTTGGAAATGGATGGAAGTATATTTGTAAATCACATTAAACATGAAATTAACAAATTATTAAAAGAATAGATTAGTGATGATTTAATAAATAATATTGGTTTTTTATCTGTAAGCAATTATTAAAAATAAATCTATATTTAAATGAAAAAAACACTAATTGGATTAGCCTTTTGTTTAATATTCTGTTGGTTATTTTTAAAACCTTATTGGTTAATTTTAGGGTTTTTATTTCTTTTATTTTTATTTAAAAAAATACTATCTTTAATTCAATTTTTTGAACAAAATTGGATTACTCGTTTCTTATTTCTTATTTCTTATTTCTTATTTCTTTTAATTTCAATTATAATTTTGCGTCTTTTTATATATGATATTTTTTTAGTTCCTAGTGATTCCATGAAAAATACTTTAAGGCCAGGGGATTTTATTTTGGTTAATAAGTTTGAGTATGGCCCTCGTCTTCCTCAAAGTATTTATGAAATCCCATGGGCTACTTTTTTTTGTGATAACTCTTTAGATACACTTAAAAAGAAGAGATGGCCCTATAGAAGATTAAAAGGTTTAAGAGATGTTTCTCAAGGGGATATAGTAATCTACGAACTTGTTAATGATTATTTTGTTGTGAAAAGATGCGTAGCAGTAGCTGGACAAGAATTTTCTATTATAGATGGAGAGGTTTATACTGACGGAATTTTATACAATTCTCCTCTGAGTGTGAAAAATAAATATCTCCTTAAAGGAAAGAAAGTTAATGAAAGTACAATTGGTTTAAAATCATTAGGCATTATTAATGAATATGATTTTAATAAGAATGACTATCATATAACTGGGAATTTTTCAAAGAATAAAATTAAAACTTTAGAAAAAATGAACTTTCCACTGTCAATTAGTATTATAAATGATACTTTAAAAAAAGAATCTCTTTTTTTAAAAAACTTTAAAGAATATTCTTGGAATCTAAATCAAATGGGGCCATTTATTATTCCTAAAAAAGGTTTTAAAATAAAAATCACCGATTTTACATTTGAACTTTATAAAAATATTTTACGTAATTATGAGGGAGTAGTATTATATAAAGTTGAAAAGGAATTTTATATAAATGGTGAGATATGTAAAGATTACGAATTTAAAAAAGATTATTTTTTTGCAATGGGAGATAACCGAAATAAATCTAAGGATTCGAGATATTTCGGATTCATACCTAAGGATAAAATTATTGGAAAAGTATCGAATGTTCTTTATCGAGATTAGATTAATCCATAAATTAACAAGTACTAATTTAATATTGGTCAACAATCAAAGTTGAAAAAACTCTGGTTTAGTAATCTTTCAGGTGATTATTTTAAAATATTGTATTTTGAGTTAAATTTAAACGTTTAACTTAATAGATTTTAATTTTTTTTTGCAAATTTATTAACGCATTGAAAGCGTCTAGAGCAGAGCTGATTGTTGCAGGGCTGTTTTTTTTAGAATAAGAATTCCAGGAAACGTTTGGAGATTTTTCACCATTTTTCATAGAATATTTCCAAATAGATTTTGCATTGTTATTAATAAAGTTACTGTAGGTTTTTTTATGGTCAAATTGGTTAAGAAAATCTAAATGCCTGATAAATACTCCTTTAAATTGTTCTGCATCTCCATTGCAATTTTTTGGTTCGCAACTTTTTTCTATTAG
The DNA here is from genome assembly GCA_947496695.1 of uncultured Cellulophaga sp. Taxonomy (GTDB): domain Bacteria; phylum Bacteroidota; class Bacteroidia; order Flavobacteriales; family Flavobacteriaceae; genus Cellulophaga. The sequence continues at coordinate 64,396 of CANMEI010000002.1, read as the reverse complement.
TATGCTATTAGAATCAGTCATATGATTAATTGTACTGTTAGCTATATTATGAGCATAATTTATATAAGATTTCTCGGAGGTTATTTTATAGAGATTAACTAATCCTGATAATATTACACCTTGGGTATAAGTCCTAACTTTGGGATTTATATGACAAACATTGCTTTTATATCGTATACCTCCCATAATTAGACCATTTTTTTTAACTAATTTAGATTGTAACATCCAATTCCAAATACTAATAGCCCATTGAAGACAACTTTTGCCATTAGTAACTTGTGGGTCAATTACATGTAATCTAGTAGCTATTAACATTGCTAGTTCATTGCTTATTGTTGCCTTACCAGAACCATTAATATTTTTTTTCCAATATATACCACCGTTACATAAATGATCCCAACCAGATGTAATATCTTTAAATATGATTTTTGCCATCTTTAAATATTCAGGATTTTCGGTCCACTCATATGCATCAATCCAGGCTAGAGCCCACCATCCTTCATCGTCATAAAAGTCATTTATATAGTTTGTACAAATCCATTCCTGTTTGTTTTTAGTTGCAGGCACTTTAAATTTTTTAGTTTTAAGAAAGGTGTTTTGAACTATAGTTTTAATAGAATCATTTTTGGTTTCCTGACCATATTTAATCAGTGTAGTAAGAACGTTTGCATTATTCCACCAAGAAGTATTTTTCCATAGCCCAGAATCATAGTCATAAAATCTATGTAACTGATGGACTAATACATCTGCTTTTTCATCTGCTTTATTTTGGGGGTAACAGTTATTAACTATAAAAATTAGAACTAAAAATGGGATAGAATTTTTCATGAAAAAAGTTATTACCAAATATATATTTTATACGTATTGATTTTGAAGAAAATGTGTAATTATGTTAACAGAATAATGTTTGTTTTTAGTTATGTTAACATTTTGTTAAAGGACATATTCTGTCTCTGTAGTACCCTATAATTGTTCCTAGAAATAATACTATTCTTTATTAAACTTATAAGAGTAATATTACTGATATATATCAGAAAATCACTGTGAATGATTAACTATTTTTTTAAAAAGATATGTGTTCTTTTTTTTTATTTAATTCTTTCTTTTTCAAACTATTCTTGTAAAGAAGAATCTAAGTTTGAAATTAAACAATCTATAGTAACTTCGAAGTTCCAAAATTTACTAGAACATTATAAGGAAGAAGAAAAAGACAGTCTAAAGTACAAATCAGTAAAGTATTTATTAAGTAACGTTTCGTACTATGGCCACTATGAAGAAAGTCAAAAGTTTGAAAAAGTTTTCGACAGTATTGAGAATTATTTATTTGAAGAAAATAGAGGTGTTCATTTTTTAAGTTTATTGAAACAACAACAAAGATTTGGAGTAAGAGAGAATTGTTCTTTTGTTTCGGATGTTGAATCTATAAATTCTAAAGAATTAATGATTTACATAGATGGGGCTTTTGAGGCATGGAATCTAATTCCTGAAGAGAAAAGAGCTTCTTTTGATGATTTTTGTGAATTTATATTGCCTTATAAGGTTGGAAACGAACCGTTTGATTTTGAATTGCGTCCTAAGTTGAGAGAGAAATACACTTGGGTTTTAGAATTACTAAAAGAAGGAAAATCACTTAGATTTGCAATAGATAGTTTAATTTCAAAATCAAATATTAAATTACAAGAAGGTATTAATAAATATTACCCTTGCCCTTTAAGTTTAGATCAAATGAGTAAGGTACGTAGGGGGGCCTGTGATGATATGGTTATGTATTTTGTAAATGTATTACGATCATTGGGATTAATATCGGCAAAAGATTATGTACCGCATTGGGGAAACCATCATAGTACTGGTCACTCTTGGTTATATGTTAAATATGGTAAAGAAGAATATGCCTGTAATATAGATGTCGTAAAAAGTAAAGATTTATTTGAAAAATATAAGAAAAATAGTATAATTCCAAAGATTTACCGAACTGGTTTCGAAGTTAAGGGTAATATATTTGCTCTTGGCAGTAAAGATGTTTCAAAAGATTATTTTTCTACTATTGATTTCAAAGTAGATAATGCATTTCAAACAGTATTGAAAAACCCTGTTTTATGTGTTTTTGATAGCAGAAGAGAATGGTCTCCCGTAGGTTTGGGGATATCAGAAAGTAACCATGTAAAGTTTACAAATGTTGGTGTTGAGGGAGAAATTTTATTTATGGTATTAACAGAATCAAATAATGGTAAAATTCCTATTAACTATCCTTTTTATTTCGTAGACAATGAGATTGTTTATTTAAAACCTGATAAATCTAATTTAAAAAAGATTACTCTAAAAAGAAAGTACGGTTTAACTTCTCCTAGGGAAAATTTTAAACTAAAAAGAATTAAAATGTTGAACAGTGGTTTTTTTGAAGCTTCAAATGAAGAGAGTTTTAATAATCCTACATTGCTTTATCAAATCTCTAATTTAAATAGTACTCATCTCCAAAAGAGAGTTATAAAAAATGAAAATAAATACAAATTTATTAGATTCAATTCTAATGAAAAGAAAGCATATTTAGCAAATCTTAAGTTTTTTGATAAAAATGGAAACCTATTGAAAGGAAAGGTTTATGGTGAAAATTTAAGAGAAGGATTAAAAGGAATGAATGCCTTTGACGATAATCAATTAACCTATACTGGTGGCACCGATTTTACAATAGGTTTAAATTTGGAACATCCAAAGGAAATAGGTTTTATAGAATTTCAAGCTAGAAATGATGACAATCATATTAATGTAGGAGAGGAATATGAGTTAATGTTTTGGGATAAAAAATGGAATACTTTAGGGAAACAAATAGCGAATGATACTGTGCTTTATTATAATGTACATCCCAATACATTATTGAGATTGAAAAATAATACAAAAGGAATAGAGGAACATGTGTTTATTTTAGGAGAAAATGGGCAACAAAAATGGTTAGGTTTTGATGACTTTAATTAAGTAGTAACATCCTAGTAATTATTTTACTACCAAAAAATAATAGTGTCATTTTGATTATTATTTAAATATGACTCATTGCTTTATTCTTTTTAGTTTTTTTATAATCCTAAACGGAATAACTCTAGTAAAACTTGTTCTTATTTTACTAATAAATAGCAAGGATAAAACTATATTAGTGCACCATTTTTAAATACTCTTTACATAAAATTAACTCCCTTCCATTTTAAACTTCACATCTTTTTTTAATCCACTTACCGAACCTCCATTATTCCTTTTTTTTGTCAGCAAAACAACAACATTCCGTTTTGAACTACGGCATAAACCAGGCCCGCTATTTAGCGGGTCTCTTTTTTATACGTCTTATCAAATCGGAATATTGAATCACACAAAGCATCAAAAAAAGGTAACAACGAAGGCTCTATGGAAAGTAAATCAAAATATCCAAAAAGGAAGTGGAACTAAAGAAAAATCAAAAAGGAAAACACTCTGGATATACTAAGTAAATCACTTTTAAAATAAATGAATATTAATCTTTTAAATATATAATTATGAGTACTATTAAAAATCATGTACAGTTAATCGGAAATGTTGGACAAGAACCAACGGTTACAAATTTGGAAAGCGGAAAAAAAGTGGCTCGTTTTTCTTTAGCCACCAATGAGAATTACAAAGACAGCAAAGGCGAAAAACAAACCGATACCAATTGGCACACGGTAGTTGCTTGGGGAAAGACCGCAGAAATTATCGAAAAATATGTAAACAAGGGTAAGGAGGTCGGAATTGTTGGAAAACTAAAGACTAGTACCTATGAAACCGAAGAAGGCAACCAACGCTATGTTACCGAAGTGGAAGCCAACGAAATATTGCTTTTAGGTAGTAAGTAAATTTAAAAAATAAAGAGGGCATCACCCGGAAAAGTTCTGCCCTCTTTTTCATTATTAATCCCTTAAGAAAAGAACAATGAAAGACAAATTTAACGAAATTCGAATTAGTTACAAAGAGCGTGTGCCAGCACCTTTTTGTCAACAAATAAGCTCTTCCCAAGATGCAAGCGCATTAGTATTTGAACATTGGAATAAAAACACCATTGCACTGCAAGAAACTTTTAAAGTAGTATTACTCAATAATAGTAACAAAGTAAAAGGTATTTACCAACTTTCTCAAGGTGGAATAACTGGAACTATGATTGATCTACGCATATTATTTGCCGTGGTATTAAAAACGCTATCTGTAGGTATTATTTTAACCCATAACCATCCATCGGGAAAATTACTTCCTAGTGAAGCAGATAAAAGAATTACGGAGAAAATAAAAAAGGCAGCGGCTCTTTTTGATGTCAAAGTTCTAGACCATTTGATTATTACGCCAAATGGGGAATACTACAGTTTTGCAGATAATTGCCTATTATAATTTTTTAGATTATGATATACTTAAATTATAACAATCTCGATGAAGAAACCCAGCAACATTTGCTATCCGTTTCTAAAGAAGAAATTGAAAATAAATTTGGTACGGATTTAAAAATATATGCTAAAGAAAACCATATGGAATATGAAACTATTCTATATGAGGAAGCCGTCAAAAATTTATATGCATATACCTATGTTTTCAATATTTGAACCAGTACCAGTAAGTGTTAAGACCTTTGATTTTCAAAGGTCTTTTTTTATTGAAAAATGTAGGCGGATATTTCCTAACCTGACGTTCTATTTTAAGCCAAACTTTAAAATCATACACAATGGTTTAAAAACAGCGTATTAGCGACTAATGCACGTTTTCATTTTGCGTTGCAATTGGATACATTTATACAACATGATTAATAAGAAAAAGCAACTGACCTTTCGACAAGCTCAAGACAGGCTTTTTTAGTCCGATTGTTCGGAATTTTTGTTCGCTTTGGGCGAACGAAAAGGAGAAGCAAGAGGGTAACACGCAGAGCGATGTTATGTCTATTTTTTGTTTGTAAAACACTGTTAATCAAATAAGTACAATATTTAGTAGATGTCAAGATTTTAGAATTTGCAGCAAACAGCGGCAAAGCCCCTATAAACAGGTGATTTTTTACAGCAAAAAGAATGGGAGAATTTTCAAAATATCATTTTTCGGCTATTAATGTCAAGAAAAAAGTAGCGCTTAGATTTCGAAAATTTTCCAAAGAAATATCCAAATCGAATACGGAAACTTTGGAAGCTATGCTTAACTTTTTTCATTGGAATAGCCTGCACCCCAATGACGATTTGGGGGTGAAGAATGACGGTACAAAGAAGAGAATCAATGCGCTTATAGCTATCGTGAAAAATATTGAAAAACACCAGACCAAACCTACCACTGCCATGCTGCAAACTTTATTTGAAGAAACCACCAATCTTGAAAAGGAAGAAGAGAGTTTTGATTTTGAAACTCCAAACCTAATTACAGAAAATGAAGAACTCGATTATTACCGGAAGGAATATTTTATAGTGAAAGAAAATTACACTGCACTACAACAGGATATGCAGCATATCCTAAATAAAATACAGTATGTAAAGAGCAACTTTGGAAGTGGGTATTTTAAAGTGGAAATGGACCAAACAACATTGGAGGAATTAAAGAAAAAAATGTAGCATGTATATTACTATATCACCACATAAAACAGGAGGAAACTATGCGCAGAGTGCAGGGGATTTTGTTGCCTATCTAGAAAAAGAAAACGAAGGAAAGGCGATAGGGGATTACGAACATTTTTTTAACCAATATGGAGAAGAAATTACTGCTGCAGAAGTTATAAAAGAAATAGATGGCAACACTGCAAAACTAAAGAAAACAGAACCAAAGTTTTATTCCATAACTATAAACCCAAGTAAAAGGGAACTTAAGCATTTACAAGATTCTAAAACGGATTTAAAAACATACACACGAGAGTTAATGAAGGAATATGCCAAAGCTTTTAATCGTGAAATTGAAGGACGGGCTGTAACGGCAGAGGATATTAAATACTATGCTAAAATGGAACAGGTGCGTACCTTTAAAGGAACGGATAAACAAATACAGGAAAACCAACCCTATGCATCAAAGATACTCGAGTTAAAACATGAAATTAGAGAAATTCAAGCAGGTAAATTAGTCGGTAACATCAAAAAGATAGAAAACAAAATTGCGCAATTAGAAAAGGAAGCTCCACACCAACAAAACGGAAAACGGATTGTTCAAGGCATGCAAAAGGATGGCAACCAAAGTCACATCCATATTATTGTGAGTAGGAAAGATATAACCAACAGGCATAGCCTGTCTCCAGGAAGCAAGCATAAAGCTTCCGAAGTAAGTATGCATGGTAAAATGGTGAAACGAGGATTTAATAGGAATGCATTTTATGCAGCTTCAGAAAAGACTTTTGATAGGGTATTTAAATACAAACGAAATTATGTAGAAACCTATCCAGCCAGAAAAATGTTTATTAAAAACCCTAAAGTATACTTTTCCATTCTTTCTGGGCTTCCAGCAAACGAAAAAGCAATGGCCTATAAAATGCTTGCTACATCTGGAGTGCCTTTAATGAATATACCAACCAATAAGGTGCAGTTGGCTTTAAAAGCAATTAAGGCCATAAAAAGAGGAATGGGTAAAGCCATACAATCGAGTTCTATTGGTATATGAGTTGGTCTCTGTCACATATCATTCTTTATATAGTTATACCACTATTGGTTGTTTTAACCTTTATCTATGTGTTTTTTCATGAAGAGCAATCTGGAAATTCGGATAAAAAATATAGAGTACATTTTAAACTGAAACATGGGCGATTTCAAATTGAAAATATAAAAAGAGGGGCATCTATTATTGGTTCTGCTGGAAGTGGAAAGACCGAAAGTGTTATTTATAATTTTTTGCAGCATTTTAGCAAAAATGAATTCTGTGGTATTATACACGATTATAAAGATTTTGAGCTCACAGAAATGGCATACCCACTTTTTAGAGATAAGGAAATCCAATTCTATACGATTTCATTCGATGAAATTCATTTTCGAGTAAATCCTATTGCGCCTAGATATTTGCCTAATGAAGAAAGTGTAAATGAAGTATCTAAAGTGTTACTTGAAAACTTACTGGAACAGAATCTTTCGGAAGCTTCAGGAAGCAGTAAATTCTTTGCAGATGCCGTAGAGGGCTTATTAAGTGGTTTAATTTGGAAATTAAAAACAGCATATCAGGAACACTGTACGTTACCGCATCTAATAGCCTTGTTTCAGTCCATGAATACAAAGAAACTTGTTGCTTTTTTAAGTTCCGATTTAACTGCTAAAGCAATGGCGAGTGCTTTTATCAATGGAATAGAATCCGAGAAGCAAACGGCAGGAGTTAAAAGTACTTTAGCGAATGCTTTTAAAAAAATTAGCACACAAAAATTGTTCCTAGTGTTATCCGCAGATGAAGTACCGTTGGATATTAATAATTCTAAAAATAAAGCAGTTATTTCTATCGTGAACAATCCACAATATGAATCTGCATATTCACCTGTTATTGCTATGATTATGCATACCGTTATTAAACAAATGAGTGTTCGCAATAGAGAATCTTCTTTTGTTTTAATGGAAGAGGCTCCCACAATAAAGCTTTTGAATATGCATCGTATTCCTGCAACTTTACGAAGCTATGATATTGCTACGGTTTATGTAATGCAAGACAAGATTCAGAATGATATGCTCTATGGTGAAAAAGCAAGTAAAGCGATTTTGAGTAATCTTTCGTATCAGTTCTTCGGAAAAGTAAATGACCCAGATACTGCTAAATATTACGAACGTTTTTTTGAAATTGTTCGTAAGGAAACCACGAGTATCAACCGAGGTCATAATCTAAATTTTGATACTCGAATTACCAAAGGAGAAAAAGAAGTTTCCAAACGCAGGGCAGATATTTTTTTTCGTTTAAAACAGGGAGAATTTATAGCGTTTGCCGATGGCAAAGATAGAAGGGTTCAATTCAAACTTCAGGACATTCAAAAACAAAGACCACAAAAAATAAGGTTATACTCTAGTAAGGATTTACAACTAAATCTGGAACGGGTTTATAGACAGGTAGATGTTATTTTTAAATAATAAACCTTTCTAAACCTTAATTATCACTCTAGATTCTTACAAATTAGTATTACAATTTTAAGGTAGCCAATAGTCCATGAAATTCTAATATTCCATACAGAAAGCCATTAATTATGTTAGAATAATGTCAATTAATATTCTGTAAGGCATAATTATTGTAGGATTTTTCTAACTAGTGACACTTTTGTTATGTAAAAAATTTGCCCCCATCTGTTATTCAGTACATAACTTAAAGAGGAAAAATTCTAACCATTATTCTATAAAGTGGAGGCTTATGGACTTAAAATTACACGCAATACAATTAACTCAAAAATTAGAAGCATTAAATCCGGAGGTACCTTATTGTTCTAAAGATACAAATACGATTATCATCCTCTGTCGCAACTTACTTACCAAATTTCATAAGATAGTGGTTGCTAAAAAATTCGAGACTATTGCTTTGGAAATTGAATTTTTTAAGGAGATTAAGCAGGTGCCGTTAAGTAATTTAATTTATTATTCAGAGATACGCTCGCTAGAACTACATTTTCCTCGTGCCAATAAAAAGAAGCAAGAAAATTATATAAGAAACCGAATGGATAAGATAAATAATTTCTTTATTCATAATATTGATTTTACAGAGTATATCGATATGGAGAAAACATATTTAGATGAGCAATATTTTACGAGAAAACATCTGGATGAGCATATGATTACGCATACCAAGTTCTACTATTTACACCCAGATTTCAATACCAGTCATGATTTATTATTGGGGAAATTTATAGCCTATAAGAGATTAGTACATTATCTCTATACCAAACTAAATTATTTGGAGAATCCTTTAGAAACAGAATATCAAGACTTAAGTTTAAAGCATAACCTACAATGGACTGCAACGAAAGTTGCTCTCACCGAATTGGTATACGGTCTATATCATAGCGGAGCCATTAATAATGGAAATGTGGAGATCAAAGAAATAGCGGAAGCTATGAGTCAGATATTCCATATGGATTTAGGAGATTATTACAGAACCTATTCTGAAATACGATTAAGAAAGAAAAGTAGGGCTAAATTCATCGATAAGCTTTCATTTTCTTTATCCTCTAAATTAGAATCGGAAGACGAATAAATAGGATTATCATTTTCCCAAGTTACACCCAACTCGGGAATTCCGCAATAAATACAATTTAGCGATATTTTGTATAATTTGATTTTTAGCATTCCTATAATTACATGTTAAATAGCCCTAAACAGGTTTAAAATATAAATGTTAATTTTTCACCCAAGTCGGGTGTAACTTGTGAAAAACTCCCAACAAAACCCACCAATTTTGTAGAACGAAAGTCAAATCGAAGCAAAGTCGTCATTAAACGGATGAACCTTGGCGGCTTTGTTTTTTAAAACAATTTTACAAATATGGGAGCAACAATTATTACCACCGAAGATCTTCGAGAGTTTAAAATGGCATTACTAGAGGATATAAAACAATTATTAGATAGCCAACCGAGCCATACAAAGAAGAAATGGCTAAAATCTCCAGAGGTGAGAGACTTATTAGGAATATCTCCAGGCACTTTGCAAAATCTACGAATTAATGGAACATTACCCTATACCAAAGTAGGAGGGGTGTTGTATTATGAGTATCAAGAAATTATACAGGTGTTAGAAAGGAACAGAGTTCACAACAAATTCTAAAGCACTTTGGAAGATGTAAATTATAGGGTCGAGTGTAAAGAAACAGTCCTGTGGGCTGTTTTAACGAAGGAGCCAGCCGGCGCGTTGGGATCAAATTTCCAATAGATTATGGAAGATGTAAATTATATTAAACACCTGAACAATGTCTTCATGCAATTCTCTAAAGACACTCGCTTAAATCCAACACATATAAGTTTGTATGTGGGGTTATTTCAAATATGGAACACCAATTTTTTTAAAGAAGAATTCTATGTGAATAGGGCAGAAGTAATGGAAATTTCAAAGATTGGTTCTAAATCTACCTACCATAGATGTATAAAGGAATTAAGTCATTGGGAATATTTACGATACACACCTTCTCACAATCCATTTAAAGGGAGTAGAATTAAGATGTTCCATTTTGGGACAAGTACCGAACAAGCTCTGTACCTAAGTCGTACCAATATTGAGACAAGTAATGGACAAGCATTGGTATCTATTAACAAACATATACAAACTATAGAAAACAATAAAAACTTAAACAAACACGAAAATTTTAAAAAATTAAATTCTCAGCATTCTAAAACTGAAGAAAAACAAAATGTAACTGTTCCATATCAGGACAACTTAAAGACCAGTTCAGATAAAAATTACGATGAGCCTCTGTGAGCGTCGGATTCATAACCCTGAGGTTTTATATTATGAAAAAACTACTAAAACCACATATGATTGTTGAAGGAAATAGTACGTATTCGTTAGGAGAGTTCGATGGAACTAGGGTACTTTACAATTTCGATAAAATGCTTATTTACTTGGATGCTAAAGGGAAATTATTGTTTGGTAAAGATTTTAAAATTATAGATGACGACCGAGAGATTCTTTTTAAACTCTGCAATTACTTTATTCAAGACGAAACCAATTGCAAAAAGCTAGGAATAGATACAACTAAGGGAATTCTACTAACAGGCCCTGTTGGTTGTGGGAAAACTAGTTTAATGAAACTGTTACGGCATATGGTACCACATCAAAGACCCTATAAAATTATACCTACTAGAAATATTGCTTTTGGTTTTAATCATATTGGCTATAAAACTATTGAAGATTATGGAGATAGTCAATTCTTTTGTTTTGATGATTTAGGAGTAGAGCCTATGGGGAGACATTATGGAAAAGATTGTAATGTAATGGGGGAAATACTTCTTTCTCGTTATGAATTCTTTTTACAAACAAAAATAAAGACACATGCTACTACGAATCTTAATGCTCAAGAATTAGAGGGGCGTTATGGTAATCGTATTCGTTCTAGAATGCGACAGTTATTTAATTTAGTAGCTTTTGATAGGGGGAGTAATGATAAGAGAATGTAGATTATCGATATAGAAAATAACTTTAGGAGATTATCAGTGAGTTATTATTTTGAAGTGGAAATGAGGTGCAAGGCTCTATAGTTAATTGTTTTTACCATCAACTATGGTGTTTCTTAAACTCAATAATGCTTTCTTTTGTTCGTCAAGAAGCGCTTCTAATTGATTTAATAAGTTACTAATTTTTTCTGAATCTGTTTTCTTTTTTTCCTTTTCTAGAAAATCAACATATTCAATTTCTATTGATTTTTTTTCATTTAAATATTCAATTATTGTTTTTTCTTCATCACTTAAAAATTCACCATGATTTTCTACCCACTTATTATCTTTTTCTAAAATTTTATCATCAATAAGGGATAATAAAGACTTATTAAATATTTTTTCTGAATTTTCTTTTACAATTTTTAAAAATTCAGACCAAGTTTTAGTGTTTTTATTTCTTGAATTATTAGGAATGTAAAATGGAATAAAAGGATGTTCTCTCTCTTTTAGTAATTCTAATACAGAAATAATAGGTTTAAGTCTTTCTGTTGGATTCTTAATAGGTAATCTTTCTCGTTTATTCCAAAGCTCAAGTATTAGTTCGCAACACTCTTTCTTTAATTGTTTTTTTTCTTCCTTAGAATTAGAGATTTCAATTTTTTGAATTAATTCAGCAATATAATGTGCTAGCCATCTAGCTAAAGTGTTAACGGTAGAATCAAGCTCTAATTCTGAGATTAGGGTCTTACCTAGTTTTAATACTTTTTCTTCTGAGTACTTTAATTGTTCCATCTGACTTTATTAAATATATTTTTGTTTGGTTCCATGGTCTTGAATCGGTTTGGTAATCATAGATGTGTTCTTTTAATTGCCTTTCTATTTCACATTTTATAAGCATGCTTTTATTACTTTTACGCAAAATATCTAGTATAAATTTGAAATCTATTTTTAATATATTCCCATTACTTTCTATTAGATTTACATCTCTATATCTTGTGTCGGATAATTCATTCCAATTTTCATAAACAGATATTAGTTTTTCACTAATAAATCCTTTTTTCATATCCTTACTATATCTAAGAGGAAGTAAATCTTGAATTTTCTCTCCAATAGTTGGAATTTTATAACCAATATCTTTGTATAAATAATCATGCCTATCCAAACCATCTGATTTTCCTTCAACATACTTTAACCAACTTTCATAAGTAAAGCCAAATTGATTTATTTCAAACCTCTCATTATCATCTTCAATGGGAAATGCATAATCATGATGATTTTTTGCAGTTTGTAAAGCTCGTAACAATGCCTCTGAGCCTTTTTCCGAGACTAAAGCAGAACGAATGTAAATTGATTCCGTATTCTCCCCTATATATCGTTTATAACCTCCATATGGGATTATAAAACTGTCACCATAAAAATTAGTAAAGCCTATTTCTTTATCAAATTTCTCATCATTAATATTATCTCTCCAAGTAATATCAAATTTATCAAACTCTTTTTTCCAAAATTTTTCTTCTAGAGGAATTGGGTCAATTAAATCCGAAACCCAAAATTCATCCCATGTAATGGATTTGGAATCTAACCAATATTCCCAAGAATCCCATTCACTTCTCTCCAATTGAGGTTCTTTCTTAAGTAAATCATTTGCAGCGCAAAACATAGCATGATACTCGAAATAAATACTTAAACTCTCTATTTCAGGATTACTCCCATGATCGTTTCTAGTTAATGACCAATCTCTTTCTCTGAGAATCAACTTAATATAGTCATCTTTATTTGTGTTTCCTGTATATCCCCACTTCTCAACAATATATTTCTCTGAAATATCTGCTACCTTATAACCAGAAACACCAAAAATATCGCCTAATCCATTGTACCAATAGGGAATCGTATCCATCGTATTAAAATCAAACCTCCATTCTTTTCCGGTTCTTGAATATTTACTTGGTTGACTGATAAAACTTCTTTCTTGTACTTTTCTAAGCTTTGTTTCTAAACACTCTTTAATGGACTTAAGTTCTTCATCACTGAAAATAGATGAATTATGCTCATATAAATTCAAACAAGTTCTCTTAATATAAAATTTAATCAAGACATGTGGTAATTCATCATTATCTAATTCATTTAAAAAGATAGTTTTAAATTCTTCTAATAAATTTGGATTTTCATTACTAATTCTTTCAATAGCTATCCATAAATACAGCTTAGCCGACATCCAATAGAAAATATAATTTTTATTTTGAAAAGGATAGCAATCCACTTCATTTTGTTGAGACAATAGTATTTGTAATATGCTTGTATTACCAAATTTTAGAAGTTGTCTAATTGAATGTATTGCTCTCCATCTTAAATTTTTATCTGGTTGCCCTAATAAAAACCTTAATAAGTTTGCAATTGTTTGATTTGAATCGGTTGGAGGAATTAAAGATTCATTCCAAATTCCATCACTTTCCTTTGGGTTTATATTCTTATTCCATCGAGATAAAGACCAATCTATTAATTGTTCATTTTCAATTTTATTTAACTTTAATTTTGTTAATTGAAAAGAATCATAAATAGATTCATCCGATAATTGTTCTATTTTTTCTGGAATGATTTCAACTATGACTTCTGCTAATTCTGTATCGTTGATGCTAAATATATCAGCTAATCTCTTAATTCCATGTACATCAAAATATCCATTATTAAAATGTTTAAACCAATTTGAAATCACATAATTAAATTTTGTTTTCTTCCATTGCTTTACAGCTGGATGAATACTCCATTCTTTTAGCCTTTCTTCTAATGCAGTTTCTAAAGTAGAATAATCTAAAAGACCTAAGTCAATATCTATTAATGCATCAAGATGTGAAATGTAATCTCTGGAAGAACATTTGTTTTTTAAATCTAATAAAAAGTTATCTATTTCCCATCGATTTGTATACTTATCACTTTGTTCTACTATTTGATTAATAGAGTTTTCTAAACTCTTTGTAGATGAGATGTTTATTGTAGTTAAATCAATATTATGTTTATACTTTTCTTTAGAGAAATCATTTTTATAAGTCGATTTTTCTTCTCTCTCAACACTTTCTCTAAAATCTAAATAATGTTTTATATCATAAACAATATCTTTTTCTATAAAAGCACCTGATTTAATTTCTTCATAAATCACTTTAATTACACTTATATTTTTAACTAAAGTTAAGTTTCTAAATAGTGATTGAATAAACTTTGTTTTATTTGTTACATCTCTTTTTTTATCAAATTTGGAAAAAATCAGTTTCAGGTATTCTATTAAATCATCTGAATAAGAATGATATCTACTCAGATTAAATAATGGACTTAAAACTTCAACTGTACTAAAATCTTTATCTAAAGATTTATGAAGTAACGAGGTAATGTATTCTGTAATATTAATAACATCTCTATGATGCCATCTACAAAGAATTGCATAAGTAGATGATATGTCTAAATTTGAAACTCCTGAAATTGAAGCATAATAAGGAAAATGATCATATCCCTGGAGTTTTATATGAGCGTATTCTACAAATCTTGAAAATTCATAAGCTAATCTTGGACTAGACTTTTCTATTCCCAAACTTGTTAAACCATAGAGGCATTTTATTTTTGAAGTAGCTTCATAATCTATTTCATTAATAGCACTGATTGATTCATTAAAAAAATACTTCCCAGTTTCAGCATCAATGCTCTTGCCCAACAAAGCACATTTAATATAGTTGTCTACCATATTTTGTGATGTCTGCGAACTATTCTTAATTAACTCATCGATTTCATTAAGTAATACGAGGTTTATATTAGAAAAACCTTCTAAATGAATTAATTTTTCTAAAATGGAAAATCGATAAGTCAGTTGGTTAGACTTACCACTAAATGAAAAATTAAGTTTCTCTATTAATTCTTTTTTATTTGATAATGTAATAATTTCGACAAGAAGACCAACTAAATAATTCAACATCTCTTTAGATTGATATCCATTTGTGTAATGAAAATCATAATCCTTATTATAATTATCACAGATGTTCTCAAATTCTTTAGTAATCCCATCTGTATTAATTACATTACCAAAAATGTCACTCCTTAGTTGATATATAGTAACAGCATATTTAAAAAAACTTTTAAACTCCTTTTTATCTCTTTCTATTGATTTTCTTTTTTTATAATCTTCAATTTTATCAATATTTTCAAACTTTTTTGGATAAACATCTTTAAGCGATAATTTTTTGTTTTTTAACGAGTGCTTTAAACACTCTATTCTAAAAAACAGATTCATTTCACCTACTTCATCCCTGTCTCCGTATTGACGACTATAAAAGCTTGGAGCTCTTTTAAGTTTTGAATATGTAAGATGTGATAGTAGTCTTAATATTATATGTTTATTTATTTTGTAATAAGTTAGTATCTCGGAAAAGTTGACAATATATAACTGAAAACTCTGTTCAAATTTAATGTTCGTTTTGGAGAGTATTTTTTCAAAATACTTAGCAATTTCAATTAAATCAAAGTCAATTTTCTTTTCGAACTTAAACAAATTACATATTAAATATATTTTTACGTCAATTCGAAACTTATTATACTTTAACCAATCTGATATCTGACTAGAGCTGTCTAACGATAAAATATTATTAGCTAAGTAATTTCCCGCTGACAATCTAACATTTTTAGGAGTCCATCGATTTATAGAATTTACAGCTTCTTCAGTACCAAAAATTCTTAAAACGGCTTCTGTTTGATAAGCAATATCTATACTAGAAATTGAAAACCTATTTTCATAATCATTTTCATCCTTCTTGAAATTTGAATGAAACCTCCAATTTATCCAATCTCTAGCAGTTTTTAAATGCCTAAGGGCTTCTTTTTTATTTTTGGAGTTTCTTGAAAGATATCCTGCTAATTTTAAATGAAATGAACCTGCCCATGACTTTTCATCAGAATTTAGTTTTAATCGAATTAAAGAAGTATCGTCATTAAATTTAGAGACTAAATCAGGATAATCAGTTAATAATTCTGTTAGTTTTTTATCTGTTTTAGCCTCTTCTGCGGCAATAAGTGACAGTTTAAAAAAAGTTAGATTGTCTTCATTTTCTTTACAAACTTTCATTGCTAACTTTGTCCTGCTAATGTATATCTCTCTGTTTCTTATTGGGTCATTAGGAACCTTTATATATTGCTTTTTTAAAACAATATCTATTAACTCTTCATGCTTATTAGAATTATATAAAATATATCCTAAATTAACTGAAGCATAATGATCTGTATCAGCTTTTGATAAAAAAACATCAGCAAGGTTGTGCTTTTCGTTATCAGATAGAAAATACTTTTTTCTTATATAGTTTTCGAAATCTTCATCTCTAAATTCAAAACTATTATTTTGATAAATTAGACCACTCCAAATATCTGAAGAGATATCTTCTAAAAAAGTTATCTCTACATTGATTATTTTTGATAAATAATCAATAGGAACTGGTCTAGGTAGTGTGATTAAAAGTTGAAAAAAAGAATCAATTTTATGTTTATCATTCTTTCCTACTTTCTTTTCAGCCTCTTCAATTGTTGCATAAATTAAATCTTCAACTGTTTTTCCTTCAGGTTTTAAGTTTTTTATAATTTCACCTATCTGTTGTTTCTTACTTCCTATAGAATTTAACTGAACTCTTGGTATTCCATAAGTATATTTATAAAACTCTTGCACTTCCTCCTTTGAGATACTTTTGAAATAGAACTTAATAAATTTCTCAGTTTCATTTAAATTAAAAGGTTTTATCTCTATATCAATAAAGTTTTTTGGTAAATTCAGAATCCCTTTTCGATAAGTTCTTGTCGTTATAATTAAGTTTAAACCTATTGGAATATCAATCTTTAATAAGTCATCTACAAAGTTTTTTTCTCCGTTATTGTTAGCTTCAGTAATACTATTATCTCCTGCGTCAATTATTATGGTTAAGGTAGCATTAGAGTTTCTATTTTTTAAAATTTCAATTCCTCTAACAATTCTTTTTCTTATTTCTTTTAAATAAACCTCATTTGATTCATTCCTATCTGTTAAAAAACTAACACCTAATCTTTTTGCTAACTCATTAGATAAATGAAGTAAAGCGTATTTATGTAAATGTCTCTTATCTTCTGGATTTTGATAAGCTCCTTTCCCATAACAATCAAATATTATGCACTCAGAATGACTCGGTATATCTTTTTGAACCTGTTGGGTTATAGTTGATTTGCCAATACCTGCTTTTCCATGAAGACAAATAGGAAGAGAGTTTTTGTTATTTTGAATTGTATCTAATATTTCTTTTATCTGTTCTCGTACAACAATGTTTTCTACTCTTTCAAATTTCTGACTTACAGGAAATAAATTTTCGATACTACCACTATTAAAACCTAGGCTAGCAATTAAATCAGTAACCAAAATTCTCCTTTGATTTCTTGATTCGGGCATCATTTTATTCCAAACTAACTGGAACAACTCATTGTATTGACTTTTACTACTATTACTAGTGTCAGAAATAGCTTTAATTAATTCTAACTTTAAGTTATATCTTGAATTTACTCCGCAATCTTCAAAATCAAGCAGCTTAAAGAAGTCGGTAAACTCTGTGAGGCTCAACTTTGAAGCTTCATGTAGTTTCTTTAGTGAATCTTTGTTTATTGACAAATCAGTTAGTACTTTATTAAAACTAATTTTCCGCTTGTTAGTTTTAAGATACTCTTGAATCCTTTTTATTTTTTTTAATTGATTAATATTAAAAACTCTATTGCTAACTAGTTTTAAAGTAACTTTTTTTAAAACCAAATCTCTCCCATATTGATCTAATAAAGTTTTAAAAATTGTAGCCAATCGATGAATTAAAGATCCGTCAAATGAACCACTTTTTTTACCTTTATAAAGTTTTGAAAAAGTATAATTTTCGTTAGCTCTAAGTGTACTGTATTTCAATTGAGAAACTATAATTTTCGTTGCTTTTTCAAACTCTTCATCTCCATAGTATTCTGTTAAGT
Source organism: uncultured Cellulophaga sp. (assembly GCA_947496695.1). GTDB lineage: Bacteria > Bacteroidota > Bacteroidia > Flavobacteriales > Flavobacteriaceae > Cellulophaga. The sequence goes on along the minus strand of CANMEI010000002.1, from coordinate 46,356 downwards.
CAACTCCTAAAAGCTTCTCTCCAGTTGGATCTGCCTTTTCTCCTAGTGCCTTCTCAATTCCTTCAATATATAATGTTTTAAGGCCTTCTTCTTCAAAACTTAAAAGCTCAAAGGTTTTTTTCATTGTCCATAAGACATGAAAATCATCTCCTGCACTTGATAAATCAGCGTCTGGTATTTGTGTAATTTTATCTTTGTTCATTCATTCTTATAAGAATTGATTAAATTAAGAATTTCCCTACATATAGAGAGGCTAAATATGGATTATTCAAATTTACTATTTTATAAAAAAATAAATGTTAGTTTCTAAGCCAGAGAATAGTAGGAAATATCACTAATTATTAAGATAATATCATTAATAATTTAACGATAACTTTTGACCATTTTTTTTACTAGTTTACACCTAAGAATAATAATGGACATTTATAAATATTAGATAGTTTTACCAGTGATTTCTTCATATGTAAAAAGCATAGTTATTAGTTGCTACTTTCTACACCAATGATTAATAAAAGTTTTCTTTGAAAAAATGACATAAATAATCTAGCCAGTGATTTTACCTTTTAACTCCTTGAAAAAGGTTACCAAGATCTTCTTCATGCACATTACAATCCCCACAAAAAACTCTTTCATAATCTAGTATTTAAATAATTAGTAATCCCTAGTAAAATTGCTAAGGCCATTGCCTGACTATTTTTAGGCTTCAAAAAATAGTCGGCCTCATCAATATTGGTAATAAACCCCATTTCCACAAGTACCGCTGGAAAAACAGAAACTGTTTCCCGAAGTACCTGAAAATTAGCAAATTTTACCTCTCGTTTTTTAAAGCCTAATTTTTTAGTGCTTTCCTGGAGTATAGATAATCCTAACGCAATAGATTTCTTGGTATACAAATTATCTGTTGTATGCACATAAATTTCCATTCCTTTAGAATAGTTTGGGGAAGCATTACAATGTAAAGACACGAATGCATCTGCATGTAATCTTTTGGCCAATTGCGTTCTATCGGATAAAGAAATTAAGGTGTCTTTATATCGGGTTAAGTAAATATCAAAATTATCCTCTAAAAGAGTTTTATTCAGTCTAATCATCTCTTTAGCGATATCTAAAACCACTTCTTTTTCTAGAATTCCATGTACCCCTATTGCACCCGTATCTTTTCCACCATGTCCTGGATCTATAACAATCACTTTTTGTTGCCCAAAAAGGACACACATTTTGAGTAGCAAAAGCATAAAGCTGACGTTTTGGAGCATCTTTTTCCAAGGTATTTTCATAATCGAGAGGATTTTAGTGCTGGTTTTCAATAAGATTTGATTCGTTTTATTCTTCTTTAAAAGCAAAACAATTCAAACAATATTATTTATGTAAAATATTGATAATCAGTTATTTAAATTCAAATATAATGTATTTTTATAACAACGAAAATGTATTAAAATTTAAACTATTTGAGCATGAAAAAATCAATCTATCTAAGCGCATTTTTATTATTCATAACCAACTCCATTTTTGCACAAATTGGAGGTATTGAAGATTCTGTTACCGATGTTTCAGATACTATAAGAGCCATATTTCCTATAATTCTAGGAATCATTTTTTTAATAGGTTTTCTATTCAATGCAGGACATTTTTTTGGTGAAAATGCAGATTTAAAAAAAGGTATTACCCGTGTTTTGGTATTTGTACTTATTGCAGGTGCAGTAGTTGGGATTTTTACCTACCTAATCGGCATCGTAGTCTAAGGTCGCTAAGCGACATTAAGTATGAATGTATTATGAAAAATGATGCTGTATGAAAAAATATGAAGTATATAAAAATATTAGAAAACGAGCTGTAATTATGGGTTTGCCTATATCGCTGTTTGCTTTAATGATGACATGCGTAATTGGCTCCCTTTTGTTTATCATTTTCTCTTTTAGTTTTCTAGTCATTATTTGTGTTTTCGTACTTAATGGAGTCTTATATATAGCATTAACACATTTTACCAAAAACCCTGCGCTATTGCACTTTAAAAGAGTATTTCCGCAAACCATCAGTAATAAAAATGCCTGCATCGCAGGTATTTTAAAAGGTCATTCGGTTCTCAGATAACTAAAACTATTACTCTATATGAAAAAATTAAATCTATCCGCATACCATCCGATAATAGATATACAAGGCAACATAATATTCGCTAATAACGGCAATGTTGTTCTTGGTTATAAAGTAGATTCTCCCGAAATCTACAGCCTATCCGAAAAAGATTTTGAAGATATGCACGGTTCGTGGTTTCAGGCTTTTAAATCCTTACCCACAAGCACAGTTATTCATAAACAAGATATCTATAAAAAGGACGAATATTCGGCAGATAAATTACCTAATCGTACTTTTTTGCAAAGGGCTACAAATAGCTATTTTAAAGGACGAGAATACCTAGTGCATTCCAGCTACCTCTATTTTATTTTGCCTTATAACAAAGCTTTGAATGCGGCTAAGTTTACTAATCCATTTCGGAAAGTAGAGAAAGGTATTTCTAAAGAATTAGACACGAATGTTCAAGAGTTTATTGCTTCTGTAAAGGATACTGTTTCTTTTGTCAATAATAGCCGCAAAATAGTACTAAAGCCATTAAGCGAGAGTGAAATACTAAATGTATGTGATGCCTACTTTAATGGGTTTAACGAAGGTTTTGATACCGATGTACAACTGAAAAAAGAGAATATTGAAATTGGAAACAACCATTTTGATGTTCTAGCCGTCAATAGCGAACTCTGTTTTGGTGATGTAATACAGAGTAGTAAAACCAATGATAAATTCACTTCCGATGATTTTGTATTCCATCAAGGTTTTATGGATGGATTAGGATTGAATCTGAATGAAAACCATATCCTTAATCAAATCATCTATTTAGATGATAAACACAAATGGCGCAAGCTACTAGATAAGAAAATTGAGGAGCTGAACAAGAGCTCCAATTTTGGAACACAGAACAAAGTTATTCTAAAGAAAATTGAAGACATTGTTGCTAAAATCAACGAAGATGATAATGCAAGAATTATTAGAGGACACCTTAATATTATTTTCTGGTCTCGGGAAGCCCGAGAGCTAAGTACTATTGCCTCCAAAATAAAGACAGAATTTAAGGAATTGGATATTGTTCCTTACTACCCAAAAGGGGAGGAGCGGAAACATTATTTTCTGAATTCCTATTGTTGTTTTTCTTCTAACTTCTCTAATGAAGATCTGTATGTAACGGATTTAAAACATGCCTTGTGTTTGTATATCAATAACACCAATTATAAATCGGATGCAACAGGAATCCTATTTAATGACAGGCAGCATAATATACCGGTACTCAAAGATGTTTGGGATGAAAAGAAAAAGCGTATCAAGGCCAGGAATTTTGCCATTTTCGCTCCAACAGGAGAAGGGAAATCTTTTTTAGCCAATAATATATTGCGTCAATACTTTGAGGATGGCGTTCGGTTAGTGATTATAGATTTAGGAGGCTCGTATTCCAAGTTTGCCAAACTCTATCCAGATGATCATATAATTCTACGCTACGAACAGGGAAAAAACCTAGGAATTAATCCGTTTTATATTTCTAATGAAAGCGACTTAACACCAGAACGATTAGAAGATTTAGCTGTATTTATACTAGAGCTGTTGGCTTCTGGAAAAGAAACTACAAAAGCCGAAGAAGTAGCCGTTAAAAAAGTGCTATTACATTATTATGCTACCGTTAGAACAGGGCATTCCTTAGCTACTTTATATCAATTTGTAGATACGAAAAAGGATATCCTTATGGAGGAAATCAAAGTAAGAGAAACGCATTTCAGTGTCTACAATTTTCTACACATCCTTTCGGAGTATGTGGATAATGGACTATACAGTTTTCTATTCCATGTAAGCGAAGATCAGACCTATAAAATAGAAGACAAGCGGATGATAGTATTTGAACTGGATGAAGTAAAAGATAATAAGGAAATCCTTTCGGTAATGTTAAAGCTAATTAAGTCTGCTATACTACGAACCATTTGGCGCAACAAAGCAGAAAAAGGCATCATTCTTTTTGATGAATTCGCCAAGCAGTTGAAATTCGACAATGTATTGGAAAGTGTAGAATTCTACTATCAAGCGATCCGTAAACAAAACGGAGCTATTGGTATTATTCTACAATCTATTAATCAACTCCCTAATAATTCTACTTCGGCAAGTATTCTAGAAAACACCCAAGTGATTTATAGTCTGAATAATGAAAAAGGCTACGAAGAATTAAAAAATAGGCTTAGCCTGTCTAGTCACGATTTAAATCAATTAAAATCCATCCGAAACAATCTTACTGGAGAACGAAAATACACGGAGATGTTTATCAAAATAGGAAAGGAAAGCAACATTTTCCGATTAGAAGTTCCAAACGAAGTGTATGCCGCATACCTAACCGACGGTAAAGAAAGCGAGGCCATAATGGCCATTTATGAGGAAACTCAAAATATGGAGACCGCTATCAATGAATTTATAAAAAAGAATTATTAATTAAATCCAGGCAATGCCTGTTAAAATCTAAAAATTATGAAACAGAAAATGAAAACATTAGGAATAGTACTGACTTTGACATTAATCCTTTTATTGCCTGGCCGTGCTACGGCCCAAGGGGTACCGGTGTATGATAATACCAATTTTATAAGCTTTATTAAATCCCTATTAGAATCTGGGAAACAGACCTCACAATTATTAAAAACAGTAAAATTTTTAAAACAACAAAAGGAAAATGTAGACAAGGTAAATAATGTTATAAAACAGTTGAAGGCAGTGAAGGAACTGGCAAGTAACAATCAAAAATTATTTGATATGGTACAGGTGGATTTACGTGAGATTTTTAATTCGCCCTATATAAAACCCCATGAAGTAAATAGGATATCCGAGTCCTTCAATGCTATTATAGAAAATTCTATGGAAGGTATGGAGTATATAGACCAGATACTCTCCAATGGCAGCCTAAAAATGACCGATGCTGAGCGTGCAGAAGTATTAAAAGCAAAAGAGTTAGAATCTAAAGAAATGGTGGCAGAAATAGAAGCAAAAACCAGACGTTATCGAGAGATTATTTCATTTAGAGAAATGCAGTCCATTATCAACAGTAGAAAAGCAAATTACTAACGGATGTCAGGTCTAGCTTTAAGTATAGGATTAGAATATGTAGATGCGGTATTTACAACGATTAAGAATAGTGATTTTTCGCAATACACCATGACAGGAATGAAAACCCTTGCTATTCTGTTTTTTCTAATTAATATCTTAAAAAAATACAATGAAGGCGTAGCGAATAATGAAGGCTATACTTGGGGATTAACCCCAGCAGAATTAGCTAAGAATTTTGCGGTAATTATTCTAGTTATTTTTTCTACCCAGGTATTGACTGTTTTTGATACCATATTGGTAGCTATTGAAGGGCAATATAGAGATACGGCTCCAGCACTCCTCCCGTTACAACTACAAGATGTGGATTTAGAGCAGGATGTGGGTGCTTTGGAAGCCGCCAAAAAAGCAATGGCTATGCTTTATGAAGCCTTGGTAACCCCATTGTATGGTCTTAAAATGTTGTCCTTTATTGTAGCTATGTTTCTATGGTTACTAGATCTATTTATATATCCATTGTTTCTAGCAGAGCGCTATTTTTTATTAGGCATAATGCAAGCATTTTTTCCTTTGGTGATTAGTCTTGCCGTATTTGAGAAATTTAGAAGCCTAGCGTATAATTTCTTTAAACTCTATGCAGGAGTATATATGTTGGTACCCGCCTTTTTTCTGGTAAATGTATTTGTCAATAATCTCTATACAGAAATCAACACCAATTTTTGGAGTAGTCTTTTTGGTACGGATTGGGGAAGTAACTTTTTTGTACCATTACTACAATTTGGCTCTATAGGGTTTATAGTGCTATTAAAATTTAAACTCTACAGAAGAGCCACCTCTTTCGTCTTTAAACTTTTTTCAGGCGGATAAATATTCCCTATGAACATGAAATAATTAAAAGAGTAAAACCAATATGAAAACACCTTATAAAAATATATATACTATTCTACAACAAAATCGACTAATCGTTTTAACAGTCGTAATAGGAGCAGTACTTACCAGTATCGTTTCTATTTTGATGGTTGTTAAGTTGCACAAGGAAACCGTAAACAATGCCTTTGTGGTAAATACTGACGGCAGTGTAATTCCTTTACAACTGGTTTCGCAACACGAAAATTTAGAAGTAGAATTACTGGCACATCTGGAGCTTTTCCATACTTATTTTTATCATATCGATGCCAGTAATTATGAAAAGCATTTAGAAAAGGCTTTGTGGTTGGGAGACAGTTCGGTAGATGCTTTGTACCAACAAAAGAAAGCAGACGGTGTTTACAACCGCATATTGCAGTATTCTTTGATACAAAAGGTGTTGCGTATAGATTCAAAAATAGATATTACGCAAGAGCCATATCGCTTTGAGAGTACCACCATTTTTGAAATTAATAGAGGGTCTATAACAGATACCTATGAATTAACCACTTCTGGTAATGTAATGCATGTGGATAGGAACTTTCCTAATAATACCCATGGGCTTTTGATTACCAATTTTTTTGAAAATAAACTAAAGAAAATCTCTAATGGAGAGTAGAAGTTATAAAGGATTAAAAATTGGGTAATTATGAAAATAGAAAAAAATAAAATAGTCTTTGGGGTAGTCTTATTATGTGTGGTTCTTTTCATTGGCGCCTATACCACAATGATTCTGGGAGAAGAGGAAGAGCCAACTATCGAAGGCAACAAAATACCAGTCCCAAAACTGGAAGAGACACAAGAGGAATATGATTCTAAATTAGAAGCCTTAGATGCATTAAAAGAAGTAAGAGAGAATAATGCTCCTAGTATTTATGATGAGCGATTATTAGATTCTATGGGAGTCTATGACGCCGATTTTTTAGATAAAGAAAAGATGCGAATGGTAGATAGTATCTATAGCCAAGGCCGTATTAATTATACCGATAGAGGATATCGCCAAATAAAACAAAAACCTATTATATCTCCTAAAATAATAGAAAAGGATACCACGAATAAAGATGGTATTGCAGAAAGTGAAACGAATGTTGCCGCCAAAGAGCGTAGTTTGGAACATCAGCTCTTTTTTGCTTCACACCCTATCGCGAACCAAGCAATGCATATCCAAAATACGGACGCCTATATTTATGTACGTGTAGATGGGAAGCAAACCATAAAGAACAATTACCGCTTGCAAATGCGACTGACTAAAGCTGCTTATATCAATAATCTTTTGGTGGAAAAAAACGCACCTATCTATGGTTTTGTAAGTTTTAAAGCAAACCGAACTATGATAATCATTGAAAATATAAATCATAAGCCAGTAAAGCTTAAAGCTTTTGACTTGCAGGATGGGAGCGAGGGTATTTATGTAGAAAATAGTTTTAGAGCAGAAGCAACCAATGAAGTTATTGGAGATTTGGTAGATGAAATAAATATTACCGGTGTGCCACAAGTTAGTGGAGTCAGAAAAATATTCCAGCGAAACCACAGAAATGTAAAAGTTACCGTAACCGATAATTACCAGCTCATTTTAAGAACCCCGAAACAAACATTAAGCCAATTATTTGGAAAGCCCATAATGCCCAAGTATTAAAGGCTTAAAAACACTTATTAAAACACCATCTTATAAAAGCCCTTAAAGGGCACTGTTTAAACTTACTTTTATGAAAACATATATTTTTATTTTATTAATTATCTGTTCAAATTCAATGTTAGCACAGCAATCGTTAGATACTATTTATGCTAATGATAAAAAGAATGTAGCTCTTTTTTTTCCTAAGCCTATTCGCCAGGGAATTACTGGAGCTACCCATTTTGTATTTACTTACAATAGAGAAAAGGAGCAGTATTTTGGATTACTCCAAGCAAAGCCTGGAATAGAAAGTAATCTACTTGCAGTTACAAATAATGGAAAGGTGTATTCATATATTTTAAAGTACGCTGAAGAATTACCAAGGTTGAATTATTTTATTCTTGAAAACGAAAGTATCGGTAACGAAGTGCCAAAGGTTTTACCGACTATAAAAGAGAAGAAAGTAACTCATTTGAAAAAAGATAAAATGGATTATTTTTATAGAGCTTGCACCTATGTACTTAATTCTAAGTATGAGACTTTAGCCACGATACGAAAAGAAGGTATGCAGTTACAATTACAAAAAATGGTTTATGATGGTGATGAAGTATATCTGGCTATTGAAATCAAAAATACCTCAGAAATAAATTTTGATGTGGACTATATTAATATCTATGTAACTAATGGAAATACTAAAAGGAAATCTTCGTACCAAAGTTTACAGCAAGAGGTTATCTACAAACATAAAATGCCAAAATCTGTTATGAAAGGCTTACATCAAAGATTCGTTTATGTACTTCCTAAGTTTGTTTTAGGAGAGAATGAACGATTAGAAATTGAATTGAAAGAATTAAAAGGGAATAGGAAGGTAGTTTTGAATAAAGCGTTATGATTCTTTGGCCAGACATGTATTCAAGCTAAGTTTATTTCTTCACTAAAAGCGTCTTAAATAGATGCTTTTTTTATGTCTAAAATGTAGCTATAATATTCCAAAATATTTGATTTAGTTTATTTAGTATTTTGTATTATCTTAGTACAATCAAAAAGAAATAGAATCAAAGCAAAAGTTACCTATTCGGTTACCTGTTTTGAAAAATAAGAGTAACTATTTGATTGTTAGTGATATAGAAAGCAACTGTTAGTTCTTTCATAACTAGCAGACTACCTCTTTCTAAATGAACGGAAACTGTTTGTTTTGTTACTTTATGTTTAAATGAAAATTTGCGTTCTGCTCCAAAACTTAATGAACCAATTGCACCATTTTTTTTCAAATCTTTTTCTCCGTCACTATGCCAAGCCATTCCCTCATCTCCGTTATGATAAAGATTCAGTAAGCAAGAATTGAATTTTTCTCCTGTTTTATTTTCTATGATTGCTTTTAGTTCTAACAATTCTTTTGTCCAAGGCAGGGCAGATTTAGTGGTTTTTGAATAGGTATACTCAAATGGTTTATCTCCGTACCAAGCTACTTTACGTTTCGTAATAATCAATTTACCAAAAATGATTGCTTTGTCGTTTGCCCATTGAATATTCTGTATTAATTGTTCAAAATAATGTTGCGCTTTTTCTCTGTTCATTACTGAACCGTAATAATTAACTTCTCCGTCAAAAGGTAATATATTCGCGTTTTTTGTGGTATTAAAAAAGTCCATTTTTCCAAATTTTGTAGTCGGCTCGCATACAATGTCCACAAGGTCTAAACCCAAGTTTTTTGGCTTGTTCTACTGTATTGAAAAAACACGGTTTTTGGTTTTCATTCTTTTTCCTGATTTACATTGTAAAGTCCCGTAAATTTTCAGGTTGAGATTTCCGCCATAAACGATTTCCTTTCGTTTTATTTTTTGATGAAGTTCGGCATTATCAATGTCCGAATGTTTTATCATTTTATTAACTGGTTGCTTCGTGAAATATAACACCTAAAGTATATCGTTCTCCGCTTATTACTTCACTAACTCCGTGTTTCATATTTACTCGATAATAACCTCTTGTGCCTTTAATTGGTCGGAAATTCGTAGTAAAAATGAGCATATCACCTTTTTTTGGTTTTAAAACTATGGCTTTGGATTGTGCTCTTGGTGTTTGTTGTGTCAAAACAAATTCTCCGCCTGTGAAATCTTTATCTGGTTCGTTTAAAAAAAGAACAGTTTGCATTGGAAAATAAACATCTCCATATAAATCTTGATGCAAAGTATTAAAACCGCCTTTTCCATATTTTAAAATCAATGGTGTTGGTTTTAACTGATTATTTTGATGGCATAGCGATTGCAATTCTTCAAATGTTTCGGGAAATACTTTATCAATATTCAACACCTTCATCCAAAGATTTGCAATAGGTGAAAGTTTTGGATATATCGCTTCTCTTAGTATTTGAATAATTTTAGGAAGAGGATAGTCGAAGTATTTATATTCGCCCAAACCAAAACGATAGCGTTCCATTACAACCGTTTTTCTGTACAAATTTTGATTATTGTATTTTTGTATAAGTTGGTTGCATTGTTCATCTGAAAGTATTTCTGGAACAATGGCATAGCCTTTTTCGTTCATTGATTCAGAAACGGATTGCCAATCGGTTAAAGTCAATTTCTCTTTTAAATTTTCCATTGCTAAACGGTAATATTTGAAGTATTTATTTTTGATGCTTCCCAACCGATAATGGCGGTTTTTCGAGTGGCACCCCACATATAACCACCAAATATTCCTGTGGATTGAATGACTCTATGGCAAGGAATTAAAAAAGCAATTGGATTATTTCCGATAGCTGTTCCGACTGCTCTTGATGCTTTCGGTTTTTGAATGACTTTTGCAATATTTCCATAAGTGACTAAATTTCCAGTTGGAATTTTTAAAAGTGCTTCCCAAACTTTTATCTGAAAATCTGTTCCTTTTAGATGTAGTTTTATTTTATTAATCTTGCTCCAATCTTGTGTGTAAATTTGCAAAGCATTTTGTTGAATTTCGTCTGTTTGTTGAATAAAAATGGCTTTTGGAAAGCGTTTTTCCAATTCTGAAAATGCAATTTGTTTGTCGTCCGAAAAACCCATATAGCAAATTCCTTTGTGAGTAGATGCAACTAAAATTCTTCCAAACAAACTTTCTGCAAAACTATAGTTTATAGTTAGGTTTTCTCCTTTGTTTTTGTATTCTCCAGGTGTCATTCCCTCAATTTTCACGAACAAATCGTGTAATCTTCCTGTGCCTGAAAGTCCTGTTTTATATGCAGTTTCAAATAAAGTAGTTTGTGAATTATTCAGAATTTGTTTTGCATGTTGAACGCTTATAAATTGCAAGAATTTTTTTGGGCTAACTCCTGCCCAATCTGTAAATATTTTTTGAAAATGAAAAGGACTTAAATGTACTTTTCTTGCAATCTCCTCAAGAGTTGGTTGCTTTGTGTAGTTCTGTTGTATGTATTCAATAGCTTTCGCTATTCGAGTATAATTTATAAATTCTTGCTCATTCATTAAGTTCAAATTTTATGACAGCAAAAATAGAATTGATTTCACTCCTTTAAAACCCGAAACTTGCTGAATGCACGTACTTTTTTGTATGACGCACAAAACTAATTATAAGATTCATAAATATAATGTTATCCTGGTGATTTGAAGTGATAAATGTAACCTTCTTAAAATTAATATTTAAGAAGGTTGGAAGAACAGACTTTATTCATAATATTAAACTCATGTATAAAGTTTTACTATCCAGAATAACGGAAAAGGTTAACTCAATGGAAAGCTAAAATTGAGGATTGTTTCAAAAACTTGTGTAGGAAGCTCTTTTCACGAAATATAGTTTTTTTTGCGGGATGCAGGGGAATGGGCTGAGTGGGTTTATCTAATCAAAATTCTATTAAATTAAAAGTTTAAAAATAGAATACAATTTCATTTATCATCAAATACTATAAATATAAATGAGGTCATGAAAAACAGCAAAATGTTGTACCTATGTTGTACCCATCCCATAAAAAAGCCCTCACATTTCTGTGAAGGCTTAATTTTACTAGTAGCGGGAACTGGACTCGAACCAGTGACCTTCGGGTTATGAGCCCGACGAGCTACCTACTGCTCTATCCCGCGATTTGCGATTTCAAAATAAACAACTTAGCTTTTAACTTTCAGTTCATAATGCTGACTGCGTTATTTTGAGGTTGCAAATATACAACCCTTTTTCTGTACTATCAAAACTTATTTCAATAAATATTTTTCAGGCATCATTTTAAATCCTTAAATTCCCGTAATATTTAAACTAAATTTACCGAATGAACGCTATTAATGACTTCTTTTCCTTTCTTTTACCTTATACTGAATGGCCAATGTTTTTACTTTTAATTGGTGGAGGTTTGTTGTTATTATTTTATTCAAAGTTTATTCCTTTTAGATATTTTGGACACGCAATAGCAATTACGGCAGGTAAATACGACGATAAAAATGCAAAAGGTGATGTAAGTTCTTTTCAAGCACTTTCGGCTGCAGTGGCAGCTACAGTCGGACTCGGGAATATATCGGGAGTGGCAATAGCTATACATGATGGTGGTCCTGGAGTAGTTTTCTGGATCTGGATAACAGCATTATTGGGCATGGGAATTAAATTTTACTCATGTACGTTAGCAGTAATGTATAGAGGAACAGATAAAGATGGTAACCTACAAGGGGGACCAATGTACTACATTACTAAAGGCTTAGGTGAAAAATGGAAACCACTTGCTATTTTCTTTTGTCTTTGTGGAATGTTTGGTTTTTTAGGTGTTTTTACAGCCAACCAATTTACTGAAACTTTCATGATGGTCGTAAAACCAGAAGAAACACTTTTTGCAATGGAAGCGGAAACTTGGAAATGGAGTATTGGTGCTGTTTTAGCAATAATAACTTCATTTGTAATTTTTGGAGGGTTAACTAAAATAGCAAAAGTATCATCTAGGGTTGTTCCATTTATGGTTTTTGTTTACTTAGTAGCTGTAGTTGTTGTAATGGTTGTAAATTCTGAAAAAGTATTGCCAGCATTAAGTTTAATATTTACTGAAGCTTGGAATTTTAATACAATAGTAACAGGAGGCTTTTGGGGTTTAGTTATAATTGGTGTTCGTAGAGCAATGTTTTCAAACGAAGCGGGTTTAGGAAGTGCGCCAATGTATCATGGGCAGTCAAAAACTGATAACCCTATTAAAGAAGGTTTAGTAGCAATGTTAGGTCCTTTTATTGATACTATTCTAGTCTGTACTTTCACAGCAATAGTAATTATTTTGAGTGGTGCTTATACTGAAGATGTTAGTGGAATTCTAATGACGCTTGAAGCCTTTAATAGAACACTTTTTGGGTATGGTGACAAATTGTTAATGTTAATAGTAACTGCTTTTGCATTATCAACATTATTTACCTATTCATATTACGGAGTAAAGTGCTTATCATTTTTAACAAATCCTAAAATTGGGAAATTATATAACGTATACTTTGTTATTATGATTATTTTTGCGGCAGTAGCATCGTTAGATTTGGTAAAAAACCTTATAGATTTATCATATTCTCTAATGGTAATCCCAAATATGATAGCGGTTTTGTTATTAGCGCCTAAAGTAAATGTCGCTGCTACTGCATATTTTAAAAAATTAAAGAATGGCAGATCATAAAGCTGGTTTTGTAAATATTATTGGAAATCCTAATGTAGGTAAGTCAACCTTGATGAATGCATTTGTAGGAGAAAAATTATCTATAATTACTTCAAAAGCACAAACTACAAGGCATCGTATTTTAGGAATTGTAAATGGAGACGATTTTCAGGCAATTTTATCTGATACTCCGGGTATTATAAAACCTGCATACGAGCTTCAATCTTCTATGATGGATTTTGTAAAATCGGCCTTTGAAGATGCTGATATTTTGATCTATATGGTTGAAATAGGAGAGAAGGCTTTAAAAGACGAACGTTTTTTTGAAAAATTAAAGAATTCAAAAATTCCAGTACTTTTATTATTAAATAAAATAGATGTATCTGAACAAGGTGTGTTAGAAGAGCAAGTGCAATATTGGCATGAGCAATTACCAACAGCTGAGATACACCCAATAAGTGCTTTACAAAACTTTAATGTAAAAGAAGTTTTTCTTCGGATAATTGAATTATTACCTGTAGCACCACCGTACTATCCAAAAGATCAATTGACAGATAAGCCTGAACGTTTTTTTGTTAATGAGACTATTCGCGAGAAAATATTACAGAATTATAAAAAAGAAATTCCTTATTCAGTAGAGATAGATACTGAAGAGTTTTTTGAAGATGATGATATTATTAGAATGCGATCAGTAATTATGGTCGAGCGTGATTCTCAAAAAGGAATTATTATTGGTCATAAAGGTAGTGCACTAAAAAGAGTAGGTGTAGAGTCTAGAAAAGATTTAGAAAAATTCTTTGATAAGCAAGTGCATCTTGAGCTTTACGTGAAAGTGAATAAAAATTGGCGTAGTAATGCAAACCAGTTGAAACGTTTTGGTTATAATCAAGGCTAGTTCTTAAATAATATATGTTATATAATTATAATCCTCAAGTTTTTATACTTGAGGATTATTTGTTTATAATAGTTTTTACGTAATCGAATAGTTCCTGCATTTGTGGTTTTCCCTTTCTTTTTCCGATACGGCCAAATATGTAGAATGAGACCCAAAGTATTATCATTAATAGCATTAGGCTAACTTTAAGTCCGTAAGGTTTATTTAAAGTGAAACTTGAATATGCCCAAATAGATAATACGATAAATAAAGTTGCAATGCCAAAATGGAGAAACATAAAAAATGTCCATAGTGAAGGGTTCGGGCCAAATACACCATAAATTTCACAAGTTTTGTTAACTTCATTAGATGTAATTTCTAAATGTAATTGAGGAGACCAAAAGTGATTTTTGTTTGGTTTAAATTTTAGAAAAATATGATTATCTAAACGTTTACATGTAATTGATGTGTGTTTTGAACTTTCAAAAACAGTCAATATTTTTTCGTTTTCAGATTGTAATTCAATCTGAAAGTGAGGTCTTAAAACAATAGTATTTGGTAGCTTTTTCACTCGTATGTTTTTTATTTTAAAGAGATTGTTCTATAATTTATAAATCAAAAAAACATGACAATGGTATTTTTTGATTCTCTAATTTCAGAGTAACAGCTATTTAGGTAGATAAGATATCATTTTTCTTCAATAAATAATAGTACTTTTGCACCAAAATATCGAAGTATGAGTGCTATTGTAGCCATTGTAGGGAGACCTAATGTAGGTAAATCAACTTTTTTTAACCGATTAATTCAACGTAGAGAAGCTATTGTTGATGCCGTTAGTGGTGTAACACGTGACCGTCACTACGGGAAAAGTGATTGGAATGGTAAAGAATTTTCAGTTATTGATACTGGAGGTTATGTAAAAGGAAGTGATGATGTTTTTGAAGCAGAAATAGATAAACAAGTAGAATTAGCTATCGATGAAGCTGATGCCATAATTTTTATGGTTGATGTTGAGTCTGGTATAACT
This sequence comes from uncultured Cellulophaga sp., assembly GCA_947496695.1. GTDB lineage: Bacteria > Bacteroidota > Bacteroidia > Flavobacteriales > Flavobacteriaceae > Cellulophaga. Next base: position 31,217 of record CANMEI010000002.1, on the reverse strand, counting down.
GGTATGGATGAAGATGTAGCTAATTTGTTACGTCGTGTAAAAAAGCCAGTTTTATTAGCTGTAAATAAAGTAGATAATTCAAAAAGAGCAGAAGATGCTGTTGAGTTTTATGCACTTGGCTTAGGAGACTATTTTACGATTGCTAGTACAAGCGGTAGTGGTACAGGTGATTTATTAGATGCACTTGTTGAGGTTTTACCTGAAAAAGAAGAAGATACTAGTGATGAATTACCACGTTTTGCTGTAGTTGGTAGACCAAATGCAGGTAAATCATCATTTATAAATGCCTTAATTGGCGAAGAACGTTACATTGTAACAGATGTTGCAGGTACTACACGTGATAGTATTGATACGAAATACAACCGTTTTGGTTTCGAATTTAATCTAGTAGATACTGCAGGTATTCGTAGAAAAGCGAAAGTAAAAGAAGATTTGGAGTTTTATTCAGTAATGCGTTCTGTGCGTGCTATAGAGCATGCTGATGTTTGTATTTTAATATTAGATGCTACTCGTGGTTTTGATGGTCAAGTACAAAACATTTTCTGGTTAGCACAACGTAATAACAAGGGTATAGTTGTATTGGTGAATAAGTGGGATTTGGTTGAGGATAAGGAAACCAATAGTATGAAACGTTATACTGATAAGATTAAGGAAGCAATGGAGCCATTTACTGATGTGCCTATTATCTTTATATCAGTATTAACTAAGCAACGTATATTTAAAGCTATAGAAACTGCTGTTAAAGTTTACGAGAGTAGAAGCCGAAAAATACAAACACGTAAGTTTAATGATGTAATGCTTCCAATTATAGAAAATAACCCACCACCTGCTTATAAAGGAAAGTTTGTGAAAATTAAATTCTGTACGCAATTACCAACTCCATATCCGCAGTTTGCATTTTTTTGTAACTTACCACAATATGTGCGTGACCCTTATAAGCGTTTCTTAGAAAATAAACTTCGTGATAATTTTGACTTTAATGGTGTTCCTATCTCTGTTTTTATGAGAAAGAAATAATTGTAATACAATTTTATAACTTAACATTTACTAGACTAAAAAAAAGCTCCAATAATAATTTTTATTATTGGAGCTTTTTTTTGATTTATTTAAAATACTAATAATGTAGTAGTTATTATTAGGGGTTGATATAACAGTTGCAACAATGAGCTTTATTGTTGTAACATATATATTTACTCAACATAAATTGTAATTGAACCTTCCGTTATTTCTGTCTCGTGTGATGCCACTAAGTCTATGGTTCCAACTTTTACAGGGTAACTACAACATCCGGTAGAATTATTATTTTCAATAAGTTCTACATCGGTAGTCATTGTAATATCATCAGCTATATTAAGCATATATGTATTAACATCATTTTCAACGCCTAAAACTTGTATGTAAATAGAACCATTTGAAACATCATAATAACTTATGTCATCACCATTTTCATCAGTTATCGTTACATCTTCGGCGGTGTATGTTTCATTTGAAAATAAATTATCGCCGGTAGTTTTATTAAGTACTGTTATAATTAAATTTGGGCCTCCTTCACAAGAGATAGTGCTACAATCTTCAGTATCATCTTCGTTACCACAGAAGGTTAATAATAAAAGTAAAGGTAATAGTAGTAATTTCTTCATGATTATTTATGTTTCTTGTTAGATGAAAAAAATATAAAAAGGTTGCTTTTAAAATTTACCAACCACCAGAAGCACCGCCACCGCCGAATCCGCCACCGCCGAAACCACCGCCAAATCCGCCACTGCCTCCGAAGCCACCACCAAAACTTCCGCCTCCAGAGCTGTGTCCACCTCGGCCCATGTTACTTAGTATAATGGCATCCCAAATATCAAATCCACCAGATCGATTACCTCTATTTCCACCGCTACCGTTGCTACCGTTTCCACGGTTTTTATTGACTAAAATAATGATGATTACGATGAAAATAATAAAAGGAAAAATGTTTTTAAGAGGGAATGAATTGTTGCTAAATGTTCTGTTTTCAGTAAACTCAGCATTCAATGCGCTAAAAATAGCATCAGCACCCAGGCTTAAGCCTCTATAATAATCTCCTGTTTTAAATTCAGGGATAATAACTTGTTCAATAATTTGTTTGGATAAAGCGTCGGTAATAGAGCCTTCAACACCATACCCTGTGTTGATAGCAACTTTTCTGTCATCTTTGGCTAATAAAAGTAAAATACCATTGTCTTTACCATCTTGGCCAATGCCCCATTTTTGTCCCCATTGCGCACCTAAATAATTAATACCTTCTCCGTTTGTTGAACTTATTACTGCAATTACAATTTGGGTTGATGTGCTATCTGCATAGTGCTTTAGTTTTTGGCTTAAACTATTTTGTTGAGAGCTAGATAAAAGGTTTATGTAATCATAAACAGCTTTTTGCTCACTTGGCTTTTCTGGTATTTGAAATTGGCAATAGCTAAAACCAAAAACCAATAAAAATAAGATGGTAAAACTACCCTTTAGAAACTTCATTGCTAAGCTCGTTTGTGTCGTTATCTTGCCAAGGAAAATGTTTTTCAAGCTCATAACCAGCTTTTAAAATACCATCAATTATACCTTGTTTAAAGTTTCCTTTTACAAATTGTGTTTGAATAGTATCTTTTGTAGTGTCCCAAAAATTATCTGGAACTACTTTATTAATACCTTTATCACCATAAATAACAAATTTTTTATCATTTACAGCAACATAAATAAGTACACCGTTTTCTTCTTTAGTGTTATCCATTTTTAAGAAATGAAAAACTTCTTGTGCACGCTTAAAATGTTCTATTTTACTATGCGCTTCAAGGTGTACTCGTATTTCGCCTGAAGTATTTTTTTCAGCCTCAACAATAGCTTGAACAATTTCTTGTTCTTCTTCTGGAGTTAAAAAATTTTCTACTTTAGACATTGTTATGGTTTTTAATTGAAATCAAAATTTACATCAGGAGCATTTTCTGCACCAGCATTTGCACTAAATAATGACATAGGATCAAAACCACCAAGAGCAGCTACAATATTAGTAGGCATTTTCTTTATTTTGATATTGTAATCTCCAGCCAAATCATTAAAACGATTTCTCTCAACATTAATTCTGTTTTCAGTACCCTCTAATTGAGATTGTAATTCAAGAAAATTTTGATTAGCCTTTAATTCAGGGTAGCGTTCAACAACAACCATTAATTTACTTAACGCTCCAGTAAGTCCACTTTGTGCTTGTTGAAAGGCTTGCATGTTTTCAGGGGTTAAGTCATTTGCATTTATTGATGTTGAGGTAGCTTTAGCTCGTGCTTCAATTACAGCAGTTAAAGTTCCTTTTTCAAAATCAGCAGCACCTTGTACAGTTTTTACTAAGTTGCCAATTAAGTCACTTCTTCTTTGGTATGAGCTTTCAACATTTGCCCATTGTTTAGTTGCTTGGCCTTCCAACTCTACTAAGCCATTACTTGTACTTACATACCACATTCCAAAAACAGCAATTAGAGCTACAATTGCAATTAGAGCGATTAGTCCTTTTTTCATTTCAGTATTTATTTATAGTTATAGTTGATTTTTTATTTTAATAAGTTCAGCTTTTACACCTTCTAATTTTTGTATAATATCAAAAGTAGTAAGGGTTTGACTTTTACTTTCTTTTAGATGAGTTTTAGCGCCATCTAATGTAAAACCGCGTTCTTTTACCAAATGATAAATTAGTTGTAAGTTTTTTACGTCTTGCGGCGTAAATTTGCGGTTGCCTTTTGCATTTTTTTTAGGTTGTAATACATCAAATTCTTTTTCCCAAAATCTAATTAATGAGGTATTAACGTTAAAAGCTTTCGCAATTTCGCCTATGCTATAATATCTTTTTTCAGGAAGTTCTATATACATTAATCTAAAGATTGATTTTCTTGTGAAGCTGTTTTTAGCATATTTTCAAACTCTTCGGCTGATAAACTTCCATAATAAAAATTCATTGGATTAACTCGTTCACCGTCTTTAAAAATCTCATAATGTAAGTGAGGACCTTGAGATCTACCTGTACTACCCACAAATCCTATTAAATCTCCTCGTTTAACTTTTTTACCAGGAGAAACATTATACTTACTCATATGCGCATATAAGCTAACATAGCCAAAACCGTGATCTATTCTAATATGGTTACCATAACCAGAAGAATTGCTATCAGCTCTAGTAACTTTACCATCACCAGTTGCGTAAATTGGTGTGCCTTTAGGTGAACTAAAATCCATACCCCAGTGCATTTTTCTTGCTTTAGTAAATGGGTCAGATCGCCAGCCATAACCAGAAGCCATACGTTTTAAATCTTCATTTTTAACGGGCTGTATTGCAGGAATCGCGGCTAGTAATTTCTCTTTCTCTTCAGCTAGTTTTGTAATTTCATCTAATGATTTTGATTGGACAACCATTTCTTTTTGGATGATATCCATACGTTTTGTTGTAGCGATAATCATTTCAGAATTATTAAAACCTTCTAATGATTTATAACGGTTAATACCTCCAAAACCAGCTTTACGTTGTTCCTCTGGTATTGGGTTTGCTTCAAAATATAAACGGTAAATATTATTATCTCTATCTTCAATATTAGCAAGTACTTCTTCTACTTGCATCATTTTTCTATTTAAAAGCTCAAATTGTAATTCGTAGTTTTTAACTTCGCGTTGCAATGATAATTCTTTTGGAGTATTTATAATTTTAGTATTTAAAAGAATAGTAAGCCCAAGTAGACCGAACAAAAAAGAACCTAGTAAAAACAGACTAATATTTCTGTACTTTCTAGACTTTTGTGCTTCAATTTTGCGATACGATAAAGTATCTGGATCGTAATAATATTTTACTTTAGGCATAAATGGATTTTATCCTATTTTTGTGCTTTGAAAATTAAGTAACAAACAAATATAAAAATTGTTTTGCAGAATTAGTTAAAATTATCAAAAGCTTATAGTATTTTGACATATAATTAGGACTATTTAAGTAGTGAGCAATAAAATTTACAGAATGAAATCTCAAGAAATACGATCAAAATTTTTAGATTTTTTTAAGGACAAAGACCACAAAATTGTTGCCTCTGCGCCTATGGTTATAAAAGATGACCCAACTTTAATGTTTACTAATGCTGGTATGAATCAGTTTAAAGAGTTTTTTTTAGGGAATACTGTACCTAAATCTACTCGTGTAACTGATACTCAAAAATGTTTGCGTGTTAGTGGTAAACATAATGACTTAGAGGAGGTTGGTAAAGATACTTATCATCATACCATGTTTGAAATGCTGGGAAACTGGAGTTTTGGTGATTACTTTAAAGAAGATGCTATTGCTTGGGGGTGGGAGTTTTTGACGGAAGTATGTAAAATAGATAAAACAAGCCTTTATGTTACTGTTTTTGAAGGTAGTAAAGATGCTGATAATTTAGAGCAAGATACTGAAGCATTAAACCTGTGGAAGAAAATTGTTCCAGAATCTCAAATACTTTTTGGTAATAAAAAAGATAATTTTTGGGAAATGGGTGATCAAGGGCCATGCGGACCTTGTTCTGAAATTCACGTAGATATTCGTTCTGATGCAGAAAAAGCAAAAGTTTCTGGTGCCTCGTTAGTAAATATGGATCATCCACAGGTAGTGGAAATATGGAATCTAGTATTTATGCAATACAATCGTAAAGCAAACGGAATATTAGAACCACTACCTGCAAAACATGTAGACACAGGTATGGGCTTTGAGCGTTTGTGCATGGTAATGCAAAATGTACAGTCTAATTACGATACAGATGTTTTTACGCCTATTATTAGAGAGATTGAGGCTATTACAAATGGTGTTTACGGTAAAGATGAAAAAATAAATATAGCAATTAGAGTAATTGCCGATCATATTAGAGCGGTAGCTTTTTCTATTGCAGATGGTCAGTTGCCAAGTAATACAGGTGCTGGTTACGTAATTCGTAGAATATTACGTAGAGCAATACGTTACGGATTTACATTTTTAGATACAAAAGAACCTTTTATGTATCGTTTGGTAAAAGTATTATGCGATACTATGGGAGAAGCTTTTCCAGAACTTAAAAGCCAAAGGCAACTTATTGAAAATGTAATTAAAGAAGAAGAAAATTCTTTCTTAAAAACATTAGATCAAGGTTTGGTTTTATTAGATTCTATTATAGCGAATACAAAAGGTAAAAAGGTTGATGGAAGAAAAGCATTTGAGCTTTATGATACGTATGGTTTTCCTATAGATTTAACAGCTCTTATTTTAAGTGAAAGAGATTTTGAGTTAGATGAAAAAGGTTTTGATGTTGCAATGCAAGAACAAAAAAATCGTTCTCGTTCTGCATCAGAAGTATCAAAAGAAGACTGGATAGTTTTGTTAAATGATGCAGAACAAGAATTTATTGGTTATGACTATTTAGAGGCAAATGTAAAACTTGTAAAATATAGAAAAGTAACTTCTAAAAAAGACGGGAAGCAATATCAATTGGTGTTTAATTTGACTCCTTTTTACGCTGAAGGTGGTGGTCAAGTTGGTGATAAAGGGTACTTAGAACAAACAAATGGTGATGTTGTTTATGTGCTTGACACTAAAAAAGAGAATAATGAAATTATTCATATTACTAAAAATTTACCCAATAATACATCTGAAACATATAAGGCTGTTGTAGATCAAAAGCAACGTCGTAGAACTGAAGCTAACCATACAGCAACACACTTGTTACACCAAGCATTGCGTGAAGTTTTAGGAACCCATGTAGCGCAAAAAGGTTCTGCAGTACATTCAAAATATTTACGTTTTGATTTTTCTCATTTCTCAAAAGTAACTCCTGAGCAATTATTAGAAGTTGAACGTTTTGTGAACGCGCGTATTGATGGTAATTTAGCTTTAGAAGAAAGTAGAAATGTGCCAATGCAACAGGCTGTTGAGCAAGGAGCAATGGCATTATTTGGTGAAAAATATGGAGATGCAGTACGTACCATTCGTTTTGGTAAGTCGGTAGAACTTTGTGGAGGTACACATGTTAAGAATACAGGAGAAATTTGGCATTTTAAAATAAAATCAGAAGGAGCAGTTGCGTCAGGTATTCGACGTATTGAAGCAATTACCTCTGACGCAGTAAAAGATTTTTATGCAGAAAATGATCAGGTGCTTTCTGAAGTGAAAAGTATTTTAAATAACACTAAAGATCCATTAAAGGCAGTTACCTCATTACAAGAAGAAAATACGAAACTTAAAAAAGAAATTGAGGCGTTATTAAAAGACAAAGCAAAAAACTTAAAAGGCGATTTGCTTAATGAAATTGAAACGATTAACGGGATAGACTTTTTAGCTAAAAAAGTAGATTTAGATGCAGGAGGAATAAAAGATTTATCATTTGAAATGGGTAATAATAAAGATAATTTATTTTTATTACTAGCTTCTGAAAATAATGGTAAAGCAATATTATCATGTTATATATCTAAAGAACTTGTTGCGAGTAAAGATATGAGTGCCGTAACAGTAGTTCGTGAATTAGGTAAGTATATACAAGGTGGTGGCGGTGGCCAACCATTCTTTGCAACAGCTGGAGGTAAAAACCCTGCAGGTATTGATGAGGCTATTGCAAATGCAAAAGCATACTTGTAGTATTTAGAATAATTTATATTGAAAGACTTAGTATTGTATCTTTGAAAAGGTATGCTACTAAGTCTTTTTAATTTTTAAGAATGAAACTTCAAACACAAATTCCTTTAACTAAAGCAGTAAATCAGATAGACTATACAAGTCAATTATTGTTATTGGGTTCTTGTTTTGTTGAGAACATAGGAGATAAGCTAGCTTATTTTAAATTTCAAACCATTCAAAACCCTTTTGGAATACTGTTTAACCCTATCGCTATCGAAAATCTGATAGTAAGAGCAATACATAAAAAAGAATATACTGAGGACGATATTTTTTATTTTAATGAACGTTGGCAATGTTATGATGCTCATTCTAATTTAGCGGCATCTACAAAAGAAGAATTGCTTTGTAATCTAAATAATGCATTAGTAGCTACTTTAGATCAACTAAGTAAAGCATCACATGTTATAATTACTTTAGGCACTGCTTGGGTTTATCAAATATTAGAAACGGAGCAAGTAGTTGCTAATTGCCATAAAGTACCTCAAAAGCAGTTTAAAAAAGAATTACTTTCAATAGGGACTATTCAAGAAACTTTAAATAAAATTATACGGCTTATTAAAAGTGTAAATAGTACTACTCAGTTTATTTTTACAGTCTCACCAGTACGTCATATAAAAGATGGTTTTATAGAAAATCAATTAAGTAAAGCACATTTAACCACTGCTATTCATCAAGTAGTAAAACAAGAGAATATTTCATATTTTCCTAGTTATGAGATAATGATGGATGAACTTCGTGATTATCGCTTTTATGCTGATGATATGGTGCATCCAAATTCAATTGCAGTCAATTATATTTGGGAAAAGTTCAAAAATATTTGGATTAATGACTTAGTTTTAGGTACAATTAATGAGATAGCTATAATTCAAAAAGGTTTAGCACACAGGCCTTTTAATTCTGAATCGGAACAGCACCAAAAGTTTTTAAAAAAACTAGCTGATAAAATTATTCGTATTCAGAAAGTTTATCCATTTATGAAATTTTAACTATGAAAAACATTATTATAGGGGCTGTTGTTGCATTAGCATTTGTATTTATTTTTCGTTCCTGTTCAGAAACTTCAAAAGATAAATCTATTCTAGAGGAAAACTCAATGTTAATCCAGCAACAAATAGAGAATGTATCAAAGCTTGTAGTTACTGAAGGGCATTTTGCAGAAGTATATAATTATAAAGATTCACAACAACTTTTTGGGCCACTTATTACGGCTCAAAAAAAGGCACTTGTAGTTGTTAACGCAAATGTAACTGTTGCTTATGATTTAAGTAAGATTGATTTTTATATTGACGAAGCATCAAAAACACTACTGATAAAAAGTATACCTGAACCAGAAATAAAATTGAATCCAGATTTTGAATACTATGATGTTACTGCTGATTATTTAAATCAGTTTAATGCTAATGATTACAATAAAATAAAGAAGAATGTTCGGGCTTCATTAATGAAGAAAGTTGAGCAATCTACCTTAATTAGTAATGCTCAAAACCGCTTGTTGAGTGAGCTTTCTAAATTTTATATTCTTACCAATTCTATGGGGTGGACTTTAGAATATAATGGAAATATAGTTGAGAATAATTTTTCAGAACTGATAAAAAATTAATTCTTTTTTTAGATGTAGCTTTTGGAGATTTATCGATGAAATACATCATGGTTTTATTTCACATACAAAAAATGTGATTTCGCAACATTTTATTAAAACGATTTACAATAAAAGCTATCTTTAAAATGAAATTTAACCCCCGAAAATTATGTCACAGAAAGTAAAAAGTTTAATTTATTTTTCAGTTTTAGTAGTTTCATGTATTGTATACGCGGTAACTGATGATTCTAATTCGAGTAATGACAATTTAGCAACTGTAAAAAAAGGACAAATGCAAGAAGTGACTACGGTTTCACATAATGATAACCTATTAAAATAAAAAACACCTACTAATTATTTAACCATAAAAAAAGTTGGTTTTGATTACTAATCAAAATCAACTTTTTTATTTAATTACATTAATGTACTATTGGGCAACCAATTGCTTTTGTGTAATCGGGATTTGGCTTTTCACCTTTTTCTAATGCGTCAATAGCATTTTCTACATATTTAGTTTTTACATCTTCAGGAGACCTAGAGTTATCATCAATAGCTCCAATGTATTGTACTTTCATCTCTTTGTCTAGTAAGAAAACATGTGGAGTTCTTACTGCACCATAAAGAGGTTGAATTTTTTGACCTTCATCAACTAAGTAAGGAAAAGTGAATCCTTTTTCTTTAGCTCTAGCTTGCATATCTTCGAAACTCTCACCTTTATGATCATCAGGGTTGTTAGAGTTTATTGCAATTACAGGATAACCTTTTGGGCTATATGTATCATTTAAAGTAATAAGACGCTCTTCATACATTTTAGCAAAAGGGCATTCATTACAAGTAAAAACAACAACATATCCTTTAGCATCTTTGTAGTCGCTTAACGAAACTGTTTTGCCATCAATATTTTTTAGTTCAAAATCTGTAGCTTTTTCACCAATTTTATAACCACCAATTTCTTCTAATGTTTTTGTCTGCATTGGAGATCCACCGCCTTTAGGTGGTCCTTTTCTATCACCTGGAGGAGGTCCCATTCTATCAGATTCACCTTCATTTAAGGTGTGATCAGATGTTTCAGCCTTTTCTTTTTTGTCTTTACATGCAACCAATGAGATTGACAAAAAGCAAATCATTATGCTCGCTAATGCATATTTTTTTATCAATCGCAGATTATAATTTATCATATGTATTTATTTATTAATTATTTTATTGTTTGTGTTACAGTATTTTCTAAATCATCAAAACTTTCAAAAGGCCTATCAAAATAAGATCGATTATTTTGGTTATAAATAATAGTAAATGGTAATGCTCCTGACCAATTCGGGTCAATTTTATCAATCCAAGTGTTAGCATCTGGATCATCTAAAATTATAACCTCTTGTTGTATATTTTTCTTTTTAAGAAAAGGTTTGATTTTGGTAATAATGTCTTTAGGGTCATCCATACTTACCATTAACATTTTCATTTTTTCATTTTTATGTTCTTTGTAATATTCTTGAAAATAAGGTAATTCTTTTACACATGGTGCACACCACGTAGCCCAAAAATTTATAATATAAGTGGTGTCATTTTTAATATGAAGTAATGGGGCTAAACCATTATAATCGTAAATTTTAATGTTTTCAGAAATACTTTTAGGTATGCCGTTTGTAGTTGCTTTCTTTTTAGTAGAACTATTACATGAAGCCAATAATAGTGATAAAGCAGAAAAAGTTATTAAACACTGTTTAAACATGTGTGCTATTTATTTTGATTAAATGTATTCAAAATGATTTTTGCTTAAAACTGTAACCTATTTTTTTAGTTAAAATTTAACACAAAAAAAGCCCGTTTAGTAACGGGCCTGTCTTTTTTGTTATCTTGAAGCTTGTGGAGGATATGCTTGTAATATTTCAGAGACAAATTCATTAATTCTCTGTTCTTTCTTTTTAATATTTTTTGTTTGGTATAATGATCCAACACCTTTTCCTTGCCAAACTAATTGTTTGTCTTTAGCATCTATTAAATCAATATATAAAGAACCTTCTGTTCTTGTGCTTACTTGGTTACCTCCATACATGCCCATCATGCCACGTGGACCTCCATGAAAGTAAGGGTTCCAACCCCAACCAAAACCACCGCCCCAGTAATTGTTATAAACATCAACTTGCTCTCTTTCTTTAGTAAAGATGCTGACTAATATATCAGGGTTTTCAGATTTTGTAAAACCTCGAGAATTCATTTCATTTTCTATAGCTCTTAAAATTCGCTTTTTATCTAAATCAGAAATTTGAGCTTTGTCAATTCCTGTTTTGTAAAAAGCATAAGTATTGTATGTATTAAAGTCAGCATTTGTATCATAATCACTTAAAACGCGAACAGAAGTACATGAACTGAACAACAAAATTGTAAGCACAGGTAATGCTAAAAGTTTAGCTATTTTCATAATAATATCTTATTAGGTTACTAATTTTTAATAATTTAAATCACAATAATCATGCCGTAAAGCAACTACTTGAATCGACTATTAGTTTTGTTATTATATCCATAAGGGCAATGTCTACATCCACTTTCACAGCAATGCCCTCTTTTTAAATGAAATTGCGCTGTAAAAACTTTATACCCTTCTTTAGAAAGATAATAATCGCCTTCTTCAATTGGTATTCTTTCTTTCATTTAAGCAGTTAGTGTATTGTAAATTTAATTTTTTCTTCACTAATTAATGAGTTTCTCAAAAAAATTAACCTTAATTTTAAGAAAGTTTAGGGTTTCATTTGGTCGAATTTATGGTTTTAAAAGTATGTGGCATACTTTTAGCTATTACCTTTATCATGAAATTAAAAATATAATGATTTTAATATCAAGATTTTTCTTCGTTAAAAACTACGTAGGATTAAGTTTATGGCCTTTTATAATTCTTAAAAATAGTTCTTTAAAAAAGGATACTATTTTAATAAATCATGAACGTATACACCTAAAACAGCAAGGTGAATTATTTTTGCTACCCTTTTATTTTATTTATGTGCTAGAGTGGGTTATTAGATCTATTTTGTATTTAGACACTTATAAAGCATATCAAAATATAAGCTTTGAAAGAGAGGCTTATGCAAATGAGAAAAACTTAAATTATTTAAGAGAACGAAAACCATTTGAGTTTATTAAATATCTTTGAGCTTATAATGAATGGAGGTGATTAGTAAAAATCAAGAAATACAATTAAAGCTTTTACAAGACAAAAAAATATCTCTTTATATAAAAAGGGAAGATTTGTTACACCCTTTCATTTCAGGTAATAAGTACCGTAAGTTAAAATATAACTTGATAGAAGCTAAAACTAAAAATATCAAATCTATTCTTACCTATGGCGGAGCGTACAGTAATCATATTGCAGCAACAGCTTATGCAGGTAAAGAGAATAATATTCAAACAATTGGTATTATTAGAGGAGAAGAGCTAGCTCATAAATGGCAAGAAAACCCAACTTTGCGTTTTGCAGCATCTAACGGAATGCAATTTAAATTTGTGTCTCGTGAAGTATATAGGAATAAACTAAGTGATTTAACTTTACAAAATTTAAAAAATGAATTTGGGCAGTTTTACGACTTACCAGAAGGTGGAACAAATGAACTAGCAATTAAAGGTTGTGAAGAAATATTAAACAATGATAAAAACTTTGATATTATTTGTACAGCAGTAGGCACTGGAGGTACAATAGCTGGAATTATTAATTCAACTATTGAAAATCAAAAAGTAATTGGCTTTCCAGCACTTAAGGGAGATTTTTTAAAAAAAGATATTTGTAAATTTACCGATAAATATAACTGGAGTTTAAATACAGACTATAATTTTGGTGGTTACGGAAAAGTATCCGAAGAACTAATTAAATTTATAAATGATTTTAAATTTCAAACTGAAATTCCATTAGACCCTATTTACACAGGAAAAATGATGTATGGTATATTAGATTTAGTCAAAAAAGGCTATTTTAAACCAGGAACAAAAATATTGGTTATACATACAGGTGGTTTACAAGGCATTTCAGGAATGAATACAATATTAAAAAAGAAAAATTTACCATTATTATTGTTATGATAAAAAAAATTACCATACTGGTTGTACTTATTTTTTTTGCAGCTTGTAAGTCTCATAAAAGAACAACAAGTACCAGTCATAGTAGAACACAAACTACTAATAAAAATGAGAAACCAGAAGAAATTCATACAAAAAATGGAGATGTTTATGTGTTACCAGAAGATTCAGGTAAGTTTATTGAATTTCCTATAAATTCCGTTGAAGAATATATTGCAACATTTGCTGAAATTGCTCAGTTTGAAATGAAGGCCTATGGAATACCTGCAAGTATTACATTAGCCCAAGGTATATTAGAGAGTGGAGCAGGTAGAAGTACACTAGTTAAAAAAACAAATAATCATTTTGGGATAAAATGTCATACAGGTTGGAAAGGTGATTATGATTTTCATGATGATGATGAAAAAGGGGAGTGTTTTAGAAAGTACAACCATCCAATGTATTCTTTTCGAGATCATAGTGAGTTCTTATCTTCTAGAGCACGTTATTCATTTTTGTTTGATTTAGATAATGATGATTATAGAAATTGGGCTAAAGGTTTAAAACAAGCAGGTTATGCTACTGATCGTAAATACCCTAGTAAATTGATATCGTTTATAGAACGATATCAATTGTATAAATATGATTCTTATGTTAAGAGTGCAGGCTATGGAGTGACTAAAATTCCGAGAGAATATGAAGTCAAATCTCATACAGTCATTAAAGGTGATACATTATATTCCATCTCAAGAAAATATTTTATTTCGGTTGATGAAATAATGAAAATGAATAATTTAAACAACAGCAACCTTTCTGTAGGGCAAAAGTTAGTTGTAAAATCATTAAAAAAATAAGCAAAATGCTATATAAAAGAAGCAGTGCACTATTTAACGAAGCACAAGAATATATTCCAGGAGGTGTAAACTCACCAGTAAGAGCTTTTAAAGCTGTAGGAGGCACGCCAATATTTGTTAAAGAAGCAAAAGGTGCGTATTTGACAGATGAAGATGGTAACAAATTTATAGATTATATAGCCTCATGGGGTCCGTTAATATTAGGTCATGCATATGATCCTGTTTTAAATGCAGTTATTGAAAAAGCAAAAAAAGGAACTTCATTTGGTATGCCAACTGAAATTGAAACACAGCTAGCTAAGCTAGCAGTTTCTATGGTGCCAAATATTGATAAAATTCGTTTTGTAAATAGTGGAACAGAAGCCTGTATGAGTGCTGTACGTTTAGCACGTGGATATACAGGAAAAGATAAAATTATAAAATTCGCAGGTTGTTATCACGGCCATTCAGATTCATTTTTAATTCAAGCGGGTAGTGGAGCAGTAACTTTTGGAAGCCCTAATAGTCCAGGAGTAACTGAAGGTACTGCAAAAGATACTTTGTTAGCAAACTATAACGATTTAAAAAGTGTACAAGCACTTGTAGATGCTAATAAAAAAGAAATAGCAGCAATTATTATTGAACCCATAGCCGGTAATATGGGCTGTATTATTCCTAATGAGGAATTTATTAAAGGGTTAAGAGAACTATGTACTAAAGAAGGTATTTTATTAATATTTGATGAGGTGATGACTGGCTTTAGATTAGCTAGAGGAGGAGCTCAAGAAGTATTGGGTATTGATGCTGATATTGTAACTTTTGGAAAAGTTATAGGTGGTGGATTGCCAGTTGGAGCTTTCGCTGCACGTAATGAAATAATGGCAAAATTAGCTCCTGATGGACCAGTTTACCAAGCTGGCACATTAAGTGGAAATCCATTAGCTATGAGTGCTGGTTTAGCTATGTTGACGGCATTAAACAATAACCCCGAAATATTTAGAAGCCTAGCAGATAAAACAACTTATTTACACAAAGGTATTTCTAAAGTATTAACTGATGCAGGTGTTACACATCAAATTAATAGATTTGGTAGTATGATTTCTGTTCATTTTACTAATGAGCCAGTGGTTGATTTTGAGACCTCTGCAAAAGGAAATAATGAAAATTTTAAAAAGTATTTTCATGGAATGTTGAACAATGGAGTGTATTTACCTCCAAGTGCTTTTGAAAGTTATTTTTTAAATGATGCTTTATCTTATGAAGATATTGATATTACAATTAAAGCTTTAGAAAATATTGTTGATGATTTGAAATAAAATTCAACACATGTTTTACTTAAAAAAAAGGAGGCTTTTAAGCCTCCTTTTTTCTGCTTAACAATCAAATAACCTATTCTTAAAGTTTTCATGTAATATTATTGTGTTTAAATTTTCACCTTTGGTAGTATCAACTTGAACTAATGATAATTGAATTTATGTGTACAAATACAAATCAATATAATTATTAATGAAAACAAATAATCATGAGTTTCAATTTTAATTAATTGTATATGAAAGTTTTATACGCAATTCAAGGGACGGGAAATGGACATTTAAGTAGGGCAAGAGATATTATACCATTATTACAAAAAAAGAATATAGAGCTTGATATTCTATTAAGTGGTACACAGGCAGATATAAGTATTCCATATCCAATTACATATCAATTAAAAGGTTTAAGTTTTATATTCGGAAAAAAAGGAGGCGTTGATATTTGGAAGACTTATTTAAGAGCAAATTCAAAAAGGCTACAGAAAGAAGTGAAGAATTTACCAATTGAATCTTATGATTTAATTATAAATGATTTTGAACCTGTTACAGCTTGGGCATGTAAATTGAAGAAAAAACCATGCATTAGTTTAAGTCATCAAGCGGCAGTATTAATGAAAGAAAGTCCTAAACCAAAGAAATTTGATCCAATGGGGCAGTTAATACTTAAAAAATATGCTCCAACTACAAAGCAATACGGTTTCCATTTCAAAAATTATTCAAATCAAATTTTCACACCAGTTATTCGCCAAGATATTAGAAATGCTAAAGTAAAAATATTAGAACATTACACCGTTTATTTACCCTCTTATAGTGATGAAAAAATAATAAGTGTTTTATCAAAAGTTAAAGATGTTAAATGGCAAGTTTTTTCAAAACATCATAGAAATACTGTTCGTGATGAAAATGTTTTAATAAGACCAATTACAAATGAAGCTTTTGTAGAAAGTATGGCAACATGTACAGGAATGTTATGCGGAGCAGGATTTGAAACTCCTGCAGAAGCACTATTCTTGAACAAAAAATTAATGGTTATACCTATGAAAGGCCAATATGAGCAACAGTGTAATGCAGCAGCTTTAAAAGATATGGGTGTGCCAGTTATAAAAGCACTCAAAACCAAACATATTAAGAAAATAGAAAACTGGATAACATCTAACTCTCATGTTGAGGTTGATTATCCAGATATTACTGAAGAAATCATTGATCACTTATTGAAAGAAGCATTTACTAAATAAAGGATTTTTTAAAATGAGTATTGGTACAAGGTTTAAAAATAATAAGTTAGTACGTGAAAATTTTGGTAAAGATTTTGTTTGGGGTGTTTCTGTAGCGGCATATCAAATCGAAGGAGCTCATAATGTTGATGACAAAGGAGAGTCAATCTGGGATAATTTTACAGCTAAAAAAGGCACAATTCATAAAAATGAACATGGTCAAGTAACTTGTGATTTTTATAATAAATATCAAGAAGATATTTTGTTGCTCAAAAAAATGAATATTAAAGAGTTTCGCTTTTCTTTATCATGGACACGTATTATACCCGATGGAATTGGGGAAGTAAGTGAAAAGGGTATTGAGTTTTATAATAATGTAATTAATTTTTGTATTGAACAAGATATTACACCATGGGTAACACTATATCATTGGGATTTACCACAAGTGTTAGAGAATAAGGGTGGGTGGACAAATAGAGAAATTATTAGCTGGTTTAAAAATTTCACAACAGTCTGCGCAACACATTTTGGCGACCGTGTTAAAAAGTGGATGGTTTTAAATGAACCAATGGTATTTACTGGAGCAGGTTATTTTTTAGGAGTACATGCTCCAGGAAAAAAAGGATTAAAAAATTTTTTACCAGCAGTACATCATGCGGTTTTATGTCAAGCTACTGGAGGTAAAATTTTAAGAAAACTAATACCAAATGCTTTTATAGGAACTACGTTTTCATGTTCATATATTACACCAATAGATAAAAAACATAAAAATATTATTGCAGCAAAAAAAGCTGATGCAATGTTGAACAGACTTTTTATTGAACCATCTTTAGGTTTAGGATATCCTTTTGATGCTGCTCCAGTTTTAAAAAAGATTAAAAACTATATTGAGCCGCAAGATGAAAAAGATGCTGTTTTTGAGTTTGACTTTATAGGAATTCAAAATTATACTAGAGAAGTTGTTAAGCATAGTTATTTTGTTCCATATTTAAGCGCTAAAATTATTGAAGCTAACAAAAGAAATGTTCGGACTACGCTAATGAATTGGGAAGTATACCCAAAAAGTATTTATAAAATGATTAAACAGTTTAACAACTATAAAGGGGTGAATAAAATAATCATAACAGAAAATGGAGCAGCTTTTAAAGATACTCTTGAAAATGGTCTAGTTAATGATGTAAAAAGAGTTAATTTTTTAAAGGCTTATTTAAAACAAGTTTATAAAGCAAAAAGAAAAGGTCTTAAAATAGATGGTTATTTTGTATGGACTTTTATGGATAATTTTGAATGGGCAGAAGGATACAAACCAAGATTTGGTTTGGTACATGTAGATTTTAACACACAAAAAAGAATTGTAAAAGCTTCAGGTAAGTGGTATTCAAAATTTTTAAATAACTAATTTAAAATAATAAAGCCGATACTTTTAAATAAGTATCGGCTTTATTTCAACAACATAAAATGGTTTTACTCCTTCATTTTTTTCTCACCTCTTTCACCATCGCCTCTTCTTTCTTTCATTTTTTCTTGTATGGTTTCCCATTTTTGAAATTGCTCTTTATTTAAAATATTTTTCATTTCTTCCTTTTGAGCATTTAATTTAGTTTCCATTTCAGCTTTCATAGCTTCATGTTCTTCCTTCGTAGGTTTTGTTCTTTCTTCACTTTTACGCTCTTCCATTTTAGCTTTACGTTCTTGAGCATTTTTCAAATTTATATTGTAAATTTTAGCTTGCTGCTCTTCATTTAAACCTAAAGCTTCTGTTAACCTTTCTGTGTTTTTCTGTGCAAATTCTTCAGGATCAATTTCTTTTCTTTCGCCTCTTTGAGCAAATGTATTTAGACCAATAAATAGAACTATAAGTGTAAGTAATTTTTTCATTTCTTTAATTTTTTAATGATTAGACATTTATAAGACTATTAATTTTTAAAAAGGTTTAAGCTATAGTAGATTAAATGGCTAAATGTTTTTATTAAAAAAAGCCGATAATTAATTATCGGCTTTTTAATCTTATTCATCTATTTCAGAACTATGTTTTTTAGAACCTTTTTTTCTAGCATGACCTTCACCACGTTTTTTACCATTTTCATGCCCTTTCTTCATTCTGTTTTGTTGTATTTTCTCCCATTTTTCATATTGTTCTTTTGATAAAATAGATTTTAATTTCCTCATTTTATCAATTTTTTTGTCTAACATTTTTGATTCTCTTTCAAAACGCTCATCAGAGGTAAGTTCTTTTCTTTCTCCATCCTCTTTATTTTTTTTGCGCTCTTCCATCTTAGCTTTTCGTTCTTTAAAACTTTCAAGATTCATTTTATAGATTTTAGTTTCTTGATCTTTATTTAAATCTAAAGCTAGTGTCATTTTTTTACTTGATAATGTTGCCATTTGTTCAGGGGTGTAGTCATGCCCTTTTTTACTTTGCGCCATTGCAGTTAACCCTATACTTAATACTAAAATTGTGATTAATTTTTTCATGATATGTCTTTTTAAATTATATATCTAAGACCTTGATATTTTTAAAAGGTTTAGTCATTAGTATTTATTTAACTATTGGGTATAAAAAAAACAACAAATATATTTTGTTGCTTTTTCTTGGTTAATTTGGTATTATTTTAAACTATCATTTTTTATTATTATGTCTGGGATATCATCAAATTCTTCATTATTGATATCACTTTCTATTTCTATAGAAACAAACCTTGATTTTTCATTTGTTGGTTTTTTCTCATTTTGTTCTATTTGAAAATAGATTATTGCACATATAATAAAGCTTATTAAAAAAACTAGGCTTCTAATTTTCTCCTTCATAACACTTCTAACATTTGGGGAAGTCAAAAGTAGGTTAAAACCTACATATTTTTTCGGTATTGTTGTGAAATAGCTTTTTCTTGTTGTTTACTGTTTTAAATAGAAATATAATAATAATTTAAAATTAATTTTTCAAGCTTTTATTAAAGCCTTATAAAGTATACATGTTATAATAAACAAAGCTAAATAAATAAAACTAATCAACTTCTTCGACATCATTCCTTCTAGTTTTTAATTTAAATTCCAAATTTAAAAAGTATTTAATAGCCCTATTTAATATAGTTGTGAATTCAAGTTTTATGTATGTGTAAATACATTTTTTATTATTTGATAACCAATAATCGATAGAAGTTGCAATTAATCGATTGCTAATAAATTTTTTAAAAATAAATGAGGCTTGATAGAGTATATCAAGCCTCATTTATAAATATTAAATTCAATACTATTTTGGTTCTAAAATCATATCAATTCGTTCTAAAGCATCTTGTAAATGATATTTACTCATGCTATCAGAAGTTCTAGTAATAGTATTTTTAATACTTCTTTTTAGGATATTTAATTCAGCTCTTACTACTGATCTAATATCAGATTGACTCGTATTAATAGCAGTCATTTTTACATAAGGGCTACGACTTTTTCCGCTCTGTGATTCAGCAGTCATTAAATATGCCAGTCTATCAATATATGCTTTTTGTAAATTTCTACGATATGTATCAATTTTAGCACCTCTTGATAGTTCTGACCATATTCCAGTACGTAAATCTTTCATCATTTCAGTAAGTGCATAGGCTTCTTTATCATTAGCAGTTTCGTTTTCAATAATACGAGCCATTTTACCAAGACTTAAAATATTCTCTAAAGTTCTTACTTGGTAAGCGCGTATACGTTCTATTGAGCCTGAAAATTCAATTTTATTAAATATATTTTGATCTAATAACCAAGTTGGTGTTTTAAATAACTCATCTTGAATAAATTTCATACTATTTTTTTGACGTTCTTTAGCTACAGGAGTATAAATAGCACCTTCTTGGTCAAAAGTTTTATAATACTCATAAACACCACCAATATTATTAGATACATGGCCCATATATCTATTGTATTGAGATAATACTTGACCATAAAGAGTACCTAAATCATCATATTTTTTACCATCTTCTGCAATCCATATTGCTAAATTTGGAACAATACGTTTTAAGTTTGCAATACCATATAAACTAGCTTTTACAGCATTATCACCTAAATCTTCTGTCTGAGAACTAGGGTCAACAACATCACCAGCTTGTTGGTGTCCAAATCTGTATAAGGGATCTCCAGCATGCTCTAAAATCCAACTATCTAAAGTTTTCTTTTCATCTTCAGCATTTTTATCCATTATTGGTTTATAACCCCAGCTAATCGCATATTTATCATAAATTCCGATCTCTGGCATTAAGGCAACACCTTCATCACCCGGTTGAGCTACATAATTAAAACGGGCATAATCCATTATAGATGGTGCTGTACCATATTTTTTAGTAAATGTAGCAGAACGTAAAGAATCTACAGGATAAGCAACACTACTTCCCATATTGTGCGGTAAACCTAAAGTGTGGCCAACCTCGTGAGAAGAAACAAAACGTATTAAACGACCCATTACTTCATTTTTAAACTCTACACCTCTTGCATCTTCATTAATGGCTGCTGTTTGTACAAAAAACCAGTTACGTAAAAGAGTCATCACATTATGATACCAGTTAATATCAGATTCTAATATTTCACCTGTTCTTGGGTCGCTTACATGTGGTCCATTAGCATTTGGTATTGGTGAAGCCAAATAACGAACTACCGAATAACGTACGTCTTCAGGTGACCAATCAGGATCTTCTTCAACACTTGGAGGATCTTTAGCTATTATAGCATTTTTAAAACCAGCAGCTTCAAATGCTACCTGCCAATCTTCAATACCTTGTTTAATAAATGGGACCCATTCTTTTGGTGTAGCTCTATCAATATAATATACAATCTGTTTTTTGGGTACTACTAATTCTCCATTATTGAACTTTTCTAAATCTTCATCTTTTACTTCTAACCTCCATCGGTCTAAAAAAGTAACTGTTTTACTTTCTTGGGCCTCTAATCCATAATCTACCTGTCCGCGAGCAAACCAACCAACACGTTCGTCAAAATACCTGCGTTTCATTGGTTCTGCAGGAAGTAAAATCATAGAATTATTAATTTCAATAGAAATAGACCCCATGCTGCTATTTGAAGGAGGTGAACTAGAAGCATACGTTTTTACATGTCTTGCTTCTATATTTAAAGGATAACTTTTAATTGACTCTATATAACTTCTATCAGTATCTAAACGAGAGACCTTATATCTTTTTTTATAGAAAGATGGCATGCCAAGTGCATTTACATCTTTTTTAAATAATTCAGTAACGTCAATGACTGTGGCAGGAGCTATTGTGTCCTTTTTTAAGGCTTTAATATCAAATGCATACAATACAGGTTCAAAATTTGAGTTAACAACAGCTTCATGTACAGGTAGTGAATCAGCTGCAACTACGTCATAAGAAACTACGCGAACTAAAACTTTTTTGTCTTTCTTTTCCCAACGTAAAACTTGAGTATTAATTTTTCCGCCGCCAAAACCTATACCTGAGGCTGTTTTTGATATGCGACTTACCATTAACATTTCTTTATTGAATAAAGAATCTGGAATTTCATAAAAAAATTTGCTATCGATTTTGTGAACATCAAACAAACCTTTGTCTGTAACAGCTTCTTTAGTAATCACTTTACTGTAAGGTTCAATTCCTCCTTTTTTTGGATTAGCTTTTTCCGTGTCTTGTTTTGATTTTTTCTTTTTGAAAATTTGAGCTTCGGTAGTAGTAAAACAACCGACAACTAAGAAAACAAATAGTGTTTTCTGAAATAAATTTTTGAACATGATATTGTTGATTAATTAGTCTTTCCCAAATTACGAGATTTTATTTTTATTTTTTTGTTAACGTAGTCATAACTGATTAATTTTCAACAAGAACAGTTAAAAAAAATGGATTAATATAAAAATTGTTAATTTTTGCTATTTGATGTAACAATTATGAAAAATAAGCGTCTATATAGTATATTCGGTAATCAAAAACGAAAAAAATCTAAAGAAGTAGTTTTTATTAGAATTAGTCAATTCAAAGTCTCTGTTTCAGAGACTTTGTTTTTTTGATCAATTTGTAAAAAAAAGGGAGATCGTTAGATCTCCCTTTTTAGTGAAATTTATATTTTAAATTTAATCTTGTAATTCAACAATTAAATCAGTTTCGGTCTTTGTAACTTTAGTTAAACCAAGTTTGCTTAGTGCTTTAATTGTTTTATCCCAAGCTTTATTACTTAAGCCAGATTCACTTTTTAATGTAGCAAGTGGCATTTGTGTTTTCTCTTTTAAAATATCAAACACTATCTTTTCATTATCAGAAAGTTCTACTTGTTTTTTCTCAGGTCTCATTTGAGGAAAAAATAAAACTTCTTGAATTGAAGAGTTATTTGTCATTAACATTACTAAACGGTCAATACCAATACCAATTCCACTTGTTGGTGGCATTCCGTATTCTAAGGCTCTCAAGAAATCTTGATCAATAAACATGGCCTCATCATCACCTTTAGCAGATAATTTTAATTGTTCTTCAAAACGCTCTCTTTGATCAATAGGATCATTAAGCTCAGAATAGCAGTTGGCTAATTCTTTACCGTTAACCATTAACTCAAAACGTTCTGTAAGATCAGGGTTATCTCTATGTTCTTTTGTTAATGGACTCATTTCTTTAGGATAGTCAGTTATAAAAGTTGGTTGAATATATAAATGTTCACATTTTTCACCAAAAATTTCATCTATAAGTTTACCAACACCCATAGTTTCATCAACTTCAAGGCCTAATTTTTCACCTACTTCGCGTAGTTCAACTTCATTCATGCCAGCAACATCATAACCAGTATGTTCTTTAATAGCTTGTAAAATAGGCACTCTTGGGTAAGGAGCTTTAAATTCTACTTCATTATTACCAACTTGTACTTTTGAGGTTCCATTAGCATCAATAGCAATTTTTTCTAATAATTGCTCTGTCATATCCATCATCCAATGGTAATCTTTATAAGCAACATAAAGTTCCATTACGGTAAATTCAGGATTGTGTGTACGGTCCATTCCTTCATTTCTAAAATCTTTAGAAAACTCATAAACACCATCAAAACCACCAACAATTAAACGTTTTAAATAAAGCTCATTTGCAATACGTAAATATAAAGGTATGTTTAATGCATTATGATGTGTTAAAAATGGTCTTGCTGAAGCCCCACCAGGAATAGGTTGTAAAATAGGTGTTTCAACTTCTAAGTATTCTCTTTCATTAAAAAACGATCGAATACTGTTCGTAATCTTTGTTCTTTTTACAAAAGTTTCTTTTACAGATGGGTTTACAATTAAATCAACATAACGTTGACGGTAACGTAATTCAGGATCATTAAATTCATCATGAACCTTACCATCTGGGTCAACTTTAGGTAACGGTAATGGACGTAAAGATTTACAAAGTATTGTAAAGTCTTTTACTAAAACAGTTTTTTCACCCACTTGAGTTGTAAATAGTTCACCTTCTATACCTAAAATATCTCCTAAATCTATTAGTTTTTTGAAAATATCATTGTATTTAGAATGATCGTCGGCTGTGCATATTTCATCTCTATTAAAATAAACCTGAATACGGCCTTCGCTATCTTGAAGCTCAGCAAAAGAGGCTTTACCTTGTATTTTCTTACGCATTAGTCTACCTGCAAGAACCACTTTTTTACCTTCGGTATAATGCTGTTTTATACTTGTTGATGTAGCGTCAACAGGATAAAGTGCTGCTGGATATGGGTCAATGCCTAATTCTCGTAATTTGGCTAATTTCTCTCTTCTGATTACCTCTTGTTCTGAAAGTTGCATTTTCTAAATATTAAGGGTGCAAATATAGTCACTATGCTTCAATTCATCAATCGGAAAATCAATTATTACTTTTTAGATTTTTTATAAAATATGTGTAACATATTTTGTTAAGTATCGTCTAATAATTAAATTCATCAATCAAAATAAAAAAAATGAGTATTTGGAGAGTCTTATTAGCTATTTTTTTTCCACCATTAGCTGTAATTGGTAAAGGGTGCGGATCTATAGTTATTGTGTTTTTGTTAACCCTTTGTGGTTGGGTGCCAGGAGTTATTGCAGCTTTAGTGATATTAAATAAGCCCGATTCATAATTGTAAGTACATTAAAAGTGATATTTACTGATTCTTTAAAATTGTATCTTTGCAGTGATGAATAAGGAAGTTATATTACAACATTTAGGTTTAAAAGATTATAAAGAGACTTGGGATTACCAAGAAAAACTTTTTAAATCTATTTTAGATATAAAAATTAAGAATAGGAGAGAGCAATTAAGTGTTGATACTCCAAATTATTTTCTATTTGTAGAACATCCGCACGTATATACTTTAGGTAAAAGTGGCAATATTGATAATTTATTAATTAATGAAACTCAATTAAAAGCTAAAGGGGCTACATTTTATAAAATTAATAGAGGTGGTGATATTACCTATCATGGGCCTGGACAAATTGTTGGTTATCCTATTTTAGATTTAGATAATTTTTTTACAGATATTCATAAATATCTTCGTTTTTTAGAAGAAATAGTTATTCTGACTTTAACTGATTATGGACTTAAAGCAGAACGATCTGAAGGTGAAACTGGTGTTTGGTTAGATGTTGGAACACCATTTGCTCGTAAAATATGTGCTATGGGTGTACGTGCAAGTCGTTGGGTAACCATGCATGGTTTTGCATTAAATGTAAATGCTGATTTAGGTTATTTTGATTTAATGATTCCTTGTGGAATAGAAGATAAAGCAGTTACTTCATTAAATATAGAGTTGGGTAAAAAAGAAGTATCTCTAAAAGAAGTACAAGAAAAGTTACTCGATAATTTTGAAAAGCTTTTTGAAGCTATATTTATAAAAGAAAAAACCGAGATTTAGTCTCGGTCTTTTCTTTTATAAATGCTATATAATTATAAGTGTTGGTTGTGTGTGTTTTTTATTGATTTGTTTAAATCTACAAAATATATTTCTATATATCCTTCAGATATGTATGTGTGGTAAAAAACCTTGTATGAATTGTATTTTTTAATTGATTTTATATACAATTAAAGAATTCTCAGAATCTTTAGCTACAATTTCAAGTTTTTTGTCATTGTCAATATCAGCCATATCAATAATTGAGGTTCCGTATATTGGAAAATTCTGAATAGGTTTTGAATTACTGTCAAATAAATAAATTTTTTGATTTTGTATATCTGTAACGCTAACATATATTTTATTGCTTATGTAAAATATCTGAGGTTTTGTATAAACACCTAGTTCTAATTCAGTTTTTTTACCTTTTATAGTTAACGTGTTATCATTTATTGTAACTAAAGTGTTATTAGTAGTAAATAAACCATGGTCATTATTTAAATTTAATTTTGTTTCAGAAAGAATACCTTTTTCATTTATTTGGCATAAATAACCGTCACTGTCAGTTGTCGTAAATTTATCTTTATAGAGGTAAATATCATTTTCTGAAAAATCTATTTTATCTTTAACTATTACCCGGTCATTACCAACACGATTTAAAATTCGCAATTTTTTATTTTCTTGAGTAAACACAATATAATCTTTACTTTTTATTCTAAAATGCTGTGGAGCTTTGGTAATTTTATTTTCATCTTCTTTATACTTAAAACCAGTAACTACATTACCTAAATTATTATACATATGTAGCTTTGTTCCTTGTGATATTACAAAGCGGTAGTTTCTATTTTTATCATAATCAAATACTGATAAACTGTTTAAAACTTCACCTTTAAATTCCATGTCAAAAGGGTTTACATTCTTTCCATTTCTATCAATAATATAAAAGTGATTATCAGTGATAAAAGCAAATTGCAGACGACCATTTTTGTATAGGTCTACTTGTTTAATTTGACCTTTAATAGGACTGTTAAGTTCTTTTTTCCAAATAACTTTTCCTTCAGTAGAAATTAAATAAAGAATGTTGTTTTGATCTTGTACGATAATTTCTTTTTTTTTGGTTATATGGTTTGTTACAAATTGAGGTTTTGAAGAAATTTTATTATCTAATAGAACAGTATATAAAGGAGCAGTAATATTCTTTGTAGCTTTAGAGTTTAAATTTTTAATAATAAAACTCGTGTGATGAAAATTATTGTCTGAAACTAATTGAGTGATTAGTATTTGATTTTTAGTTTCTATATTAGAGAGTTCAACTTTAATTTCCTCTTTTAACCCTTCATTAATAAATTTATCAATTCCTTGAGGGGAAGCTATAAAAAGTATATTTGAAGTACTAGTGATACTATTTTGAGCACTTAAATAGGTGTCTGATTTATTAAATGTAGCTCCATTTTTATAGTTGCTTATAGTGTTTTGTATAGTTTCGATATTTTCAGAAAACACAACCGCATTTTCTAAAATAGACGCATAATTAGTTTCGAAATTAGTTATTAATGATTCAAACGGTTTTAAAATATCTTCTTTTGTAAGTTTTAAAATCTCATTTCCTTGATAGTTACTGTTATTATTTGAAAACTCAGTAATATAATTAACTAATTTTTCAGCATCAAAAGTTTGTAAAGTAACTGTTTTATTGCCGTTTATATAAGCAATACCTAGTTCTTGTGTGTTATTAAATACTGTATCTTTTTTAGCTTTTGTCTCTAAATATTTTTGTTGATTCTTATAAAAATCTTCAAAATTCTCAAAAGTGAAAGATAGTATTGCTTTTGAATTTATAGGGGCATAATTTTGAGTAGTATTGTCAAAAGGCTTAATATTATCAAATAAGTTAGTGTATTTATGTTTGTTAGTATTTTCAGAAATACTAATTCCGGTAAGTTTAAACTCATTTTGAGTAAATATAGCATCTAAAGAAACCCAATCAGAAAAATCAGAAACCCTTATGTTGTTTTTTAAATTAGCATTAAATAAATTATTACTATAATCTGTATTTATAAAAATAACAGCTGCTGAATTTTTTCTTGATATGTTGTAAATTTTAAGAAGAGTTTTATTTGTTTTAGGTGTTTCTGTAGTACGTATTAAATTTTCTATTAATAATTTAGATGAACTAACGTAAAATGAAGTGTTTTTTTTAAAAGTATATACTATATTATCTTCAAGAGTTATTTTGTTGTAGGTTTCATTTTCGTAACTAACCTCTTCAATAGTTTTATTATTATTGTCTTCTAAATTATAAGTGTTAATTTTTAAATTCGCTTTATAAAAAAAATCAAAATGTTCTTTTCCTATCTCAATAAAGCTTAAGATACTTTCATCTTTAACTGTGATGTAATCTAATGGCTTCAGAAACTTTACGTAATCTGAAATCATTTTAGATTTTTCAATTTCTTTTAGAAATAAATTATTTTTCAATTCACTTTTAAAAACTTCAAAATCATTTATTTTTATAACTATTGATGCATTTTGTGGAATGTTTTCTAATATAGAATTTTGAGGGTCTATTTCTTTTTTACAGCTAAAGAAGATGAATAGTAATAAGAGAAATATTTTGGTTCTCATAAAATGTATTTTTTACAAATCTATGATTTATAGTACTAAAATAATATTTATAAGATGTCTAGTTTTAATTGCTCTGGGAGTTGCCTAAAACTTTTTCTATGATATTTTGTAATTCCGTATTTACGAATAGCTTCTCTATGTTCTTTTGTTGGATAACCTTTGTTTTTTTTCCAATTATACATAGGAAACTCTAAATGAATTTTGTTCATATATTCATCTCTATAAGTTTTGGCTAATACAGAAGCCGCAGCAATACTCATATATTTACTATCGCCTTTAATAATGCATTGATGAGTATAGTCTTTATAATTCTTAAACTTATTACCATCTACAATTATATAAGTAGTGTTTGTTGTTAGCAAATCAATAGATTTGTGCATAGCTAGTATAGATGCGTTTAAAATATTGATTTCATCAATTTTAGTAGGCTCTATATGAAATACTCCAAAACTTACTGAAGTAGTCTCAATAATTGGTTTTAAAAAATCTCTATTTTTTTCGGATAGTTTTTTCGAATCATTTAAAATGGAATTCTTGAAATTTTTTGGTAAAATAACAGCGGCAGCTGTTACGGGTCCCGCAAGGCAACCTCTACCAGCTTCGTCGGTGCCAATTTCATTATGTTCAAAATGGAAATTTTTTAGCATTTATTTAAATATATAATACTTTAAATTTTAGAAAGTGAAGTTGATTAAATTAAAGATATTTTCTTTTTGGTGAAAATATTAAAATAATAATTAAGTGAAAAATTAACTTAGGTTATAAATTCTTTATTAGGCTCACATATTTGGAGTATTGGATATGATTATGATTTAGATGTTAAATTATTAGAAGTGTTTTAATTTTAAAAAGAAGAAATGCTTTATAGGTTAGTGTGCTGTTATATATAACTAAAAAAATCAAGTTTAAGTCCTGATTATTTAAAATTGTAAACCTATTTTTAAACTTTCACACCCTCTTAACAACAAAAAAATTACCTTTGTTATTGATAATTAATAGTTAATGAGATATTTATTTTTAGTGTTTTTTGTTTTTAATGTTTATTCTGGTGTTGCTCAGCAAAAACCAACAGATAGACCTGTGAAGTCAGATTCAACATCTGTAGATAAAAATTCAGAAAAAAAACCAAAAGGTTTAGAAGTTGAAGAAGAGGTTCCTGTTGTGTCCGATTATAAGATAATTTCATTTACAAGAGATACAACTTATGTTGATACAACACTTACTATTAATAAAGATTATCTTTTTAATTATATAAGGAAAGATTATTATGAGTTGCTTCCATTTGCAAATATGGGACAAGCTTATAATAGATTAGGTTATGATTTTGAAACCACTACATTTTACCCAAAATTAGGAGCTACCTCAAAACATTATAATTATTTTGAGATGGAAGATATTAATTATTATCATGTTCCAACTCCAATGACCGAGGCAATGTTTAAAACAGTTTTTGAAGAAGGGCAGCTTTTAGATGTATTATTGACTTTTAATATGTCTGAAAGGTTAAATTATATGATAGCTTACAAGGGGTTTAGGTCATATGGTAAATATAATTATTCAGAAGCTATATCAGGTAATTTTAGAACAAGTGCTTCTTATCAAAGTAAGAATAATAGGTATAGTCTTCGAATGCATATAGCGGCTCAAGATATCGATAACGAAGAAAATGGAGGTTTAAGTGAAGTGGAAACACAATTTGCATCTGGTGATACTGATTTTAGTACGCGTACAAGTGTAGATGTTAATCTCTCTGATGCAGAAAGTAAACTATTGGGTAAAAGGTATTTTATAGAAAATCAATATAAATTAATTAGAAAAGAAAAAGATTCAAGTTCCATTGAAAAAACAAGCTTAACGTTAGGTCATTTGTTTAATTATGAAACTAAGTATTATAAGTTTAATGAGGATGATCAAAACGATTATTTAGGAGAAGCCTTTGTAGATAGTGATATATCTGATAGGGCAAATTTGAAAACAATGTACAATCAATTAAGTGCAGAGTTTTATAATACAACATTAGGCAGGTTAAAAGGTAATTTGAATATATATAATTATAATTATTTTTTTAATAGTATTCTTGTGACAGATGATGGTCAGATAGATAGTAAATTACAAGGTACAGAAATATCTTTAGGGGCAGATTATCAAAAACAAATAGGTGGTTTTAAGTTAAAAGGTAATATGTCTTATAATTTATCCGGAAATTTATCTGGTAGTTTGTTAAATGCTTCTGCAAGTTATAAAGTGAATGATGGTTTAGAATTGAGTGCAACATTGTTTTCGTCATCTAAAATGCCAGACTTTAATTTTTTATTATATCAGAGTGATTATTCTAACTATAATTGGCAACATTCAGATGATTTTGAAAAAGTGAATACAAATAGCTTGCAGTTTAATTTAAAATCTAATTTTTTAGGTAATGCATCTTTAAAGCTTACTACTTTGGGTAACTATACGTATTTTGGTGTAGATCCTACAGTTGTTGTTTCTGATGATGAATCAGAGAATCAGTATATACAACCATTTCAAGAGAGTGCTAGCGTGTCCTATTTAAAATTCAAGTATGAAAAATCTTTTAGTTATAAAAATTGGACGCTCGATAATACTTTAATGTATCAAAAAGTTTCGCAGACGAATAGTGTATTAAATGTTCCAGAGTTTACAACACGAAATTCATTGTATTTTTCAA
This sequence comes from uncultured Cellulophaga sp., assembly GCA_947496695.1. Taxonomy (GTDB): domain Bacteria; phylum Bacteroidota; class Bacteroidia; order Flavobacteriales; family Flavobacteriaceae; genus Cellulophaga. The sequence goes on along the minus strand of CANMEI010000002.1, from coordinate 441 downwards.
AAGAGATGTTTAAGAAGGCTATGTACCTGCAGACAGGTGTAACTGTTAAATACTTTACCTCTTATGCTATGAATTCATTTAATCCATTGTTAAATGAGTTTTACATTCAAACAGATCAAGATTTAGGAGGTTTTCCATTAATGGATTTTTTTATAAATGCTAAGATTCAGCAGACGCGTATTTATTTAAAGGCAGAGCATTTCAATTCGCTATTTTCAGAATCCAACTATTATTCGGCTCCAGATTACCCTTACCGTGATTTTATAGTTCGTTTTGGAGTTGTTTGGAACTTCTTTTCGTAGTTGTGGTTTTATTTAAGGCTTGGTGGTTCTGATTATTTGATTAGCATTTAGGGTTGTTTATTTTGTTGTTTGTGTTTTTTAATGTTTTGTTGTAATTTTTTCATGTTGTAAATGCTTGTTTTTTAGGGTTTTATTTTGT
>CANMEI010000001.1 GCA_947496695.1 uncultured Cellulophaga sp. | reverse complement strand
TAACTCAAGATAACAATCAAAGTAAAAGTTTGCTTTAATTTAATATTAATTTATTGCTAACTTGTGCAACAGGCACAAAACCTAAACGTAATACGGAATTTAGGGCAAAAACGAAAGGTCTATGTATATTTATGAAGTCGCTAAATCTTATGCATTTAGCTTTGATAAAGAAAAAATAAAATTAAACAATAAGCTTTAGCTTCGTGCTAAGACGGAAACGAAAAGTTTCCTTGCCTCCACACTACGCTTAGCTTAAGCGTTGGGTGTAAGGCTAAACCAACATCGTGCTGAATTCAACAGACAGACAAAACGAAAAACTATACCAATGCTCTACTCAACATAATTTGACTACAACAAATACCAATTTGGCTACTTTTTATCAAACGATAATTAAGAATTTTGCAATAGAATAAAGCAATAAAAATTATGCAAAAACTTAAAGGCAAAATAGTTGTAATTACAGGAGCAAGTAGCGGAATAGGAAAAGCCACCGCTATTGTATTGGCTAAGAATGGAGCAAAAGTGGTTCTTGGTGCAAGAAGAGAAAAACAATTGGAACAACTTGTTAAAGTAATTAAAAACAACGGTGGAGAAGCTGAATTTTCTGTTACAGATGTAAGACAAAAAGACGACTTGACCAAGCTTGTAAAACTTGCAGTTGATAAATACGGTACATTAGATGTAATTATAAACAATGCTGGTGTTAGTCAACTTAGCCGAATTGATGAGTTAGACATTGATGGTTGGGAAGAAATGATTGATATTAATTTTAAAGGTGTGTTGTATGGAATGGCTTCTGTAATTCCTGTTTTCAAACAACAACAATCGGGACATATCGTAAATATTATATCTACTTCGGGAATAAAAATTGTTCCAATGCAAGGTGTTTATGCAGGTACAAAAAATGCTGTTCGTACTATTGCGGAGGCTTACAGACAAGAAAGTAATGGAAATATCAGAATTACAGGTATTTCGCCTGGGTTTGTGAAAACAGATTTTACAAGTAACATCAAAAATCAAGAAATGAAAACTACTATTGAAAAAGGAATGGAACAAATGGCTATGAAACCAAAAGCTATTGCTAATGCAGTACTTTACGCTATCAGTCAACCAAAAGATGTTGAAATTGGTGAAATGATTATACGTCCATCAAAACAAAATTGATTATATTGATGACAGGAAATGATACAAAAAACAGACATACATCATATTAAAAACATATCACAATTGGTGCGAGAATTAGGTCTTACTGCAACGCCACACCCATTAATCACACTCGTTAATTACAATGATGTTTCGGCTTCAATGCTTAAAAAAGGAGAAAAGATAAGCATTGATTTTTACAAAATTTCCTTTAAACCAACATTCAAAGGACAAACTAAATACGGACAAGGTTATTATGATTTTCAAGAAGGTGGATTGGCTTTTTTAAAACCTAAACAAATTGTTTTTTCGCCTGAAAACACAGATAACTATCAAGGTTTTGCTTTGTATTTTCATCAAGACCTTATCCGAAATTACCCTTTAGGAAACACAATAAATCAATATGGTTTTTTCTCTTACGATGTATCGGAAGGTTTATTTTTATCAGCAAAAGAGAAAGGAATTATAACTAATTTATTTTCCTCCATAGCAGATGAATTAACTAATAATATAGACAGTTTCAGCCAAGATGTATTGGTATCACAGATTGAATTACTTTTAAATTATAGTAATCGTTTTTATAGCAGACAATTTATTACAAGAAAAGCTGTCAATCACGATATCATTACTTCGTTAGACAAACTCTTAGACGACTATTTCGACAAGAAAAGTATTTTACCGTCTGTTAAATGTATCTGTTCTCAATTAAAACTTTCACAACGCTATTTAAGCGATATGTTACGTTCTCTTACCGGATTAAATACACAACAATATATTCAACAAGCAGTAATAGAAAAAGCCAAAGAAAAATTATCAACTACAAATCTTTCAGTTAGCGAGATTGCTTATGAATTAGGCTTTGAACATTCTCAATCATTTAGTAAGTTATTCAGAGCAAAAACAAAACGTTCACCTTTGGAGTTTAGACAGTTGTTTAATTGAAAAAATATACGGAAATAAAAACTTGAGAAAAAAAGCCCAGCACCCAACAAAGAACTGAGGTAAAAATCAAACAACTTCATTATTCCTCTAAATCGTTAAAAATAACAACAACTAATTATAAAATACCATGGGATTATTAAATAAATTATTGGGGAACGCGAGTGAAGTTTCTGTTGAAAAACTAACTGAAAAATACGGACGTTTGTTAATGGAAACGGAAACTATTGAATTAGGTTTTAAACTATTGCGTGATACGTTTATGTTTACCAACAAACGCTTAATTTTAATTGATGTGCAAGGGCTTACAGGCAGTAAAGTTGAATATAAATCTATGCCTTACAAAAGCATATCAAGGTTTTCATTAGAAACCTCAGGTACTTTTGATTTAGATGCGGAGTTAAAAATCTGGATTTCTAGTGAGAACTTACCATCAGTAAGTAAAAAGTTTAATAAAAGTATTGATGTATATGAGGTTCAAAAATACCTTGCTAGTAAAGTGATGTAATATTGTATTTAAAACTATAATAAAAAAAACGCCCTCAACTATTTGAGAGCGTTTTTTGCATTTTATAAGTAGGGTTTCAAAGTATTTGGGTAATACTTTTTGTATTGTTAATTCGTGTTTCAGTTTGGGAACCTTGACACTCGTTATGTATTTAAATAATTTTTGTAATTGGGGAAAAACATCGTTACTCAAATACATGTCAAATATAATATGAAGTTTTCAGTTTATTTCAAACTTTGTTGTGAATGGCATGTATAATGTTGTGGACTATACGAAATGCTTTTTTTTTCGGTAAGGTGTATTTTTTTGTAGTATTTAAAATGTAAGAAATTAAAAAAGCCTTTGAACTTAGTTCAAAGGCTTTACTATAGGTGTTAGTAGCTTTTAATATTCATCTAAATGCTCAGGGTACAAAAAGTTGTTGTAAGGGAATCGTGTTACGTGTATATCTCTTACCTCATCATATACCCTTTTTCTAAATTCATCTAAGTTATCTTTATTTAAGGCTGAGATAAATAAAGCTCTATCACCAACTTTACGCATCCATGTTTGGCGCCACTCATTAAGGGTATAGTGTATTTCTGTTCTTTCTGTAATTAAATCATCTTCTTCAATAGTTTCATGCTGGTATTGGTCTATTTTATTAAAAACCATAATCGTTTTCTTATCAGCAGAACCAATTTCACCTAAAATCTTATTTACAGACGCTATATGCTCTTCAAATTGTGGATGTGAAATATCAACTACATGTAATAGTAAATCAGCCTCGCGAACCTCATCTAAGGTACCTTTAAAACTCTCTACTAACTGCGTTGGTAGTTTTCTAATAAAACCAACGGTATCACTTAAAAGAAAAGGTAAGTTGCCAATAACTACTTTACGAACGGTAGTATCAAGTGTTGCAAACAATTTGTTTTCAGCAAATACATCACTTTTACTCACCACATTCATTAAGGTAGATTTACCTACGTTGGTATACCCAACTAAAGCCACACGAACTAATGCGCCACGGTTCCCACGTTGGGTTTCCATTTGCCTATCAATCTTTAAAAGCTTTTTCTTTAATAATGAAATTCGGTCACGAACAATACGTCTATCCGTTTCAATCTCCGTTTCACCAGGTCCACGCATACCAATACCCCCTTTTTGTCTTTCTAAGTGAGTCCAAAGTCCTGTCAAACGCGGCAATAAATATTCATATTGTGCAAGTTCTACTTGTGTACGAGCATAACTTGTTTGTGCACGTTGCGAGAAAATATCTAATATAAGTAAGGTACGGTCTAATATTTTACAACGTAATTGTTTTTCAATATTACGTTGTTGTGCCGGCGATAATTCATCATCAAAAATAACACACCCAATATTGTGCTCCTCCACATAAGCTTCAACATCTTTCATTTTACCACTCCCAATGTATGTTTTTGGGTTTGGTAAATCTATTTTTTGAGTAAAACGTTTATATACTTCGCCACCAGCAGTATAGGTTAAGAATTCTAGTTCATCTAAATATTCTTTTACCTTTTCTTCTGTTTGGTCTTTATTGACAACGCCGATAAGTACCGTGCGTTCATAATCTATTTCTTTTTGCTCTAACATATACTAAATTAAAGTACAAATCTAATGAATACTAGTGTAGCTATTTTGTATTTTTGAAAGTCTAGTTCTAAAATTATGTTTTTTTCTTATTTTAAAAAAAAGGACAACCAAAGTCTTTTTACTATTGCCTTCTACAATTTAGAAAATCTTTTTGATACGTTAGATGATCCTAAAAAATTAGATTTAGATTACACCCCTAACGGGCGTTTAAATTGGACTCCAAAACGCTATAAGAGCAAGTTAAACAAATTAGGGTCTACAATTGCAAAAATAGGACGTAAAACATCGGGTAGAGCACCAATACTTGTTGGTGTTGCCGAAGTTGAAAATAAAACGGTATTAAGAGACCTTATTAATGTTGATGATTTAAAAGAAGAAGACTACGCGTATTTACATTATGATTCGCCTGATGAGCGTGGTATTGATAATGCGCTTATTTATGACAAGCGTTATTTTGAGGTAATAAGTTCAAAACCATTGCCTTTAATGGTGTATAATTTAGATGGAGCACAAGATATGACTAGAGATATTTTATATGTGCATGGCAAACTAAATGGTGAAGAGGTACATGTTTTTGTAAATCATTGGCCATCTAGGCGTGATGGTGGTGATGAAACGGAGTATAAGCGTATAAAAGCTTCCGAAACACTTATTGATTTTATGGCTAGCATTGAAGAAAAATATGCCGAACCTAATTATATAGTAATGGGTGATTTTAATGATGGACCCAAAACGGCTAGTATAAAAAAATTGGTGGAGACAAAAAAATTATATAATCCAATGGAAAAGCTACTAACACCAAAAAGGGGTAGTGCCAATTATAAATTTAGTTGGATGCTTTTTGATCAAATCATTATTTCTCACAGCTTTTTAAATTACGAAAAAAAGACCCATAGCTATCATGTTGCTAATATTTTTGATGAGCATTTTTTAACTGAATTTAAGGGTAAATTTAAAGGTAGTCCGTATAGAACTTATGTTGGAAAGCGATATATGGGTGGTTATAGTGATCATTTTCCAGTATTTATTCAATTGAAATTCAATAAATAAACATAAAACACTTCAAAATTTAACATTAAAAGTTGTTGAAATCATAAAATAAGTGTATTTCAGCGAATAAATCATGTTTTTCATCGATGGTTTGTTGTAGTTCATATATATTTGTAGTCCAAATCTTACTGAATCTACAAAAATGGAGTATACAACTGCTTTCCCAAAGAGCGTTTGTCTGCCAGTTTTAATGTTATTTGCTATTGGCAATATAACATTTGCTACAGCACAAACTAAAGAATCAAAAAGACGCATTGCGTCTGAGTACAGCGCACGAAATTTAAGTAGTGTAAGAGCCAGATTTATTAAAGAGTTTGATGCTAAGCAAATTAAACTAAACGCCTATGCAAAGGCAAATGGATTGAAGCTTTCTGAAAAATTAGCAACAGGAGAAGATGTTTCTTTAGTTGATATTGGTGAAGATGGAACGCCTTTGTATTACAGTACGTTTAGTGACAACACGAGTGCAATTTCTAGAGCAAACACCTTATACGAAGGTGGTTTGTTAGATTTAGGAATAAGTGGAGAAGGAATGCAGGTTGGAATTTGGGATTCGGGTGTAGCCTTACCAACCCACCAAGAATATAATTCTAGAGCAACAATTACTGATGAGACTTCAACTATAAGCGATCATGCAACTATGGTTTTAGGAACTATGATATCTTCAGGAGTAAAATCAAAAGCTAAAGGAGTTGCTTATAGTGCTACTGCAATTACTAACGATTGGAGTTCTGATAAAGTAGAAGTTATTAGCGCCGCTGCTGATGGTTTATTACTTTCAAATCATTCTTACGGTATTCAACCAACTAATGTGCCTGATTGGTATTTTGGTGCTTACATTCAAGTATCTCAAGATTGGGATGAAATCATGTACAATGCTCCATATTATTTAATGGTAACTGCAGCAGGTAATGCACAAATCTCAAAGTATAATGATGATCCTATTTACGGTACAAATTCAGACGGATTTGATTTATTACTTGGATTTTCTACTTCTAAAAACGGAATAAATGTTGCTGCTGTTGATACTAATGTAGATAGTGATGGTAATTTAAAAGATGCAGAGGTAGCTAGTTACAGTAGCCTTGGGCCAATTGATGATGGTCGTATTAAACCAGATATTGCTGGTTGTGGTGCAAATATTTATTCAAGTGAAGCAACTGATAATACAAGTTATGACACTTATACTGGCACATCAATGGCAGCACCAGGTATAACAAGTACAATGTTATTATTACAAGAGTACTATGCAAATTTAAATAGTACATATATGAAAGCAGCTACTTTAAAAGGTTTGGTTTTGCATAGTGCTGATGATGTAAATGAAAAAGGACCAGATTATAAAATGGGTTGGGGTGTAATTAATGCTAAGAATGCAGCTGAAATTATTAAAAATGATGAGTTTTCAAGTTTAATTACAGAAGAAACTTTAATACAAGACGAAACATATACATATACAATTGAAGCAGAAGAAGGAGAAACACTTTATGCTTCAATATCTTGGACAGATCCTGCGGGTACATATATTAACAAAGGAGAACTTAATAATACTACAGCAGCTTTAGTTAATGATTTAGATATTAGAATTACTGATGAAAATAATAATGTATATTTCCCTTGGAAATTAAACGCAAAAGCAGCTTCTGCTGATGCAACAAAGGGTGATAATTTAGTTGACCCTTTTGAAAAAGTTGAAATTGAAAATGCATCTGGCACGTATACAATTACAGTAAGCCACAAAGGGGAAATTACTAATAATATACAAAATTTCTCATTAATAGTTTCAAATGTTTCTTTAACCACATGTACTGCAACAGCTCCTGAAGAAATTAGTATTGCAACAGTAGAAGAAACTGAAATTACTGTTGATTGGAAAACAATTGAAGATGCGTTCTATGAAGTACAATACAAAGAAGAAAATTCAGAAGAATGGACAACACTTTTTCCTGAAGAAAATACAATTCAATTAGAAGGTTTAACTGTTGGTAGCACTTATGAAGTAAAAGTAAGAACAAATTGTTCAATGAATATTTTTTCTGATTACTCTACTGTAAAAACATTTGTTTTTAATGGTTTAGCAACGGATACTAATTTTGAATTAACTACAGAAGAATTGGCAATTCAAGAACAATTAAAATATACTGTCTATCCTAACCCTACTGTAGAACAAATACAAATAAATGGTGAGCTTAGTGATAATGCTTATTATAGTATTGTTTCAAGTTCAGGTACTATACTAAAAAATGGAAAAGTAGATGATGATGAAGCTATTCAAGTAAATAACTTATCGTCAGGCTTATATTCCCTAACTATTTTTGAAGATGGCGAACAACATTCAATGAAATTTATAAAAAATTAAATTATGAAGAATATTAACAGAGAAGGAGGTTCTCCGCTTCTTCTATTTTGTCTGGGGTCATTAAAAGCTTATTTCAATATAAGATTAATTATTGATTTTAAAAGTGAGTAGTGTAACGGGAACAGTTTATATGCTACACACTTTTAATTTCATCAGCTTCTAATAAATTTTCATTTCTCAGTCTTAAAAATACTTGAGCTGTTGTAACTACATCTAATTCACAGTATTTTATAATACGGTTTAAATCGTTTTCATTATAATAAATGTCACGAACCATACTACCATCAATATCTCCTTTTGGAGAAGGAATACCTAGTACATTGGCCATTAACTTTAATGAAGTGTAATGTTTGAAATCACCAAATTTCCATAATTCCATAGTATCTATATGCGGAATTTCCCATGGTTTTTTTCCGAACATATTTAATTTATTGGGTAAGTCTATACGATTAATCAACATTCTTCTAGCTATAAATGGAAAGTCAAATTCTTTGGCATTGTGACCACAAAGCATATATTTTTGAGCGCTAAAATGACTTTCTAATAAATTTTTAAAATCGATTAATAATTTTAGTTCATCACCATGAAAAGTAGTGACCCTGAATTTTCTTGTAGCTTCATTAATATTAAAATACCCTACTGAAATACATACTATTTTACCAAACTCAGCCCATATACCTGCTCGATCATAAAATTCTTCTGCCGTATATTCTTCTTTTCGTTGATATTTTGATTTATGATCCCAGAGTTCTTTTTTATCATCATCAAGTTCATTAAAACTTGGTTGTTCGGGTACCGTTTCGATATCTAAAAATAAAATATGATCAAGGTTTATTTTTTGTAACATGGTTTAGTTTTCTTTCAAAAAAATGAATCCCTTAAAGTTATGAAAATCAATAGTTTTATTATAATTAACATTAAAGGTTAATTCTGATAGTATTATTTTGATATCAACTTTAGGATCTTTTATAACTAGTATAAAGTTATCTTCAGCTAAATTATTTAAGTTATCGGTTGTTTCAGAAAGTTGAACAAGTTTTTCTCGTAATGGAATATTTATTTTATGAAGAGAATCATTTTTAGGCGCAATACTCATTTTTATTGCATGCATATCAATTGCAATAATATACTCATCATTATTAATAATTTTGTTTGAATTGTAATAGTCAATAGATGTAAAATAGTCGTACTCTTTAATTGATGTAGAAAAATTATAGTTATTCTGTTTACTTCGGTAATAGTATTTATTCCTTTGGTCAGTTTTTTCAATGGTTGTAGAATCAACTTTGATAGCTAATTTTTTCCAAATTTTGTAATCATCTAAATAAGATTTAGAACGATCATTATGGGGGGGTTCTCTATAGCTTTCTAAATTTAAGTTAGTAACCGCATTTAAGTTTGATTCTTTTTCACGCTTTTCTAAAAATTTTAATATTGATTTTAATTCAGTTAACTCACTATTTGATGCAGTGTTGTTGTTTTCTTTAATTGTTTTATAAATATTTTCAAATCGTTTAGTTTGACTAAAGTTAGAAATACTATAAGCACCCCAAAACCCAAAAGACGATAGTAATGCAATCGCAAATAATGATATAGGAATTATTTTTAAAGCTTTTTTCTTACTAAGTAATAAATATGTAATCATAGCAACATTCCACAATGCAATCGCTAAAACAAAATACCTATTTTCGGTAATGCCATAGTCGTTTATTCTTCTAAAAATAGCAATAAATAGCAGTATATTTAATGGTATTAATAAAATATAAAACCAAGGGTAGAACCTATTAATAGTCCATGATTTAATGGTTTTTTGAATAGGGTTTATAATTATTTGTATAATAAAGCCTAAAGCAGCAAGTGCAATTACCAAATAAGATACCCAACCCTTTGGAAGTTCCCATAGTAAAATAATTTTAGCGCTATATGCATATAAAATTATTAAGTAGAGCAGTACTAGTGGTATTAAAATATATTTAATAAGTACTTCAATAGCTTTATTAAAATATAGTGTAGTATTGCTAAAAATGTTTTTAGGAAAGTCTGCTAAATAAATCCAAGTATTCATTATACCTAAGCAAAAAATGAATAGTTGACCATATCTTTTGCCTCTAATACTTACATCAAAAAGAGATTCAATAGCTAATAATGCTAAAACCAACCCTAAATACAAAATTATTGAAAAAAATAGGCTTCTGGTAATTGCAACACCCGTTAAGTTTAGATAGTTCCAATAAGCGTTTTTGTCCCATTTAATAATGAAAGGGGCAAATAATATAAATAAATGACCAGCAATAATGAATAAGAAAAACCTAATCATATAAATAGGGTTTTCATCATAATAAGAAACACTTGGGTAGTACCAATAAAAAAGACCAAGTAATGCTAAAACCACTATTTTTAGCCAAAACCATTTTTTTTCGTTTTTAAATTGTTCAATAAAAAACTGGATACCTATAAACCAACTTATTCCTAAGGCTAGCGTTAGTGTTACATTTATATTATTCTTAAATAAATCTCTTGATGAGTCATCTATAATATAGATACAATATATAGTGCCTATTATAGACCATAAGATGGTAATAGGAAAACGCTTCAAAGCATTTTCTGCTTTGCTAGTAATATCAATTAATGATGGTATTTTCATTGTGTGAAAGTAAGTGGTTTGATTTCAAATATATCTTAGTTTATTCATGATGAATACCCTGTTTATAGTGATTTTATAGTTTTGTTTTGATAACTACTGTAAGTTAAGTAAAACAAACTAATGGGTTGGTTTTAGGTTTTGTGAATTTTAGGTATTAAATATAAAACTTCTCTTAAAGGTGATTTAGTATCGACTAAAGACAAAAAACTACTTGTAGATTATTGGTTTGAACCTTTTAACAAACTGTCTAGTTTATTAAAACTAAAATAAAGAAGTCTGTTTGTATGGACTTTCATGTTCTAAAAGCCATTGTTTACGATGTAAACCACCAGCATAACCAGTTAATGAACCATCACTTCCAATTACTCGGTGACAAGGAACAATAATCCAAAGTGGATTTTTACCATTTGCATTGGCAACAGCTCTAATTGCTTTAGTATCACCTAAGGTTTTTGATAGCTCTAAGTAAGAAGTTGTTTTGCCAAACGAAATTTTTTCTAAGGCTTTCCAAACACGTTTTTGAAAATCGGTTCCTTCAGGGTTTAAATCTAAATTAAAAGTTTCTCGCTTGCCTTCAAAATATTCATTCAATTGGTATACGGCATCTTCTAAAACTTCAGGAATAATATCTGTAATAGGTTCTTCTGAATTTAAAACAGTAATTTGTGAAAGTCCGTTTTCATCACCAACAAGTTTAGCAATACCCAAAGGTGTGTTTATAAAAACAGTTTCTTCCATCTTAATTAGTTTTTGTAAGTTTAATAAATTACTACAAATTAGAAGTTTGAGTATCATCAAATTTAAACAATTAAAGTTTAGTTAAGGTACTTCAGATTTTCTTCAAACATTTTAAATAGTATTGTTTGTTATGAAAGTGCTTATAGTTGAAGACCAAGAAAGTTTATTAAATGATATTCAAGAATATTTGAATGATTATCAAATTATAACAGAATATGCAACTACTTTTCAAGAAGCAGAAAACAAAATTATAAGTTTTGAGTATGATGTTATTTTAATTGATTTAATGTTACCCGGTGGTAATGGTTTAGATTTAATTAAGTTACTAAAAAAAATAAAAGCAAAAAGTGCTATTATTATTATAACAGCAAAAGATTCTTTACAAGATAAAATTCATGGTTTAGATATTGGTGCAGATGATTATTTACCAAAACCTTTTCATTTAGCAGAGTTAAAAGCAAGAGTTTTAGCTTTGTATAGGAGAATTAAGTTTGACGGTGATGATAAAATTATATTTGAAGAGCTCACAATAGATATTACCACTAAAAATGTTAAGATTAATGATAATTTGGTGATCCTAACTCAAAAAGAATATGAGATTTTATTATTTTTTATTTCTAATAAAGATAGGGTTTTAGGTAAAAATACTATTGCAGAATCCTTATGGGGAGATTATGTAGATTCTTTTGATCATTTTGATTTTATATATCAGCATATTAAAAATTTAAGAAAAAAACTTCAAGAAAACGGTTGTAAACCATACATTCAAAATGTTTACGGTTCGGGATATAAATTCAATTCAGATTGTTAATGAAATTAGTTAATAAAGTAACATTGTTTAACAGTATAACAACTGGATTAATTCTATTATTCGGTAGTATTTTAATATTTCTTTTTTTTGATAGAATCATAAAAGAGTACACTTACGATGAGCTTTTAAATGATGCAAGGATTATTGAGCATCAAATAGAAGCAGGTGTTGATATTAAAATTTTAGGAGAAGATAAAGATGTTACGATAAAAAAGTTAGAAGTAGGAGAACCATTTCGTAGAGAACCAGTTTTTGGAAAAATTCTTGTTATAGAAAAACAACGTCCAATAAGACGAGGAGTTTCACCTGTTGAAAAAAAAATAGAAAAAGGTACAGTTTTAATTACGACGAATATAAAAGGCGATTGGTATCAAATAATTTGTGCTAAAAAGAAAATCACACCTTCAGAACTATTTTTAACTTCATTTACCAGCATATTTATTTTATTAATTATACTGTTGCTTATTACAGTTTTTGGTAATAGATATTTATTTAATAAGCTATTTCATCCTTTTTATGAGTCATTAAAACAACTTCGTGATTTTAATTTATCTGAAAAATCAAACATCTCTTTTAAAGATTCAAATATTGAAGAGTTCTCATTTTTAAATGAAAAACTAGATTTTTTTATAAAAAAATCACAACAAGATTACGCGCAACTTAAAGAGTTTTCTGAAAATGCTTCACATGAACTAAAAACACCACTAGCAATTATAAAATCTAAATTAAATTTATTACAACAGTCTGAGAATTTAAGTGAAAATGACCTGATTAGAATAGAAGAAATTCAAAATACATTACAAAAGACAAATAGATTAAACCAAACACTTTTATTATTAAGTAAGATAGATAATTATGAGTTTAAAGAAACAGAAAGCATAGCTATTGATGTTGCTGTTGAAATGGTATTGAATGATTTTTCTGAGATGATTAGTCTTAAAAAATTAAATTTACATCAAAGTTTATCGCAGTTTACCATACAAGCAAATCCGTATTTAATAGATTTATTACTTAAAAACATAATCCAGAATGCCATAAAACATAATTATGTTGGAGGTAAATTATCTATTATCTCAGAAACTAAAAAGTTATCGATTGTAAATGAAGGAGAGACTGTTGATGTAGAAGCTTCGCAGTATTTTCAACGTTTTAAAAAAGGGTCGCAAAAACTACAATCAACAGGCTTAGGTTTGGCTATTGTTAAACGAATATGCGAAGTAGAAAATTTTGAAATCAGTTATGTAAATAGCTGCGGAGAACATAGAATAGAAATATTTTTTTAATTAAGTAGTATAGCTTCAAATTTGCTTCAAATTCATAGCTGTTATTTGTTTTTGAAAATCAAATTGAAAGAATCTTTATAGAGCTTTATAAGTTTGTCACACTTTTTAAACTAAAATTTTATGAAAAAATATTTATTAATTCTATTACCATTCTATTTACTAAGTTGTAGTAGCGATTCTGATACAACAACCACAGAAGATGAAGACGAAGAAACAACAGAGGAAACCTCAGTTGATATTTCATCAGTTGTTGAAAGTTCTTTCTATTCAGATAATGACGTGACTGTTAATGTAGATGGTGAAACAATCACCATAACGAGTACGGGGCTACCTGATCATAAAACACCATATTGGGATATTGTAGATATGGAACATGAATTGTATGAAAATTTCCCTAGTTATTATATTGATGATACTGATGCTTATGATGACGATTATGAGGAGTTAAGTAGATTAATAACTACTGATGACGATGGTAATACAATCATAACGTATGTAAACAACATGAACACCGAAATGATTGTTTATGATTATAGTATGGAAATCCCAACTTACCCAGAAGAAGCTGAAAATAAACAAGAAACAGACCTTGGTTTAATAGGTTTAGCTTTAAATGGCGTTCCTATTTATAATAATTACGAAGGAGCTACTGTACTTGGTGTTGTTGCGATGAGTACTTTTGATTCTGCCGGTGCACATCCAGGTCCAAATTCAGATTACCATTACCATGCGGCCGCTCAATTGGGTATTTATGCTGAAGATGATGGAAGTAGTTATCCTACTGTAAATGATTCTAATTTAATAGGTTTTTTAAGAGATGGGTATCCAATCTATGGCCGTCAAGAAGAAGATGGTACTTACCCTGATGACTTAGATGAAAATGGTGGCCATTTTGGAGTTACAGCTGAGTTTCCAGATGGAATCTATCATTACCATTGTAGTAGTACCAACTATTTAAATACTGGTTGGTATGTAATGAAAGAAGGTGCATATCACGGAACACCTGGTGCATACACTGGTGGATAAAATATATTGATAATACCTTTAAAAAATAGCTGAAGTATTTGAATATTTACTTTGGCTATCTTTTAACCTTTATGTAAGAAAACGATAAAATCACAGTATTAATTTTTTTTACAAAAACTTTGTGTAAATTATGGATGCTATCTTTTTAAATTACCGTTGTTGTTTTGTTTTAGTTTTTGGCTTATTATGTGGGTTAAGCTCATGTAAGTATGCTGTTAAAGATAGTAATGATCATGTGGTAGATAAAACAGCATTACAGGCGCAAAACGTAAATGTTTCTATTGATCTTTCAGGAGTTCCAAACGATACTATTAGTGATTCTGATCCTAATTTTTCAATTGAAAATGGTCTGTTTTATTTTAAAGGAAAAAAATATTCAGGTATTTTAAAAAAATACCATCAAAAAGTTAGAATGATGGTTTACATATCTGTTTTCGAAGGAAAACGGCATGGCCCTTATAATAGTTATTTTGATACTGGCGAACTATGTCAAACAAAACAGTACAACCACAGCCGTATTACAGGTCGGAATTATATCTATTGGAAAAATGGTAATTTAAAGGTTAGCTACTGGTATTATAATGGCATTTTAGAAGGTGTTCAAAAGCGGTGGTATAGAGATGGCACTCCTTTCTGTGAGTTTAATTACAAAAATGGGAAAAGGGATGGAAAGCAAAAAGCTTGGAGGGTCTCAGGTAAACTTCAGATTAATAATGAAATTATAAATGGCAATACATATGGTTTAAATAGATCATCACTTTGCTATAATTTAGAGAATGAAAAACCAGATTTAAATGGTTACTCAACATTAAGTGAGAAAACACCTAAAAAAGTAGCTATTTCAACACCTTAAGATAAAATCTTATTTGTTTAAATCTTTGTCAATAATGCCACTTTCTTTAGCTCTACTTTCCCAGTTTTTACGTGCAAGTACTTGTAAGTCGGCAACACTATCACTTTCATCCATAATTTCTAATCCTAAAAGAGTTTCAATAACATCTTCAATAGTCACCAAACCACTTACTGAACCATATTCATCCACAACTAAAGCAATGTGCTCTCTTTTGGCAATAAGCATATCAAAAAGTTGCGGAATAGGGGTGCTTCTTTTTGTAATTACAATATCTCTTTTTATTTCTGATAACGGTACAGCATCATTTTTTTTAATAATCTCTTCAAGAATAACATCTTTCAAAACAAAACCAGTAATGTTATCTACCTTATCAGTATAAATAGGGATTCTTGAAAACCTTAATTTGGGGTTTTCTTCGAAAAAAGAACCAATTGTTTGTTTGTCAGAAGCAATTTTTACAACAGCTCTTGGGGTCATTACGTCCTTTACAAGAACTTCATCAAAACGTAAAAGATTTTTGATAATAGTAGATTCAGATTTTTGAAAAACACCTTCTTCATGAGCAATATCTGTCATGGCTGTAAAATCTTCTCTACTTAATACACTACCATGGTGTCCTTTTCCGCCAACAAGCTTTGTGAACAGTTGCAAAATCCATAATAAGCCAGTCCATTTTAAAGCTAGAACCATTATATTTAATGTTTTAGCCGTAAAGTTCGCCAATTGCCTCCAATAAGTTGCACCAATTGTTTTTGGTATAATTTCAGAAGCAATTAATATTAAAATAGTCATTATAGTAGAAACAATACCTACCATAAGTTCTTCACTAAAAGTAATTCCGAATACAGTACTTTGTGTAGTGCCATACATTTCTGCATAAGCAACTTTTGCTTGTACACCAACTAAAATAGCACCTACAGTATGCGCAATAGTATTTATAGTTAAAATTGCAATTAGGGGTTTGTCAACATCTTTTTTTAATTCTTCAAAAGTAGTTGCAAATGCTTTTCCGTCTTTTTTATTAACATTTATAAAAGTAGGAGTAATACTCAATAAAACAGCTTCAAGTATTGAGCATAAAAAAGAGAAAAATATAGATATTACAGCGTAAAATATTAAAAGACTCATATGTTAAATTTGAAATTCTAAGATACCAATAATTATACTCTTTTTTAACTTATTCAATTCTTATTATAATCGTATACTATAAAAACTTAATAGCATCTTTAGCAAAATAGCTAGCTATAATATTAGCTCCAGCTCTTTTTATGGCAGTTAATTGTTCCATCATAACCGCATCATGATCTAACCAACCCTGTGCAGTAGCGGCTTTAACCATTGCATACTCACCGCTAACTTGATATACTGCAACTGGTACATCAACTTCATTCTTAATTTCGCGAACAATATCTAAATAGCAAAGTCCTGGTTTTACCATCACAATATCAGCTCCTTCTTCAATATCTAACTGTGTTTCTCTAATAGCTTCAAATCTATTAGCATAATCCATTTGATATGTTTTTTTGTCTTTAGGTATGTTTTGTGCATCAACAGGAGCAGAGTCTAAAGCATCACGAAATGGACCGTAAAAAGCACTTGCATATTTGGCACTATAGCTCATAATACCTGTATTAATAAAACCTTCGTCTTCTAATGCTTCACGAATGGTAAGTATTCTACCATCCATCATATCACTTGGAGCAACAAAATCTGCACCAGCTTCTGCATGAGAAACACTCATTTCTGCTAAAAGCTCTGAAGTTTCATCGTTAAGTATAAGTCCGTTTTCAACAATACCATCGTGACCATATTTTGAATATGGGTCAAAAGCAACATCTGTCATTACAATCATATCCGGACAGGTGTCTTTTATAGCTTTTATGGCACGTTGCATTAACCCATCAGGATTGGTAACTTCAGCTCCTTTGTTATCTTTTAATTCATCAGGAACCTTTACAAAAAGCAATACAGAACGTAAACCCATTTGCCAAAGTTCTTTTACTTCTTTTTTGATAAAATCTAAACTGTACCTATAATAATTTGGCATAGATGCAATCTCTTCTTTAACTCCTTTGCCTTCACATATAAAAAGAGGGACTAAAAAATCATTTGGTGAGATAATAGTTTCGCGCACTAAACTACGTATGGTTTCATTTTTACGAAGTCTTCTATTTCTTATTAATGGGTACATATGTATATAATTTTATGAAATTTACTTTTGTATAACAAAGATAAAATAAGCTTTGTATAATTTATGCGAATAGCTGTTTTTGTATTTTAATTTTTATTGAGCCAAACCTAAATACATCCAATTTCCATTTTCTTTTATAAAAGCAGAATTTTCATGAATAACTTCTACCTTTCCGTTTTCAAAATAAAATGCATTAAAAGTAACAGTTCCTTTATTATCATCCTCATTTCCATGTTTAGTTTCTAAAACTTCTAACCGAATCCAATTAACTGATTTTGCCCATTTTTCAATCGATTTTTTTTTTACTAGGTCGTGTGGATGAATGATGACTACTCATCAAATAACCAACATTTGCCATTGTAAAAGCAACATACCTTGAACGCATTAATTGTTCGGCAGTTTTTACCTTTTTAATGTCTTTATGTGCTATTTCACAACAATTGATATATTTTATATTAGAACCGCAAGGGCATGAGATATTCTCCATTTTAGAATGTGCTAAATAAGCGTTTAAATTTTTTAGGGAGCGATGCTGTAATATTTATTTTTTTTCCAGTAATAGGATGTGTAAATTTTAAATTATTTGCATGTAAATACAAACCATTACCTTTTGATATTAACCCTTCTATTCCGTATTGTAAATCACCAAAAATTGGAGTTCCAATACTTGCTAGATGTTTACGTAATTGATGTCTTCTTCCCGTTTTAGGATGTAATTCTACTAAATTTAAAAAATTATACCGATCAGATTTTAATGTTTCAAGTACTTTGTACTCTGAAATTGAAGTTTTGTCATCAACAGGTTTATTAATAATTCCGTCAGGCAACATTTTACCATAAGTAATTGCTATATATGTTTTATCAATTACTTTTTCTTCAAATATTTTTTTTAATAAAATTACGGTTTTTGCAGTTTTTCCTATTAATAATAAACCTGTAGTTGGGTAATCTAACCTGTGAACTGGCAATGGTTGAATTAAACTATCTTTTTGGGTACCTTGTTTTAAATTATACGGTAAGGCATTTTCTATTGTCTGAAATTTATTACCACTTACCAAAATACCAGCAGGTTTATAAACTATTGCCAAATAATCATCTTCAAACAGTACATCTATTTTTTTTTGAAAAATAGGTTTAGAGTGTTCTAAACCATATAGAGATATTGTTTCTCCTCCATAAAGTAATGTTGCTGTTTGGGCAATAGTATCATTAACCTTTACATATTTTTTCTGAATAGCTTTTTTCATACCAGCTCTACTTGGAACTGTTATAAATATACTTCGTGCATAGTCAGATAATCTGATCGGTATATTTTGAAGAGGTACAATATGTGTTTCTTTTAATACGATAATTGTTTTTTTAAACCCAATTTTTTGGTTGTTGTAAAACTGAAATCAATTTTTCTTCTTCAGAGCCTTTTTCAGGATGATGATCATACACCCATTGTACATGTGGTGGTAAACTCATTAATATACTTTCAATTCGGCCATTAGTTTTTAAACCAAATAAAGTGCCTTTATCGTGAACTAAATTGAACTCTACATAACGACCTCGACGAATTTCTTGCCATTTACGTTGTTCTGCTGTGTAACTTAATTGTTTTCGCAAATTAACTATAGGCACGTAAGCTTCTAAAAAGCTATTTCCTACTTCAGTAACAAAATTATACCAATCTTCCATTTGCATTTCATCAGTAGCTTTACAATAATCAAAAAATAGCCCACCTAAGCCCCTAGCTTCATTGCGGTGTGCATTCCAAAAATAGTCATCGCATTTTTTCTTATAAGTAGAATGAAATTCAGGATGATGTGCGTCACATGCCTTTTTACAAATTGAGTGAAAGTGAGTAGCATCTTCATCAAATAAATAATATGGAGTTAAATCTTGGCCACCACCAAACCATTGATCAACTATGTTACCATCTTTATCATACATTTCGAAATATCGCCAATTAGCATGTACTGTTGGTATCATAGGGTTTTTAGGATGAAGTACTAAGCTTAATCCACAAGCGAAAAAATCAGCATCTTTTACGCCAAAATACTTTTGCATACTTTCGGGTAATGCCCCATGAACGCCTGAGATATTTACACCACCTTTCTCAAAAACTGCACCATTTTCTATTACACGGGTTCTACCGCCACCACCTTCTGGTCGTTTCCAAATATCTTCTTGAAATTTAGCTGTCCCATCAACTTCTTCAAGTTTAGAAGTAATTGTATCTTGTAATTGTTGAATGTATGCGTAAAATTTATCTTTCATAATATAATTCATATAATTCCATATCTAATGGAGCTTCATTTGGTGGAGTATGTTCTTTTGGTAATGTTTTTATCCATTTGTAATTGCATTTTTCTGCTACTTTAACACTTCCTGAATTGGTTTTATGTACAATAATTTGTAATGTTTTTAGATCTAATTTTTCATTACAATATTTTGAAATATATCTAACGGTTTTTGTTGTAAATCCTTTTCCGTCAAATTGATAATCAATACAGTATGCCAATTCTGCTATTTTTAAATCCCAGTTGATTTCTTTTACATAACATAAACCAATAATACTTCTATTAGATTTTTCTTTTACAGTAAATAAAAATTCATTTTTATTTATAAACTTTTTAACCTTGAGTTCAACAAATATTTCAGATAATGTAGGGTTTAAATTTTGCTGAAGAGTTTTAGGAAAATATCTTTTTAGTCGATCTGAATTTGTAACGATAAAATCACATAATCGCCAGCTATCTTTAGTGGTAATCGCTTCAATTGTAAATATTTCATCATTAAAAATCATTAAACTTTAATTTTAAATAATTACTTTAAACTATTTAATATTTAGTGAATTAACATCAATATTGTTATTTAATATACCAATTGTTTTTTTTGAAGCAGCCGTTACTGATAATGGAAGT
The DNA here is from genome assembly GCA_947496695.1 of uncultured Cellulophaga sp. Lineage (GTDB taxonomy): Bacteria > Bacteroidota > Bacteroidia > Flavobacteriales > Flavobacteriaceae > Cellulophaga. The sequence goes on along the minus strand of CANMEI010000001.1, from coordinate 556,705 downwards.
ACAATTAATATTCCAATTACTGGTATTAATAGAAAAAGCATAAATACTATCCCGTTTCCAATAGCTATTCCTTTATTTTTTTTTACGAATTGAATGCTTTTTTCATAATTTAAATGACGTTCTAAAGTATAATCCATACTTCCAAAACCTGCATAATAGGCCTGAACTAAAAAGACTGCTATTGTTGAAAATATATTTACTACAGGAATAAACTTTAAAAATAATAATGGAATAGTATATAATAACTCTTTTCCAAGATTACGAATGTTGATTCTTATACCTCTCCATAATTGTTCTGAAAAAGTAGAATTGGTATGTGTATGAATTTCTTCACCCAACAAATGCTTTTCTATTTTCTCGGAGACAGGACTCATAAAAGGTGCAGAAAAAGCTAATATGATATGTTTATATAATATTAAGCCAATAATTAAAACCAAAAAAGCTCCTATTATTGTTGAAAAGCTTGTAAATGTCTCTTTACCTAATTCCCAAACCCATAATTTGGATATAAAATTTCCTATGGGTTCAGAAAGTCCATAAGCACAAAGGCTAATAATTACTGCTGTGACTATGCTTATAACAACTGGTATAAAAAAATATTTCCATAGTTTTAATTTTGAGATTAATTTCAAACTACCTGAATAAGATTTTATTCCAATTAGTATATTTTTAAACATAATCTATTGTTTTGTAGGTTTTTATTTAAGATCTGTACTCCTTAACAGCATCAACAAATGCTTTTGCATTTTCAATAGGGATATTAGGTAAAATACCGTGACCTAAGTTGACAACATATTTGTCTTTACCAAATTCATTAATCATTTTTGTTACCATTTTCTTAATGTCACTTGGTGGTGATAATAAACGTGCAGGATCAAAATTACCTTGTAGCGTAATGTTTCCTCCTGTTAAATAACGAGCATTACGTGCAGAACAAGTCCAATCAACACCTAAAGCTGCTGCTCCAGATTTTGCCATATCTCCTAAAGCAAACCAACATCCTTTCCCAAAAACAATAACAGGTGTTTCATCTTTTAAAGCATCAATAATTTGCTGTATATAATTCCATGAAAACTCAGTATAATCTTTAGGCGATAACATGCCACCCCATGAATCAAAAACTTGAACAGCATTTACACCTGCCTTCACTTTGGCTTTTAAATATGCTATAGTAGTATCTGTAATTTTTTGTAATAATTGGTGTGCGACAACTGGTTGTGTAAAACAAAGCTCTTTTGCTTTGTCAAATGTTTTACTTCCTTGCCCTTGTACACAATAACATAATATAGTCCATGGAGAGCCCGCAAAACCAATTAATGGTATATCGTCATTCAATTTCTCTTTAGTTGCTTTAATTGCTTGCATAACATAATCTAAAGCAACATCTACATCGGGTACAATTACATTTTCTACATCTTTTTGTGTGCGAATTGGGTTTGGTAGGTATGGACCAAAATCTGGTTTCATTTGTACCTCAATATTCATAGCTTGAGGAATCACTAGTATATCTGAAAATAAAATTGCAGCATCCATTCCATATCTTCGAATTGGTTGTACGGTAATTTCAGATGCTAATTCTGGAGTTTGGCAACGCGTAAAAAAGTCATACTCTTTTTTAATTTCCATAAATTCAGGTAAATATCTACCTGCTTGTCTCATCATCCAAACTGGTGGACGCTCAACAATTTCTCCTTTTAGTGCTCTTAAGAATAAATCGTTTTTTATCATTTTGTAAGCTATTTTTTTAATATTTTACTTAATTTTTGAAACCGATTGGTTTATTTTTAACTCAATAAACGTTTAATGTTTTTGTCTTTACCAAAAACCACCAAAACATCTTTTTTTTCTAAAACTGTATCAGGGCCAGGTGTTCCTAGTACTTGCTTTGTTTTGTATACATGGCCAAGAATGTTTTTCTTCTTATGATACCGTATTATTGTTATAATGTTGATATCGAATTCTTGTCTGAAATTTAATTCCTTTATTTTTTTTCCAATACAATTTTCAGGAGTTTCAATTTCAGAAACCAAATGATCATCATCAAGTTCAAAATTATCAATACTACCACCTAAATTTACGGTCTTTGTAAATTTTTCGGCATATTCATTTTCAGGATGAATAATTTCATCAACACCCATGGCTTCTAAAATAGTATCTTCAATTGGGGATGATGACCTCGCAATGACTTTTGCTTCAGTTAATTTTTTAATTATAGCAACACTTATAATTGCTGCGCCGTTTTTGTCACCTAGTGCTACAACTACTAGATCTGTATTTTTTAGTGGTAATGAATTATAGGCAGCTTCTTTTTTTGCATCAAAAGAAACTGCATGTGCAACTTGATCTTTAATAAGTTCTATTCTTTCTGGATCAATGTCAACAGCAATTACTTCATTATTGGTATTTGAGAGGTTTATAGCTGCAGACATTCCAAAATTTCCAAGTCCGATAATTATTATTTTCATACTAGTAATTCTGGTTTAATTTATTAATATATTTTCCTCAGGATAGCTGTAGTCTTCTTGATTTACACTTTTAAGCAATCCGATTAATAAGTTTAATAGCCCAATTCTACCTAAAAACATAAGTACTATAACTACTACTTTACTATTGTTTGATAGAAATGATGTAATACCCATTGAAACACCAACTGTACTAAATGCGGAGAATGCTTCAAAAGAGATTTGAATCAAATTAAATTCAGGATTAAAAATTAGTAATAATAATATTCCAGAACCAATACAAATTAACGAAATTGCTATAATCGCAAAAGCTCTACGTACAGATTGTGGAGCAATTCTTCTTGTGCCTATTTCAATATAAGGTTGATCTTTAGCTACAAATATGATATTTAAAGTAGCGATTGCAAATGTTGTTGTTTTAATACCACCTCCCGTTGAAGCTGGGGAAGCTCCAATCCACATTAGTAAAATCATCACTAAAATTCCTGGAATACTAAAATTAGCAAAATCAACAGTGTTAAACCCGGCTGTTCTTGCTGTTACTGAAGAAAATAAAGCAGTTGTAAATTTTCCAAACCAAGTGGTGTGCTCTATTAAATTTGTTTGTTGTTCAGATACTAAGAAGAAACAGGTTCCTGTAACAATTAAAAGCAGTGTAGTATAAAGTACTATTTTAGTATTTAATAATATTACACGCGATAAAAATATTTTATTCTTGGTTCTGAATAAATTTATAACGTATCGTTTTAAATATTGTACAACATTGTATGCAATATGATAACCTAATCCTCCGAAAATAATTAACCCCATTACAATCCATTGAAAATAATAGTTAAATCTAAAATTTATATCATATAAACCCTCAGATTCTAATGAAAAACCAGCATTACAATATGCTGAAATGGCATGGAAAATTGAGAAAAAGCTTTGTTTTGCTATTTTATCAGTAAAAGGCAAAGAAGTATAAATAAGTATGGCTCCAATTGCCTCAATTATCAGTGAGAAAACAACAACCTGCATTACTTTTTTCATAATGCTACCTAGTTCGTCATTACTACCCATAATATCTTTCATATAAAGACTTTCTCTAAATGAAGACCCTGATTTAAAAAAATAAGCAAAAAATGAAGTAAAGGTTAACATACCTAAGCCACCTAGTTGGAATAATACCATAATTATTGTTTGTCCAAATGGTGTAAAATCTTTGGCGGTGTCTACTACAATTAGTCCTGTAACTGATGTTGCACTTGTAGCTGTAAACAAAGCATCAATAAAAGTGATTCCGTTAGTTGTTGATGCAGGAAGCATTAATAATAGTGTTCCACCTATTGCTATAATAGCAAAACTGCCAATAAATAGTATTGCAGGATTGAAATATAGGGCATATATTTTCCTTACTAAAAAAGATATCCGAATAAAAAAATAGATTAATAATCCGTATTCAATGATATATCTAAGATTAAAAAATGTATGAAAAAGCGAATTTTCAAAATCACTAATTATAGTTATAATTTCTACTATAACTAATATTATAAGGTAATATAAGTTTACTTTGGGACTTATACTTGATATATGTTGTCTTTTAAAATATCGATACTTTATAAGGTTAAAAGCAATTAAAGCCAAAACCAATGCAGGCAGTACGATTAGTTTATACTGTCTTAAATCTTGATAGTCCTTAAAACCAAAATCGTATATTAAAAAAATTATCAAACCAAGGTCTAAGAATAGAACAGCAATGTTTGATAATCTAATTTTATTCCACATTTTAATAGTTCTGTTTTTATTCGTAGTCTTTATTGACTAAGTCAATGACAGACTCTAGTGTAGGTATTTTTGCAACCTTTACATTCTCAAAATATTTTTTAGCTTCTATAGCAGTTGTTTCTCCTATGCAATAAGCGACAAGTGATGTGTCATTGTTTTTAAGTAAAAAGCTTTCTACTGTTGAAGGACTATAGAATAATACACCTTTAACCGTTTCTTCAATTGTAATTGGAGATTGTTTAGTTGTATAAGCTACTATTTCGTTTAATGTAATATTATTTTCTGATAATATATTTGGTAGCTCATCTAAACGAATGTTACTACAAAAATATGTCGCTTCAGTACCTTGCATGAATTCGACAAGATATGCTGCTAATTTTTGAGCATTATTTTCAGTATGTGTAACTTTTCCAATTCTTTTTTCAACTAAACGCTTGGTTTTACGTCCAACACAATAGATATTTTTAAATTGTAATTCATCCGGACTCAAACTTGCTATAATAGCTTCAACAGCATTTTGACTTGTAATGATTACATTTTCGATTTCATTTTTTAGTTTTAATCTAGGAATACGATTTAAGCTAATTTGTAAAAAATCTTCCGAAGCAGGAATTATACTTTTATTAAAAAGGTCTGTTTGTTCAGGAGTTAATTTTTTTGTAGAAAAAACGTTCGGTATTTTTTGTAGCCCTGCGATTTCACTCATTAAAAGTTTGCCACCACGACTAAAAATACGCTCAGCACATGCTTGTGCTAAATTTTCGTGCTTTCCTAGTTTAGAAGTAAATTCAACTTCAATTTTCTTTTTACCATCAACACTTAATAGAACACCTTTTAAGCTAATATTATTATCTTTTATATTTGCTAAAGCTCCTATTGGAGCAGTACAACCACCTTCAAGTGTATTTAAAAATTCTCTTTCAACACTTGTACAAATATCTGTTTCTTTATCATTTAACTCAGCACATGCAGACTTACAAAACTCATCATCTTCTAAAGCTACAATAACTACTGCACCTTGAGCAGGAGCAGGAACCATCCAAGTTAAACCAATTGTATTTTCAAACTCTAAGCCAACACGCTCCATACCTGCAGCGGCAAAAATTGCTCCGTTCCAACTTTCGTTATTTTCAAGTTTTTCAGCACGAGTTTGTACGTTACCACGTAAGTCTACCACTGTATGAGTAGGATATCTATTTAACCATTGCGCCTTTCTACGTAAACTACCCGTTGCAATTGTTCCTTCTTTCTGACCTAAAAACTCTTCATTGTCTTTAAAAGCCAGAATATCCATATAATTCCCTCGCTTGAGAACTGCAGCTTGCACAATTCCTTTTGGTAAAACTGTTGGTACATCTTTCATTGAATGAACAGCTATGTCAATTTCTCCTTTCAGCATAGCAATATCAAGTGTTTTAGTAAAAACACCTGTAATACCTAACTCGTGTAAAGGCTTATCTAATTGTAAATCACCTAATGATTTTACAGGAACTAATACCGATTGGTATCCTTGTTCGTGTAATTGTTTTTGTACTGTTTTTGCTTGCCATAGCGCTAATTCGCTATCACGTGTTCCAATGCGGATTACTTTACTCATTTATAGTTTCTTCTAATTGAAACACTTTTGTTATTAATGCTAAACTGTTATCAGCATCAGTGTTTTCGCCTTTTAAGTGATTGGCGAATTGTTTAGTTATTTTTTGAATGATACGTTCAGAAACGATATCAGCTTGTTTTGAATTAAAGTCTGTTAGTTTTTTGCTTTGAAAGTCAAGTTCTTCATCTTTCATAACTTTTAACTTTTTCTTTAAAGCTTTAATTACAGGAGCAAACTTTCTAGTTTCTAACCATTGTATAAATTCATCTTTAATTTTTTCAATAATAGCCTCAGCTTCAGGAATAAACTGTTTTCTTCTTTCTAAAGTCTCATCAGTTATTTGAGATAAGTGATCTAAATGAACCAAATTTACATTTGGTAAATCAACAACATTATCTGCTACATTTTTTGGAATAGAAAGATCTAATATTAAAAGTGGCTTTTTTGTATAAATTAATTCTTTAGTAATTGTTGGTGATTGTGCTCCTGTTGCAACAATTAGCACATCAGTATTTCTAATCTCAGTTTGTAAATCACCATAATTTTTTACTAATAAATTGAACTTTCCTGCAATTTTTTCAGCCTTATCTTTTGTTCTATTAATAAGTGTTATGTGAGAATTATTGGTGTGTTTGATTAGATTTTCACAGGTATTACGACCTATTTTACCTGTTCCAAAAAGTAGTATGTTCTTTTCAGAAATATCAGGTACATTTTTAAAAATATATTGTACTGAAGCAAAAGCTACTGATGTTGCACCTGATGATATTTCAGTATCATTTTTAATTCGCTTACTAGCTTGAATAACAGAATTACATAAGCGTTCTAAAAACGGATTTGCAATTTCATGCTTTTTTGAACGGTTGAAACTTTGTCTTAATTGACTGATAATTTCAAAATCACCTAAAATTTGACTATCTAATCCAGTACCTACTCTAAAGAGATGACTAATAGCTTCATTGTTTTTATAAACATAAGCTACTTCTTGAAACTCTTCAACAGTACCAATAGTATTGTCACATAAAAGTTTAATTAATTGAAATGGGTGTTGTGCAAAACCATGAAGTTCAGTTCTATTACATGTAGATGTAACTAAAAGACCATCAATTCCCTGTTTTTTAGCTTGCTGTAACAATTTATCCATTGTAGGTTCGTCTAAGCTAAATTTTCCGCGTATTGCAGCATCTGCCTTTTTATAGTTTAGACCTATGGTGTATAAAGAGTTGTGTTTAGAAATATGATAATCTTTCATGAGATTCTTACAATCGACGACAAAAGTATGCTCATCATTCGGAAAAAAATAACGCTGAAAGAACAATAAGTATCGTTTCAAGTTTTTTTGAACTTATTTCGATGTTAAATGCCTGTTTTGTAGTATTTTTGCTGTAAAATAAGACTGTTCAACATGTTTTATTTAGAAAGTTTCTAAATAAAACAATATAAAATTTTAAAATTATGCCTCAAGAAAATACCGCTAAAGGTTCATTTGAAGAAATCTTGATTGATGATGGTTTTTTTGTTTTGAAAATTCAGAACGATGATGCTCATATGCAAAGAGTTACACGTGAAATAGACAGTTCATTCATACAATTTCATTTTTGCTTAAAGGGTAGTGCTAAGTTTATTTTTAATGAAGGTAATTACGCTTTAGAGGTTGCTGAAGAAGGCTCTTTGTTGTTATACAATACACAATTAGACTTGCCGTTAAATTTAGAATTAAACCCTAATTCGTGGTTAGTATCTGTTGTAATGACCATTCGAAAATTTCATTCTTTATTTTCTAAAGAGGCAGATTACATCCCTTTTTTAAGTAAAGATAATACCGATAAAAAATATTATAGTCAAGAAACTTTTAATCCGGCAATTGCCGTTATTTTAAGTCAGATGATGAATTACAACCTACACCCATCAATAAAAGAACTATATATAAAAGGTAAAGTTTATGAGTTAATATCTCTTTATTTTAATAGAAATGAAGATGCAGATGTTGAACAATGCCCATTTTTAGTTGATGAGGATAATGTTCGTAGAATTAGAAATGCTAAAGAAATTATTATTTCTAGAATGGCAGAACCACCAACATTAAATGAGCTTTCAGAAGAAATAGGGTTATCATTAAAAAAACTGAAAGAAGGTTTTAAACAAATATATGGAGATTCTGTCTTTAGTTTTTTATTTGATTACAAGATGGATTATGCTCGTAAAATGCTTGAAAGTGGGCAACATAATGTTAATGAGGTTGGTCTAAAGGTAGGTTACAGCACATCTAGTCATTTTATAGCAGCCTTTAAAAAGAAGTATGGAACAACCCCTAAAAAATATTTAATGACTTTGGCGGGTTAAATTTTAATTTATTATATATTTAATAAAAAGTTACCTAAATATAAAAGAGAAATTACGATATTTATAAATTAATATTAGAATAAAGCAAATATGAAATTTTTAATAAAAAATATTTTATTGGTTGGTGTAAGTGTAATGTTTTTTGCTTGCGGTGGGGCAAAAATTGATCAAGAAGTAGTTTTAAACCAACCAGAGCCTGTAAAAGATACAGTTTATGAGTTGCCTGAAAAGCCACAAGTTTTGGTGTTTACAAAAACTGCGGGTTTTAGACACGGTGCAATAGAAACAGGTGTTAAAACATTAAAACAATTAAGTATTAGAAATGATTTTAAAATTATTCGTACTGAAGATGCGACAGAATTTAATACAGAAAATCTAGCAAAATATAAATTGGTTTTATTTTTGAATACAACAGGCGATGTTTTGAATAATGAACAACAAGATGCTTTTGAAGCTTATATTCAAAATGGTGGAAGTTATATGGGTGTTCATGCAGCATCTGATACTGAATATGAATGGCCTTGGTATGGAAAATTAGTAGGGGCTTATTTTGTAAACCATCCAAAACAACAACGTGCAACTATAGATGTTGTTGATGGCTCACAAATGGCTACAGAACATTTAAATAGTACATGGTCACAATTTGATGAGTGGTATAATTTTAAAGATATTAGCCCAGATATACATGTGTTATTAAGGCTAGATGAAACTAGTTATGTTGGTGGTAAAAATGGAGATAATCACCCAATAGCTTGGTATCATGAGTATGATGGAGGTAGAGCATTTTATACAGGTTTAGGTCATACTGAATCTTCTTATGATGATTTAGATTTTAGAAAACATTTAATTGGAGGTATTAACTGGTGTTTAAATAGATAATTTTAAAATGCAGTTAAATCAATAAAAAAAAAGCTACCTGTTTAAGGTGGCTTTTTTTATTGATTTTTTCTGGTTGTAGTTTTTAATTAATAGCTCTGACAACGATTATACCTGTATTGTTTTTTATTCCTTTTAAATATTCAACTAAAGATTTTTTAGACACTTTTACGGTTCCTGTTGTTGATGCGTGTAATAAATGAATACGGCCATCTTTTTCAAGTGTTGCGATACCTGTATGTGTAATATCTAATCCTTTAATGGAAGTTGTTAAGGCAATAATATCTCCTGATTTTATTAGGTGCTCATTAGCTTCTATATCATTTTTAGGTAGAATGCAAATCTCTTGATTATTTAAGTAGTTTTCTGATGCTTTTATCTTTTCTAGATTATCATTATTATTTTTTAAATAAGGGTATAACTCGTGATGTGTACTCATAAAATTGATTTTTTTAGTACTAATAGTTCCGCCTATTTCACCTGTTATATTAGTTACCAAACCTTTTTTATTATTGTTAGTAATCCATTCTGAAAAATAGTGTAAACGTGAAGGGTAGCCATTTAAAACTCCGTTTTTATACCTTATTTTCTCAAGAACTTTTATAAAGTCATCAAATGTTGAATTATCTTCTTTAGTAAGTAAACTAAAAGCTAATACATTTTCCACAAACGTTGTACAATCTAAACCTTGTAAATTAATAACAAGAGATTCAGTTTCACCTATTTCTAAAGTTTTAGCAACATAAGGAGTGCCTAAAAATGTTTTTCCGACAGCAACCATAGTTTCTCCTAAATTAGCTTTAGTTAAAGCTTCTAGTTGTGTAATTTTAGTCTCTACCGCTATTTTGTCTTGAGTAGAACATACTAATTGTTGTGAAAAACTATCTAAAAAATTTAGACTTAAAATAAGCGTAAGTATATATTTTGTAATGGTATTAGTAGTCATAAAAGCCGAAATTATTTAATGTATTAGGTGTGTAAACCTCTGCACGTTTTCTGTCTTTTAAAATAAACTCATCAATAACCAAATTCAGAGTTTCTTCATCAGTATCAGTATCTTCAATTCTTCGACCATTATTTTTGTAAAATGGCTCAGATTTTAGTTTTGAATCATCTTTGTAAATAGCCATATACATTTTAAAATTTTTGTCGTAATCACTACCATTACTATATTTAAATGCATATGCTACATATTTTTTATTCCGAAAAGTAATATTTTTCTTAGCAATAAAGTTTATAGAATCTGTAAATTTATTATATCCTTTATTTTCAAATAGTTGTGCTTCGGAAAGCATTTGTTGGGTTTTAAATTTTTCAGGAAAAAAAGATAGCTTTCCAACATTTTTCAATTTTGTAAACAAGAGATTTCTACTGTCTAATTCGTTTGCTAAATTTTCTATTTCTAAAGCGTCAACTATATTTCCTGAAGAGAGTAAAAGGGCTATTTTAGTAGTTTGTATTTCAGCATCATTTAATAACGATAATTTGTCAAAAAATAATTGAACTTCTTTTTCTTTAATAAATGGATGTAATAACTGAATATAACTCTCTAAAACATTTTTCTTTTTTACATTTAAAAGGTTTACTTGGTAATTATTAATGTTGTTATTTGAAGTGTTACCCAATTCTCTTTTTAGCTGGATTTTAGCATCATTCAACATCTGTTTTCTGAATTTTTTATAAATCTTAGGTTTTATAAGACCATTTGTTTTTAGTTGTGCTAAAAGTGAGAATATGGGTGATTTATACTCTTCAATGGCACTATAATCTAATATTTCAGGATATAATTTTTTAGCCAAAGTTAGGCTGTCCATATAGGGTTTGAATATTTGATAAATTTCATAATCACTAGAAACTAAAGGTAAGTCTTTAGACATTAAACTTAAAAGTTGTTCGCCTGATAATTCAGTCGATTTTTTAGCTATTGCTTGTAGAATTTTAGTTTGAGATGAAGAATTATTATATGAGTTCTGATAAAAATTAGTGTAAAATTCCATTGATTCAGAATCATCTAATTCTGTCAGACGTTGAATTAAAAAGCTTTGTATTTTTTTTTGATCCTCACTGTAATCAAATTCAGAAATGTAATATCTAAGTGAATCAATGTGCGATTTATTGAAAGCAATAAATGGATAACCACTTAGTGCAATACTATCATTTGCTTTTAATGCATTAAAAAAAATTGTGGTTTTATCTGCAATTAAATCTTTACCAATTAAAGTGTCTAAAGGTTTAAAATTATTAAAAAATTCAGTTATATATTTACTTGGTTTTTGTGTTGTATCAATAACGGCTTTTAGTTCGTATAGTAAGCCTCCTTTAATTATATTTTTAATTAAAATTCCACGGGTACTTGCAGTGTCAGTAAGTGTAAGTTGTAGCTCACTGTAACCTTCTTTGGTGTTTTTTGTTGAATAGTTTCTAATGTTAAACTCTTCTTTTGCATATAATTTTTTTCTTAATGTCCATATAGAGTCAATACTAGGAAACATTAACAGATCATGAGATTTGTTTAATTGAACAGCTATGGCTTCATTATTTTTGTTTTGATAGACTGTTTTTTTACTGTAAGCATTATAAGGTTTTATTTCCTTTTTTTGATAGTCATTGCTATTTGCAACAAATTTTGGTGGTTTAACGGAGGTTATTGCTGAAAAAAACAAAGCGGTATCTTTCACTTTTATAAAACTTTCTGAATACTTTGGATTTTTTATTTTAAAGGAATTAAAATACGCAGTAGCAAGCTCAGGATTTTCAGTTACCATACCTAGTAAATAGTAATCATGCCCTTTTAATTTTGTAAATAAATGTAGTTTTTTATTAGTTAAAGTATCAATTGTAGCTGATGATGATAGGCTATTATTTTTAAATTGATTATAGCTTTCTTCTAGAGCTAGTTTTTTATAAAATATTTTTTGAATTTGCTTTAATTCAAAAGTATCTTCTTCAATAAAGTTATAATCATGTAAAGTTGATTTTTTTAAAAACTGATAGGTATTATTTATTGAATCATATGCCTGAATTAATCGATTACCATTTCTTTTTGTATTTGTAAATGTATATGTTTCGGGCATATTAACTTCAAAATCGTCATATTTTGAAGTTATTTTTTTTAGATTAGAATTTAAGCTTTTGAGTTTTATACTATTAAAAATTTTATCGGAATATTGCGTCACATAGCTATCATGTCCACCCATTTTAAATATTATAATTTCTAAAGGAGTTATAAAAATTTGATAGCGTTGTGCTTCTCCATTTTTGAGAATGTTTCTAATATCAATCCCATTATATTCATTTTTTATAATGAATTTTTTTTCAATAATCTTACCTGGTATATTTTCAAAAAGAAGATGATCAATAGTTTCAATTGTAAATGCTTTGTTTTTGTCTAAATATGAAAATGTAGGAATTCTATTAGCTGTAAAAAAACTTCCATTTGCTAAGTCGGGCGAAACATAAAATGTATTAGAATATTCAGCTATTGGGTATAAATTATTTGGTAATAGTATGGAGAAAAAATTGTCATCAACTGTTTTTAAACTATAGTTGTTTTCTTTTATTTTTTCTTCAAAAATTTCTTTTAATTTGTTTCCTTTTCTTGTAGTTCTTGAGGTTAAAGCTTTAACATTATACCCTTTTTTTCTTAATAAAGAAATAACGCCATTTTTACCTGGTAAATGAGCAGCGCCAATACCTGCAAATACTTTTGAGTTTTTCATTACAGAATCAAGCTTAATTGCCATATTCTGGTTACGGATGTACAACATGTTTTTTAAGTAGTAGTTGGTATACATGCCTTGATCTAAAGAGTCTAATAAATTAATATTTCGTTCTCTATATGCGTCCTCTAAAAGTTGCAAAGGTTCTTGTAGTTGCATTTTTTTTTGCAACCATTCTGCAGGTCTATCTTTTAAGCTGTTAAAACTTGCTCGGCCAACTAAAGTTGATGATTCTTCATTGTCTTCAAGAGCAACAATAGGTTTGTTAAATTTTTTTCCTGCTTGATAAATAAACATATCAAGATAAGTATCTTCTTCAAAATTTTGAGAATTTAGATCAGTTCGGTATAAAATGTTATTGATCATTTTATCATTAAGACCTAGAAAAGCAGCTATTTCTTCTTTTCTAGGAGGATCCATTGTGAAAGATCTATTATAAAACCCTTTTGTCATAAAACTTTCACCAAAACCTGAAGGGTCATCAATCTCTAGCCATGTATTTGGGTCAGATTCTAAAGCTATAACTTCACTTTTGTTAAGTGCTTCAAAAAATACATCGTCTAATCGGAAAGCAATTTTTTTACTAACATGCATTGTTCCATAGAGATAGGAGCTTTGCGTTAATCCATTTCCTGAAATCTCCCAGAGTAAACTATTTTTTTCTTGCGCATGTATTGCAATGGCTCCGTTTATAAAAATAAGAATAAAAAATAATTTAGTAAATGTGTTTATTTTCATAAAACGAATAGAAAACATTGTATATATTTATTATAACGTATTATTATTTTAATCTATTTTGTTTCGTCGTTGTTTTTCAAAACTATTCTTGTGCGTGCAATGCTTTCAGGATAATTTTCTTGTAAAAAGGTAATTAATTTTTCTCTTACTAAAACACGTAAGTCCCATGCTGTTGGTGAATCTTTAGCACTCATTAAAGCTCTAATTTCTACACTTTGTGCTAATGAATCAGTAACTTGTAAAACATTTACTTTACCATCCCAAAGATCGGTACTTTCTAAAACTCTAGTTAGTTCTTTTCTAAGTTCATCAAAAGGTACATTATAATCAGTATGTAAAAAAACAGTACCTAATATATCAGAAGAAGTTTTTGTCCAGTTTTGAAATGGCTTTTCAATAAAATATGTAGTAGGTAATATTAGGCGCCTTTTATCCCAAATATTAACTACTACATAGGTTAAGGTTATTTCTTCAATGCGCCCCCATTCACCCTCAACAATTACAACGTCATCCATTTTTATTGGTTGTGCTATTGCAATTTGAATTCCTGCCAGTATACTACCAATCATTTTTTGGGCAGAAAAACCAATAACAATACCAGCAACACCTGCTGAAGCAAAAATACTTACTCCAATTTCCTTTATACTATCAAAACTCATTAATTCAATACCAATTGCTAGAATTACAATAATGAAAATAATAATACGCTCTAAAATATTAAACTGAGTATATACCTGTCTGGCTTTTAAATTGTTTGAGGCATTTACATCATATTTTGAGATAACTTTTCTTTTAATAACTTTTAAAACAACAATTATTAACCAAGTTATAGATAAAATAATAAGCAAAGTACTTATTTTTCCAAGTGCATATGATAACTCGGTAATACCTAAATTTTTATGAATAATTCTTACACTAAGTAAAACACCTAAGAAAAGTATAAAAATAGGTATGCTTAACTTTTTAATTTCGCTTTTGTTTATTAAATATTTTGGGTCTTTACCAAACCTTCTTAAAATTCGTACAGTAATAAATTGAAAAAGTACCAATGTTAAAACAGTACCTAGTATAATTATGAATGTTTTTGGTTTATCAAATAGGTTTGTAAACATTATTTTTAATTTTATGAATTACTGCAACATAAGAAAAGACTCTTGTTTTGCTGTTAATTCTGTGTGAAAATTGAATATAACTATGGAATCATAGATAAAGTAATTAAAATATTACAGCTTTTAAAATTAGCATGTGTTATTTTTGCTTTAGTTAAGAAAATTGAAATAGAATGAAAGGAGTTTTATTAGTTAATTTAGGTTCGCCAGATAGTCCAACAGCAAAAGATGTAAAGCCATATTTAGATGAGTTTTTAATGGACGAACGTGTAATTGATGTATCTACAGTTTTAAGAAACATAATTGTACGAGGTATTATTCTTCAGACAAGACCAAAAAAATCAGCTGAAGCTTATGCTAAAATTTGGTGGGAAGAAGGATCTCCTTTAATTGTTATTTCTGAACGTTTTACTGAGAAAGTTCGTAAGCATACTAAAATGCCTGTCGCATTAGGTATGCGTTATGGTAGTATGACCATTAAAAAAGCGTTACAAGAATTGAAAGATAAAGGTGTTGATGAGGTTTTGTTAGTGCCAATGTATCCACAATATGCAATGTCATCATATGAAACAGTTGTTGTGAAGGCTATGGAGGTGAAAGATGAATTTTTTCCGGAGATGAAATTTACAACACTTCCTGCATTTTATAAAAATCCAGAATATATAAAAGTACTATCTGAAAGTATAGGAAAAGAATTAGAAGGTTTTGATTATGATCATGTTTTATTTTCATACCACGGAATTCCTGAACGTCATATTAGAAAATCAGATCCAACACGTTTTCATTGTAAAATAGATGGTAGCTGTTGTCAAACAAACTCGGTAGCACATAATACCTGTTACCGTCACCAATGTTTTGATACGACTGAAAGTGTAAGAGCTTTTTTAAACTTACCAAAAGATAAAGTGAGTATATCATTCCAATCTCGATTACCAAAAGATCCGTGGTTGAAACCTTATACAGATTTTGAATTTGAACGCTTTCCGAAAGAAGGTAAGAAAAAATTAGCGGTAATTACTCCTGCTTTTGTTGCTGATTGTTTAGAAACTTTAGAAGAGATTGCAATGGAAGGTAAAGAGCAATATACTGAGGCCGGTGGTGAAGGGTATAAACATATTCCTTGCTTAAATGATAGTGATGATTGGGTAGAAGTAATGGCGAAATGGGTGAATGAGTGGGAAGATAGCGGTAAACTTCCTGCATAATGACAAATATTTCTGCAGAAAAATTAGGAACACAACCAATAGGTAAATTATTGATCAACCAAGCAGTGCCTGCATCAATAGGTATTTTGGTAATGTCACTAAATGTATTGGTTGATTCTATTTTTGTAGGAAACTGGATTGGTTCTATAGCTATTGCGGCTATAAATGTTGTATTGCCAGTATCTTTCTTTATTGCAGCATTAGGTATGTCAGTTGGTATTGGTGGTTCAAGCATTATTTCAAGAGCGCTTGGAGCAAACCTACATGAAAAAGCATTAAAAACCTTTGGTAATCAAATTGCATTAACACTTTTAATAACCATTACGATGGTTATTTTAGGACTATACTATGTTGATGCTATTATTCCTGCTTTTGGCGGAAAAGGTACTATTTTTGAGCCTGCTAAGGTATATTATACCATTGTTTTGTATGGAGTACCTTTTCTTGCATTATGCATGTTAGGGAACTCTGTTATTAGAGCAGAAGGAAAACCAAAATTTGCTATGATAGCCATGATAATTCCTTCAATTGGGAACTTAATTATGGATTATGTTTTCATTTATATTTTCGATTGTGGAATGGCCGGAGCGGCATGGGCAACTACAGCGGGTTATTTACTTTGTTTTTCATATGTATTTTATTTTTTTGCATCAAAAAAATCAGAATTAAAAATAAACATAACCCATTTAAAATTTGATTTTCCTATACTTAAAGAAATAGCTTCTTTAGGTTTTGTAACTATGGCAAGGCAGGCAACTACAAGCATTGTATACTTATTAATGAATAATATACTCTTTGGTTTAGGAGGGGAAGCAATGGTTGCTGTTTATGCTATTGTGGGGCGCATGCTTATGTTTGCATTGTTTCCGGTATTTGGTGTTACACAGGGCTTTTTGCCTATTGCAGGTTATAATTATGGAGCTAAAAAATATCAAAGGGTACGGTTGAGTATCAACACGGCTATAAAATATGCGTCTATTTTGGCAACTATTGTTTTCATTGGTTTAATGATTTTTCCTAGTGAAATAGCTTCACTTTTTTTAAGTACAAAAGAGGGAATTTCTGAAACTGAACTAGCAGTTAATATTTATGTTCTAGAGCATTCTCCTTTTGCTATGCGAATGGTTTTTGCAGCAACACCAATAATAGCTTTGCAATTAATAGGAGCAGCTTATTTTCAGGCAATTGGAAAAGCGACTCCAGCATTATTATTAACATTAACTAGACAAGGTTTCTTTTTTATTCCTTTAATATTGATATTGCCAAGCTACTTTAATGAGCTAGGAGTTTGGATTTCCTTTCCTATTGCCGATGTTTTAGCTACAATAGTTACAGGGTATTTTTTAAGAAAAGAAATTAAGAAAGATTTAGTTTAAAGCTATTTTATCAAAAGCTTTTCTAATTGTCTTTTCGTCATATTTCCGTTCTAGTTTTCTTATAGAAAAATGAGCATGAGCCATACTTTGAAAATGGTTCATGAATGCCAAATTAATAGCGCCACCACCTGCAGCACCTAAAATAGGAATTGCTTGAGCTACAAATTTTTCAGATACTTGAACACTAAATCTTGAAGCAACAGCACCTAAAATTTGAATTATTGGGTTTGAACTCGATTTTAATAATGTTGAAGTTATTTTTCCAGCACTAGCAGTAGCCCCTTTTACGGTAGAGTTTAATGTAATTCTTGTAGCATAATAACCCGTATCTAAATTATCATCATGCTTAGATTTTCCTCCTAAAGCAAAAACTTGTAAACATGCCAATTGAGTATCTAAATCAGTAATATCTTCACCTTTACTTCTAGCAATATCTAAAATAGAACGCATCATTATTTTGGTAGTTAATGATAAATCAGCAGTAAAAGCAATCATCCCAAAAGTACCTCCTAAAACTCCAGATGTAGTTACTAAAGCTTTATAGGTATTATTAATTGGCTGTAACTCCTTCTTATCGGTTTTCATTGAAAGCAAATTAGCGTCTACAACTTTTAGTAAAATATTGTAACTGATTTTTTGAAGTCTCTTTAATTGTTTTTCTGGTAGTAAATCAATTTTATTCTGAATTACGTTTCCAACTTTATTAAGTCCTTTCATTGCCCAGCCAATTTCTTCCATTTGTTGTTTGGCTTTGGTTAATATTTGTAAATCTTCTTCAGAAATTTCTTTTTTAGATTTGGTATTGAACATCGCTAGATAAAATTAAAATTATATTAATTAGTAGATGAAATTAATGATTTGTTACCCTAATACATATTTTTATTTTGATATAGCAAATATTATTTTCAGAAACGTTCAAATCTCCTTAATTTAGGAATGACTAATAACAACCAACTCATAATGATATCAAACTTTTTTAAAAGTACTGTGCTTTTACTGATTATAGCTGTGCTTCCTTTTTCTGTTCAAGCTCAAAAAAGAAAAAAATCAACTGTTCAAATTCCAGAGGAACTATATTCTAGTTTGGATTATAGGTTAATTGGTCCATTCCGTGGTGGACGTTCTGCAGCGGTTACAGGTGTGCCTAATCAACCAAATTTATTTTATTTTGGAGCAACTGGTGGTGGTGTTTGGAAAACTACAGATGGTGGTAGAGAATGGGAAAATATATCTGATGGTTTTTTTGGTGGTAGTATTGGTGCAATTGAAGTTTCTAAAAGCGACCCAAATGTAATTTATGTTGGCGGTGGTGAAAAAACACTTCGTGGAAACGTTTCTTCAGGTTACGGAATTTGGAAAACAGAAAACGCGGGTAAAACATGGGAGTCATTAGGTTTGGCTAAAAGTAGACATGTACCAAGGTTGCGTGTGCATCCAACCAATTCTGATATTGTGTATGCTGCGGTTTTAGGGAATATTTATAAACCAACACAAGAACGTGGTATTTATAAGAGTTTTGATGGTGGAAAAAATTGGAAAAAAGTTCTTTTTGTAAATGAACAAGCAGGAGCTGTAGATTTAGTTATTGACCCAAATAACCCTAGAATATTATACGCATCTACTTGGCGTGCTGAACGTACACCATATAGTTTAAGTAGTGGTGGTGACGGTTCTGCCCTTTGGAAAAGTACTGATAGCGGGGCTACTTGGTCGGAAATTTCAAAAAATGAAGGTTTCCCAAAAGATACTTTAGGGATTATTGGAGTAACAGTTTCTCCTAAAAATTCGGATCGAGTTTGGGCGATAGTTGAAAATAAAGAAAGTGGAGGTTTGTACAGAAGTGATGATGGTGGTGAAAAATGGACTCAAGTAAATAAAGAGCGTAAGTTGCGCCAACGTGCATGGTATTATACACGTGTATATGCCGATACTGAAGATGAAGATGTGGTTTATGTGCTAAATGTAAATTATCATAAATCTACGGATGGCGGAAAGTCTTTTTCGACATTTAATGCTCCACATGGTGATCATCATGATTTATGGATAGCTCCTGAAAACTCTAAGAGAATTATTATTGGTGATGATGGTGGCGCTCAAATTTCTAATGATGGTGGTGAAACTTGGAGCACGTATTACAATCAACCTACAGCACAGTTTTATAGAGTAACTACAGATAATTCTTTTCCATACAGGATTTATGCGGCCCAACAAGATAATTCAACTATTAGAATAAAACATAGAAGTGATGGTTTTAGTATTAGTGAGCAAGATTGGGAAGAAACTGCAGGTGGTGAATCTGCTTGGATTGCAGTGGATCCTAAAAATGATGATATCGTCTACGGTGGTAGTTATGATGGTTTTTTAACGCGTGTGAATCATGATAAAAATACGGTTCGGGGCATAAATGTTTGGCCAGATAACCCTATGGGTGCTGGTGCTGAGGCTATGAAATATCGTTTTCAATGGAATTTTCCAATTATATTTAGTAAGCATAACCCTAAAAAATTATATACATTCTCTAACCACGTACATGTTTCAGAAAATGAGGGGCAAAGCTGGACACTTTTGAGTGAAGATTTAACCCGTAATGATGCCAGTAAACTAAAATCTAGTGGAGGACCAATTACGCAAGATAATACGAGTGTGGAATATTATTGCACCATTTTTACAGCTAATGAGAGTCCACTTAAAGAGGGTTTACTTTGGGTTGGTAGTGATGATGGATTAATTCATGTTACAAAAGACAGTGGTAAAACTTGGGAGAATGTAACACCAACTAATATGCCCGAATGGTCAATGGTTAATAGTATTGAACCTTCTGCATTTGATGAAGGAACATGTTATATTGCAGCTACAAAATATAAATTAGGAGACTTTAATCCGTATTTATATAAAACTACAGATTATGGTAAAACATGGACCAAAATTACAAACGGAATTAAAGATGAACATTTTACCAGAGTAGTTCGTGAAGACCCTAAACGCAAAGGCTTGCTTTATGCGGGTACAGAAACAGGAATGTATATTTCTTTTGATGATGGAGCAAATTGGAATCCGTTTCAGATGAATTTACCTATTGTGCCAATTACAGATTTGACCATTAAGGATGATAACTTAATTGTAGCTACACAAGGTAGAAGTTTATGGATTATTGATGATTTAACAGTATTACATCAGTTAGATGTTAATTCTAAAAATGATGACGTTATTCTATTTCAACCTAAAGATAGTTATAGAACAAAAGGTAGATCAGGTAAAAAAGCATCAAAAACATCAGGTCAAAATCACCCGAATGGTGTAGTAACACATTTTTATTTAAATGATGTTAAAGAAAAAGATAGTATTGCTTTAACATATTTAAATGTTAAAGGAGATACATTAGTAACATTTTCAAATACATCTAAAGAAAAGGGTGAAAAATTAGAGGTTAAAAAAGGCGGAAATACACATATTTGGGATACAAGAGGTAAAGGCGCTAAAAAATTAGACGGGATGATTTTTTGGTGGGCAAACTTTGATGGTCCTAAAGCTGTTCCTGGTTCTTATAAAGTAAGTTTGTCTGTTAATGGAAACATAAGTTCAGAAGAGTTTAAAATTCTGAAAGATCCTAGAGCTGAGGTTTCAGTTGAAGCTATGCAAGAACAATTTAATTTTATAACTGATATTAATGCTACAATTGATAAAGCACACACTTCAATTGACAAAATTAGGACTATTACAAAGCAATTAAGTGCTTTTGAGAAGCAGTATAAAGATAATGAGTCAACTAAAGCACTAATTGAAAAAGCTAAAACGATAAAAGAAAAATTTACTACAGTTGAGAAAGCTCTGTATCAAACTAAAAATCAAAGTAGACAAGACCCTTTAAATTTCCCTATTAAATTAACAAATAAGTTGGGGCATTTAAATAGTTTGGTTTCAATTGATGATTTTCCGCCAACAGAACAAGATATTGCAGTTAAAAATGAATTAACAGCTAAAATAAATGAACAATTAAGTACTTTTGATGCGCTAATTACTACAGAAATTGAAGCTTTCAATGAAGAGTTTAATCAGTTGAAACTTAATTATTTATTTATAAAAGAATAATGGCAGAATTTTATCCATATATAAAGGCACTTCATTTAATATTCGTTATTACCTGGTTTGCAGGTCTTTTTTACGTTCCTCGATTGTTTATTAATCATATTGAAGCAACGTTACGCCCATCACCAGAAAAAGAAATTCTGACTAAAGAATTTAAACTGATGACGAAAAGATTGTGGTATATTATAACGTGGCCATCGGCAATACTAGCTATTATTTTTGCAGCTTGGTTATTGTATATTGCCCCAGGGTTTTTATCACAAGATTGGATGCATGTAAAATTAAGTTTTGTGGTACTTTTAATTCTATATCATTTAAAAACACATCAAATATTTAAGCAATTACAACGCGATGAAGTAAATTTTAGTTCAAATTTCATGCGAATATGGAATGAGGGAGCAACTATTCTATTATTTGCAATTGTATTTTTAGTTATTTTACAAAATGCATTTAGTTGGGTTTATGGAGTTGTGGGTATAATTGCATTAGGTATTTTGTTAATGCTTGGAATTAAAATATATAAACGTATCAGAGATAAGAATCCTGGTGCTTAAAATATTTTGGTTTAATTATTGTTATCTTTAATTATAAAACCAGAATAATTGCTTACAAAGTTTTCACTTAGGTCAAGAATTTTTATTGCCATGATTTTATTGGTGTTAGTAGCATCAGTATTAATTGCTGGAGTCACAATATATCAATATGGTGAGCAAGCAAAAGATTATCACCAAGATCGTTTAGAACGAAAAGAAGAGCAAATTAAAGAAAACATACGATATACTCTTCGTAAAACTACGTATGTTGCTACTACCGAGAATTTAGATTTAATTTTTAAAGATGAAATTTATGAAATAGCCGATGTGCTCAATGTGAATTTTAATATTTATGATTTAGAGGGCGGACTTGTAAAAAGTTCAAGACCAAAGTTTGGTAATGATTCTGTTTCTATGTGTTTAACACCGGCAGTTTTAAACAACCTTAAAAACAGTGTTGATGCTCGTTATTTAGAAGAAAAAGCAGTTGCTGGTGATAGTTATCAAGCTTCGTATACATACATACTTGATAATAAGTTTAAACCAATAGGTATTTTGAGTTTACCCTATTTTGAAGATAATTCTTTTAATGACAGAGAATTAAAAGAATTCTTGGTTCGTTTAGCAGGTGTATATGTTTTAATGTTTTTGATTGCTATATGGTTAGCTTTTTTTATATCAAAATACATAACACGTTCCTTGCAAGAAATTTCAGATAGCATGAATGCTACTTTCTTAACCAAAAAGAATGAAAAAATAAGTATTGATAATCCTTCCGAAGAAATTGAAAAGTTAATTAATGCTTACAATGCAATGATTGATGAGCTTGAAATAAGTGCTATAAAACTAGCAAAGAGTGAGCGTGAACAAGCTTGGCGAGAAATGGCAAAACAAGTAGCACACGAAATTAAAAACCCGTTAACACCAATGCGATTAACGGTACAAAGTTTTGAACGTAAGTTTGATGCAAATGATCCTGAAATAAAACTAAAAGTAACCGAGTATTCGAAAACCTTGATTCAGCAAATTGATACTATGAGCAGTATTGCTGGTGCTTTTTCAAATTTTGCACAAATGCCAGCACAGCAAAACGAAACTTTAAACGTGGTAAAAATTGTAAAATTAGGACTTGATATTTTTAATGAAAACTATATACATTTTATTACAGAGGAAGAAGAGATAATTGCAGAGTTAGACCGTACACAGTTAATACGTGTAGTAACAAATTTGGTTAAAAATGCTATACAAGCTGTGCCTGATGTAACGTCTCCGAGAATTTTAGTAACGGTTACTTCAGAAGATGAATTCGTGAAAATTTCAGTTGCTGATAATGGGGTAGGTATAAATGATGAAAATAAAGATAAAATTTTCGAACCTAAATTTACTACAAAAACAAGTGGTATGGGACTTGGTTTAGGAATGGTTAAAAATATTGTTGAAACCTATAATGGTACTATAAGTTTTACTTCTCAACCTGGAAAAGGAACAGTGTTTGTTGTGAAATTTCCGAAGGTTTAATTTTTTATTAAAAGCAATATTATTTCAGTTCTATAGTATGAAAAATAATAGTAATAAAGAAGCTCCTAATTATACTGGATCATTTATTCTGATTGCTTTTATGGTATATGATTTTAGAAGAATGTTTTTACAATTTAAGAATAGGTTTAAAGATTAAAGTCTTATCTATAAACCTTTATTTTGCTTCAATGAATCACTTTAAAAAAACTTTAAAAAACCCAGTATTTTTTGCACTTAATGAAACTCATAAGAAGTTTAAATTAAGTTTTAATGGTGTAGATTTTTATGACCCTGAAATCTGTCCGTTTGGAGCATTTATTGATGCCTCTAAAACAGAAGAGGCATTAAATTCGTATGCTAAAATTTCAGAAAGTTTTTTCTTAGTTTCTGAAAATGATACGCCAACTTTTGATACTAGGCATGTTATCCTAGATCGTAAAATAGAAGGCTGTCAAATGGTACTTGATAATTTAATTACTATTGAAATTACTGAATCTATCGTTCCATTAACTGAAGAGAATATTGATGAGATATATGATTTGGTATGGCTTGTAATGCCCGGTTATTATAGAAAAAGAACTTTTGAAATGGGCGATTATTACGGCATTTTTAAAAATGGAAAACTAGTTTCAATTACAGGGCAACGAATGCAAACTGATGATTTTATAGAGCTTAGTGCGGTTGTTACTCATCCTGATTATACTGGAAGAGGACTAGCTAAACAATTGGTGTATTATGTTACCAAAGAAATTTTAAAAGCAAATAAAAAAGCCATATTACATACTACAAAAGGTAATGCAGCTATAAATTTATATGAAAAGTTAGGTTACAAGCTAACTAGAGATATGAACTGGTGGTATTTTCATAGAAAATAGTTACTTCTATTATTTTACTCTTTAAGAGGTTAATTTAAATAAATAAAAAACAGTCATCACAATTTTTAACTTCTCCGTAGTATGTTTCCCTGTATTTATGTAATGTCTTAACCGGGAAACCTAAAAAATATTTTTTATATACGTTACTTTGGTTTGTAACCTTCCCATTTTGGTTGTGTGTCTTTGTTCAGTTTTAGTTTCCCTTTTAATGTGTATTAATTTCATAAAATTGTATGTATTTAAGGCCTTAGTATATCAGAATGATTCGGCATTCCAAAAAATATATGTTAAGGTTTTGTTAGTGTGTTTTAACAGGGTAAAAAGTTGATTTTAGCCATTTTAGATAAAGTAAAACACGTAGGTATACAAGTAAATTAAAGTCTCTAAAAGTTTATTGCTTTGTGTTTGTGAAGGTTTAGTGAATTTTACTTCTAAATTTGCAACATATCATTTTAACAAACTATCTTTAAGAAGATTTAATAATAAATGATATGAATTTCAATAATATTTTAGTTAATCAACAAGAAAACATAGCAACGATTACTATTAATCGTCCTAAAAAATTAAATGCACTTAATCGTGATACTATTGTAGAGCTACATGAGGCTTTTAAAACCTTAGGTAAAGACGCGTCAGTAAAAGTAATTATTATAACAGGTAGTGGTGATAAAGCTTTTGTGGCTGGAGCTGATATTGCTGAATTTTCTAATTTTTCGGTAAAAGATGGTAGTAAATTAGCATTAAAAGGACAGAAAAAATTGTTTAATTATATTGAAAATCTTTCAACACCTGTAATTGCAGCAGTAAATGGTTTTGCACTAGGTGGTGGCTTAGAACTAGCAATGGCTTGTCACTTTAGAGTAGCTAGTGAAAATGCTAAAATGGGACTTCCTGAAGTTTCTTTAGGTGTAATACCAGGTTACGGTGGCACCCAGCGTTTGCCACAATTAGTTGGTAAGGGTAGGGCTAATGAAATGATTATGACTGCAGGAATGATTGATGCTCAAAAAGCATTAACTATAGGTTTGGTAAATTATGTTGTACGTCAAGAAGAATTGGTACCTCTATGCGAGAAATTAGCAAGCAAGATATCGAATAATTCATCAGTTGCGATAAGTTATGCAATAAAAGCAATAAATGCTGGTTTTAGTAGTGATACAGATGGTTTTAAAGAAGAAATTAAAGCTTTTGGAGATTGCTTC
Source organism: uncultured Cellulophaga sp. (assembly GCA_947496695.1). GTDB lineage: Bacteria > Bacteroidota > Bacteroidia > Flavobacteriales > Flavobacteriaceae > Cellulophaga. Next base: position 531,299 of record CANMEI010000001.1, on the reverse strand, counting down.
GGTACTTCCGATTTTAAAGAAGGAACAACAGCATTCTTAGAAAAAAGAAAAGCAAACTTTGAATAGACTACTGTTTAACTTAAAATCTTAAAAATTATGCCTACTATGCGTTGTAACAAGTTATTTACCTTGTTTTTTTTCGCTTTTATTTGCTTTTCTCAAGCTCAAGAGATGCCAATATCATATACTTTTGGCGAAAAGTATAGCGATAGATATAAATATTCAAATTTATTAACTACAGCACCAGATGGTAAAGGCGGTAGTATTTTAATTAGGTCTTACTACACAGGAATTATATTAAAGCCTAAAGGGTATTTTATTGAACATTATAATGAGAATCTTGAGCTAATAAATACATTTAATTATAAGATAAAAGATGTAGACTATGTTGATGCATTTGTAAAGAATGGTCAAGTGTACTTATTGTTTTTAGAATATAATTATAATACTGAGGCTTATGAGTATTCGGTACATAGAAGTCCGTTTGATGAATTTAATTTCACTACAAAAAAAATACTGAGTATTGATTCAAAACCAGTAGAACAGCCATTAGATCGTAATTATTATAATAGAAATTTTTCATCAGGTTTCACAACAACAGTACTTTTTAATAAAGAGAGAACTGCTTTTGCAATTAGTTCTCATCATAAAAAAGGGAAAGATAATAAACATATAATTCATGTTTTTAATGCAGTTTTAGATAAGATATTTGAGTACGATTTTTCAAGTGAAGTAGAGACTAAAAATTATGCTTTTGAAAACATGGAAACATCAAAAGATTTAAAGCAAGTGTACTTAACGGCAAAAGCATATTTTAAAAAGAAACGATTTACTGCTAGTGAGCGTAAGTTTCAATATGAATTATTGCAAATATCAGATGCAGGAGGAAAAATTCAAAATTTTGCAACTCCTGGTAAGTTACCAGAAGCACTTACTCCGATAATTAAAAATGAGAAAGTGATCTGTGTTGGTTTTTTCGCAACCAGAAAAGACAACAGATATAATGGTATTGTTTATTATGATATTGATTCAAAAACAATGCAGATTAATGAAGAGAAGTATCATAATTTTTCTGAACAGTTTATGATTGATAAATTTGGTTTAGATTCAGATAAAATTGTTAAAAACCTTGTTTTTAAGGGTGTTGAGGTAACCAAAGATAATTTTATTTTATTCAATGCTGAAGAATATTTTGTTACTACAAGCACGCAAAGTGACCCTTCAGGATCTAGGTTAAAAATTGAGCGTTTTCATTATAATGATATTGTGAGTGTTAAACTAGATCCGCAAGGTGAAATGGTTTGGGCAAGAAATATTAATAAAACAGAAGTAACACAAGGTGACCCTGCATATACTTCGTACTGTTCATATACAAAAGGTACTGATACTTATTTTTTTATAAGTACAGCTAGTGAAAACCCACAGAAAATTGGTGATGATCGTATTCTTTTTAAACAAGGTTTAAGTAGAAATAGAAATGTTTTTGTTATTAAATTAGATGAGAATGGGCATATGAATTATGAAAAAGTAATTGATAGTAAAGAAGCTCGGTTACCATTAATGGTTTCAATGCCACTTATTGATACTACTAATGATCAACTTTTGTTTTATGCTAAAAGAGGAACAAAAAAGCAACAAGTTAAAGTTAGTTTTGACTAAGTAAACTTGTTCTTATAAATAATGAAAGTCATTTTCTAATAAAGAGAATGGCTTTTTTAATTAGATACAAATTTTAACTAAAATAAAATCTTTTAAAAGTACATATTCCATAATTTTGGATTTATTCCAAATATTATGAAAAATAAAAATGTAGTTAAAGGTAGAGGTGCACAACAAAACACCTTAAATAGATTTTCTGAATTTAGCTATGAAAAGCGTGATGATTTTTTAGAATTCTGCAGATTAGAAGGTGAACAAGCAGATACTAATAAGACAAAATACATTCCTATATTTCCTAAAACCATTGTGAATAAAGTTACAAGCCCTGATATTGGTATGGGATACTCCATGAATCCTTATCAAGGTTGTGAGCATGGTTGCATTTATTGTTATGCACGGAATACACATGAGTTTTGGGGGTATAGTGCTGGGTTAGATTTTGAACGCGTTATTTTTATTAAAAAAGATGCTTCCAATTTATTAGAACAAAAAATTAAAAGTAAACGTTGGAAAGCTACAACTATAGTGCTTTCAGGTAATACAGATTGCTACCAACCTGCAGAAAAACGATTTGAGATAACAAGAGCGTGTTTAAAAATATTCCTTAAGTATAAACACCCAGTAAGTATTATTACTAAAAATGGATTGATTTTACGAGATTTAGATATTTTAAAAGAATTAGCGAATGATAATTTAATTACGGTAAATATATCTGTCACTTCATTATCAGAAAAAACGAGACGAGTTTTAGAGCCCAGAACAGTTTCGATTAAAAAACGACTAGAAACAATTCGTGTTTTATCAGAACATAAAATACCTGTAAATGCTATGTTAGCACCAATAATCCCTGGAATTAATAGTCATGAAATTTTAAATTTAGCAAAAGCTGTTTCTGATAACGGAGCTGTGTCTTTTGGTTTTACTGTTGTACGTTTAAATGGCGCACTAGGTCAAATTTTTACTGATTGGATTCATAAAACGCTACCTGATAAAGCAACTAAAGTATTGCATCAAATTGAAGAATGTCATGGTGGTAGTTTAAATGATAGTCGATACGGAATTCGGAATAGAGGTGAAGGTAAAATAGCAATTCAAATTCACGATTTAATGACTATGGCGAAAAGGCTATATTTTAAAGATAAAAATAGAATAGAGCTTAATACGAATTTACATGAGCAGTATAAAGATGGTCAAATGCGTTTATTTTAATTATTTGTTTGAGCATTCCATTCTTTATAAAACTGTTCTAAAAAACTAAGCATAAATTTATGGCGTTCTTCGGCTAATTTTTTTCCGGTTTTAGTATTCATTTTATCTTTTAACAGTAGCAGTTTTTCATAAAAATGGTTAATGGTAGGCGCAGAAGATTTTTTATATTCTTCTTTAGTCATATTTAAGCTAGGCGCAATTTCAGGGTCGTATAATGTTCTGTTTTTAAAACCCCCGTAATTAAAAGTACGTGCAATACCAATAGCTCCAATTGCGTCAAGCATATCAGCATCTTGTATAATTTGTAATTCTAAAGAGGTAAATTTTTTAGCATGTTTATCAAAACTATTTTTAAAAGAAATATGCTTAATTATATTTTCAACATGAGCAATTACTTTTTTATCAACCCTTAAAGAAGTTAAAAAATCTTTTGCAACTTTAGGTCCAATGGTTTCATCTCCATTATGAAATTTAGCATCAGCTATATCATGAAGTAAAGCTCCAAGACTTACAACGAGAACATCAACATCTTTTTCATCTTTCGCAATAAGTAATGAGGAATTAAAAACACGTTGAATATGAAACCAATCATGCCCTCCTTCTGCATCTTGTAAAGTTTCTTTAACAAAAGCAATAGTTTCTTCTATAATTGAGGTATTGGTCATTTTTTTAGATGTATTCCTGAGGTTATGATTTTTTCTATTTGTGTAATTAGTTCATCATAATCACCAGTATTTTCAATAGGCTTATGAACATCAAAAGTAATATGGTTACCTATTCCGTTAGGAAATTTACCATAACGTAGCATTTTCCACGAGTTATTTATGCTTATGGGAACAATTAATGCTGACTGTGCATTTTTCATTAATAGTTTTAGACCTGTAGGTTGAAATTTTTTAGGTTCTCCATTTCTACTTCGTGTACCTTCAGGAAAAATAACAGCACTTCTATTGTGTTTTTCAATATACTTGCCTAGCTTCATAATTTGACTTAAAGCTTGTTTACTATCTTTTCTATCAATTAAAACAGAGCCACCATGAACAAGGTTAAAAGAAACACTAGGTATGTTTTTTCCTAACTCAATTTTACTAACAAATTTTGGATGATATTTACGCATACCCCAAATTATAGGAGGTATATCATGCATACTTTGGTGATTGGCAACAATTATTAACGGTCTACCTTCAGGAATTTGATGAGGGTTATTAAAAGAATAATAGCTTCCTAAAATATGAGAACACCTCATTAAACTAAGGTTAAGTAAGCTCACTGTTTTTTTAAGTGCATTATAACCAAAAATATTAAAAGCAATCCATTGAAATGGATGGAAAAACAACAAACAGAATCCAAATGCTAATTGGTAGAGTACACTTAACGGATATGCTATAATTTTCTGCATCTTACAAAAATAAAAAACCGCTCGTTTTAAAGAGCGGTTTTTAAATAAATATTTTAACACTAAATGTGTACTAACAAAACTCGTCGTAAGCAGACATTAAGTTTTCAGCAATAACTTCAGCAGGTCTACCTTCAATATGGTGACGTTCAATCATATGAACTAATTCACCATTTTTAAACAACGCCATACTTGGTGATGATGGAGGAAAAGGAACCATTAGGCTTCTTGCCTTGTCAACAGCATCAAAATCTACTCCAGCAAAAACAGTAACAATGTTATCTGGTTTTTTGCCATTTGTAAGACTAAATTTAGCAGCAGGTCTTGCATTTGCTGCGGCACAACCACAAACAGAATTTACAACAACTAGTGTTGTGCCTTCTGCATTTACTGCTTTTTCAACAGCTTCAGCGGTATGTAATTCTTGAAACCCAGCAGAGGCTAGGTCTTCTCTCATTGGTTTTACTAATTCTGCAGGATACATAATTTTATTTTTTAATCAATTAAAATTCTAGTTTAAGATATCAAATATAAGTAATTTGTCGTAGTTCTTTCTTTTCCTTAACTTTTCGTTACAGTATTTTTTGCATTTGAATATTATATCTTTGGCAAAAAATATTTTTTAAGTATGCAGTGGATTTTTCTTATTGTAATATTCTATTTTCTTCAAAAACTATTTAGTAGTTCTAAAACTTCATTTTCAGCGCAAAAATCAAAACCAGTAAGCCCTGCAGATTTTGAGTTAAACTTATTATCCTTGTGTTCTTTGGTAATTAAAGCAGATGGTAAAGTTTCACCTAGCGAAATGGCTTATGTACAGGGTTATTTTGTAAGTACTTATGGGAAAGAAAAAGCAAATGCAATTTTTCGAGTTTTTAATGATGTTGTAAAAAAGAAAGAAGTTTCGGTGTCAAGTATTTGTAATTATATGAATATGAGAACAAGCCCTGAGGTGCGTTTACAACTAATACATTTTTTGTTTGGTATTGCACAAGCAGACGGTAAAGTTAGTAGTGCCGAAATAAATAAAATTCAAGAAATTGCCGATTATTTAAGAATTGGTCGTAATAGCTTTGAAAGTGTAAAAGCTATGTTTATAAAATCTGCGGATAATTCATATAAAGTTTTAGAAATAGATAAAACTGCTACTGATGATGAGGTTAAAAAAGCATATAGAAATATGGCTAAAAAATACCACCCAGATAGAGTGAATACAGAAAACGAAGCAATTAAAAAAGGAGCAGAAGAAAAGTTTAAAGAGGTGCAAAAAGCCTATGAAACTATTCAAAATGAACGTGGTTTAAATTAAATTATATATATAATGTCAGAATTTTGGTTTTATTTAAAGCTTGGCTTGGAACATGTGTTAGATTTTGCGGCATATGATCACATTTTGTTTTTATCAGTATTAGCAATACCGTTTACCTTTAAGAGTTGGAGAAAGGTAGTAGTGTTGGCAACCGTTTTTACTATTGCACATTGCTTGTCATTAGCATTGTCATCATTTGGAATTTTAGAAGTTGATGTAAGCTTAATAGAGTTTTTAATACCTATTACTATAGTGTTAACAGCTGTGTTTAATATTGTTTACGTAAAATCTAAGGTTGAACATAAAAATATTTTATTTCATGCAGTTGCGACAGCACTTTTTGGTTTAATACATGGTTTTGGTTTTTCAAACTATTTTAAAATGCTGATGATGGAAGAAGAAGATAAAGTAACTCCATTATTAGGTTTTGCTTCAGGTATAGAATTATCGCAATTAAGTATTATACTTTCAATACTTATTATTGCATTTTTTTCGCAAGAAGTAGCCAAATTAAAACAGTCTTTATTTATTATTGGAGCTTCAATTTTGATCATTTTAATTACAATTCCGATTTTAATTGAAACGTTTCCTTTTTGATTTTCACTTAAAATTAACCATCTGTGGTTGTGAAGGTTGCAGAAAGCAGGTATCTTAGTCTTTTATTTCCTTAAATTTAACCTTATAAATTTTAGGAATATTTAATATTCATGAAAGACACAAAACAAAAAAAATACGATAAAGCTTATTTGAGAATGGCTTTAGAATGGGGTAAACTCTCATTTTGTGAGCGTAAAAAAGTAGGAGCAATTATTGTAAAAGATCGGATGATTATTTCTGATGGATACAATGGTACGCCAACAGGCTTTGAGAATTTTTGTGAAGATGAAGATGGGTATACTAAATGGTATGTATTACATGCAGAAGCAAATGCAATATCAAAAGTAGCTTCGTCTACACAATCATGTGATGGAGCTACTTTATATATTACTTTATCACCTTGTAAAGAGTGTAGTAAGCTTATTCATCAATCTGGTATAAAACGTGTTGTGTATCAAAATGCATATAAAGATGATTCAGGACTTAAATTTCTTGAAAAAGCAGGAGTTACATTAGTACATCTATCAGAAATTGAAGTTAATTCGTAAATATATAAATGAAGAAAAAGCAACAATATATTTGGCCTACAATTCTTGCAGGAACTCTAGCTATAGGGGTTTTTATAGGTGGAAAACTTCATTTTAATGATACGCCAGAAAAATTATTTACGACAAATTCAAAAAAAGATAAGTTAAATAGACTTATTGATTATATTGACTATGAATATGTTGATGAAATAAATACAGATAGTATTGTTGATGTTGCTGTAAATAATATTCTTGATAAACTAGATCCACATTCTGTTTATATTCCGAAAGAAGATATGGAAAAAGTCTCTGAAAGCATGAAAGGAGATTTTGTAGGTATTGGTATTAGTTTTTTTATGGAGAATGATACTATTGCGGTGGTTAAAACCATTGAAGATGGCCCTAGTTATAATAAAGGAATATTACCTGGAGATCGTATTTTAATGGCAGGCAATGATTCTTTATACGGTCAAAAAATGCAAAATACCGCTATTATTGATAAATTAAAAGGGGAAAAAGGATCAACTGTAAAACTTAAAATATATCGTAAACAAGAAAATAGAACTTTCACAATTACTGTAAAACGAGACGATATTCCTTTAAAAAGTGTTGAAGCAGCCTATATGTTAACCAAAGATATGGGTTATATTAAAGTAAATAGATTTGCAGAATCTACTTATAAAGAATTTAAAACAGCATTATCAAGTTTACAAAACCAAGGAGCAGTAAAGTTGACTTTAGATTTAAGAGATAATCCAGGTGGTTATTTGAGTATTGCAGAACAAATGGCCGATGAATTTTTGCAAGACGATAAGTTAATATTGTTCACCAAAAACAAGAAAGGAAAAATAGATAAATCATTTGCAACGAGTAAAGGTTCTTTTGAAGGCAAGCCTATTTATGTATTAATAAATGAACGCTCAGCTTCTGCTAGTGAAATAATTGCTGGCGCATTACAAGATAATGATACTGGTACTATTGTTGGGAGACGTTCTTTTGGAAAAGGATTGGTACAACGTGAAATGGAATTAGGAGATGGTTCAGCTGTTCGCTTAACAATATCTCGTTATTATACCCCTACAGGTAGATCTATTCAGAAAGATTATACCAATGGTAGTAAAGATTATTATCAAAAATTTACAGATCGTTATACAAGTGGAGAATTGGTGTCTGTAGATAGTATAAAAGTTGCAGATTCATTAAAATTTACAACTCCTAAAGGTAAAGTCGTATATGGTGGTGGTGGGATTATTCCTGATGTTTTTGTACCAATTAGTGATTATGAAGAAGAAACAATTAATTCTTTATTAAATGTAGGGGTGATGTCTCGTTTTGTATTTAATCATCTTGAAGAAGATAGAACAAGGTATAATGATTATGTAGAGAATGATTTTGTAAAAAACTTTAAGGTAGATAATGTACTGTTTGAAAAATTTGTCAATTACATGCAACAATTTGGTGCACAAGCAGGCACTAGTGATTTGTATTATAATCTTGAAGACAAAATTAAACTTTATATAAAAGCATCATTAGCAGAGCAATTATTTAGTCCTAACTCTTATGCGATTATTAAAGATAAAGATGATGTTATGCTAAAAAAAGTGCTAGAACTTGACAGTAATATTAACTTAACAAATACTACTACAGAAAATATAGAGGCAGTAAATTAATTCTCTTCTATTTTTTTCTGAATTTTTTTTGATATCATAAAAATTACTAAAAGTACAATTGCGCAAAGTGCTGCTACAATACCAATAAGCGCAATAATACTATCACCTACAAACAAATTATCAAAATCTAACATTGTAGAGTTATAACCAATTAGGGCTATAGCAATGATAATTAGAATAATATTTACTATTTTATTCATTATAATAAATTGTATAATTAGCTTAAAAAAGTTCATTTATATTCGCTGCAAACAACTTTACAGCTATTGCAAGTAAAATTACACCAAAAACTTTTCTAATAATACTTAATCCGCCATTACCTAGTCTTTTTTCTATTTTCCTAGATGATTTTAACACAACGTAAACAAAAATAATATTTATTAAAATGGCTATTATAATATTTTCAACATGATATTCTGCTCTTAATGATAAAATTGATGTCATAGTGCCGGCTCCTGCTATTAATGGGAAAGCTATTGGTACTATAGATGCACTTTCTGGTTCATCATCTTTATAAAGTGTTATACCTAAAATCATTTCTATAGCTAAGAAAAATATAATAAACGACCCAGCTACAGCAAAAGAATTTACATCAATACCAATTAGACTCAGAATTTCATCACCAACAAATAGAAAAGCAATCATAATTAGTGCGGCAACTATTGAAGCTTTTTCTGACTGTATATGACCTACTTTGTTACGTAGGCCAATTATAATAGGAATACTTCCTAAAATATCTATAACCGCAAAAAGTACCATGGTTGCAGTGGCAATTTCTTTAAAATTAAAATGTAAATCCATGTCAAATAGTTTGGGTGCAAATTTACATTTTAATTCAATATTAGGCGTTTTAGGCTTAAATATATTTAGATAAAGTATCTTTGCAGTTATATAATATGAAGTATGTTTCAGATAGGAAAAACGTTAATCTCGGAAGAAATTATCGAAAATGATTTTGTATGCAATATAACAGCGTGTAAAGGAGCTTGTTGTATTGATGGTGACGCAGGAGCTCCGCTTGATGATAGAGAAACTGAAATTTTGGTTGATATATACCGAGATGTAAAACCTTTTTTAAGAGCTGAAGGTATTGCTGTTATAGAAAAAGAAGGTGCTTTTATAAGAGGTGAAGATGGTGAATGGGAAACTCCGTTGGTAAACGGTAGTGAATGTGCTTATGTGGTTTTTTCAGATAATGGAACTGCAAAATGTGGTTTAGAAGATGCGTATAATGCAGGTGTAACTACTTGGAAAAAACCAGTTTCATGTCATATGTACCCCGTTCGTATTAGAGAGTATTCTGAGTTTACAGCAGTTAATTATCATAAGTGGGAAATTTGCGACGCAGCATGTTCTTTAGGTTCAGAGTTACAAGTGCCTATATATAAGTTTGTTAAAGAAGCTTTGGTTAGTAAATTTGGTGAAGAGTGGTATGCTGAATTGGAACAAGTGGCAAATGATATGACTAAATAGTTGGTAATGATATAATTACTTTAGTGCCACATGGAGTTTCAAATTTATCATATAGATCAATAATTGATACCTCAAAAGAGTTATGGTAGTCTTTTGAAAAATTGTATAAACGCTCTTTAGTAATATCTATGCCAATAGATTTTCTTTTTAAAACTTTATTTTCTTTAATAACTTCAGAAGCATTTCTTCCAATACCATTATCAGTTATAGATATTATATTATAATAATCATTTTTATTTGTGACATCAATTTTAATCTTTTTATCTCCTTCTTTTGAAGATAAGCCATGCCAAATTGCATTTTCTAAAAAAGGTTGTAATATTAATGACGGTATTTTAATTTGTTCGGTGTCAATGCCTTTTTCAATTTGTATTTGAAAATCTATATTATTTGAAAATCTAATATTTTCAATATTCATATATAACTGAATAGTTTCTAATTCGTCAGCTAAAGAAATTTCTTTTAATGTAGAAGCTTCAAGAATTTTTCGGACTAATTTTGAAAATTTATTTAGATAATAAACTGCATTTTTAGTTTCATTATTTATAATATAAAGCTTAATTGAGTTTAATGAATTGAATAAAAAATGAGGATTCATTTGACTTCTTAGCATTGTTTGCTCTAGGGTCAGTAACTTTTTTTCACTTTTTAATTGGAATTGACGATATAGAATGTAGAGTATTAGTGCTACTAAGGTTAATAATAATAGGCTAATTAAAATGGTATTTTCATTTTTTTTAAGCTTTAACCTTACAAGTTCATTTTCTCTTGCTAATGCTTCAATTTGATTGTTTTTCTTTTCAGTGTCATACCTAAATAAAATATCATTTACGTATTTTATATTAGTTTCATTACTAATTGTCTCATCAATCGACTTTGCCTTTTTGTAGTATTCTAATGATTTTTTATAATCTTTTTGAATTGAATATAATGCTGATAGATGATAATTACCTGACACCTGATATTTTGGTAAATCAATTTTTTTAGCTAAAAATATACCTTTTAGTAGATGATTTTCTGCACTATTATATTCTTTAAGCTGCATTTGAGCCATTCCTAAATTTAAATAGATTCCAGCGGCGAGATAATTGTTATTAGCTTTTAGAGCTTTTTCTAATATAATGTTTAATAATTTTTTCGCATCAGTAGTTTTGTTTTGTTTTATGTAAACTTGAGCGATGTAATTATTACAGATTAATGTTCCTATTTCAATATTAATTTGTTTGTTGTATTGATACCCTTTTTTGTAATATTTTAAAGCTAAGTCTAATTGACCTAACTCTTCATAACAAGTACCAATGTTTTGATTATTTACGGCTAAGCCAATAGTATTACCTATGTTTTCATCTTGTTTTAGTGAGGTATTAAATTTTTCAATTGCAATTTCATATTGTTTTAATGACAAGTATATATTGCCAATATTATTTATTGCAAAAGTTACATTTCTTTTTATTTGAAAAGTTGGGTTTTTTTCTGATTCTCCTAATTCAAGCGCTTGTTGTGCATAGCTGAAAGCTGTTTTTATTGCATCCATATATCTATATGAAAGACTTAGCATGTTTAAGCTATAAAGTTGTAGAGCTACATTATTGGCTTGTTTTGCAATTTTTAAAGCTTCTTCGTGATAACTTATACCTTTTTTTAATTGTGATGAATTTCTGTAATTACTACCTAAGTGATTTAATGCATATGATTGACCCTCTTTGTATTTGTGTTCTTTTGATTTATTTAAAAAGTAAGCCAATAGAATTGTGTCATATTCTATAGTTTTTAATTTTTTGTCAATTGCATTATAAGTTTTAGGAGCATTAGTAATAATGCTATCAACTTTTAATTTAAAACTTTGGGGTATTTGTTGTGAACTTATAAAATTTGCAGTAAAAAATAATAACCAGAAAAACAGATGTTTTAAGATTTTAGAGTTTAAATGGTTTACTTGGTACGTATAAAATTTATGCTGAAAATTTGATATCATTTAAAGTTATAATAAGTCTAAAAAATCAGACTTTTTTTGGCGTGAAACAGGTATTTTTTGGTTGTTTTCTAATATAATATAACCTTCTGCTTTGTAAAATTCTTTAACCTTAGTTAGGTTTACAATGTACGAATTATGTATTCTGAAAAATATTTCAGGGGGTAGAATTTCATTGACCTCTTTTAATTTTTTTGTTAGTACAATTTTATTGTCATCACTTAAAAATATAGTACTATAATTACCATCTGATTCTATGTGTGATATTTCCTCGTTATGTAGAAATAAAAGTTTTCCATCAGCATTAATAGTAATTTTTTTTTGAACTTGATTTGAATGAAAATTCAATAATATTTTTTCTAATTTATCTGTAGAGAAATTTTTAGAATTAAATTTTTTAATCTTTTCAATAGTGTCATTTAAATCATCAGAATCTATTGGTTTTAATAGATAATCAATAGCTTCATTTTTTAAAGCCTTAATCGCATATTGGTTGTAAGCTGTTGTGATTACAATTGGAAAATCTCTATTGTTTAATTTTTGTATAAATTGAAAACCATCCATTGTAGGCATTTCAATATCTAAAAAAAGACAATCAGGAACATTTATATTACTGTTTAAATAAGATAAAGCTTCAATTGGGTTGGTAAATGATGCCATTATGTTTATTTCATCACTAAAATTAGTGAGTTCCCAGGTTAGACTTTGAAGGGCTTTAGTTTCATCATCTACAATTACGGCTTTTAACATTTCGGTTCTTTATAAAAAGTTGGGTATTTCAAAAATAAGAGTAATTTTTTGTAATTTTATAATGAATGTATCAATGGTTCATTTTTAAGTGTAATTGGTTCATATATTGCAAAATAGTGTTTTTTGTTACACACCTTAATTTTTTTACTACCATCTATACAGTTTTTAGCACCATTGACACATTAGAATTCTGTTAAAATCTTATTTACTCTTAAATTTAGACCTTAAAATAATACTTTATTAAAAATATAAGTATTTAAAATAGAGTGTAATTAAATATTTTAAGTTAATAATAATTTGTAATATTTGCATTAATAACATTATTGAAGTATCATACTTAATAATCTATCTTAAAAAAAACGAAAAACTCTTTAAAAAGGTTTTAAAAAATGATAAAATAAATTTACAACAGAAAACTGTCAAACCTAAAATTACTATTCTGTTTAATATATAGTATGATTAATTTTAATTGAATTTTGAATTTATTCAGCTATTTGATTTTTAGGTTTCGGGGGGAACTTCCTAAGTCAATATATTCATTAATAAATATAAATGATTACTATAATAAATTATTTAGTAAGGTTTGGCAGTATTGTAAATTTATCTCTACAAAAAATAAAAGCCCAGAATTTAGTTCTGGGCTTTTTATAAAAATTGTATCATGTAGATTGTTTTACCTATTTCTTATTAATAATAGGTTTTAAAATTATAGCGCTTATAAATGCAACTACGTATACTAATAGTAGTATAATATAATTCTTCTCCATAGTCCAACTAATTTAGCAGGTAAAATTACACTATTAAATAGTTAGGTTGGTTTTAATAAAAATTTAAAAACCAATGTGTTAAGTTAATTATTTCTTTAAAAACTATTCTTTGAGATACAACTAATTAAATTTAATGTTTTTTTAAATTGTTTAGTTTAAAACTATTTCTAGTTACTGTAGATCATTAATTTAGCTTGTTCACTGATAAAGTAATTTGTAAATTGTAGTAAAAACAAATCTGAATATTTACAATAGCAATGGCAAAAAAAATTAGGTTAGGAGTATTAGGTGGTGGTGGAAATTCGCTTATAGGAATTTTACATAGGGTAGCGGCTCAAATGAATGATAACTACGAAATTGTTGCAGGTGTTTTTACTTCAAATTTTGAAAATAATTTAGCATTTGCTGAAGAGATTGATATACCAACCAATAGAATATATAAAGATTATGAAACTCTAGTTTCACAAGAGACGAAGCTTCCAAAAGAAGAGCGTATTCAAGTATGTTGTATTTTAACGCCAAATTTTTTGCATTTTCCTATGGCAAAAAAATTGTTAGATAATGGTTTTCATGTTATTTGTGAAAAACCTCTGACTACAACTTATGAAGAAGCAAAAGAATTACAAGCTTCATTAAACAAATCAGGAACTATTTTTGCCGTAACACATACCTATACAGGTTATCCTATGGTTCGTCAAATGCGAGAAATGATAAAGGCAGGTGTAATTGGTAAGATTCAAAAAGTAGATGCTAGATATTATCAAGGCTGGATAAATACCATAATTCATGATAAAGAAAAAAGAAGTTCTACTTGGCGTATAGATCCTAAAAAAGCTGGTTTAAGTTGCTGCATGGGAGATATTGGTGTTCATGCTTTTAATATGATTGAATACAGTACGGGTATGAAAATTAAATCGTTATTAGCAGATTTAAATTATTTATATGATGATAATACTATGGATATTGACGGTACTGCATTAATTCGCTTTAATAATAATGCGAAAGGTATAATCCGTTCAAGTCAAATAGCAACAGGAGAAGAAAACGGGTTAGCGATTGCTATCTATGGTGATAAAGGTGGCTTTAGGTGGGAGCAAGAAAACCCCAATTATTTGTACCTTATGAGTGATGATAAACCAATGCAAGTCTATAAGCCTGGTCATGCATATAATTCAGAATTATCTTTAAATGGTACAAAATTACCACCAGGTCATCCAGAAGGTATTTTTGATGCTATGGCAAATATTTATTTTGGTGTAGCAAAAGCTGTTAGAGGAGAAGTTTATAATGATGGAGAATTTCCAACTATGTTAGATGGTGTGCGTGGGTTAAATTTTATTGAAAGTACCGTAACATCTCATAAATTAGGTAATGTTTGGATAGAATTAGAACAATAAAATCTCAAAAACAAGGCTATCAAACATTTGATAACCTTGTTTTTTATCCATATACTTTTTCAAATTCTTGGCATACTATAATCATACTTTCTTTTGGTGTTTTTTTATATTTGCTCAATTCACGTGTGTAATAATCCCAATTTGTTTTTTTCCAATATTCTAAAAAATTATCTCTTTCACCTTCTTTTTCTACATAATTAGCATCAATAGAAAAAAATGGTTTTAGCTTTACACCTGTAGTCTTTACAATACACTTAGCATTTTTGTTCCAATCAGTAATTACTGTAAATTCACCAATTTTAGGTAGCGGTTCGTTTCGAGATTGTAAGCCAATTAATGAAGAAGATGTAGCTTTTTTTATTCCTTTTAATACTAAGTCAACACATTTATTCGCATCGATTTCATTATCACTAAAATGAATTGTTTTTGGTGACTCTACAAAAGCATCTTCTAAATGTTTATCTAAATAATCGCCCCACATATTTCGGGCTGAAGCATTGTCCATATTTTTATTTCAATATAAGTACTACTAAATTTAGTTTAAAAACTATAAACTTTAAGAAAACAGTTTTTTACTGTAATTGCAATTACTACAGAATACTAATTTACATAGTATTTTTTAATCTTAATATATTCTACTACTATTTTGTTCGTATAACGGATTCGTAATAAATTTCATCTGGTTTTGGGCATTATAATCTATTGTCTTTCATTGCAATTTGTTATATTTATAAAGTATGATGTTTTCTATTATAAGTTATTGCGTAAATACAAGTAAAAATGTTGTAATTGTATAATAATGAGTGTTTTAATAAAATATTAGCAAAAAATGAATACAATAAAGGGGCCGGCAATTTTTTTAGCACAGTTTGTAGATAAAAAAGCACCATTTAATACCTTGGATGGAATGTGTAAATGGGCGGCTGATTTAGGATATAAAGGAATTCAGATTCCTACTTGGGAAAGTTTTTTGATTGATTTAGATAAAGCTGCAGAAAGTCAAGTTTATTGTGATGAATTAAAAGGGAAAATAAATTCATATGGGTTAGAAATTACTGAATTGTCAACTCATTTGCAAGGGCAATTAGTTGCAGTAAACCCTGCTTATGATACTATGTTTGATGGTTTTGCACCTGACTTTGTTAAAAATAATCCAAAAGCGAGAACAAAATGGGCAATAGATACAGTAAAAAAAGCGGGAACGGCTAGTGGTCGATTGGGTTTAAAATCTCATGCAACTTTTTCAGGTGCGCTTTTGTGGCATACCATGTATCCATGGCCACAAAGACCTCCAGGATTAGTAGAGATGGGTTTTGAAGAGTTAGCAAAACGCTGGTTACCTATTTTAAATCATTTTGACGAGCAAGGCGTAGATGTTTGTTATGAAATTCATCCTGGAGAAGATTTGCATGATGGGGTTTCTTTTGAGAGGTTTTTAAAGGTAACTAATAATCATAAACGTGCTCATATGCTCTATGATCCTAGTCATTTTGTTTTGCAACATTTAGATTATTTAACTTTTATTGATCATTATCATGAATTTATAAAAGCATTTCATGTAAAAGATGCTGAGTTTAATCCAACTGGTAAACAGGGTGTATATGGTGGTTATTCCGATTGGATTGATAGAGCAGGTAGGTTTAGGTCTCCTGGTGATGGACAAGTAGATTTTAAAGGTATTTTTTCTAAGTTAACTCAGTATAATTGCAATGTTTGGGCGGTAATGGAATGGGAGTGTTGTATGAAAAGCCCGGAACAGGGTGCAAAAGAAGGAGCTCCTTTTATTCAAAAACATATAATAGAAGCAACGAAAAAAACGTTTGATGATTTTGCAGGTGCATCAATAGATAACGAGGTGCTTAAAAAAATATTAGGTATTTAAAAATTTATCAAATGAAATTTTTCTATGTATTTGTAATTGTATTTATGTTTTCCTGTAAGGATACTAAAAAAAGTACACCTACAAATACAACACCAGAAATAATCATATATGATGAATTTACTGGTGATGAGCCTGAGAACGCTAAAGAAACAGAAGTTTATATTCCTGTGCCACCCGTAGTTACAGTTAGTGAAGCTGATGGAGTACCTAGTGATGCGATAGTATTATTCAATAAAGATAATTTAAATGAATGGGTTCGTGTAGATGATATTTCTAAAATTGCAGATTGGATTATTAATCCAGATCATAGTTTTACAGTAAAAAGTAAATCGGGAAACATTAGAACTGTTAGGGAGTTTGGAGATATTCAATTGCATTTAGAATGGAAATCACCTGCAAATATTGATTTAGAAGAAAATAAAGAAATTGATAGTGGTGTTTTTTTACAAGGTAGGTATGAAATTCAGATACTTGATAATACATCAAGTAGCACTTTTGTAAATGGGCAAGTTGCATCAGTATATAAACAGCATATACCTTTGGTAAAAGCATCTAAGCCAGTAGGTGAATGGAATACATATGATATTGTTTATCATGCTCCGGAGTTTGATAAAAGAGGGAATAAAACTAAATCTGCAACAGTTACCTTATTCCATAATGGTATCTTGGTTCAAGATAATGTTAAAATTAAAGGAACTACGCAATTTATAGGATGGCCTAAAAATAAGGCACATGGCAAAGCACCTATAATTTTACAAGATCATAAAGATAGTGGTGGTAACGTGAGTTTTAGAAATATTTGGGTTAGAGAATTAAACTAAATTTATTTAAAGTAAAAGCTGTTGCTTATTTTCATTTTAGGCAAAACTTAAAAGTGAAAGATGAAATTTAAGTATCTTTGCAAAAAAATAAAATCTATATATGATTCAGTCAATGACGGGGTTTGGAAAACACGTAATTCAACTCCCAAGTAAAAAAATTACCATTGAGATAAAATCTTTAAACAGTAAGAGTTTAGATTTAAATGCACGTATGCCTTCAGCATATAAAGAAAAGGAATTACAGTTACGTAAAACCATAGCAAGTGCATTAGTAAGAGGTAAAGTAGATTTTGGATTATATGTAGAAAATACTGGTAATGCTACAACATCTGTAATAAATGAAGTTGTTGTAAAGCAGTATATGTCTCAATTAAGTGAAATAGCTAAAGTTGAAGATGTTCAGTTGTTGGAAATGGCAATGAGAATGCCAGACGCTATGAAAACTGAACGTGAAGATATTGATGAAAAAGAATTTTTAGCTATTGAGAAAGCTTTAGAGGTAGCTTTAAAAGAAATTAATAAATTTAGATCTGAAGAAGGTCAGGTTTTAGATGATGATTTTGTTGTTAGAATTAATACAATAAAATCATTATTAGTTGAGGTTGTTAATTTAGATAAAGATAGATTAGGAACAATACGTGAAAGATTGGAAAAAGCTGTATCTGATTTAAAAACTGATTTAGATGCAAACCGTTTTGAGCAAGAATTAATATACTATCTTGAAAAATATGATATTACTGAAGAGAAAGTAAGGTTAGCTAATCATTTAGATTATTTTATCACAACACTTACTTCTAAAGATTCTAACGGTAGAAAATTAGGTTTTATTTGTCAAGAAATTGGTAGAGAAATTAATACTATAGGGTCAAAAGCTAATTTTGCACCATTACAGCAAGTGGTAGTTCAAATGAAAGATGAGCTAGAAAAAATTAAAGAACAAATGCTTAATGTATTGTAATGAAGGGAGGTAAATTAATTATATTTTCGGCACCTTCAGGTAGTGGAAAAACAACTATAGTGAGGCACTTGTTACAGCAAGAAGAATTAAATTTAGCTTTTTCAATTTCTGCAACGTCAAGACCAAGAAGAGGTAAAGAAAAAAATAAAGAGCATTATTACTTTATGTCACTTTCTGAATTTAAAAATCATATTAAAAATGATGATTTTTTAGAGTGGGAAGAGGTATATCGTGATAATTTTTACGGAACCTTAAAAAGTGAAGTAGAGCGTTTATGGGCAGAAGGTAAAAACGTGATTTTTGATATTGATGTTGTTGGCGGTCTTAGAATAAAAAAGAAATTTCCAGAGCAAACTTTAGCTGTTTTTGTAAAACCACCAAGTGTTGATGAATTAAAAATTCGGTTGAAAAAAAGAAGTACTGAAAGCGAAGACAAAATTAATATGAGAATCGCGAAAGCATCAGTAGAATTAGCAACTGCACCTCAGTTTGATTCAATCATAAAAAATTATGATTTAGATACGGCACTAAAAGAGGCACACGATTTAGTCGCAGAATTTATTAAGTAAACACTCTTGAGAAAAAAAGTAGGATTGTATTTTGGAACATTTAACCCTATTCATATGGGGCATTTGATTATTGCCAACCACATGGTAGAATTTTCAGAATTAGATGAAATTTGGTTTGTAGTAACGCCGCAGAGCCCTTTTAAAACAAAAAAAACGTTGTTAAGTAATAATGATAGGTATCAAATGGTTTTTGATGCTACAGAAGCTTATGACAGTTTAAAACCAAGTACTATTGAGTTTAATTTACCACAACCAAACTACACCGTTACCACTTTAGCACATCTTACTGAAAAATATCCTGAAGGTTATGAATTCTCATTAATTATGGGAGAAGATAACCTTAAGACTTTTCATAAATGGAAAAATTACCAGATAATTCTTGAACAATATAATATTTATGTATATCCAAGAGTTTCAGAAGGAGAGGCGGATCATCAATTTAAAAACCATCCTAAAATCCATAAAGTAGATGCTCCAATAATGGAAATCTCGTCTACCTTTATTCGAAAAGCTCATAAAGATGGCAAAAATATTATGCCGTTACTACCTTTAGAAGTTTGGAAATATATAGACAAGATGAATTTTTATAGATAACATTATTATTTTGATGTTTTTATAAGAAAAATATTAGAATGTATTTTTTAATATGTTAATGTTGCGCGAAATATATTAGTGCTAGGGCTCTTTTTTTTAATTTAGAATGCTACGAACCAATTCTATTTTATGAAAAAATCACTAATATTATGTGTTTGCCTTGCATTAATTTCTTTTAAAGGTATTCAAGCACAGAAAAAGAAAAACAAAAAAGCTAAAGAAGTTGAAAAAACGATTTCCAATGCAAAAGACAAAAACGGCATAAAAGATTATTTGCAAGTAATCACAAAAGATGCTATTACTGATGAGGGTTTATTTATAACACATCAAGTAAAAAACAATTACTTCTACGAAATTCCATTTAATAAATTAAATAAAGATATGCTTTGGGTAAGTAGAATTGCCCAAATACCTAGTGGTTTAGGTGGTGGTTATATGAACGCTGGTTCAAAAACTAATGAGCAAGTAGTTAACTGGGAACGTTTTCAGAATAAAATTTTGCTAAAAGTAAAGTCTTTTTCAAATATAGCAGACAGTACAAAAGCAATATCAAAATCTGTTGAGGTGAATAATTATGAACCTACATTGTTTTCTTTTGATATAAAAGCATTTAATAAAGATTCTACTGCTGTAGTTATTGATGTTACTAAGTTTTTTTCAGATGATATTCCTGCAATTAGTGGACTATCAAGTAGATTACGTAAAGAATATAAGGTAAAAAAGCTTGATGCTTCCAGGAGTTATATTAATAGTGTAAAGAGTTTTCCAGAAAATATTGAGGTAAGACAAGATTTTACTTATGATGCTTCAGAACCACCAGTAAGATCAAACACAGGTTCCATTAGTCTTCAAATGAACCAGTCAATGATACTATTACCGGAAAAACCCATGCAACCAAGATTGTTTGATCCTAGAGTTGGATTTTTCACAGTAAGTCAATATGATTTTGGTAGTGAAGAATTAAAGGCAGATGAAAAAACATACATTAGACGTTGGAGACTAGAACCAAAAGACCCTGAAGCTTATGCTAGAGGTGAATTAGTAGAACCAGTAAAACCTATTGTATATTATTTAGATCCAGGAACTCCAGAAAATTTAAAAGAATATATTAAACAAGGAATTGAAGATTGGCAAAAACCTTTTGAAACTGCAGGATTTAAAAATGCAATTATAGCAAAAGAGGCACCAACAGTAGAAGAAGATCCTGAATTTAGTCCTGAAGATATAAGATATTCAGTGGTTCGTTATGTGGCAAGTACAACAAGAAATGCTGTTGGACCAAGTGTATCTGACCCTAGAAGTGGTGAGATTATTGAAAGTGATATTATATGGTACCATAATCATTTGAGAAGTTACAGAAATAGATATTTGTTAGAAACTGGTGCAGCAAATCCATCAGCTAGAACACTAAATACTCCAGATGAAGAAATTGGAGAGATGATGCGTATGGTAATTGCTCATGAGGTAGGTCATGCGTTAGGTTTTCCTCATAATATGGCTGCTAGTTATGCTTATCCAGTAGAATCGTTAAGAGATGCTACTTTTACTAAAGAATTTGGTTTAGCAGCAAGTTTAATGGATTATACCAGATATAATTATGTAGCACAACCGGGAGATAAAAATGTGAGATTTATACGTCAAATGGGTCCTTATGATCACTATGCTGCTAATTGGGGGTATCGTTATATTTCAGATATCACTTCAGCGGAAGATGAAATTCCAATTTTGGATAAGTGGATTATTGAAAAAGCAGATAATCCAATGTATAAGTTTGGAAGGCAATCAAGTACGTTTGATCCGCAATCACAAACAGAAGGTGTTGGAAATGATCCAGTATTAGCGAGTACTTACGGATTAAAAAACTTAAAGTATGTTGCAATTAATTTACCTACATGGACATCTGCTGAGACTAATAATTACGCAGACTTAGAAGAACTTTATGGAGAGCTTTTAGGTGTTTATAGTCGTTATATTGGTCATGTAGTGACCAATATTGGTGGTGTATTTGAGAATATAAAAAAACCAGAACAAGCGGGTGTTATTTATAGTCGTTTAGATAGGCAATCTCAAAAAGAATCTATGAAATGGTTGCAAGAAAATATTTTTGAAACACCAGAGTGGTTGATTGATAAAAATATTTTACAAAATATTGATCATGCAGGTTATTTTGAAAAGGTAAGAAAGGTTCAAGAGCGTCATCTTAATTCAATTTTGAGTTTTGACAGATTAGGTAGGTTGATTGATGCAGAAATTATAGAAGGTGATTACTATAGTGCTTATGAGATGTTTAAGGATTTACGTTTAGGTATTTGGAGTGAAGTTAATAACGGTAGAAGTGTCTCTATCTACAGAAGAAATCTACAGCGTTCTTACCTTGATAGAATGGATTACTTGTTAAATGAGGAATATACGGTAAGATCTTCACGTAGATCAGGTTTTGAGGGACCCATTAATTATGATGTAAACACTTCAGATGTTAGAGCTTTAGTACGTGGAGAATTAACAGGTTTAAGATCTAGCCTTAAAAGTGTTAAAAATTCTGGACTAAAAATAGAAACGCGTTATCATTATAAAGATGTTATTGCCCGTATTGATAAGTTGTTAGAAACGAGTTCAATTAAGTAAGTGATAGTTTTGAATTCTAAATTTTAGAATTATTTAAGAATTGAAAATTAATAAAAAGGGGTGGAAATTATTAATTTCCACCCCTTTTTATTATATGTGTAATTATGAATTTATTACCTATCTAAATTGTCGCTATTTTCAACTTTAGCCGGTTCTATACTACTATCATGTTCATTATAATATAACTCTAACAAATTCATAGTAGCAACCAATAAATCTTTAGTTTCTTGTAATAATGAAAAATATAAAGCGGTATTTTTAGGGCTAGATTCTTCTGTTCTAGTTCTTTCGACTTGTTTAGCTATTTTTTGCGAAACCAAATCAAAAGCTTCGTGTTTGTGTTTTAAAATTTCACCTATCTGCTCAAATGATCTTGAATCAAAAGCTTTTTTTGTGTTTTTAAAAACGCTCTCTAGTTTTAAATCAATCTCTTTTAATTCTTTTATCTGATTGTATTTTAATTTTTTGTGGTTGTTATGTATATGTTTATGGCTGACCTTGCTAATGTACTCTAGTGATTGAGCCATATCTTGTAGGTATCCTAAAATACTAATATAGAAATTACTAGCACCAACACTAGTCTCATCTAAATTTTTGATAAAGTAAAAAATGTTGTCTCTCAAATCGTCAATTTCTTTTGATAATTTTACTACACCTTTTTTATTCTTTTTTAATGCATCTAAATCATGCCTGCCAATACCATCAATAGTATTTGTGTAAATTTTGTTACTTCTGCTAATAACATTAGAAATATTACTAACACTTTCTTCAATTACACCTTGTATAGAACTACTTTCTGATCTTCTAAGACTATCTTCAGCTTTTATTTCTTTAGCTTTTTTGTTCTGTTTAAAGTAGTTTCTAGAAATCATTAATACAGCTAGTATTAATAAAATAACAGTCGCAGTAAACCCGCCAAAATGAATAATAGCGGCAATAGTAGCTGAAGCTACAGAAGCAATTATGGCAGTGAAAAACCACCCTCCAATAACATTTAAAACACCAGCAACTCTATAAACAGCACTTTCTGCACCCCAAGCTTTATCTGCAAGAGAAGTTCCCATGGCAACCATAAACGTTACATAGGTTGTGGATAAAGGTAATTTCATTGACGTAGCTAAGGATATTAATATACTCGCAACCATTAAATTAACAGCGGCTCTAACTAAGTCAAAAGCAGGTTTATCTTGTTCTTTTACTTTAAGAATTGCTGGAGCAGGTTTTTGGAACCTTTTTTCAATACTTTTTTGCACTGCAGCAGGTAAAAGAGTGTTTAAAACTTCAGATGCATTTACAGAAAAACGAACAATTTGTCTTGATAAAAAATTAGGTTCAAAACGTTCTTCACCTTCATCTTGTCTTGAAAGGTCAACACTGGTTTTTACTACGTTTTTAGCTTTTGATGAAAACCAGATTGTTAAAATCATTATTAAACCTGATAGTAATAGTAAAAAAATAGGAGTTTTTACAGGTGTTGTTAAACCGCTCATAACATATTCTGTAGCTAGAACATCAGAACTGCTCCAATCTTGAAAAGATTGTAAAGCAGCAATAGGAACACCAATAAAATTAACCAAGTCATTACCGGCAAAAGCCATAGCTAAAGCAAAAGTACCTAAAAGGATAATTAATTTATAAACGTTTGTTTTGAATACTGTACTTAATAAAAATGTTACAAGTGTCCAGATTATAAAATTTAGGAATATAAAAAGTTCTGTTTGCGATGAAATAAAATCAGATATTGGGCCATTTAATACTGAAGCGCTCTTTAAGCCTTTTACAATTATAAAATAAATAATACCTGTTATAGCAATACCTCCAAAAAGAGAGCTAACCCATTTTGGTTTTTTGTCAAAGTTAAAAGTGATTAAAAGCCTTGTAAAAAATTGAATAACAGCGCCAGCAGAAAAAGCTATTACAACAGACAATAGAATGCCAAATATAATTTGGATTGCTTTATCTGTGTTTATGTAATTCCCTATGCTTAATAAGCTTTCATCTAAATCAAATATTTTTAATACTGATATGGCAAGTGCCGCTCCTAAAAGTTCAAAAACAATAGAAACTGTTGTTGAGGTAGGCATGCCTAAAGTATTGAAAAAATCTAAAAGTAAAATATCAGTAATCATAACTGCCATGAAAATAATCATGACCTCTGAAAAGAAAAAGTTGTTTGGATTGAAGATTCCGGTTTTGGCAATATCCATCATACCACTTGATGAGACAGCACCAAGAGTAATACCAATACTAGCAACAATCATTATTGTTTTAAAAGAAACTGCTTTTGAGCCTATGGCAGAGTTTAAAAAATTGACAGCATCATTACTAACACCTACAACTAAATCTGCTACTGCTAAGATTGCT
The DNA here is from genome assembly GCA_947496695.1 of uncultured Cellulophaga sp. Lineage (GTDB taxonomy): Bacteria > Bacteroidota > Bacteroidia > Flavobacteriales > Flavobacteriaceae > Cellulophaga. The sequence continues at coordinate 506,760 of CANMEI010000001.1, read as the reverse complement.
AAAGCTGCAATCATAAAAAGATAAATGTTCTCGCTCATCAAATAATATAAATAAAAGCAAAAGTGCTATTAATAAAATGTACTAAGGTTAATATAATGTTATGATGTTTATTAATACTAATGAATTAACAGGCTTGAAATATACAAATACAATTTGTAAAGGGGTGCCTATATGTATTAAAAATAGAAATACTTAAAGGTTATTCAGTTTAATAACTTTTAGTATTTTCAATTTTAAGGGAATTTTCTTGAAAAGTAATTTTTGTTATTTTTTCAGATGATACCAATTCATCTTTAAAAGCAGTATCAAATTCTACTACTTTAGTTTTCAACTTACCATTAACTCTTATAGTTTCATTGTTTTTAACTTCAACGGGAACTTCCACAGTTTCATATCCTAAGAAACTAAATACAAGTGTATATTCACCTGGAGTAATATCAGATATTTCAAAATTACCATGAAAATTAGTTTGTGCTGTTTTAGAACTATTTTTTATTTCAACTTGAGCAAACAATATAGGTTCATCATTTAACTCAATATCAGAAACTTTACCAACAATAGTTCCTTTGTTTTGTGAAAACAAATTTCCAATAACTAAAAGCATGGTAATTAATAGTATATTTTTCATCAAATCTAATTTTTATTTTGCTTTGCAAAATAAGAGTACAATTGTAAAGTTAATGTTACCTATAAGTTAATAGTAGATCATTGTTTTATCTGTTTTTTTGTGAAATACTATTTTCTAAAAAAGTATCTTGCATTAAAATTTAAACTATGTATTGGGAGCAGTTACTATCTTTAAAAAGACAGGGCGATAATCATAAAAGAATAAGAAAGGAACAAGATGAAACTAGGTTAGGTTTTGAGGTTGATTATGACCGTATTATTTTTTCATCAGCCTTTAGAAGTTTACAAGATAAGACTCAAGTTATTCCTCTTTCAAAAACAGATTTTGTACATACAAGACTTACCCATAGTATGGAAGTTTCTGTTGTTGGTCGTAGTTTAGGTAGAATAGTTGGAAAAAAAATTTTAGAAAAGCATCCATATCTAAAAGAAGTTCACGGCTTTCAAATTAATGATTTTGGAGCCATTATAGCTGCTGCTGCCTTATCTCATGATATTGGGAATCCACCTTTTGGCCATAGTGGTGAGAAAGCAATAGGCGAATTTTTTAAAACAGGTGAAGGTGCAAAATATAAATCACTACTTAGTGATAAAGAATATCAAGATATTATAGATTTTGAAGGTAATGCAAATGGTTTTCGTTTGCTTACAGCAAATCGAGTAGGTGTACAAGGTGGTTTAAGGTTGAGTTATGGTACTTTGGGTGCATTTATGAAGTACCCTAAAGAATCTTTACCTAAAAAACCAACAAAACATATTGCAGATAAAAAATTTGGTTTTTTTCAATCAGATAAAGATGCATTTGTTGTTATTGCTGAAGAATTAGGCTTAATACAAACAAGAGAAGGTGATGCTATTAGTTTTTCAAGACACCCTTTAACTTTTTTAGTTGAAGCTGCAGATGATATATGCTATACTATTATTGATTTTGAAGACGGAATAAATCTTGGTTTAATACCTGAAGATTTTGCATTAGAGTATCTAATTAAACTTGTAAAAGATAGTATCAATACTAAAAAATACAATGCTATGGCTCATATGGAAGACCGTTTGAGTTATTTGAGAGCATTAGCAATAAACACTTTAATACAAGATGCTGTAGATGTTTTTATTGAAAATGAAGAGACCATATTAAAAGGAGATTTTAATGTTTCTCTTTTAGATAAAAGTAAATATAAAGCTCAAATTGATGATATTATTACAATCAGTGTAGATAAAATCTATCGTTCATCAGAAGTAGTAGAAAAAGAAATAGCAGGATATAAAATAATATCAGATATTTTAAGTGTTTACACTAGAGCGTTAATCAACAAAAAAGAGTACAAAGCCTCTAATTATGATCAGCTGTTAATAGAAACTTTACCTGAATTTTATAAGAACACGGAAGGTAGTTTATATAACTTACTTTTAAATACTTGTTGTTATGTTGCAAGCTTATCTGATAGTGCAGCAGTACATATTCACAATAAAATTATGGGTAAACAACTTTAGTTTTTTTAAAAATCATAACTAAGTGCAATACCTAAAATTTGTTTAAATTGAACTTTAGGTATTCCTTTTTGTGTTACAGCACCATCATCATCTGTTATTTCGTCAAATAGCGTATCATCGTCATATTTTATTTGTGTGCCTAATGTAGTGTTTAGATATTTGTTAATAACGAATTTAAAGTCTAGTTGCCAATCAATATCAACATTACCAAAGCTATTTAAATAATCAGTATATAAACTTAATTGATGGCTTAAGGTCGTGTTTTCCATTATAGTACCTTCCCAAGTATTGGTGAGTAAAAAACCGAGTTCCATATTAATGTTTTCACCTTCAGTGAGTATATTTCCATCATCATCATAAGTTGCTTCTTCTACACCAAAAGAACCGCTATTTGCTAAATCTTGATCTATAACAAAAGTTGCTTTTTGAGTTACTGGAGATAAGTATAAATTTAATTTTTTACCTTCAGGTATATAAGATACACCCGCACCAAACGTTAGATAACCAGGAGCCATAAACCTTGAAATGGGAGTATCAGTATCTGGGTAAGTATACCCATTCATGAATTGTGAGTTAAATGTTGTTTTTACCGAGTAATACCAATTTGAAATAGTATCTCTTCGGTAACTAAAAGTAGAGCTAAAACTAATTGCATCACTTGTCTTACGAAGTTTTTGACCTTCTTGAGCATTTAGTCCATAATTCATTTCCAAATCATTATTCCATTGAATATACCTAAACTTATAGTTTCTTGCTAGTTTTGCACTAACTGATCCTGAAACTGCATTATCACCACCAGCACTCCAGTTAACAAATGCTGTTTCACTAACTGTAAAACCAAATTTATTTGTGTTGTCCCAGAATGAAGGAATATTAAAGCTATTTAATTTATTTTTAAGAGGTTTTGTTTTTTTAAAAGATATAATGGGGTTTGTTAAATTAGCTCCACGAGGTATATTTTTTATTCTGTTTTGTACAGATCTAATTACTATGGTATCTATAACTATAGAATCAATTTCTGCGGTTGTAGGTATGCTATCTTGAGACCAGCTTTGGCTTACACTAAAAAGTAAAGAGCCAATAAGATATAATTTTAGTTTATTCAAAAGCATTTAAAATTGTATTAATTTGGTTTTTTAATGATGTTTGGTCAATTTTTGAAAGCTTATAAAGCTCTTCTGTAGAGCCATGCTCAATAAAATTATCAGTAATACCCATTATAGTAATAGGTGTATAATTATTAGTTTCATTTGCAAATTCTAATATGCTACTACCAAATCCACCAATTTTACTACCATCTTCAATAGTTATGATGTGTTCGTAGGTATTAAAAATTTGTATAAGTTGTGTTTTATCTAATGGTTTAATAAATCGCATATTATAATGACCAATTTTATCTTGCTCTTTAAAACTTTTGATTACTTCAGTAGCCATATTTCCTATATGACCAATTGATAACACAGCAATTTTCGTTCCATTTTTTAATTTTTCTGAAGAACCTATTTTAATTTTTTCAAAAGGAAGTTTCCACTCTTTTAAAACACCACGGCCACGCGGATAACGAATTGCTATAGGGTGTTCTAAGCCTAATTGAGAAGTGTACATTATATTTCTAAGCTCTAGCTCATTCATAGGAGCAAATAATATAAGGTTTGGAATGCAACGTAAATAAGCAATATCATAAATTCCATGATGTGTTGCTCCGTCATGACCAACCAATCCGGCTCTATCTAGACAAAAAATAACAGGTAAATTTTGAATAGCAACATCATGAATAACTTGATCATATGCTCTCTGTAAAAAAGTAGAGTAAATAGTACAAAAAGGAATAATTCCTTCTGTAGCCATACCAGCTGCTAAAGTGACTGCATGTTGTTCTGCTATACCAACATCAAAAGCTCTTTCAGGAATTTCTTCCATCATAAATTTTAATGAACTACCTGTAGGCATAGCTGGTGTGATTCCTATAATTTTTTCATTTTGTTTTGCTAATTCTACAAGTGTCAGACCAAAAACATCTTGATATTTAGGTGATTCTATTTTTAATTTTTCAGGTAATAAATCTCCAGTTATTTTATCAAATTTTCCTGGAGCATGATAAGTTACTTGGTTTTCTTCAGCTTTTTTTAATCCTTTACCCTTTGTGGTTATTATGTGTAATAATTTTGGACCTTTTTTTTCTTTTAATTCTTCTAAAGTCTCAATGAGTAAAGCTAAATCATGACCATCAATAGGTCCAGTATAATTAAAATTTAAACATTCAAAAATGTTTTCATCTTTAGCTATTCCTTTTTTTACATTAGTGAGGTATTTTTTTAATGCTCCAACGCTAGGGTCAATACCAATAGCATTGTCATTTAAAATTATTAAAATATTGGCATCTGTTGCTCCTGCATGATTTAAAGCTTCAAAAGCCATACCACTTGCTATTGAGGCATCACCAATTACTGCAATATGTTGTTTGTTTAACTCGCCTTTAATTTTTGATGCTATTGCCATTCCTAAAATTGCAGAAATAGAAGTAGAGCTGTGTCCTGTACCAAAGCTGTCAAATTCACTTTCATTTCTTTTAGGAAAACCACTAATACCATTAAGTTGACGATTAGTGTCAAAAATCTCTTTTCTTCCTGTTAATATTTTATGTCCGTAGGCTTGATGGCCAACATCCCAAATAAGTTTGTCAATAGGTGTATTAAATACGTAATGTAAAGCTATGGTAAGTTCAGTAACGCCTAAGCTAGCACCTAAATGTCCTTCTTTTGTAGCAACAATATCAATAATAAATTCACGTAGTTCAACAGCAAGCTCTAATAAATTAGATTGATTTAACTTGCGTAAATCTACAGGTGTTTTTATTTGGTTTAGCAAACCCATTAATTGTCATCTTTGTAAGCAAAAATACTTTTTTATAAACAATATTTCTAAATGTTTTTAATAATAGATTTTATAGAATATTTCTAACAAATTCACGTATCAATTAAAAAAACATTAATAAAATATAGATTTTTTTAAATTAAATAGTGATTCTTTATATTAGCTTTGGTACTTTAAAAACATAGAGCCGTGATCAACCCTTTCGATGATAAATATTTTATGAAAAAGGCACTTCAAGAAGCAGAAGAAGCTTTTACTAAAGGAGAAGTACCTGTTGGAGCGGTAATTGTTATCAAAGATAGAATTATTGCTAGAGCTCATAATTTAACAGAGTTGCTTAATGATGTTACTGCCCATGCAGAAATGCAAGCAATTACTGCTGCTGCTAATTTTTTAGGAGGAAAATATTTGAAAGAATGTACACTTTATGTGACGTTAGAACCTTGTCAAATGTGTGCAGGTGCTTTATATTGGAGTCAAATATCTAAAATTGTATATGGCGCAAAAGATATGGAACGTGGTTGTGGTGTTATGGGAACAAAATTACATCCAAAAACAAAAATTGAAGGTGGCGTTTTAGAAAAAGAAGCTTCAGAATTATTAAAACGATTTTTTATTCAAAAACGTAATTTAAATTAAAAAAGCAACTCCTAGAATTTACTTGGCGTTGCTTATAAGAAAATAGACTTAAGTTTATCCGATTACTTGAACTTGCGTCGCAACAATCCCTTTTTTGCCTTGCTCTTCTTCATAATCTACTTTGTCTCCTTCATTTAATTCAATTCCATTTAAAGAAGTGGCGTGTACAAAAATGTCCTTTCCTGTGTCGTCGTTAGTAATGAATCCATACCCTTTAGATACATTAAAAAATTTTACTGTTCCCGTCATTTTAATAAAAATTATAAATGTTAATTATTACAAATGTATAATTTTTTATGAAAAACACAGCTATTAAATATATTGCATGTTATTGACTGTCAGACTTTTTAACCTCATTTAGATTCATTTTTCTAATGTTTTCTTCGTTCAACATGTAGTCTTTTACATTTTTCCCCTGACTTGCTTTGTATAAAAATAAAGGCATGGCTATAAAAAATATTCCGGCAGTACCAAACCCTATATATTTATGCGCTAAAATTAACTGCTCTGATTTTATGTAAAATCCATAAAAAATAGAAGCTATTGAAGCTATAAGAACAAGAATAATGATATAGTGAAATTTAAACTTCATATAATTGTTTTTTACTTTGTAAAGTTAATTAACTTTCTTCTGTAAACTGTTAATAGTTTAGACTTAGATATAAACCCTACATATTTTCCGTTTTCAATGACAGGTAAGTTCCAAGCGCCACTATCTTGAAATTTTTGCATAATATCAGTCATTTTATCTTTGTCTATTTCTATAATTTCTGGCGGAATATGCATTACATCTTCAGCAAATACTTCATTGTATAGTTTTTGATTAAACATAATTGATCTAATATCATCTAAAAGAATTATTCCTAAAAGTCTATTTTTTTCTTTATCAACGACAGGAAATATATTTCTATTAGATTTTACTACTGCTTTATGTACAACATCACCTAATGACATTTTTGGGTGAACTTTCACAAAATTACTTTCAATTACGGTGTCAATATCCATAAAAGTTAACACTGCATGGTCTTTGTCGTGTGTAATTAAATCTCCTTTTCTACCAAGTTCCATTGTGTATACAGAATGTGGGTTTGCATATTTTGTAATAGAATAAGATATAGCAGCAGTAATCATTAAAGGGATAAAAAGTTCATAACCACCTGTTAATTCAGCAATTAAGAAAATTGCAGTAAGTGGGGCTTGTAGTACACCTGCCATTAAACCAGCCATACCTACAAGAGTGAAATTACTTTCTGAAACTTTAAAACTAAAGAGGCCTATATTGTTTATAATTTTTGCAACACAGTTCCCTAAAACACTACCCATAAAAAGACTAGGAGCAAAAATACCACCAACACCTCCTGCACCAAAAGTTACTGCACTGGCTATAATTTTAAAAATAACTAAACCAATAAGTAATAAAATAATTACCCAGACATTAGCAATGTCTAAATTAAAAATATTGTTCTTTAATAATTTTTCTGGGCTACCTTGTAAAAGACTATTAATAATATCAAACCCTTCACCATATAACGGAGGTATTAAATACACTAAAATGCCAATAGCACTACCACCAATCAATATTCGTTTTATTGGTGAGCCTATTTTATCAAAAAACTTTTGAATTCGGTCATAAACTTCAGTAAAATAAATTGATGTTAGTCCAGTAAAAATCCCCAAAATCATAAAAAACGGAACATCTCCAATTTTAAAGGTATCTTCAATTTTAAAAGGGAGTAGAATATCATCACCAAAGAAAAAATAAGAAGTTATTATTGCTGATAATGAAGCAAGTAATAAAGGCAGCATTGATGCAATAGTTAGGTCAAGGCTAAAAACTTCTATAGCAAATATTATAGCAGCAATTGGAGCTTTGAATATAGAAGATAAAGCGCCAGCTGCAGCACAACCAATCAAAAGGTTTCTATTGGTTTGGTTCATATGCAACATACGAGCTATGTTTGAACTTATAGCAGCACCTGTTGCTACAGTTGGACCCTCTAACCCTACAGAACCACCAAAACCAACCGTAATTGGTGCGGTTATTAGAGAACCAAACATTTGAAACTTTTTAATAAAACCTTTACGTTTTGATATAGCGTATAAGGTTGAAGGAATTCCGTGGCTGACTTTATTTCTTATAATATATTTAGAAATAAGATAAACAAGTATAAATCCTAAAATTGGGAATAAGAAATAGAATGCTTGATGGTAATATTTTACCAACTTGCCTTCTAATAAATGTTGAAAAAAGTGTGTTAGGTTTTTTAAAATTACAGCACCAACACCAGATGTAAAGCCAACTATAATACTTAGTAGGTATACAAATTTTCTTTCAGGGATATTTTTAATTCGCCAAACTAAAAATTTAGAAAACCAATTTTTTTCAGGTGCTTTCATTTTACAAAGAATCCCGATGTTGATCGGGATTATATTTTTATTCTTTTATGTTTAATTTTAAGCTTAATTCTATAAGTTGATCATCATCAATATAAGCAGGAGCATCAATCATTACATCTCTACCACTATTGTTTTTTGGGAATGCTATAAAGTCTCGGATTGTTTCTTGTCCGCCTAATATAGCAACCAATCTATCTAAACCAAATGCTAGCCCTCCATGTGGTGGTGCACCATATTGAAAAGCATCCATTAAAAATCCGAATTGTGCTTTTGCTTCTTCTGGCGTAAATCCTAAATGCTTAAACATTGTAGCTTGCATATCTTTATCATGAATACGAATAGATCCACCACCTATTTCGTTTCCATTTAATACCAAATCGTATGCATTTGCCTTTACAGCTCCTGGGTCAGAATCTAATAATTCTAATTGTCCTGGTTTTGGTGATGTAAAAGGGTGGTGCATTGCATGGTAATGACCAGTTTCTTCATCTAATTCTAACAATGGAAAGTCTATTACCCATAACGGAGCAAATTCTTCAGGATTTCTTAGATTTAAACGTTCTGCCAATTCCATACGTAAAGCACTAAGTTGTGTTCTAGTCTTGTTAGCATCACCTGATAATACACATATTAGGTCTCCTGGTTTAGCACCTGTAGCTTTTGCCCAATTTGCTAAATCATCTTGATCATAGAATTTATCAACGGTAGATTTAAACGTACCATCTTCATTATATTTAGCATAAACCATCCCTTTAGCTCCAACTTGCGGTCTTTTAACCCAATTTACTAAAGCATCTAATTCTTTTCTAGTATAGCTTGATGCACCTGGCACGGCAATACCAACAACTAATTCAGCATCGTTAAATACACCAAACTCTTTATGTTGTGCAACTTTATTTAATTCACCAAATTCCATTCCAAAACGAATATCTGGCTTATCATTTCCATATTTGCGCATAGCATCGTCATAGGTCATTCTTGGAAAATTTTCTATTTCAATGCCTTTAACCTCTTTTAATAAATGTTTGGTTAAATTTTCAAATACATTCAAAATGTCTTCTTGTTCAACAAAAGCCATTTCACAATCTATTTGAGTAAATTCTGGCTGTCTGTCTGCACGTAAATCTTCATCTCTAAAGCATTTTACAATTTGAAAATATTTATCCATACCACCAACCATAAGTAATTGCTTAAAAGTTTGAGGTGATTGTGGTAAAGCATAAAACTGACCTTCATTCATGCGGCTAGGAACCACAAAGTCTCTGGCTCCTTCAGGAGTAGATTTTATTAAATATGGAGTTTCAACTTCAATAAAACCATCATCAGAAAGAAATTTACGAACCTCTATTGCAACTTTACTTCTGAAGATAAGGTTGTTTTTTACAGGGTTTCTACGAATATCTAAGTAACGATATTTCATTCTAATATCTTCACCACCATCAGTTTTATCTTCTATAGTAAAAGGCGGAACTTTTGCATTATTTAATACAGTAAGCTCTGTAACTACAACTTCAATATCACCTGTTGGTATATTTGGATTTTTTGAAGCACGTTCAACTACATTACCTTTTATTTGAATAACAAATTCTCGACCAAGTTTCTGAGCTTTCTCCATAATATCTTTTGGAGTGCTTTCTGCGTCAAAATATAATTGAGTAATACCATATCGATCTCTTAAATCAACATAGATCATAAAACCTTTATCTCTTATACCTTGTACCCAACCTGATAATGTTACTTCTTGATTATTGTGTGCTACCCTTAAATCGCCACAAGTATGACTTCTGTACATGCTAAAATTTATTTGAGGCAAATTTAGTAAGTATCTTGAATTTAATTCAATTTATTAGAACTGTTTTTAATACTATTTTATGTAAAAAATAAGAAAGTTAAAATTGCAAAATACTAAATATTAGTACGTTGTGGGTTTAATGTAAATTTAAAGTTAAGTAAATGTATATTTAAAGTAAAATATTTAGTATATTTGTTACGTTAAGGTAATGAAAAGAAGTTTAATTTAAAAAATATATATACATGAAAACTATTACATTTTTTATTGCGCTGTTTATGACAGTAGCAATTTCAGCACAAGAAACAAAACCTACTTTTAAAAAAGAAGGAGATAAAGTTATAGCTACTTACTATCATGAAAATGGTGAAGTTGCTCAAACAGGAGAATTTTTAAAAGGTAAGCTAAATGGTGAATGGAACATGTTTGATCAAGCAGGTAAAAAAATTGCTAGTGGAGAATATGTTAAGGGAAAGAAAACTGGTAAATGGTTTTTCTTGAAAGGAGATACAATTCAAGAGGTTGATTTTGAAAACAGCCAAATTGTAAGTGTTGAACAACATGAAGGTAAAGAAGGTCTTGTTATTAATTAATAACTTACGCTATAAATATTTAAAACCCGATGATTTTTCATCGGGTTTTTTTGTGTCTTTTTAATGAAATATATAGCTATTACTTGTTGTAAGCATTTTAAAACAAACTATCTGGTTTGCTTAAGTTTAAATGAATACTAATTATGTTTTACAGTGTGTTTTTGACCGAAATAAATTTACACTACACCTGCCAAACCTTATTATTTAAATGATACCTTCAAAAATAAAATAGACCAAAAGGTTTGTTTTATAATTTAGACTTCTTTTTGATGTTATTATTATAGGGGCAATTTTTTTATGCTTTTTTAAATGTATTCTTTTTATTTAATAATTATAAAAAAAGCTCTTAATTGGTATTAAGAGCTTTTAATTATTATAGAAATTATTCTGATAGTACAGTTTCGGTATTTTTATACATTTTAGTTCTTAACCACATTTTAAATCTCATAGCTAAGAAAAATAATACAGGAACAAGTATTAGAGTTAAAAAGGTGGCAATTAATAAACCGTAGATTACAGTCCAAGCTAACGGCCCCCAGAAAATAACATTATCACCACCCATGTAAATATTTGCATCAAAATCAGCAAATAGCGTAAAGAAATTAATATTTAAACCTATTGCTAATGGTATTAACCCTAAAATAGTAGTAATCGCTGTTAATAATACAGGACGTAAACGGGCTTTACCAGCTTTTACTATACTTTCAAATAAATCATTTTCTGTTAAATAATCATTTTCTTCTAAATCAAGATTATTTTTCTTTCTATCAATAAGTAGTTGTGCATAATCTAATAACACCACACCATTATTTACAACAATACCAGCCAGTGATATAATACCAACCATAGTCATCATAATAACAAATGCACTTCCCGAGATAACAATACCACCAAATACACCAATAAAGCTTAAAAAGATAGCTATCATTATTATAGCAGGTTTAGACACAGAGTTAAATTGGAAAATTAATATGAAAAATATTAAACCAAGACCTGTGAAAAATGCACCTACTAGAAAGGCCATTTGTTTGTTTTGTTCTTCTATTTGACCTGTATAATCAATATCAACACCATCAGGAACACCTTCAAAACTTTTCATTTCATTTTGAATTTCAGCTACAATAGCACCAGCATCTGTATGTCCAGGAGACATAGCAGAGTAAACAGTTACAACACGCTTAGTATCTTTATGTTTAATAGCACTATAACCAGAATTGTTGTTATGCTTTACTACTGCAGATAGGGGAACATTTATTAATTGCCCTTTAGTATTTCTAAATGTAATATTTTGATTAAATAATGCACTTGTGTTGTAACGATCGTCTTTGTTAAAACGCACATAAATATCATAATCTTCACCATCTTCTTTGTAAATACCAGCTTTTGATCCAAATATAGAGTTACGCAACTGAGTACCAACTTGAGCAGCACTAATGCCTAATTCTCCAGCTTTTTGCCTGTCAATCTCAACACGCATAGTAGGCTTATCTTTATTAACATCAATTTTTAGCTCATCAATACCAGCTATATTTTTTGTATTGATGAATTCTCGCATTTTTTCTGCAGTTGAAATTAACTCAAGATAATCATCACCTTGAATTTCTATATTAATAGGAGAACCTGCAGGCGGTCCTGCGGCATCTTTTTCTACTGATATTAATACGCCTGGGTAAATACCTACAAGTGCTTTTTGCACTTTTTGTCTTAATAACTCACTATCTTCTCCACGACGGTATTTATATTCTCGCATTGAAGCTGTAATTTTTGCTTTGTGTGGCATTTCAGCAGAAGAGCCTCCATCAGTATTTGGGTTTCCGGCACCTTCACCAACTTGAGAAACGGCACTTTCTACCAAAAAGTTTTCACCTTCATATTGATACTCATCAGCATTTACAACTTTATAAACACGTTTTTCTATTTCTTTAGTAATTGCGTTTGTTTTAGCAATATCAGTACCTTGTGGGTATTCTATATATACAATAATCTGATTTGGTTTATTATCAGGAAAAAACTCTACTTTGGTACGTTGCATACCTAAAGAAGCCCCAAAAGCAATGAAAGAAAGTATTAATAAAGCAAAAGTTCCAATAGTTAATAAAATTGGTTTTCTGCCCGATAAGGCTCTTCTAAGTTGTTTTTCATACCAGTTTTCTAAACGTACTAATGCTTTTGTTTGAAAGCTATTTGCCCATTTGCGTAGAAACATACGGTATACCCAAAGCATAATAGCTGTGAATATCATTAAAGTACCTAAACCTTTATATGTACCACCTATTAATAAAACTAAAAGACCAATGCCGGCCATTATAGCAGTTGTTTTTATAATTTGCTTTATAGGCATGTCTTTATCTTCAATACTCATAAATTGAGATACTAATACTGAATTGAAGAAAATTGCAACAAATAATGAAGATCCTAAAACAACAGAAAGTGTTATTGGTAATATTACCATAAATTCTCCCATTATGCCAGGCCATAAACCTAATGGAATAAATGCAGCAACAGTTGTAGCTGTTGAAATAATAATAGGGAAAGCAATTTCGCCAATACCCTTTTTAGCAGCTTCAAGGCGACTCATGCCTTCTTCATCCATAAGCCTGTAAACATTCTCTACAACCACAATACCATTATCTACAAGCATACCAAGACCCATAATAAGTCCGAATAATACCATAGTGTTTAAACTTTGTCCTAGAAGTTCTAAGATCATTAATGACATAAACATAGACATTGGTATAGCAAAACCAACAAAAATTGCATTCTTAAAACCTAAGAAAAACATTAATACAGTTACTACTAAAATAACTCCAAATATGATGTTATTCACTAAATCATCAACCTGACCAATAGTTACTGAAGATTGATCGTTAGCTATAGATATTTTTAAATCTTTAGGAAATTCATTTTCAATAGCATCATCAACAATTACTTTAATTTGTTCAACTGCGGCAACCATGTTTTTTCCAGCTCGTTTTTTTACATCAAGCATCACTACAGGTTCACCATACTCTCTAGCATAAGTAGTTTTATCTTCTTCTTTAAATTTTACTGTAGCAATATCTTTTAAATATATAGCTTCACTATTTTCTGTTTTTACAACAAAATTTTCTAGTTCAGATGGTTTTTCAATTTCACCTATAATACGAATAGTACGCCTTTGCCCACTAGCAATTAAATTACCTGCAGACATGGTAACATTTCCATTATTAATTGCGCTAATAATATCATTAAAAGTAACTTGAGCAGCCATCATTTTATAAATATCAACAGCAACTTCAACTTCCTTTTCTTGTGCACCACGAATATCTACTTTTTTTATTTCAAGTAAATTCTCAATTTCATCTTGAAGGTATTCACCATATTCTTTTAATTTTTCTATAGGATAATCACCAGAAATATTAATGTTTAGAATTGGCATTTCTTCAGATAAACTTAATTCAAAAACGTCGGGTTCTACTTTAGCGCCATTAAATGTTGGCCAATCTTCTCCTGAAGTTTCTGAATCAATTTCATCTTTTACTTTTTGTTTCGCTTGGTCAACAGTAATATTCTCATCAAACTCAATAATTAACATTCCGTAATCTTCTTGAGATGTTGAGGTTATTTCAACAACATTACTAACTGTTTTAAGTTTGTCTTCAAGCGGATCAACAATTAGTTTTTCAATATCTTCAGCAGTATTTCCAGGAAAAATAGAACTTACATATATTTTTGTTTCATTTACTTCAGGAAAATTTTCTCTAGGCATGCTAAAAAATGCAGTGATACCTAAGTAAAATATTACTAAAATAAGTACGTACATAGTCGTTTTGTTGTTTATTGCCCATGATGACCAACTAAACTCCTTATCGACTTGTTTTTTATTTTTTTTCTCAGTCATTTGTAGTTCTTTTTAAATTAAAGATTAATAACCTTTACTGTTTGACCATCTTCTACACTACGTGCACCTTCACTAATTATTTCAGCATCATTTTCAATACCTTCTAAAACCTCAATAACATCACCTTGTGTTTTACCTGTTTTAATAATTACTTTTTTAGCAATACCTTCTTTACTATCGTTTTTATCATAAACCACATAAATATACTGTTCGCCTTCTGCATTTTCAGAAATAATACTTTGTGGAATTAATAATGCTTCGTGATTAGTATAATCATTAATTTTAAGTCTAGCTGTTAGGTTAGGTTTTATGCTTTTATCTTGATTTGGTATACCAACTTCAACTTTAAAAGTTCTGTTTGCAGGGTTAATGAAATCACCTGCTTGACGTACTTTAGTATTTATTGATTTTCCTAATACAGGGAAATTAACTTCAACATTTTTACCTTTTTTAATATAAGGTATGTAGCTTTCAGGAACATCAGTTTCAATATACATATTGTTTAAGTTAACAATACGCATTAATGGAGATTGACCTGCAGCAACAACACTACCTTTTTCGGTAATTACATCATCAATAGTACCAGAAAAAGGAGCTTTTATAACTGTTTTAGCTATTTGTTTTCTTACTTGATCAACTGCACTTGATTGTGCTTCGTATGTAGATTTTGCTTGTAAATATTGAATTTCACTTCCAATTTTTTGATCCCATAAACGTTGTTGACGTTCAAAAGTAGTTTTTGCAAGTTCTGTTTGAATTTGTAATTGAGATAACTGTTGCGTTAATCCACCGTCGTCAATTTTGCCTAATATTTGGCCTTTACTTACACGTTGCCCTTCTTTTACGTATACATGAGTAAGTATTCCGTTGTATTCAGGTGTAATAACTAAAAGATCTTTAGTTGTAACATTACCCTGTAATTCGAGGTAATGGTTAAATGTATCTTTCTTAGCCGTAAAGGTTGTTATTAATGGTACTTTTTCGTTGGTGTCATATTCTGATAATGCAACATCAAGTTGTTTTATTTTTTCATGTATGGCTTGTTGTTCTTCAACTAATTCAGAACGTTTTGTTCTCATGGTTTCAGGGTTGGTAGTTGCAATTACATCTTCAACCGTTTGTTTTTTGTCTCCGCCACATGCTATTAACAATAATGCTGTTGAAGCGATAATATATATTTTTTTCATCGTAATTTATTTAGTAGTTGATTGTATGTCTTGTATTAATTATTAAGTACAGTTTCTAGTTCTGTTTTGGTATTTATTAAATTGACCATTGACTGTAAATAAGTGTTTTGTGCATCGTAAAGTTGTGTTTGCGCTTGTCTTAGCTCAAAACTACTTGCAATACCTTCATTATATTTGATTTGATTTTTGTTTTCAATACGCTCAGCTAATTTTAAATTGTTTTTATTATTGGTGAATTGCTCTATAGCGAGAATATAATCACTTTTAGCTTTTTTTAATTGAAGGTGTATTTGTTGTTCTGCCTCAGTTAATTGTGTTTTAGCTTTTTCTACAGCTATTTTTGCTCTTTGTGTACTTGCACTTCTTTTTAATGAGCTAAAAATCGGAATGTTTAAATCAACACCTATAATAGAATAATCATACCAATCTGCTTCACTACCAAAATAACTAAAGTTTTCATTGTATGAATTTGCTCCGTAATTTACATAGGCATTTAGTGTTGGTAATGCTTTACTTTTTTGAAGCTTTAACTCTAATGCACGTTGCTCATTTAAGTTTAATGCTAATTTGTAATCAATATTATTATTGATGTTAAAATCTGTTTTAGTAAGTGCTAAATTTGTTTGACTTGCTGCTAAATCTTCAAGGCTATCTGTCAATACCGTTGGAGAGTCTGTTGGAATACCTAAAGTTATGTTTAGCATTTGTAACGTAATTTCTTTTAAGCGTATAACGTTATTATATTGATTTTCAAGAGAAGCTAATGTTATTTGCAATTGCTCGTAGCTTTCTTCTTCAGCAAGGCCATTTTCAAACATTTCTTTTGTTTCAAAAAGGTTCTTTTCAATATTGGCGATATTTTTTTCAACTATTTGAGTGCTTTCTTGTGCTAAAAGTACATTTCCATAAGCTTCAACTACAGATTTTTTAATATCCAATTTTGTTTTTTCTGTATTGTTTTCGCTATACTTTAAAAAAGTTTTTGCCGCTTGTACGCCTACAATATATGAGCCATCAAAAATTTGCTGAGAAAGTGTTACAGAAGGGTTCATAGTGTGTTGTGGAGAAAATATTACAGCAGTGTATGTTCCTTCTTCTCCACCAAAAAACTCTGCGGGAATCAAACTTTGCACTTGTTTTATTTGATTTTGATAACTTATAGCACCATTAATTTGGGGTAAACCACCAGCAATAGTTTCCCATTTTTGTTTCTGAGCATCTAAAATATCTCTATCTGCATTAAGAGCAGCATAACTATGTTCGAGCGCAAAATTAATTGCTTCATTTAAGCTATAACTATTTGGTGTTTCTTGAGAAAAACCAAAAGCAAGGCAAAAAATTGATAATAAAATTAATAGATTGTTTTTCATTTATTCGTGATTTGAATTGATAAGTTTATTTAAAATTTGTCTTCCTTCAGGTGTTACAATTCCTCTAATATGGTACTCTAAATAATCATCTTGTAACTTGTTAAGAGAAAACATTTCTTGTGGAAAAAGTGCATTGTCTTTAATACCTGTAGCTCCTAAAAAATATATTCTAGATATAAATTCGATATTTAAGTTTTTTCTATAGATACCCATTTCAATGCCTTTTTTTATATTGTTTATTGTACAATTTTGCATTGCTTCATATTGTTTATGCTTTAATGTTTTATATATTTTTGGATAATATTTTTGTAATTGATATTGTGGTGATGAGTTTTCATCTTTTAAATGTTTCATTACAAACTTTTTAATTTCTAAAAGTTCTTCTATTGGATTTTTTCCCATAGTACAAATTTCTTCAATGCCAGTTGAAATAGTATGGAATAGACTTAAAGTACTTTCTTCAATTAATTTTGTTTTATTTTCAAAATTAGCATAGATGGTTTTTTTTGATATTCCCATCTCATTTGCGATATCATCCATTGTAATACTTTTAAACCCAAGGTTTAAAAACATTTCAGTTGCTTTTTCTAAAACTTTTTCTTTCATATTCGGTGCAAATGTAAACAGGAAACTTTAAAAACAAAAAAAGTTTCCTAAGTATTTACGATTTATTTACATTTTTTTTTAGTTCAATTGATGTTAGACGAATATTCCACCGTTTAATGTATTTTTGAAAAAAAATGTTAGCATGCAGTCGATTGAAGTTTTCAGAAATGAGTTTATTGCTTATTTAGAAGAGAAAATAAAACTAAAAGAACCTAAAAATTTATACGAACCTATAATTTACATTTTGGGTTTAGGGGGTAAAAGATTGAGACCTGTATTAACATTAATGACTGCTGAGATTTTTGATGAAGATTACAAAAAAGCATTGGATGCAGCTTTAGCTGTGGAGGTTTTTCATAATTTTTCATTAGTACATGATGATATTATGGATGATGCTCCATTGCGTAGAGGAAAAACTACTGTTCATGAAAAATGGGATACAAATACTGGAATTTTATCAGGTGATGCTATGTTAATAAATGCATACCAGTTATTTGAAAACTATGATGGTGCTACATTCAGAAGTTTAGCACAATTGTTTAGTAAAACTGCTATTGAAGTTTGTGAAGGACAACAATATGATGTTGATTTTGAAACGCGTGATGATGTTACAATTCCAGAGTATTTAAAAATGATTGAATATAAAACTGCGGTTTTAGTTGGTGCAGCAATGAAAATGGGAGCAATCATAGCAAATGCTTCTGTAGCAGAACAAGACAATATTTATGATTTTGGAAGGTATTTAGGTATTGCGTTTCAATTACAAGATGATTATTTAGATGCTTTTGGTGATCCAAAAACCTTTGGAAAACAGGTAGGTGGTGATATTATAGAAAATAAAAAAACCTTTCTGTATTTAAAATCTTTAGAATTCACCCCTGTATCGGAAAGTAAAGAATTAGAACATTTATTCTCTATTCAACCTACAAATACAAAAGATAAAGTTGAAACGGTAAAAGGTATATTTGTTGAAAGTGGAGCAGCCAAAGCGACTAAAAAAGAAATTGAAGTATATACCAAAAAAGCGTTTGAAGTATTAGATAAATTGAGTATTCCAGAGGATAAAAAAAATATGCTTCGTAAGTTTGGAGAAGGACTAATGCAACGTGAGGTATAATTAGAATAGTCTTCTAACTAAAGCTTTTAAAAACGGAAGAGGTGATAGTGCACTAATAAACTTGATATCTTCCCAAAGATTTGTCTCTTCATCTAAAAACTTGAATATCAATTTGGGATTTCTGTTTTTGAATAAAGCTTCAAAAATTGATTGACCTAGTTCATTATCTTGTTTTAAAATATCTAAAAGTAATAAGTCATAAAACCAAAACTTATCTTTTTTATTAAAAGAAGTAAATGATTTTTCTTCTTTTAAGTATGTAACAAGTTTGTCTATTTTTTTGGTGCTGTTTTTAAATGTATAACCGGTACTTGCTTTTGTAAAACCACCAGCTGTTCCAATATGCATAATATTTGCTGTATTATGAGCTGAAAAATCATAACAGGTCATAGGTATGGCTCCTTGCTCTTTTTCAATAACCTCATAATTAGTGATGACTAAATGGTTTTTTAAGTAGTCTTTTATTGCCTGTTCATACGTTGTGTTTTCAAGTAAATTTTCTGAGAATAGAGTGTATTCAATTAAAGCTTCTTTTTTTGAAATAGGCAACACATACATAAAACGCGTATTCCCTTTTTGCGGAATAGAAAAATCCATAAAGGTTGCTGTTTTGTGATCAAAAACTTCAGTATTTGTTTTAACAATCCAACCTATAAAATGTTGTTGTAATACAGGGTATTTATTTTGATTTTTAAGTTTTTTAAAATTAAAAATGCTATTGAAAATTTTAGTGGCAGAATATTTAGTGTTAGTGGTTTCAACCGTAACATTTGTACTATTTTCTATAATGTTTAAAACCTCTTCATTTACAAAATTGATATTGGTATAACTCGAAATTTTGTTTAAGTATGAATTATAAAAATCGATACCACGAACCATTTTGTAAGTGTATGGTTCAATACGGTATTTCTTATCAATTTTTTTTCCAGAAAATTGTATAAAATCCCATTTTTTATAAAGAATAGTGTCAAAACTAGTGTTTTTTTGCTCCCAAAAACACCAAGTACGGTTATTGCTTTGTTTGGCATCTTTATCTAATAATAAAATAGATTTATTTTTAAAAAAAGCATCTTTACCTAAAGCATCAGCTAATAATAAACCGGCCAAACCAGCACCAATAATTATGTAATCGTATTTAACCATTTATTCTATGAGGTATGGTACTTTGTAACTTGTAATAATAGGTGTGTTTACTATTTCTTTAATTTTTTCAGTTTTTTCTACAACAGCTATAATTTCAATAGCAATATGTATACCATATAAATTATCAGGATTTCGAATGCCTAAATAGCTTTTTTGATTATCTGATACTTTTACAATACCCGATTTAAAATTTTCTCTAGAACCGTCTAAATCAGATGTAAATTCTTCTTTTTCTTTAAATAGTGTTGCATTTATATCATCATTAATTACATAAATATCACAAATATTAGCACCAGGTGGTGGACTTAAGTTGCTTACGGCGCCTTGCATACCCTCATCTTCCTTTATGAATTTTGTAAGTTGTGATGCTAAATTGAAAGTAGATAGTGTGTTATTAATATCAGCTTCTTCTCTTGAAGCACTAAAAACGTAATACCATTCTTTAGTATTTGATGGTAAATTTACAGGTACTATAATTCTGTTTTTACCACCTTTTAATAAAGCATTTGAAGTACTATTTAAATAATATTTTTCATTTTGAATAGTTTCGGTTTCTAAAAATTTATGGTCAACTAACTGTTCTACTTCGGGTCCGTAAGTAGTATCTTTTTTAACCGTATAGCCTATTCTTGCTATTTTATTTCTAGTTGATTTCGTGTTATAGCTAACAGTATAGTCAGTATTTTTAGAGTTGTTATTTTTTAAAACTAATTTGTAAATACCATTGTTATTAATAGTGAAATAATGATTAAAACTTTTTACATTTTCATTTTTCAATAATAATTTATTAGGATATTTATAAAATAGCACATTATTTTTTTTGGCTTTTTTTGTTTTATATGGTGTTATATTTATTTGAATTGTATCACCTTGAAATGCTGGAATTAGAATTTCTTTTTCTTGCTTAGGTGCAAGAGTTATTATTTCGGAATTAGAATTTTGGGCTTGTATTTTAAATACAATTAAAAAGATAAAGAGGTAAAATGTAGGTTTCATTATCATCTATTTTTTTCAAATATACCAATTTAAATTATTGGTGATAGATAATAAGAAACCTACATGTTATTAATCTAAGCTATATCTTAATCCGCCAAATGCTCGAATGCCTTGATTTGGTGCATAAACATAACTTGGGTCAAAAGTTAAACCGTAAGGGTTGTCATCTGTGACTAATGCATTTCCCTCATCATCAAAATCTACATTTTCATCAAAAGGATCATCTGCGCGGGCAATAATGAAAGGATTCCCTTTGTTTGGTGTCCAATTTAATAGATTTTTTACGCCACCATAAAATTCAAATTTATCGATCCCTTTATAGGTAAATTGTATGTTTTGAATGCTCCAAGTAGGGGAGTATTCACTTCTAGGGTCTAAATCACTTAAAAGAGGTAAACGCATTGGTCCATACATATTACCAGTATAATCAATGCTTAAGTCTATGCTGTTAATATCATAAGATATATTCCAAGTTCCAGAGAAGTTTTCGGTTAAAATCTGTTTTTCCTTAATATCATCTTCAGTGTTTGTAACATCTTGAAAAGTAGCGCCTAGTAATACCTTTAATCCATTATTGAATACTATGTCAATATTACCATTAATACCTTGTGAAACAGCATGACCATTTAAATTATCATATATTATTAGGTTTGGATCTGTATCATAATCAGCAATTATTGCATTACTAAAATTAGTGTAAAATGCTGAAAAATCTAAATTTACATATGTACCATTGTCACTATAAATCTTTTTTAAATAATTAAGATTCACATTAAATGATTGTTCAGGGTCAAGCTCTTCAGTAATAACAACCTCTCTTGAGCCTGTTAGTGCAGCATGTTCTTCAGTAAAAATATTTACGACACGAAAACCAGTTCCTGCATTTAGTCTTAAAATATCGTTATCACTTATTTTCCACCGGTAAGCCATTCTAGGGGTGTAAATTGAACCATGACGATTGTCATAATCATAACGCATACCTAGTAATAACGAGTGCTTGTTAGAAAATGAAATTTCGTCTTGAGCAAAAAGACTTGGTATTATTACTTTATCTGGGTTATTACTACCATCATCTTCAGCTGTAGCTGTAGTATTATCATCATAGTAATTGTAACGTAAAGCTGAACCTATAAGAATATCATGCGTATTTTTTGTTAGATCCCAGGTAAGTTGAGAAAAACCAATACGTTGTTTTCCTAAATATTCAGTATCACCGTAAACGGAATTTTGGTCATGGTCAGTATAAGAAAAAGTAAACATCATTTTTTCTTTAACTGGCAGTTGGTATTTTCCTAAAAGTTCATAACGGGTAGTATAAATACTCTCGCCATAAATTTCACTACCACCACGGTATTCGGGTGTCCATTGCATTTCACCGCCCCAACGATCTTCATAAAAAAAACGTCCTGCTACAGATAATATTCTGTTCTCATCACGTTGAAAATTCCATTTTTGAAAAACAGAAATTCTATCTTGTAGCGTTAAATCAGTAAAATTATCGCCATTATTATCAATAGGATTACTGTAATTAAAGTAGTTTGCCCCCAATAAAAGGTCTGTTTTTTTTCCTATATTTATTTTTCCTCCAGCATCAATGTTATATTCACCCCAGCCAGTAACAAAACCATCAATAGATAACTTTGGAGCCTGCAAAGTATTTTTAGTGATAATATTAATTAAACCACCAACAGCTTCACTACCATATAGACTTGATGCCGGACCTTTGATAATTTCAATTTGTTCTATCAATGAATTTGGAATACCAGATAAACCATAAACGGTACTTAGTCCACTTACAATTGGCATTCCGTCAATTAATACTAAAGTATAAGGCCCCTCAAGCCCATTAATATGAATATCGCCAGTATTACAAACATTACAATTTATTTGAGGGCGAACTCCGTTTACATTTTGTAATGCTTCAAAAATATTTGAGGTAGGATTTTGTTTTAAAAAAGTTGGACTATACACTTCAACAGGTACAGGGCTTTCTGATCTTCTTACTGCTTTCAAAGTTCCTGTAACTACCATTTCTTCTAGCTCTTCAGAAGTAGCTAAAAGTTTTATCGTTAAATTTTTCAAACCATTTTCAGTTACTTCTATTTTTCGTGTGGTATTTCGGTACCCAATGGCAGTAATTTTTAAAGTATAAGAGCCTGGTTTAATTCCGAATGAAAATTTTCCGCTTTCATCTGATGAAGTTCCGGTAGTTGAATCTAAAACCAAAATATTAGCAAAAGGTATAGGTGTGTTATTTTCTAAAACAATACCTGATACACTTGCTTGTTGAGCAAATGTACTGATAGATATGAAACAGAGTAATATTATTGTATAAGGTTTTAATATTGACATTTTATATTTTTTTAATTTGTTAAACTTTATTTTTAGACAAATCTAAAAATATATTTTACATCACAAAAATATATTTTTGTATTTAAAATAAAAACGTACTTTTGTTTAAATTTTTTTAATGACACATTCTGAAGAAGATTATATAAAAGCAATCTATCATTTGGGTGGTACTGAAAATAAAAGAGTATCAACAAATGCAATAGCGGAGCAGATGGAAACTAAAGCTTCATCGGTAACAGATATGATTCGTAAACTTTCGGAAAAAGAATATGTTTCATACAAGAAATATCAAGGTGTTAGTTTAACTGATAATGGAGAAAAAAAAGCATTATCTATTGTTAGAAAACATCGTTTATGGGAAGTTTTTTTAGTTGATAAATTAGATTTTTCATGGGATGAAGTCCATGAAATTGCAGAACAACTAGAGCATATTAAAAGTGAAAAATTAATTGATAGTTTAGATAAACACCTTGGTTGCCCAAAGTTTGATCCACACGGAGATCCAATTCCATCAAAAAGTGGTGAATTAACAAAGACTACAAAAAAATTATTAAATGAAGTTGAGTTAAACCAAACGGGTATTTGTGTGGGGGTTAAAGATTCTTCAGCTCCATTTTTAAAATTTTTAGATAAGCACGGGATTGCATTAGGAGATAAGATTACAGTACTAGATAAAGAAGATTTTGATGGTTCATTACAAATTAATATTAATGATAAATCTATTTTAATATCACACCAAATAGCATCAAACCTATATGTAAGATGCGATTAATAGAATATATTTTTAATTCATTTATATAAAATGAAAGAAGAATTTAAGCAGCATAATAATAAATCACTTGAAGAAGTAAATGAGTCTGTTAAAGTAACTCAAAACACCTCTTTATGGAAAAAAATTGCTGCATTTTTTGGTCCTGCATATTTAATTAGTGTTGGTTACATGGATCCTGGAAATTGGGCAACTGATTTAGCAGGTGGTAGCCAATTTGGGTACCAACTTTTATGGGTGTTATTAATGTCTAATATTATGGCATTATTGTTACAAAGTTTAAGCGCTAGGTTGGGTATTGTACAAGGAAAAGATTTAGCACAAGCATCAAGAGAAACATACTCTAAACCTGTAAACTTTATTCTGTATGTTTTTGCAGAAATTGCCATTGCGGCTTGTGATTTAGCAGAGGTTATTGGTATGGCAATTGGTTTGCAATTGTTGTTTGATATTCCTTTAACTTGGGGCGTTTGCATTACAGTATTAGATACTTTTTTACTATTATTTTTAATTAATAAAGGAATTCGTAAAATGGAAGCCTTTATAATATCATTAATTGCAATAATTGGTGGTTCTTTTTTTATAGAGGTATTTTTTGCAAAGCCAGATGTAGGTGAAATGATTATAGGTTTTGTACCAACTATGCCAAACAGTGCAGCATTATATATTGCTATTGGGATTATTGGAGCAACTGTAATGCCTCATAACTTATACTTACACTCATCATTAGTACAAACCAGAAAGTTTGAAAAAACAAAAAAAGGAATTAAACAGGCTATTAAATATAATTTTATAGATTCAACTATAGCCTTAAACCTTGCATTTTTTGTTAATGCCGCAATTTTAATTTTAGCAGCCGCTACTTTTTATAAAAATGGAATGTTTGAAGTGGCTGAAATACAAGATGCACACCGTTTATTAGAACCCTTGCTAGGTTCAAAATGGGCAGGAATACTATTTGCTTTGGCATTAATAGCAGCTGGGCAAAGTAGTACTGTAACAGGCACTTTAGCAGGGCAAATTGTAATGGAAGGTTATTTAAATTTAAGAATTCAACCTTGGGTTCGTAGGGTAGTTACTCGTGTTATAGCTATTGCTCCAGCATTAGTTACCGTAATTTACTTTGGAGAAAGTGCTACAGGTAAGTTATTAATATTAAGTCAAGTTGTGTTAAGCTTACAATTAGGTTTTGCTATAATCCCATTAATACATTTTGTAAGTGATCAAAAAAAAATGGGCGATTTTGCAATTGGTACATTAACAAAAATAGCCTCATGGGTTGTTGCTTTAATAATTGTTACTTTAAACGCAAAATTGGTTTATGATGAAATAGCTGGCTGGCTAATATATAGTTCAAACCATATATACATATGGGTGTTTGTTGTGCCTATAGCTTTGGGAGCTTTAGTATTGCTGTTTTATATTATTTTAAAACCAATAGTAATAAAAACATCTAGAAAAGTACAGCATGTACCACATATTGAGCAGATTTTTATAAATGAAAATTTAAAGAAAATCAATTATAAAAATATAGCTATTGCTATCGATTTTTCAAACAGTGATCAAAAATCAATAGCAACTGCACTAAATTTAGGAGGTGAAAACGCAGTGTATACTTTAATTCATGTAGTAGAAACTGCCGGTTCAATTGTGCACGGCAATAATACTTATGATTATGAGACTTTAAGTGACCGGATATATTTAGAAAAGTATAAAAAAGAATTGATAGCAATGGGATATAGTATTTCAATTTTATTAGCATTTGGTAGCCCTAAAAAGAAAATTTCAAAAATAGTAAACCAAGAAGATTTTGATATTTTAATAATGGGTGCACACGGCCATAAATTATTTAAAGATATTTTGTTTGGTACAACGGTAGATACTGTTAGGCATAATGTTGATATACCAGTTTTAATAGTATAATAATTAGAATTAAAATAGATATAATGGAACAAATAATTTCATATTTTGAATCGATAGATCCGGTTTTAGCTGCTTTTTACGCTACGGTTTTTACTTGGGCACTTACTGCATTAGGTGCAGCATTAGTTTTTTTGTTTAAAACAATGAATAGAGCTCTTTTAGATGGAATGTTAGGTTTTACAGGCGGAGTAATGGTAGCAGCAAGTTTTTGGAGTTTATTAGCGCCTGGTATTGAAATGAGTCCTGGAGAAGGATTTGAAAAAGTAATTCCTGCTGCAGTAGGCTTTTTGTTTGGAGCATTATTTCTTTTTGGTTTAGATAAGGTGTTGCCACATTTACACATTAATTTTAAAGAAAGTGAAAAGGAAGGTATTAAAACCCCATGGCATAAAACAACATTATTAACATTAGCTATTACACTTCACAATATTCCAGAAGGTTTAGCAGTAGGTGTTTTATTTGGAGGTGTTGCCGCGGGTTTTGATGGAGCTAGTATTGGTGGAGCAGTAGCTTTAGCATTAGGGATAGGTTTACAAAATTTTCCAGAAGGTTTTGCAGTGGCTATGCCATTAAGAAGACAAGGTTTAAGTAGGACTAAAAGTTTTATGTATGGCCAAGCATCAGCATTAGTAGAGCCAATTGCTGCAGTAATTGGTGCTTGGGCTGTAATGTCTTTTCAGCCAATTTTACCATATGCACTTGCTTTTGCAGCAGGGGCTATGATTTTTGTGGTAGTAGAAGAAGTAATACCTGAAACACAACAAGATAATCATACAGATATTGCTGTAATGGGTTTTATAGGTGGTTTTATAGTAATGATGACCTTAGATGTAGGTTTAGGATAGATTAGAATATTTTTTAATAGGATTACTCTATCTTGGCTAAGTTTTTGACTTAGTAAAATAATTGTAAAAACACATTTTATGAAAGCAATATTTTTATGCTTACTTATATTTCCAATATTTATACAAGCACAACATAAAATTAGTATAGAGGTTAGTAATGTGGAAAATGATAATGGGAATATTTGTGTTGCGTTGTATAATAAATCAAAAGGTTTTTTAAAGTTTGATACAGTATTTAAATCAAAAAAAGAAAAAGCGAATACAGGTATAACAAAACTTGATCTTTTAGATATTCCTGACGGAAAATATGCAATTGCAATTTTTCATGATGAAAATTCTAATGAAAAGCTAGACACAAATTTTATTGGAATTCCAAAAGAGTCATTAGGGTTTTCATATGGTAAATTAAAAACATTTGGTGCTCCAGATTTTGAAGAATGTGCTTTTACAGTTAATGAAGATAAATTTATAAGTGTTCAGATAAAATAACTTTTATTTAATTTGAACTTGACTACTTTTGTTACATTAAAGATATTGATATGGTTTTGGCACAAATTTTTGGAGCAATTTTAGGAATGTTAGCTGTAATTTTTGGAGCTTTTGGTGCACATGCATTAAAAAAAACTTTTACTGAAGATCAATTAAAAAGCTTTGAAACTGGCGTAAAATACCAAATGTATCATGCCATAGTATTATTGTTTATAGGTTTTAATTTAAATTTTTCAACAGCAATAGAAAACTATATTGTGTATAGCTTTATTATAGGTGTTTTTCTATTTTCTTTTAGTATTTATGGTCTTTGTATTAGCGCATCAAAAAATAAAAAAATAAAAATATTAGGTCCAATTACACCTCTTGGTGGTTTATTTTTAGTTTTAGGGTGGGGTTTATTAATTGTACATTTTATATAATTATTATTCAACTTCTTTAGAAGTAAATTCTTTGATTGCAGTATTAGGTTCTATAATATTATACCCTTTCCAAAACTCAGGATTGTAGTTGGGCATATACGTAGGTAGAACATCATTGTTTTCAGTAAATGAATCATAAGTTGCCGAGGTGCTTTTTTCTGTATTAAAAACTACTATTTCATATTTATTGGTACTTGTTAAGGCAAGATCCATTTTTAACGAGAGTTCATTTTGTTTGTTTTTACCTTTTACCACTTTGTTTTTTTCAATAATTTTTAAAGGTCTTTTTATTCCAACCTTAGCCCCATTTTCATATTCTAAATACCTTAGGTTGTATTTTTTATCAGAATCTTTGTAGAAAATCATTTTTCCTTTATCTAGATACTGATTCATAGAAATACCTAGTAATTTAAATGTTTTAATTGATTTTACATTTTCATAGTCAGCTCTTAGAATGGCAAAATCATCAAAATTTACAAATAATGTACCTTGGTAATCAGCTCCGTTTTTAGGTTTAAAATTTATGACATAAACAGGGTCTGTCCCTAAATAAGCATATTCTATTAGGTTAAATTCATATTTGCGTGATTTTGTAATAAAGTTCAAATCTGTATTATCCATAAAAAATAGATTTTTAAAGCGATTACCAACTTCTTTTTTTATGTTTTTTGCAAAATAGATTTTACGATCTTTTTTTCGTTCTTGCTCTTCTTCTAATTTTTTATTTAAGGCATCTACATCACTGGAATCAATTTCAGTATTAAATAGTCCTTCAGAATCAATTTTACTTCCGAAAATTCCAGACTTCACTTTAAAATAAGAAGTTGTTTTTACATTTTCTTTGATGATTTTATTGAACCTTTCTTCTAGTTTTTTAACATCTACCTCACTATTTTTATCATAAAGTTCAGATGCCTTTATTAAATCTATTTTTTGATTTCCTTCGTTGTAATTTCCGTAAAGGTCAAATAAAGATTCTGTATACCGTTCATCACTTTTTGGGATACTTTGTATTACACTATCTAAAAAATGACTATTAAAAGCAGTAATAGTTGATTCAAAATCTGAATAGTTTGTTTTATTCGTGTTTTGAAAATAACGTTCACGCAAAAACATTCTTTTTTTAGTATAATCTCTATTGTAATTTTTATCTAGATTTTCTTTCACAAAGTCAATAATTTCATCAGCTGTATAATTTTTGTTTGAAACTATTACATTTTTTAGTAAAATGGTGTTGGGTGATAAATAGATAATACTGTCTTTAAGTTCTTCAAAAGTTTTACCAAGTGTAGTGTAGCCCATTGAAGAAATATAAATTGAATCTTTTAGCTGTATACTTTGATCTATATTAAGGTTGAATTCGCCATCTTCATTAGTAATAATGCCTTTATCAACAGACCATTGAATAGTTGCAAATGGAATTGGTTTTAAAGAGGTGGAGTCTATTATTGTAGCACTTATATTTTGTGAAAATAGAGTTGAAAGGTTTAAGCAGAATAAAAAAATGAATAAAAAATTAGTTCTCTTGAGCATAAAGTTGGCTTAAATATTTAAAACAAAAAAACTCAGAAATTCATAAATAGAACTATCTTTGGTTTTTCGTTAAGAGTTATTTATCAATACTTTAACTTTTCTAAGAAAAACAGAAGTAAATAAGTCTCTTAGTTAATAAGACGTTACTTGTACTTAAAAGGTTGCTTGAACTTTTAAATAAATGTTATGGTATTTTTTAGTTTTAATTACAGCCACAATCTGTAGAACCACACCTTTTTTGTTTTTGCTTTTTTGAAGAAAAAAGAGATTTAGGTAAAAAGAATTTTTTTACAATATAACCAGATGCAATAGTTAGTGTAATGTACATTAAAACTTGCTGTATCATAATCTTTTACTTTAATATTTGATAAGCGGCTAAGGCAACAACATAAGCAAATGCGCTCATAAAAACTAATTGAGCTATAGGCCATTTCCAAGTATTTGTTTCTCTTTTTACTATAGCTAATGTACTAGCACATTGCATAGCAAAAGCATAGAATAATAATAAAGAAACACCTGATGCTAAATTAAATAGAGGCTTATTAGTTTTAGGATTTATTTCTGCCGCCATTCTATTGGTAATAGTTTCTTCTTCATCACTACCAACACTATATATTGTAGCTAGAGTACCTACGAAAACCTCACGGGCAGCAAATGATGTAAGAACGGCAATACCAATTTTCCAATCATAACCTAATGGCTCTACAATTGGTGTAATTGCTTTACCCATATAACCCATATATGAGTTTTCAAGTTTATAGCTTGATATTTCTTGATCTTTCGCATGTTTAAAAAGTGTAGCTTGTTTTTGAGCAACTGAATCTTTTATGGCTAATGCGTTTATCTTGTAAACTTTTTTTACAACACTATCATTCAATTCTTTTTCATAACGGACTAATTCGGTATGAATATTTTCTTTATTAAAATCAGACAAACCATTTTCTGTTATTCTGTTTTCAATAATACTAGTTGCATTCTGAAAATCATCAGAAAAACCATTAGAACCTAAAAACCAAAGAATAATTGATATTGCTAAAATTATTTTTCCAGCTCCAAAAACAAAACTTTTTGTTTTTTCAAGTACTGTATATGCTACATTTTTAACTAAAGGAAGTTTGTAGTTAGGCATTTCAACTACAAAGTATGATTTACTTTTGAATTTTAATATTTTGTTTAAGCACATTGCAGATACTATTGCAGTAAAAAAACCAAGTAAATAAAGTAACATTAGTGTAAGAGCTTGGTAGCTTAAACCATAAAACCTTCCTTCAGGAATAACTAATGTGATAATTATTAGGTATACAGGTAAACGAGCGGAACATGTTGTAAATGGAGTAACTAAAATAGTAATTAACCGTTCTTTCCAGTTTTCAATTGTACGGGTTGCCATAATTGCAGGAATAGCACAAGCTGTACCTGATATTAGAGGGACTACACTTTTACCACTCAAGCCAAACGGACGCATTAATTTATCCATTAATAAAACTACACGGCTCATATACCCTGTCTCTTCTAATAAGGCAATAAAAAAGAAAAGAAATGCTATTTGAGGTATAAATATGACAACACCACCAATACCTGCTAAAATTCCTTCAGCAATTAGATCAGTAAATACTCCTGGCGGTAGTGTATTTTTAATCCATTCACTAGCGGTAGCAAATGAACTTTCAATAAAATCCATTGGGTAAGAGCTCCAATCGTAAATTGCTTGAAAAATCAAAAGTAAAATGGCAAAGAATATTAGGTATCCAAATACTTTGTGCATTAAAACCTTATCTAAAGTAGCGCGTAAGCCTTTAGCCGCGTTAAGGTCTATTTTATGAGTTTGTTTAAGAATACCATTTATAAATTGGTATCTTAAAATAGTTTCTTTTTGTTGTAATTTTTTTAATTCAGATTTTGATTTTGTATCGAAAGATCTAGCTGTTTCTTGCAAATTCTTTTGAATTGGCATAAAATTTACGTCTTGGGTGATTACTAACCAAAGTTTGTAAATATCTTCTTTAGGAAAAGCCTTTTTTAATCTTTCAAAATATTCAGATGCAATAACTGTCATATCAATATTTTGCTTGATTGACAGGTTTTTATAATCAATAATTAATTCTTTTAATTTATCAATTCCAACTTTTTTACGTGTACTAACTAGTGCAATTTTAGTATCTAGTTTCTTTTCTAGTAATGGAATATCAATACTAATCCCTTTTCTAGACATTCTATCAGCCATATTAATGACTAATATTGTCGGAATTTTTAAATCTTTAATTTGTGTAAATAAAAGTAGATTTCTTTTTAGGTTTTCTACATCAGTAACCACAACAGCTACATCAGGAAAATCCTTATCATTTTTATTTAATAATAGTTCTACAGCAACACTTTCATCTAATGATGTGGTGTTAAGGCTATAGGTGCCGGGCAAATCTATAATATGAGCTTTTACGCCACGTGGTAGTTTGCAAATACCCTCTTTTTTTTCAACAGTAATACCAGGGTAATTACCCACTTTTTGGTTTAAACCAGTAAGCTGATTAAAAACAGATGTTTTTCCTGTATTAGGATTTCCAATTAGTGCTACATTAATTTGCTTACTCATAATAGGCTTTCGTCTTCAATTATTTCTAGCTCAATCAATTTGGCCATTGAACGACGTATCGCAATATGAGAACCATTTACATTTATATAAATAGGGTCTTTTAAAGGTGCAATTAAAACAAGTTCAACTTCATTACCAGGTAAGCACCCTAGTTCTAAAATTTTTATAGGTAGTATGTTATCAGCAAATTCTTTGATAATACCTTTTTCTCCTCGTTTTAATTGTGCAACTGTTTTTACCAACTTGTTATTTAGATTGATTTTAATTAAGAGCAAAAATAAGTGAAAAAGACTATATTAAGGTCTTAAAAAGCTATTAAAATTTCATTTTTTATGGTAATTGTGCGTAAGCACTATCTTTTATCCTCTTTTAAGTATAACATCAGAAAAGTATTGTTACATAACATAATTTAGATATAGCAAGATTAATATTTTAGAAGTCAACCAATTTTATACTTTAAGTAAAAAAATTAAATATTTATAAATAACCAATTCAATAATTAATAAGAAAACCATTAATTATTTTTTATAAGATTTTTTTAAAATTTCAAGATCACTCAACAGTTTTTCTATTTCTTCAGGGTTGGTTCCGTCATAAGTACCTCGTATTCTTCTTTCTTTATCAACGAGCATAAAATTTTCAGTATGTATCATATCAAAAGGCCCACCATCACCATCAGTTTTTACTGCCAAATATGATTTTCTGGCAAGTTCATAAATTTGTTTTTTATCACCAGTGACTAAATTCCATTTTTTATCATTAACACCTTTCTCTAAAGCATACTTTTTTAATTGTGCTACTGAATCTATTACAGGAGTTACTGAATGTGATAATAACATAACATCATCATCATTTAAAATCTCTTTTTGAATAGTAACCATATTACCTGTCATAATTGGGCAAATAGTAGGGCAAGTCGTAAAAAAGAAATCGGCTATATAAATTTTATTTTTATAAGTATCATTAGTTATGGTTTCACCATTTTGGTTAGTTAATGAAAAATCTGCAATTGTATGATATTTTTTTACATGCTGTAATGATAGATCTACTAATTCAGGATTAAAATCTGCAGGTTGGTAAATAGGTAAAATAACTACAGGCTTTAATGCATTGTAAAAGAGATACATTATTACAGTTGATAACGATAGAAATACGATTAAGAATAATCTGTATTTTTTTAAAAAAGCACCCATTTTTTATTTTTAACAAAGGTACTAACGCAGTTTCAATAGTTAAAGAGAATCTATTTAAAAGCTATTAAAAATTTCATAAAATAAATCGGCTAAAATTACTTTACTTTTTTTACATCTTGTAAAAGCTTACTTTTGGCGCTTAAAAGTTAAAAAAAAGACATTAAATGGGCGTAGTTACACAGATACTTACCTTTATATTAATTATTTCGATATTAGTAATTTTACACGAGTTGGGGCATTTTATTCCAGCTAAATATTTCAAAACCAAAGTAGAAAAATTCTACTTATTTTTTGATGTTAAATTTTCATTATTTAAGAAAAAAATAGGAGAGACAGAATATGGTATTGGTTGGTTGCCATTAGGTGGTTATGTGAAAATTGCGGGTATGATAGACGAAAGTATGGATACTGAGCAAATGGCACAAGAACCACAACCATGGGAATTCCGTTCAAAACCAGCTTGGCAGCGTTTAATTATAATGTTAGGTGGTGTTACTGTAAACTTTTTTTTAGCATGGATTATTTATACTAGTTTATTGGTAGTTAATGGTGATACTTATATACCTGCAGATAATTTGAAATATGGTATTGTCGTAGATTCAATTGGTGAAAAAATAGGGCTAAAAACTGGTGATAAAATACTTTCTATTGATGGAGAGAAATCAAAAAAATTCTCTGATGCTACTTTAGATATTTTATTAGCTGATCAAATTACAGTGGATAGAGGTGGAGAAAAAGTTAGTTTTTCAGTGCCAGATGAAGGAATTAAAGACGTTTTAGCAACTCAGGGTAAAAACTTTTTAGGGTATAGACAAAAATCTTTAATAGCTACGGTATTATCAAATTCTGTTGCATCTAAATCAGGGTTACAGGCAGGTGATCAAATTGTATCAGTAAATAATAAAAGTGCAGTTTATTGGAATGAGTTTGTAACAGCTATAAAAGGAGCTGTAAATGAGCCTTTAAACATTATTGTAAATAGAGGTGGAACTGAAAAAGTAATTAATTTAGTTGTACCCGAAAGTGGTGTTATTGGAGTGCAATTAAGTACTGATGATTTAGTTGTTACAGATGAGTATAGTTTATTAGCAGCAATACCAGCTGGTTTTTCAGAAACTATAAAAGTACTTACAAAGCAGATAAAACAATTCAAAATTATTTTTAAACCAAAAACAGAAGCATACAAATCAGTAAAAGGACCAATAGGTATTGTAAGCATGATGCCAGAATCTTTTGATTGGATGTTCTTTTGGAACTTTATGGCAATGTTTTCAGTTTGGTTGGCATTTGTAAACTTATTACCTATACCAGCTTTAGATGGTGGCCATGTAATGTTTTTACTTTATGAGATGATAACTGGTCGTACGCCAAGTGAGAAAGTTTTAGAGCGTGGACAGATAATAGGTTTCGTTATAATTATGGGCTTAATGGCTGTAATTTTTGGTAATGATATCTGGAATATTATAAAAGGATTTTTATAAAAAATAGGTCAGAATAAAAAAAAACAAAAAAAGTGTATTTTTTTGTTTGGCTAATTTGAAAAAACAATTATATTTGCACCCGCTAACGCGATAAAGTACACTCCTCCTTAGCTCAGTTGGTTAGAGCATCTGACTGTTAATCAGAGGGTCCTTGGTTCGAGCCCAAGAGGGGGAGCTTAGCGATAGAAAGCCTTCAACGAAAGTTGAGGGCTTTTTTATTTTTAGCCAAGTATAGCTTGGATTAGCTGTATATGTTACAAAATCTCCACTTTCAACTAAAAGTCAACTTGTCAAGTTTTTTGGGTAAAAAAGGTATTCTATTAGGTATCCCATAAAATATCTAGGTATCCCACATTTAAAACTGAATTGTATGCCAATTGTTTAACTAAAAATCAATTGGTCATGAATCAAGAATCATTAAGTGTTTTATTCTATTTGAATAAGGCTAAAACAAATCAAAAGGGTATTTGTCCTTTATATTGTAGAATCACATTTAGAAAGAAAAGAAAGCAGTTTTCTACTAGTTTTTTTGTGAATCCAAATAGCTGGAATTCTAAGAAACAACTAGTTAAAGAACAGACCGAATACAGTAATAGTATTAACGGTCAACTATCACTAATAAATCAAAAAATTCAAAAGGCTTATTTATTTCTTCAAGTTCAAAATATTGATTTTACTGTCGATGATATTCTAGATAAGTTTTTCAATAAAATCATACAGAAAGAAGATAATGTTGTAAGTTATTTCAAAAAATATTTAGCAACTCAGTCTAAGTTAATCAATAAGGATATTAAGCCTGTTACATGGAAGAAATTTGAATATGTGTGTAATCATGTAGAGTCATTTATCTCTTTTAAATATAATAAGAAAGATTACCCTTTAGATAAACTGAACCAACAATTTTTAACTGAATTTGAGTACTATTTAAAGACGGAAAAAGACCAAAAACAGGTTACAGTAAACAAAGTGATTCAGCGCTTTAGAAAGCCTATTAAACTAGCTGTGTCAGAAGGTTATCTAAATCACGATCCTTTTATAAATCATAAGCCTAATAGAGTTAAGAAAGAAGTAGTTTTTCTAACCTCGGAGGAATTAATTTTATTAGAAAAGTATCATTTTCAACAATCTAGGTTAGGATTAGTTCGTGATTTATTTATTTTTTGCTGTTATACAGGTTTGGCTTATCATGAAATGGTTAATCTTAAAAAAGAACATTTAGTTATTGGCTTTGATGGAAATAAATGGATTCAAATTAAGAGAGAGAAAACAAGTAAACTAATATCAGTGCCGTTACTACCAAAGGCTATATTCTTAATTAGAAAATATGAAACAATTTCAGAGTATGTTCTTCCTAAGTTTAGCAATCAAAAGATAAATTCTTATTTAAAAGAGATTTCTGTAATTGTTGGTATTAACAAAACGATTACTCATCATACCGCCAGAAAAACGTTTGCATCAACTGTACTTTTATATAATGATGTCCCAATGGAAATTGTTAGTGAACTATTAGGTCATTCTAATATGAACATTACACAAGAATATTATGGTAAAGTAGTGCAGAAAAGTGTAGGCAGAGAAATGGTTAGACTTTCTGAAAAACTGAGTAAGTAGTTAAACTTATCAAGTAAATAATTCAGCTAATGAAATCTCAAATTTTTATTTTTTTTGAGAATATAATTCGTTTTTATAACCC
The DNA here is from genome assembly GCA_947496695.1 of uncultured Cellulophaga sp. Taxonomy (GTDB): domain Bacteria; phylum Bacteroidota; class Bacteroidia; order Flavobacteriales; family Flavobacteriaceae; genus Cellulophaga. Next base: position 470,761 of record CANMEI010000001.1, on the reverse strand, counting down.
ACAAACATCCCCGCCCTTTTTTGAAATTGGGGAATATCCCCGTACAACAATTTATAATTTAAAAAATAGAATCATGGTAAAAATTATTGATTACAAAACAAGATCTAATGATCAAGGGAAAAAATTTAATGTATTAATTGTGCAAGGCGGAATAGAGCCAATTAAAAGTAGAACGACGGGAAAAGTTTATTTTTCTACAAGGACAGCATCAGTGCCTTCAACTTTTGATGAAGACACTTGTAAAGAACTTATTGGTACATCGTTTGAGGGTAAAGTGGCTAAAGTTCCATGCGAACCTTATGATTATACTTTTAAGGAGACAGGGGAAACAGTAGAACTTTTATTCCGATATGAATATGTTAATGAAGAACTAGATATGGCTGAAAAGCATCTAATACAAGAAGAAGAAGTTCTTTAAAAAAATATTAAGTAATAATTAAAGAGGGCTATATCAGCTCTCTTTTTTTGTTAGTTGAACAATTTAAAATTAGTATAAAATTTAATTAATAGAATTATGCAATTACATCAAGCGAAAAGGGGTAACACAAAACTTAAAATCGGTTTAAGTGGAGCTTCTGGGGTAGGTAAAACTTACTCAGCATTATTATTAGCATATGGAATTACAACTGATTGGTCTAAAGTAGCAATTATAGATACTGAAAATGGAAGCTCTAATCTGTATGCTCACTTAGGTAATTTCAATGTGTTATCGTTAAAAGCGCCTTATAGTCCAGAAAAGTTTATAGAAGCTATTACAACTTGTGAAAGGGCTTCAATGGAAGTTATTATCATTGATTCAGTGTCGAATGAATGGAAAGGGGTTGGGGGGTGTTTAGATATTCACAGAAAGTTAGGGGGGAGATTCCAAGATTGGAGTATTGTAACACCAAAACATCAAGCGTTTATAGATAAAATTATCCAATCTAATGTACATATTATAACAACCGTTAGACGTAAAATAGAATACGTTACAGGTTTGGATGTTAGAGGTAAAATGACTGTAACCAAACTAGGAACAAAGGAAGAAATGCGAAATGGATTTGAATATGATTTAACACTCAATTTTGAACTCCTAAATGAAAAGCATCTTGCCAGAGTTACAAAAGATAGAACTGGACTTTTTAAGGAAATGAACGATTTTATTATAAATACAACTACAGGAAAGAAGCTTGCAGAATGGTCAAAAGATAATGTTAATTTATCTGAAATTTTTATTGAGATAGTTAGCTGTTCTACGCTTGAAGGATTGCAACATATTTATTCAAAATATCCAAATCTTAAAAATCAAATAAAAGAACGCATACTTCAACGAAAGGCTGAAATAGAAGCTTTAAAAAATCAAATTATTAATTCTGACCAGATTCAAAATTCTAAATAATTCAGGTTGGATTTAATCTATAGGTCCATATTTATTGGTTTGTGGGCACAAATCACTTCATTACATATTATATATACATAGCGTTTACATGAAAAATAGTGAATTAGTAGAACTACTCAGGTACTCTACACCGTTAAGTATTTGGGTAGTTACATTTGAGAATAAATTAATTAAATTAAAATGTCCTTTTATGGTTTTAGCAATTAGGAATGTAGGTAAAATACTTTCTGGAGAAAAGTGTATTGTCACTTATATAAAATTATCTACAAATTTTCATGTCGTTTACATTATTGATGATACACCATATTTCTATAATCATTTTGAAATTTTAATAGATTAATTTTTTAGAGTTTTTATGCTGTATTTTCCTTAATTAATTGGGTTTTGAGACGGTTTTTTCTCTTTTAAAAAAAAACCACTGAAAATGAAATGCATTTAAAAATACCTACACTAGTTACACTTTAGTATTTTAGTGTAGGTTTTAATTATAATATTTATGTATCATAGAAATTTGAGTTTTTTAGATTTTACTTCAAAAGAAAAATATTGTAAACTTCAACATTTTTTTCTCAATTATTGTTCTAGAAATATTTTGCCAGAAGAATTTAAAGAACCCATGGACGAAAATAAAATTAAGATCATATATAAAAGTTGGGATATGTATTCGGGTAACGAAGAAGAATATTTAGAAAAAGAGTTTTTAAAGGATTTTTTATTTCCAAAAATTGATGAAATGGCGACTAGATATTTTAATTCTTTTAAAAATGAAAAATCTACTAAAGGTATTTATGGAGAATCATTTAGTAGTTTTGTTAGTGAAAGGCTTAATCAACTGGATGAAATTTCAAAAGTATTGCAGAAAGTAGATTATTTTAATGACGATATAAACAAAAGATTACTTCAACAGCTAAATAGATTACATGAAGATATAAGTAATTATTTAGAAAATCCTTATCCTAATTTAGAGAAGAAAATTCAATTTAATTGGAATAAAGCGGACGTATTATATTTCTTTCATCTTTTAAGAGAAAATAAACAAGTTAAAAATCTTTCAAATTCTGAGTTTGGGAGAATTATTAATAGTATAGTGGAATATCAGGATGAGGATTATGAACCTATTAAAGATGCTCCAAAGAGATTAAGTGCTTTCAATCAGGCTGTTCCCACAAATGTAACAGATTCAAAAAAAAGACTATTCAACATTTTTTCAAATATAGATTTTTATAAAGAATAATTCTTAGGGAATAAAAGTTTCCTCAAATGAATTCTCAAGTAAGCCTTTAATTTGTTCTCGATTCTAGTACGTAATGGAATTAATCGCGATTAAATTTAAAGGTTAAGCTTCTGACCTTGAAGTAGAAGTAAATAATAGAGAAAGGAATAACCATTTCTAGAGTGGTTATTCTAAATGAAGAAAGAAGATGTATAAAGAAAAACAAGTGGATAAAAAATTAAAAAAGGAAAATCCGCTATCAATCATGGAATTAATTAAAAAATCAAAATCGGAACCACTACCAGAATATATTTGGAGAGGAATTACAAAAGGATCATTTGGTTTTATTTATGGACCTAGTAAATCAGGAAAGACTATACTTTGTGAAAATCTTGCAATTTCACTTGCAATTGGAGCTAAAGATTATCTTGGCGACAAATTAATAGGGATTCCAAAAAAAGTTTTGCTTGTTAGTTTGGAAGAGTACTGGTTGGGTCGGGCTAGACGAAATGCGAGTCAAATGGAACATTTGTATGAAAGTTCTGGCACATTGTTAGAAGAAAATTTTTTAACAACAGAAATAGACTTTTTAAGATACTTAGATAGTGGTGAAGATTGGGAAAGATTAAATTCTTTAATTGAAAATAGTAAAGCTGAAGTAGTAATAATTGATAGTTTGACTAGGCTAGCTAGTAATATTGAAGAAAGTGAAACAGCAAAAAGAGTTACCCAGAAATTAAGAGAGTTAACTTATAGTTTAGGGATTAGCATGATAGTAATTCATCATTCAACTAAAATAGGTGATAAGCCTATAAATAGAGACAGTATGGCTGGTAGTAGAGTGTTAGCTCAAGAAGCTGATTTTGCAATAGCTGTAACAAGAACTCAGTTGGACGATAGGTATATTAAGAATATTTTTTTTAGATATGCGGATGATTACTCTGAAACGGTTACTAAGTTTAAAGTAAATCCAAAAAACTTATGGATTGATTCTATTGAAGAAGTAAAAGAGCTTAGTCTTTATAAAGAAATGGATGGTCGATATAATAGCAATAATGCCGATCTAATATTGAATTATCTAAATTCTAAGGGGACTACAAAAACAGGAGAATTAGAAAAGACATTTGTAGAAACTAATACTATGGGTAGAAAGACATTATTTAATAATTTAAAAAAATTAAAGTGTGAGAGTTTAATAATTCAAGATGAAAAAGGATACGGTTTAAGAAAATAGTTTTAGAATGAAAAATTTTGGAATTATTTACAAAGCGGTTAACCAAAAAACCCATGAAGTTTATATTGGTATTTCGACAAAGGGTTTGAATTCTAGAGTCAAAGACCATGAATATAAAGCTTCAAAAAAAGAAGGTAGTAAATTTCAAAGAGCCATCGCAACTTATGGTTCTGAAGCCTTCAAATGGGAACAAATAGATACTGCAAATGATATCAATGAATTAGCAAAAAAAGAGAAAGAATATGTGTTTAAATACAATTCAAAAGTAGAAGGCTACAATTCAGATTCAGGAGGTGGTATAAAGAAAAAAGTGTATCAATATGATTTAAAAGGAATGTTGATTGGAGAATATCAATCTTTAAATGATGCATCTAGTGTAACTAGTGTAAGTAAAAAGAGAATATCTCACGCTTGCCTAAGCAATACACATTTACTTAAAAATTATTATTGGACTTATGATAGTGGTTTTTCTCTTAAAAACTCTAAAGATTTACGAAAAAAACCTGTGTTGCAATTAGAGTTGAATTATGTTTATGTTGCTAAATATAAATCGGTAGCTGAAGCATCAAGAAAAACAGGAGTATCTAAAACATGCATAGCGAGAGTATGTCGAGGAGAAAGAGAAAATAGTAGAGGTTATATTTGGAAATACATTTAAAATTAAAGGGTGGCAGAAATGTCACCCTTTTTTAATTATTGTTATAACTTACATTTACTTAATTAAGATTATTAAATTTGGGAATCGATACTATCATAAACAACTATCAATCATAAATGCAAAACTTACAACAAGACTTAATAGAACTACTTAAAAACGAAGACAATTTAGTAGTAGATAACCAATTGAATAAAAATAAGATTATAGAAGCAGCTTTAAAAGTAGAGCCTTTTCTTATAAGTTTATTAATTAAAAACGATACTTTTAAAAAACACTTTTTTCAAGAAGTAGAAAGTATATTGGTATTTGATAAAATTAAGTTTCAAAGGTTTGTAAATAATAAATCTTTCTTACCGGATAGCTATACAGCATTTAAAAATAAAATAGGTCTAGCAGTTAATGATGATACTACAGATAATTTTATAAAAGCCAAAAATGATGTTGTATTGGTATGGCCTCATAAAGATTGTGTATTAGAGGGAGGGCAAACTAAAGAAGACCAAAAAAGAAATGAGATATTTTGGAATGAAACTTTAGCACCAGATAGTGTAGATAGATTATTAGACGCAAAGGCGTTTACTAATTTCAAAAAATATGATAAAGATGGGGAGCATAACGTTACCGACTTAAAAAGAGATGAGAATCTTATTTTAAAAGGAAATAATTTGTTAGTACTTTCTTCTTTACTAAAAACACATAGAGGTAAAATAAAACTGATTTATATAGACCCACCTTTTAATACTGGAAATGATTCCTTCAAGTATAATGACTCTTTTAATCATAGTACTTGGCTTACCTTTATGAAAAATCGGTTAGTTGTCGCTAAGGAGCTATTAAAAGAAAGTGGAGTAATTTTTATAAATGTTGATGACATTGAAGAAGCCTATCTTAAAGTTTTATGTGATGAAATATTTAAAGTTGATAATTTTTTAAATGTTATAGCTGTTAAATCATCTACACCTAGTGGCACTAAAACTGCTCATAAAGACAAAACAATAATAAAACAAAAGGATTTAATATTAGCTTATCGTAAATCTTCTTCTGCTAAACTTAATCCACAGTTTACAGTAAGAGAGAAATGGGATAAACATTATTCACGTTATTTGATTGGTGAAAGTATTAAAGATTACCAATTAGTAAGCTTAACAGATGTTTTGCTTAAAGAAAATGTAATTAGTAAAAAAACAAGTGTTGGTAAACTCGATATTGATGATAAAAAGTTTAAAAATTTTTATTTAAATAATTCTGATAGAATATGTCGTTTACAATCTCATAAAAATAAAGAAGCGGAAAAGCAATCACGTATTGAAGTTGATAAAATTTATGAGCATTTCAAAAATGGCAATTCACAAGGTTTATATTACAATGGGCAAGTAGTTACACCTCTTCAACAAAGTATAAAAAAGGTTTATAAAAATCAAAAATTTGTTGATGATTTAGGGATGTTGCTTTGTGATTTTTGGTGGGATATAGATTTTCAAAACACTCAAAATGAAGGAGGTGTAAGTTTTCCGACAGCAAAAAAACCTGAGGTTTTACTTTCAAGGATAATTGAAATGTCAACAGATGAAGGTGATATTGTTTTGGATTTTAATTTAGGCAGTGGTACAACAGCTTGCGTTGCTCTTAAGTCAGGTAGAAAATTCATTGGGGTTGAACAAATGGATTACGGTGAAAATGACTCTGTGCAGAGATTAAAGAACGTCATATCTGGAGAGCAGTCAGGTGTTTCTAAAGCTTATGACTGGCAAGGTGGTGGTTCATTTGTGTATGCAGAATTAATGGAATACAATCAATATTTTATTAATAAAATACAAGATGTAAAATCTAAAGAAGATATATTAAAGGTCTGGGAAGAAATGCAAGCCAAAGCATTTATATCTTACCAATTTGATAAAGATATTTTTAATAAAAGTTTAGATGCTTTTAAAACAGCTTCTTTAGAAACAATGCAACAATATTTAATTGAAGTATTAGATAAAAATCAACTATACGTAAACTTTAGTGAAATAGAGGATACAAGTTTCAATGTAAGTGAAAAAGATAGAACATTAAATTATTCATTTTATAACAATAAATAATAATTTATGAGCTTATTCAATCAAGATACTATACAGCGTTTAGACAAACGTATAGCTTCCAAAATAGATGATGGAGATTTATTGGTAGAGTTATCACCAATAATAAAAAACAACCTAAAATTTACACCAAGACCTTATCAAGAAGAAGCATTTACAGCACTTAATTACTATTTAAACAATCCACGTTTAAGAGCAAAACCAACACAAGTGTTGTTTCATATGGCAACAGGTTCTGGTAAAACTTTAGTAATGGCAGGAGCTATATTGGAGTTATATAAAATGGGCTATCGCAATTTTATATTTTTTGTAAATACAGATACTATTATTCGTAAAACAAAAGAAAACTTCTTAAATCCTAATAGCTCTAAATATCTTTTTAAAGAACAAATTAATATAGATGGTGTAAATGTAAATATCACAGAAGTTGAAAGTTTTGAAAGCACCAATGCAGATGATATTAGTATTTATTTTTCTACCATTCAAGGGTTGCATACAAGATTAAATGCACCAAGAGAAAACAGTATTACATTTGATGATTTTATAGGTAAAGAAATTGTATTAATTAGTGATGAAGCACATCATATTAACACGCTTACTAAAAAGAAATTAAGCAAAGGAGAAAAAGAAAACTTTACAAGTTGGGAATATACAGTACGTCGTATTTTAGATTCTAGTCCAGAAAATATAATGATGGAGTTTACAGCAACGTTAGAACTCAATCATCCTAATATTGCTTCAAAATATGCCAATAAATTATTATACGATTATTCATTAGCAAAATTTAGAGAAGATGGCTATTCAAAAGAAGTGCAAACTAATCAGGTAGATTATCAACCCATACAACGTGCAATTGTAGCAGTATTAATAAGTCAGTTTAAAAAGAAAATATTTGCATCTAAAGGTATTTTAGCAAAGCCTGTAGTAATGTTTAAATCTAAAACAACTACAGAAAGTGCTGAAATGGAAAAAGCGTTTATTGATGAAATAAGAAACTTAACGGTTACTAAATTAGAGAACCTTATAAAATTAGACAATGCAATTTTAGATAAAGCAATAGCATATTTTAAAGAGTTAAATATATCATCACAAGGTTTAATAGATGAAATAAAAGAAGACTTTACAGAAGATAAAATTGTTTCTGTAAACTCTAAAAATGATAGTGACGAAAAGCAAATAACCATTAATACATTAGAGGATAATAATAATGAGATTAGAGCAGTATTTGCAGTTGATAAATTAAATGAGGGTTGGGATGTTTTAAACTTATACGATATTGTTAGATTATATGATACTCGTGATGCCAAGGGTAGTACACCTGGTAAAACTACAGTAGCAGAAGCACAATTAATAGGTAGAGGTGCAAGATATTATCCATTTCAATTAGAAGAAAATCAAGAATTAGATAAACGTAAATACGATAATGATTTAGAAAACATAATGCGTTTTTGCGAGACTTTGCATTATCATTGTTCACACAACCCAAGATATATTACCGAATTAAATAATGCACTTCGTCAAATAGGAATGTTTCCTGAAGAAAAAGTAGAAGTAGATTTAATTCTTAAAGATGAATTTAAAGAAACAGCATTATATAAAAGTGGTTTTATTTTTTTAAATAAAAAGGTTAAAAACAACCCTAAAACATTATTAGAATATCAAGAGCCAACTATTGTAAAAAAGCACACCTATGCCTTAAAAACAAATAGGTCAGCTCAAACGGTAATATTAGATAACAACAGGGTAAAGCAAAATACAGTACAAGCAAATTATGCAAATAAACATTTGTTTTCTGTATGGGATAAAACTATTATTCAAAAGGGTTTAAATAAAATACCTTTTTACCACTTCAATAATATCAAAAAGTTTTTTCCAAGTGTAAAATCTATGAATGATTTTATAACAAATGAAAATTATTTTGGAGGTATAATAGTAGAAGTAACAGGTTTACAAAAAGATACAAATAACCTATCTGCAAATCAAAAATTAGAAATTGTTATAAGTGTAGCTACCAAAATAGCAAATGAAATATCTACCAAGTTTGGTGATTATAGAGGTACAAAATCATTCTATAGAGAGCCATTAAGAAAGTATTTCAAGAATAAGAAATTAGCGTTTTCAGTAAATCAAAATACTACAGCAGAAACAGGAAAACCAACAATGCGTAATGATATTCCTCAAGAATATTTTGTAGACTTGAACAAAGCAGATTGGTATGCTTACAATGAGAATTATGGTTCATCAGAAGAAAAGTTTTTAGTAAAGTATTTCCACGATAATATTGAAGATTTAAAAGAGCGTTTCAAAAACATCTATTTATTAAGAAACGAACGTTTCTTTAAGTTATACAGGTTTAGTGATGCAAAAGCAACAGAACCAGACTTTGTATTATATATGACAGATAAAAATTCAGATGATGAGGTTATTTATCAATTGTTCATAGAACCAAAAGGAGACCACTTATTATATAATGATGAATGGAAAGAACAATTCCTTCAAGAGATAGAAAAAGAAGCCGTAATCGAGCTATATGAAAGTCAACAATATAAACTTATAGGAATGCCTTTTTATAATAAAGTAAATAGAGAGGAAGTGTTTATAGATAAGCTAAATGCTATTAAAAAATAAAAAAGGCATACAATTCGGTTACCAATTACTTTTAAATATTGATAATTAGTTGAAAGTCAACATATTATTCTCCTTGGTTCGAGCCCAAGAGGGGGAGCTTAGCGATAGAAAGCCTTCAACGAAAGTTGAGGGCTTTTTTGTTTTTTAATAACTTCTATTAAATAGCTCCTAATATCCATGCTTTTTTATTAAGGGTTTATGTGCTTAGTATAAAATATTTTTCTTCTTAATTGAAATGTTTTTGCATTAATGCAACTGAAAAGATTCTTTTATTTACTGAAAGCTTACCCCTTTTTACTGATACTTTGTTTATCTACTTAAATTAATCCTCATCTTAGAAAGGATAAATAGTATATAAAACCAAATTTTCACCATTACCCCAATTTTTTAACGAAGTTTAACTTAAGGTAAATTATTAAATTATGAAAAGTAAATTTAGTAGCAATGTAAAACATGTATTTTCAAAAGGGTTAATTATTATCTCAATGTATAGTTTAGCAGGCTGTGGTAACGATAGTAATGATGACTCAGTAGCTGATGATGATGAAACAACAGTAGGAACGGTATTAACAGTAGATTCTAGTTTGTTTTTAGTAGATGATGGTTATATGACAATATCTACTGTTCCATGTACACTTTCCGATGGTACAGAAACTGATTGTTATCAAATAGTATCACAGCATACGCCAGCAGATCATGAAATGGGGCCTTGGTGTCCAGAATATATTACAGACGGTGCAGATAAAGGAGGTCTGTGGATTACTGATGATGGAGTTGTTGATTTAGATGGTGCTTTTATAGAGAATCTAGCCACTTTTTATGATGATGATGGTTGGAAAATGTATGATGAAGATACTGGTGAAGTTATAAGAGTAACAACGATAGAAGAATGCCAAGGAGGTGCACAACCAAATCCAGCCGTTGAATATCAAAATATGTGTGCACAATGTCTTCCGGAATGGATAGAAGCAGAAGAAACATATTTAATTCCTATCACACCTGTAAAACAAGAAACCTCAATTCAATTAGGTGATGGCCCAACAGTTGATCTTGCAGGGGTAGAATATGGACCTTATGTAAGAGGTTTGGCTTTTAATGGGGTAAGACTTGATCATCCAGCAGATTTAGATGTAATATTAGCAGCTTACCAAGTTGCTCCGGTTGATGATGCAGGTGGGCATGTAAATAATGCTTTAGGATATCATTACCATGGAGATATGGGGTATAGCACCCGAATAACACAAGATGATGATCACGCGGCAATGATTGGGTATGCTTTAGATGGGCATGGAATTTATGCTCAATTAGATGCTGATGGAAATGAACCTACAGATTTAGATGATTGTAGAGGACATGAAGATGATACAAGAGGATATCATTACCATGTTATGCCTTTAGAGAACAATGAATTTTTTGACTGCTTTTATGGTGCTTACGCAGTAGAATAACAGTAAAATTATTTTTATTATGAAAAAAATTAATTTATTTGTTGTAATGTTATTTACAACATTAAGCGCTTTAGCACATGGTGTAGATATATCTACAATAGTTTTAGCTGAACAAGATGATAATACTTGGACGTTACAAATAACATCATCATTAGATGCTTTTAGAAAAGAAGTACGTTTTCATTTTGCTGACACACCTTATACAACGCCTGAGATGTTTAAAGAACAATTGTTAGCCTATTGTAAAGAGAAATTAAAAATATCTTTTGATAATGATGAATCTGTTTTATTAGATAATAGTTTTGTAAAACTAGGTCATGAAACTATGGTGTATTTTAATCATATAAAACTACCAAATGATATAACATCATTAAAAATTAATGGAGGTGTGTTTAAAGATATATCGGGTAGTAAAGCAAGGTTGCTAATTTTGAAAAAAGGATTTGAAAGAAATCCTTTAATGCTAAATAAAAATAATAATTACACGGTTAACTTACTTTTAAAAAATAAAAATTTTTTGCTACAAGAAAAAGAAGCGGAATTATCAAATACATTTTCTCAAATGTTCATTTTAGCTTTTGGAGTAATAGCATTTATGCTTTTTGTAATATTTAAAAAAAGAAATAATCAAAAAATTATTTTAGCAAATTCTTAAGTAAAAAGTTGTTTTTCTTAATTTTAAAAGGCAAAAGATTAGGAAATATAACCATACAAAGCCTTCAACGAAAGTTGAGGGCTTTTTTATTTTACACCTTATTTTTCGAATAGTTGAGGTGCTACTTTCAATGATTGTTTGAAATATGAATTTAGACTTAGTTCTCTAAATGCTGCGTAACCTCCTTTTTTTGTTTAATTATTAAAAGAGCTGTATAAATTCTAAAGAATTTTGAAAATTAATAGAGACTTATAGAGTTGTTAAAAAATTAAATTCAACATTTAAAATTCTTAATAAATTTGATTTTTCTAAAATAGAAACTGAAAATACCTTCTTAATTATTGAGTATCAAGCCTCTTCTACTGATTGTGTAATTTTATATATAAAATATTTCTCACCTTTCGAGTGTTAAACTTAATGTTTAATACCAAAAACCACCAAACCTGTTAATTGGTTTCTCTTATTATTTAGAGAGAAAATAGATTAAACTTATGATAATTGAACTTAAAAATTAAGATGTTCTATTGATTGTAAAAAAATAGTCATTGGAATTAAATTGATTAGGTCATATTATGAAAAAAATTATTCTGGTTCTTGTTGTGCTATTGAGCACTTTTATAAGCGAAGTGCATAGTTTAAATGGGCCTAGTATTGAAAAAAAGGAAATATTTGAACCACAAATAACATCTTCTTTATATGCTTTAAAAAGTAACTATGCAATTCATTTACTTTTAAACGAAAAACAATTTTTGTTACAGGCAAAAAAAGAAGAGTTATCACTTGTATTTTCATTATTAATTCTTTCAGTTATAGTATTGTTACTATTAGTTTTCAATATATTTTTTAGAAAAATAAATATTGAAAACATTCAATATATTTAAAGGTAATGTTATCTTCTTAGGTTATTAGGGCACAATGCCAAGATGTATAGCAAGAGAAAGTCTTTAACGAAAGTTGAAGGCTTTTTTTGTTTTTAATACGCTACAAAACTCATTACCGTCCATTAAACTTTTGTTTGAGCAAATCATATTGGTTAATTGCTAGTAATTTTATATCAAATACACTGTAGTGTATTGAATACCAATTATTAATTAAAAAAACAATTATGAAATTAGAAAACAAAAAAGTAGCTTTTTTAGCTACTGATGGTTTTGAAAAATCAGAATTATTTGAACCTTACGAAGCATTAAAAAATGAAGGGGCTCAAGTTGATATTGTTTCTATAAAATCTGGAGAGATTAAAAGCTGGGATAAAACGGATTGGGGAAAATCAATTGAAGTTGATAAGCTGGTAAATAATACTAACCAATCAGAATATAATGCTTTAGTGTTACCAGGTGGTGTTATTAATCCTGATTTGTTAAGAACTGATGAAAATGCTTTAGAATTTATTAGATCATTCTTTAAAAAAGGAAAACCAGTTGCAGCCATATGCCACGCACCATGGTTGTTAATTAGTGCCGATGTTATAGAAAACAGAGAAGTAACTTCATATAAGAGTATCAAAAGTGATGTGTTAAATGCTGGTGCCACATGGGTAGATAAAGAAGTGGTTGTAGATAATGGTTTAGTAACTAGTAGAAACCCAGAAGACTTACCTGCTTTTATTGATAAAATTATTGAGGAAATTAGAGAAGGAAAGCATGAAAATCAAGTTGTAAATGCGTAACGCTTAAATAACATAAAATTCAATTTTTAATCGGTCGGAAAAATATCATTCTTGCCGATTTTTTTAATAGTCAATAAATCTAAAAAATAATTAAAATGGCAATTCTAGGATCAATAATAAAAGGAGTGATAGACTTAAAAGATAAGTTAACACCAGATGCAAACCCAATTGAAGATCAAAAAGAAGTATTAACTATGTTGCTTGAAAAGGCAAAAGATACAGCCTTTGGTAAGCATTATAATTTTACAGAGATTTTAGAAGATGCTAACCCGTTACAAAAATTTTCAAGCTCTATTCCGTATTTTGATTATAATAAATTGAATGATGAATGGTGGAGTAAATTGCATAATGGCGAAGAGAATGTTACGTGGCCTGGTAATCCTGATTATTATGCATTAAGCTCTGGTACAACAGGTAAAACAAGTAAAAGAATTCCGGTTACTGATGATATGATAGCCGCAATAAAAAGTACAGGAATAGATCAAGTTGCCGCACTTAGTAATTTTGATTTACCTGCAGAGTTTTTTGAAAAAGGAATTTTAATGTTGGGTAGTTCAACAGATTTACAAGAAAAAAATGAACATTTAGAAGGTGAAATTAGTGGTATTAGTGCTAGTAATATCCCATTTTGGTTTCGTGATTATTACAAACCAGGAGAAGAAATTGCTCAAATTGAAGATTGGGATGAACGTGTGCAAAAAATATCTGACAATGCTAAAAATTGGGATATTGGAGCCTTAAGTGGTATACCTTCTTGGATAGAATTAATGCTTGAAAAAGTTATTAAAGACCATAATTTGAATAATATTCATGAAATATGGCCAAATTTACAAGTATATACATCAGGTGGTGTTGCTTTTGGCCCTTACGAAAAGAGTTTCAACGCTTTATTAGCACATCCGATTACGGTAATTGATACCTATTTAGCATCTGAAGGTTTTATTGCTTTTCAATCAAGGCCTGAGACTGATGCGATGCAATTAGCAACTAATAGTGGTATTTATTTTGAATTTGTGCCATTTAAGCCAGAATATATAAACCAAGATGGTTCGTTGACAGATAATGCACCTTCGTTAACACTTTCAGAAGTTGAAAAAAATCAAGATTATGCCTTAATAATTAGTACCGTTTCGGGTGCTTGGCGCTATCTTATTGGCGATACTATTGAGTTTACTGACATTGAACGTGCAGAAATTAAAATTACAGGTAGAACTAAATTCTTTTTAAATACTGTCGGTTCACAATTATCAGTCAATAAATTAGATGATGCTGTTAATCATTTAGAAGAAGTTTTTGATGTAAAAATTTCAGAATATACCTTATGTGCAAAACGATTTGATGATAATTTTTATCACAGTTGGTATATTGGTTCTGAAGCTGTTTTAGATATTGAAAAAGTTGTTTTAGAATTGGATAATCACTTAAAAGAAGCGAATAAGAATTATAAAGTTGCACGATCTAAAGCTTTAAAAGGTGTAAAAGTCACAATTGTCTCACCAGAGGTTTTTCACGAGTGGAGTGGAGCAAATAAAAAGAAAGGCGGACAGGTAAAAATGGAACGTGTTATGGGAGAAGATAAATTTAAAGAATGGGAAGCTTTTGCATTAAACCAAAAAAGTTAATCAGTCTGTAAAGCTTTATCTCTATCAGCTACAATAATCATTATTTCTTCAGGAGAAAGATAGTATTTTTTAATTCTAGCTTTGTATACTTCTGATAAACTAGTATTGTTTAATATAAAGTCTTTAGTTGCCAGAATATAGTCGTCCATATTTTTGCTAATAGCATGAGAATCGGCGGCTCTTTCTGCTATTCTAATTGAATCGTCTGATACAAGGTATTTAATACCAAACCAGATGAGGTTAAAACTGTTGCGATCTCTATAGTCCATCACATGACCAAGTTCATGGCCTAACCAACCAATCATCACATTTTTTGGTATGTCTTTCGTATCGAATTTTTCGCCTTCAATTTCAAAATTTTCGCTAATTAATATTTTATAACTTCTATTTTCTTTTGATCTAAACAAGCTTAAAAATGAAGGTTGTGCTTGCATTATAGATTTCTTAATGTTCTTTTTAAACTTAAATTCTATACCGGTATTTTTTAATTCTGGATAATAAGAGAGTGCTACTAAAGCTTCTTCCTTAATTGAATCGGGTATAATATGTGTTGCTTTTTCTTCTTTCATACTTGTGAAAATTATAAATGTTCCTAAAATACAAAAAGTGGCTTTTAGCCACTTTTTGTATGTAAATTTCTTTTTCATGATTGCATTAAAATTGGTATCTTATACCTAAAGCTATATCAAAATCTAGATCATTAGAATAGCTATCATTAAATCCTAATTCAGGTCTTGCATCTAGTGATAAAATCAATGGTATTTCAAAATTGTATTCAATACCGATATCACCTGCAACAAGTGCAAATGTTCCATTGTCATCACCTGCATCATAAGAACCAATACCACCACCAGCACCTACAAACCAGTTAAAACCGCCATCAATAGGCATTACCCACTGGTATAAACCAACTAATTTAAAAGCATCAACATCATTTGAGTTTCTCCAACCTAAATCAAATTCTAATCTGTTATTTTCTTTCAAATAACGTTGGTAAGAAATTTCACCTCCAAAACCATCATTATCTCCTAAACGTAAACCTAGTGCATTTTCTGAAATTGATTGCGCTTGCATGCTCATTGTAGTTGCAATAACAATTGCAATTACTCCTATAATCTTCTTCATGTTTAATTTGAGTTTTAATTATTTAAAGCAAAAATATAGTAATAGGACTAAAGTGATTACTTTAAATACATTAATAATTAACCCTTTCAACGAAAAGTTAGAATCAAAGAAGTGGACTGAAAAATTTTGCAAGCCCTTCTATAAATTTCTGAATGATAGATCTATTTTTAAATCTTTCGTAATCTAATCTTTCATTGTTATTTATAAAATCATTAAATTCTTTACAGATTGTTTTTATGACATTTTCATCATAAATAACTGCGTTCGCTTCAAAATTGTGCTCAAAACTTCTGTAATCAAAATTACCAGAGCCAATTGATGCAATTTCATTATCTACAATTATAAGTTTACTATGTGAAAAATCTTTTCGCATAATAATATTTACACCTATAGCTAAAAGCTCTTCAAACCGTGAGAACATACTATATTTTGCCATGAGTGAATCAGATATTTTTGGTATAAGAATGTTTATTTTAACTCCGCTTAACGCTGCAATTTTTATGGCTTGTAAAACAGTAGTGCCAGGTATAAAATATGGGTTAGCTATAGAGATAGATTTTTTGGCACTATTAATCATGGCAACATATTGTTGCATAACAGCAGGTTGTTTTGAATCTGGACCACTTGTTACAATTTGTACGGTAGTATCACCTTTAGTTTCATTTTTAGGTAAGTACTTTTCAGTAATCAATAAATCTTCGTTGCTAGCAAAATGATAATCTTTTATAAAAATACGATGTATACTGTCAACAGCAGGCCCTTCAATTTTTAAGTGTATATCTTTCCAAACCCCTAAATGTGTTTGTTTCTTTATGTATTTGTCTGTTACATTTACACCACCGATAAAACCTGTAGTTCCATCAATTACGGCTATTTTTCTATGATTTCTATAGTTAAGAGTAAAAAGCAAACTACCAAAACGCAAAGGCATCATTGGGTATGCTTTTACTCCAATAGTTTTAAAACGTTTTATAATTTTACCTCTAAAAGCAAAACTACCTACGGAATCATAAATTAAACGTACCTCAACTCCTTCTTTTATTTTCCTTTCAAAAATTTCATAAAAACGATCAAAAAGCTCGCCTTTTTCAAATATATAGTATTGTAAATGTATAAATTTTTTAGCATTTTCTACAGCTTCAAAAATAGCGTCAAATGTTTCAAGACCATTATCTAAAATAGTAACATTGTTTCCGG
The DNA here is from genome assembly GCA_947496695.1 of uncultured Cellulophaga sp. Taxonomy (GTDB): domain Bacteria; phylum Bacteroidota; class Bacteroidia; order Flavobacteriales; family Flavobacteriaceae; genus Cellulophaga. Next base: position 453,856 of record CANMEI010000001.1, on the reverse strand, counting down.
CATAAGGTGAAAAGTAAGTTGTGTTCTTTATTAATCGGGCAAGTTTAGAATGTTCATTAGTATTTATTTTAAAATCTTCTTCATTAGTAGTTATACTTTTATAATTTTCATCATATAACTTTCTTTTTTCTGATTGTCGGAGTCTAAAAAATCTAAATTTTCTTCTGTTTACACCAAATAGATAATATAAAAGTGGACCACCAAATGGTATAGCGAGGATTGTTAATAACCAGCTTAACGATTTTGTAGGTCTTGAGCCATGTAATACGATACTACCAAACGCCCAAATAGTGACAATAAGGTAAATAATTAAAAGTAGTGTGTTCATTTTGTTTGGTATAAGCAAGTGTTAAAGTACTAATTTATGGTGTTATTTACTGGTGTTTGTTTTGTTAAGGTTAATTATAAATTTGATAGGAGTTATCTACACTTTATATAATCATGAAATTTATGATTTTAAAAAACTATTCATTTTGAAAATCAATTTTCACCATAATAAATTACCATTTGTATTATTCTTAATTATAGGATTAGGAGTATTAGGCTATGCTATTACACATTTTTATGTGAAAAGTAAGATTGAGGAATTAGTAAGTAATAAATTATCGGCTAAAGTAGAGTATAGCGATTTAGATTTAAGTTTAATTGGTAATTATATAGAATTATCAGGTGTTCAACTTGATTCTTTTATATCAGGAGAATCAAAATCAGAAATTAAAGTATCAAAAATTGTGGTTAGTGGTTTAAATTATTTTAAAATAATTAGTTCGGGAACTATAGAAATAGAAAATGTAGTTGTTGATAGTTTACATACTATTTACCATAGGTCTAAAAAAACAGATACCTCAAATACAAAAAAAAAGAAATTTAAAAGCAAAATTAGAATAGATAATATAGCCTTAAAAAACTCAAGTGTAATAATTTTAAATGCGGTAAATGATAGTCTGCAATTTTTAGCAAAAGATGTTGCTTTTCAATTTTCAGATGTAACAATTAATAAGACATCAATACAAGAAAAAATTCCTTTTTTGTTTACATCATTTACTGGGTCAACTGGAAAAATAATAGCAAGTTTAAATGATTTTGAAAGAATTGAAATAGATAGTTTTAATCATAAAGAAAATACTATAATTAAAAATTTTAGTTTAAAATCTAAATACAATAAAATTGAACTGCAAAGTAAATTGCAAAAAGAACGTGATTATATAAATTTAAAAATACCTAAAATAACGTTAAATAACTTAGCTTTTAAAACAGCAGATAAAAGACTTTGTTTAGAGATGACTTCAGGAGAATTGGATCATCTAAATTTAGAAATATATAGAAATAAACTGTTGCCAGATGATGTAACTATAAAACCTATGTTTAGTTCTATTTTTAAAAAACTGCCAATAATAGTAAGAGTTCCTGTTATTAGAATTAATGACGGAACAATAAAATATTCAGAACTTATAGAACAGGGTACCAACCCTGGAGAAATTGTTTTTACAAATGTAAATTCTATAATAAAAAATAATTTTGGTAAAAATACTAGAGCAATAACCTTTAGTAATAAAGCAAAATTAATGGGAGTAGCACCTATACAGGTAGAATGGAAATTTTATATTAAAAATGATCAAAAAATGTTTAATGCAACGGGTGTTATTAAAGATTTTGATACTAAATACATTAACTCATTTTTAAAATCAAATTTGCAAGCAAAAGCTTCTGGGGTTATTAATGAACTGTATTTTACAATTGGAGGCAATGATTATGCGTCTAACGGAGATATAAAAATGAAGTATAATGATTTTAAGTTTTTTGTTCTTAAAGAAAATAGATTAGGAGTCAATAAAATTTTAACTTTAATAGGTAATATTTTTACTAATGATGGGTCTAATGCAGATGAAGATGGCTACAGGTATGGTCAAATAGAAGTAGAACGAGACCATACAAAATCATTTTTTAATTACTTATGGATCAATTTAAAAGACGGTATTGTTTCAACAATTGTTGGTAATGGTAAAAAAGAGTAAAACCAATAGGATTAATAATAAAACCGTATAAGCCAGTACATTCACGCATCCTAAATTACCTTTATGAAAAACTTAAGCAATGGAGGATATGGGAGTAATTTCAACAGATAATAAAAAAATAACACTATATTATAATTCAGAAAGTAGTATTGGTAAACAATGCTATGCATATGTACAATCTTCAGATAAAGAGGTATTAGGTATAGATATTTCTAAAACAAATGTTAGTGGCACACAGTGGGGAGAGTTAGCTAGTAATTTAAATATAGAAGTTAAAGAGCTAATAGACGTTGATCATCCTGATTTTAAAAAAGAATATGGCGATGATAAGGTTGATTTAGAACCGCACCATTGGATGAAAATTTTAGAAAAAAAACCAAAATTAGTTCAATTTCCAATACTTGTATTTGGTGAAAAATATTACCAACTCAAATCAGGAGCCGAGTTCAAGAAGTACTTAGAAGCTAACAGTAAAGGAATTACTAACGAAAAATATTTAAGTGGAGAATAATAAAAGAAAAATATATAAGAAAAAGAGATACGTAATTCCTTTAGTAATAATTGGTATAATCATAATAGCTAGACTACTGTTACCTTTTTTTGTAAAAAAGTATGTGAATAATGTATTAGCAGATATTCCTGGGTATTATGGCCATGTTGATGATATTGACATATCGTTAATTAGAGGTGCCTATGTAATAAATAATTTGTACCTTAATAAGGTTAATGCAGGTAGCGAAGTGCCATTTTTAGATTTTGAGAAAACAGATATTTCTGTAGAATGGAAATCACTTTTAAATGGTAGAATTGTGAGTGAGATTATTATGACTCGCCCAACTGTAATCTACGTGTTTGAAGATCAAGGAGAAGCTACAATAGAAGATCCTGATATTGAAGATTGGACAAAGGCTTTAACGGATTTAGTGCCAATTGATATAAATAATCTTGAAATTAAAGATGGTAAAGTTGCTTTTGTAGAAGTTACAGCAAACCCAACTATTGATTTGCATATGGATCATTTGAATCTACAAGCAACGAATCTTAGAAATATTGTACAAACAGAAAGAACTTTACCTTCAGATCTTCATGCAACAGCTGTTTCTATAGGTAACGGAACTTTCAAATTAGATGGTAAGATGAATCTGGTAAAACAAATACCAGACATAGATATTTCATTTTCATTAGAAAATGCTTCTGTAACTGCTCTTAATGATTTTACAAACCATTATGCAGGAATAGATTTTGCTGAAGGGAATTTTAATGTATTTAGTGAAATGGCTATTGCCGATGGTTATTTAAAAGGGTATGTAAAACCTTTATTGAAAGATTCAAAATTAATTAGTAAAGAACAAGATAAATTTTTTGATAAACTTTGGGAAGGTTTTGTAGGATTTTTCAAATTTGTTTTAAAAAATAAAGGAAATAATACACTAGCGACTAAAGTGCCTATTGAAGGTGATTTGACTAATGTGAACTCAAAAGTATGGCCAACTATTATAAATACGGTAAAGAATGGTTGGATTAAAGCTTTTAAAGGAGTTGTTGATGATGATATAACTTTTGATGATGCTGAAAAAGAGGTAGAGCGTAAGAAAGAAAAGAACAAGAATTAGTTTAAAAATAGTTTTACATAAAACAGAGCACTTAATTAAGTGCTCTGTTTTTATTTTATTGAATTAATTTTATCCGTTTGAAGTAAAACCTGGATAGCATGACATTCCTCCATCAACAAATATTGTGGTCCCATTTACATATTCTGATTCATCTGAAGCTAACCAACTAGCAACGCTACCAATATCTTCAGGTTCGCCCATTTTATTGTAAGGTATTAATTTTAAAATATCTTTTAAGCCTTCTTCATCTTCCCAAACATCTTTATTTATATCGGTTTTTATAGCACCAGGGGCAATGCTATTACATCGTACTTTTTTACGAGCGTAACTTTGACAAATACTTTCCATTAACATTTTTAATCCACCTTTTGATGTAGCATAATTTGCATGCCCAGCCCACGGAATTTCTTCATGAACAGAGCTTACATGTATTATTTTACCTAAAGAATTGGAAACTTCGGGTCTAATACCTCTTCTCATAAATTCATTTAGAGCTTCTTTAGCACATAAAAACTGTCCTGTTAGGTTAATATCTAAAACTTGTTTCCAAGCGCTTAAAGGCATTTCATGTAAAGGAAAATCTTTTTGTATTCCAGAATTGGCAACACAAACATCAACAGTATCAAATTCAGTGATTGTTTTTTTGAATAAATTTTTTACATCTTCTTCTTTACTTACATCACATTGAATTATTAAAGGTTGCTTAGCGTTCGAATTTTTCATTATTTCATGAGCAACTTCTTCGGCACCTTCTTTATCACTATGGTAATTTATAACAACGCTACCACCTTCTAATGCGAAAGATTTTGCAATTGCGGCCCCAATACCGGAACTAGAACCTGTAACAATACAGGTTTGGTTTTCTAATCTATTATTTGGCTTTTGCATAATTGTATGTTTTTATAGTTAAAAGTAAGCTATATAGCTATTTAGTACTGTTTGTTTTTGTTTTAGAACACACATTTTTCTCAATAGCATCCATATTAATTTTTTTCAGTAATAGGGCTAATTATAAACTTGTTTCAATCAATAAAAGAAAGTCTTAATGTCTAATTTTGAGGTAGATAATAATTTAAAATACATATAATATGAAAACTGTAGAAGCAGAAATAGGAATTAAAAAAGATAATAGAAAAGCTGTAGTTGATATGTTAAAACAATTACTCGCTGATGAGTTTATTTTATACACAAAATATAGAAATGCACACTGGAATGTTGAAGGACATGATTTTCATACCAAGCACATATTTTTTGAAGAAGAGTATAATAAATTAGAAGAAATTGTTGATGTAGTAGCAGAACGTATTCGTAAATTAGGATTTTATGCTCCAGGTAGTTTACAACAATTTGTTGAATTATCTCAATTAAAAGAAAACGGACCTGACCAAAATGACAGTATTAGCTTTATGAAAGTTCTTTTAGATGATCATCAAGATATTATTACATTTATTAGAAAAAGTATTGGTGAAAATGCAGAAGAGCATAACGATGAAGGTACAGCCGATTTTATTACAGGACTTATGCAACAACACGAGGAAATGGCGTGGATGTTAAGAGCATCAGTTAAAACTTTTAAATAAAAATAGTTAACCCTTTTACAAAAAGCGATAAGATTAATTTCTTATCGTTTTTTTTGTTTTTAATCATTCTGCAATAGACCTTTCACTCTATTCAACAAAGCAACGAGCTCTAATTGTTCCTTTTGATTTAAATGTTTTATGTTAGATTCAACCATTTCTGAAGAAAGACTATCTAATTTTTTATATTCATTTTCACCTTTATCTGTAGCATTAATAACAAACACTCTTTTGTCTAGTGGTGATTGTGTTTTTGTGATTAGTTTTTTTGATATTAACTTTTTAATAACTCTACTTAAGTACCCCTCATCTAAATTCAATTCTTTATTAATACTTGTAGCTGTACAATCTTTATTTGAGTTTATAAAATTTAAAACATGAGCTTCTGTTAATGAGTAACCACTATTTAAAATTGAATTTTTTAATAATCCAATTGTTCTTACATAGTATCTATTAAATGCTCTTATTTGGTTTACAGTGTTTTGTTTCATAATTCTAATTTACGATAATACTTGTTTTAAGCAAGTATTATTAGCTATATTTGCTTTAGACAAGTAAAAAATATATTATGAAATCATCCTTAGAAAGTAAAGTTCAGATCATTGACTACATTGATGAATTCAAAGAGAAATTCAGAGCTATAAATTATGAATGGATAGAAAAGTATTTTGAAGTTACAGAACTTGATAAGAAAGCTTTTGAGAACCCAAGAAAGGAGATACTAAATAAAAATGGATTCATATATCTGGCAAAATATAATAATGAAATTGTTGGTTCAGTTGCTTTAGAAAGGTTATCTAATACGCAATATGCATTAACTAGAATGGGGGTGAAACCTGGTTATCAAGGAAAAAAAATTGGACAATTACTTATTAAAACAGCTATTGAAAAAAGTACTGATCTTAAATTAGATAGTGTTGTTCTTTATACAAATCAAGTATTGATTAATGCTCTTAATTTGTATTTTAAAAATGGGTTTAAAGTAGTTGAATTAGATGAGGTTCCGTACAAAAGGGCTACTATAAAAATGGAGCTTAAACTTATTTAATTTTAAAAAAATAGATATAATATTAGATTTAAACATGTAAAAAGCCAGCATTTAGCTGGCTTTTTACTCACTTATTATGGATATATATTATGCTGTAGCAGCTAACGTATGTTGGTTATCTTGGTAGTATTTTGGACTACAGTCATACTTCTCTTTAAATATTTTAGAGAAATAACTTCTACTAGTTAACCCAACCGTATAAACAATTTCAGAAATATTTAAATCTGTTGTTTTAATTAAATTCTCAGCAACTTCAACTCTAGTGTTTCTAATAAAATCAGTTACAGTTCTGTTGTGTAATAATTTAAAACCTTCTTGCAATTTAGATGGAGATAAACCTGATTTTTTACTTAAATACTTTAAACTATATTGAATTTCAGGGTAGTTTTTAATAAAGTTAGAAATTTCTTTAATATCTTCCATTTCTTCTCTACTCAACGATCCAAAGTTATTTTTCAAGTTTTTAATGTCTTCTTTGTGTTGCTGTATTTCCATTGCCAGTATAACATGTACAGTACCATTAATTAATAAATTACGTACAATTCCTTTTTGGTTTATAGAATCTAATTGTTGCATTTTTTCAGCAATTTTTAAATTGTATGAACCCACGTATGCAAATGTTTTTTCTCCATTTTTAGGCATAAATGTTTTTGCTAACTGTTCTTTTAATAAACTTATATCTTCCTCATTAGAATTTTCTAATGCATCAACTTTTATATTTGAAAACTTAACAGCTTGGTCTTTTCTAAAAAATAGAATAGAGTCTTTGTTAGGATCACTCGAAAAAATACCTGTTTGAAACTGATTTAATGATTTTTTCACATTAGTATCACTAAACTTATAGCCTAATTGACCTTTAGAGCAATACATAAAGTTGATAGGGTTTGTTGTTGATGTGTGGTATTTAAAAATGGTATCTTGACTAAAAGTAATATCATATTTCATGAAAGTGATATCATCTTTAAAAGCAATACCAGTAATATTCCCTTTAACAAGATCATTATTTAATTCTAATTTATATTCTTGTTGGGTTTTATTTAATTTACCGCCAAGCTCATTTTGTAATGTATTAAATATTTGAGAGATATTGTTTGTAATAAGGTTTACCGTTTTCATGTGTTGTGATTTTTCGTTAATAATTATTTTTCTTTTATAACACCTATTATTAAAATTATGGTTGCAAGTAATAGGGCTATGTGAATAATTAGGCCTAAATCAAATATTAAAAATCCTACGACCCAAAACACAAATACTAGTGCTGATAGAATTTTTATTTTATTATTATACATAAATCAATCTGATATATATCTATTAACATTTGACTCTAAACCTTTATCAGATAAAAATTCTTTTTTGATTAGAGATATGTTTTCATCCTTTGTCCATGTACTTCCAATTTTTGAATTGGTCTGGTTGTTATACTTAGTGTCGTTCATGTCAGTTATTTTATTGATTAAGGTAAAAATCTAGCTTGTTGTTTTTGTACATGACAAATTTCTATCAAAAGCACACCTTTTGTGTTATACAATTTTATGGTTGTGTTATATAATTATAGGAAAACACCATAAAAAGCAGTAAAAGCGCCCTTTTTTGAATAAAAAAGGGCGCTTTTAGTTTAAAATTGAGAGTGTTTTATGACCTGATTGGTTTATATAGGTAAATCAGGTTTAAAATTTATAAAAGTTTTAAGCAGGTAAATAGATGCAAAAAGTAGAACCTTTTTCAGGTTTGCTTTCTGCTACAATATGGCCACTATGGTTTTGAACTATTTTTTTACAAATAGCAAGACCTATACCTGTACCGGAATATTCATTTTTTTGATGTAACCTTTGAAAGAGTTCAAATATTTTCTCAGCATGTTCAGGTTCAAAGCCAATACCATTATCAATAACAGATATTCTATAATAAGATTTGTTTTTCTTTACGAAATCATCTGTAATTTCATTTTTTCTGAGTTTTTTACAATCAATAATAATGGTAGGGTCTTTAGTACCTCTATATTTGATAGCGTTTGATAATAGATTATTAAAAAGTTGTTCCATTTGAAAAGGAATAGCTTTTAGTTTTGGTAGATTGTCAATTACAAAAGTTGTATTAGAGTCTTTTATTCTAGCTTCAAGATCTTCTTGTACTTTCTGAATAATTTCTGTTAAATCAACAGTAGTGAATTCTTTTTTCGTTTTATTAATACGTGAGTATGATAAAAGGTATTTAATTAACATTCTCATTCGTTCCGATGAAGAACTTATTTTTTCAAAGTAAGATTTACTTCGGTCTGACAATTTATCTAAATCATTTTCTTCTATTCGGGAGATAAACATTTGTATTTTACGAATAGGTTCTTGTAAATCATGACTAGCAACCCTATTGAATGATTCTAATTCAGCATTTGAACGTTTAAGGGCCTGGTTTTTTTCTTTTAATTTTTGATCGTTTTTATATTGGCTAGTAATATCTTGCGCAACACCTATTAATGTATTGTTTTGTATACTTCCTGTAGTTCTAAAATATTTAATTTTTTTGGTCTTAGTAATTACTCTAAAACCAAAATCTACAGTTTCATTTTTAGAAATAGAATCTTTAATTTTAGATTCGTAATAACTTAAATCTTCGGGGTGAATAAATTTTTTGTAATTTTCATGTGTAGGTTCAAATTCATAAGGTTCACAATCAAGTAGCATATAAAGATTATCCGAAATAGTAGATTCTTTAGCATCACCATCTAAAACATTCCAACCATAACTTCCAATTTTTGCAATAGTTTTTGCATCTTTCAATAGTGAATTTTGAATTTTCAATTGTTCGTTTACTTCTAATAGCTTTTGTTGATCATTTTTCTGTTTTGTTATATTTTTAGAAGTTACACAGACGCCATCACCATTTTTAATAATATAAGTAGCGAACCATACTTTTTGCTCCTTAAACATATAATCTCTATCAAATTCTAAAATGCTATCATTTTCAACACAATCTACTAAATATTCAAACACTCCGTTTTCCATTAAATACGGGTATATATCTGATATTTTTTTATTTAGAATTGTATCAATATCAAGCCCAGTTTCATTGGTTAACTCTTCATTTGTATATTGAATAGTAAAGTCTATTATTTTACCTTGTTTATCTCTAACAGGTTCAAAATAACTAACAACGTTATTTGTACTTTTAATGACATTTTGTAAAAATTCCTCAGTATTTTTAAGTTCCTCATATTGCAATTGCAATTCTTGGTTTAAGCCATTTAACTTATCAATTGATTCTTTTTCAAACGTGTTGTTTTTAGCGACTATTAAAATACCTTTTGAAAGTGGTCTAATGTTAGAGTCTAACCAAATTTTATTACCATTTATAAGAACTTGCCTGTTTAATTCAATTACTTTTTGCTCGTTATAGGCTTGCGTAATTTTTTCGTATTCACCATTTAATTTAGTAAAAGGTAAAAATTCACTAATTTTTTTTCCAATAATTTTTTCAGGGTCAAGGTTAAAATCTATTTTATTTCGATCATTTGCGTAAATCAATTTAAAATCTTCAATTTCATCATTTTCATCAAAAACAGGTTCATAGTAATTAACAATGTTTTCAGTATTAGCCATTACACTCGCTAAAAAGGCTTCAGCTTCTGATCTATTTTTTAATTCCTTATTTATTTTTAAGAATGACACTATAAATATGAAAAGTGCAAAAACCCCAAAAAACAGAATCATATAGGGGGTGAATAAAGCAAGTGTTTTATATTTTTCTTTATGTTCTTCTAAAAGGCGTTCTTGCTTATTAAGCATGAAATTCTTACGCTGATTCAACTCTGTCATAATATCAGCGACATTATCTATTTTATTTTTCTCACTTTTAGAGTACTTAAGTCTAATTTGTGGAGCTTTTGAAATTAATTGTAAAGAGCTTATTAGTTCATTTTGAAGTTCACTAATGCGTATAATATGGTTTTGTTGTACAGCATTATCACCAACCAATGCTTTTAGGTGATTAATTGAAGTAGCGGCTTCCGTAGTGTATTTTTTTAATGAAAGTGAATTTCTAAGAGTATCTTTTCTTAAAAGATGTTTAAGCTCGTTAGATTCCATTCTATAATAGATATTGAAAAGACTATTAATTTCTTTTTCAACTTCCATAGTATGTGTAACCCAATCAGCAGAATCTTTAAATTCTGTAATTTGTTTAAAGCTAATACTACCAATAAATAATAATAAGGAAGTTGCTAAGATGAGTAAAACCACATAAAATTTAGAAGAGGTTACTAGTCTTTTAATCGTCATAGTTTGAATTTCTTAAATTCTTAATAGAAAGTTATCTCTGTTTAAGGCAGAAGTTTGATATTGCCAGTTAAGTTGTAATACTTTTTCAATAACAGTTTTCAATTCCTTGAAAGTATTAGGCTTATTAATGTAAATATTTGCACCATATACAAAGGTATCTTCAATATCTTTTTCAGATGATGAGGTTGAATAAATTGCTACAGATAAATCAATAAGCTTAGGGTTTGCTCTAATTTCTTTTAAACATTGCATCCCATTTTTAATAGGCATATTTAAATCAAGAAATACAACTTCTGGTAAAATAACATTTGGTAATGATAAATAATCCATCAATTCTTTACCATCGGTAAATAATGATAGTTTAGTTTTTATTTTGATTTCTTCAATAGCATCTTTAAATAAAAATCTATCATCTTCATCATCGTCTGCAAGCGCAATATTCAGGGTATTTAATGCCATACAAAATTAGTCTTGTGGTAATACTCTTTCGTTTCTTTTCTTTATAATTTTTTGAAAAGTAGAAGGTGTTAACCCAGTTGTTTTTTTAAATTGAGTTGATAAATGCGCAACACTACTGTAATTGAGTTTAAAAGCAATTTCAGTAAGCGTTAGGTTGTGTTCAATAATTAAATTTTTAGCGACATCTATTTTTTTTAAGATCACAAAATTTTCAATAGACATATGTGTAACTTCTGAAAATATATTAGAAAGGTAGGTATATGAATAATCTAGTTTTCCCGACAAATAGCTTGAAACATTATATTTTTGAGCCTCCTCATCACCACTAACAATAAGAGTTATAGCATCTTTTATTTTTTGAACAAGTGCTGTTTGTTGATCGCTAATAATTTCTATACCAAAATTGGCTAGATTATTAGTGATTTTTTGCATTTGATCACTATTAGGAGTTTGTTTTAATAGTACCTCACCAACACCATTTAAAGTATAATCTAAATTCATAGCATCAAGTTGCTGACAAAGCACTTTTTTACAAATGATGTTAAAATCAAACTTTACGTTAATTTTCATAAGGTAATTACTATTTTTTAAGCTATGAGAGAAAAAAATGCAAAAATAGATTTTTAATGTTAAAAAATAATCTTTGAAAAGATACATTATTTTTTAATTTGAATTTAGTAAAAATGCATTTTTAATATTTGTAAATTTTAAATCAATTTAAATATTTTAACAACTAATTAATTCGCATTGTAATTTTCCTTCGGAATGTTTGTGAAAAACTCAGCCATATCAGTATCACTGGCAGGACTGTAATTTGCTAAAACAGTACCTTTATTCCCGTCTTTTGTTTCTACAATATAAAGTATTGACATGTCAGACGGATTACTCATTCCTTCAAATCGGAATTCTTTTTTTATAATTACTTCAGACGGTTCATACGTCCTTTTTGTATCTAAATCTTCTAACAAATCACCTTTTGTAATGTAGTTTGCTGTATATCCTTGATTTCTGTATTTATCTATATATTCTTTTTCACTTTTTGTATCCTGCATAATATTTATATTTAAAAATTAATATTATAAACGGACAAATTCTACTTAAAGATTTTGTCCGTTATTTTATTAAACCATTAATGAACTATTAATTAGTATGATCATCAATTTCATCTTCAACTTCTTCAGCGCCTTCTTCAATGCCATCTCCAACATCATCAGCAGCTTCTTCTACTTTTTCTCCTGTAGTTTTTTCGTCTCTACAGCTTGTGAAAGTTACTAGAGAGGTACTTAACATAATGGTTAAAAGAGTTAATATAAGTGGCTTTTTCATTTTGTTTGTTTTAAGTGTTATATAATATGTTGTTTATTTAGAAGATAAATATTAAATCTTCTTTCTTCCTGTTAATAGCGATATTATAAATAGCACTAGAAATATGAAGAAAAGTATTTTTGCTATACTTGCAGCACCAGCTGCTATTCCACCGAATCCAAATACTGCGGCGATTATTGCTAATATGATAAATGTGACTGTCCAACGTAACATAATTTTTATTTTTTAGGATTAAATAATGATTGATACTTTATCAACCTTACACTTCAAAGATCAAAAACACACAGCGTATTGATTAACTATATCGGTTAATTAATTAGCTCATAAACAGTTGTTTTTTTCGAAAAATAAGGAGCATGTTTATAAAAAACAGCTCCTTTTATTATTTGTATAAAAATGTATTAAATCTAAATATATTTTTACAAAATGTTCTCCATAACTTTTTCTTTTGCAAGATCAAGTTCTATCTGGTTTAATTGTTGTGTAAGTATTGTTGCTGTACTTTTAGGTAATGCTGTTTCAGCTAATACATTTTTATATTCTTCAATAGAAGCTTTTTCACCTCTAAGAGCTTCTTCTAACATAGACTCATCATTATCATTAGTTAAAAAAGCTTTTATGTCCATCCAGGCTCTGTGAGTTGCAGCAGTTACACTTCCGCCATTTTCAATTTTTTGACCGTAGCTTGCTATCTCATTTTTTAATTGGTAACCAAAATCATAACGTTGATTACTTTTTTTTGTAAAAAAGTCTTTTAAAACCTTATTATTAGTATTTTCAGCAGCTTTTTTATATCCTTTTTCTGCGTCGTATGTTTTTTCTAAAAGACCATTTAACTTATCTCCAACTTCTTTTGTGTATGTGCTCATAATATGAAATTTTTAATTATTAAGATGATTTTTTAAATGCTCATCTTATTAGCATTTATACTCAAATTTACCATTTAAGTAACGTGCTTATTGCTTCAAAACAATTTATGATTGCCTTGAAAATCAAAAAGCTACTTATACATTTTCTTCTTTTTCTAATAAACTAAAGTTTTTAGGGAAATCTAAAGTTCTTATAGGGAATGGAATATTTATATCGTTTTTATCAAAAGCTTTTTTAATAAAAATCATTGCTTCAGTTTTTGCTTTTGCTACTTCTAATGCTGACGTAGAATCAATCCAAAATCGAGTTTGAAAATTAATAGAACTATCGCCAAACTCTTTATACAAGAAAATAACTTCATCTTTATTTTCAACAGGCTCAAAATTGTCAACCATAGTTTGTTGTACCAATTCACGAACAAATTCTAAATCTGAAGAATAACCAACACCACAATCTAAAATAACTCTTGACTGTGAAGTAGATGAGAAATTTTTTATAGGATTTTCTAATACTAATTTATTAGGTAAATATACCAAGTTGTTATCGGGTTGTTTAATTGTAACAGCTCTTAAATCAATATCAATAACTTCGCCTTCAAAATTATTACTTTCAATCCAGTCTCCAAACTTTATCTCTTTAATATATGATAAAACAATACCAGAAAAAGTGTTTGCTAAAGCACCTTGTAATGCTAAACCAACAGCTAAACCTGCAACACCAGCTCCTGCTAATATAGTTTGTAGGGTTTTATTTAAATCTAATATACCTAACACTAAAAATAACCCTGCTGCAATAACTAGTATTGATACTAATTTGGCAATTACACTCTTCATAGATTTTTGAAGACTACTCTTGCTTAATAGCTTTAAAACTAATTTGCTAATGTATTTTGATAAGAATATTACGGTAATAAAAACAATTAAAGCAATTATTATATTAGGTAGGTTTACAATAAGTTGATTTACCCAAGACTCTAATCTGGTTATCATTTTATTCCAGGCGTCATTTAATTGTATATCCATGGCAAATTCCTTCATATTTAGTTTTTTTTGATTGGCATAAATTTGATTTTATGAGATCTAAAAATTTAAATAAAAATGGTTTCAACATTTTGTAGTATTTGTTGAAACCATTTTACAATCAACTAACCAAACCTTATTACTGTAAAGGTATGGGTAAGCTAGAGTTTACAGGTGCTCTTTTGAATTTAAGCTTAACTGTTTTGATGAACGGATTATGATAGCATTTTTTAAACAAAAAAAGGTCTAAGTATTTTAATACCTAGACCTTTTTGTTTTTGTAATCTTAAATGCTATTTAAAAAGCTTTTTTAAAAGCACAACAGTGCTTAATTTTCCTGCTAATTTAAAGCCAGACTGGACCCAATTTAAGGGCTGTAAATCTTCTTGAACTTGTACTTTAAAACTTTTAAGTTGCTCTACTGCTATTTGGCGTTCTAAATTTAATCGTTTTAAATCATATTCAATTTCTTTGAATGAACTGTAATTTTGATTTCTCATTTGTCAAAAAAGGTTTTAGAAAGCTTTTTAATAATAAATTTATCTATATATTTTCTGAAAAAATAAATAAGTATAATCATCAGAAAAAATATCAGTCCTGTAGACAAATGACCTAAAGCTCTATCGTTAAAATAATTACCTAAAGCTGTTGCAGCTGCAATTGCTATAAATATTAAACCTAAAACACAGAGGCTACCTATTATCGCAACTTTAAGAATGTAAGAAGACAGTAGTGAAATTTGTTGAAATATTTTTAATTCGTAATACTTCTGGGTTTTTTTCACATAGTCTTCTCCAGACTTTGCTGCCTTGCTAGTAGTTTCGTCTAAAGATTTAATAATGCTCATGCTAATGGTTGTTTATGATTTTTGTAATTTTTTATTTTTAGCTTTTAATTCAGAAAGCTTCTTCTCTAATGTTGTGATAACATCTTCTGTTTTATGACTTACATCTGAAACGATATGTTCAATTTGAGTATCTAAAGATTCTCTTTTTGTAGCTACAGTACTTGCAGCCATATCTCTTAGGTCAAGTGCAGTTTCTTCTAAAGAATGTTTCGTTGCGACTGCTTGGTCTGCAATTTTTTGTCTCGTGTTTGACCCTCTGTCAGGTGCAAATAAAATTCCTAATGCAGCCCCTATTGCTGTTCCTGCGATTACACCTAATGCTGTGTTATTATTACTCATGATATTTTTTTTTTGTTGTTAACTAGTAACTGTGTCTCAATTACTTGTATCAAATTTACAGTAATAATCTACTGTAAATTGTCGTAAACAAACTTAAGATTGACTGTAATGAACAGGCTTTAAAAGGATTAAAAATATGTTTGAATGAACTAATCTAGTATGTAGTAAAAAAGTAAATTGGATTCATTAACTAATACAGAATATAAAGATGGAAACTAAAGATAGAAATAAAAGCCAGTATCAAGAAACTAAGTTTGTTAAGGAAGTTGAAGAGGATACAAAGCAATTTGTATTTCAAAAAAATAAGAAAACAATTTCTGGAGCATTTATAATTATTGCTTTATTAATAGTCTTGGTTGTAGGTGTAATAATATCAGGAATAGCTTTTTAATAATATTAAAAAAGATTTTAAATGAAACAGCCACCGGATTTATCGGTGGCTGTTTTTTATTTGTAACGGTTTTTGATGTCTATTTCCAACTTTCTTTAAAAGCGAAGTCACTTTGCTTAATTCGTTTACGCTCTTTAATTTCTTGTTCTTGTAATTCTTCTGATAATTTTTCAATTTGACCACCATAATAACCTGCAGCAATTGCACTAGAAATATGATATCCGTCAGGAACATTAAATAAATCTTGAGCGTGCTCCCAATCAACACCAGCCATACTGTGTAAACCAATACCCATATATTGTGCTTGCATGGTCATACCGCCAATAGCTAAGCCTAAATCATGCAAGGCATGAAAATTAGTAACCTCATCATCAGTTTCCTCTTTGTAAGCAGTCAAAATTAATAAAGGAGCATTTGTAGCCCATTCTTTATTAAAATCATTTAAGCATGAAACTATTTTGTTATAAGCAGTAGTATTTTTTTCAGCATATATAAAACGCCATGGTTGAATGTTATTTGAACTAGCAGACCATCTTGCTGCTTCAAATAATTGTTTAATATGTTGTTGTTTTACAGGTGCTTCTTTAAAAGTTCTAGGGCTGTAGCGCTGCTTTAAAAGGGCAAATATTTCGTATTCACAGGCAGCTATATTTTCTAATTGTACTTGTTCTGGTGCTGTCATAACTATTTTTTTTCTTTTACTAAGCAAAAGCAATTATAAATAAAGGGCTAAAGGAAAATTAACTCAAATAGTATTTTTTTTAACTCTTTTAATTTTTTTTACCTTAAAGCTGTTGCTCATGACTTGCTTCTTGGCCATATTCTTTCTTATAAATTCGGAGTACTATTAAGAATAAACTAATTAAAAGGGGACCAAATATTAAACCTATAAATCCAAATAACGGAACACCAACAATTACGCCTAATAGAGTAATTAGAGGGTGAACATTATCTAATTTTTTTAAGATGAACAATCGTAAAAGGTTATCAGTTGAGCCAACAACTATTAAGCCATACAACAAAACTCCCCAAGCTTTAAAATCGTCACCTGATGCTAGTGTAAGTATAAATACAGGTAGAGTACCAATAATTGTACCTACAAAAGGTATCATAGAGCCTACAAAAACAACTACTGCCCAAAAGAACGGTTGGTCTATATTAAATATTAAAAAACCAATTAAAGCGACAATACCTTGTGCAGCAGCAACTAATGGAATACCTAATGCATTAGAACGTACCATTGCTTGAACATCTTTACCTATCATTTGTAAATTTTCATTTCCGATAGGTATGTATTCATATAACGATTCTCGTAATTGTCTTCTATTAGTTAGCATATAATAAAGCATAAAATACATTAAACCAATTGCGATAATAATATCAAAAGTACCACCAGCAAATTTTTGCAAACTATCCGACAACCAAGATGATGCTCCAGAAGCATCAATTTGTGATGTTAAATCATAACCTATTCTACTTTCAAGAGTACTTAGTTGGTTTTTACCAGCTTCAATAACTTTTTCAGAATGTTTTACGGTATTTTTTATTTTACTAGCAAGCATCATGACGATACCAGCTAACGGAATTAAAATACCAATTACTGATGCTAAGAGTAATAAGCTTACTGCTAAATCAGGGTTCCAGCCTTTTTTGACTAGTTTGCTCATGGGTTTACGTAGCAATACATAAATTGTAATTGCCCCTAATACTCCAGATAAATATGGGAGCATCTGTTTAAATATCATAGAGCCCATTAATAGAATAAGCATGATGATAAAGAGTTGTCTAATTATTCTAGGGTTAATAGCTTTCATAAGTTGGTTTTTAATTGTTAGTGTCTTTTACGGCTATTTTGCTGGGCAGTATAGTATGACCGTATCTTTTAGCGTAAATGTATGTGAATTCGGCACCAAAAAATAAAATTAAACATGAGTAAGAAACCCATAGTAAAATTAAAACAATAGTTCCGGCGGCACCGTATGTAGATCCTGGATTGGCTTCTCCAAAATAATAACCTAATAAAGATTTTCCTATTACAAATAAGATAGCTGTAATAAAAGCACCTTTCCAAACTGTTTTCCATCTAATTTTAGCATCAGGTAAATATCGAAACATTAATGCAAAAAGAACAGTTATAATACCTATAGATAATGCAAAATCTAATATATAAGCAATGTAAATAAGTATCTCAGGAAAAACCTTTTGTATGTAATTATTAAGTGCTGATATACCTGCGGTAATTATAAAACTTATTAGTAATAAAAACCCTATAACTAAAATAAAAGCAAAGCTTCGAGCTCTATCTGTTACCAATTTCCAAAAGCTTGCATTTGGGTTTGGTTTAATTTTCCAAATTTCATTTAATGAAATCTTTAATTGATAGAATACTCCTGTAGCACCAAAAAGTAAAGTTCCGATACCTATAATAGTTGAGATTAAGTTTTCTTCTTTGTTTTGTGTTTGTGAAATAATTGTTTCAATTGAAGAAGCGGCATCTTTACCTAGTGCCGCTGAAATTTCATTAGTTAATTGTCCTTGTACAATTTCTGTTCCCCAAATAGAACCAATAATATTGATTATTATAATAAGTAATGCAGGTAATGATAAAACTGCATAATATGCTACAACGGCACTTAACCTCCAAGGGTTTGCTTCATCCCAAGCTTTGTATGTTTCAACAATTAAGGAAGGCAAATCTTTTATCTTGAATTTTTCTTTTTGAGCTGTAGACATATAATTACTAGTATTTAAATACCTGGTATTTAATTTAATACTTCAAAAATAGACTCTAATTTAAATTTGAATTAACTGTATCAAATAATATATGGCTTCAAAAAATAGTATTGTTTACTCAAACATGATATTCATCATATGCTTAAAAGAAGTATATATCGTATTTTTGGTTCATAACCAACAAAACTCCACATGCTAAAAACAGTATTTTTTTTGTAGTGGATAATTATACAAATGAAAAAAATAGGAATAGTATTTATTGTAGTATTACTTTTCGGTTGTAAATCTTCAAAACTAGTTGCGGAATACAAAAATCCCGATCCAGTTATATTTACAGCGTACAAAGTGTTATTGGTTGGTATGACATCTAACCAAGAAATGAGGGTAGATTTCGAAACTAAAATTAAAAAAGAATTTGATAAAAGAGGAGTTGAGTCTATGCGGAGTGTAGATTTATTTGATTTTGAATACACAGCATCATCTAAAACCGAAGATGAGCTAGCTGAAGTAGAACAACAATTGTTAGATAAAGATTTTGATGCAATTTTATTTACTAAAATTATAGGTTCAGAAAATAAACTTCGCTTAAAAGACAAAATTAATAAGCTAGTGGATTACTCAGACTTTAAAGATGATTTTTTAGATAATCAAGGTGAGTATTTAGAGGATAATGATGCAAGTATAATGTTTGATTTGTACCATACCGAAACAACAATATATTGCATTTGTGTTGATAAAGATAAATCATTAATATGGAGAGGGAATATTGACGTTAAAGAAGCAAATAATAAATCTAAAATATTGGATGATTATATTAAATTAATAGTAACGTCTATGGAAGATAAAGATGTTATTTTTAGAAATTAAAAAACCTCTAAATTATAAGAATTCAGAGGTTAATATTGCTGTCAAAATTATATTTACTTCTTTTTTAAGGTTACTTCCATAACACCATTTTTGGCTTTTTCACCATAAATATTAATTGCATTTTCTTCTTTTAAAATATTTACACTTTCAATTTTATCAGATGATATAGTATTTACATCAAAATCTTTGTTTTGTATTTTTCCATTGATAACAACAAGAGGTTTTTCGCCTGAAAAAGATGTGTTTGTATTGCTAACTTCTTGAAAATTATCTTTAAGTTCAATTTCAATTGTACCACCGCTTCCTGTTTTGTTTTTATCTATTTTCATAGATTTAATAGTACTAGGGTCTATATTTTTGATTCTTGAATCGTTTTCAATATCATCTGTTTCAAAAATAAATTTATTACTATTGTTTTTAATTGTTACAGAGGTGTTTTTGGTAATTAAAGAATTACTACTACTTTCTTTAAAATTAATATTTTCAGGTTCTTTTTTGTCATTAAGTTTTACGGAAAAGACAAAATCTTTGATAGGTTCACTACTTGATACGCTATAAACACCATTTTTACCATTGTTGGTTTTAAATGAGGCCTTAATAGCTGTAATTTCACCCTTAGAATTTCTTTTCACTCTAGAAAATTTTAAATCTATAGTATACTTCTCTTTTAAAACAGTAATTTCCTTATCTAAATGTTCGTCAGTTGTGTTTTTATTAATAAAAATCTCGTAATTATTAATAGCAACTCCATGGCCAACTATCCATTTACTTTTTGTGGTTTGAGCAATAGTTTTTGTGTTAAAAAAGATAATAAAAGCTATAAGTAGTGGCGCAATTATAGCGTACTTAAGCACATTAATTTGATTTGATTTTTGTTGATTTAACATAACGATTCGTTTTTTGATTAATGAATTATAAAATGTATTTGTGATTGATGTTTTTGGGTAATATTGACATGTTTGATCTAGCAATAAATATTGATAAGCTTTTTTGTCTTCAAGTATATTTATGCTTTCTGCATCAGTAATAAATTCTAGATTCTGGCTAATAATTTTTTTATAAAGCCAAACAAACGGATTCATCCATTGATAGATACTTATTAACTGTATTAACAGCATATCTATAGAATGTTTTTGTGAAGCATGTGTTTTTTCATGAATAAGAATTGCATTGTAATTTTCATTTGAGTAAAGCTCAGGATTAATTACAATAGTATTGAAAAAAGAAAATGGATTTATATTTTCATTAGTTTGAGCAATAGTATAGACACCATCTTTTGTAGTATTACATTTATTAAGTATTCTCTTTAAAGATATAAACTGAATAATTAGGCGAACAGAAAAAAATATAACACCTAAAATGTGTATTGTAAATAATATTAACGGCCAATTAATGCTAGAAGTACTATCGTTACTGGAAATGCTACTTGTTACTTCGTAAAAATTCAAATTCTGTGGAGGAGAGACTGTAACTGATTTTGTAAGCTCCAAAAATGGGAGAAATGTACTAAAAATAATACCGCCTAATAAATAAAGTCGGTGAGTTTTAAAAAGTGTATCTTTTTTTAATACAGATATAAATATTAACCAGAAAATAAAAAGAATCCCAGAGCTTTTTAAAAGATAAATTAAGAATACTTCCATCATTTTTTATTTTCTATATGTTCGATAATATCTTTAAGGTCTGAAATAGATATTTTTTCTTCTGAAGCAAAAAATGATACTAGATTTTTGTAAGAATTACTAAAATAATCTTCAATCGCTTGACTCATGAATTTTTTGCGATAAACTTCTTTAGTTACTAAAGGATAGTATTGATGAGTTTTACCATAAGCAACATAAGAAACATATTTTTTTTCTTCTAAATTTCTAATTATTGTAGATAATGTGTTGTAATGAGGTTTGTCATCTTTTATCTCAGCCAATACATCTTTTACAAATGCTTTTTTTAGCTTCCATAAAATCATCATTATTTCTTCCTCTTTATTTGTAAGCTTTTTCATTTTCATAATTTACACATCAAATATAACTACAAAAATAGTTATAAAACTAAAAAAATAGTTATTTAACTAAATTTTTAGGTATTAATTAATTGTTTGAATAACTTACACTAGTGTTTATATGATAAATTATAGTTATTGTAGAATGCAGAGCTAATACTGTAATATTTGATTTATAATAAAAAAATCACAGTAAATTGTATTTGTGAGGTAAATGAAATTCACTAAAATGGAGAAGGAATATTGACGTTACAGAAGTAAAGAAAATATATAAAAATTTGGATAATTATATTTAATTAACAGTAACATCTATGAAAGATAAAGATGTTATTTTTAGAGAGAAATAATATTTATGCTTAGATTTAAATAAATTAAAAACAAGAATTTACAATGGTACTTGCGCTAATTGCAATTAAAAAAAATGCAAGTGTAATAACTATACTAATTATAAAACGCTTAATATTAATATAGCTGTAATCGTTATTTTCATTATTTTCGTTGGTCTCTTTTTTCATGGTCATTAATGTGTTAGTTTTCATACTTCAAAGATATTAAGTAGCTGTTTTTTTAGAATAACATTTCGGTGAATGGTAGTTTTATATAGATAGATTATTTTTTTCTAAAGATTTGAGGATATAAGAATGTTATTTTTTATCAGCTCAAAATATATAATCAGACTTTTTTTGAGATTAAATGATTAAAAAAATTGATTTGAAAATACTTTTTTACGGTTTTTAAATTAAAAATTTATAAGAAATATATTTCTTAAACAAGTTTTAATCTTTTGTATGTCAGTATCTTGTGGTTTTTTTAAGTGTAGTTTAGTGTTAAAAAAATAATTTCATCTAATTTTTTTTAAAAAGCTTGATTTTTCATTTTTTTTGTTTTCATTTGTCACTCCAATTTAGCAACTAAAAAAATTTGGAAATATAGCTTTTGCAAAATATAATGAATATTGTATTTATGTTCGGGACTCTGGATTCTATGAAGACCAATCCATCGTCAGCCTATAAAATGGGTAACCGAAACTCAAGTGTTTCTTCATTTGATCCTATCATCGTGAGCAGTCAGCACGATTATTTTTTTATTCCAACAACCCAGCGTCAAATTATTATCTAGGGATTGTTATACTTTATTTATGTATAACGGCAACGTTATCAAAGTCATAATATTAGTTTAACACATTTAATTTAAAATTACATGATATTGGTATTTTAAAAAGATTTAACTTCATAGTCGAGTTATCTTTTTAAGCTTATCAGCCTGTTATGTGACCAAAATAATTGATAATAATTCAAGCATGAACACAAAATATATAGATCTAATAGATCAAACTTATTATTTTCCACAAGAAGAATTTAAGTTAGCTGATAATGAGAACCTTACTTTTCATGGTATTCCGTTAATGGAATTGGTAGAAAAGTATGGAAGTCCATTAAAGTTTACATATTTGCCAAAAATTTCTCAGAATATAAATAGAGCTAAAGGTTGGTTTAAAA
The DNA here is from genome assembly GCA_947496695.1 of uncultured Cellulophaga sp. Lineage (GTDB taxonomy): Bacteria > Bacteroidota > Bacteroidia > Flavobacteriales > Flavobacteriaceae > Cellulophaga. The sequence continues at coordinate 430,980 of CANMEI010000001.1, read as the reverse complement.
ATTCTATTGAAAAAAATAATTATAAAGGTAAATATCACTATTGCTACTGCACAAAAAGTTCACATTTTCAGCCAGTCTTAAATGAAGTTTTAAATAATGATGTACATATTGAAACATCATCTGCATATGATATTAATATTGTAGAAAATTTAAAGAAAAAAGGGAGAATTAAAGACGATACGTATGTGATATGTAATGGCTTTAAAAGAGATGAATACATTGATAATATAGGTCGTTTGATTAATGAAGGACACAGAAACTGTATTCCTATAATTGATAATTATGAAGAAATAGATTTACTTTCAGATGTTATAGATGACACTTTTAAAGTAGGTATTAGAATAGCATCAGAAGAAGAACCAAAATTTGAGTTTTATACGTCTCGTTTAGGAATAGGATATAAAAATATTGTACCTTTTTATGAAAATCAAATAAAAGATAATGATAAGGTAGAGCTTAAAATGCTTCACTTTTTCATTAATACAGGTATTCGTGATAATGCTTATTATTGGAATGAATTGGTAAAGTGTTTAAAAGTGTACATTCGACTTAAAAAAATGTGTCCATCTTTAGATAGTTTAAATATTGGAGGTGGTTTTCCAATTAAAAATTCATTAGCATTTGAGTACGATTATCAATATATGATTGATGAGATTATTAATCAAATTAACATTGCGTGTAAAGATGCAGATGTGCCAGTACCTCATATATTTACTGAGTTTGGTAGTTTTACTGTAGGTGAGAGTGGTGGTGCTATTTATGAAATTTTATATCAAAAGCAACAAAACGATCGTGAAAAGTGGAACATGATAGATTCTTCTTTTATTACAACATTACCAGATACTTGGGCAATTAATAAACGTTTTGTAATGTTGGCAATAAATCGTTGGCAAGATGAATATGAGCGTGTATTATTAGGAGGTTTAACATGTGATAGTGATGATTATTACAATAGTGAACAAAATATGAACGCTATTTATTTGCCAAAATACAGAAGAGACAAACCATTATATATCGGTTTTTTTAATACAGGAGCTTATCAAGAAAGTATAGGTGGTTACGGTGGTTTACAACACTGTTTAATTCCGCAACCAAAACATATATTAATTGATAAAGATTCACAAGGAAATATAACAACCAAATTATTTAACGAACAACAAAAGGCAGCAGATCTGCTAAAAATTTTAGGTTATGACAACAACTAGCAATTACGCGGGAATAGAAGATAAATTTGCGCAATTGGAAACGGCAAAGGTAGTATTAATACCAGTGCCTTATGATGGAACAAGTACATGGGGAAAAGGAGCTGATAAAGGTCCGGATGCTTTTTTGAAAGCATCTGAAAACATGGAATTGTATGACATTGAAACAGGGACAGAAGTGTACCAGCAAGGTGTTTATTTAGCAGATGCTGTGACTGAAAATAGTTCGCCTGAAGCTATGGTAAGTGCAGTGCATAAAACAACTAAAGATTTTATTAAAAGAAACAAATTTGTAACCCTTTTTGGAGGTGAGCATTCTATCTCAATTGGTACAATTAGAGCTTTTAATGAGTGTTTTGATAATTTGACTGTTTTACATATTGATGCGCATGCCGATTTACGTGAAACGTATGATGGCACAAAATGCAACCATGCATGTGCAGTTCATGAAGCTAGTCAAACAACAAACTTAATTCAAGTTGGTATTCGTTCTATGGATGCTATAGAAAAAACTTTTATGGATGAAGAAAAAACTTTCTTCGCTCATGATATGGTTAATGATGAATATTGGATGGATAAAGTAATTGACCTAATGACGGATAATGTTTTGATCACATTTGATTTAGATGCATTAGACCCAAGCATTATGCCATCAACTGGAACCCCTGAGCCAGGAGGTTTATTGTGGTATGAAACATTAGAGTTTCTAAAAGAAGTATTTAAAGAGAAAAATGTTGTAGGTTTTGATATTGTTGAGCTTTGCCCTAATGAAGCTGATAAATCATCAGATTTTCTTGCAGCAAAATTGTATTATAAAATGTTAAGTTATAAATTTATGGGTGAGGCGATTGAAGATTCGTACGATAACTCATATGATGTAGATTATAAAGGTGGATTATCAAACAATTCAAAATTCGAAGATGACGAAGAATAAAGGAGCAATTTCTAATTTTATAGAAAAATATTATTTACACTTTAATGCAGCTGCCTTAGTTGATGCAGCAAAAGGGTATGAAGAGCAGTTAAATAATGGCGCTAAAATGTTAGTTTCATTAGCTGGTGCAATGAGTACTGCTGAGTTAGGTAAAATATTTGCTGAGGTAATCCGTCAAGATAAAGTTCAAATTATTTCTTGTACAGGTGCGAACCTTGAAGAAGATATTATGAACTTGGTTGCACATTCTCATTATAAGCGTGTACCTAATTATCGTGATTTAACACCACAAGATGAGTGGGATCTTTTAGAAAAAGGATTAAATAGAGTTACAGATACTTGCATACCTGAAGAAGAAGCTTTTAGAAGGCTACAAGAGCATATTTTTAAGATTTGGAAAGATGCCGAAGAAGCAGGTGAACGTTATTTGCCACATGAGTTTATGTACAAAATGTTGTTGTCAGGTGTTTTAGAAGAGCATTATGAAATAGATTTGAAAGACTCTTGGATGTATGCTGCAGCTGAAAAAAACTTACCAATTATCTGTCCAGGATGGGAAGATAGTACCATGGGGAACATTTTTGCATCGTATGTTTTAAAAGGAGAATTAAAAGCTAGCACTATGAAGTCTGGTATAGAATACATGACTTTTTTAGCTGATTGGTATACTGATAATTCTGAAAACGGAATAGGCTTTTTCCAAATTGGTGGAGGTATAGCTGGTGATTTTCCTATTTGTGTAGTACCTATGTTATACCAAGATATGGAACGTACAGAAACTCCTTTCTGGAGCTATTTCTGTCAAATAAGTGATTCAACCACAAGTTATGGTTCATACTCTGGTGCAGTGCCAAATGAGAAAATAACTTGGGGAAAGTTAGATATTAATACCCCAAAATTTATTATTGAAAGTGATGCTACAATAGTTGCACCATTAGTATTTGCTTACTTATTAGACATGTAATTTTATGGACAATTTAAAAAGAGTTATCGTAGATTTTAAAAAACTAACACCTGAGGTTCTAAAACTTTTGGTAGAGAAATACCCTGACGGGTATGATGATTTGAATATTATATCATTTAAAAATGCTCAAAATGAGCGTATCGAAGCTGTTGAGGTAACTACTGAAGATACTAAGTATTTAGTGAAAATTAGTGCAAAGTTAGAAACTACAATGGCAAATTATGATGAAGATGATTATGAAGATTTTGATGATGATGACCCAGAAGCAGTAGTTGACCCTGAGGAATTAGGTGAAGATCTAGAGGATTAATAACAAATAGTAAAGTTCGGTTAAGCAACTTTAAACAAAAATAAAAAACAATATTGGAAAATTTAGAAGTAGTAGGAAGTGAAGAGTGGTGTGTTTTTGATGACTTAGGGATACCTGCAATAAAAGCAAGAGTAGATTCAGGAGCAAAAACATCATCAATACAAGCGGCTAATACTAAAGTTTTTGTAAAAGGAGCACAAGAATGGGTCAAATTTGAAGTAAACCCAATACAAGATAATCGTAGCATTACGATCTCAACCGAAGCTAAGTTAATAGATAGAAGAACAGTAAAAAGTTCTTCAGGAATAGCTGAAGAACGTTATGTAGTAACAACACCAATAACATTAGGAGGCAAAACTTTTGAAATAGAGTTAACTTTAGCTAATAGAGATACGATGGAGTTTCGTATGTTATTAGGGAGAGAAGCATTGAACAGTAGATATGTTGTTAATCCTGCAGCTAATTTTTTAATGCAAGAGTTTTCATCTGCAGAAATTGTTGCTAAGTATGCAAACTATTTCAAAGAAAAAACGGGACTTAAAATTGCAGTATTAGCTAGTAATCCTAACTTGTATAGTAATAAAAGATTAATGGAAGCTGGGCAAGCTCGTGGTCATGAAATGGTGTTTTTAAATGTGGAACATTCATATATGAAACTAGATGCTAACTCTCCTGAGATTAGATACCGTGGTGGTAATATATTAAATGAATTTGATGCTATTATTCCACGTATTAAACCGGCAGTAACTTTTTATGGTTGTGCTTTAATTCGTCAGTTTGATAATTTAGGAGTGTATTGTTTAAATTCAGCAGAGGCCATTACTCAATCTCGTGATAAACTTTTTGCATCACAATTGTTTTCTAAAAATGATATTCATATTCCTATTACAGGTTTTGCAAAGTCCCCATTAGATACAAAAGATTTAATAAGAATGGTGAATGGTGCGCCGTTAATCATCAAACTTTTAGAAAGTACACAAGGTAAAGGTGTTGTATTAGCAGAAACTAATAAAGCAGCGGAAAGTGTTATAAATGCATTTAAAAGTGTGCAAACGAACATACTGGTGCAAGAGTTTATAAAAGAAGCAAACGGTCAAGATATTCGTTGTTTTGTGATAAACGGTAAAGTAATTGCTTCCATGCAAAGACAAGCAGCTAAAGGTGAGTTTAGAGCTAATATCCACCAAGGAGGTAAAGCATCAGTTATAAAAATAACTCAAGAAGAGAAAAAATTAGCTATTAAGGCAGCTAAAGTATTGAACCTTGCAGTTGCAGGGGTAGATATTATACGCTCTAACAAAGGTCCATTATTGTTAGAAGTAAATTCTTCTCCAGGTTTAGAAGGCATTGAAAACGCGACTGGGAAAGATATTGCAAACAGTATGATTATGGGAATTGAAGCAAAATTAAAATTTAAGCTTTAAGTAATAAAATAATGAAAATCCTTTGCCAATACTGCAGAGGATTTTTTATGTGAAATAAGTGGCTATTACAAACAGAATTAAAAATTTGTACCTTAGCATTATGAAGAAAATAGTACTTATATTTCTATTTATAATAGGATTTTTGTCATGCAAAGATGAAAAATCAACAGGTGAAAAAGATCAAGCATTTACTAATTTATTAGATTTAAAAAAACTACCTAAAAAGGTTTCGCCGAGTTCAGGAGCAACAGAAGTTTTAAAAGATTGGACAGAATATAATTCACTCAATACGGCATTTAATGCAATTTATAATTGCGAAACAGATGATGATTTAATAATTGTTGTTGAAGATTTAATAGAGAAAGAAAAACTTTTAAGTAAATCAGAATATCCTGAAGTTTTTGATATGTCAGATATTAAAAGCAGGCAGAAAGTTTTTAGAACTTATGTTTTAAAAATTAAGATGAATAAAAATTTTAATATAAACCCTAGGGAAGCCGTTATTGAAATGGTCGATGCATTTAATGCATATAACAATCAATTTTCAGTTGTGATAAACCGTAATATACACTCAAAAATTTTGTTTGATGAATAAGTTTATTATAATATTTTTTTTATCGTTTACTTGTTTTGGACAACAAAAGGAGAGTCAAGTAAAAAAAGAAATAAACAATACTCTTGATAGTTGGCATAAAGCTGCTGCGAACGCTAATTTTGATGACTACTTTGGTTTAATGACTAATGATGCCGTCTTTATTGGTACTGATGCAAAGGAGAATTGGCAAAATAAAGCTTTTAGAACATATGCTAAACCACATTTTGACAAAGGCAAAGCATGGAGTTTTTTAGCTGTAGAACGTAATATCTATATAAATAAAGCTAATGATTTTGCTTGGTTTGATGAATTACTTGATACACAAATGGGGATATGTCGTGGTTCTGGAGTTTTGAAAAAAATAAAAAATGATTGGAAAATAACACATTATGTGTTATCAATAGCCATACCCAATGAAAAGGTGCCTGAGGTAATAGCTTTAAAGAAAAGTGATGATGAGTTGCTTATTGAGAATATGAAGCAGTAACGCGATATTATAGTTTTAAACATTAAAAAAAAAGCGAGCCTTTAAGCTCGCTTTTTTTGATATTGTGTTTTACTTTTTTGGAGTAGTTTCAGTAGGAGGATTTTTCCTAGACTCTAAAGCTTGTTTTGTTAAACTTGCTAAGTTAAAGTTTGGAGCTATTGCTAACGCTTCATTAATTGATGCTAGAGCGGTATCAATATCTTCTTTATTAAGGTTAAATTGAACTAAACCTTTTAAATTGTAGAATGCAGCTTTTAATGAAACTTCATAAGGTTGTTGGCGCTCATAAAAAGCATGCTTCATATCATCTTTAGCATTCGCTAAACCATATTCAATATATGTAAGAGCACCGTTTGAATCTTCGGTTTGAATTTTTAAATCAGCTAACTCGTATGCTATATATGGGTTTTGGTTTCTATTGTATAATACTTCAAATTGTTCAATAGCACGTTTGGGTTGGTTTAATGCTTTTAAAGAAATGGCTTTTACTTGTACTGCTAAATCAGAATCATTACTCTTTTTTTCAATACCAATGGTGTTTAAGGCTTGCATGTGTTGCCCATCGTTTGCATAAACATATGCTAGAGTGTCTTTTCGTTCTGTTGAAGGTGATATTACATTTAAATGTGTTAATGCATTTATAATACCATTAATATCGCCCTGCTTGCGCATTTCTTTGTAAAAAGCTTCGTAATGGTTTTGTAATTCAGTTTTTGTCTGTGCTGTTCCTAAAAAACTTATAGATATTAATATTGCAAATGTTATTTTTTTCATATTACTGTTCATATCAAAATGTTGGATTGCTAAGCTATAAAATTTATTTGTAGTAAGTTGTTAAATTAATCTATATGAAATATAGCTAAAAACAAAAAGAGATGCTTTTTTACAAAGCATCTCTTTTATTTTTGATTAGTTGGTGTATTATTTAATTTGCTACTAAATATGTGTTTTTATTTGTGTGAGCATGTATTAAACTAGCATAAAAAGCAATGCTCTTATTGTCATTTGAAATGCAAGATTTTAAAAATTCAATAAGATTTAAAAAATAGAAATTAGCGCGTACAGTCGGTATTTCTATATTTACTAGATTAGGGTTGTATGCATTATCATCTAATACAATATCCATTTCAATTCTTTTACGGTGGTAATTAATTGAAACACTAGCTGCATTGTAGCATTTTTTAATAATTGCAATATGTAGGTTTTTGTTTCTTAAAGTTATTTTTCGATTTGGATAGCTCTGAGCAATTAAGCTTTCTATATCAGAAAGCACCTTTGTTTTTAAACTTGTTTTTTCCATAAATAATCGACTTTTAATTCAGTTTAAAGGTATTATTTATCGATGAAAATTAAATCTCAATTAACTTTCTTACACTTTATTTGTTGTGAAATAACTTTTTTGTGTGGTGAACTAGCTTATTATTGAAGTTAAGAATTCAAAATTTTTAACGTTTGTAAGAAATGTAGAATTTATTTTTTTACCTTTTTTATGATTATTCAATAAATATTTAGGGCTTTTTAGCCCTTTTTTATCAGCTTCAAGTGTATAATATTCTTTTTTTGATGGGTGGTATGGGTAAACAGCGTTTATTATTTGTTGCCACCAACTATTTTCAATAATTGCAATTATAACTCGTATGCAATCATTTCTATGTATAAGATTCACAGGCATATTGCCGTTCTCAATTGTATTTTTTTTTGAAAGCATGGTTACAGGATGTCGATCTTCACTAATTAGTCCGCCAAACCTTATAATGGTGGTTTGTAATGAATTGTCCTCACTAAATATTTGTTCTGATTCTATTAGTTGTTTGCCTGATTCTGTGACAGGCTCTGTTTTGGTTTTTTCAGAAACTTCACCATCAAAATCACCATAAACGGCTGTACTACTTGCGAATATTACGTTTTTTATAGTTGAATTTTTAATAGTGCTGTGTAGTAATGACATTTTAGCTACATAATTTTCTTTATTAGATCCTCGTAATTTTGGAGGTACATTAATTATTAATGTATTGATATCTTTTAAGAAACCTTGAATATTACCTTTAATTTCATTTTCAGTAAGTGAAATTATAGATGCATCTATACCTTCATTTTTAAGGATATCAATTTTGTTTTTAGAAGTAGTTGTTCCTTTTACGGTAAAACCAGCTTTAATAAAAGTTTTAGCTAATGGTAAACCTAACCATCCACAGCCAATAATTCCTATAGTGTTATTATTCAAAAGATATTGTTTTAGTTATCAATATAGCATCATTTAAAACAAAAGGCATTGGGATGTTGTCTTTTGGCCTTGCGGGTATTGTAAATTGTTTATTCGTCAATAAATCGTTTGAAGCTTCATATATGGTTAATGATAATTTTTCATTCTTCGGAATCACCAATTCAATTTCGGTATAGGCGTTATCTGTTATATAATGAGTAACAAGTTTTCCTTTTTTTCTATTTAGTAAAAAGTCCTCAGGAAGTGGAATGGTATTTATTTTTGCTTTATTAATTGATACTTCATTACTAAAAAGATCTAATCGGTTTACATTTCTATTTGGTTTAATGCAAATTTCTATAAATCGTTGATTACCAATTACGGTATCTTTAGTTGTATTGATTTCAGGAATAGCAAGATTTTTAAACGGGGCAGGGGCTGTAAATGTAAATCCTGAACTATATTTACTACTAATAACTTGTGCATTTAAGGCCTCTGCATTTTTCTTATTATCAGTTATAAACTGTTTCGTCCAATTTGATAATTCGTGATCGTAAGTTGCCCAATTGGTAGATTTATCATCATCATTATATACATAAAGTAAACTTGTTGGTTGGGCTTTATTTTCATCATAGCCTGAATTTATATGAGCACTAACTATAAACCCAAAACACAACAGTAAAGCTATGAGTGCTAATCTACCTTTGTGCTTATAAAATCCGAAAATTGGTAGGAGTAGAAAAAACACTAATGAGGTTAATGCAGTTGAGGCAACCATCATTTTTAATCCTAAACCAACAGGAAACATTTTTATAAACGGAGTGAAGATCCAAATTGCTGGTAACGCTAAGAATACCAGTAAAAATACATTTGGCTTTTTTTGATTAATTAATACTAGCAATGATCCTAATATAGCGTATACCGGAATCACAAAAAAATTGGCTCCTGGTAAATAAGCTGTTAATCCTCCACAAATTAGTAACCATATAAATATAGGTGCGACAACTAAATCAGAAGTACTTACTTTTCTGAATTTTTGATAACTATAAAAGCAAACTGAGATTGATAATAAAACAAATGCGGTAATATATTCGTATCCATTATAGGTGAAACCATGTAAAATATCTTGGTATTGTGGGTATATTTTTTTGAGTATTTTAAAACTAAAAAAGCCAATTATACCATTGATGATTAAAGCTATTAAAAGTGGAATAAAACCTTTTAAAACTCCTTTTATTGTTAATGATTCTTTTTTGAACCCATAAATTAATAGTATAATGAAGAGTAAAATAGCAATACCAAACATAGGCCAAACCCAGTCAAAAGGGTAGGAAACTAGTTTAAAAAATGGAACGTTAAAATAATTATAATCAGTTTCACTTTTAATGTTATTTAGGTCAGAATTGCTAAAATAATGCAATAGAGGCATTAAGTAGCTCCCTTGGTGTGCAAGTGTTTTTTTATCTAATCTGTCATAAGTGTCTTTTGCGGTATGGTAATCAAAATGGTCATCAATAAATGCAAAATTTAATCCTTCGATATTTCCATCTTCTCTAAAAACGGTTAAGTCAGTGTCATTAGGTAGCATTTTGTAAATACTATACACAAGTGAATTTGCTACAGGATAATCAGGGTTAGCTTTGGTAAATTCTTTAATTAAGTTGGCATTTCCTTTGTTGGTCTCAACTAACATGTAAGATGGTCCGCCACTACCACGTGCCTCAAAATTTAAAACTAAACCAACATCTTTAGACCAAGGGTGCTTGTTTACAAATAATGAAGCACCATTTAAACCTAATTCTTCCGCATCAGAAAGTAAAATAATGACATCATTTTTTGGAGTTTTGTTTTCGCTTAGAAAAGCGCGAACGCCTTCAAGTATTGTTGCTACGCCACTACCAGCATCACTTGCACCAAATGAAGAGTGCGGATTACTATCGTAATGAGAAAGTAATAACAATGCTTTGCCATTGCCAGACCCTCTAATACGTGCAAGTATGTTTGTTGCTTGACTTAAGTTTGCCCAGTCTCCAGCAGTATATCCTGTTTGTAAATTAGTTTCTAAGCCCATTTTCTTAAGTTCGGAAACAATGTAGTTTTTAACTTCAATATGAGCAGGAAAACCTACCGCATGTGGTTTTTTTGAAATATTTTTCACATGTTTTAATGCTCTATCTGTTGAAAAACTAGTTAAACTAGTCGTTGCATCTGCTTTATAACTTGGCATTGAAAGTTTAAACCCCCAATATGTTATAAAAATTAATATTATAAGACTTAAAGTAGAAGCATTTTTTTTCATTGGTAGTTGATTTTGGAATAATGTAATCATTATACAGAATGATTGCATCTATAAAAGTATAAAATATTAATAATATTGTAGATGTATTGTGTTTAGCTATTACTTATAACAATTTATTTTAAGTAAAAATTTATTATTATTACTGTTAATTAACATATTTGTTATTATTATGTTAAAAATAAATGTTATCTTTATAAATCAACTTAAAATAAATCAGTATGGGCATTAAAAGTTTTCAAGGGATAAGAAAAGTAATAAAAAAGGAATATGATGCTCCTATTTTGGTCGAAGATTATATGACTAAAAAATTGGTAACCTTTTCTCCAGAACAATCAATATTAGAAGTTATGGAGCTTTTTACCAAGTATAATATTTCTGGCGGACCTGTTTTAGATAATAATGGCTTTTTAGTAGGTATTATTTCTGAAGCGGATTGTATGAAAACAATATCTGAGAGTAGATATTTTAATCAACCTATTTTAGATAAAAGAGTAGAATGTTATATGACTAAAGATGTTGAGTCAATCACAAGTGGTATTAGTATTTTTGATGCTGCTGGTATATTTCATAAAAATAATAGACGGAGATTACCTGTATTACAAAATGGAATTCTAGTAGGGCAAATTAGTAGAAAAGATATAGTTATTGCAGCTTTAAAATTAAGTAGCCATAACTGGAAATAAAAAATATACTGGTTTTCAAACTTCACAGTAATGTGAAGTTTTTTTATGCTTACTATTCACGTTTTACTATCATATAATAGTTATTATCAAGTGGCAAATACCCTAAGTCGTATACAAAATAATATATAGTTCCTTTTTTAGTAGTATAAATACTTGTAAAGTTTTCAAAATCAAAACCTTTATCTAATAATTTGTTTCGTGTAGTTTTTGTTTTTCCATCAGTTAATGGAAAACTATTTAGTATGCGGTGATTTTTTCTAAGTCTGTTATTAATATTCCTAATAAGGTTATTACTGTCTTTATTAATTTTGTTATTATAAGAATTACGGCAATAATCAGAACAGAATTTTTTATCTATTCTACCAACTATTTTTTCACTACATTCAAGACACTTTTTATCCAAATTACTCTTTTTTAAAGTTGAAAGTTATTTCTTCTGTGGTTCCATCTTCATTTTTAACTAATACATGAGCACTAAGTTCAATATTGCTGACTTTCTCATAAGTTAATCCTTCAAAATAGAGTTTATTCTTTTCTTTTTTTACAAGTTTAAAATTTTCAGTCTCATCTTTTTCTTCCCAACCGTTTAATGATGCATCAAAATGTTTTAATTGCAATACTAAAGAATTATCTTTTTCAATAATATGACCAATTTCATAAAAGTTAACAACGCCTTCAATAACTAATCTAAAAGTAAATAAAGAACTGTTTCCTTCAGGAGCAGTCCAAATCTCTTCAATTAAACCGCCAAAATGTTCTCCTTTCCAATGACCTTCTAAAAAACTAGAATCAGAAATAGTTGCTTTGGGAGGCGTACCGTTTTTAGGTAATGTAATTGTATTCTGTGAGAAACAAAAATTATATAAGAGTAGTGTGCAAATAAGAGTTTTCATATTAGATTAGTTTGATAGTCAATCTAATATACAATTAATTGTCTTATAAATATTAAGAAAGTATATGTTAGTCGTTAATTTCTATTTTATATTTCGTTAGTAAACCAACAATATTTTCTTTTGAAAATTTAGCATTTTTAATATTATTTATACTTGGGTCTATTGAAAAATTAATAGCAGTTATAAGATCAACTTTTTCTAACTCTGTGTTATTGAAAGTTGCATTTCTTAAATCACATTCATAAAAAATAGAAGTATTTAGGTTTGCTTCAGAAAAATCAACTTCAACCATATTACAATGGTTAAAAAGTGTATTTTTCATTTTTAGTTTATAAAATGAGGCATAATCTAATGTACAATGTTCGAAAGTAAATGATAATAAAAAAGTGTTACAACTATGAAATTTTACACCCAATAGTTTACTGCTTTTAAAAAATGTTTCTTTAAATACTGTTTGTGTTACATTGGCATTACTCAAATCACAATCTATAAATTCGCATTCTGAGAAGGTTGTATTAGTGAGGTTTGCATTCGCAAAATTACAGTTGTCAAAAATACAATTTTCGTAAGACGCTTTAGGTATATTATTAGAGCTGTAATCTTGTCCTTTGTAAGTATTGTCAAAAATTAATAAATTGTTCATTTCTGATATTAGATATGTATTAATTTTAAGTCGTTGTATTGTAAAGCATTAGGTTTTTTCATGTGAAAACACAGTCTTATTACAATTAAATATAAATATTTAACATGTATTTATGAAGCATTTTATTTTATTTTTTTCTTTAAAAAAAGAAAAAATGTAGATATTTAATTCATAAAAAACGTTATGAATTAAATATTTAATTTATTGTTCAGTAACAATGAATTCCGATCTTCTGTTTTTTTGATGTTCTTGTTCGGTACATTTCACACCATAAAAACAATCATTTGTTAATTCAGATTCTCCAATACCACTTGCGGTAAGTCTAGAAATATCAATTCCATTCTCAACAAAATAATCTAAAGTGCTTTGAGCTCTTCTTTCAGATAGTATTTTATTGTATTCTGCATTTCCAATTGCATCAGTATGTGATTTTATTTCAATTTTCAAGTTTGGCATTTCTTTCATTAGTGTCACTATTTTATTTAAAATAGGTTTGCTTTCGCTTAAAATTTCAACTTTGTCAAAATTGAAATAAATATTTTCTGTATCTAAACTTAGATGTTTTTTAAGATCTGTACCAATCTCAATTTTCTTTGGAATGTTACTTAAGGTAAAATTAACCTCTTCTGTTTTAGTCAAACTATTTACCTTAAGGTTTTTAGTTTCTTGAACATAATTCGTATGTGTAGTAACTATTTTATAATTACTTTCTTCAAGCTCTTCATTAATTAGGTATGTACCATCATCTTTAGTAATTGTTTCATGAACTAGTTGTTCATTTTCATCTATAAGCATTATACTGATATTTGATAGTGGTTCTTTTGTAGTTTTTGAGGTAATCACACCTTTTATCTCAATATTTTTTGAGAATACTAAAGTTTCAATTTCTGTAAAACTATATATGTCATCAGAACCTTTACCTCCATCTCTTTTAGATGAAAAATAGCCTTTATGAGTATCGTGATTTATTGAAAATGAAAAATCATCATCAGAACTGTTTATTGGTTGTCCTAAATTTTCAATTTGAGTTTGATTATCTAATTTTACAGCAAAAATATCAAGTCCACCCAAACCAGGTTGTCCATCAGAGGTAAAATATAAAATATTGTTTTCAGTTATATGTGGATAACTTTCTCTTGATTCAGTATTAATTTTATCACCTAAATTTTCAGGAACACCAAAAGAACCATCGTTATTAATAGTAACTTTATAAATGTCAGATTTGCCTAAGCTACCAGGCATATCAGAAGCAAAATATAACACATTATCATCAGCACTTAAACTAGGGTGTGCATTTGAATAGTTATCGCTATTAAATGGTAAGTCTACAATATTTGTCCAAATTCCATTAACAATATCGGCTTTGTAAATTTTTAAATTTGAAACATTTTTATTATCTCTTTTAAATTTACTTTTATTAGAGTTATTTTTAGTGAAATATACAATTTTGCCATCTTTACTAAAAGTTGTTGTGGTAATAGTTAAATTGTGCAAAAAATTATTTTTTAATGCTTTAATATCACTAATTTCATTTTCACTTTTCACTTTTGCATTAAATAGTTTATTAAATGATTGATTTTTCCATAAGTGTATTTTTTTCTTAAGTAAGCCAGTGTCTCTATTTGAAGAAAAAACCAACATACTATCATTAATTTTTGATACTGCAAAATCTGAATATTCAGTATTTATGGCTAAATTTTTTATAGTGTATTTATTAGAATTAGATGTAATTGTAGTTAAATAATTTTTATTTTTTTTATAAGCTATATAGCGTTTATCATTAGGAGCTAAACTACCTAATTGCTCCATGATAGTATTTGATTTTTCATAATCTTGTGAAGATTTTAATGCTTGCGCGTATCTATAAAGGTAATTTGCATTTTGTGATGCTGTATTAGCTTCCATCATTTTAGAGTACCAGTTAGCGGCTTCTTTGTAATCACCTACATTATAATAAGAGTCTCCTAACTTTGCATATCTAGATTCTTTTATATTTCCTTTTTTGATAAGGTGTTTGTAGAATTTAGTGGCATCAACATAAGAATAATCAGCAAAATTTTTATCTGCTTTTGTGACTTTTTGTGCTTGAACACTTTTGGTAAAGTTTGTCAAGATTAAAAAGAAAAATAAGTATATTAATTTTGTTTTCATTTTTTCATTTTTTAGAAGAATCTTGATGATTTAACTTTTTTGAATTTTGATAAAAACTCATAACGTAATAACACTTCAAATGATCCGTTATTGAATGAAGTATTTCCTAATTCTGTAGTTTCTTTGTCATAAGCTACACCTAGATATAGTTGGTCAGATACTTGAAATCCTACAAGACCACTTAAAGCGGCATCCCACCTATATGCTATACCAAAACTAAACTTGTCATTATAAAGCATGGTTGCTGAAAGATCAATTTGTAATGGAGCACCATTTACAGCTTTTATTAATGTTGCCGGTTTTAATTTTAAAAAAGTATTCAAATCAAATACATAACCAGATATTAAATACATATTTAGCCTTTCTTCTGCTAAAAAAGTTTCGTCAGTTCCATTATTATCAAAATGTTTACTGTTTAAAAAGTTTGGAGCTGATAGCCCTAAATAGAAGCGATTGGTATGATAATAAGCTCCTGCTCCGAAATTGAAATTAAAATTACTTACTGATTCTTGTCCCGAGTAATTTAAATCGGACCTGTAAGCTTGTAATTTATTTAAATCAATATTTAACGAATGGCCACCCACTTTAAGTCCGAATGAAAGTTTTCCATTTCTAGATGTTGGTATTGTATAAGAAAATACACCATCAAAATAAGTTTCTTGGTTTACACCATCACCTATTTTATCATTAACAATTGATAAACCTGCTCCAACTCTATTACCTAAAGGGGCATGTATGTTTACAGTTTGTGTTGTTGGGGCTCCACTTAGCCCGACCCATTGTGATCTATTTAATGCACCAATACTCATTACTCCTCTAGAACCAGCATAAGCAGGGTTTACAGCTATGGTATTGTACATATACTGAGTGTATTGCGAGTCTTGTTGTGCCCATAGGCTACTGGTAATAGCAGTAAAAGCCAACAAAATAATTAACTTTATAGTTTTCATGGTTTTTGTTTCTTTTGAATTATCTGACGATGTATAAGTAACCTGATTTTGTTTTATTTTCCTCATTATTTTCATAATCAAGTAGGTAATAATATACTCCTGAAGGAAGCTGTTCTTCTTGATTAATTGTAGCTCTTGCTGTAGAAATACCTCTAAAATCATTTGAGCCATTTACATACGAACTAATGTTAGATACTAAAACACCCCAACGGTTATATATTTTTAGAGAATTATTAGGAAATGCTTCAATATTGATAATTCTAAAATATCCTTCATCAATTTGAGGTCCTACACTTTCATTATCTATAACAATATCACAAACTGTATTATCTGCTAATAATCCTGTTTCAGGGTCACAATCATCTTCTATTGCTGTTGGTTCAATACTTTCACTATCTCTATAATCAACATCATCACCTGGGTTTTGTACATCAGGTAATGTTGTTGGGTCATCAATTTCATCATTTGCATCTTCTGGGTCATTTAAGTTATCACCTTCAAAACCATCATCTAAACCATCACCATCAGTATCTACACCAGTAAATTCACCTATCTCAGCTTCAGTGATATCATCTATATTATCATTATCAGAATCGGTGTCTAAATAATCAGGAATATCATCACCATCTGTATCTTCTGGAATTTGTCCGTTTGTATATGCCGTGTCTATGCCATTTAAACCAGATACTCCAGTTGGAGCAATATAATTTTCGGTAGTTTGCGCTTCAACATTATCAGGAATACCATCATCATCAGAATCTTTATCTAAATAATCTGGTCCGTCTCCATCATTTTCATCTGTATTTGGTATTAAAAGAGGATTACTTTCTAAATCATCTGATAAGCCATTATTATTAACATCAATAGAATTATCAATATAACCATCACCATCTTCATCATCTCCACCTGCTTCTGTAGCATCAGTAATACCGTCATTATCACTGTCAGAATCTAAACGATTAATAATGCCATCTAAATCAGTATCAATATTTTCATTAGCATTTCCTTCTAAATCATCAGAAAGCCCATTTGAATTACTATCTAAAAAGTTATCTTTAATACCATTACTATCAGTGTCAGTTTCTCCACTTTCAATAGCATCAGTAATTCCATCGTTATCAGAATCTAAGTCTAATCTGTCATAAATACCATCATTATCAGTGTCAGCATCTTCATGGGGTGTTGTTTCAATATCATCAGAAAAACCATTGTTATTTGTATCTGTAAATAAATCTACCATTCCATTGCTATCGGTATCAGTTCCACCAGCTTCAATAATATCTGTAATACCATCATTATCAGAATCTAAATCGAGTCTGTTAATAACTCCGTCATTATCAGTGTCAGGATTTGATAAAGGATTGCTTTCTAAATCATCTGATAATCCATTATTATTAACATCAATAGAGTTATCAATATAACCATCACCATCTTCATCATCTCCACCTGCTTCTGTAGCATCAGTAATACCGTCATTATCACTGTCAGAATCTAAACGATTAATAATGCCATCTAAATCAGTATCAATATTTTCATTAGCGTTTCCTTCTAAATCATCAGAAAGCCCATTTGAATTACTATCTAAAAAGTTATCTTTAATACCATTACTATCAGTGTCAGTTTCTCCACTTTCAATAGCATCAGTAATTCCATCGTTATCAGAATCTAAGTCTAACCTGTCATAAATACCATCATTATCAGTGTCAGCATCTTCATGAGGTGTTGTTTCAATATCATCAGAAAAACCATTGTTATTTGTATCTGTAAATGAATCTACCATTCCATTGCTATCGGTATCAGTTCCACCAGCTTCAATAATATCTGTAATACCATCATTATCAGAATCTAAATCGAGTCTGTTAATAACTCCGTCATTATCAGTGTCAGGATTTGATAAAGGATTGCTTTCAAGCGAATCAGCAAGTCCATTAAAATTAGTATCAACTATATTGTCAAATAGTCCATCTCCATTGTCATCAATACCCCCTGCTTCTGCAGTATCTGTAATTCCATCATTGTCACTATCTACATCTAATCTGTCATTTATTCCATCATTATCAGAATCAAGGTCTTCAAGAGGGTTTGCTTCAATAGTGTCATCAACACCATTACTATTTGTATCTATCATACTAGAAGGGTCACCTTCTGTAGGGTAATCAACACGTCCATCACCATTTGAGTCATTTCCTCCAGCTTCAATAATATCGGGAATACCATCATTGTCAGAATCTAAATCAATGCTATTGATAATACCATCGCCATCATCATCAGCTGTAGTTTCATCTATATCTAAAATACCATCATTATCATCATCTAAATCAACATCGTTATCAATTCCATCATTATCTGAATCATTTCCTACTATTATTGAAGCAGAAGGGCTGTCTTCAACAATATTATTGTCTGTTTGATCTTGTGTGTTGAATGCGGTATTAGTAATTGTATTTGATTCACTATTTATTGGAACTTCATCAACCGTTGCAGTAATTGTAATAGATTGTATTTCTCCTGCGGTCATTGTACCAACATCCCAGTTAGGGTACGTCCATGTTCCTGTTGTAGGAGTTGCACTTACAAAGGTAAGTCCATCAGGTAAAGTATCTTCAATAACAAGATTGGTTACATCTTCAAGGCCTAAGCTTTGTACTGTTACTGTAAAATTAACAGTATCGCCAATATCAACCTGTTCTTGATCTACAGTTTTGTTTATAACAATTTCAGGATTGCAATAATAAATACCAATACTATTAGAAGAGAAACTACATGCATCGCCTTCTACAATTCCTGATATCACTTCAACATAAACTTCACCTATTTCTGTTGGTGTAAATGAAGCTTCAGTAGCTCCTTCAATTAGTTCCCCATTCTGATACCATTGATATCCATCGTAAATAGCTTCAACTGTAATTGTGTCACCAAAACATCCACTGCCATCATCTCCAAAGCTATAGTTTACTACAGGCACTTCATCAAAACCAGAAAAATAACTAGCTGCACCAATATTGTTATTGAAGCCAACGTAGCCTACAGAGATAGGTCCTGATGATAATACAGAGACATTTCCTGTTAAACCTGGTATGTAGTAAGTTTTCCATTCTGACGTTCCCTCAACAGTTTTTGAAGCTGGGAGTGTTACAGTACCACTTCCATCAGTTACAATAATATTAGAGTCAGCAGTACTAGTTGATGCTAATAAAATTACACCACCCGTAATATTTGTACTTGGTAATTGGTTAATAAAAGGAATATTATTAACTTCTCTAGGCATTAAACAACTAACAGGAGAAATAAAATTCATACCTAATGTTGGAAATGCATTATCACCAGCAGTTAATTGATAAGCATAAATATTTTTTGATGCTGTTACGTATACATTATCTCCTGCTAATGCAGATGTCCCGTAATTAGAACCTTCTACTACATAATAATCTCCTTCATTTAAAGTAGTGTTTGGTGTTGTAGCTCCATTAACATATACTTGTGTATTGTTTTCAGTAGCAATAATTACTGGGAATTCCATAGCATCTGTGCCATTTCCTCTCATAAATATATATTCACGGCCTAATTGATCTATAGGAACAGATTGATCTAAACCAGCATCTTGTGTATTTGTATTTTGTTGTAACCCAACCATTAAATTACCATTGCTTAATACAATTGGTTTATCTGATTGAATATCTGCACCAATTGTTCCAAATCTATTATCAGGGTTACCAGACATTGGAGCTTCTAAAACATAACTTTCATTAGCATTTAAAGTTATAGTAATACTATCATCTGTAATACCATCTATATCGGTGCCTAGTCTAAATGTACAATCTGGATCATAATCTGATATTGTTATTGTAGTATTATCTTCTGAAGCCATAATGCCCATTGTAGCATTATGATTACTATTACGAGAACTTGTATCAACAGTTGGAATACTTCCCCATTTAAAATGTGTACCTAATGCCGTACGTCCTTTACTGGTTAAAGATTCTCCTTGTGAAGTACTGTTACCCCTAAATGCAACATAAAAACTTTCACCATTTATTGATTGAAACCTTAAACCACTCGTAGTTAATATAATTCCAGTGTTCTCTTCAGAAACCATTGTTATATTATTTACATCACCACTGATATTATAAATTGCAGGTGATGCATTGGATACATTAACTGTTGCAATTGGTGTTGTGCCAGTACCTTGGTAAATTTCAACATCAAAAGCTGTAGTTTCTGGTGTAGAAATATATATAGCCTGACTTGTGAATATATTGCTGTCTTGTGACATTTTTAATGGCGGTAAATAGTGTAAATCACTTAATTGTGCAAAATTGAATTGTGTACAAAAAAGAAAAAAAGAAAGGCAAAATACAATTCTTCTTATTTTAGAATATTCAAAATAATTTAGTTTCATGAGTTTTTATTTAGGTATTAAATAAAATTTGATGTCAGCAAGATTTGAACAGAAATTTATTTACCAACAAAATTACGACCCTATTTACATAGAGATAAAAAATGCTGTGTAATGAAGAATTATGTAGGTTACTTCCGTGTTTTTTGTGGTGAGCTAATCCTTAAAATTCACATTTCATTAATTGCAAATTGATGAAATGTGAATTTTAAGGACCAAATACACTATTTTTTTAAAGTATTCTTATTTTATTGTTATTTATAATGAATAATAAGTAATTAAAGACTTATATATTACGTAAGATTTTTCATATTAAAATAATTATTTTATACATTTATAAACGACTACAAACGTTTGTAATCGAAAGTAACTATTTTCAAACCGAATCTTTTTTGTTTGCTAATGTAGGTTTGCAGTGTCAGAAACAATGTTGTTTTTGAGCATCTTAACTGTTAAACATTAAATAAATATTATGAACGCACTTAAAAACAGAGTACAGTTGATTGGGAATTTAGGGAACGATCCAGAAATTGTTAACCTAGAAGGCGGTAGTAAATTGGCAAAATTTTCAATAGCAACTACCGATAGTTACAAAAATGCACAAGGAGAAAAAGTGGAAGATACACAGTGGCATAATATTGTTGCTTGGGGTAAAACTGCTGAAATTGTCGAAAACTTTTTATTAAAAGGAAAACAAGTTGCAGTTGAAGGTAAATTGATGCATCGTTCTTATGAAACTAAAGAAGGGGAGAAAAGATATATTACCGAAATTAGATGTAATGAACTTTTAATGTTAGGAAAGTAATTGCATATATTTTTGAAGTATTAAAAAAAACCTTACTTATCAGAGTAGGGTTTTTTTATGTGGTCGTGTCTAATAAGAAAACAATGGTATTTATTTTCTATTATTAAAATTATAAGACATGAGAAAATTAAGTGTATTAAGTGGTTTATTAATATTTGCTTTTACTTTTGGTTTGAATGCTCAAAATGATGAGTCAACTAATATAGATAGTAAAACTTATTATAAACAAAGAGCTTTAGATGATGCAAAGTATGAACAAAATTTAATGGTAGCGTCTAAAGAAGAAGAACAAGAATTTTGGGAAGATCAGAAGCGATATGAAAAAAAATTAAAACAACGCAACAAAAAAGCATATAGAGCTTATATGAAAGGAAAACGAGAGGCTTATCAAGAACATTATGAGCATTGCAGTTCACATTGTCATCATAGTCAACATTATTATAATCATGCAACCTACTATTATTATAGATATGATAGAAGAAACTATTACCGTTCTTCAAATTCCGGAGTAAGAGCTAGAATTGTTATACCTGGAGTTAGTGTTGGAATTTTTTAAAAAAATATTTCTTGTGCTAATCTAAAAGTATTAGCATGAGCATCAATTATAATTTTAATATCAGTAGAGTAGCCACCTCCCATACTACATTGTACAGGTATTTTAAAATTACAGCAGGTGTTTAAAACAAATTTATCACGTTTTTTACAACCTTCTTTAGTTAAAGCTAATGTTCCTAATTTGTCACTGGCTAAAACATCAACTCCTGATAAATAAAAAATAAAGTCAGGCTTAAAATTAGAAATTAATTTAGGTAATGTTTTTTGTAAGATGTTTAGGTATTCTTCATCTTCAGTTCCTTTTTCTAATTCAATATCTAAATCAGATATTTCTTTTTTAAATGGATAATTATTTTTTCCGTGCATAGAAAAAGTAAATACAGAAGGGTCATCTTTAAAAATTTCAGCAGTTCCATTTCCTTGATGCACATCTAAATCTACAATTAATATTTTATGAGCTATTTTTTTTGTTTGTAAATATCGAGCACCAATTGCTTGATCGTTCAGCATACAAAAAGCCTCACCGTGTGTAGAATATGCATGGTGTGTTCCGCCAGCAATATTCATAGCAATACCATTTTTTATAGCATACTCACAAGCTTTTATAGTTCCGTCAGCAATAATACGTTCTCTTTCTACTAGATCTTCTGATAATGGAAAACCAATTTTACGTGCTGCTTTTTGCGATATTTTGATATTTAATAAATCATAAAAATACTCAGGGTCATGTACTGCAAGAATATATTTATCGTTTGGTATTTCAGGTTCAAAAAAATTAGTTTCGTTACAAGTGCCTTCATGTATTAATTGTTGAGGTAATAAATCATACTTTTCCATAGGAAACCTGTGTCCTTCTGGTAATGGATGTTTATAAATAGGATGATAGGCGATTTTAAGCATTAATTTTTTATTAAAAATTTTAAAGAATCACAAAATTAAATGTTGGTCAAATCTAAAAAAAAATGTTAAAAATATGTAAATTTTATAAACATTATATATTTTTAAACTTAAAAAATGTAATCTATTTCCTTAATAATAATTAAAAAGTACTGTCTTTTATCAATTTTATTTTTTACCTTTTCAATTGTTTTTTTCTCAATAAATTATAGGTATAGGTATTGTGGATCTTAATGTAAAAGATATCATTTACGAAAATAATTGGTTTTCAAAAAAATATGAACGTTATGAACCAGATACCGAACTTTTGAATAATATTAATTAATTATTTTTAATAAATGAAAATTGAAAAATATTTTGTTATAATCTTAATTTTAACGTCAAATATATTTTATGCTCAAGAAGCTGAAATAATTTATAAATCTATTTATTTTGATGATCCTAGTGTGAAAATGGACAAAAATTTTCAAATAAAGGTGTCTCGTGAAATTAATGATATGCAATATCTTTTAAGATATACTAAAAAACAATCTTTTTTTGATGGTTTGCCACATGTTCCTCATGATAAATTTATGGCAAAAATGGCAACGGGAGTAACACAGTCTAATGTAGATTGGTATCAGTACCCAAATGAAAAACAGTCATACCATAATAAAAAAATTGACGATTCTATTTATAGGGTAAAATATGAAGACCGTATGCCAAAATGGAATTTACATAATAAGAAAAAAGAGATTGATGGTTATGTTTGTTATAAAGCTACAATAGATCATACTCATCATTATACTGAAGATCAATTTACAATTGAAGCGTGGTATACTCCAGAAATACCGGTGCCTTATGGACCAGTTGGTTATGGAGGATTGCCAGGACTTATTTTAGAATTAAAGCGTAGTCATGTAGTATATATAGCTCAAGAAGTGACATTAAACCCCAAAGGAGGTATTAAAAATATTTCAGACTTAAAACCAGGAAGACTAATTGATGCTGATGAAAAAAGAAAACTTCAACAAAAAGCACGAAAAGTAACAGAAGATTAAATTTTTAAGATATTATTCCATTTGAATTACATAAAAATTTTAACAGTTTTATTTTTATTATTTAGTGCTAAAAATGGTTTTTCACAAGAAAAATTATATTTTTCAGGAGCTATAAAGGATACTGAAGGCAAAGGTTTAGAGGGGGCAAATATTGTATTATATCCACTTGATAAAAACAAAATACCTCGTTTTGGAATTTCTGAAAATGATGGTAAGTTTATTGTTAAAATTGATAAAAATACAAGTTATACCCTTAATATAACTTTTATAGGTTTTGAGCCAATAAAAAAAACACTTGTTAGTATTTCTGAAAATATATTTGAAGACTTTAGGCTTAAAGAAGCCTCAAATGAACTTGAAGAAGTTGTTATTAAATATACGCCAGCCATAAATGTAAAAAAAGATACTACTAATTTTCGAATTGATGGATTTGTTAATGGTAAAGAAAGAAAATTAGGAGCAGTATTAAAAAAACTTCCAGGTGTCAGTGTCAATAGAGATGGTGAAGTTTTTTTTAAAAACAAAAAAGTTGAAGCTGTATTAGTTGAAAATAAAACTTTTTTTACAGGACAACCTAAAATGGCTACAAAAAACATACCTGCAGATGTTGTAAGTGATATTCAAATGATTGAAGATTATACCGAAACTCCTTTTTTAAAAGAGTTTGAAAATTCAGATAATCTTATAATGAATATTAAACTTAAAGAAGGAAAAAAACAATTTTTCTTTGGAGATATAGAGACTGCACTGGGATATGAAGATAAGTATCTTTTTCACCCTAGTGTTTTTAAATATTCACCAATTGTAGTTCATAATTTTATAGGAGATTTCAATAATACACAATCAAGATCATTCAGTTTACAAGATTATCTTAGTATTGAAGGAGAAAATAGTTCGGAATCTATTGTAAATACGTTGAATTCACCTCTTGCAAAATTCTTGCAAAACGATGATTATTATAAGAATAATCATTTATTTGGAGGTTATAACTTTCAATATAATCCCGATTCAAAAAATGAATTTAGAATATTCGTATTAGGTATGACTGACAAGTCTTTAAAACAAGATACTTATGACTATACATATCAAGCTTCACAAACCGTGGAAAATAGGTTGGTCAATCAAAAAAATAAGAATGATATTTTTTTGGGAAAATTAAAATATAAATATACACCAAATATTTATACTGTTGTTGATTTTGATGTTTCTTATAATAAATCTAGGCTTGAAAGTGAAGGAGGAAATTCTTCTTCATATGAAGAAGAGTATAACGAGTATAATACATCAAATAAATTTTTTAACGACAGATTTCTATTGAATCTTGAAGTTGACAAATGGTTTTCTAACAATAATGTATCAACAGCTGAATTTAATTTATTAGTTAATAAAGAATCATTATCTAATTCATGGGAAAGTTTATCTAATATTTTTTCTTCACAAATTCCATTAGAAACTGCCGAAGTTTATAACGTTACGGATGATGGTAAAAGAAAATTTACCAATTTTAATTTTGATTTAAAGCACCATTTTCGACCAATAAGATCTGCTATGATAAGTTTTGGATTTTATGGAAAAATTTATAAAAGTAGTCTGCAGAATATTTCCAATCAAATTACTGATAACTCTGAATTAATAAAATTAGAGACTTTTGAAAATGATTTTACTAGCCTTTTAACAGAAGTAAATAATTCTATTACAAGTAAATGGTATTTTGGGAGTGATTTTATTTTTGATTTTGGTTTAGTTTTGCAAAATATATCTTGGAAAGATTCTCAAATTTCAAATATAAATAACTATAATGAATCAAAATTTCTTCCAATAGGAAATATAGAGTGGAATTTTAATGAAAAAAAAAGTGTAAAATTATCCTATAATACTTCTACATCTAATCCTGAAACAGAATCTCGACTATTAGGAAGTACTATAACTGATTTTAATTTAATTTCAACTGGAAACCCAAATTTAATTCAGCCGGTTACAGAAAGATTAAAGCTTTCTTTGTCTTTATTTAAAGCTTATGGATTGAGTTTTTATTCAAACATTGGTTATAGAAATCAAAAAAAAATAATTTCACAAAGTTTTTCATATGACGGAATAAATGGCTACGTTGAACCATTTCAATTAAATAAAAACGTTAATTCCTATGATGTAAGGTTACGTAGTATTTATAATCGTAGATATTGGAGGCTTTCTTTTGAAAATAGTTTTTTTAAAAAAAATGGTGTTTTAGTTATTGATGACCTTGAGCAATTTAATAATTCATTAAATATAAGTAATACATTAGGGATTACTACAAATTTTGAAGAAGCTCCAAATATTGAATTTGACATAAAAAATTCTTTTTTAGAATATGATAGTACTTTATTTTCTAATACAACAATATCAACGGATATTGATTTTTCCATTGTGTATGATATCAAAAATTGGAAATTCTATTTTTCTATTTTTCAGAATTTTTATAATAATAAAAGTTTGCAAAATAGATCTTATATCAACTTAATAAATACTAAAGTATTTTATCATAAAGAGGATTCTCCTATTGAACTAGGATTAGATATCTATAATTTAAGCAATAATGAATATCAAATATCAAATCAATATAATAGTATTTATTTTACAGAGAACAATAAGCGCTTATTTCCCAGAACAATTATGTTTAATTTAAACTATAAACTATAAACTATAAACTATAAATTTATTTATGCAATTTTAATTGAATACGTTTGCGAGCTACATCTACACTTAGAACTTGAACAATTATTTGTTGTTGCAAGGTTACATGTTCATTTACATCTTTTATAAAAGTGTCTGATAAATTTGATACATGAATTAGTCCACTTTCTTTAATACCTACATCAACAAAACAACCAAAATTGGTAATGTTATTTACAATACCAGGTAATAACTGCCCTTCGTGTAAATCTGTAATCGATTTTATATTTTGATCAAAAGTAAAAACTTTAGCTTTTTCACGAGTATCTAAACCGGGTTTTTCAAGTTCTTTAATAATATCTTTTAAGGTTAGTAAACCAATATCATCAGAGCAATAGCTATTTAAATTAATGCTTTGTAAAGTAGTTTTGTTCCCTATTAAATCGCTTACTGAAACACCTTTATCTTTTGCCATTTGCTTAATTAGTGTGTATCTTTCTGGATGTACAGCAGAATTATCTAAAGGGTTTTTAGCATTTTTAATTCGTAAGAAAGCTGCACCTTGTTCAAAAGCTTTTCCGCCTAATCGAGGTACTTTTTTAATATCATTTCTACTAGTAAACGCACCGTTTTCATTTCTAAAAGAAACAATATTTTCTGCTAATTTTGGTCCAATGCCAGATACGTAGCTTAATAAGGAAACACTAGCTGTATTTATATTTACACCAACATAATTTACGCAACTTTCAACAACGATATCTAATGATGTTTTTAACTTAGATTGGTCAACGTCATGTTGGTACTGCCCAACACCAATTGATTTAGGATCTATTTTTACTAATTCAGCTAATGGATCAGCAAGTCTTCTACCTATAGATACAGATCCACGAACAGTAACATCATAATCAGGAAACTCTTCACGAGCAATTTTAGAGGCTGAATAAATTGATGCTCCTGCTTCATTTACTACATAAACTTCCACAGGAGTTTTAAAATGAATTCGTTTTATTAATTGTTCTGTTTCACGAGATGCAGTACCATTACCAATAGCAATTGCCTCAATTGTATAGGCGTCGGCAAGTGAACTTATCTTTTTAATAGCTTCAGTACTATTATTTTGTGGAGCATGTGGGTAAATTGTTTCATTATGCAATAAATCTCCTTGAGCACTTAAGCATACTAACTTACAACCCGTTCTAAAGCCAGGGTCAAGAGCTAAAATTCTTTTTTCACCTAAAGGTGCACCTAACAATAACTGTTTTAAATTTTTAGAGAATACTTGAATGGCATTTTCATCAGCTTTTTCTTTTGCATTTTTTAATGTTTCGTTAGAAAGTGAAGGGTAGAGTAGACGCTTATATGCATCTTGTATTGCTAATTGTATATGTTGTGCACATTCGCCTCTCGATTTTATAATACGTTGTTCAATTTTTTCTAAGGCTCTTTCTTCATCAATTTCAATTTTTACACGAATAAATTTTTCATTTTCTGCACGTAAAATAGCTAATAATCTGTGTGAAGGGCAACGGTTTAATGACTCAGTCCAATCAAAATAATCACGAAATTTTTGAGCTTTTTCATCATCTTTTTTAGTGCCAATTACTTTAGTGGTAATTTGTGCAAAACGTTCTAATTGATTTCTTAATTGATTACGAATATCTGTACGTTCATTAATCCATTCAGCAATAATGTGTCGTGCACCTTCTAAAGCATCATCTTCATTTACAACAGTATCATTTAAATATTGTGAAGCAATATAATCTATCTCATTAGCATTTTGAGCCATTATAATTTTAGCCAATGGTTCTAAACCATTTTTTATAGCTGTTTCAGCTTTAGTTTTTCTTTTTTTCTTAAAAGGAAGGTATAAATCTTCAAGTGTTACTAAATCGGTAGCCTGTTCAAACTTTTTTTGTAATTCAGGAGTTAATGACTCTTGTTCTTCAACTGCTTTTATAATGGCTAGCTTGCGTTTTTCTAATGCTTCAAACTGTGCTTTAAAGGTTACAATGTTACCAATTTCAACTTCATCTAAATTACCAGTTTTTTCTTTTCTATATCTAGATATAAAAGGTACGGTACAATCTTGATCTAAAAGCTCTATGGTATTTTGTATATTTTTTTCGTTAAGTTGAGTATGCTTAACTATGTAGGATATAAGTTGCATGATATTATAAAATTTAAAACCTGTACAATATAAAAAACTGTACAGGTTTTAAATCATTTTTTATAAAATAGATTAAGCAACTTTTTTCATTAAATCAAAACAAGGGCATTTTTTACAACGCTTGCTCTCCGATTTTTTATACTTTTTACAGCATTTGCTTTTCACATTATCAGTAGTCATAGCCACTGTTTTATGTGCTTTTTTTAAAGCCTTTTTCTCTTTCTTTTTTTGCTTTTTTTTGCCCAAGACAACTCAGTATAAAAGTTATGATGGAACAAATATATCTATTTTTAATTAATCTAAATAAGATTAATTGTTAAATTATTGAGGGCTATCTATTGAGGCAGAGGTAATTGTAAGTTGTTGAATGTCTCTATCAAATAAATATAATCCACCTTTATCATCGCCAATAAGGTTAATTTTATCTAGAATAGTACGCGCCATTGCTTCTTCTTCAATTTGCTCAGATACGTACCATTGTAAAAAGTTATGCGTAGCATAGTCTTTTTCTTGTAATGTAATATGCACTAATTCATTAATACTTTGTGATACAAAAACTTCATGTTCAAAAAGTTTTTCAAACATTTCTTTAAAAGAATTGAAAGTAACGTTTGGCTCAGAAAGCTCAGATACTTTTGCATGACCACCACGCTCATTAACAAACTTTACTAGTTTTAGCATGTGATCACGTTCTTCTTGAGATTGATCGTACATAAAACCAGCAACACCTTCCAACCCTTTAACTTCAGCCCAACAAGCCATTGCTAAATAAATTTGAGATGACTCGGCTTCTATTCTAATTTGATCGTTAAGTGCTTTTTCTATATTTTTTAATAACATAATTTCTTTTTTTATAAAGTTACAAATTAATTGATTGTTTCTCCGTTAGAAACTTCATCTTCATCAGGATTCACAAAAACTAACTTTCCATCAGCATTTTCAGTCATTAAAATCATTCCTTCACTTTCAACACCACGTAATGCTCTTGGTGCAAGATTTACTAGAACTGTAACCTTTTTACCAACAATATCTTCTGGTTTAAAACTTTCAGCTATTCCAGAAACAATAGTGCGTACATCAAGACCAGTATCTACTTTTAAAACTAATAGTTTTTTAGCTTTTGGCATCTTTACAGCTTCAATGATAGTACCAACGCGCATGTCTAATTTTGAAAAATCATCAAAGGTAATGGTGTCTTTTTGTACCACAACTTCTTTATTAGCATTTTCATTTGCTTTTTTAGTAGCTTCTAGTTTATCTAATTGAGCTTGAATTGTCTCATCTTCTACTTTAGAAAATAATAACTCAGCCTTACCAATTTGATGACCTGAAGGAAGTAATATTTCTTTTTCAGAAACATCATTCCAGCTATTCTCATCATTTGTATTTAATATGTTTTTTAATTTAGATGCAGTAAACGGTAAAAATGGCTCACTTAAAACAGATAAAGCACTCGCGATTTGTAGTGACACAAACATAATTGTTTTTACACGCTCTTCATCTTGTTTAATTACTTTCCAAGGCTCTTCATCTGCTAAGTATTTATTACCCAAACGTGCTAAATTCATTAGTTCTTGTCCTGCTTCTCTAAAACGGTAACGTTCTATTGAACTTGAAATAATCTCAGGGTATTTTTTTAAAGTAGCTAAGGTTTCTAAATCTATTTCAGAAAACTCATTAGGAGCAGGAATAACACCTTGGTAATATTTATTACTTAAAACCACTACACGGTTTATAAAGTTACCAAAAATAGCAACTAATTCATTATTGTTTCTTGCTTGAAAATCTTTCCAGGTAAAGTCATTATCTTTTGTTTCAGGCGCATTTGCGGTTAAGGTATAACGCAAAACATCTTGCATGTTAGGAAATTCTTCTAAATATTCATGCAACCAAACAGCCCAGTTTTTAGAAGTTGAAAGTTTGTTGCCTTCTAAATTTAAAAACTCGTTTGCCGGTACATTATCTGGTAGAATATAACCACCATGTGCTTTTAGAATACTAGGGAATATAATGCAGTGAAACACAATATTATCTTTACCAATAAAGTGCACTAATTTAGTATTTTCATCTTTCCAATATGGTTCCCAATCTTTTCCTTCACGAGCGGCCCATTCTTTTGTAGATGAAATGTATCCAATAGGAGCATCAAACCAAACATAAAGTACTTTGCCTTCGCCACCTGGAACAGGAACAGGAATACCCCAGTCTAAATCACGAGTTACTGCTCTAGGTTTTAACCCATCATCAATCCATGATTTACATTGCCCGTAAACATTAGGCTTCCAATCATTTTTATGTCCTTCAAGAATCCATTCTTTTAAAAAATCTTCATGTCTGTCTAAAGGTAAAAACCAATGTTTAGTTTCTTTTAAAGTTGGTACAGCACCAGATATGGTTGATTTAGGGTTAATTAAATCAGTAGCATTTAATGTAGAGCCACAACTTTCACATTGATCGCCATAAGCTTCTTCATTACCGCATTTAGGGCAAGTACCAATTACAAATCTATCAGCTAAAAATTGTTTTGCTTCAGCATCATATAATTGCTCTGTAGTTTCTTCAATAAAATCACCTTGCTCATACATTGTTTTAAAAAACTCTGATGCAGTTTCATGATGAATAGGTGCTGAGGTTCTAGAATAATTATCAAAAGTAATCCCGAAATCAACAAAAGATTTTTTAATGATTGCATTATACTTATCAATCACTTCTTTAGGTGAAATACCTTCTTTTTTTGCTTTCATAGATATAGCAACTCCGTGCTCATCACTTCCACAAACAAAAGCAACATCATTACCGGTTAAGCGTAAATATCTGCTATAAATATCAGCAGGAACATAAACACCTGCTAAATGCCCAATATGTATTGGTCCGTTAGTATATGGTAATGCGGCTGTAATGGTATATCTAGATGGTTTTTTGGTGTTTTCTGACATTATATTTATTCTATTTGCCTGCAAAAATAAAGATTTTTAGCTGAGAGGAATCTTTTTAATCTTAAAACTAAGTGTTTGATTTTTTAGCAGAAATACAATTATAAGATTTTTCTTACGTTTTGATTATTATAAAATAGAAAGTTATGAGCAATCAAAAACCTAATAAAGATTTAGATTTTAAATTACCAACACAAGAAAAAGAGGAAGATGTTACACGTTTGTATAAAGATAAAAATCATAAAGTAAAAAAAGAGTTGAGCTTTAAAACACCAAAAGATAAACCAAAACTTGCTTAAATAAAAAACCATTCCAGTTACATTAACTGGAATGGTCTACCAAAGCATAAGTAGGCTTATAGTTGCATTTATGCTACCATAATTGATTTACTCATTTTTTTATCCTGTACTTGTATTTGATAAATATATTTACCTGTAGATAAGAATTTAGGAATATTTTCTCTTATGTTTAT
Source organism: uncultured Cellulophaga sp. (assembly GCA_947496695.1). Taxonomy (GTDB): domain Bacteria; phylum Bacteroidota; class Bacteroidia; order Flavobacteriales; family Flavobacteriaceae; genus Cellulophaga. Next base: position 399,325 of record CANMEI010000001.1, on the reverse strand, counting down.
TTCAACAGAATCTGCTGTCATTATTTGATTATAAATAGTGCCAACATTCTGCCCCATAATATTGTACAATTTAATATCAACATGTGCTGTAAAAGGCATTTCTAAATGTATGTATGGTGTTTCTTTAGTAGGATAATATGGCTCATGCATAATCGCATTTAATAATTCATCAGAAGGATTTTCTTCTACTACAGCTTCATCATCAGTTGTTGGTATTACAGGATCTTCATCACTATATGCAATATCTTCAAAAACTTCGCCACTACAATTAAAGCCTAAATCAATTGCTTTATAAGTATGCCCTAATAAATGTTGTTCTACTAATGTTCTGTCAACACATAACCATTCTGCCAAAACAGTACCATAAAGGTCTCTAAAATCCATCGTGTATTCTAAATTCCCTCTTTCATTTGGGTCTTCTAATGAAGGATGTTCACCCACAAAAGCACTACCATTTAATCCCGAACCAAAAAATAAAGTAGGTGCAGCCTTACCATGATCAGTTCCATTTGAACCATTTTCGTAAATACGTCTTCCAAATTCAGAATACGTCATACTTAAAACTTTATCATCTTGTTCCGTAAACGCTAAATCTTCATAAAAACTATTAATAGCTAATGATAAATTAGTCATTAATTCTTCATGTATTATAGGTTGATTACTATGTGTGTCAAAACCACTCATAGATATCATATATACTTTAGTACCAAGATTACCTTTTATTAGTCGAGCTAATATGGCTAATTGTTTAGCAAAGCTATTATCTTGATATTCAACATCATTTTGTCCAGCTTCATAAGCATCATGTATAGTGCCTGAATATTCATAGGTAGTATTTGCTACACCTCTTAAAAACTTTAATTGGTCACCATACATACAATCACCAAATAAACTATTATCTGGATCTGCAATAGTATATTGATCACCTGTTTCTGCAATTTGTTCTAATTGATCAACATTACTTGTAACAAAGGCGTAATTAGTTTCATTACCTTGGAAAACCATACTACCATATTGTCCAATTTGTATTGCGGCAGGTGATGCTGGAGGATTAATTAAATAATCGCTATAGATATTTTCAAAATGACGTCCCATCCAACCTGTTCTTTCACCTGTAAATCCAGTAGTGGTTAAATCAGTATTCGAAAATATATCATCACCAGTAAAATGTGATAAACTTTGACTTTCATAACCAACACCATGTACTGCTTTAAATTGACCTTCGCCCCACATAGTTTCTAATGATTTCATGTAACTAGGCACACCATAGGTGTCTGTCAATTTTAATATTTTACTTTCTGGAATATAAATATTTGGTCTTGCATTTGCATAGGCATCAAATTGTTCAACCGGAATAACAGTGCTTAAACCATCATTACCACCCGCTAATCTTATTAATATTACAATTTTATCAGTTTCTAAATCTGCAATAGCAGAAGTAAGTGGTGATGTTGATGAGGCGCTTAGTAAATTACTACCAAGCATCATAGAACCAGAACCTACTAACCCCATAGCTTGTAGAAAAGAACGTCTGTTCCACAATTTATGCTCTTGGTCATGGCCTTCATGTTCTAATCCTTTATGAGGAGATGTATTATGAGTATCGCACATAGTTGTAGGTTTATTTTAGTTGGAATTCAGGTTGTCTTATGATATGTAGTAAAAGGTAATAAATTTGTTGTTTTGCAGAATCGGCATAGTTATAGAGAGTCCATGTTCCGTCTCCGTCAGGTGCATAATAGTTTGTTAAAGATTCATCTTTAAAGACAGTTAGAGCGCTACTTAATTGATCGTCTGCAATACCTTTAGGTAGTAACTTATTTAAAATAGCTGTAGCGACAACATCAGGGTTATTTTCACTTGATGCATTTGGAGTTAATGCTATTGCAAAATCTAAAAATTCTTCATCATTATTTTCATAGAAAATTTCTAAAAACATTTCACAAGAAAGCCAACGACCAATCATATAATTATTATTGATCCAAGTTCTATTTCTGTACCAACCTTCAACACCAGGTTGGTTAAAAACTTCTTGACCTAAAAGTTCACTGGTACTATATATATTAGCAATAATGCTATCGTCATAGGTAAAGCCAGTTTCATTGATCAAGTTCAGAAACATATCAAACGGACTTTTTATAATAACCCCAATAGCTTCATCATCAAAAAAATGTTCACTTTTAAATAGCTGAGAAAGAACTGGTGCTATTTCAAAATCATTATCTCTAAAAGTTGTAGCTAATTCATCTATAACTGCAGCTGCATTACCATTATTTTCTAAATCATCAGAATCAGGATGAACAAAAAATTCGTATAGTTTTTTACATATATACCAGCTTGATTCTTCTGCTCTTTGTGTAAATAGGTTATCAATAACTCCATTATAGTCAAAGTTGGCAGTTTGTCCAAAAATTGTTTTGTCTGTGTTGTCAAATTTTGTTTCATCAAAACTTACGGGAGACCAAGCAATATCACCTCTTTCTACATAACCAGTTAAAGCTCTTGCAGTTTCAATAATATCATCTTCTGTATAGTTATTACCTTCACCTAAAGTGAACAGTTCATATAATTCACGACCATAATTTTCATTTGGGTTTCCAGCATTGTTGTAAGCTCCATCTAAATAATACAACATAGCATTATCTAACCCTATTTCACTCGTAAAAGTTTTAAAATTGCCTATGGCATTACGTTGTAGGCAGTTAGTGTACCCATACAAATAAGTAGGGGAATCATAATTTCTAAGTTCTGTAACGAAATGATTGCTCCAAAAAAAACTTAAACGATCTCTTAAATTATTAGATAATATTGCTTTTGTATAGGAAAGTCTCCATTCCTCATACTGCGCATTTTTAATAGGGTTTCTTTCATCACTATCATCTGGATAAAAACTTCTATCCCAATATGCCCATTCAGGTTCTGTAGTATTAGGCATGTTTATTGCCTCATTAATTAATTCGTCAATAACAGCACTTGCACTTCGTCCTACAGCAGCATTTATTGTTTCTATTGAAGCGCTTAAACCTAGCCTTCTGTAAAGATGTTGCGCTTTATCTACATCCAAATTACCACTAAAAGCAGTTAATGGTGCACTATTGCAATTGATAAAATATTCCATAATTAGTTAAGGTTTAGATCAAATTTGGGGAATTTGAGTGCTTTTGTGTGCAAAAATTTTGTTATTAAATGTTATTAACCTTAATTGATAACTCAATAATCGCAATAAAATTACGTAGGAAGGTGTGTTAAAGACGTTAAGTCACCTAATTTTTCGATGAAATGCACTTTTGGTGATAATTATTTTTAAAAATATGGCAGAACATAATGATTTTGGCAAGTTAGGAGAACAATATGCAGTTAATTATCTGCTTAAAAATGGTTATAAAATATGTTATAGAAACTATAGATACCTAAAAGCTGAGGTAGATATAATTGCTCAAAAAGGAGCTGTGTTAATTATTGTTGAGGTGAAAGCTAGGAGTACTAATTATATTGATGATGTAGCAGATTTAATTTCTCAGAAAAAAATTAAATTACTTGTGTTAGCCGCTGATCATTATGTAACTTCAAATGATTTAGATGTTACTATACGTTTTGATATTATAACTATAATGAAAAAAAAATCAGGATTTGAATTGTCTCATATGGAAGATGCATTTTATCATTTCTAAATATTTGTTTTATTTATAACAATTTGTTATATTTGCACCTCACAACAATCATCCATGAAAACAATATCATCAGTAGTAGAAAACTACATCAAAAAAAAACCTTTCTTACAGAGTGCTTTAGCACAAGGAATTATTAACCTTACATCGCTATCAAGAATTGTAAAACCAGAGATTGAATCAGAGTTAGGAAAAGACATTCGTAATGGGGCTATCGTTATGGCTTTAAAAAGACTTTCTGATGATTTAGAGTTTAGAGCAACTCACAAAATCATTAAAGTTCTGAAAAATATTGGAGAAATTACAGTGCGTTCTTCATTAACTGATTTTACATTTTTATTGTCAGATTCTATTCTTGAAAACCAACGTTTATTGTTAAAAGAGATTAACAAAGACAAAGATGTTTTTTATACATCATCAAGAGGTGTAAATGAATTGAATATTGTAGTAAGCAATAGCCTTGATAAAACTGTTGAAGAGTTATTTCAAGTAGAGCGTTGCACTCAAAAGGCTGAAAATTTATCTTCAATTACAGTTAAGTTGCCTTCTGAAAATGTAACAGTTCCAGGTATTTATTACTTTATATTTCAACGTTTAGCATGGGAAGGTATCGTGCTTTACGAAGTAATATCAACCACAAATGAATTTACAATTTTAGTAGATGATGAGCATGTAGATGTTGCTTTTAAAACTATTAAAGATTTAAAAACATTATAAATTTAGCTTAGAGCGGTTAGTAGATTTTGTTTAAAAATTCTACTACCGCTTTATCATTTTCTGGTTTTGCAATAATTTTTTTATCCTTGTCTAAAATATAGTAAGTAGGTGTTGCATGTATATCATAAAGTGCAGCGTAAGTACTATCCCATTTGCCTAATGAAATTGCATGTTCAAAACTTGGTAGCTTAGCAATTTCTGTTTCCCAATGTTCTATTTCATCTTCTAAACCAACAGCTATAACTTTAATATTTGCTTTGTTTTTAAGTTCTTTGTGTAAAGGAGGTAACTCTTTTAAACAATGCCCACAAGTACTACTCCAAAAAATCAAAACATAGTTTGTGGCACCTTCTAATTCGCTAAGTTTTTTTGCTGTTTGTCCATTTTTCAAAGTAATTTCTGGAGCAATTTCTCCTAGTCTTAGTCTGTTATGTGCCTCAATAGCATTTTTAATTTCTGTATTGTTAGTTTCAACTGCTAAATCTTTTAAAGTAGAAGTGTAAATATAGTCTGATACTTTGTTGTAATTATAGGTTACAGCATAGTTCCATAAATTATTATACAATTGAAATTTGTAGTTTATTGAAGAGGTATTTGCGTAAGAAGATAATTTTTTAATGTTACCAATTATTATTTCCTCTTTTTCTGCTTTAGTAACTTGTTTTAAAGGTAAAGCGGTAAACACGTAATTAGTTGCTTTGTCAGTTAAAAAGGCAGAACTTTTTAAAACACTATTGTTGAAATCAAGAGTATTAAAATAATTATCTTTTTTATGTTGTACGTAATCTTGAACAGATTCAAGTTGCTTAGGTATGTAGGGTTTGTTTGCAGTTATAAAATTATGAGCTATTAAACCTTCAGATTTTGTTTCGTAAGATTGTTGAATTTCTTTAAGTTCTTCTATTGCTTTATTAAATTTTGATGCATTATTTTTACTGCTTGAATTGTAGAAATTAATAATTTCTTTTTGAGAAGTAGCTATGTCTCTTAAGTAATTACTTAATATAATATTCTCTTCAGATTTTTCAAAGGAAGCCCCATTGTCTACATCAAAATGAAAAACGATATCTTCTTTACCATTGTAAATAATATCAAAATTATATTCTTCTTGTGGTACAGCGTATACTATTCTATAGGTGCCAATTTCTTTACCTTCAGGTATGGTTAATGAAAATGAGCCTTTATCTATTTTTGTATCAGCAACGTAAACTTGAGTACCTTCTTTTAGGCGATAAGCAATCAGCCAAGTAAAATCTTCGGCTGGTGTGAATGTACCAGATATAGTGTGTTGTGCATTTATGTTTAGTGCTAATAAAGCAACTATCGCAAATAATATTTTTTTCATAATTATTTTTTTACAAAAACCGCTCCAAATTAATTTGAAGTAACTTTTTCTTTTATTTCTAATGGTTTTAATGATAAATAAGCTTTATCAATAGAACGAATGTTTTCAAAAACTAAGAGCAAACGTAATCCGTTTCTAGTTTGTTTTTCTTTTATTTTACACAGCTTAGGATGTGCTTGTACAAATTGTAAAACCTTAGTAAATATAGTGCTTTGGTAAAAATCGGACTGTTGGTCACTAATAAAATAACCAATCATTTTACCTTTTTTCATTACTATTTTTTCTAATCCAATAGAATTTGCAATCCACTTTATACGAACAGAATTTATTAAATCTTCAACTTCAATTGGTAACTCTCCAAAACGATCAATTAATTGTGTTTCAAATTTTTTAAGTCCGTCTTCGTCTTTTATAAGGTTGAGTTCGGTATATAAATTCAATCGTTCCGTAATGTTATTTACATAATCATCAGGAAAAAGTATTTCAAAATCGGCATCAATTTGAGTTTCTTTTACAAATATTTTTTCTTGTTCTCCTTCAATCTCTTCGTATAGATCTTTAAACTCGTTTTCTTTTAATTCGTCAACAGCTTCAACTAATATTTTTTGATAAGCATCAAAACCAATATCATTAATAAATCCGCTTTGCTCACCACCTAATAAATCTCCAGCACCACGAATTTCTAAATCTTTCATAGCAATATTAAAACCACTACCTAATTCTGAAAATTGTTGTAATGCTTGTATTCTTTTTTGCGCATCACTGGTCATGTTATGAAATGATGGTGTTATAAAGTAACAGAACGCTTTTTTATTGCTTCGACCAACACGACCACGCATTTGATGTAAGTCACTTAATCCAAAATTATTGGCATTATTTATAAAGATGGTATTTGCGTTTGAAACATCAAGCCCGCTTTCAATAATAGTTGTAGAAACCAGAACGTCAAATTCACTATTTATAAACGAAAGCATTATTTCTTCTAATTTTTTACCTTCCATTTGTCCGTGACCAATACCTACTTTTGCATCAGGAACTAAACGTTGAATTAAACCAGCTACTTCTTTAATATTTTCAATCCGATTATGTATGAAAAAAACTTGCCCACCACGTTGTACTTCATAGCTCACCGCATCACGAATAATTTCTTCTGAAAAACGAATTACTTCACTTTGTATAGGGTACCTGTTTGGTGGAGGAGTATTTATTACTGATAAATCTCTAGCTGCCATTAAACTGAATTGCAGTGTACGTGGTATAGGTGTAGCTGTTAAGGTTAGTACATCAACGTTCTCTTTAATAGATTTTAATTTGTCTTTGACTGATACTCCAAATTTTTGCTCTTCATCAACAATTAATAACCCCAAATCTTTAAACTGTACTTTTTTATTTACAAGTTGGTGTGTGCCAACAATAATATCAACTTTACCTTCTGATAATTTTTCAAGTGTTTCTTTTTTCTGCTTAGCAGTTCTAAAACGGTTTAAATAATCAACCGTAACAGGTAAATCTTTTAAACGTTCACTAAATGTTCGGCTATGTTGAAAAGCAAGAATAGTTGTAGGAACTAAAACTGCAACTTGTTTGCCATTGGCAACCGCTTTAAAAGCAGCACGTATGGCAACTTCTGTTTTTCCAAAACCAACATCACCACAAATTAAACGATCCATAGGTCGTTCACTTTCCATATCACGTTTAATATCTTCTGTTGCTTTACTTTGGTCAGGTGTGTCTTCGTATATAAATGAAGCTTCTAACTCATGCTGTAAATAACCATCAGGAGCATATTGAAATCCTTTTTCTAAGCGTCTTTTAGCATAAATTTTAATAAGGTTAAATGCTATTTTTTTGACTCTAGATTTTGCTTTTTCTTTAACTTTTTTCCAAGCTCCTGAGCCTAATTTGTAAATTTTAGGAGGTGCACCATCTTTACCATTAAATTTTGATATTTTATGTAGTGAGTGTATACTAACATATAAAATATCACGCTCACCATAAATAAGTTTTATGGCTTCTTGTTTTTTACCCTCTACATCTATTTTTTGTAAACCACCAAATTTTCCAATTCCATGGTCCATATGAGTTACATAATCACCAATTTCTAGTTTGTTTAATTCTTTAAGTGTAATGGCTTGTTTTTTAGAATAGCCATTTTTTAGATGAAATTTATGATAGCGTTCAAAAATTTGATGATCGGTAAAGCAAGTTATTTTTAAATCAACATCAATAAAACCTTGGTATAAAGGAAATACTACTGTTTGGTAGTGTACTTTTTTTCCAACTTCATTAAAAATATCATGAAAACGCTGTGCTTGTTGCTCAGTTGAACAAAATATATAGTTTGTAAAACCTGCCTTTTGCTGTTCGTTTAAAGCATCAATTAATAAATCGAATTTTTTATTAAATGAAGGTTGTGGTTTTGTTTTAAATTCAATTGTTTGTGAGGTATCTTTATTTTTTGATTGCCCCGAGGTAAGTAAATTAAAACTCTTTAATTCCTGTTTTAGTAATTCTGAATTTACAAAAAGTGTTTCTGGTTGCGAATGATTAATAGTTTCAGAAAATTTACTAAAAGCATCTTTAGCTTTTTCAAAAAAAGTATCTAACCGGTTTAATAATACTTCAACATCACTACTAAAAACGATAGTGTTTGGTGCAATATATTTTAAAAAACTCTGCCTTGTTTCGTCAACAAATTTATTTTCTACATTAGGTATAATCGTAATTTTGGTAACTTTTTCTTTTGATAGTTGAGATTCAACATCAAAAGTTCTAATACTATCTACTTCATCGCCAAAAAATTCTAAACGATAAGGTTCATCATTTGAAAATGAAAAAACATCTACAATACCACCGCGAACAGAAAATTCTCCAGGCTCTGTAACAAAATCTACACGCTTAAATTTGTACTCAAAAAGCACTTCATTTAAAAAATCAAGTGATAAAGAATCTTCAAGTTTAATTTTAAGAGTGTTTTTATCCAGTTCTTTTCTTGTAACTACTTTTTCAAAAAGAGCATCAGGATACGTAACAATTATTGCTGGTTTTTTACGAGAATTTATTCGGTTTAAAACTTCAGCACGTAACAATACATTTGCATTGTCAGTTTCTTCAATTTGATAAGGTCTTCGGTAACTTCCAGGATAAAAAAGTACATCTTTTTCACCCACTAATTGTTCTAAATCATTCAAATGGTAAGCCGCTTGTTCTTTATCATTAAAGACTAATAAAAAAGGTTTGTCAGCTGTTTTAAATGCATCTGATAAAACATAGGATAGAGATGATCCTATGAGTCCGTTTAAAACAATTAAAGCTTTGTTTTTTTCAAATTTAGATATGGCAGTTTGCAGTAACTGCAATTGTGGAGACTGTGCGTATAGCTGTTGAATATTGTTTTGGCTCAACTTTAAACTTTTGTACAAATATAATCATAGAACTTAAATGCTTTGCGTTCATTTTTAATCAATATGAATCAATTATTGTCTTATAAAATCTAGAAATTGAGAATTATAAAAAAGATTAGGCAATGGCAAATAAAAAATACGACGTTTTTGTTATCGGTGGAGGTAGTGCAGGGCAAGCAGTAGCAAACTTATGCGCAAATGAAGGACTAAAAGTAGCAATTACAGAAAAACGAGAATATGGTGGTACATGTCCTTTAAGAGGCTGTGATCCAAAAAAAGCACTATTAGCTTCAACCGAAGTTTTAGAATTAGCAACTGATATGAAAGGAAAAGGGGTTTTAAACATTCCTGAGCTTTCTTGGAAGCAAATGCAAAAATTTAAAAAGTCATTTACAAAACCAATACCTAGCGGTTCAATAGAAAGTTTGCATAATGCCGGAATTACTACATACGATGGTGAAGCTACTTTTATTGATGAAAATACTTTAAGTGTTGGTGATGAAATTATTGAAGCCTCTAAAATTGTTATTGCTACAGGTTTAAGACCTATTGAATTGCCAATTGAAGGAGCTAAATTCATGAAAACGAGTGACAATTTTTTAAGTTTAATGAAGCTTCCTAAATCTATGGTTTTTGTTGGCGGTGGTTATATTGGAATGGAATTTGCGCAGATAGCAGTAAGGTGTGGTGTAAAAGTCACCGTTATTCATTCTCATAAACAACCACTTAATGGTTTTGATCCAGATTTGGTTGCTAAACTAACAGAGTATTCTAAAGAATTAGGAATAAAATTTATTTTAGATGCTAAGGTAAATAGTGTAGAAAAAGGAAAGAAAAAATATAAAGTAAACTATTTAGAAAATGGAGTAGAAAAACATTTGAAAACTAAAATGGTATTTAATACTGCAGGTCGAGTACCAAATATTAATGGTTTAGATATTGAAAAAGGAAATGTTACATTAGGTGAAAAAGGTATTGCAGTGAATGATTATTTACAAAATACAACAAATAACGGAGTGTATGCTTGTGGTGATGTTTCTGATCATGGTTTACCATTAACTTCTATGACCGGACCTGAAGCTAATATAGTTATTGCAAACATTCTTAAAGGAAATAAAGAAAAAATTAATACTCCCGTAATACCATCAGTAGTATATACTTTACCAAATATTGCTTCTGTAGGTTATAGTGAAGAAGAAGCAAAAAATAGGTTTAAAAATATAATAGTAAAACAAAATTTAGCAGAAAATTGGTTTAATGCTAGAAGAATTAATGCACCTGTTTATGCTTATAAAATACTTATAAATGAGCGTACAAATGTAATTGTTGGTGCGCATATTGTAGGACCACACGCAGGAGAAACAATTAATTTATTTTCAATGGCTATTCGTAATAAGATGACTATTGATGCTGTTAAAAATGTAGTATTTACGTATCCGTCTTGGGGTTATGATTTAAATAGAATGCTTTAATTATTAAAAATATAAACGTTTAAATATTTATTTTCAGTTGTTTAACCTTTCTTTCAATTTTATAGCCGGACTTGTTTTTCTATTAATATATGAATGAGTTATTGTTGCGATAAATATTATGATTGCGCTTATTAATGCGGCATAAGCTATGTTTTCATAAAAGTCTTTATGTCGCACATAAATGCCAACAAGTGCCCAAATACCTACTAAGCCAAATTCACGCATATTTCTTTTATAGGTAATTAATAAGTTGATTATTGTAGCTGTAATAATCATAATTATTGTCCAAATTTCTTCAGTAAAAAACCAGCCATGCCAATTTATTTTCACCAAAAAGGCCGCTATATTTGCAATAGTTGCCACGGAAATCCATCCACTGTAAACGCAAATAGGCCACCAAACTAAGGTGATCACTTCAATGGGTGCATCCCAACGTTCCATATTGGTATTAATTATTATTTTAATTAATGAAAATAATATTCCAAGCATAATGAGAACCGATAAACCTGTGTATTCATATACAAAAGCAAGTACCCAAAATCCATTCAAAAAGTTTGCCAGCGCAAACCAATAACCAGTTTGTATAATAAAGTCAGACTTTTTATCACTAAAGAAAGCTCGTTTTACTTGAAACATGGCATATGCTATTAGTGCCAAAAAAATAGGTCCCCAAATAGCAAATGCATAACCTGCAGGAGTAAAAAGATTCTCGTAGGTATTACTTAATTCGCCAATTGTAGTGTTATTAAATTTTACGATTTGTGATATGTAATTAATAAAGATTACAAATAAAACCGAAGCCGAATTTAAAATTGCTAGTTTCTTTTTCATAGTTTGAAATTAATTGCTTTGAACTAATTTTTTTAATGGTATCGAAATAAAAAAAGACTTAGATAATTATGATATTATATCTACTTTAAAAATTTCATCTTTTGAAATAATAAAAACTTTGTGCTTTAGGGTTGGTTTTAAAGTGTAAGTTCCTGTAAATATACCAAATGCAGGTAAAATCATTTGTTGTACTCCAATATAAAAGCAAGGCAATTTTAAAGCTTGTTTTCCAAGCCCTTTTAATTTTATTGCAGGATGTATGTGTCCTGAGAAATTATAAAAACCTTCACGTTCTTCTGGGTGATGAGTTAATAGAAATTTGTCAATAAGTAGTTCTAAAGCCAATTTTATATTTAAAGCTTCATATTTTTTAGGTGAAATAATATCGTGATTGCCAACTACTAATATAATTTGCGATTTAATTGAGGTAACCCATTGCTCAAACAATATCCATTCACTATTAATAGAAGAATGAAATAAATCGCCTAAAAAACAAATGTGACCTGGATTAAACTGGGTTACAATACTCGTTAATAATTCAAAATTTTTATGAATAGCATTTTGCGGTACTGCCGACCCGAATTTTCGAAAGTGTGAAACTTTACCTAGGTGAACATCACTAATAATCAACATAGACTTTTTTTCCCAGAATAGTGCTCCAGAATTATGCATTATAAAGGTGTTGTTCTGTATTGAAATTACTTCTGTCATTCGACCACAAAAATACAAAAAAGGTAAGCGTAATTATTTTTTCATAAGTATCACAGTCATTCGTTTTATTCTATTGGCTAGTTTTTCGCTAGATAGTTTTTCTCGTAACCTATCTGTAATGATGGGGAATGAAAAGGGAGTTGGTTTTTCACAAGCTTTCCAAATTATTTCTTGTTCGGCGATACGTTCTAAAGCTAATCTTAAACGCCCTTCTTCTAATTGATGCTCAAAGGTTTCAGTAAATGCTTGTTTAAATAGCAAGTTATCATGCTCGTAGTCTCTAAATACATCAAAAAGTAATTGCGAGTTACTTTGCAAATGTTTCATTTTGATATTTTTATTAGGATAACCCGTAAAAACTAAACCACTAATTATAGCAATGTCTCTAAATTTTCTTCGAGCCATTTCAGTAGCATTCAAACTTTTTTGTAAGTCGCTGAGCATGTAATCTGTTGAAAACAAGTTATTGTCTAATACTTGTTGCATATCAATTTTTTGATCTGACAATAATTCAAATCCGTAATCATTAAAAGCTAATGAAAAGGTGATAGGGGATAGCAAACTGATGCGATATCCTAATAAACTTCCCATAGCTTCATGTACAAACCTTCCTTCAAAAGGATAAAATATGTGGTGATATCCATCACGAGTTTTAAAAGTTTCAATTAAGAATTCGTTGGGTTTAGGTACAATACTTTCTTTACGTTGTCTTTCAAAAATGTGCTTTAAAGATTTGAGTTCAATACTTAACTCCCCTTCTTTGGAGGGGTTGGGGGAGGCCACCTTATATAATTCCTCACGAAGTAAGTCTGACATTTGTGCTGAAAAGGTTAATCTACCACCCATCCAACTTGGCACTTTGTTTGTTTTTTTACTAGAATTTCTAACATGTACCTGCATGTCTTTTATTCGTATGAATTCTAAATTTCTACCTGCGAAAGTAAAAATGTCACCAGGAGATAATTTTGAAACAAAAAACTCTTCAACAGAGCCAATATAACCTCCTTTTTGATATTTAACGGTCAAGTTTGCATCACCAACAATTGTCCCAATTTGAAATCGATGTCGCATTGCAATTCCTTTATTGTTCACTTTAAATTTTCCATCAGCTTCAATTTCCACCTTTTTGTATTCATCATAAGTTTGTAGACTTTGGCTACCCATAACTACAAAGTTTAATAGCCATTGCCACTCTTCTTTTGTTAATGCTTGGTAACAAAATGTTTTAACCACTTCATTATAAATAGCTTCAGGGTAAAAACCATCAGAGATAGCTAGTGTTGTTAGATATTGTAGCAATACATCATAACTATTTAAATACGGAATTCGATCTTCAACCACGGTATGTTTTACAGCTTGTTGTAGTGCAGAAGCTTCAATAAGTTCTATAGCATGTGTGGGTAAAAAGTAGATGACACTTTCTTTGCCTGGGCGATGACCACTACGGCCAGCTCGCTGTAAAAAACGCGCGACACCTTTGGGTCCTCCAATTTGTATTACGGTTTCTACTGGAGCAAAATCAACACCCAAATCTAAACTAGAAGTACAAACTACAGCTTTTAAACTTGCGTTTCTTATCGCTTGTTCAACCCACAAACGTGTTTCTTTATTTATACTACCATGATGCATGGCAATATTACCTGCATATTCCGGATGTTTTTCTAATATTTTTTGAAACCAAATTTCACATTGGCTTCTAGTATTAGTAAAAAGTAAAGTGGTTTTGCTGTTATTAATTATTGGCACAATAGCTTCTAAAAGGTGCAATCCTAAATGACCGCGCCACGGAAAAGTTTCCATTTTTTTAGGAATAACACTTTTTACAGTAATCTTTTTATTCAGTTTAGCTTTAATTAAAACAGAATTTTCTAAGGCTGTAGATTCTGTACCCAATAACACTTCACGAGCTTGATCTAAATTACCTATAGTTGCTGAAATTCCCCAAATGCGTAATTTTTTTGAAGTGGATTTAAGGCGAGATAAAGCCAATTCCATTTGCACGCCTCTTTTTGTGCCTAAAAGTTCGTGCCACTCATCTACAACAACTGCGGTACAATCTTTAAAAATTTTAGCATACCCTTTCGTTGCAAGTAATAACTGCAAGCTTTCGGGGGTTGTAATTAATAGATCGGGCATGTTCTCTTTCTGAGAAGCTCTTTCTTTTGTTGAGGTATCTCCGGTGCGTATACCTACAGTCATTTGTGTTCCTAAATCTTTTGAAACCCGTTCTGCCGATTGTCGTATTTCGTCAGATAGTGCACGTAAAGGAGTAATCCATATTGCTTTAAGTCCTTTTTTATGTTTTGTTTGATATTCCGGATTCGATTTAATGTAATTTAAGATAATAGGAAACCAAAGTGCATATGTTTTTCCGCTACCTGTTGGTGCATTTAACAATCCGTTTTTACCCTGTAAAAAGGCTTTCCAAGTATCTTTTTGAAATTTAAAAGGTTTCCAACTATTTTCCTGAAACCAATTTTCAGCAATGGCATATAATTCTTCTCTATTCATAAAGAACTTATGGTTTCAAATTTTCATTAACTACTTTTCTTTTGTCAGGTATTAATGCTTTTAGATCAGCTAAGGTGTTGGCTTCATCAATTTTTTTGTCTTTTCGCCAGCGTAAAATTCTAGGAAATCTAGTAGCAATACCACTTTTGTGTCTTTTGGATAATGCAATACCTTCGAAAGCAATTTCAAACACATGCTCTGGTGTTACACTCCGTACAGGACCATAACGTTCTATTGTATTTTTCTTGATCCAAGCATCAACTTTTCTAAACTCAGCATCTGTTAATCCGGAATATGCTTTTGCAAAAGTTACCAATTCTTTTTCTCCATCTTCGTTTTCGCTCCATAAAGCAAAAGTATAATCAGTAAATAAATTGCTTCTTCTACCATGTCCTCGCATTGCATACGTTAAAACCGCATCAATAGTTAATGGGTCAACTTTCCATTTCCACCAATCGCCTTTTTTTCGACCAATTTGATAGGGGGAATTTTTGCGTTTAAGCATTAACCCCTCACTATGTAACTCTCTTGATTTTTCTCTTTCTACAGCAACTTCAGCCCAATTATTAAAACTGATAGTTTCAGATAGATGCAATGGTAAACTTTCATTATTAGATGTTACTTGATAGAATAATTTTTCAAGTAATTTTCTCCGTTCAACAAAAGGCAACTGCCTAATATCTTTACCTTTCCATTCTAGTAAATCATAAGCTTTTAAAATTACAGGTACTTTCTTCAAAAGCGATTTCGTAACTGTTTTTCGTCCAATTCGTGATTGCAAATCATTAAAAGTTCCGATAGTATTTTCAGCGAAAGGCAAAATTTCTGCATCAATTACAGTTCCATTTGGTATAACACTAATTAATGTTTCAAACTCTGGATATTTATCAGTGACAAGTTCTTCACCACGGCTCCAAACAAAAATTTCATCATTACGGAATATAGATTGCGATCTGATGCCATCCCATTTATGTTCTGCAGACCATTCATTTACGTCTCCTAATTCATCAACTTCATTTTCTATAGCATAGGCTAAATAAAAAGGATATGGTTTTGATAAATAATCACTCTTATTTTCTTCCAGGATTAATTTTTGAAAAGTAATTGTACTTGGATCCCAATTTCCCATTAATTTATAAGCAAGAATATCTTCATTTATTTCTGTGGCTTTTGACAAAGCTTTGGTCATTAATTTTTGACTCACACCAATTCTAAAACCACCTGTAATTAACTTTGTAAATACAAAACGCTCATAATAATCAAGTGATTCCCAGTTTTCGAATAAATATACTTTTTTATCTTCTTCTGATTTCTTTTTTAAAAGAATCATTTCATCTAAAAATTGAGTCAAGCTTTTATCGGTTTCTTTTGCAGCAGAAGGGATAACGAGTGCTATAGTTTCCGCTAAATCACCAACAATATGGTAACTCTCTTCAAAAAGCCACATGGGTATTTTTGATAATTCAGAAGCCCATTGTCTCAAAAGTGTTGTGTTTACTGGTCGTGGTGGTCTTCGGTGAGACAATATTGCAATTGTCCAGACTTTATCTTCGTCACTAGCATCAACAAAATAAGCTGCTAATGCTGCAACTTTCGTGTTTGTTTTTGTAGTGCTATCTAGTGTTTTTATAAGTGAGGCGAATTTTTTCATTTTCTATTGTTTCGATTGAATTAATTCCACTTCATTTTCTGATGCTGTTTCATCTTCGCCATATTGTGTTTCTTCAGTTCTAGCATCATAACCTTGTTCTCTTAAATATCTTGAGAAAATATCAGTATAGCCATGTGTGCAAATAATTTTTTCAGCACCGGTAGCTTTTATACTATCTAATAAACCAGTCCAATCACAATGATCACTTAAAACAAAACCTTTATCGATGGCACGCCTTCTTCTTGCACCTCTAAAAGTCATCCAACCACTTGCTGATCCCGTAACATAAGGTACCATTTTACGAATCCAAGTGCTACCATGTGTACTAGGTGGTGCTAAAACAATATTCCCCAAAAGTTCTTTCTTTTGAGTTTCACGTGTAATTAGTGTAGTTTCTGGAAAGTAGACGATAGGACGTAATACTTCTGTCATTTTTTCAATAGCACCGTGAGTATAAATCTTTCCAATTTCCGGGTTTAAATATTTAAGTAATCGCTGTGCTTTCCCTAAACTATATCCGAAAAGAATAGAAGTTTTACCCTCTGCTTGATTTTCTAACCACCAATTGTTAATTGAGTCCATAACCTCTTGCTGAGGTGTCCATTTAAATGCAGGTAAACCAAATGTACACTCTGTAATAAAAGTGTCGCATTTTACAACCTCGTAGGGTGTTGATATTCCATCATCTTCGGTTTTATAATCACCGGTAAAAACCCAAACTTCGCCTTTATGCTCAACTCTAACTTGCGACGATCCGATAATGTGCCCTGCAGGGTGCAGACTAAATTTTACATTGTTAATGGTAAATGTCTCATTCCATTTTACACCGCTTACATTTATATCACCAAGTCTATGTTTTATTATAGGTACGTTGGTGTGGTGTGTAATATATTTTTTATGTCCCCAACGACTATGATCGGCATGGCCATGAGTAATTATAGCCTTTTCAACAGGTTTCCAAGGGTCTAAGTAAACTTTTGCCTCACTACAATAAATGCCTTTTTCAGTAAATTCTAATAACGGGTTATTCATTTTATGATTTTTGTAATTTAAATAAGGCCAATTGTTTAATTGGTAAAAAAACTATTTACAAATTGTAAAATTCCATTTTAAAGTTCTAAAATATTCCATTTTAAGATAAGTAATGAACTCGAAAAAAATTATATTTGCCCTCATAAAAATTAAATTATGTCTTTTGTAGATTTATATAGTAGTGGTGAGCACAGTAGAAATTTAGCTCATTTTGCAGCAATAGCAACTTTAGCAACTGTTGACGGAGAGGTTAATCCTAAAGAAAAAGAGTTATTAGATCGTTTTGCTAGAAAACTAGATATTACGGATAAAGAATATTCAGAAGTGATGGATCAGAAAAATAAATATCCAATTGATCCACCAAACAATTCAGAAAAAAGATTAGAGCGTTTATTTGATTTGTTCAAAATAATTTTTGCTGATCATGAGATTGATAATGAAGAAATGTTTTTAATTAAAAAATATGCCTTAGGTTTAGGTTTTTCAAGTGACCAAGCAAAACAAGTAATAGAACGATCAGTTAAAATATTTAGTGGTGGAATAGATTTTGAAGATTATCTGTATTTATTAAAACACTAGATTAGAGTTTATTTAAAGCATAAAAAAAGGGAGCAATTTGCTCCCTTTTTTAGGTCTGTATATTTAGGTTAAAGGTTATTTCATAAATTCTTTGGCTTTTTCAACCATTTTTTTGCTACCACAGAAAAAAGGAACACGTTGGTGTAATTCTTTTGGGTTTATTTCCATAATACGTTGCTTACCATCACTCGCTAGTCCATCAGCTTGTTCAGCAATAAAAGCCATTGGGTTACATTCATACAACAACCTAAGTTTACCATCAGGAGCTTTGCTACTTGTTGGATACATGTAAATACCACCTTTAATCATATTTCTATGAAAATCTGAAACTAATGATCCTATATAACGAGAAGTATATGGTCTATCATCTTCTTCCTTTTGGCAATATTTAATATAATCTTTTACACCTTGTGGAAAATGAACATAATTACCTTCATTTACAGAATATATATTTCCTGTTTCAGGGAATTTCATATTTGGATGCGATAGATAAAAAGTTCCTAATGCAGGGTTTAATGTAAAACCATTAACACCATCTCCTGTGGTATATACAAGCATAGTACTAGTACCATAAACAATATAACCAGCAGCTATTTGTTTGGTTCCAGGCTGTAAAAAATCGTCAATAGTAACAGGACTACCTACTGGAGTTACACGTCTATAGATTGAAAAAATTGTACCTACAGATACATTCACATCAATATTTGATGAACCATCTAATGGATCAATTAAAACTACATATTTGTTTTGATTATTATTATCAAAACTATTTATACTAATAAAGTCATCTTCTTCTTCTGAAGCTATACCACAAACAATTTCACGTTTTTTAAGTGTCTGAATAAATTTTTCATTGGCAAGAACATCTAATTTCTGCTGATTTTCACCTTGAATATTAGTATCTCCGGCTTCACCTAATATATCTACTAGACCAGCTTTGTTTACTTCATGGTTAACTACTTTAGCAGCTAATCTTAATCCGTTTAATAAACGAGACAACTCTCCAGAAGAATATTTGAAAGAATCTTGGTTCTCAATAATAAATTCGCCTAATGTTTTGTATTGTTTGGTCATTTAAATAGTGTTTATATAGCTACAAATATCGTATTTTTTGTGAAACTATAACGTTTTCGTATAATTTATGTTTTTTAAATTTATAACTTAGTGTTATGTTTGTAACAAAAATTATTTAAGGGTATTTTAATTGTTTAATATTAAATTTTAACCCTTTAAATTTGAGGAATATACAATAATATCTATATGAAATATTTAATTAGAGAAGCTCAAAAAAGTGACATGTCACAAGTATTGAAACTTATAAATGAGTTAGCAGTATTTGAGAAAGAAGCTGATGCTGTTGAAGTTACAGTTTCTGACTTAGAAAGAGATGGCTTTGGCGATGATGTACTGTTTCATTGTTTTGTAGCTGAAGTAGAGGGTAGTATAAAAGGTATGGCTTTAGTTTACAATAGATATTCTACATGGAAAGGTCCAATTATTCATTTAGAAGATTTAATAGTAACTGATAGTATGCGCGGTACAGGAATAGGTACCGCATTATTAAATGAGGTTGTAAAATACGGATACAAATTAGGAGTAAAACGTATTAATTGGGAGGTTATAGATTGGAATGAACCTGCCATTAAATTTTATGAAAGTAAAGGTGCCAATGTTATGCGTGACTGGGATGTTGTACAGTTAGACGAACAAGGTATTAAAAATTATATAGCAAATTTATGAGAATTTTCAAATTTGGAGGCGCATCAGTAAAAGATGCAGCAGGAGTTAAAAATGTAGTAAGTGTATTAAATCAAGTAGGTTTTGAAAATACTCTAGTTGTTGTTTCAGCAATGGGAAAAACAACTAATGCAATGGAAACTGTAATAAGCAGTTACTTTGAAGATAAACCAAGAGTAGCTTATGCAATTCAAGAAGTTTTAAAGTATCATAATGATATTTTAATGGATCTTTTTGAAAATGATAAACATCCTATTTTTAAACAAGTGAAATCTTTATTTGAAGAAGTTCAAGGATTTTTAGCTTGGAATAAATCTCCTAAATATAGTTTCGTTTATGATCAGGTAATTGGGTACGGTGAGCTTGTTTCTACAACTATAATTAATGCATATTTAAATGAAGTAGGCATAAATAGTAATTGGTTAGATGTTAGAGATGTTATAAAAACGGATGGAAATCATCGTGATGCGGCTATTAATTGGGAAAAAACTCAAACGAATATTACCCAATCAATTGATAAAGGAAAATTATACATCACTCAAGGTTTTATTGGTAGCGATGATAATAATTTTACAACTACGCTTGGTCGTGAAGGATCTGATTATTCAGCGGCTATTTTAGCATATTGTTTAAATGCTACAGCTGTTACTATTTGGAAAGATGTTCCGGGTGTTTTAAATGCAGATCCTCGTTACTTTGAAAATGCTGAATTGTTAAATAAAATATCATATAAAGAAGCCATTGAGTTAGCCTTTTACGGAGCATCAGTAATTCATCCAAAAACATTACAGCCTTTGCAACGTAAAGAAATTCCTTTACATGTAAAATCATTTATAAACCCTAAAGATCCAGGAACTACAGTGGGTAAGGGTAATGGTATAGAACCAAAAGTGCCATGTTTTATCGTAAAGAAAAATCAAGTTTTAATGAAATTATCATCATTAGATTTTTCTTTTATTGTTGAAGATAATATTAGCGAACTTTTTAAACTTCTTCATGATTATAAAATGAAAGTAGATTTAATTCAAAATTCTGCAATTAGTTTTTCTGTATGTTTTGAAAATAAATTTGATTGCTTAAATCAGCTTTTAGATGCTTTAAAAGGTAAATTTAAAGTTGCTCATAGTGAAGGTGTCTCATTATATACTATTAGACATTTTAATATTGAGGCGATTTCATCGTTACAAAAAGGTAAAGAAATATTGTTAGAGCAACGTGGTAAAGAAACGGTTCAACTTGTTGTAAAATAGGAAGGTTTAATTACAATTGTATTTTATAGAAAAAATTAAAAAATAGCTTTTGCCATCTAACGTTTTCGTTATATTAGCATAATATGAAAATGCGTTTGAGATTATGGGTTTAGTTACCGCAAAAGAATTAGCAAAAGCTATTCATTTAGATAAGTATGGTTTTGTAGGTACTTTTATAGGTTGGTTACTTATGAAAGTAACAAGAATATCTAGTATTAATAAGTTCTATGACACTATTAGTCACTTAGATGTTGATGAGTATAGTGATGCTATTATCAAAAATTTTGAGATAGATTATCAAATTATTTCTGAAGAACTAAAACGCTTACCTAAAAATGGCGCTTTTATTACTGTTTCAAACCATCCGTTAGGAGCAATAGACGGTATTATTTTAATTAAATTAATGGCTAAGGCACGGCCAGATTTTAAAATAATGGCTAATTTTTTGCTTCAAAGAATGGAACCTATAAAGCGTTTTATTATTCCTGTAAATCCTTTTGAAAATCATAAAGATGCGAAAAGTAGTTTGGCAGGGTTTAAAACCTCATTAGTTCATTTAAGAAATGGACATCCATTAAGTGTTTTTCCTGCAGGTGAAGTTTCAACATATAGAGAAGGTAAATTAATTGTAGATAAACCTTGGGAAGAAGCTGCTGTTAAGTTAATACAAAGAGCAGAAGTTCCAGTTGTACCAATATATTTTCATTCAAAAAATAGTCGATTATTTTATCGCTTAGCAAAATTTAATGATGTTTTTAGGTCAGCAAAAATACCTTCAGAAGTGTTTTCGCAAAGGTATAGGCCAATTAAAATTAGAATAGGGCAACCTATATCAATAAAAGCACAACAAGAACAAAAAACTCTTGAAGAGTATACAGACTTCTTACGTCGAAAAACTTATATGCTTTCTAATGCCTATGAGAAAGAACCATTTACAGAGCGTATAAGAGAACAAATACCAACATCATTAAAGTTACCTAAGGCACCACGTAAAATTGCAACAGCAATAAGTCCAGAGCTTATTGAAGAAGAAGTAGTAAAGCTAAGAGAAAAAGATTGCAGACTACTACAAAGCAAGAATTATGAGGTTTTTTTAGCTACAGAAGAAAATATGCCAATGATTTTACAAGAAATTGGCAGACAACGTGAGGTAACTTTTAGAGCAATTGGTGAAGGAACAAATAAAGCTATAGATTTAGACCAGTTTGATAGTTATTACCATCACTTATTTTTATGGGATGATACCGAAAAAACAATTGTTGGTGCTTATAGAATGGGTCTAGGTTCTCAAATTTATGCTAAATATGGTATTGATGGTTTTTATGTACATGACCTTTTTAGAGTAGAGCCCGAACTTTATCAAATGATGCAAAGTTCAATAGAAATGGGAAGGGCTTATATAGTAAAAGCATATCAACAAAAACCGATGCCTTTATTTTTACTTTGGAAAGGTATTGTACACACAACTTTACGTTTTCCTGAGCATCAATATTTAATTGGTGGTGTGAGTATAAGCAATCAGTTTTCAAATTTCTCAAAATCTTTAATGATTGAGTTTATGAAATCTAATTATTGGGATCCGTATGTTGCACAATATATACGTCCTAAAAAAGAGTTTAAAGTTAAATTAAAAGATGCAGATAAAGAGTTTGTGTTTGATGAAACTCAGGCTGATTTAAATAAGTTTGATCGCTTAATTGATGAAGTAGAACCAGGTAGTTTGCGCTTACCTGTATTAATTAAAAAGTATATTAAGCAGAATGCAAAAGTAGTAGCTTTTAATGTTGACCCACTTTTTAATAATTCTGTAGATGGTTTAATGTATATTAAAATTTCTGATATACCAGAAAGTACAATGAAACCTGTAATGGAAGAGTTTCAAGAAGAATTAGAACGAAAATTAGCCAACGGGACTAATAGTGATTTAATTAAAGAATAAAATTTAAAAAGCCAAATCTATTAAGATTTGGCTTTTTAATTATATTAAACTCTAATGGTTTAAAACCAAGGTTTTTTACCAACTTGGTACGTATTGTAAAACTCTTCGTCAGTTTTTGTCAAATAAATTATACCTTCGATAAAAGGTATAATACTGGCTATTCCACATGTTACAAAAGAAGCAACAATTTGAATAATACCCTCTTTTGTATATCCTAAAATAAATTTATGAATACCTAAATATCCAAAAATAATAGCTAAAATACCAGCTATAATTTTTTTATTTTCTACTCCAGACATAGCATTATTTACACCATCGGTAAATTCATTAACAGTTTTTTTTGCTTCATCGGTAAATTCATTTGTTTTGTTTTCTTCTGACATTGGGTTGTTTGTTTTGTTATTAATTTTATAAATGTAATAATTTATTTAATATTTAACGAAATGTATATTTTTTTAGCTATATAAACTTCTCTCTAATTTTGTCAACCACTGTTTGTGCTAGTTTTATTTTACTTTCAATGGTCCAACCTCCAACATGTGGTGTTAATAAAACATTTTTAGCTTCAATTAAATATTTAAAAGCATCAGGTAATTCATTATCAGAAAACATATTTTCAAATGATGATTTTTCATATTCAAGAACGTCAAGTCCTGCTCCTAATATTTTACCTGACTTTAAAGCTTCAATTAAATCTTCAGTAATAATACATTTACCTCTTGCGGTATTAATAATCCAAAAAGGTTTTTGAAAGCCATTGATAAACTCAGTATTTATCATTTTAATTGTAGACTCTGTTTGTGGTACATGTAAACTAATAACATCACACCTTTGTTGAAACTCCATAATACCAACTTGTCTAGCATTTTCATCACCTACACCACCTTGTATATCGTAACAAATTACTTCAACATCAAAACCTCGGAGTTTTTTAGCAAAAGCTTTGCCCATATTACCATAGCCAATAATACCAACGGTTCTACCATCAAGCTCAATACCTCTGTTACCTTCTCTATCCCATTTGCCGTTTCGTACTTCTTGGTCTGCACTATTTAATTTATTGAAAAGCGAAAGCAACATGCCTAAAGCATGCTCGCCAACAGCATTTCTATTTCCTTCAGGTGCTGCAGCTAAAAAAATGTTTTTGTCTTTGGCATAATCAGTATCAATATTCTCTAATCCTGCGCCTAAGCGGCCTATGAATTTTAAATTTGTTGCTTTACTTAAAAAATTAGCATCAAGACTAAATCTACTTCTGATAATAATACCATCATAGTTATGAATTTTAGCTTCTATCTCTTCTTTTGATGAAGTGAAATCTTCTTCATTTGTATACCCTAACTCATTAAACTGCTCAATAATTAGAGGATGATTTACATCTAAATGTAATACTCGCATATGTTTTATTTTGTTTCTTTAGTTAGTGTTGGTTCTCCATATAAATATCCTAAGTTGGATAAAAAAAACGTCATTACTTATATAAAAGTATGTGATTTCAAATTTACGTATTTTACTTTGATGTTATACTTTATTATAGTTCAGTTGTATTATGTAGTAAGTGCTTTCATTGCGTTACTGTCTGTAATTTTAAAAAACAGAACACATTTCTTGAAAAAAATATTGTACAGAAAAGTAGAATCTTCTTATTTAACTATTTATAGAATGTTTTTATTTGAGTTTATAGTGTGAAGGTATTTGCTTTATTACTATAAAAAAACCATAAATATTAAAATTTGGAGGGTTTTAAGACTATTGTATTACATTTTGACACCGACATATTGTCGGGGTTGAATTATTCAAATTATGACATCATTAATAATTTTGGTTCTATAGTTTGAATTTTCAATCTATAAGTTAAATAGCTTTAAAATATAATAATCCTTAAAGTCTATAATTTATAGAGGCACTTCTGTTCAGTTCTTGTGGTTAATATGAAGAATAATATAAACAAGAAAAATGAAAGTATTAGTTGTTGGAGCTGGTAATATGGGCTTAACTTATTCTGAAGGTATGGCAGAATCATCTCTTCTCAGTAAACATAAGTTGAGAATATTTGATACAGATCCAAAAAAAATTGAAACACTTAGAAAAGACACTAGATTTAATGTTTTTGATAATTTAGAAGATTGTTTACCAAAGGCAGACATTGTGTTTATTGCAGTGAAACCTTATCATAGTGATAATTTGTTTGAGCAAATGAAACCAATGGTAAATGATAGCCAAATTTTCGTGTCTTTAATGGCGGGGGTTACAATAGATACCATTCAACAAAAATTAAATGTAAAAAGAATAGTTCGGACTATGCCAAATTTACCAGCTCTAGTTGGAAAAGGTGTTACTTCTTATACAGAATCTGAAACTGTTTCAAATATTGAACTTATTCTTATTCGAAATTTATTAGATACCACAGGAACTTCAATACATGTGAGTACAGAAACTTTTATTGATGCCTCAACGGGTATCTCAGGTAGTGGCCCTGCTTATGTATTTTATTTTATGCAATCTATGTTAGAGGCGGCTTTAAAAATGGGCTTTTCAGATTATGATTCAAAAATATTGGTAAGTAACACTTTTGAAGGTGCCATAGAATTATTCAACCAATCTAATCTTTCGCCAGAAAATTGGATTGATCGTGTGGCATCAAAAGGAGGTACTACTCAGGCAGCAATAGACTCTATGGATGATAATAATGTGAAGCAACTTATTCAAGATGCTGCTTATGCTGCCTTTGATAGAGCAGTGGAATTGGGGAAAGAAAAATAAGTATATGAGTGATAAAATAAAACGAGTAGTTGTTAAAGTAGGAACCAACGTATTAACAAATAAAGACAACAGAATTTTAGGCCCTGTATTGCGAGAACTTGTAAGGCAGATTGCTGTATTATATGAAGAAGAGATTTTGGTGGTTTTGGTATCTTCCGGATCAGCAATAGCTGGAATGGAAATATTAGGAGATACTAAAATAAAAGATAAATCTATTAGGCGACAAGTGTACTCTTCTGTTGGCCAGCCACGTATGATGCATTACTATTATAGCATATTTCACGATTATGGAATGCGATGCGCACAGGTTTTAGCTACCAAACGTGATTTTGATGTAGGTAAACATCGTAAAAATATGATCAATTGTTATGAAGGTCTTTTATCTGAAGGGGTTATTCCAATAGCAAATGAAGATGATGCAGTGTCATTAACAATGTCTATGTTTTCAGATAATGATGAGTTAGCAAGCTTGGTAGCAGAATTAATAGATGCTGATCGATTAATTATTCTTTCAGATATGGATGGCTTGTATACCGGACACCCTGATGATGATGATTCTGAGGTAATAAACGAAGTAAAAACTGATGAAAATGTAGAACAGTACGTTCAAGGTTCGAATAAAAAGGAAGGTGAAGGCCGTGGTGGTATGGCCTCTAAATTAAGAATTGCCAAAGGAACTGCCAGAAAAAACATACCTACGTATATAGCCAATGGTAAACGAGAGAATGTCATTTTAGATATTGTAAAGAATAAAAAAGTAGGTACAAAATTTATTTGCTCCTAAATAAACTTTAAGTAAAAAATAATAAAATGAAACTTATAAATACAGATATAAAAAACAAAGTTCTAAACTCAATGATTAAGATTTTAGAACGTGAACGAAACACTATAATTGCAGAAAATAAAAAGGACTTAAATGCTTTTCAAAAAGAAGATCAAGCGCTTTATGACAGACTAGTTGTTAATGATAAGAAAGTTGACGAAATGATCACTGCCGTTAAAAATGTTATGCAACAAGATGATCCTGTCGGGAAAGAGATTTCTAATAGAACCTTAAAGAATAAACTAAACATTGTTAATACCACAGCTCCATTTGGTACAATTCTTATTATATATGAATCACGACCAGATGTAACTATTGAAGCTACTGTATTAGCATTTAAAGCGAATAACAAAATTTTATTAAAAGGAGGGAAAGAAGCGTTTAATAGTAATATTATTTTAGAGAAATGTTGGCACGAAGCATTGGAAGTAAATGGACTTACAAAAGATTGGATAAAACTGCTTCATCTTAAACGATATGAAACACAAGAATTTTTAAGAAACCCAACTGAACCTTTAGATTTAATTGTTCCTCGTGGAGGAGAACGTTTAATTAATTTTGTGAAAACTCATGCTACTTGTGCAGTACTTGTTAGTGGTAGAGGAAATAACTTTTTGTATGTTTCTGAAAATGCAGATTGGAGTAAAGCAGTTAATGTAATTATAAATGCAAAAACAGATAAAATATCAGGTTGTAATGCATTAGACAAAATTTTAATTAATAAAAACCTTCCGGAATATAAAACGAAGCTAAAAATGCTTCAAGAAAAATTAGAAAAATATAAAGTAGAAATTTTAGTTGATGATAAGGTTTCTGATGTTCTTTCACAGAAAGAAACTGTTTCTGATATTGATATTTGGTATGAAGAGTTTTTAGCTTTAAAATTATTAATAGGAGCGGTAGACTCTTTAGATGAAGCAATTCATGTTATTAATAAATATTCGGGTAAACATTCGGCTTCAATAATAACTGAAGATAAAATTGAAGCCATGAACTTTATGCAAAATGTTGATAGTGCAGCTGTGTACCATAATGCTTCAACAAGATTTACTGATGGCGGACAAATGGGTGTTGGCGCAGAATTGGCAATTAGCACAGATAAACTTCACCATAGAGGGCCTTTAGGTTTAAAGCAATTGGTAACCAATAAATACTATGTTTTTGGTGACGGACATGTTAGGGTTTAAAATGCACAAAATTTTTAAAGTATTTTATTTTGAGAGTAATTCTACTATATCATCATTGCCTTGCATTTGAGCATGCTTAAGGGCTGTATTTCCTCTACTATCAGTAATGGTTTTGTCAGCATTATTTTTAATTAAAAACACAGCAATTTCTGTGTGACCAAATGTACTAGCATAAATTAATGCGGTTGCATCATTGTAATTTTTTTGATTTACGTTGGTACCATTATTGACCAGCATTTTTGAAATTTCTAAGTTCCCTTTAAAACAGACCCCCATAAGTGCTGTGTTACCAGATAAATCTTTAGCATTTACATTAGCGCCATTTTCTAATAAAAAAGTAACAACTTCTGGCTGGTCATTATAAGAAGCTAAAATTAAAGGTGTAAAGCCCTTATTGTCAACTGAGTTTATAATATCATTATTAGCTTTGTAAAGCGTTTTTATTTCTTCTAAATTTCCGTTTCTTGATGCTTCAAAAATAGATTGTGCATATATACCAGATGATATTGTAAATATTGCAATTAATAGTAAATTTTTCATATTTGGTAAATTATAAAATTGAGGAAGTACAATACTGTACCTCCTCAATTTATGTATTAATTAATTTTAATTCATGAAATCTTTATGCGAAAAGCCTAAAGCTTTTGCAACTCTCATTCCATAATCTCTATCTGATTGATAGAAATAGTTAATCATTTTCTTTTGAATATTTTTATCAGTTACCTGACCTAAATCTCCAGTTAAGTTTTTAATCAAATTATCTTGCTGTTGTTTAGTAAGTGATCTGTAAAAATCTCCCACTTGAGCAAAATCATTAGTTTTAGTAATTTTCTTTTGAGTTATAGTTACATTACTAAGTGTTGTTTCAACTTGTTTGTATTGAGGGTCTTCTTTTAAAGATGCACGATTACTTGGCTGGTAATTTACATCAGGGTTTTCAAATCTTTTATTACCAGAACTAATCCAACTATCAGAGTTGTAGTTGTTAGGTTCTTCTAGAGGTTTGTTAATTTCTAACTGTAAAAAATTAGGTCCCAATCTATGTCTTTGTGTGTCAAAATAAGAAAATAAACGACCTTGTAACAATTTATCTTCAGATGGTTCAATACCTGGGATTAAGGCTCCTGGTGAGAATGCGATACTTTCTACTTGCTCAAAATAGTTTATAGGGTTTTGAGTTAATGTCATGGTGCCAATCTTGATTTTTTCAATTTTATCGGCAGGCCAATCTTTTGTAGCATCCAAAGGCCAAAAATCAAAAGAATGAATGTCTTCTGGCTTAATCATTTGAACGTATAAATCCCATTGTGGGTAATTTTTATCATCAATAGCTTTTCTTAAGCTTACTGTTGCATGTTGCCAATCTTTAGCTTGCTGTATGGCAGCTTCTTCAATAGTTAAGTTTTTTTCACCTTGTTTTGTTACCCATGAATATTTTACATAAGTTACTTCACCTTTTGCATTAATCCATTTGTAACCATGAACACTACTGCCGTTCATGTATTGATATCCTTTAGGTATACCTAAATCTGTATATAATCTTGTGATCATATGTGTAGATTCTGGAACATTAGAAAAGAAATCGAAAAATCTGTTTGGGTCTTGTTTGTTTGTAACTGGTGATGGTTTTAAAGAATGAACCATATCAGGAAACTTTATAGCATCTCTAATAAAAAAGACAGGTAAATTATTTCCCACAATATCATAATTACCTTGCTCTGTATAAAATTTTACAGCAAAACCTCTAGGATCTCTTGCTGTTTCTGGTGAACCCTTACTGTGTATTACAGTTGAAAAACGAACTGCTAAATCTGTTTTTTTACCAGCTTCTGCAAATAATACAGCTTTTGTATAGGCAGACATATCTTTTGATGCTTCAAAATAACCAGAAGCACCTGCTCCTCTAGGGTGGACAACTCTTTCCGGAATTCTTTCTCTGTCAAATGCCGCTAATTTTTCTACTAGGTAAATATCTTCTAGTAATACTGGGCCATATTCGCCTACTGTTTTAGAGTTTTGGTTGTCTCCAACGGGTACACCACCATTTGTTGTAATCGTATTATTTGTCTGAGAAATACCAGCAAAAAACAACGATAACATGATAAGCGTTGCTAACTTTTTTTTCATTTTGAATAGATTTAATTTATAATGAGAGCGCAAATATCAATAGCAAATCAGCAGAAATCAAATTAATAGTTTATATCCTTGTATAGTTAAAATCAATATATAATGACGCTTCAGCAATTAGAATATGTGGTAGCACTGGATACTTACAGACATTTTGTTACAGCTGCCGAAAAATGTTTTGTGACACAACCTACAATTACAATTCAAGTAAAAAAATTAGAAGAAGAAATTGGTTTTTTAATTTTTGATAAAAGTAAATCTCCATTTAAACCAACTGATTTAGGGGAGTTATTTATTCGAAAAAGTAAAGTAATACTTGGCGAGGTGAGCGAGCTTAAAAACTTGGTAAGTTTTGAATTGGATAATTTAGAGGGTGAATTTCGTGTTGGAGTTATACCTACAATATCTTCATATTTAATTCCTTTAATTTCAGGTTCTTTTGCAGAAAAATATCCCAATACTATTTTAAAAATAGAGGAGATGGAAAGTGATCAAATTATTGAAGCTTTACAAAAAAAAGAAATTGATATAGGCTTGCTTGTAACTCCTTTAAATGAATCATTTATTCGTGAAATAAAACTATACAATGAACCATTTATTTTTTATGGACAGAATAATTATTTTAAAGATAAAAAGACTATTTCTGTTGATGAAATAGAAGCGTTGGATAATATTTGGCTTTTGCAAAAAGGGCATTGTTTTAGAAACCAAGTATTAAATATTTGCGGAAATAATAACACAAAAAATATTCAGTTTCAAAGTGGTTCTATTGAAGCGCTAAAAAAAATGGTTGAAAATTATGGAGGTTTTACACTAGTGCCAGAAATGGCTTTAAATACAAATGATAACGGACAAATTATTCATTTTTCTGATCCAAAACCGATAAGAGAAGTAAGTTTGGTAACGCATCACTCTTTTAGTAAAGATGTTTTGCTTGATGCTTTACGTGAAGAAATTATAGAAAAAACCCCTGAGAATTTTGTTAAAAATAAACGGTTTATAAAAATTAATTGGAGGTAGATTAACTTTAAATTATTTCTCTTTCAATGGCTAGAAAGTGTGTTACTTCTTTATTGTAAAGTGGAAAAATTTTCACTTCACATTCGTAAGGTGAATTATCTTTTCTGTAATTTGTAATAATTTCAGTAAATGGTTCTAATTTATTTAGCTGTTGTCTAATGTTTTTTCTTGTTTTTACAGAAGTATTTTTGCCTTGTAAAAAAGTAGGAGTTCTATCAATAGCTTCTTTTTTAGTATAACCAGTCATTTGTGTAAAACCGTCATTTACCCAAACAATTTTTTGATTTAGATCTGTAATAACTAATGCTTCAAAATCTTTATTTTTAAAAATAACATTTAGCTCATTTTTCCATTTAGCTTTATTTGCATATGCTTTTACAAAGTCAATATCTTTCTTTAATTGAAGTTTATCTTGTAATAAATTATCGTACTGCCTAAAAATATCCCAACTTAATAAAGGCATAACATTTCTTTTTAAAGGTTCTATATCTTGGTTATTTACTTTATTTAAAGTAGATAAACTCATATCTAAAGACATCATTTCAGAAAGTTTACTTTTCATAGTTTTTAATTTTTATTGGTACTGTTTAAGGTGAAGATAATAGATGATAATCACACTCAAAATTAACTTTAAAGTATTCAAAAATAGTGTATTGATCTTATTTTAGGTGAGTTAGTAGTCTTTTTATATTCAAAACTTGATTTTAATTAATTTTAACGGGTAATGTTGTATTCTAGATTAATAAAGTTATTCGCTCTCTTCTTTTTCCATTTGAGACCCTATAAAAGGTATTTTTGGAGCTAAAAAATAACCTGTTAAACTGGCAAACAATATTGGGATTAAATGTCCGAAACCTGTTAATGTACCTAGTAAAATTGTCGTACTCATTGGGGTTCTAGTTACGCAAGCATTAATTGCAGCCATACAACTTACAATTGCTAAAGATAGATTGATACATGGGAATAATTTATGAATTATGAGGCCTAAAGTAGCTCCAACAAAAAAAAGTGGAATAATGAATCCGCCTCTCCAACCTGTTGTCACGGTTATTGAAATAGCAATTATTTTAAAAATTAAAATAGCAAATAAAAAAGTTAATGAAAAATTCTTTGTGAGTAGTTCGTTAATTTCATGATGTCCAAAATAACGGGTTATAGGTAAATAAAAAGCTATAACACCAAGCAGAATTCCGCCAATTAAGGTTTTGATATAAATAGGAATATGTTTTTTCTCAAAAATTCTTTTAAAAAATTTAATACAAAAGATAAAAAGCCAACCAAAAGTAGCTCCAACTATTGCAAAAAGAACTGCATAACCAAAATCAAAAATTCCTGAATACTCATAGGCAGATAAATCCCAAGTAGGTCCAAGTCCTAAATGTATAATTAATGCAAACATTAAGTAACTAAAACAGCTGGCAACAAAAACAGGCATTATAGCTTTGTAATACTCAACTGCATGTTTATGGTGTAGTATTTCTAAAGAAAATAAGCTACCTCCTAAAGGCGCTCCAAATAACGCAGTAAAACCAGAAGCTAACCCTGCAATACTCATAGATCTTAACTCTTCACCTTTAAGTCTAAATAATTTTCCTATCAATGTACCTGTTGAACCTGTAATTTGCACAAGTGGTGCTTCAGGACCAAGGCTTCCTCCTGATGCAACACATAATAATGAAGAAAGTACCATTGATGGATTATTTTTAGGATCAAGTTTTCCCTTATTAAACCGAATGTTGTTAACAATTAAGTGTATTTCTCCAGGGTCACCAATAAAGTGAATTACTAAACCAGCAAGAAGGCCACAAATTGCCATTACAGGAATCACTTGCCAACCAGTAAAAATAGATAATTGATGGGTTAAAAATTCAAGTCCAATCCAGTAAATACCAGCAATTATTCCTCCAATTAAACCAAGTAGCGCCCATAATAAAAAAGTACGGCTAAATACAAAAGGATTGAATCGAATAGGTTGATCTAATATATCTAAATAAGTAACTAATTTTCTTCTTCTTTTTAATTTCACACTTACAAATATCTAGTATTTATATATAAGTTTACAGGTCAAAAATACAGTTAATTTTGGAGGGAGTATGAAGCAAAATCATACTATTTTTCACTTCAATTCTAGCAGAATTTGAACTTGTTTACTTTAGATGTAAATTAGAAAGAACAGAATAAAGAATTAAGTAAGAATTTGTGTGTTTCTTATCTCAGTTATTATTTATAGAATATTAGTCTAATTTTTTATAAACTTCAATGTTTTTAAAAATGGTGTCATTCCTTGTATAAGTGTTTACCTGCTTGTAAGTTTTGTTACTAAGCTCAATAGGGATAATATATGTGTTAATATCACTTTTCATTGTTTTAGACATAGAGGACAAAACCTCTGTGATGGTATTATTTTCAAAAGTATAAGTTCCGTAACCATGCCATTCGGTTGCATCACTTGCCGGATCTGTATTCCAAATCACATGACCATTTAAATATATTTTATGTTGCACTTTTGTAGTGTCTATCATTAGCGTATCTCCGTTTCCAATATGATAGAATTTATTTAACTCCCAAACACCTTGTATTGGGTCTGTATTTTTTGCAATTGTAGAAGAGGTTTTACAAGAAATACAAATACCAATTAAGAGTAAGATGATTAAAGCTTGTTTTTTAATAGTAGTCTTTTTTTTCATACTCTTTGTTTTGAACAATGTTTAATTTTATAGAATACTTCGATTTTATAAATGTAGAAAAAAACTTACAAGTACAGGGGTGGTTTTTAAATTTTGTTTTATTGGCTAGTATTAAAACATGGCACCTTTTGGCTAAACAAAAATATCTATTGGATATAAGTTGTTTTTATTGATTTCATACCTAGCAGTAATTATTGTTTTTTCATCTTTTTGGATGTTAGCTCAACTATTTTAATTGATTAACTTAATCTTTCTTCTTTAGAGTAAAAATTATTTAAACCAATTCTAAACTCTTTTTTTAATAATAGGATTTTCAAAAACTTCAATTACTTCTTTTTTTTGACAATGTTTTGAGTCGATTAATAGTGATGTTTGTATCTATTTTTTAATAGTTTGTCCGTAGCATTGGAATAATAATACAAATAGTAAGAAAGATGAAATAAATCATATCATTTAATTTTTACTAATATAATTAATAGATTCTTTTATAGTGTCTATTGAATTTAGTCAGATGTTGTACTTACAACACTGTAAGCTATACAATCTAACTTTGTAAGTTCTTTTTATAAGTCAATATCAACAATTAAAAATTGAGAAATCATCTTAATTTAAACATTATTCTTTTTAAATATGAAGGTTCATATGTATCTATCAGCATATTATTATAGACTTTACTTTCCACAGGGTCTTTTAAATTCTCTTTAGAATAAACCTTGAGGGAATTCTTTTTTAGATTTAACATCCAAAAGCTGTTTTTAGTAGCGAAAAGCAATTTCTGACCTTTAAATTTAACCTTGTTTATGTAACTAAATTTTGCTTCAGGATATTTAAATTGTTTTATTGTTTGTGATTTTAATTCAATAATGATTAATCTATTTTCAGAAGGTATATAAACATAATCTTCATTAGCATAATCAACTAGGTTAAAATCGAGCGCATAGCTATAATTAGAGAATGACTTAATTAATTTTTTAGAAAGATACAGTTCAAATTCTAGTCTCATTCTCCCATAGTTGGGCTCAACAATCCCTTTGAGTTTTAAACGGATTAACCCAAATTCAAACACTTCTTTTAAGTCATTGAATTTAATACCTGATTTAGGTTTATTATTTTCAACAAATTTCAGTAATTCTTTATCTTCCAAAGTGTTTTATCAAATGGTTGGGAATGGCTAATAATGTTAGCGGTAGTTTTTATTCGAGTTTTATTTCAAATCATTAGTTTATAAATTCTTCTTTTGTTTTCTTTTTTCAAAAGCTCAACTTAAACATTTCGCTAACGCGTAACTATAATTACTAAGTATAAATTAATAAGTAGTGCTTATTGTTTTAAATAACCTAAAAATAGTAAATAAAAAAGAGACTCTTTTCTATTTACTATTTTAAAAAATGAACAAACGATTTGTTCTTCAGTATTTTAGTGTAATTTATTTTTTCTTAAGCTCAAATAAATCTTTTCTACGGTCTTTAAGGTTTTTTACGCTACCAAATTGGTTTAATTCTCTCAGCAGGTCAATATCAACATCAGCAATTAAAATCATTTCAGTATTTGGTGTAGCTTCTGCTTTAATACCATTTGCA
Source organism: uncultured Cellulophaga sp. (assembly GCA_947496695.1). Lineage (GTDB taxonomy): Bacteria > Bacteroidota > Bacteroidia > Flavobacteriales > Flavobacteriaceae > Cellulophaga. The sequence continues at coordinate 364,291 of CANMEI010000001.1, read as the reverse complement.
GGAAACGAAAAATCACAAGGTGTAAATACCATTGATTGTGCATATTGAATGTCCATATTTGCAACTTTTGGTAAGTTGCCTACACTGCCAGCAATAGCTACATAACACTCATTTTCTATAGCTCTTGCTTGAGCACAATGGCGTACGCGTGAGTATCCGTTTTGAGTATCGGTTAAGAAGGGTACAAATAAAATATCCATACCGTCATCAGCTAGAAGTCTGCTTAACTCTGGAAATTCAGAATCATAGCAAATCAATATACCTATTTTACCACAATCAGTATCAAAAGTCTGTAATTTGCTACCACCTTGCATACCCCAAACTTTAGCTTCATCTGGTGTAACATGTAGTTTCTCATAACGCTCTGTGGTTCCATCTCTTTTACATAAATAGCCAACATTGTATAGTAAGTCTTTTTTAATTTCAGGCATACTTCCTGTAATTATATTGATGTTATAGGAAATCGCTAATTCTGAAAATTTCTGAACTATTTTAGCCGTGTGTTTTGCAAGTTCACGAATAGCATCAGATTCTTTCATGTGGTTATTCTCAGCCATTAATGGAGCATTGAAAAATTCAGGAAATAAAGCAAAATCTGACCTATAGCCGGATACAGCATCTACAAAAAACTCAGCTTGTTGCATAAGTTCGTCTAAGTTTTTATAAGGGCGCATTTGCCATTGTATTAAACCAAGTCTAATTACTTTTTTCTTAGTGGCTGCTTTGGTAATTGTTTTTTCGTAATAAATATTATCCCACTCTAATAGAACAGCATATTCGTTAGATTGTGAATCACCTTCTAAATAACCTTTCATTACCCTTGAAGGATGAAAGTCGTTTGATATTTGAAAGTTTAATACTGGATCATGAATTTCTTTACGTTTTACTTTTTCAATATATTCCTTAGGAGAAATTTCATGAGAATATTTGTGAAAATTAGGAATACGACCACCAAAAATAATACCACGTAAATTTTCACGCTCACAGAGTTCTTTACGGTAATCGTACAAACGGCGGCCTAAACGTAAACCACGAAACTCTTTTTTTATAAATACTTCAATACCATAAAGTACATCGCCATCTTTTTTAAGCGTATTAAAGGTGAAGTTACCGGTAACTTCTCGGTATGTATGTGCTCTATCAAACTGAGTATAGTCTACACGAAGTGCTAATGCACAACCTGCTAAATTGCCATTTACTTTTATTACAACTTGTCCTTTTGGAAAATCATTAATCAAAATTTGAATTAATTCTTCTTTCCAATAGGCATTTTCCATGTTTGGATAGGTCTCAATCATGGCAGTTTTTAACGCTTGATAATCATCAATCGTTAAAAATTCAAGTTCAATATTTTCAATATTCTTAATCATGTTGTATCGTAAATTATTAGGCTAGATTACAACTTTTTTGAATAGAAATTACAAAAAAATAAAAATATTTAACAGGGTGTAAATGGTTGATGTTTAGACTTTAAAAGCCGAGAATAACTTTGGCAATGCTGAAGTAAATTAAGATACCAAGTACATCATTACTTGTGGTAATAAATGGACCAGTTGCTATGGCTGGGTCAATACCTCTTTTATTTAAAAAGATTGGAATAAAAGTACCTATTACAGCTGCATTGACTACTACAGTAACTAATGCAATACCAACAGTTGCAGAAAGTAGGTATGATGTGTTAAAAGCAAAATGACCTATAAAAATAAATATTATGGCTAATGCCAAACCATTAACCAAACCTAAGAGTAATTCTTTACCCAAACGGTTCCATATAGCACCTTTTATACTATCATTTGCTAAACCTTGAACCACAATTGCAGATGACTGTACACCAACATTACCAGCGGTAGCTTGCATTAATGGGATAAAGGCTAGAAGAATAGGATACTCAATAAATGCACCTTGAAAACTGTTTATAATACTTGCAGCACCAACACCACCCATCATACCAATAGTTAGCCATGGTAAACGCGCACGAGTTAAATCCCAAATACTATCATCAGCCTCAACATCTTTAGAAATACCTGCCGCCATTTGGTAATCTTTTTCCGCTTCTTCACGAATAACATCTACAATATCATCAATAGTAATACGACCAACCAAACGCCCAATTTCATCAATTACAGGAATGGCTTCTAAATCATATTTAGACATTATTTTGGCAACTTCTTCAGGCTTTTCATTCACATTTACATAATCAACTTTAGGTATGTAAATATCTTTAATGTGAGTTTTAGTTGAGGTGGTTAGTAAATCTTTAAGAGATAAACGCCCTTTTAGTTTTTCTTCGTCATCAACTACATAAATAGAATGTACACGTGTAACATTTTCAGCCTGTGCACGCATTTCTTTTACACAAGTTAGTACATTCCAGTTTTCATTAACCTTTACAAGCTCTTTCGCCATTAAACCACCGGCAGAGTTTTCATCGTAACGTAAAAGATCAACAATATCTTTAGCATGCTCTCTATCTTCAATTGCAGAAATTACCTTTTTAACAATTTCCTTTGGTAATTCTCCAATAATATCAGCCGCATCATCAGTATCTAATTCATCTAACTCTTCAGCAATTTCTTTTGCAGACAAATTACCCAGAATACTTTCTCTAACATCTTCATTTAACTCGGTTAGTATATCAGAAGTTTTGTCACTATCTAAAAGTTTAATAAGGTAAGTGGCCTCATCTTCATTTAACTCATTAATAATTTCAGCAATATCTGCATAGTGAATATCATTTAATATCGCAGAAAGTTCCGCATCGTTACGGTTAGCGATGTGTACTTCAATACTGCCTATGAGTTCGTCTGTGAGTTTAAACGGTGTCATTGTCAATCATGTTAGTCAGTGCAATAAAATTGTCAACTGATAATTGTTCTGGTCGTTTGTCAAATATAGTATCTTCTTTTAGACTATCAGAAAGATTAAATGTTTTTAAACTGTTACGAATTGTTTTTCGGCGTTGCCCAAAAGCTGCTTTAACAACTTTATAAAGTGATTTTTCATTGCAGTCAATAGTCAAGTTTTCTTTTCTGGTTAAACGCAATACACCAGAATCTACTTTTGGTGGCGGATCAAATACTGTTGGTGGTACTGTAAATAAGTACTCAGCATCGTAAAATGCTTGTACTAATACAGATAAAATTCCGTAGGTTTTACTGCCTTCTTTTTCACAAATACGTTTGGCAACTTCTTTTTGGAACATTCCTGTGAATTCAGGAACCAATTGTTTTATTTCTAAAAGTTTAAAAACTATTTGAGTTGATATATTATACGGGAAATTACCTGTAATCGCAAATTGCTCGTCACCAAATAAACTGGTAACATCGTACTTTAAAAAATCGGCTTCTAAAACCGTAAATTTGTTTTTTCGACCAATAAATTGTGGATGTTCTAATAAAAAGCTATGGTTAAGATATACGATAGATTCTGCATCTAAATCCATAGCAACTAAATCAACTTTTTGTTCTAATATATATTTGGTTAACACACCAGTTCCAGGACCAATTTCAATAACATTGGTATAGTCTTTTGTTGATAATGTTTCGGCAATTTGACGCGCAATATCTTCATCTTTTAAAAAGTGTTGCCCTAAATGCTTTTTAGCTTTAACAGGACTTTCTTCTTTTTTAAAATTCTTAACGAATTTAGATTTTTTATTAAAATTGCTTTTATCTTTTTTTGCCATTTCTCTATATCTTATTTGGTGAAATGTAACATTAAGCTTGTTGCTTTTGTGTTAATTGTAAGAGCACCCTTTTATAAAATTCACCTTTATTTTATTAAAGGCTTTTGTAACTAAAAAAGATACTATTTAGTGTTCACTTATAATTTTTAATTCGGTTCTAAATGCCAACATTTTATCAGCAAAAAGTTTCATCGCTTCATTACGTAGCCGAGGAGCATCTTCTTTATAATATTGCTCTAATGTTTCTTTTGATGTTGTTGTGTATTGTACAGAATAGGTAACGCCACCCATATCTTCTTCAACCAAAACCTTACACATTTTTGCATTACTAAATTTACCTGTAGCCAACATATCAGGAATATGTGTTTCATGCATCCATTTAATCCATTGTTCGTGAATAGATTCGTCTATGTTTGAAGTTACGTTATAAATATACATGATTATAAAAATTCAAGTGTTTCTAAATTGATTGGCAAAGGTAAAAGTAAAAAAGAGAAAACTAGGGTTAAAACCAGCTTAATTGGTATAAGCTATTCAAGTTGGTCGCCACGTAAACGTCTGAAATTTTTACGTGCTAACGGAAAATAATAACTGTCTTGATGGTTGTAAATTATTTTTTCGTAGTTCTCTTTTGCTTTTTGAATATCGTTTAATTGATTTTCATAAAGTTGTGCAATAGCATAATAGGCATCATCGGCTAAAATACCTGAGCCATAAAATTCTATTATTTTTTGATAGTTGAAAGAAGCCTGCTCGTATTCTTTTTGTTTTTCTAATAATTGCCCTTGTTTTAAGAGTGCTTCATCTTCAATTTTTTCTCCTTTGTGGTCTTTTAAAATTATTTGAAGAGTAGCAATAGCTTCTTTGTTTTTGTTTTGGTAGGCTAATAAATCAGCTTTTGCATAGGCTTTTAAAGCAGTCATAGTTGAGTCTTCCTGAATATTATCAGAAATAAGTAAACTTAGTTGCATAGCATCATTAGCTATAAGTTGTGATGTAGAACTACGTAATACTTTTAGTTGTGTAAGTGCCCAATCAAAATCACCTTTATAAAAACTTGTCTGTGCCACTTTAAAACGAGCATCTTGCCCAAGTACATCATTTTTTAAACTCTTTTGTACTTGAGAGAAATAAATTAATGCCTGGTTAAATTTTTGACTGTATACTAAAATATCACCAAGTGCCATTTTAATAAATGCTTTACCATAATTGTTTAAAGGAAGATTAAGACTTCTCTTTAATAGATTTATTGCTTTTTCAGATTCATTTTTTTGAAACGTAAGAAACTTAGCATAATCTACTTGTAATTGTAGCGTATTGCTTTTGATATCATAGGTGTCTAGCAAATTTTTAAAAGAAGTTTCAATTTCTTCTAAATTTGCATTTTCGTCTAAAAGAGATATTTCAATAACACGAAGTGATGCAGTAAGTTTTAGGCCAATATCATTATTTTTTTTTATGATGAATTGGTAAATTTCTTTTGAAATCTTATAAGTATTATCATTAAAAGTAACTTTCGCTAAATCTTCTATACGGTTGAGTGAGCTTTCATCTAGTCGTTTATAAATGGCTTTTTCTTGTGTAAAGGCGCTATTGTATTTTTTTTCACGAACAAAAAGCCAGCTTAAAAGTTCATTCCAAATAACATCAGGGTCTTTTTGAGCATTTTTAAGTAATAATCTTTTTAGCTTGATGTTATTTTCATTACTTCCATCAGAAGTAATAAAAGCATCAATATTACGGAGAATACTACTTTGTGAAGTACTACCATTTCTAATCAAAGCTAAATAAGCTTGGTACATTTCTTCAATTTTACCTTGCTCGCCATAAATGCGTGCTAATGGAAAGTTGTAATCTAACTCAGGATTTATTTCCATTGCTTTTGTAAAGGTTTTTTCGGCATAATCTAGTAGCGTATACTTTTGAAACCGAGTTCCAATGCTATAGGTAAATCTTTGGTTTTCTTCAATAACTTTTAAAGCTTGATCGTAATATTCTGATGCTTCAGCATCTTTCTGTTGTAATGTGAAATTGTAACCAAGTTCAACTAAATAAATAGGATGTGCTTTTTTGCTTTTTAAAATTGTTGTAATCGTTTTTTCAGCATCATCAAAACGTTCTAACTGTTGGTAACACGTTATTAAATCTTGTACATATTCAGTTTGAATGGGATTTTCTTTATGTAGTTTTTCATAATAAACTACGGCTTTTTCAAAATCACCATCATTCAAATATTGCTTTGCCAAATTGTAATTCTGGGCAAAAGCAAATTGAATACAACCATAAAATAATATGATGAGAAATTTTTTCAAAAAGCGACTTTTTTCTCAAAGATACGGAGAAAGCGATACATTTTTTTAAAAGAAAAAGCGCCATAGGAATTCTATAGCGCTTATGTTATTTTTTAATGAAAAGTTAATCAATCTTATCAAAACCACAATACGGTATTAATACTTCCGGAATCATAATTCCGTCTTCAGTTTGGTAGTTTTCTAAAATACCAGCAAGTACTCTGGGTAACGCTAATGAGCTGCCATTTAAAGTATGCGCTAATTGGTTTTTACCATTTTCATCTTTAAAACGTAATTTTAAACGATTAGCTTGGTAGGTTTCAAAATTAGAAACAGAACTAATTTCTAACCAACGATCTTGAGCTGTTGAAAATACTTCAAAATCAAAAGTTAAAGCTGAGGTAAAACCTAAATCTCCACCGCAAAGGCGTAAAATACGATAAGGCAATTTTAATTCACGCAAAATACCTTTTACATGCTCTACCATACTATCTAATGCTTCGTATGATTTACTAGGGTGTTCAACTCGTACTATTTCAACCTTATCAAACTGGTGTAATCTGTTTAAGCCACGTACATGAGCACCATAACTACCAGCTTCACGTCTAAAACATGGTGTGTAAGCTGTAACCGTTACCGGGAAATCTTTTTCATTAACAATATCATCTCTGAACATGTTAGTAACTGGAATTTCTGCTGTCGGAATTAAATATAAATCATCAACTGGCATGTGGTACATTTGCCCTTCTTTATCAGGTAATTGCCCTGTTCCGTAACCAGAAGCTTCATTAACTACATGAGGTACTTGTGTTTCCGTATAACCAGCTGCAGTATTTTTATCTAAAAAGTAATTGATTAAAGCACGTTGTAAACGAGCGCCTTTGCCTTTGTATACAGGGAAACCAGCACCAGCAATTTTCACACCTAACTCAAAGTCAATAATATCATATTTTTTGGCAAGTTCCCAATGTGGTAATGCACCATCAATTAATTTAGGGATATTTCCTTCGCTAAAAATCTCCTCATTGTCTTCTTCAGAATTTCCGGCAGGAACAGAAGTGTGAGGCACATTAGGTATTTGGTATAATGCATTTTGAAGTTCAGTTGCTGTAGTATTTAAGTCCTCAGTTAACTGTTTAGAGTTGTCTTTTAATTTTGCAGTCTCTTCCTTCAAAACATTCGCTTCTTGAGCTTTTCCTGTTTTATATAGAATACCAATTTCTTTTGATAGTTTGTTGGACTGTGCTAACGTATTATCAAGATTAGTTTGTATTGCTTTACGACTCTCATCTAAATTCAATACAGTTTCAATAAGTGAAGCCGCATCTAAATTTCTTTTTTTTAATGCTTCAATAATAGCTTCCTTGTTTTCTCTAATAGCGTTTAGCTGTAACATGGTATCTTAATTTTGACCTCAAATTTAGTGGTAAAAAGGGATTGCGCAAAAGAGAAAGTGTAAAAGTTGCAGTCTTTACTACTTCTCTTTAATTAGGATTTGGTAAAATAAAAGAATTGTGCTTAAAATGTTCCCATTTTACTTCAGTTAAGTCAATAGTATTGTCTATAAATTCTTGAGGTTTTCTAAGGTTTATTTGCACTTTAACAAATGCATAAACAGCAATATCTTTATTATTTTCTTTAGCTTCTTTTTTTAAATGTTGTGCAAATTGCCAAATAAAATCAGGGTAACAACCAACTTTGTGAATCTGTTTTTTGGTTAAATAATCTCTTAAAGTAACGCGTTTAAATTCATTAGTTTTTTTATCTACTACTTTAAAACCAACATTACCTTTCCGAGAACGTAACATCATTCGCCAGCTTAAACGGTGTCCTTCTTCCGTCCAAAGAACATCATCTTTAAAAAAGTGGTGCCGTAACGGTAAGCCTATTTGAAAAATAAAATAGACAATCCACAATCCCATAATTAAATTTTTATTTTTTGGAATTGAAGCAATACTAATTGTAGGATAGGTACTTTCTTTTTTGAAAAATATATTTTTTAGCTTTTGTGGTTCAAAAAAGAATGCTGTAAAAGCTAAAGCTAAATAAGGGAAAATACCTATTTGAAAAACAAATGAGTTAAATATGTGGAAGAATATTGCACAAACAAAAGCAATTTTTCTAGTTGGTTTCCATAGTAAAGCAGGTATAATTAATAAGTCAAATAAAATACCACTTATAGCTATAATTTTATGTATCCAAGGTTGTTGTAAAATTTCACCTACCAAAAAGTAATTTGCTTTACCAGACATTAACACTCTTATGTATTCAAAATCTAACCAATCAGCATATAGCTTCGCTACAGACGCATACGTGTAAACAATTATAAGTTGTAATACTATAATAATTTTATAGTAAGCATACATTTTATTTGTTCTTATTTCTGGGTTCAATTTAGCATCTAAAGAATGATCTTTATTGGCTGGGAAAAACACCATAATGCTAGAGATTAGCATTAATAAATAATAATGATTATTGTAAGATGTTTTTTGCATTAAATAACCTCCGGCCCACATAATGGCAAAACCAAGCATTGCATACCTGTACTTATAACCAATAGAAATTAAAATACCCAGTGTGCCCATTATTATAAAATAGACATACATGCCAGGTCCTCTAAGTATATTTAAGAATTCAAAACCAATAAAAGGAAAATATACAGTAGGTTCAACAAGATTAGTTGTAACCCAGCCTGTGATAATAGCCCCATAACATTCAAAGCTAATTAAGATTCCAAAAATTATTCTAAAAAGAACTAGTCCTGTATTATCAATTTTTTTGAAAAGAAACGAATTCATTTTTCAGCAATTAAATTAGTAGCAGTTTTTTGATCTTTTATTAGTTGTTTTTTTAGTTCTTCTACAGATTTGAACTTTTGTTCATCACGAATACGTTTTAAAATATTCACCTGTATTTTTTTATCGTATAAATCTTTATTGAAATTAAAAAAATGGACTTCAATGCTACGTTCTGTTCCGTTTACTGTAGGGTTAAAACCAATATTCATCATGCCATAAACCGTAGTGTTGTCAAGTTTGCTGTGCACAACATAAACACCATTTTTTGGTATAAGTTTGTAATTTTCTTCAATATGAATATTCGCGGTAGGAAAACTTAATTGCCTACCTAGGCCTTTTCCTTTTTTTACAATACCAGTTAGCATGTATTCATACCCTAAGTAGCTATTTGCGGTAGCTATATCACCTTCTTCAAGTGCTTTTCTAATTTTAGTAGAACTTACAGAGACATCATCAATTTCTTGTGCCGGAATTTCATCAACTTGAAAATTGAAAGTTTTCCCGTATGCAATAAGATCTTTTATATCGGCATTTCTATTACGACCAAAACGGTGGTCGTACCCAATAATTATTTTTTTTCCATTTAATCCTTCTACTAATATTTTTTCAACAAAATCAGTTGCTGAATATCTTGAAAACTCTTTTGAAAAAGGGTAAATCATTAAATAGTCTAAACCTATTTTTTCAAGAATGCTAATTTTTTCTTCAAGTGTATTTAGAAGTTTAATATTTGCATCTTGCTGTAAAATCATACGAGGATGCGGAAAGAAAGTAAGTACAGTAGCTTTTAAATCAAGAAGTTTGGCATCGTTTATGAGACGATCTAATAGTTTTCGATGCCCAATATGAACCCCATCAAAAGTGCCTATAGTCACTGCAGTAGGGTGTTGGTTGTCGAATTTACTTATGTTTAGAAATGTTATCACAAAAATAAAATAATAAAAAGCTTACTTTTATAATCTTTAATTGGTTTTAATGACAACAAACTTACGTCTAGTTTTTACAATTCCCATATTTTTTCTATGCTTTTATGGTGTGGCACAAGATGTTTATTGGCAAGAAAAGAATACGAAGAGTCAAAAAACAACAAAAGCATTGAATAAAATTAAAGTTAATAAAGCAAAAGTCTATAATTTATCAGAAGAAAATTTTGCTCAAAAATTATCAAAAATTGTTTCAAAACAAGCTACAAATGAGGTTTATTTCCCTGATGCTTCTGGTGAAATGCATGCTTTTGAAATAGAAGAAGCTTCGGTTTTTTCACCTGAATTAGCAAAAAAATATCCTGATATAAAATCTTACAAAGGGATTTCTGTAAACGGCGAAACATCAAAAAAAATACGATTTAGTGTGTCACAAGATGGTGTTCAAACTATGATGCTTGATAAGAGCGGGGGTGATGCTACTTTTATGCAAAAAACTACAGACGGTGAATATGTTTTATATGCGCGTAGTTCCGATGATGTGTTAGATGATGATTTTGTTTGTACTACAGAAGAGGCTGCAATAACTCAAAAATCACTAACGACTACCTCAAAATTAGTTGACGACCAAATTATAAGAAAGTTTAGAATTGCAATTGCGGCTACTGGAGAATATACAGCTTACCATGGAGGTACTAAAGCTAATGCATTAGCGGCTATTAATGCTACACTTACTAGAATTAATATGGTATATGAAGTGGATTTAGGAGTTACTTTAGAACTTGTAGCTGATAATGATTTGGTAATTTATACAGATGCAGATACAGATCCTTTTAATACGAGTTTAAATACTGAAGCCCAAAGTACATTTACTAGTGAAATAGGTGCAACTAATTATGATATAGGTCATTTGTTTCATCAAGATTTTGATGCTGGTGATGCGGGTTATATTGGTTCTATCTGTATAGACTCAGAAAAGGGTAGTGCGTATTCCTCAGGTCAAAATCCTGTAGGTGATTTGTTTGATATTGATTTTGTAGCACATGAAATCGGGCATCAATTAGGAGCAAACCATACTTGGTCTTTTGAGTCGGAAGGTACAGAAGTGCAGACAGAACCGGGTAGTGGTTCAACAATTATGGGTTATGCAGGTATAGTTGGCAGTAATAATGTAACTACAAATTCAGATGATTATTTTCATTACAGTAGTATTAAGCAAATATCTGAAAATTTAGAAACTACATCTTGTGCAACTGTCATTTCAATATCAAATAGTCCACCAGTACTTACACCTTGTGTTGATTATACAATACCAAAAGGTACTGCTTTTGTTTTAGAAACAACGGCTACTGATGTTGATGCATCTGATATTTTGACATATACTTGGGAGCAAATAGATGACGGTGTTGTAACCAATACAACCTTTGGCCCTGAAAATACGAGTGGTGCTAATTTTAGATCTTTAGAACCAACAACGAGTCCTGAACGTTATTTTCCTAAGCTTTCAAGTGTAATTTCAGGGAATTTGACACAAACAAACCCTACTGAAAATTCTGCATGGGAAACAGTTTCTAATGTAGAACGAGAGATGAATTTTGCAGTAACTGTTCGTGATAATAATGATGAAGGAGGGCAAGTTGTTTCAGATGAATTGGTTGTAAATGTATTAAATAGTTCAGGACCTTTTAGTGTTTTGTCTCAAGCTTCAGATGTTATTTACGAAGGAGGAAGCGTACAAGAAGTTATTTGGGATGTGGCAGATACAAATAGCGGAATTATAAATGCACAGAAAGTGGATATTTATTTATCTTCAGATGGCGGACTAACCTTTTCTGAGTTAATAGCTGAAGATGTTGTTAATGATGGTTCTTATGATGTGTTATTGCCAGGAGATGCAACTACAGAAGCTAGAATAATGGTTAAGGCTAGTGATAATATTTTCTTTGCAGTTAATGCTTCTGATTTTACAATTACTAATTCTGATATTGTATTAGATTTTTCAGAATTAGAATTTGAAGTTTGTCAACCAGATGATTTAATTGTTCCTTTTATCTATGAAGTTAATTCTGGTTTTTCTGAAACAGCAACATTTAGTGTTTCAGGATTACCAACTGGAATGACGGCAGTTTTCTCTCAAGAAACAGCTACTGATGATGATACTGCTGTAGAAATTACTTTTTCAGGTATAGATTTAGTAGATGCAGGTGTTTATCCAATAAGTGTTCTTGCTACCGCAACAAGTTTTACAAAACAAGTTGATATTAATGTTCGAGTTAGTAATGCCACTTTTTCTGATGTTGTTTTAACTTCTCCTGAAGATGAATTTATAGATGCTAATCTTTCTGAAACATTTGAATGGAATGAAGATTCGTTAAGCACATCTTATGATATAGAAATTGCTACAGATGAAAGTTTTACAGATGTAGTAGAAACAGCAAATGTGTTTATAACGTCTTATAAAAGTACAAGTTTAAATCCTGATACAGTTTATTACTGGCATGTAAAACCTAAGAATGGTTGTGGTGAAGGTACATTTGGTACACCTTACAGTTTTATTACAACGGCAATTGACTGCCAAACAAAAGAAGCTTCATTAGTGCCAGTTACAATACCGTCATCAGGAACGTCGACTGTGACAGCTGCAGTAACTTTTATTGAAGATTTACCAGTATCTGATATTAATGTAATATTAGATATTACGCATAGTTATTTAGCAGATTTAACCATAACATTAACTTCTCCTCAAGGAACCAGTGTTGTTTTGGTCTCTAGTTCGTGTGGAGATGCTCAAAATATTGATGCTACATTTGATAGTAGTGCCTCAAGTTATTCTTGTGGTGATAACCCTGCAATATCAGGCACAGTAAAGCCATTAGGGTCATTAAGTTCTTTTTACGGAGAATCATCTCAAGGGGATTGGATACTTGAAATTACAGATAATGCAAATGGTGATGGAGGGTCATTAAATAATTTTGAAATTGAATTATGTGTGGAAGGTGAATTTAGGCCTGATGAAGATAATGATGGCGTTTTTGATGATGGGGATGATATGTGTTTAAATACTCCAGACGGTCAAGAAGTAGATGCTAACGGTTGTGCAGTATACCGTTTTGATGAAAGTAATTTTTCTATAGAAATAGATAGTGAATCATGTATAGATAATAATGATGGTGAAATTAGAATTGAAGCTTCAACATCATTAAATTATACAGCAACAATAACAGGTGAAGGCATAGATCAAGTTGGTGAATTTACCAGTACTTATTCAATTGAAAATTTAGTGGCAGGCAGTTACTATATTTGTATAACTGGTACGAACGGTAGTATTACTTATGAGGAATATTGTTTTGATGTAGTTGTTTCAGAGCCCGATGAGTTGAGTGTAACATCAAGTCTTTCAGCTAATGAAAATCAAGTTGATTTATTTCTGTCTGGTTCTGATGAATATACTATAGAGTTAAACGGAGTATTAAGTCAAATTTCAAGTGATCAAGTTACTTTAGATTTAAATGACGGAATAAATACTTTAAAAATCAGTACAAACCTAACTTGTCAAGGTGTTTATGAAGATACTATCATAATTGTTGATGAAGCTTTTATTGCTCCTAATCCTGCAAGTACTCAAACTGCAATTTATACGGGTATAGCTTATGATAATTGTGAGGTTCAAATATTTGCTGTTAATGGTAAATTGGTAAAGGTAATTTCGTTTGAAACCCCAAGTTCAACTTTAGATTTAGAAGTGAGTGTTTTACCTAAAGGAGTATACATTGTTAGGTTAACAGGAGATGGTATAAGAAAAATATTTAAACTGATTAAGAATTGAAAAAGATAATTTACATATTTATTTTGTTAGCGGTGATTGGTTGTTCAAAAAATGATACGCCTAATTCGCCGGAAGCTGTTGTGTTACTTTTTCCTTTAGAAAATTCAGAATGTACTACTGGTGAAAGCATAAACCAAACTACGAGAATTATAACTTTTGAGTGGGAAGCATCAAAATATACGGATAGTTATGAGTTAACGGTTGAAAATTTATTGACCAACACCTCTCAAGTGGTAAGTACAAATGAAACATTTGTAGAGTTGCCGGTAGAAAAAGGAGTGCCGTTTAGTTGGAGTGTAATATCGGAGAATACTGATGTATATGAAACTGCAACTAGTGAAGAATGGAGATTTTACAATGCTGGCGCACAAACTTCTTATGCTCCGTTTCCTGCTGAAATATTATATCCAAATTCTGGAGAATCAGTTTTTAAAGATACAAGTGATGAGATTACATTAATTTGGGAAGGTGCTGATGTTGATTCAGATATTGATGGTTATGAAGTGTATTTTTCTAACGCTAATCCTCCAACAGTTTTGGTTGGGACAACTAATAGTACTACGTCACAATTAAATGTAGTTGTAGCTTCAGAAACTATTTATTACTGGCAAATAAAAACGCTAGACTCAGAGGGTAACTCATCAACATCTGGAGTCTATAGTTTTAGAGCGTATTAGCTGCCGTTAAATGTATTCATGGTTCTTTCAATTCCTGCTAAAACAAATGATTTAATTACTTCTGTAGATTGCTTTAGGCGTTCTTTTAGCGCTTCTCTTTCTTCTTCATTCCATTTTCCTAATACATAGTCAACCTGTCTTCCTTTACCAAAATCCGCTCCAACGCCAAACCTAAACCTGTTGTATGTGGTTGTATTTAGTACATTTTGTATGTCTTTTAAGCCATTATGGCCACCATTACTCCCTTTGGTTTTTACACGGATGGTTCCAAAATCTAAATTAATATCATCAGTAATAACTAATATATTTTCTAAAGGTATATTTTCTTTTTGCATCCAATATTGAACAGCTTTACCACTTAGGTTCATATAGGTTGATGGTTTTAAAAGTAGTACAGTTCTCCCTTTTATTTTATATGTTGTAACGTCACCAAGTTTTACGGTGTTAAAGCTTAAGTCTTCTATATTGGCAAGTGCATCTAATATTTTAAACCCTATGTTGTGTCTTGTTTGTGCGTATTCAGGGCCTATGTTTCCTAATCCTATAATTAAATATTTTTTCATTGGATTACTCTCTTGTAAATAAGTTTTTTTATAACTGAAAATAGATTTAAAAAAATCAAACATTTTATAATATGGCTATAGTGTAAAAATACAAAAGCATCCCAACATATACGTTGGGATGCTTTGTTTGAAATTTTGTGAAATTTATTCAGCAGCTGTTTCAGCTGGAGTTTCACCTTCTTCTTCATCATCATCAGCAACAACAACGTTACGAGATGATTTAACTTGAACAACAGTTGTGTTCTCTGGGTGTAATATTGTGAACTCATCGTTCAATAAAGTCCCAACAGCAATGTTATTACCAATTTTAAGTTTAGAAATGTCAACATCAAAGAAATCAGGTAATTTAGCTGGTAAAGCTTTGATAGTTAATTTTCTTTTTCTAAACAATAAACGTCCACCGTTTCTTACCCCTGGAGAGTTACCTACTAAACGTACAGGTATATCCATAGTTACTTCTTTATCAGCAAATAACTGGTAAAAATCTATATGTAAAATTTTATCTGTTACTGGGTGAAATTGAATGTCTTGTAAAACGGCATCAAATTTTTCTCCACCTTCTAACTCAATCACTGCAGTGTGAGCGTTAGGGGTGTACACTAAGTGTTTGAATGCTGGTTCATCCGCTGAAAAGTGTAATGGTTTTTCCCCTCCGTACAGTACGCAAGGAACCTTTCCAGCATTACGTAAGGCTTTTGTTGCTTTCTTGCCTACGCTTTCTCTTTTAGATCCTGTGATTGTAATTGACTTCATTATATGTATTAATTATTAATATACTTGTTTGGTGTAGTTTTTAAACTACATTAAAAATTTAGAACTAATTGATGTGTTGTTATGAACTCTATCCATAACATCAGAAAATAATTCTGCACAACTTAAAACTCTCACTTTTTTGCTGTCTTTTTTTGTTGGTATAGAATCGGTTATGATTAACTCATCCAACTTAGAGTTTTCTATTTTTTCGTAAGCATCACCAGATAAAAGACCATGAGTTGTAATTGCACGTACGCTTAGGGCACCACGTTCTATCATTAAATCAGCAGCTTTTGTTAAAGTTCCTGCTGTATCAACCATATCATCTACAAGAACAACATTTTTACCTTTTACATCACCTATTAACTCCATATGTGAGATAATATTGGCTTTTTCTCTTTGTTTGTAGCAAATTACTACATCACAAGATAAAGCTTTTGAATAGGCGTAAGCTCTTTTTGAACCACCCATATCAGGAGATGCAATGGTTAAATTATCTAAGTTTAAACTTTTTAAATAAGGTAAAAATAATGTTGAGGCAAATAAATGATCAACAGGCTTTTCAAAGAAACCTTGTATTTGATCAGCATGTAAATCCATAGTAATAATACGAGTAGCACCTGCTTCTTCAAGCATTTTTGCCACTAATTTAGCTGCAATAGGAACTCTAGGTTTATCTTTTCTATCTTGTCTTGCCCAACCAAAATATGGCATTACAGCTGTTATGTGTCTTGCTGATGCTCGTTTTGCAGCATCTAGCATAAGTAACATTTCCATTAAGTTTTCAGAACTTGGATTTGTAGATCCAATAATAAAAACGCGTCGACCTCTTACTGACTCTTCAAATGAAGGTTGAAACTCACCATCACTATATCTTGAGAAAATAACTTTACCTAATTCAGTACCATAAGATTTTGCAATCTTCTCTGCTAAAGCAGTACTTTGTGTACAGGCAAAAATTTTAGGCTCAGGGACTTGATAGGCCATTGTTAATTTGTTGTTTTATAGTTTGTTAAGTTCCTCGTTTGCTTAGGAGCTGCAAATTTAGAATTTTTTTTGTCTTGCTAAAGGATAAATGTGTTATTTTTTGATTAAAAAAGAAATTTATTTTATAATTTTGCAATCCTTAATGCTCGAGTGGCGGAATTGGTAGACGCGCTGGATTCAAAATACCAGATTTGAAATTTAATGCCTCGGTGGCGGAATTGGTAGACGCGCCGGATTCAAAATCCGGTTCTAACGAGTGCGGGTTCGATTCCCGCCCGAGGTACAAGAAAAAAGCTTAGAATTTAATCTAAGCTTTTTTAATATTTCAAGCTCTAATTCTTTTTTTTAAGAGCTTTGCTTAATCTTTTTACTTCTAAAGAATCGGTTTCTGTTTTTATTGAAATTTTTTGACCAGCTCTCCACTTATAAATGCGTTGAACCTGAACTCCAAGCTCATCTGCTAATTTTTTAATCTTTTTTCGCTGATAATTAATTGTACTGCATCTGATTTAAATTCAATACTGTAAACTCGTTTTTCATTATTCCAAGATATTTGTTTTTAATTAAACAGTCTTAAAATTTATATCTGAGTAAATTTATTAACTCTAATAAAAAAGCACTTTAGAATATTAATTTTAAAGTGTTTTTTCGTAATAATTAAGCTATATTATCCAAACAAATTAGTGTTTAGCGCTTTAAGGATACTTCCCAGAAATATTGTTATTACCAGAAATAGTTATACTTATGAAGTACTTTTCTTTCTTTTAATATAAAATACAGAAATAATTAATATTGTAAGTACCACAAAACCTGAAAATAACGAATAATAAAAATAGTCCGTATTACTAGTGGTTCCTTTTAATTTTAATTTTCCCAAACTGTATTCTAAATGAGTAGAATAATTATTTTTAAAACTCAAAGGAAACATCTCAGAATAATTTCCTTCTCTAATAATTTTTAAATATGATTTATGATTAGGAATACCGTTTATTAAGCTTTTATTTGTTACAGAAATGCTCTTTATGTCCTTTGGCATATCATTTAAAAGAATTTTTACTAATGTTTCATGAGCAGGCTTTACATAACCTTCACCGAAGGTTATTTTTTTACCATTAACAATTACATCTATTTCTTGTTTTAAATGAGTTATAATCCATTTTTTAAACTCATCTGGGGCTATATTTTCTAGACTTTTCTTATCATTGAAAGCGAGATATTCATATTGAAACGCAGCCATAGAAGCATTAACTTGAATATTCCAAACTCCTGGAGTGCTTTCAGCTAAAAAAAAAGAGGACACTTTTGAGCCATGTGCATTTAAGGAAGAGTAAGACCCAAATAGGACAAAAATTATAAGAATTATTTTTTTCATAATCTAAAAATTGATTTTTGAGTAAAAAAAGTGTCTATAGTTTTTATAGACACTTTTTTATATATTATGCACTAGAAAAATATAGTAATTAATGCATCACCTACCACCGCCAGTAGTTGCAGTTTGTCCGTAAAAACAAGGTAAATTTTCATTTGTTGCAGCATCAGAAATATGATAATGATATCCTAAATCATCGTCATCATGACCGTTACAATCATCTAAATCTGTTAGAGTTTCATCGTGTTCATAAATTTTATAGCCATCTAATGCATAACCTATAAACCTATGATCATCATCTTCATCAAAACCGTATGTTAAACCTGTATTAGTGTGGTAATGATATCCTACAAACGGATTAATATGTCCTCCTGCATCATCAAACGCAGCAATAGTGTAATATGATATAATATCGTCAACAGGAGCTGATCCATCAAAAATAACACCATTTAATGCAATTCCTTGTGTACCTTGAATATCAGAAGGTTGATCTAACTTTACAGGAGTTACTGGGAAATAATAAGCTTCTTCAATTGTTTCATCTTCAAAATATTCAGGTAGACATTCTACACATTGTGACCAATATTCTTCTTCTACTACAGCTACAGCAGCATTAATACAAAGATATCTACTATTTGTATAATTAACATTATCTCCATCAATCATAGCATCCCAGTAGGCATCATCTTCATCACTATCTGAATAAAGCTCATTAACTGTAGTATCTAAAAAATCATAAGTAACTTGGTATACTTCACCATGTTCATTGTCAATCCATATACCACCTTCTTCATCAGTATCATCATCAACATCATATGCGCACCAAGGACCCATGTCATAATCAACGGGAAGAGATATTTGATTAGATGTATACACTTGATAATATTCAGTGCCATCTATTTCAACCAATTGTACTTCAACATTACCTTCTGCAAAACCTAAAGTAGTTTCGTCAACATCTGTACCTTCAAGAAGAACAACTTCATCTCTGTCTATAACGATATATTCTTCTTCTGTTTCAACATCGTCATCCGTACTGTCATCTGAACTACAAGCAAAAAGACTTAACAAGCAAAATAAGACGAAGCTAAATCTTAATAATTTATAATCATTTTTTTTATTCATAATTTAAAATTTTTATGGTTATATTTTCAATAAGGCTAATCAACTACTTATAGTATAATAACCTCTAATTTAATTTTTAATTTCAGAGGTAACTTATGTTTTCAGTAAAACAAGGCAACTTTTCAGTAAATAAAGGCAATATGGCATATTCAAATTTGAATAATTTAACTGTGTATTGAGGAAATACTTATCTAACTCAGCTATTTTCTAATAGGTCTGTAATTTAGTAATAAATCCATAGCCCTAATAGTTGGTAAATATGCGGAAGTTTTAAATTATAAACTCTATTTTAATATATTCTTTTTTGTAAGAAAAAACGGTTCTAGTTAAAGGTATAATGTATTTAATCTATTTTTTGAGCGGTACAATTTTTAAGAATATAATTAAAGTGTTCTACCTCATCTTTATTAAGTTTTAATACTCCGGTAACCGAAATTATTTCATCTGTTTTAAAACTAGGTTTGTTGGTAAATTGTATTTCTATAGCAGTTTCAGGGCCACCTACTCCACAAAAGAAGCAAGAAGATAATGGTCCTTTTGATAATATATATAAATTTTGTTTTGGAGCGATACTTAAAAAATACCCAGTTATTGTTATTTGTTTCCCTTCTAAGGATTTTACTTCATTTGAAAATTCAGGATATAAAAATAAATCATCATAAGAAGGAAAATATTTTTCTGTGAATGTTACTTTGGCTAAATCTTCCCATGTTATTTTTTGTTGACTAAGGCATATTGAAATCGTAAATAGAAATAAAGTAGTTAAAATCTTATTTTTCATTTCTTAGTATTGTTGAAATGTTTATAGTTAATATTGGATAAGTTGCCAGAAATATTGAAACGATTACTGCGGTAAAAACCAATACTCCAATTTCTAAAATACTTTGAGGTTCTAGTTCATGAAGCATAGTGTATTTAGTACCAAGGTCTGTAAATTTTAACAAAAAGTATAATCCAACTTTTATAAACAATACCCCTAATGAAATAGCGATTATTGCAATACTTAAACCTTCATAAAAAACCATTTTTATGATTTGAAAATTAGTTGCTCCGTACGTTCTTAAAAGTGCTAAGTCAAAAGCGCGCTCTTTCACCATTTTAAAGAGGTTAATGAAAATAGTGATTCCTGAAATCACCAGAATTAAGTAGGCTATCCATGTAATAGTTGTGAAACCAATATTTGTAAACTCGTATAACCGATCTAATTCAAGTTTTGGAATTGCAGCTTGCATGTTGCTACCCTTATTTATTTTTCTTGGAAAGGTTAAAAGTGCCATTGGACTTTTAAAAGTAATTAGTAGCGAAGTAATTTCTTTTTCATGGTGCTCATGTACTTCATGCGTTTCATGTTCATGAGTTGTGTCATCAATCAGTTCATCTTTATGTTTCTCCTCACGGTTTTCTTCATGATTGTGAACATCCCAAACTGTTTCTAAGTTGGTTGTAATTAAACGGTCTATTACTTTTTGAGTAGGTTTTAGAATACCAACAACCTTTAATTTTTCATCATGAAGTTCAATAGTATTTTCTGTTAAACCATGAGAACTAGTAAAAGAATCTCCTATTTTTAAATTTAATTGGTTTGCAACAGATGCACCAATAACAACTTCCATAGCTGTTTTGGTATACCTTCCTTTTTCTAATTGAGCATTATATAACTCATAAAAAGAAGTTTTGGTGCCAACAATTCTATAGCCTTTGTAATTATCCCCGTAAGATATTGGTACGGCTAATTTTACCATCTGGTTTTTACCTAGTTTTTTAGCTTCTTCGAAAGATATATTCCCTGTTGGATTGTCAATGTGTAATACCGATGCTAAAATGAGTTGTAGTGGACTTCCTTTGGCGCCAATAACTAAATCTATATCACCTAAACTATTTTTTATTTGGTATTCAAATGAACCTCTTAATTGCTGTATTCCTAACAATAATGTTATACTAAACGCTAAAGTAATGATGCTTAAAAAGGTGTAGAATGGTTTAGACCTGAGGTTTTTTATGCTAATCTTCCAAATGTTCATAACGTAATGGTGTTTTTGAAGAAAGATTTTATTCTCTTGTCGTGTGTAATAACTATTAAATGTGCATTATTTTTAGTTGCTTGCTCTTTTAAAAGATTAATTACAATTTTACAATTTTCATCATCTAAACTTGAAGTAGGTTCGTCTGCTAAAATAACTTGTGGATTATGAATTACAGAAAGTGCAATGCCTAACCGTTGTAATTGACCTTCACTAATTTCGTTTATTGCACTATTTTTGCATTCATTTAAATTGAGTTGTTCTAATAATTCATCTATAGAACTTTTTTTTATGTTTTGTTTACTAAAAAATAAACGTGCTTCTAAGTTTTCAAAAACACTTAATGATTGAATTGCATGTTTTTTTTGAAAGACCATACCAATATGCTTACCTCTAAACATATCTAATTTGTGACTAGAAAGAGTATTTATATTGACGTTATTAATAATTATACTTCCAGTTTTCGGGTCTAACAACCCTGCTAAAAGATGTAAAAGTGTGGTTTTTCCAATGCCAGATTTTCCTAAAACAAGTAAGTGCTCTTTTTCTTCTAAATCTATTTTAGGAAAATTTAAAACCTGTGTTTTATTTTTATATTTAAATGAAAGATTATCAATATGTATCATTTTGATATTATTTTTCAAATGAATAATTAGATTGTTCTAATCCTATTTTTATTGCTTCTTTTAAAATGAAAGGTTTACTGCCAGGACCAATAGTGAGTAATTTTGAGCCAGTAATAGGAATACCATTAAATGGCCTAATATGAATTTCGCCACCTGGTTTACGTTCAAAATAAGTATGGTTTTTTTGTTCACTAATTTTAGTACAAGCTTTTACTCGTAAAATGCTTTTTGGTAAAGCATTGCATATTTTAAATATGGCTTCTTCGTTTGGTAAATTAGGTAAGTCTACCGAACATGAAGCCCAATGTGCTTTTAGGTGTTCAAATTTTTGTGCCTTATTTTTTGATGGTAGTAACTCAGGTAATAACATAACATCTAAGTCTGCAATAGGGAAAATTTTTGCAGTAGGATTTAAGTTTTTTAAAGCTTTTATTACTTCATTTTGACGTCTTAAATCTATTCTCTTTAGATGTGTTAATACAATAATTGAAGACACTTGAATTTGGTTCGCTTCTAACTCATTATGTTCATTTCGTTTTTGCCAATTTTGTACATCAACTACTGATATTTGTATTGGAGGTAAAAATCTATCGTTTAAACCAACGCCTAAAAATTCCATAAGAGCGCAAGCATCGGAAGTACCATTAGCTTCAATTAGAGTTATGCCATTTTTTCGTTCTGGTATTCTGTTAACACTATCTCTAAGTTCAATAGTACCATTACAACAAATGCAACTACCGCTTAAAGGTTTAATATTTTTTGAGTTTAGCTGTTCTCTAAACTGTTGTACATCCATATTTGCATTCTCATAATCGTTAAGAATTACATAGGGGTTCCAACCTTTTTTATTAAAGCTGTCAATTAAATATTTTAAAAGTGTTGTTTTTCCTGCGCCTAAAAACCCAACAATTGTTATAATAGCTTCCATAATTTTTCATTAAAATATTTTCATTTTAATAATTTATACATTTGATTGTTCTTGTTCAAAATTTTCAATAGGCCATGCATCTATTTTTGAAAACATCTGTTTTTTCCAAAGTTGTATTTCTTCATCTGTAAGAAGACAGTTGTTTAATTGCTCTATTATTTCTTTTTGCTCTAAATATTGACCTATAAAAACAAGTTCTATTTTTCTATCTCCAAATTGGTCATCCCAAGTTGATTCTATTAATGTCTGGTTTTCAACAAATGCAGTGTAATTTATACGTTCAGAAAAAGGCATTGATGCCCACCACACACCAGCATTATCTGCTTTACACGAACCTCCTGCGGAACTCCAAAGCAATGCTTGGTTTGATCTTGATGCCAGCCAAAAAAGACCTTTACTACGTATTATATTTTGAGGAAATTCATGATTAAGATAGTTTAAAAAACGTTCAGGATGAAATGGTTTTTTACTTCTATAAACAAATGAACCTATACCATATTCTTCTGTTTCAGGAAGATGTTCATTTTCTAGTTCTTTTATCCAACCCGCTGAAGCTTCAGCTTTTTCATAATCAAATAACCCTGTTTTAATAATGTTTTTTGGCACTATATGAGAATTACTAGTTTTAATGATTTGAGCTTCAGGATTTAATGAGTGTATAATAATTTCCAGTTCTTCTAGCTCATTTTTAGTAACTAAGTCTTCTTTATTTAATACGATAACATTGGCAAACTCAATTTGGTCGGTTAGTAAGTTAACAATGGTTCTATCATCACCTTCAATATTAGTAAGTTCTCTTGATGCTAGATAATCTGGGCTAGAAAAATCTTTTAAAAAATTAAAAGCATCTACCACTGTTACCATAGTATCAATATAACTAAACTTACTTAAATCTATAGTGCCATCTTCACTTTCAAAAGTAAAAGTTTGAGCAACAGGAATCGGTTCACTTATGCCGGTACTTTCAATTAATAAGTAATCGAATTTATTTTGTAATGCTAATTTTTCAACCTCAACCATAAGGTCTTCTCTTAATGTACAACAGATACATCCGTTAGACATTTCTACCAATTTTTCTTCGGTTCTAGACAGTGTGTTTTTATTTTCGATAAATTGAGCGTCAATATTAACTTCACTCATGTCATTAACTATTACGGCTACTTTTAAGCCCTGTTTATTGTGAAGAATATGATTAAGCAAGGTAGTTTTTCCGGCACCAAGAAAACCACTTAATACAGTTACGGGTAGTTTATTCATGTTTTAAACGTATAATTGACTTAATTTATTCATTTTTTCAATTAGTTCTCCTTGAATTGCAACTACGGCTGGTTTAGGAATATTATCAGCATCAAATGGCCACTTACTTGTTGGGTTTTTTAGATCTACTGTTTGTTCACCAGGGTGCTGTACACTTAAAAATAAAGTTTTTCCATCAGGAGAAAACCATGGACCAGTAAGTTCAGCATCTTTTGGAGCTGAAGCAACACGAATTACTTTTCCAGCATCATTCCCGTATCTTGGAATAACAAACAAGCTATTGTTTTTAAAAGGCATATACGGCCCATCCTCTTTATTCATTGCACTACCAGACATATCAGAAGTCAACCAAAGATTACCCGATAAATCAAAAGCTAAATTGTCAGGACATGAAAACCCATTTTTTTCACCACCAGCAATGTAAGTTGAGGACTTAAATGTTAGCGCATCAAATGCGCCATTAGTTTCTTCAATTTTAAAAATAGAACCATGAAAATCATCCTTACTTTTATTATTAGTAAGTGAAACTAAAATATGACCAGTAATTGGGTCTATTTCAATATCTTCTGGTCTGTTTAATTCTGTAGCTCCTAATAATTTAGCGGCTTCTCTAGCTCTAATTAAAACTTCAGTTTGGTTTTTGAATTTTTCTTTTAAAATAGGTTGATTTTCCCAATCTAATGCTAACCATTTTCCGTTAATAGTATCGGCAACATATAGTATTCCTTCTTTCAAAGAACCTGGTTTTGATGATATAAACTTGTATAAATGTTCATTATTTTTATCATCACCACTATAGGCAACTATTCTTTTATCTTCAAGTTCATAAAGTGTACAACACTCATGTGAAAACCTGCCAAGAGCAACATGTTTTTGAGCACTACCATCTTTAGGGTTTATCTCAACTACCCAACCATAATGTTCAGGTGGGTAATCATAAAATTTTTCCCAATCATAATAATTGCTAGGTTCTTTTGTGGCAACGTTATTTTCGTCATAATGCGTTTCTCCAAAAAAGCCATCGTAGTTTTCTTCACAAGTCAAAAAAGTGTTCCAGGGTGTTATACCGCCAGAACAGTTAGCAAGTGTACCAATTACAGTAGTTTTTCCTTTTATTGGAGTGTCCCAATTTAGTTCAATTGGTGTTTTTGCCGTAATACGTCTATTATAAATATCATTTTTTACAACGTTCCATTTTCCGTTATCATCTTCTTTAATCCGCACAATGCTACCGCCAACATTATACATTTCTTTATCAACTTGTGTTATAGTTCGTTGTTGCCCAGATTCTTTATGTTTTTTATCATTAAAACCAGAAACAAATAATGGGTTTATGTATTCATGATTTACCCATAACAAACCATCTTTTGGGTTGTCTTTATCCAAAGGAATAAAACAAGTAAAATCGTTATTAAAGCCAAAAGTGTCTTTCTCACTAATTTTATCATTCCATTTAACTATGGTATGGTAATTTAACCCATCGGCTAACAGTAAATCATCTTTATCAGAGGGTAATAAGCTTTTTAATATGCGTGATTTTAGTTTTTCAATATCTTTTTCAGATAATTTTTCAGAGACAACAGGTGTTGCAGTATTACCACAGCTTGTTATAAAAGGTGGTATCATTACAGTACCTAAACTTGCTTTTCCTAAAAAAGAAATAAATTTTCTTCTATTGTATTCCATGCGCGAAAGTTTTATTTGATAGTCTCTTGATTAATTATTTTAAAAAAGTCATCTCGGTATTCTTTTTCTTCAAAACAACCGGCATATTCAAGCGTGGTTGTATAGCTACTTTTGTCTTTTATTCCTCTTGAAGAAACACAAAGGTGTTTTGCTGTAATTATTACAATGACATCGTCTGTATTTAAGACGTTTTGTAAATCTTTAAGAATTTGTAATGACAAGCGCTCTTGTACTTGTGGCCTATGTGCATAATAGTCTACTAAACGGTTTAATTTAGATAATCCGATTACTTTTTTATTGGGTATATAGGCAATATGTGCATGACCGACTATAGGTAAAAAATGGTGTTCGCAGGCAGAATCTATTGTAATATTTTGCTCCACTAGCATTTTCTTATACTTGTACTTATTATCAAAAGTGGATAGTTTAGGCTTGTTTTTTGGGTCTAAACCATAGAACAATTCTTTTACATACATTTTCGCAAAACGGTATGGTGTACCAGATAAACTATCGTCAGTTAAATCAAGACCTAATTCTTCCATTATTTTGCCAAAATGGTGCTGAATATTTTTTATTTTTTCATCATCACTTTTATCAAAAGCATTTGGGACTAATGGTGTTTCAATATTTGTGGCGATATGGTTGTCGCCAATATTCTCAATGCTATCTTTATTCTTCATTTTTTGTACAGCAATTATTGGTTTTACATTGGCAAAAGTTTAAGTTGTAAATATGTAGCGCAACCAAAGTGAAACCAACAATATACATAGCTACTTCTGGTATTTTAATTAAGGCTATTTTCTCATTAATTATTAACGTAAAAAGTAAGCACCAACTAATCCATAAAGCTTTTTTTATAAACTGATTAGTAGTTGTTTTTGAGGAACGGTAGACCGCAAAAAATGAAATAATTAGAAAAATAAAATCTAAACTTTTCCACCAAATTGGAGTGTTTGTTGTGTGAGAAATAATAGAAGTCTGCGCTAGAAAAAAAAAAGGTGTTGCAATGCAATGTACTAAACATAATGAACTAGATAGAACACCCCAAGTATCTGCTTTTTTTAATGTTATATTCATTTATAATTTTATTAATGCAACTGAGTTGCAAATATAATTATAATGCTAACTAATGCAACTAAGTTGTATTAATTTTGTGATTTAAGAGTTGTTTAAAAAATAAAACCTACTGTTTTTTAAAACTAAAAGCCTTCAACAATACTGTTGAAGGCTTTTTACATTTAAAATGGGGATTGTGGGGGGAACTGAATTAGAAACTAATTTTCTGTAACTCTTACATTAATATTTAAGTTAATACTTGAGCTAATGCTAATTGAACTTAATTGAATATCAGTTAAAGATTCTACACTCAACATGCTTTCAAATTCAAATGAACCATCATTGTCTTCGTCTGAATAAGAAGCAAAATAAAATTCGTAATCTCCTTCTTTTAAAAAGTTTACTTCATAGCTTCCTGTTGTTGAGTTTATTGTTGCACTGGTAACTGCGTTTGCAAATGTTACACCACTAGCGCCACTTTCTTCAGCTTCAGAAGAAGTGTAAGTACCTTTTTCGTAAGCAAAAACTACAACTTTTTCGGCATTGTCTTCCCAATCGCTAACTGTTCCACTAACGCTACCTGCATCAATATTATTTACAATTCGTAAACCAGACGATAATTCTGATGATGTTACAAAATCAAATTCATCAGTTGACGATTCAGTACTTGCAATGATTGTTTTTCTCAAATCAAAATCAATAACTATTTCATTAAGTGTTGAGCTAACTATTTCTACCTCGTCATTAATTTTGATTTCGTAAGTTGTTGTTTTTAATTCATGTTTTACACCATCAATAGTTTCTACATAACAGCCAGGTGCATCACCATTTACATCTTGATCATAATCTAAAACAAGACTAATGTTTGAAACTGTACCTACATTTAAATCAATATCACCTAATGATAATTTTTTACCATTTTGTAATTGTAATAAATCAACTGTTGTGGCAGAAAAACCATCTATTTCAACACCATCTACTTTTACTGCTGTAATAGTAACAATTGTAGCACTCACACTAGTGTCATCAATTGGCGCGTCGGTAATAGATACTTCAGTATTTTGCTGTTCTGCACTTTCGTAATCTGTTGTTTCATTTTCATCTGAGGTACATGACCCTAAGCTTAATAATATGGCTAATATTCCGGTTGTAAAAATTGATTTTTTCATAATTCTAAAATTTAATTTATATGTATTTCTATGTTTAAATTTTGCGTGAGTTATCCCTGCTTAGAAAATCGCCATTTTCTAAGTGGTTAATTATTAATATGTTATTGTTAATTTGTAAAAAGGTCAGTCAATGCAGTCTGTTAAATAACCTTCGAGAGCCGTGTCATTATCAATACTTATTGTGCTTGTTTCTGTAATTTCAATAGGGTAATTAAAACTGTATAATGTGCTACTATCTAAATTGTCAATAAAAAAATAAAGTTCTTGATCTGTTATAACTGTTAAAGTATTTTGAGTTTGGCTGTTAGTTGCAGTGTATAATGTAATTGGGTAATTAAAATCGATACAATTAAGAGGTGTGTTATTGCTTTCAATTAAATTATCGCATGCATTTGTTAAAGCATCGTATTCTTCTTGAGAGCCAATAACAATTTCGGAATAATCATAATTTGTAATTGTGATTGGGAATGAAAAAGTTATATTATCATTAGCTGTAATTAAACTTAGATCTGTTACTGAAGTTAATGTTGTATTGGCGCTATTTAATATAATATTTATTGGATAGTTTATAGCAAAACAAGGAGAAGCATCTAAAATATCATCAAATGAACCATCAAACATAGAAGTTCTTCTTACTTGAGATGTAAAAACAGAATCACTATTATTAGTGTCGTTGTTAGATGTATCAATATTAATATCATCTTGGCAACTAGCTAATATGCTATATATAAGTATGCTTACTAATGGTTTAATTATTTTCATAATTTTCAACTTTATATGTGTTAGACACATGACTTGTTTTTTACCCTACTTTTATTTTTTGAAAATTACATTTTTTGTAATGAACATAAAAAAGTTATTGGTTTTTATGAGTAAGACACGTGACTTATTTTTTACCCTACCAAAATTTTATTTTTTTACATTTACAGCTCAAACTTTAATTTAATTACATGTTAGACCCCCAAGCTGAGCTTTGTAAAGAACCTGTATTTAATTCTTTTTATAAAGAACATTCTGATTCGCTTTATCGTTTTATGTATTATAAATGTGGTAATAAAGATAAGTCACTAGACTTGGTACAAGATGCCTTTTTAAAAATATGGAATAAATGCAGTGAAGTAACTTTTAGTAAAGCAAAAAGTTATTTGTTTACAATAGCAAATAATTTGTTTTTAAATGAAGTGCGCCATGATAAAGTAGTTTTAGAGTATGCTAAAATTAAGCCTATCACGAACGTAACAAATGAGAGTCCTGAATATATTTTAGAGGAAAACGAGTATATGGATAAGTTACAAAATGCTATTGCTGCTTTAACTGATGGGCAAAGAGAAGTGTTTTTACTAAGTAGAATTGAAGAAAAAAAATATGCTGAAATTGCAACAATGCTAAACATATCAGTTAAAGCAGTTGAAAAAAGAATGATGGGTGCTTTAAGCAAATTACGTAAAGATTTTGAATATTTTAAAAAATAAGAGTAGGGATATTAGTGCTATAAGTGTCTAATTAATATAATGCAGAAATTATGCAACACGAAAAAGAAATATTAAAATGGCTTGACGGTACAATTACTGATTCTGAATTAGAAGAATTACGTAATACTCCCGAATTTAAAGACCTTGAACCTATTATAAGAAACACTTCAAACTTTAAAAAACCATCATTTAATACGGAAGAAAATTTAGAAGCTTTTCATAAGTTAAAAGAAAAACAAACGAAAAAAGTTGTTCCTATTAATTCATGGAAAAAATATGTTGCTATAGCAGCATCATTAGTGTTGATAGTTTCAATGTATTTTATTTTTTCATATACAGGAACAACAGTGCATACGAAACTAGCAGAAACAACAAATTTTAATTTACCAGATAATTCTGAGGTAGCCCTAAATAGTGATTCTGAAATTGAATATTCTAAAAAGACTTGGGATACTAAAAGAGAATTAAAACTTCAAGGAGAAGCCTTTTTTAAGGTAAGCAAGGGTAAAACTTTTGATGTAATTACAGATCAAGGTACAGTAACTGTTGTGGGTACTCAATTTAATGTTCAAGAAAGAGATAATTTTTTTCAAGTACGTTGTTTTGAAGGTAAAGTAAAAGTTTCAGTATATGGTACAACAGTTTTTTTAACTCCAGGAAAAGGTATAAAATTAGTTGATGGTGAATTAAACGAAATGGAAACTTTTGATGCTTCAATACCTGATTGGTTGAATAATGAGAGCAATTTTGATAATGTACCTTTTAATGTGGTTGTTAAAGAATTTGAAAGACAATTTAATATTAAAGTTAATTACGATAAAGCATTAGCGAATAAGAAATTTACAGGAGGTTTTAGTTATGCTAATAGTGCTGATGCTATTGAGTCAATTGCTTTTCCAATGAATTTAAAAGTTAATATAAAAGATAAGTCTACCATAGAACTATATGAGTAATACTAAAAACACTTTTTTTGTACTACTATTTTTCTGTTTTGGAATTATATTAAGTGGTATGGCACAAGGTAAGCTTCCTGCAAAGGAAGCTTTTGAGCTTTTAAAAAAGCGTTATAATATTACATTTTCATATATAGAAAAAGACCTTGAAAATATATTAATTGTAGTTCCACAAGAAGACGTATCAATTAATGAATTAATAAAAAAACTAAAAAAAAACTCGTTATTATCAATTAAAAAAATAGGATCAGATAGAATTGCAATTGCTGTTTCAAAAGATAATTTAAGTATTTGCGGTTCAGTTGTAGACGCAAACACAGATGAGGTGTTAATAGGAGCATCAATTACAACAAATTCACTAAAAGGTAGTATTTCTAATGAAGAAGGAAAGTTCAAATTATCAGATTTAAAAAACAGTGATGTATTTACTATTAGTTTTATAGGTTATGAAGAGCAACAATTTGATGTTTTTGCATTCTATTCAGAAAAGAGTGATTGCCCTATAATTAAATTAAAGCCCGAACAGTATGAGCTTAATGAAGTTGTAGTGAGTAACTTATTTACGACGGGGTTAAACCAAAAGTTAGATGGGAGTATAAATTTTACAGCTAATAAATACGGAATATTACCTGGTTTGGTTGAAACTGATGTTTTGCAGATGGTACAAGTATTACCAGGAGTTGAAAGTGTTAGCGAGTCCATTGCAGACATTAATATTAGAGGTGGTAGTCATGATCAAAATTTATTACTTTTTGATGGTATGAAAATGTATCATTCAGGACATTTTTTTGGTCTTATTTCTGCTTTTAATTCAGGAATTATTGATCAAGTTAAGGTTGAAAAAAACGGGACAAGTGCAAGTAATACAGATGGGGTTTCGGGGACTATCAATTTGTTTTCTGATAATGAGGTTAATGATAAGTTTAAAGGGGTCGTAAGTTCAAATTTAATAAGCTCAAATGCCGTTTTAAAAATACCCATAAACAGTAAATTTGCCTTGCATATTTCTGGAAGAAGAGCATTTACTGATTATTTTAAATCACCAACTTATGATCAGTATTTTGAACGAAGTTTTCAAGATTCAGAAATTGCTACATCGGAACAAAATATAAATACAAATTCAGATTTTTATTTTTACGATTTTAGTGGGAAGCTACTTTATGACATTGATGATAGGCACAAACTAAGATTGAGCTTTTTAAACGTTCATAATAAATTAGCATACTCAGAATTTGATAGTACAAATGGTGATTCCGAAACTAAGACAAGCAGTCTTTTACAAGATAATTTTGCTTTAGGTGTTAATTTTACGAGCTACTGGACTCCCTTATTTACTACCCAATTAGAATCCTATTATACTTATTACGATTTAAATGCATTTGATGTAAATAATGACACCGAACAAAGTCTTTTACAATTAAACCAAGTTATAGAAACAGGGGCTAAACTAACAACAAAAACCAAATTGTCAGATAATTTTAATTGGTTAAATGGGTATTCTTATACTGAAACAGGTATTAAAAATGTTAGTGATTTGGTAAATCCAACTTACCAAATTATTAAAAAACGGGTGCAACGTAATCATGGTTTATTTTCAGAAATGACTTATGCTTCTAACAAACTATTTGTTAGGGCAGGGGCAAGGTTCAATTATTTTGAGCGTTTGGGTACTTTTTTAGTAGAACCAAGGCTAAATGTCAATCAAAAAATATCTAAAACATTAGCTTTAAAGCTAGAAGGCGAGTTTAAAAACCAAACGGTAACACAATTTGTAGATTTAAACGATGATTTTTTAGGGGTTGAAAATAGAAGATGGATTGCAAGTGATGGCAATGTTATTCCTGTTGTTAAAAGTAAACAGATTTCATTAGGTTTAGATTATAAGAACAATGATTGGTTTATTGAGTTGACTCCGTATTATAAATATATAAACGGTCTTATTTCAGAAAGTCAAAGCTTTGTTGCTCAAGATCAATACGATGGTTTTATTGGGTCTTCAACAGCGTTTGGTGTAGAATTTTTAATTAATAAAAGTATTAAAAATTCTAATATTTGGATGAGTTATGCTTATGGTGATCGTAATTATTTGTTTGAAGAAATTTCAGAAAATAAATTTGCTTCTAATTTTGATATTACTCATGCGTTAAATTTTGGAAGCAGTGTGGTGCTTTCTAATCATTGGAAACTAGCATCAGGAATACAATATAGAAAAGGAAGTCCATATACACAACCAATTGAAGGTAACGAAACATATCAAGAAGGTAATTTTACAAGGGTAAATTATAGTGTGATAAATGTAGAGAGGTTACCTGATTATTTACGTGTAGACGCAAGTTCATCTTATGAAATAGATGTTAAAAACAAACAACTACTATTTAGTTTAGGGCTACTAAATGTATTGAATAAAAAGAATATAATTAATAGATATTATATAGTTTCAGAAGAAAGTGAGGATGAAGCTGTGCAAGTTGAAAAAAGAGCTTTAGGCATTACACCTAATTTTTCAATTAGTTACAAGTTTTAATTAATGTTTTGAAACAGATAGATTTTTCTTTATAGAAAGAATAAAAAAACCTAATTTTTAGGAAGTACAATTGTGATTTTTGTTCCTTTTTTCAATTCACTTTCAATTAAAAGATCACCGTTATTTTTTTTCAAATAATAAAGGCATGTTCTTAGCCCGAAACCGGTACCAGACTCTTCTGATGTCCCCTTTGTAGTATACCAGTTTTCGCCTTTTAAAATTTCATCAACTTCTCTAGCATGAATACCTACTCCAGAATCAGATATAGTAGTATGTATCATTCCCTCAATTTCATTTGTTTCTATATGTATAGTTCCAGATTCTTCGGTAAACTTTATTGCATTTTGTAAAATATTCCTAAAAACGAATGTGTAACTCTCTATATCAGCATAAATTTTATTGCTCAAATTTTTGAAAGTGATTATAATATTTTTCTTGTTCGCTTCATGTTCAAGTAATTCCCACATAGGTTTGATTACTTGTAGTGTTTCAAAAGAAACAAAATTCAAAGGTTTGTTTTGAGTCTGTCTTCTTGACCAATCTAGCAATCCATCTAAAAAAAGATTTACATTTTTTATTTTATTAGATAGTTCTTTAAAATATAATTTAGCTTCATTATTGTCTATATCATTATTCGTAACTAAATCAATTGTACCAATTAGACTTGCTAAAGGAGATCTTACATCATGAGAAATTAAAAGAAAAAGTTTTTTATTGATGCTATCTAAGCGTTCTAATTCCTTTTTGTGAGAATTAATTTTTTTAAAATTTTGATGTAATATTATGGCTATAGGTAAAGCTATGATGATAGGAAGGCCTATTGCTAAATAAAAACCCAACCAAAATTTTATCCAATGAACAAAATAATCACTTATTAAATAACCACTAACAGATATGAGTAAAGCTAATGTTACCACTATAAAGGGGTTATGTAATTTATCTTTTATTAAAAAAAACATAGTGGTTAAATTAAGCTATTGCGAATAAAAATTTATATGATTTAGGTTGATTATTATTTAACTAAAAAAGAAATTTTTATTTGTCGTATTAAACAAATCTTAAATAAAAAATATAGACTTGTTATTTAATAATAACGCACAATAACTTAGACTATTATAAGCTTAAGTATAATAGTTTCAATTTTTACAACTACTTTTTCTTAAGTTTATTTAACCAAATAATAGTACCAGTAATTGGTAATGTAGTAGCAATAAGGCAGGCTAAAAAATAGACGATTTTAGTAAACGTACCAGCAAATGAGCCTACGTGTATACTTCGGATTAAGGTTGCGATTTTTGATCCGAATTTTTCATTTTTAAATAAAGTTTTTGAAACAAGCCTGTTTGAATATGGATCAAACTGAAGCTTATCAGTAGTGTCATAAGCTAAAAAGGCATTGTTCTTTTTTCGAACCATTACACTTTCATTATTTTTTAAAGGTAAGGTAACTCTTGTGGCTTTGTTTTCGTAATTAAGTATACTGTCTGCCTTTTTTAAAATCTCGGTAAAATTTATTGACGGTGCTTGTTTGTCTGTTGTTTTTAAGGAAATAGTTGTGTCAAATCTTGACTTTCCTAATTTATCACCTAAAACCACTTCTAAACCATTATAATACCATTGAAACGACCATAATAATCCAGTTAATCCCATAAGCAACATCGGCACAAGAGCATAAAAACCAAAAGTATTATGTATGTCGTAATTTATTCTTTTCCAGTTAGCTTTTGTTTTTAAAGTGAAACCTTGTTTCCATGATTTCC
Organism: uncultured Cellulophaga sp.; assembly: GCA_947496695.1. GTDB lineage: Bacteria > Bacteroidota > Bacteroidia > Flavobacteriales > Flavobacteriaceae > Cellulophaga. Next base: position 329,842 of record CANMEI010000001.1, on the reverse strand, counting down.
ATTTTTTAAAATGTTTAATTTTTTTTGGCATCCAAAGTATTAAACCAGATAGGCATAGTAGTACAAATATAATGGTACAAATACCCACAATAGGGCGACCTATTTTTGTGTCTAATAACAAATACCGATGAAGCTCTTCAATAATATGTATAAAAGCTTTTGTTTTTCCTGTAGTAATAATCTCCTTTCCTGTATAAGGGTTTATTTGAATCGTTTTTCCACGAGCAGGCTTACCTGAATTTGCTTCTTTTTTGGTAAGTAATGTGAACTGTAAGTTTTGAGATTCGTCATTAAAAAAAATGAAATCTTTTACAATATAACCGTCTGCTTCTAGCCTTTTAACTATATTCTGAAATGGAATTTTTTTACCAGTTTTTTCAGAGAAATGATCTTTTTTATCTAAAAGCAAGGCTAAATCAGTCTCAAAAGCTAAAATGGTTCCCGTTAAACAAACGATAAATAGAACAATACCACTTATAATTCCTAACCAAAGGTGAAGATCATTTATTAATTTTCTGAAAGTGTACTTTTTCATTTTAAAATAAAATTTTTAATTCAAATTATACTTTAAAAGCTAGTTGTTAGGATACAATTTTTTATAGATGTCATTTAAAACTTTAGCATTTTCTTTTTCACCTCTTTGTTCGGCTAATTCAATTACTCGATCAATATATGGTGCCTGAGGTTTAAACTCATAGCTTAATTTTTTAGATAGATTTTGATAGCTGTCTTCTAATAAGTTTGGGTTTTTGATGAGTTCTTTTACATTAATTCTAAATCCTGAAAATACAGAACGAAGTCCGTCAACAAGTGAAGGTAAAACTACACTTCCATGATCTTCATCTTTATAATATTTAATTTGATAGTTTAAATTTTTAGGTGTGTATTCTTTAAATATTTCAATAGTTCTCTTTTTAGCCTCAAAATGTTTATCGTGTTGTGAGCTAGGTTCTTTTTGGTTTCCTATTGAATTTGCATTGGCAAAAAATAAAACACTACCACTATATTCTGTACTCTTTATGTTTTTTTCTAATTTATTTACAAGTAAATTATCATCCCACCATAAACTTGGGTCTATAGCAATATAAGCATTGTAGGTGTTGGGTTTTTTAAACAGAATATTTAATGTAAAAAGACCTCCAAAGGAGTGTCCTATTAAAATTTTGTAATCTAATGTTCTGTAGTTTTTATTAATTTCAGTAATTAATTCTTTATTAATAAAATTTTCAAATTGACTAGCTCCACCGGATTGATATGTTAATTTATGATCATTTGAAGGTGTTAAATCTCTTGATCTATTTGTATTTTTAATGGCAACTATAATACATTCAGGAATTAATGGATAATATCCTTTTGATGAATTTTTAACTATTCCGCTAGTAACATGAAAAAACTTTTCTCCGTCTAATAGGTAAATTACGGGATATTTTTGTGTTTTATATTTCTCATTAGAATAGTTCTCGGGTAGTGCTATCCAATATTCTCTTTCTTCATTTAAAACTACAGATTGTATTGTTTTTATTTCGCCAATTTCTATTTTTTGTGCGTTTAAAAAAAAGGTAAATAAATAAAGAATGTAAAATAGCTTTTTCATTGTAATAATAGTTTTAAAATATCAGAAAAGAGAATACGGTAAGTATTCTCTTTTCTGATATTTTATTTATTTTTTAAAAAATACTGTAAAATAAGCCTACTCTAAAGTTAAATGGTTTTTGTGGAATACCATATCCGTTGTAGTATTCTCTATCAAAAACATTATCAGCTTTTAAGCTAATTTTATAGTTGTTTTTTTTATAAAAAACAGTGGCATCAACCGTAGTATAAGCTTCTGAACCAAAATTATTAGTAGTACTATTATATATTTCACTCATGTGGTTTGCTCCCAAACCAAATCCTAAGCCTTTAGCTTTTCCTTTTAAAGCTTGGTAACTTAACCAGAAGTTCCAAACAGTTTCAGGCGTATACGTTAAACTATTACCTAATATAGCCTCACTACCAAAATCTACTTTTTCTAAGGTAGCATTGTTTTTAGTATAGCCAGCAACAATGTTTAAACCAGGAGCAGGGTTAGCTATTAAATCTATTTCAAAACCTCTACTTAAAGTTTCACCAGTTTGTGAGCTTACTCCGTCTTCGTCAGTTATGATATCATTATCAATAGTTATATTGTAATAACTAATTGTACTAAGTAATCTTCCATCAAAAAAATCAAGTTTAGTACCAACTTCAAATTGTTTTGCTCTTTCAGCATCCCATGTAATCACTTCTCCAGTGCCGTTATCAGAAGGAGCATTATTACTAAGTCCATCCATATAATTTGCAAATAATGAAGCTTTATCATCAAAAGGGTTATAAGCTAATCCAAGTTTTGTATTAAAAGTGTTTTGGTTGTAACCGTTAGTACCTTCTGCACCGTTTGTTATTGTATTGTCCGACATAAAACGATCAAAACGTAAACCACCTGTTAATGTCAATTGCTTGTTTAAGGTGATAGCATCAAATGCATAAACCCCTATAGTTTGAAATTCTATAACCGTTTTGTTTTTAGTTTCATCTGCTATGTTTGCTTCAAATTGATCATTCGTTAGCCCTGTAATTACGGGGTCTGTTGTATCTACGGCATCTATTGCATTCCAAACTCCAGTTCTTTGATAATCTTCTAAATTATGTAAATAACTAATTCCTGTAACAAATTTGTTCGCTATTTTATCTCCTTCAACTACGTTTAAAAAATCTTGTTGTATGTGAGTATTGCTTGTTTCTCTAGGGTCGTATTGTAAATAATATCTACTCACTGTTGTTTCGTCAGTCATTACAACGCGTAAATAATTAGCATCGGTAAATGTTGTGGCTTTTGTAAATGTTGTTTTTGATGACCAAGTATCTGTAAATTTATAATCTAAATTTATTTGGGCTACTAAATTTGAAAAATAACCAGCCATTTCATTTGTACCATAATTAGTATTATAGTCCCAATTTAAATCATCCCAAGAATTTACATCATCAGTAATAAGAGAAGTTGATAAACCTCTAGCAAAGTTTAAATTACGTTTACTTTGGTTGTATTCTAAATTAGCTTCTACCGTTAATTTATCAGATAATTCAATAGTTAATGATGGTGCAACCATAAACTCTCTGATTATACCTTGGTCTTGAAAACTATTTTCAGAATTGTAAGCGGCATTTAATCTAAAATAAATATTATCATCTTCACTTAAAACTGTGTTATAATCAAGTGTTACTCTATCTTGCTCCCATCTTCCTGCAATATATCCGATATCTAATTTTTTACCATTGAAGGCCTGTTTTGTTACTTTATTTACCACACCACCAAAATTTGCAATGTTATCTACATTGGTACCGTATAATAATGATCCAGGTCCTTTAACTATTTCTAAACGTTCTATGTTTTGTGGGTCTATAGGAGCTTTAATCCAGGCAATTCCTCCGTTTCTTAAATGAACATCTGATCTAAAACCTCTTAAATATACACTTACATTTCCGTCGTTTGATTGTACATAACCACCACCTGTAATACTTTTAAATGCTGATGGTAAATCGGTTGTTATTTGTTCTTTTAGTAAAGCATTTGTTACAACCGAATAAGATTGCGGATTATTAATGTTTTTTAAAGGCACACGTGCTACATATTCCGATTCTTTATGCGCAAACTGATTTAATCTTTGTGCACTTACCACAACCTCACTAAGCTTTTCGCTGCCTTCGTTCAAAATTACATCTTGTATATTTATGTTAGGCGAATTAACATCTATAACTACAATTTTTGTTTCCATACCAATTAATGAAAACTCTAATGTATACGAGCCATAGGCAATATTTTTAAATTCATAATTACCTTTAACATCAGTTATTACTCCTTTTTTTGTAGATTTTAATGTAACATTGATAAACTCAGCAGGTGAGTTATCAGAGGTTAACACTTTACCATATATATTAGAGGTGTTTATTTGTGCGTTAATATTTGTGGCGAGTAACAATATGGTTAATATTGTCAGCATTTTAGATATTCTCATAATAATCTAGTATTTTCGTTATTTATATTTAGTTTAAATAATAATAGCGACAAAAGTATTCTAATACTATGTTAATAAGCTAACGTAAAAAGTATTATTAAAGCCGTAAAAAGTATTTTATGAAATCTGTTTATAAAAACCATTTATACCCACATAAAATTACTACTAAAAATTTCTCTGAAGGCTTCAAAAAAAGAGTTATTGAAGATAAAATTATTATCTCTGATAATCCATTAATAGATGGTGAGACAAGAGAAGTGCTTCTTAACGGGGTTAAATTAAATATGCGTAATGGTAAAATTTCGCCTCCTTTTATGGTTGATGTTGAGCATGATTTTCCATTTTTAAAAATTCATTTTGAAATAGAAGGTAGTAGTGTTTATACGCCAAAAAATAAAGAAAGTGTAACAGTTAATATTCCAGGAGGGCATTATAATTTTTTCTTTCTACCTAAGGTATGTGGTACACTTCGGTATGATAAACCAGTTAGAAGAACGTTAGAAATTTTATTTACTAAAGAATACTTAAAACGTGTATTTGGTACTTCATTTAAAAAAGAATGTGCAGATTTTGGAACGGCATTAGAACAAAATAAGCCTTTTTTAATGTGGGCAAAAAGTAAGCCTATTACTCCAAGTCTTTATAGAATAATAAGAGATATTACAGATTGTGAGTTTGAAGGAGGATTAAAAAAAGCATATTTAGAATCGAAAATAACAGAGATGCTAACCATTTTTTTTAATCGTTTAAAAACTAAAGAAACCAACTATAGTGATAATTTAAGCGAAGAAGATTATAATAAAGTACTGTATGCAGAAACTATTATAAAAGAAAATATAAAAACCCCATTTACCATAGCCCAATTGGCAATAATTACTGGTATTAATCAATTTAAGCTTAAGAGAAATTTTAAATTAATTTTTGGAAAACCCATTTTTACTTATGTAACAGAAATAAGAATGGCAGAAGCTAAAAAACTAATAATTGAAAAAGGATATACAATTTCAGAAGCAGCTTACGAAATTGGATATAAAAACCCACAACATTTTACAGTAGCATTTAAAAAAGTATATCATTTTTTACCAAGTACCTTAAAAAGGGTAACATAGTGGTATAATTAAAAAGAGCTCTAAATCAATTAAGATTTGAGCTCTTTTACGAGAACACTATATGAAAATGAAAAAATTATTTACGATTTAATTACACTTCAAATATATACAGCTATTACTCTTTTTTATAACTATTGATGTGTACAAAGGGAATAATGTTGTGAAATGATGATTCTATGTTATTTGATATAATTTTTACCTAAAAAAATAATATTGCCCTTAGTTATTTTTACCTTTAAAGGTATAATTATGGTAAAATGATTAAAAGAATAGACCGAAATGTTTCTATTACAGGAAATACAGACTTTAGTAAAATAAGGCTTGATAAACCAGTTAGAATTGCGGCAGGGGCTTTAGGAGTAAAAGAAGCATTAAAACATGGTTTTAAAGAAATGGGTGTAGTGCGTTCTTTAGGAACGTTATTGCAAATGAACCAAGTGGGAGGTTTTGAATGCCCTAGTTGTGCTTGGCCCGATCCTGAAAAATCATCAAAATTTGCCGAATACTGCGAGAATGGAGCCAAAGCTTTAGCCGATGAAGCTACCACAAGTAAAATTGACGCTAATTTTTTTGCCAAAAATTCTGTAGAAGAACTATCACAACTTACCGATTTTGAACTTAATAAATTTGGTCGTTTAACAGAACCTTTGGTGTTAATGCCAGATAGCATTTATTATCAACCCATAACTTGGCAAAAAGCATACGAGTTAGTTGCGCAAGAGTTATCAAATTTAAATGAGCCTGATGAAGCTATATTTTACACTTCAGGACGTTCAAGTAATGAAGCTGCATTTATGTACGGAATGTTTGCAAGAGCATTGGGTACTAATAATATGCCCGATTGTTCAAATATGTGTCATGAATCTAGTGGTGTTGCTTTAAGTGAAACATTAGGTATAGGTAAAGGATCTATAAAATTAGAAGATTTATATAAAGCTGAAGTAGTTATTGTTGCGGGTCAAAACCCAGGAACTAACCATCCAAGAATGCTATCTGCACTTGAAAAATGTAAGGCTAATGGCGGAAAAATAATAAGTATAAATCCTTTAGAAGAATCAGGATTGGTCAATTTTAAAAACCCACAACATATTGAAGGTTGGATAGGGAAACCAATTGATATTGCCGATTTGCATTTACGTGTACGTATCAACCAAGATATCCCATTAATTAAAGTGATTATTAAAAAATTGGCAGCTTTAGATCAATTAGATAATTCAGTTTTTGATCATGAATTTATTAATCAATATACTTCAGGCTATGATGCTTTAATGAATGATATTGAAAATTTTAAAATTGATAAGTTAATAGTTCAAACAGGGGTTTCAGAAAAAAGCATAGATAATGCAGTCTCTTTATTAGCTAAAAAATCAAATATTGTAGTTTGCTGGGCAATGGGACTTACGCAGCATAAAAACGGAGTTGAAACCATTCGAGAATTTATTAATCTATTGTTATTAAAAGGCGCTATAGGTAAGCCAAATGCAGGTACGTGCCCTGTTCGTGGGCATAGTAACGTACAAGGAGATAGAAGTGTTGGAATTATGCATTTTGTTAATCAAGATTTAAATGCTAGAATTAAAAAGCATTTAGGCTTTACTGCTCCTGATAAACCTGGCTTTGATGTGGTAAATGCTATTAAAGCAATGCATGATGGTAGAGCGAAAGTATTTATGTGTTTAGGCGGTAATTTTTTAATGGCGGCTTCAGATACAAAATATACAGCCGAGGCAATACAGAATTGTAGACTCACGGTACAAGTGAGTACAAAGTTGAACAGAAGTCATTTAGTTACGGGAAAAATAGCTTTAATTTTACCAACTTATGGTCGGTCTGAAAAAGATATAAAAGAAGGCAAAGAACGTTTTATTACTGTAGAAAATAGTATGGGGCGTGTTCGCCAATCTAAGGGAGTTTTAAAACCTGCATCAAATAATTTAATAAGCGAACCTGATATTATAGCAAGTATTGCAAATGCTTATTTTAAAGGAAATCATCCTGTAGATTGGTTGAAATTAGGTTCAGATTATGATTTAATGCGTGATATTATTGATAAGGTTGTTAAAGGGTTTGATCAAACTAATAAGAAATCAAAAGGAGTAGGTTACTATTTGCCTAATAATGTGCGCAATTTAGATTTTAGCATGTTGCCTGATGGAAAAGCACAAATAACATTAAATAAACTTCCTAATCATCAATTAAAAAAAGATGAGTATTTATTAATGACAATACGTTCACATGATCAATTTAATACCACTATTTATGGACTAGATGATAGGTATAGAGGAGTTTATAATGAACGTCGTGTAATTTTCATGAATGAAGAAGATATGAAAGAACGAGGATTTAAAAAGTTTGATGTTTTAAATATTACCAGTTTGTATGATAAAATTAAAAGGCAAGCATTTAATTTTAAAGTGATACCCTATGCAATACCTAAAGGAGATATTGCGTCTTATTATCCTGAAACAAATATTTTGGTGCCCTACAATCATTTTGCAGATCGTAGTTATACACCAATAAGTAAATCGGTTAAAGTGACTTTGCAAAAGGCATAAAAAAAAGGAGCCAATTGGCTCCTTTTTTTACTAGGTATGTTTAGTTTTAAAATTTACTGTAGCTAAATTTTTGACCACCAACAGAAGCATCAGCCATTAAACCAGCTTTTGGTAATGCAAAAACAGCAACACCATCTTTATATTTTGCGTTGAATGCAATTCCAGATTTTATGGCAACAGCAGAAGCTTCAGCGCCAAAATTAAAATTACCCTTTTTAAAATCTCTCAAATCATCAGGAGTTTCAAAGAAAATAACTTCAATAATAGATTGTCCGCCAGCTTGTAAACCTATATTTAATTTTTTAAGACTAGCCATTCCAACTTTTTTTCCATTTTCAAAAACAACTCCATTACCAGAAGCACCACCAATAATAAAACCACCTTTACCAACATTTGGAAATATTACATAACCAGCAGCATTATCAAAAAAGTTTTTTAAACCTTCATCAGTTTCTAAAATAGTAGCTTTAGCTTCAACGGCATCCTCAATTATTCTTTTGTCTTTACTGGTCTGTGCGTTTGTATTAAAAGACAGTAGTAATATAAATAGAGCACTTAAATATGTTAACTTTTTCATTGTATATTATTTAATAGATATACGAACAAAATTATGCTACTTGTTTTTCAGGCTGTACTAAGAATTTGTTAAATACGAATAGCTTAAGTTCTATTTGTGTTAATTGCTCTTAAAAAGCTTTTTTATTGAAAAGCAGGCATGCCTGTAATGTCTGCTCCAGTAATTAATAAATGAATATCATGTGTACCCTCATAGGTAATTACACTTTCTAAATTCATCATATGGCGCATAATGCTATATTCGCCAGTAATACCCATGGCACCTAAAACTTGCCTTGCCTCACGAGCAATTTTTAAAGCCATATCTACATTATTACGTTTTGCCATTGATATTTGTGCAGTTGTGGCTTTACCTTCATTTTTAAGTTGCCCTAAGCGTAATGCTAATAGTTGAGCCTTGGTAATTTCAGTTACCATTTCAGCTAATTTTTTCTGTTGTAATTGTGTAGCTGCAATTGGCTTACCAAATTGTATGCGTTCTTTTGCATAGCGCAATGCAGTATCATAACAATCCATTGCAGCGCCAATAGCTCCCCAAGCAATACCATAACGAGCAGAATCTAAACAGCCTAATGGTGCTCCTAAACCAGTTTTACTTAATAAAATATTCTCTTTAGGGACTTTTACATTATCAAAAATAAGTTCACCAGTAGCTGAAGCTCTTAAAGACCATTTATTATGTGTAGTGGGAGTTGAAAAACCTTCCATACCACGTTCTACAATTAAACCATGAATTCTACCTTCTTCATTTTTGGCCCACACAACAGCAATATCAGCAAATGGCGCATTTGAAATCCAGAGTTTTGCACCGTTTAAAAGATAATGGTCTCCCATATCTTTATATTTAGTTTCCATTCCGCTTGGGTTTGATCCGTGGTTAGGTTCAGTAAGTCCAAAACAACCAATATATTCGCCTGAGGCTAGTTTGGGTAAATATTTTTTACGTTGCTCTTCATTCCCATAGGTGTATATAGGGTACATTACTAATGATGATTGAACTGATGCTGTTGAACGAACGCCACTATCACCGCGTTCAATTTCTTGCATTATTAAACCATAACTAATTTGGTCTAAACCTGCGCCACCATAGCTTTCAGGTATATAAGGACCAAAGGCGCCAATTTCAGCTAAGCCACTTAATATTTCTTTTGGAAATTCAGCTTTTTGAGCATAATCTTCTATTATTGGAGATACGGCACGTTTTACCCATTGTCTTGCAGCATCACGTACCAGTTTATGTTCTTCTGAAAGTAAATCATCAATATTATAATAGTCAGGAGCTTCAAATAAATCGGGTTTCATCTAATTCTGTTTTATACAACAATATACAAAGAGATTGTTATATTTTGAATATTTTTAAGTCTTAAGTGCTGTTTATTGATAAGTACTAAAATACACATCACTGAAAATTAAACACAAAAGACCGCCTCCATTACAGAGACAGTCTTAAGAAAACAAACACTCCCCCGAGTTTAAATATTATTCACAAGCTTCTTTTTCTAAATGTATTATGTCTTCACCTTTTGTAAGTTCTATAAAATCTTCTCCACATTCGGTAATTGTCCAATCACCATTGTAGTATTGTAATTCAATAAGATTTTCAAATGTGATAATACCATTTTCAATGCTCCAGTTAGCTTCTTCGTAAACTGCGTCATTATTATCATAAACTAAAATTGTAGTTTCTGTGAAGCCTAGTGTACGTCCGCCTGTCATTGCCCAAGTACAAGCCTCAGTCAAATAAGTAGTGATTTCATCGTCAGAACATGTTATTTCTTCTTCACATTCACCTCTTTCTAAGTGTATTATTTCATCGCCTTTTGAAAGTGCTATAAAATCTTCTCTACACTCAGTAATGGTCCAATCTCCGATATAGTTTGCAAGTGTTGCAGATAAGCTATTTAAAGAGATAACTCCGCTCTCAATACTCCAATTACCTTCATCAGCAAAATCACCGTTTTGGTCATATGCATGAATATTCATATTTGAAAAATCAACGATTGTACTCGATTCAAGGCTGGTATTTGTAAAATACCATTCGCATACTTCTAAATAAGATATTATATCTTCATCAGGACAAATAATTTCAGTAGTTTCTTCTTCGTTATTTACTTCTTCTAAGTCTTCATTGTCACAAGACATAAAAATCATTAGAAAAGAAAATACAGTAATTTTAAAAATAGATTTCATAAGTTTTAAAGATTTGTGGGTTTAACTAATTTATCATTAAAACAATTGAGGATTAAAAAACCCTACTTGAAAACTATTTTTTTAAAAAAACTACATTTTTAAATAGAAGTCTTTGGTTAAACTAATGTAGTCATCAGTATAAATATTACGTTCCTTTTCTATAGTCAGGTCGTTAGTGGTACTATCATTTTTTGTAAACGAAAATTCTAATAAACTTCTTTTTATTTCAGAATTTTTATTTCCTTTTACTCTTGTAATTCTATTTATGTACAGCTTATTTTCTAAAGCTAAAGCGATAAATGATTCTTCTTCTTTAAAAGGTATAATTGTTGAGAAAATACCAGTAGCTGATAATAATTTTGATACACCTAATATTAATTCATTAAAAGGTAATGATGTGTTTTGGCGAGCATTGTCTCTTGCATTATCTCCACTAGATACTTCTTCACTATAAAAAGGTGGGTTTGATACTATTAAATCATACAATTCGGCTTCATCAGGTTCTTCTTCTGTATACTCATCTACAAACTCATCAAACCCAGCATGAAAACAAAAAAGCCTATCAGACCAATTAGAGGCTTCAAAATTTTCGGCACATTGTTCAAAAGCATCACCATCAAGTTCAATAGCTTCAATATTTTCAGCATTACTACGCTGTGCAAGCATAAGTGAAATTACACCTGTACCGGCACCAATATCTAAAATAGAGTAGGTGCTAATTTTTATTGACGCCCATGCACCTAATAAAACACCATCAGTACCTATTTTCATAGCACATTTATCTTGATTTATTGAAAACTGTTTGAACTTGAAAGGCTTCATATATTTAATTTGAAACCAAAATTAATGCTAATTTATCAGGCACAAAAAAAACCCTCGACAATTAAGCCAAGGGACATAAAATTACATTGGAATAAATTTAATTGAAAACACTCTTAAATTAAAGTTATTGTTTATTTTTATTCAAAAGATGTTTCACCAACATTAGGTTGATATATGTAATTAAAGCTGTAGTATTGAGAATTGCTTAAATCGTCATTAGCTTCACCATCTTCATAATAACTAGTAATTTCAAATTTTGCATAAGTACCTGTTATTGTTTTTACGACCAAAATTTTTCCAGCAATTGGAGAAATAATATGAGTTGTAGAATCATAGGTATACCATCCATTATCAGAACCTGTAGTAATTGCCAACCCTTCAGTAGCACTATCAACTTCTAATAATTCAGTGTCTACTTCTGTAATATCAGCTAAAGCACCAGAGGCTATATATATACCAGCATCGCCAGTTCTCTCTGGTTCATCATCAGATGTAGCTTCACCTCCGTTAACTAGAATTGTAGTTCCTCTAAAGGCAACATCCCAATCATCTCCAGTAGTAGTAGTACCAGAATCAAAAGAAAATCGAATATAATCACCTGTAATGGTTGCTGGACTGGTGGTATAATCGGCACTCTGTGTTGCTTGTAAATTTGTTACTGTGCTTGATTCTATTTCTATAGTACTTGAATTATCATTATCATCATTATTGTCACATGATGTATTTGTTAAAAATAATCCTAAGATTATTGCAAGTTGAATTGTTCTAATTGTTTTCATGTATATAAATTAAGGTTAAAATTGTATTTTAAGTTTTCCGTAAAAAAGTCTCCCAGGAATATTTGTAATATTTTCAGAATCAGTAAAATTGAATAGGTTGTCAGTACCAAAACCTATTTTGTAGTTTTTATAAAAGGTTTTATTTATAGAAAAATCTATTATGGTATAACCGTCAACAAATTCATCATAAGAATCTAAATAACTATTTCCGTTGCTATCTGTTAATCCATATTTACTTCTGTAAGTAGTTCTTATACTGGCATCAGTTTTATATTTAGGTACGTTGTAGAAAATTTTCAGATTTGACATATGTCGTGATCTATTGTATAATCCATAATAATCATCTTTCTGCAATTGAAATGAAGAATTATTACTATCTCTTGCATATACCTCACCATTTTTAAAAGCTTCTTTTGCATCTTTATCTTTAGCATATAGTAATTGATAACCTCCTAAAATTTTTAAATTTTTTGTTGGACTCCATTTTAAATTAAATTCTAATCCTTGTGTATAAACATTATCAACATTGTAATAGCTATATACATTTTGTCCATTAGTTTTATTTGCAATTACCCTAGTATCAATTAAATCTTTAATATTATTTCTAAAGAAATTTATATTACTTGTTAGCTTTGTATTTACTTTATAATCAATTCCTAAATTGAAACTAATTGAGTTTTCTGGTTTTAAGCTACTTTCAAATTCAGAAATTGGCACAATAATGCTAGATAGTTCACCTTGCTCTTCTAATAAAGGAATTGCTGTAGCAACAGCATTGTATCCTAAAACGGTATAGCCAACGGTTGAATTGGTGAAGTCAAAATATAATTGCCTGAAATCAGGAGCTTTAAATCCGTATCCTATAGATGATTTTAATGCTATTTTATCCAATATTTGATACCTGATTGCAACTTTAGGGCTCAATTGAGATTTATATTTATTATGGCTATCAAAACGAGCGCCAATAATTAGGTTTATCTTATCAGATGGGTTTGCGTCAAATTGAATATATATGTAAGGGGAGTTAAATATTGGATTTTCAATAAAATCATCACGTTCTAAAGTTTCATGATTAAAACCTGCACCACCTATAAAGCTGTTTTTGCTATTTAAATTATAGGTTGCCCGAAATTCTGGTCGGATTAAAAATTGATTATATGTAGAACTACTGTAGGTGGAACTATCAGTGTTATTTAAATATTCTTCAGTTTTGTAACGTGTAGCATAAAATTCAAAATAACTACTCCATTTTTTATTATAATTATGACTTAGTTTTAAATGTGTATTCCATTCATTAATATTACTCTCACCTTTTAGCTCTTCTGAAGCAACATAATCTTGATTTTGAGAATAGTATCTTCCGGAGATAAAAAGTGCAGTTTTTTTTGAAATATCGTAACTTAGTTTACTATTAAAAGTATAATTACTAAAAGGTTCAATTGTATTTAAACTAGTTTCTTTATCTAGGTCATACCCATTTGAGCTATACCTGTTTAGAAAAGCTGTAATTCCTATTTTTTTCTTTTTATAAGATATTGTTGTGTTCAAATCGTGGGTGTTAAAAGTGCCTAGCCTATAATTTATTCCACTATTTAAATCATCTTTTGGGGTTGCTGTGATTATATTAATTACGCCACCAAGAGCTTCACTACCATATAAGCTTGATGAAGCGCCTTTAACAACTTCTATCTGTTTTATATTCCCTACTGTTAATCTTGAGATGTCAAATGTTCCTGCTGAACGACCTATCAGAGGAACGCCATCTATTAAAATAAGGGTGTATTGAGAATCTAAACCTTGTAATTGTATTCCTTCACCTCCACCATAATCTGGTACTGTAATTAAGCCTGTTTGCTCATTTAAAATGTCGCTCAATCGAATAGAATTTGAGCTTTCAATGTCTTTTTTTGAAATTATTTGTACAGGAAGTGGTAGTGATGATAATTGACGTATTGTTCTTGTAGCAGTAATAACAACTTCATCTAATTCTTTTATTTTAGTGGAATCATTTTCAGCATATTGAGAAAATAATAAGCAACTAAAAAAAAGGCAGAAAAAAAATAGAGTTTTATTTTTATTTAGATTCATTCTTGATTAGATTTGTGGCAAATATATAATCTTATTTTAATTAAGTCTAAATAAGATTAGTTAATTTTTAAATGAACTAACAATTAAAAAAGTTTACGAATGAAACAGGTTATCTTTTATTCAATCTTAAGTTTAGCTTTTACTTTAAGTGTAAGTGCTCAAAGTAAAAAGAAACAAGACCAAAGTGCTATAAAAAACATGTGTGGTTGTTACGAAGTCTCTTTTAATTTTGCTGAAACTTTTCAATATGCAAAAGATTCTACATATGTGCCATCAAAAACTAAACATGATAAAGGTTTAGAGTGGGTACAGCTGGTTGAAGATACTGCTGATAAAATAATGATACAGCATTTATTAATTGTTGGTTCAGAAGCTTCACCATATATAGTAAAACACTGGAGACAAGATTGGGAATTTGAGAATACAGATTTATATGAATATGATCATGATAATAAGTGGAGATATGTAAATCTACCTAAAAATGAGGTAAAAGGGCAATGGTCTCAAAAAGTATTTCAAGTTGATGATAGCCCTCGTTATGAAGGTAGTGCAACCTGGGTTCATGTAGATGGCAAAAGCTATTGGGAAAATACTACAGATGCACCATTACCTAGAAGAGAATATACAACACGTAGCGATTATAATGTAACTACAAGAACTAATAGACATGAAATTGTAGCTAATGGTTGGATTCATGATCAAGACAATAATAAAGTAATTCGTGAAGATGGTAAAGAAGATATTTTGTTAGCGCAAGAAAAGGGACATAATACCTATGTTAAGATTGCTGATAGTAAATGTAAAGCAGCTCAAGATTATTGGGCTTCACATGAAAAAAAATGGCAGATAGTTCGTTCAAAATGGGATGAAGTATTTGCTAGAAATAAAGACTTGTTGTTAGAAGAAAAGGTAGAAAATAAGGTATTGTATAAGTATTTATTTGATGATGAAAATTACAATACTGCAGAAGAAATAAACCCAGTTATAGAATCATTTGTAAAATAAAAACATGAAAAAAGGACTTATAGTATTAATAGCAATAATTTTTGCACTTCAGTTGAATGCCCAAGGTCATGGGCCAGAACCAGTTCAAGAGAATATTTTTTTAACTCGTTATTTTTGGGAATCAAAACCTACCATTAAAATTATAGATTCAAAAATTAAAGAAGGGAATGATATTGCGGCCAAAACTTCAAGTAATTTTGATCCTGTTGTCTACGCCATATTACAACAAGCTGATAATTCAGTTATTAAATATATTCAATCAAAAAAAGGGAATGAGGCTAACAAACTTACTCATGATGGTAGAACGTATATGTTTTGGGCAGCATATAAGGGGAATGTTGAAATAATGAAATATTTAGTTTCTAAAGGAGCTAAAATGGATCTTACTGATGATAAAGGTTATACTGTATTAAATTTTGCAGCAGCAGCAAGTGAACCAAATACTGAGGTTTATGATTTTTGTTTAGCAAATGGGGCAAACCTTGAAAAAGATGTAACACCTTACGGTGCAAACGCTTTGTTATTAGCTATTCAAAAAGATAAAGATTTTAAACTTACAGATTATTTTATAAGCAAAGGTTTATCTGTAAATAGTGTAGATGCTAAAGGTAATGATGCTTTTAATTATGTAGCTAAAACAGGTAATATTGAAGCTTTAAAAGCATTACGTGAAAAAGGAGTTACGGGTAATGATAACGCTTTTGTTTTTGCATCTCAAGGTGGCCGTAGAGCTACCCCTAAAAGTTTAGAGTTTTATAAGTTTTTAGAATCTTTAGGTTTAAACCCGAATACAGTAGATAGTGATGGCGTAACACCATTGCATAATCTTGCTTCATATTCTGATAATCAAGAGGTGTTAAATTACTTTATAAATAAAGGTGTTGATGTAAATAAAGCGGATAATGAAGGGAATACAGCTTTTTTAAATGCTGTTCGCAGAAATAAAGTGGAAACTATTGAATTTTTATTATCAAAGATTAATGATGTAAATCTTAAAAATAAAAAAGGAGAAACAGCATTAGCTATTGCTGTAGCAAGTAATTCACCAAAAGTAGTTGCATATTTACTTCAGAAAAATGCATCAATTACAACAACTGATGGTAACGGAAATAACTTAGCATATTATTTATTAAAATCATATAAGCCTAAATCAAAAACTGATTTTGATGCTAAACTTAAACTTTTAACTGAAGAAGGTTTAAATATTACTGCTCCTCAAAAAAACGGAAATACCTTATACCATTTAGCTTTAGATGCTAATGATATAAAACTATTGCAAGCTTTAAAGCAGTTTGATGTTGATGTAAATGCTAAAAATAATGATGGTGTTGCTCCAATTCATTTGGCAGCTATGATGGCTAAAGATGATAAAGCGTTAAAATATTTACTAGAGATAGGAGCTAAAAAAGATGCAATTACTAGCTTTGAAGAATCTGTATATGATTTAGCTTCAGAAAATGAACTATTACAACACAATAATGTGTCAATTGAATTTTTAAAATAAGATGAAAAAAGTATTTAAAACAGCAACTTTTGCGGTAATAATCACATTAGTTTTATCAATATATTCTTTTACAGTACAACCACCTGCTACAAAATATAAATGTATGATGCAGATGATAAATTATACTGGTGAAGGAGCTTACGTAGTTATATCATTAATTAACCCTGAGGGTAATTATGAAAGAACACTTTATGTGCAAGGTGATGATAGTGAGTGGTATCATGATATAGCAGAGTGGTGGAAGTTTTACGGAAAAAAGCGCACTGATATTGATGCCATAACAGGTGAAACTATTACAGGTGGCGGAAGAGCAATAAGTGTAATTGAAATTGATAATGATAAAATTGATAGCGGTTATCGTATTCGTTTTGAAACTGCCGTTGAAGATCAAGAATATTATACAAAAGATGTTGAATTTGAACTAACATCAGCATCAGTAAAAAGTAAAGTAGAAGGTACTGGTTTCATACGTTATGTACGTTTGTTACCTAATTAATTATTAAAATTATATGACAATTTCTATTTGGAGATATGGCCATCTTGCTTTGGCTGTATCTTCTTTTGTTTTTATCTTATTAGCTTCTGTAACGGGTATCATTTTGGCATTCGAACCTATTTCAGAACAAATACAGCCTTATAAAAGTAATGATTTTGAATCTGTATATATAGCAGAAACAATTACTATTTTTAAAAATACATATCCTGAAATTATTAGTTTAGAGGTAGATGAAAATGATTTTGTTTTTGCTTCTGTTTTTACTAATGAAGGTGAATCCTTAGAGGGTTATTTTAATCCAACAACTGCACAATTCTTAGGCGAGAAATCAGAACCATCAGAGCTTTTCCAATTTGTTACAAGTCTACATCGTTCTTTATTTTTAAAAAGTATTGGTCGTTTTTTCGTTGGTTTATGCTCATTTTTATTGTTTTTAATTACAATTTCAGGTGCTGTACTTATTTTAAAAAGACAAGGTGGTTTAAATAAATTGTTTTCAAAAATTGTTAAAGAAAATTTTAATCAATATTGGCATGTTGTTTTAGGTAGATTATCTCTAATTCCTATCATGATAATTACACTTACAGGAGTGTATTTATCTCTTGAAAAATTTAATGTTTTTCCAATAGATAAAAAATCACATCAAATAGATTTTGAGCAGATTAATGCTACGCCACAATTAAATATTAATGATTTTCCTGTTTTAAAAGATGTAAAGTTATCAGATGTTGTGCAAGTAGAATTTCCATTTTCTGATGATGTTGAGGATTATTACACGATTAAATTGCAAACTAAAGAGTTGGTAATTAATCAATTTACTGGCGAGGTTTTGAGTGCGATTGAAGATCCTTTTATTAATGTGCTTTCAAAATTAAGCTTGAAATTACATACTGGTCAGGGTTCTATAATATGGTCATTTATATTATTGATTGCTATGGTAAACATTTTGTTTTTCATTTATTCTGGTTTTGCTATGACACTTAAAAGAAGAGCATCTAGAATTAAAAATAAATTTACTAAAAATAATAGTGAGTATGTTATTTTGGTGGGTTCTGAAAATGGAGGAACTTTATTATTTGCTAATGCATTAAAGAAAGAATTAATTACTAATGGTAAACGTGTTTTTGTTGCGGAATTAAATAAATATACCGTGTATAAAAACATGAAGCATTTAATAGTTCTAACTTCTACTTATGGTGAAGGGGAAGCGCCAGCAAATGCAACTAATTTTTTAAAGTTTTTAAAAACAACCAAACAAAACCAAAGCTATGATTATTCTGTAGTAGGTTTTGGTTCGCTATCATACGCTGATTTTTGCAAATTTGCTTTTGATGTAGATAAGGCTTTGCAAGTGCAAAATATAAAACAGCTACTGCCACCTTTTACAGTTAATGATAAATCATTTAATAGTTTTGAGCAATGGGTTGCTATATGGTCCAAAGCAGTAGGGAAACAATTTTCAATTTCTTCTGAAGCTTTTGAAGCGAAACCTAAAAATACCGTACTATTTAAAGTGGTGTCTAAAACCAATAAAGATGATACTTTTAGACTTGTTTTAAAGCCTAAAAAAAACCTTCGTTTTGCCTCTGGCGACTTATTAGCTATCTACCCCAAAGATGACTATAATGAGCGTTTGTATTCAATTGCAAAAATTGATGATAACCTGCATTTAAGTGTAAAGTGTCACCAAAACGGATTAGGTTCTAACTTCTTAAATAATTTACCTATAAATAATAAGATTAGCGCTAGGGTAATTCAAAACAAAAATTTTCATTTTCCTCAAAAAATAGATAGAGTAGTTATGATTGGTAATGGTACCGGAATTATTCCTTTTATAGGTATGTTAGCTGGTAATTCAAAAAAAGTAGATACTCACTTGTATTGTGGTGTAAGAACAAAAGCAGCTTTCAATTTATACCAACCAGAAATTAGTACGTATCTAAAAGAAGGAAACCTCACCAAGTTAAATATTGCTTTTTCTCAAGAAGAATATAAAGTCTATGTACAAGATTTAGTTATGCGTGATTCTGATTTTATAATTGAAACTTTTTTAAGTCAGGGGGTATTGATGGTCTGTGGCTCTTTAGTAATGTATAAAGGTATTCTTGATGCTCTTGAGCAAATTTGCTTAGCTAATAAGCTTAAAATTAATGATTTTAGGCATTTAATTAAGTCTGATTGTTATTAATTTCAAAAAGTAGGAAAATTAGTCCTGTTTTGTTTTTTATTTAGAATGATTCTACATAAATTCGTTATTTAGAATTAATATAAATAAAATTAATCCTCATGGACGATATTCATACAATTTACTATAATGATTTTGGAATTGCTTTTCAGTGGAAAAAAACTCCAGGAAAAGATCATAAAAAGGTGCAATTAGTATTTAAAGATATTGGGGTTTATGTAACTCAAAATGAGTTAGAATTGTTTTCAATTATCATAGAAAACACTTTAAATGAACTTTGTGTTTGTGAAGGTTGCAGACAAAAAGATTCTTGTAAATCGTATTTACTGCAAACACCATTTAGTCAAATTAGTTTTGCAATGACTTATAATGAATTAGGTAAAGTTGATGATTTAATTACAGGGACAATTTTTCAATTGCGATTAGATAACATGCTTGAAAACCAGTCAATTGATTTGAATTAAAAAGCACTTATAAATTTAAATATAAGTCCACTAGTCCATCTGGAGTGCTTACATAAATGATTTTTTCTTCACGATCTACTTTAGTGATAATCTCATCATTAATAGGTATAAGCAGTTGTTTACCGTCTTTTACGGCTTCAAATAATGCTTGTGAAGTAGTATCGTTTACACTTTCAATAATACCAATATCTCCATGGACATTGTCATTTAAAGAAAATCCAATAACCTCGTGAAAGTAAAATTTGTTACCTGTAAGTTTCGGTAACATAGTTAGTGGTAGGTATATTTCTGAACCCATAATGCGATCTGCATCTGATTCATCCGCAATTTCTTCAAAACGAACACGTAGTAATGTTGATTTGTGTAGTTGCGATTTTTTAATAAAAAAAGGAACCAGATTATTTCCAAGGGAAATAAATACTGATTCCAAATTTTCGTATGCTTCAGGCTCGTCGGTATCTAATTTAATTAGCAACTCACCTTTAAAACTATATTTTGAAACGATTTTACCTAAGTAGAAACAATCTGACTTTAGCATATCGTTTTAAATAATAATTATTCTTTAGTTTCTGTGTCAGCAGCAGGAGCTTCCTCAGCTGGTGCAGCCTCTTCAGTTGCAACTTCTGCCTCAGCAACTACTTCTTCTGGTAAAGCAGCAGCTGCAGCTTCAGCAGCACGCTTTTCATTTATAGCTTTTTCAGCTTCAAATGCTTTAGCTTTAGCTTCAGCCTTAGCTTTATCTAAACCTTCTAATTTAGAACCAACTATTTTACCTTTTTCTTCTAACCAAGCATTGAATTTTTCTTCAACTTGCTCTTCAGTTAATGCACCTTTACGTACACCACCTAATAAGTGATGCTTTAAAAGAACACCTTTATATGATAAAATTCTCTTAGCAGTTTCAGTAGGTTGTGCACCATTCTGTAACCAAGTAACAGATTTATCTATGTTTAATTCAATTGTTGCAGGGTTTGTATTAGGGTTGTAGATACCTAATTTTTCTAAGAATTTACCATCTCTTTTTGATCTTGCATCTGCTGCAACTACCCAATAGAATGGTTTTCCTTTTTTACCGTGTCTTTGTAATCTAATTTTTACTGGCATATCACATTAATTTGTAGGGTGCCCGACCCTTGATTATTAATTCATTTAATTTGCTTATTGCAAATCGGGTGCAAATATAATCTTTTTTAATAAAACTACAACATGTTTTTTTACACTTATTTATAAGCAATAATTATAGTTAATAACTACTTAGAAAACTACTTTAAATAAAGGGTGTATTTCATTATTTTTACAAGCTACTTTTTTTGACAGTTAAACACCTACTATGTACCTAATTTTTGATACTGAAACTACTGGATTGCCAAAACGTTGGGATGCTCCCATTACAGATACAGATAATTGGCCACGTTGTATACAAATCGCATGGCAGTTGCATGATGCTATGGGTAATATTATTGAGCATCAAGATTATTTGATAAAACCTGATGGTTTTAATATTCCGTATGATGCAGAACAAATACACGGTATTTCTACAGAACTAGCAACACAAGATGGTGTTTCTTTAGCTGAGGTTTTAGAAAAGTTTAATACTGTAATGACTAAAACAAAATTTATTGTAGGTCAGAATGTTGGTTTTGATGTCAATATTATGGGGGCCGAATTTCATCGCTTAAGTGTTGAAAATCCATTACAAGATTTACCTGTTTTAGATACTTGTACAGAGCACACAGCTCAGTTATGTCAAATTCCTGGTGGCCGTGGGGGTAAGTTTAAGTTACCAACACTTACCGAATTGCATCAATTTTTATTTGGAGAGCCTTTTGGTGAAGCGCATAATGCAACTGCCGATGTTGAGGCAACTACGCGATGTTTTTTAGAGCTTATACGTAAGGAACAATATACTGTAGAACAGTTAGATGTACAACCAGATTATTTTAAGAATTTCTCAGAAGCTAATCCGCAAGAAATTCAGTTAATCGGCTTAAAGCATATTAATCTAAAAAAAGCATCAAAAAAAATAGCTGATGCACTTTGGGCTAAAGATACCGGAGGTGTCTCTGAAGAAGAAATAGAAGAAAATTTAGCTACACTTGAAAATGCAAATTTCGCACATTTACATAATCACTCTCAGTTTTCTATTCTACAATCTACTATAAGTATTCCTGCATTAATTAGTGCGACGGCAAAAGCAAAAATGCCTGCTGTGGCATTAACTGATCATGCAAACATGATGGGGGCTTTTCATTTTGTTAATGGTGTAATTAATCATAATAAAGGAGTTGTTTCTCGTAATGAAGAAAATTTAAAGCGTTTTGAAGCAACCCAAAACGGAACTTTGGCTGAAGGAGAGGAACCTTTAGTTGAATTGCCAGAACCCGAACTTGAAATTACACCTATGATTGGTTGTGAATTTCAGGTTTGTGAAGATCATACCAATAAATCTCAAAAAGATAATGGGTATCAAATTGTAATGATAGCCAAAACAAAAAAAGGATATTTGAACTTGGCTAAAATGTCATCAATAGCCTTTGTTAGTGGTAAATATTATGTGCCTCGTATTGATAAAAAAGTAATTGAACAATACAAAGAAGATATTATTGTTCTTACGGGTAACTTGTATGGAGAAGTGCCCAGTAAGGTTTTAAATGTAGGTGAAAAACAGGCAGAAGAAGCACTTATTTGGTGGAAAGCTACTTTTGGTGACGATTTATATATAGAATTAATGCGTCACGGTCAAGAAGATGAAGATCGTGTAAATCAAGTCTTGATTCAGTTTGCTAAAAAGCATCAAGTAAAATTAGTAGCTACAAATAATACCTATTATGCGGAAAAAGAAAATGCTCATGCACATGACATTTTGTTGTGTGTAAAAGATGGTGAAAAACAAGCGACACCTATAGGTCGTGGACGTGGTTATCGTTATGGGTTGCCTAATCAAGAATATTATTTTAAATCTTCTGATGAAATGAAGGAGCTTTTTAAAGATATTCCCGAGGCGATTATTAATATTCAAGAGGTGGTTGATAAGGTTGAAACTTTTACACTTGCTCGTGATGTTTTATTACCAGCCTTTGATATTCCTGAAGAATTTCAGTTTGAAGAAGATAAGCTTGATGGAGGAAAACGTGGTGAAAATAAATTTTTGCGTCATATTACTTATGAAGGTGCGAAAATACGTTATGGTGAAATTACACCTGAAATTGATGAACGATTAGATTTTGAGCTTCAAGTAATTGAAAAAACTGGGTATCCAGGATATTTTTTAATTGTTGAAGATTTTATTCGTGCAGCACGTAAGATGGATGTATCAGTTGGTCCAGGAAGGGGTTCTGCAGCGGGATCTGCAGTTGCTTATTGCTTATGGATTACAAATCTAGATCCTATTAAGTATGATTTACTTTTTGAGCGTTTCTTAAATCCAGATCGTGTAAGTATGCCCGATATTGATATTGATTTTGATGATGAAGGCCGTGGTCGAGTAATGGATTATGTAATTGATAAATATGGTTCAAATCAAGTGGCACAAATTATCACATATGGTACTATGGCAGCAAAATCATCTATTCGTGATACGGCTAGGGCCTTAGATTTACCATTGGGTGATGCTGATAGAATGGCAAAGTTGATTCCTAATATGTCTAAATTAAAAAAGATTATAGGGGTTGATGAAAAAATATTAAAAAGTAAATTCAATAGTGAAGAACTTATAAAAGTTAATGAGTTATTGGCAATCTCTGAAGGTGATGATTTAGAAGCTGAAACCTTAAATCAGGCTTATATTTTAGAAGGGTCTGTTCGTAATACAGGTATTCATGCTTGTGGTGTAATTATTACTCCAGATGATATTACTAAGTTCGTTCCAGTTGCATTGGCGAAAGATTCTGAAATGTACTGTACGCAGTTTGATAACTCGGTAGTAGAAGATGCGGGCTTATTAAAAATGGATTTCTTGGGATTAAAAACATTAACCCTAATTAAAGATACTGTTAAGATTGTAAAAGCAAAACATGGTGTTGAATTAGATCCAGAGAATTTTCCGTTAGATGATTTAAAAACATACGAACTTTTCCAGCGTGGAGAAACAGTAGGGGTTTTCCAATATGAATCTCCAGGAATGCAAAAACATATGAGATCTTTAAAACCAACTGTTTTTGCCGATTTAATTGCAATGAACGCCTTGTACCGACCTGGTCCAATGGAATATATACCAAGTTTTATTGCTCGTAAACATGGTACTGAAGAAATTATTTATGATTTAGATGCCTGCGAAGAATATTTAGCGGAAACCTATGGGATTACGGTATATCAAGAGCAAGTGATGCTTTTGTCGCAAAAATTAGCCGATTTTACCAAAGGTGAAGCCGATGTTTTGCGTAAAGCAATGGGTAAAAAGCAGAAGCATGTACTTGATAAAATGAAACCTAAATTTATTGAGCAAGCTTCAGCAAAAGGTCATGCAGTTGATAAATTAGAGAAAATTTGGAAAGATTGGGAAGCATTTGCAGCTTATGCCTTTAATAAATCACATTCTACATGTTATGCATGGATTGCTTATCAAACTGCATATTGTAAAGCGCATTACCCTGCGGAATATATGGCGGCAGTACTTTCTAATAATATGAACGATATAAAATCGGTTACCTTTTTTATGGAAGAATGTAAACGTATGGGCTTAGAGGTTTTAGGTCCAGATGTAAACGAATCATACTATAAGTTTGCGGTTAATGATAGGGGAGCTGTTCGTTTTGGAATGGGAGCGGTTAAAGGAGTTGGCCGTGGAGCCGTTGAAACTATTGTGGAAAATAGAAAAAAAGAAGGGTATTTTAAATCTGTTTTTGATTTAGCAAAGCGAATAGATTTGAGGGCAGCAAATAAAAAAGCTTTTGAAAATTTAGCGGTTGCAGGGGGTTTTGATTCCTTTGGAAATACTCATAGGGCACAATATTTTGCAGATGAAGGCGACGGAATTACATTCTTAGAAAAAGCTGTAAAATATGGTGCAAAATCTCAAGAAAATGAAAACTCTAGTCAAGTGAGTCTTTTTGGCGATGCTAGTGAGGTGCAAATACCTGAGCCAGTTGTTCCACCATGTGAAGAATGGGGAACCATGGAAAAATTACGACGAGAAAAAGAAGTGGTAGGTATTTATATATCTGGTCATCCGTTAGATGATTTTAAATCAGAAGTAAAGGCGTTTTGTAATGCTAGTTTATCAAATTTAAATGAATTAGAAACAATTGTTAATAGAGAGGTGTCATTTGCGGGTGTAATTACTGATGTGCAACATCGTGTATCAAAAAATGGGAAAGGTTGGGCAATGTTTACCATGGAAGATTATACAGAATCTTTCGATTTTAGAATATTTGGTGAAGAATATTTAAAATTTCGTCATTTTCTAATGATCAATAGTTTTGCGTATGTAAAAGTATTTGTTCGTGAAGGTTGGGTAAATCGTGAAACGGGTAAAAAAGGAGACCCTAGAATGCAATTTAATAGCTTTATGTTGTTACAAGATGTTATGGAGACTTACGCAAAAAAGTTAACTATTAATTTAAATATAAATGATTTAAAAGAAGAAAGTGTCTATGCTTTAAAAGAGACTATTGCATCACATAATGGGGAACATTCTTTGAGCTTTATTGTTTATGAAATGACAGAAGAAATTAAAGTAAATTTGGTAAGTAGAAAGCAAAAAGTGCAAATAACCAGCGAGTTATTGCAACGATTAGAAGAGCAAGAAGTACTTTTTAAGTTAAATTAGGTATAAAATTTATTGATAACACAATAGCTAAATCGTATATTGCGTTTGTAAGGAAATAGAATATTATTTGACTAAATTTGCATAATATTAAAATATAAAAAGATGGCATTAGAGATAACAGACGCAACTTTTGATGAAGTAGTCTTAAAAAGTGATAAACCAGTAGTAGTTGATTTTTGGGCAGCATGGTGTGGACCATGTAGAATGGTAGGACCAATTATTGACGAAGTTAGTACAGAATATGAAGGTAAAGCCGTAGTTGGTAAAGTAGATGTTGATGCTAATCAAGAATTTGCAGCTAAGTATGGTGTGCGTAATATTCCTACAGTATTA
Source organism: uncultured Cellulophaga sp. (assembly GCA_947496695.1). Lineage (GTDB taxonomy): Bacteria > Bacteroidota > Bacteroidia > Flavobacteriales > Flavobacteriaceae > Cellulophaga. Next base: position 303,935 of record CANMEI010000001.1, on the reverse strand, counting down.
GTATTTAAAGGAGGAGAAATTGTAAGCCGTCAAGTAGGTGTTTCTCCTAAAAAAGTTTATACTGATGCTATTGAAGCAGCAATGTAAGAATTCATATTTTTTAATATAAGAAAAGGTTTGGCGAAAGTCAGACCTTTTTTGTTTTATAGAAACTTTAAAAACAAATTATTGTGTAGTGCTTAGGAATTGAATTTATTTGTTATTATAACTACCTTTAAAATCATGAATATACAATCAGAATTACATAAAGCGTCATTGTTTCATAATTTAGAACTCTTAGCAAATCAAGTAGTAGAGGGTTTTATTAGTGGTATTCACAAAAGTCCTTTTCATGGTTTTTCTGCAGAATTTGCAGAGCATAAAATTTATAATAATGGTGAAAGTACAAAGCATATAGATTGGAAAATGTTTGCAAAAACAGACAAGCTTTATACGAAAAGGTATGAAGAAGAAACCAATCTTCGTTGTCATATGATTTTAGATAATTCAGCTTCTATGTATTATCCTGAGATTAAAAACTTAGAATTAGATAATTTAAATAAAATAGGTTTTGGTGTTTTGGCAATAGCTACTTTAATGAATGTTTTAAAGCGTCAGAGAGATGCTGTAGGTTTAAGTATATATTCTGATGATTATAGTTTTTATAGTCCAGAAAAAGGCAGTGAGAGGCATCATCAAATGTTACTTTCAAAACTAAATGAGGTTTGTAAAAACAATTCTTCTTCAAAAGAGACAAAAACTTATAAGTATTTACATGAAATTGCAGAAAAAATAAAACGTAGAAGTTTAATCTTTTTGTTTACCGATATGTTTCAGTCAACCACCGAAGATGAGAAATTATTTGAGGCGCTTCGTCATTTAAAATACAATAAGCACGAGGTAGTATTGTTTCATTTATTAGATAAGAAATATGAAGTTGATTTTGATTTTGAAAACACGCCAAAGCAATTTATTGATGTAGAAACTGGAGAATCTATAAATCTTTATGCAGATTCAATAAAAGAAAATTATCAAAATATATTGAATACATATAAAAATGATTTAAAAATGAAGTGTGCACAATATAAAATTAAATATGTTGAAATTAATGTAAGTAATTGTTTTTCAGATATTATGAATACATACATGACAGAGCGTCAAAAATTTATTTAATTTTTTTTACAAAAATGTTTGCAGAACCAAATAAGCTTCTTATATTTGCAACCGCTAAAAGCAACGGTTCGGTAGTTCAGTTGGTTAGAATACCTGCCTGTCACGCAGGGGGTCGCGGGTTCGAGTCCCGTCCGGACCGCCAACAGCAAAAGCCTTCAACGAAAGTTGAAGGCTTTTTAGTTTTTATAAAAAAGCTAAATTTATATAGCTTTTGGTAAGGTAAAATAGAAACAGGTACCTTTATTTAAAGTACTCTCCACTCTAATTTTTCCATTATTATTTTCAGCCATTTCTTTACATAAAAGTAAACCTAATCCAGTTCCTTTTTCGTTATTTGTACCATAAGTTGTAAAGGTTTCATTAGTCTTAAAAATTTTAGATAAAGCCTCGTTGCTCAATCCTATTCCTGTATCTTTAATGTAAATTTCCCAACAATCGTTATTATCAGTTGTTCCAATCGTAATGGTTCCATTCTTAGGAGTGAACTTTAGAGCATTACTCATTAAGTTTCTCATTAGAATACTAACTTGATCTTTGTCAGCTAGTGCGAAACTAGATGTTGAAATGTTATTGATTACCGTTATTGATTTTTGCTCCGCTATTTTTGATAGTAAGTTTTTATTTTGGGTTGCTATTTTGTTAACATCTATATTTTCAGGATTAGTTACAATTCCGTTTACTTGTGTTTGTCCCCAAGTAAGAAGGTTATTTAGTGTAAATGAAATGCCATTCATATTCTCACCTAATTTAGGTGCTAAATTCATAAATTCTTCAGTATTTATTTGACCTAGTTCTAAAAGTTCAAAAATGCCTTTAAATGAGTTTATAGGTCCTTTTAAATCGTGAGCAATAATTGAAAATAATTTTGATTTAGTATCATTTGCATTTTTTAGAAAAGTTTCATTCTTTTTAAGTTCTTCGGTTTTGTGAGTAAGTTTTTTATTTAACTTTTCTTTAGTTTTATTATTTTTCTTTAAGATAAAGATGATCATAGAAAATGCTATGATAATAATTAAAGCTACATAAAAATAGATTTTTTGTTGTGCTATTTTTTTTTCATTTTCAAGCAGATATTTTTCTTTTTCTTGCTCAAATGCAAATTTGGACTTTAATATTCTTAGCTCCTTTTTGTTGTTTTTAATGTTAATGCTATCTGAAATAGCTTTCAATTCCTCAAGATATATTAATGCTTTTGCAGTTTTATTAGTGTTTTTTTTAAGTAAATAAAGGGTTTTTAAAATATCGTCACGTTGATCTAGAGATTCAAATTTTTTACTTAAAGCAAGAGCGTTTAAGGCATATTTTTCTGTTTGTTTATATTCTTTTAGGCCTAGGTGTGCTTTTGCTATACCATTATATAATGGTATTTTGTATCTTTCTATAGCGATATGTTCATATTTTACTTCACTTTTTTTAAACCAGATTAAAGCACTTTTATAATCTTCTTTTGCTAAATAAATATTTCCTTTTAATTCATAAGCGAAAGTAAGCCAGTCATCAATTTGTAGTTTTTCTAAAATTTGAATAGCCTCATCAATAGTTTTGCTAGCCTTTTCTATGTTATTATCGTTTATATAAGTAGAAGTTAAATTGGTAAGTGTTATAGCTGTCATTCTTTCATTACCAATTTTTTTATTTAATTCCATTGACTTTGTTAGAAAATAAATACATTCTTTATATTCTTTTTGAATGCTGTATATAACGGTTATGCTTATGTACATTGATGATAGCCAAGCATCTTCATTATTTTCTTTTGCAATTTCAATACTTTTGTAATATTGTTTTAAAGCTTCAGTGTAATCTTCTAAATAGGTGTACCCTATAGCTAAACTGCTTTTTGCTCTTAAAATTAATTTTATATCGTTTATTTCTTCTGCTTTAGACAATGCTTCAATGAATAGTTCTAGGGCTTTTTCTTTTTTACTATTGTCTGCATAGTAGTTGCCAAGAATTATTAAGCCTTGACTTTCGCCTTTGGTGTAATTAATTTCTTTGCTTAATTTAAGAGATTCATTTGCTAGCAGTAACAAACTATCTAAATTGTAATACCCAAAATCTTTTCCGTAGTGATATAGCATATTTATATATGTAGTATCTTTTTGAAAATTTGGTTTTAATTTAAATTCTTGAATTTTTTTCTGTAAACTATCTTTTTTTACATTTTGTGCATTCATAATACCTATATTAAGTAAGTAAAATGCACAAATAAGTAATTTGAAGTATAATATTTTTAAATGTTTCATAGTAAACAAATTAACATGCTTAAAATAAATAAGTAAGATTTGGACTACAAAAATAACAAACAAATGATTGTTTTTATTTTTTTAATTGATGATGAGTTATAGTTGTAGGTTAACCATTAATAAAGTGTCGATAAATGGTATTTAGTAATAAAAATGTCCTACAGAAACAGGGCTAAAGATTTTTATATACGGTATGGGGCATTATTTTGATAAGATTGGTAGGTTTAATTTAACTTTTTTATTTAAGAAAAACTAATTTAAGGTTGTTCTATAATACCTTATTTTATCTTTTAAATAGCAGCTTGGTTAAAATTCTTACAACCTTTTTACTATGTTTTACAACAAAAATATTTTGAATTTACTTGTAGAGGCTATATTTACTTTATAAATCAACTAAACCAAAAATAGAATGAAAAAAATAGTATTAGTCTTTGCTTTTGTATTAACAGGTATTACAGCTTCCGGGCAAGAAGGATTGAAATTTGGGGTTCAAGCAGGTTTGCCTTTTGGTGACTTTAACGATACGGTAGGTGTTGTTGTTGGTGCTGATTTTGGACATATGTGGGCATTAAATGAGACTTTTGACTTGGGTATTATGGTAGGTTATATACATGGTTTTCCTGAAAAATTTGATAATCAAGATTTATTGATTGATTTTCCTAGTGTGCAATTTTTACCTATTTCAGGATCAATACGTATTTGGCCTTCTAATTCGGTTTCATTTGGTGTTAATGCGGGTCAAGCAATTGGCTTAAATGATGGTAATGATGGAGGTTTTTATTTCAGACCTCAATTAGGAATATTAATGAGTGCGCAAACAGAAATAAACTTTTCATATACTTCTATTAATGTAGATGATGCTAATTGGTCTACGGTAACATTTGGAATTATGTATACGTTACAATTAAAAAGACCTTATTAAATAGTTTTATTTGTAACAAAATACTATTGTAATTGTTTAATTTAGACTCATTATTAGCTGAAAATTCTTACTTTTGTTTAAATTATACATATTGTAGATAGACTTTGTTTTTAAGGTGCGTAAAAAGTAAATAGGTGCTTTAGAGTCTAAAATACCTACTTAAATTAAAGGTTTAATAAACATGAACTTGAATTTTTGTTTTTAACAAGTTAAAATTTAATTTAAGATTGAAAAAAAATAATATTAGAATAGATATCTCTATAGAACAGAAATTTGATGATTATGCAATGGTCGCTAGTACATTGTCTAATAATTCTGTGTGTATTATTTTGAAAGTTAATTCATTAGAAAATCTGCAATTAAAAGGTTTTTTTGGAACTGAAAATATAAGTGAAATTATCAATGATGTAAATTTTACTTCAGAATTATTCTCTACAAATGGGTTTCAAGAAAAAAATATAAATATAGCAAGTTATAATTATTGTAAAAGCTATACAATTTCAAATAATGATGATCAATCATTAAAGTTGATAGCATTTAATAAACAACCCAATAAGCTTTCTGAAAATCAAAAACTATCTTTTATAACAATAGCTGAGAAAGTTTCTGAAGCTATTTTTTTAACTAAAATAGTTAAACAAGATGAACCAGAAGAGAAAGAAAAATTTTATGAAAATTGCTTAACAGAAAATAATATTGGGCTTTGGGAATTAAATGTTTCTACTGCTAAATTTAAACTTAATGAAATAGCATTAAACATATTAGGGTATAAAAATACTGATGATTTAGATTTTAATTTTGATAATTTTCTTGAGATTGTTTATGAAAAACATGTTGGTGAATGTTTAATGTATTTAAACAAGATTAAAAATAAAGAAATTGAAAAGTATGAGCATACCATTAGAGTAAAACATAATAAAGGATATTGGAGTTGGACTACAATTCAAGCTCGTGTAACTAAATGGAATGAACAAAAAGAACCAATTTTAATTGAAGGTTGTATCGTAAATATTCATGACGCTTATACCATGAAAATGCAGTTAAATTCGATCATTGAATATGTTAATTGTTTGGCATTTAGGTATATAATTTTTGAAGATGGAACGGAAGAAATTATACACTTGACTAATGGTTCTGAAAAAATATCAGGATTTACAAAAGAAGAAATAAGTTCAGATGTTAGTTGTTTGTGGAATTCTGTTCATGAAGATGATATTGATAAATTAAGATTAGTTATAGGGGAATGCGCAACGGAACATAAAGATTGGAACGAAGAGTTTAGAATGTACCATCATTTAGATGGTTCCATCCGTTGGATAAGAGGTTTTGGTAAAACTATAGTTAACCATAATGGAAGTGTTAGTATTGATACTGTAATTGCTGATATTACGGAAGATAAAAATAGAAATAAAGAGCTTGAGTATCTTAACGGTAAATTAAATCAAGCTCAAAATATTGCAAAATTAGGCTATTTTGAAATAGATTATATTAACCATACAGAATATTGGTCAGATAAAATATATGCTATTTATGGTTTAGAAAAAACAGTAAAAAGATCTAGAGAGACTTTAATTCCATTATTTTCTAAAGAAGATCTTGAGTTAATTTATGCAAAACGAGATGAGTCTATTAAATTAAATAAAGAGTTCAAGCTAGAAAATAAAATTAAAAGACCTGATGGAAAATTAATATGGGTACAGCATATAGGTAATTTTCTGAAAAATAAAAAAGGAGAATTAATAAAGTTTGAATGTACTGTTCAAGATATAACGGCAACTAAATCAATTGAGTTAGCATTAGAGGAAAGTATAGAGCGTTACAATTATGTAATGAATGCAACTTCTGATGCTATCTGGGATTTAGATTTTCTAAAGGGTAAGTTATATTGGGGTGAGAATTATAAAAAGCTTTTCGGTCACCCTTCTTTAAATTCAGCTGAAGATGATCTAAAGTATTGGGGAGATAACATACATCCTGAAGACAGAAAAAGAGTTATTGATAGTTTTGATAATATCTTAGAAAGTGATGAAAATAATTGGAAAGAAGAATATCGTTTTGCAAATAGTAAAAAAGAATATTTGTATGTTATTGATAGGGGATTTGTTATTCGTGATAACAAAGGTAAACCAATTAGAATGGTTGGCGCCATTCAAGATGTTACAGATAAATTAAAAGCTACTGAAGAAATAAAATGGTCAAATGAACGGTTTGAAAAAATAGCAGAGGCTACTAATGATGCTATTTGGGAATGGGATTTTATTAATAATAAGGTGTATCAAGGTCCTGGTTATTATAAACTTTTTGGGAATAAACCTAAAAATGCTTTAAATGCTTTTGAAGTTTGGAAAAGTAAAGTACATCCTGATGATTTACCTAAGGTAATTGACAGTATTAAGTTATCTACAAAAGGAAATAAAGAAGAGTTTTTTAAAAATGAATATCGTTTTTTAAAGTCTGACGGCGAATATGCAAATGTAAACTGTAGAGGTAGTGTTATTTATGATAACAATGGTGATGCTGTCAGAGTTTTAGGTGCAACTGCTGATGTTACAGACAAGCTTAAAGCAATAGAGCAAATTAAGCAATCTAATGAACGATTTGAGAAAGTTACAAAAGCAACTTCTGATGCTATTTATGATATAGATTTTGTAAGTGGAAAAATCTTTAGAGGTCAAAATTACGAAAAGCTTTTTGGTTATGACTCAATAGCTATGATAACTGATGATATTGATTATTGGGAAGATAATATACACCCTAATGATAGAAAAAGAGTTGTTGATGGTTTTCAATTATCATTAATAGAGGGCGGAGAAATTTGGGAAGATGAATATCGTTTCAAAAATATAAAAAACGAATATTCTTATGTAATAGATAAAGCTTTGTTTGTTCGTGACAATAAAGGAGTAGTTGTTCGAATGGTAGGAGCTATTAAAGATGTTACTGATCAGTTAAAAGCAGTTGAAGATATTAAAAGATCTAATGAGAGATTTGAGAATATAACAAAAGCAACTTCTGATGCTATTTATGATATTGATTTTGAAACAGAAGAGATCTTTAGAGGTGAAAATTATAAAAAACTTTTTGGTTATACAGAAGAAATTAAAAATAATGATACAGCTAAAGGAGATTATTGGGAATCTAATATACACCCCGATGATAGAGAAAAAATAGTTGACAGTTGTAATGAAAGCTTAAAAAGCGAGCAGCTTACTTGGCAAGAAGAATACCGCTTTAAAAACAGTAATAATGAGTATTTGCATGTAATTGATAAAGCTTTTTTTGTTCGAGATAATAAAGGGGTGGTAGTAAGAATGGTAGGAGCTATTCAAGATATTACAGATAAAATAAACGCAATTGAAGAAATAAGAAGATCAAATGAACGATTTGAAAAAATTTCAGAAGCAACTAATGATGCTATTTGGGATTTTGATTTAATAACAAATGAAGTAGTTTATGGAGCTAGTCATTTTAAACTATTTGGTTATAAAAATTTTAAAGAGCAAGATGGTTTCAATACTTGGAAGAAAAGGGTACACCCTGATGATGTAGAGGCTGTAAGTCTTGTAATAGAAGATCGATTAGGTTCAAGGTCTAGTGATTATTTTAATTTAAACTATCGATATTTAAAAAGCGATGGAACATATGCTTACGTTATTGATCGTGGTAGTGTTTTAAGAAATGGTAATGGAGAACCTGTTAAATTAGTAGGGGCTTTGCAAGACATAACGGATAGAAAAAAATATGAAGATTCATTAAAAGAATTAAATGAAAATTTAAAACTTCAAGCTACAGAGCTAAGTAGGTATAATGAAGAGTTAGAACAATTTGCATATGTGGTTTCTCATGATTTACAAGAGCCATTAAGAATGATTTCTAGTTTTTTAACCTTACTTGAAAAAAAATATAATGATACGCTTGATGCAGATGGTAAAAAGTATATTCATTTTGCTGTTGATGGAGCAAAAAGAATGAGACAGATTATATTAGATTTACTTGATTTTTCAAGAGTTGGTCGTAGTGATGAGGTTTTGGAAGAGTTAGATTTGAATATGATAATGACTAATATTAATGTGGTTTTTCAACAAGAAATTGAAAACAAAAATGCAATAATAAATAGTCAAAATTTACCAAAAATAAATAGTTACAAAATTCTTATACAGCAATTATTTCAAAATTTAATAGGAAATGCTCTTAAATATCAAAAAGAAGGTAAAGTTCCTGTTATTAATATCAATTATGAAAACCTTAAAACCCATCATAAGTTTATAATAGAAGATAATGGTATTGGTATTAAAGAAGATTATTTTGATAAGATTTTTGTGATTTTCCAAAGGTTGCATGGTAAAAATAAATTTAATGGTACAGGGATAGGGTTAGCATTGGCCAAAAAAATTATTGAGAATCTTGAAGGTGAAATATGGGTAGAAAGTGAGTTAGATGTAGGTTCTAAGTTCTTTTTTACAATCAAGAAAAAATAAATTATTAAACAAGTTTAAATGGATAGCATAATAATATTACTTGTAGAAGATAATGAAGGTGATGTGTTATTAACGACTCAGGCGTTAGGAAATTGTAAAGTGGCTAATACTTTAAAAGTAGTAACTGATGGAGAAGAAGCATTAGATTTTGTATATAAAAATGGAAGTTTTGCTAATGAGGCTACTCCTGATTTAATATTACTAGATGTTAATTTACCAAAGAAAAATGGGCATGAAGTTTTACATAAAATTAAAAATGATGAAATGTATAAGCATATTCCAGTTGTTATGCTTACAACATCATCATCAGTGGTAGATGTTAAAAAAGCGTATTCAAATTATGCTAATTGTTATATTACAAAGCCAGTTGAACCTCAAGACTTTATAGATGCGGTTTCTGAAATTGAAAATTTCTGGATAAACATTGTTAAGTTACCAAAATAGGTGTATGATAAAGGATAAATCTGAATATAACATATTAATTATAGAAGACAATCCGGGTGATTTATTTATTTTTCAAGAGTACTTGAAAGATCAAATTATAGACCCGAATCTTTATGTTGCTTATAATTTTGATGAAGCTGAAGGTTTATTAACATCTGAAGAGATTAATTTAGATATTATTTTTTTAGACCTTTCTTTACCTGATAAAAATGGTGTTGAATTAATACAAGAGATTGTAAAATTAAGTGCAAAAAAACCAATTGTTGTTTTGTCAGGCTACTCTGATGTGCAATTTAGCATTAAGTCTTTGCATCTTGGAATATCAGATTATTTGGTGAAAGATGATATTACGGGTCTAACACTCTATAAAAGTTTAAGATATAATATAGAGCGTTCTAAATATATAGCTCAATTAGAACAGTCTGAAAAAAGGTATATGGATTTGTTTCAATTAAGTCCGCAACCTATGTGGATTTTTGAAACGGAAACTTTTAATTTTTTAGATGTAAATAAAGCGGCTTTAGAACATTATGGTTATGCTTATGAGGAGTTTTTAAAAATGAGTATTTATGATTTAAGACCTAAAAAAGATTTTAAGTTATTTGAAAAATATATAACTGATGAAAAGAAAAAAAATCAAAAAAATATAAAAGGATTTTTTAACCATCAGAAAAAAAACGGAGAGAATATAATTGTTGAAATTACTAGCAACCTTATTTCTCATAATGGTGAAATGGTACGTATTTCATTAGCCAATGACATAACTGATCGTACAAAGTATATTAAAGCTATTGAAGATCAGAATAAGAACTTAAAAGAAATAGCATGGATACAATCACATGTTGTTAGGGCTCCGTTAGCTAGGTTAATGGGTATTATGCACTTATTAAAACTTGAAGAAGATAAAAAAGATAAAAGTCACTTTCTTTTTGAAGAAGCTCTTAAAGCAACAGATGAGCTAGATTTAATTATAAGAGAAATAACAGAAAAGACTTCTAATATTGAAATAGATTATGACAAAGACAAAATTTGAAATATTATTGGTAGACGATGACCCAATTGTACAATTTTTACACAAATCGGTATTAATCGATTGTAATCTTTCAGATCAAAAATTATTTTCTAACGGACAATTGGTTTTAGATTATGTTTTAGAAAATAAAGATAATGATGTGCTTTTTTTAATATTATTAGATATTAATATGCCCTTTATGAATGGTTGGGAGTTTTTAGAAGAATTAAATAAAATTACTTTCAAACCTACAATAAAAGTGGTAATAGTAACTTCTTCAATTGGTGCTTCAGATAAAGAAAAGTCTAAAAATTACAGTCAAGTGTTCGATTTTTTTGAAAAACCACTAGAAAATAATATGATAATGGGTTTAAAAAACAATGAAGATTTGGCTCCTTTTCTAAATCATATTTAAGCGTCTTTTTTATTAACCAGACCTTTTGTGAACTCATTAAGGGTTTCAACTTTTTCTTCAAAGTCTCCTTTAATTGTTTTTCTAAATTCGTTTAAGTTTTTAACTAAATCATCAATATTTTCAGGTATTACGTCTTCAAAAAATTGACGTAGACGTTTTGCTGTAGTAGGTGATTTTCCATTTGTAGAGATGGCAACTTTTACATTTCCTTTGGTAACAATTCCGCCCATATAAAAATCACAAAATGGAGGGTTGTCAGCAACATTTACCAATATGTTTTTTGCTCTACAATCATGATAAACTTGTTCGTTAACAGGAATATTATCAGTAGTAGCTACAACAATATTTTTATTTTCTAAAAATGAGCTGTCGTAGTTTGAAACATTCATTTTTATATCATATTTATTTGCTAGCGCTATAGTTTCTTCTCTAAACATTGGCGAAACCATTTCTACGTTTGCATCAGGACTTGATTTTAATAAAAAAGTTAATTTTTCTAAAGCTACATTGCCACCTCCGACAATAAGAATATTTAAGTTAGAGACTTTAAGAAATACAGGGTAAAGATTGTTACGTTCCATTACAAATAAAATTAGCACCTATGAATTGGCTGTCATTAAATAGACAAGTGAACCAATTCAAAGATACTATTTATAAATGCTTTGTAATAATTATAGTTGGTGTTTAGTCATTGTCATTCACTTGTGTTTCTAAATTTAAAGATATAGCATCAATATGCTCATCAGAGTGTGTTTTAGCTTTTTTAAAAATTTTAATAGCATTCGGTGTGTAAGATAATCCTAGCATTAAAAGACCAGATATTGTAATTACTATCGGATTTATAAATACATTGCTAAATGAAAATACACCAATAATTAATAGTGTTGAAAATGGTAAAGAACAAGCTAGAACATTAACGGCAAAGTCAATATCAAATGTGGGTTTCGTTTGCTCATCTTTTTCTTCTAATGTTGCAATCGCACTCATATGTGCAAAAGGCCAAAAACTACAAGAGCTTTGTGGAAATACAATTAAAAATAAAATCATGCTTGCGCCTAATGCAGGAAAAATAAATATAAATAAGGCTGACATTAAAAAAGTGATTCCGGCTCTTCTTGCTAATAATGATAAGATTAAACCAAATTCATTTGCATTAATTCTAACGGCCATGCCAATAAATAACAATACTAGTGGCGCCATTATAGCACTCAATTTTGTGATAGTATTCTCAAGAAAATTTGGTAAGCTAGAAAGCGTAATGCCAAATCCTAAAAGCACTAAAGCAATAATTATAACAAGATTTATGGGTTCATTAATCATTGAGATTAATAAACCTTTAATTTTCTTATTCATTGATTTTTTTACTTTTTTGATAGAACGCATGTTGTACCATTGCATGGCTAACATGTATAAAAGAATAAGAACAAATATTTTATTTCCAACATCGGCAAGTGCAGAAAGCGCTAAGTAGTCGTCACCTAAATACACAACTATGAAAGGAAAACAAGAAAGGCCAGGTGCTAATGATGGTAAAAGCATCATTATTGTTCTTTTTCTGGCATTATGTTCTGTTGGTAATACTTTGCTTAGGTAGTATTTTGATGCGAGTAGCATTAATAAGTTAAATGCTAATGCTAGTACAGGAAATATTAAAAGTGAGCTTTCTAATTTTATTTTTAATAATGCTACAAATATTACTGCAGGCAATGCAACACTTAGTATTAAAATTTTAACTCCTTTTAAATCAGTTTTTGCAACCTTTTTTTGCAAGAAAACACCAATAGCTATAATAATTAATAGTTCTAAGGTTTTCTGAAATGCAATATTCATAAATGAAAGTTTTAAAAATTATAATTTAATTGTAGTTTTTGTACTATTTAATGAGCCACTAAAGTTGGTTAAATAGATATTTAATAAACTAACTATTTCGCCAACCCGTGGACCAATTAATAGACTTAGATAAGCACTTTCTCTAAGGCTGCAGTAAACAGTTTCATTTCATCCATTGTGCCCATACTAACACGACACCAATTTTGGTCAAAAAATTCAAATGCACGAACGCCAACTTTTTCAGTAGTCATTTTTTCTAAGAACTCTTTACCAGCCATTTCGATTGGAAATATGATAAAACTAGTTGATGAAGGCACATATTTAAAGCCCATTCTATCTAATTCTTTATAAACATATTCTCTACAATCTTTATTTAGTTTTCTAGATTTATTTTGAAATTCAATATCATCCATGCTAGCTGTTGCAGCATAAATTGAAGGGAAAGAAATACCCATGCCACCTCTAGTAATTTTTTGAATAATTTCTAAAGTTTCAGGTAAAGCAACAGCGTAACCAACACGTAAGCCAGCCATTCCGTGTATTTTAGAAAATGTTCTAGCTATAATTATATTTTTCCCTTCATTAATTAAAGAAACCATACTTTTTTTAGCGCCATCTTCAAGAAAACCTAAGTAAGCTTCATCAACAAAAATTGGAACTTTATCAGAAACTCTTTTGCAAAAATCAAGAAGCTCAGCATGATCAGTCATGCTACCTGTAGGGTTGTTGGGGTTACAGATATAGACTAATTTAGTTTCACTATCAATTGCCGCTTCCATTTTAGCTAAATCATGAGACCAGTCAGGTTTTAAAGGAATTGCTTTCCATTCTGCACCTGTTGCTTGAGCTACTTTAATTAAGGACATGTAAGAAGGGTCTGCAGAAACAATATTACCTCCATTTTGAAAAAATACCATTGCAGTTTTTTCTAATAAATCTGACGAGCCAGGACCCATCATTATATTTTCTTGTTTTACTCCTTCTTCTAAAGCAATTTTATCCATTAAATCAAATAACTCTGTCCAAGCATATCTATTACCTCTAAATGCATTTTCACCAACGGCTGCAATTGCTTTTGATGAAGGTCCGTAAGGGTTTTCATTTGCATTTAATTTAGCAGCAAGTGCTAACGGTTTAGTTGCATTGTGAGGTAAAAATTCTTTAAAAAATGGAGTGTAGGGTGCGTTGCCTTGTAAATCTAATGTTACAGGCTCTGCTGAAAATGCGCCATAAGATAAATAAGGTGCAGCTACTACACCTGCAGCGGTGAGTGCTCCTCTTTTTAGCCAATCTCTTCTGTTTACTGTAGTTTTCATATTTGTGCTTATTAAGTTTAAAAATCTAATTTTGTTCTACTGGGTCGGCATTTATTCCTAAATCACCACTAGCAACAATAGTACCTGAGCCATCATTTGAATAGATGTTTAGATGACTATCCATAGTTAAAATAGAATCATAAAAATCGGTGTCTGTAATAACAAAGAATTTTGTTTCTCCTAATTCGCCATAATAATTTAATAGGGGTAATGCTTCTGTTGTATCGCCATCGTCATCAATATCATCAGTATCAACTTCAGTAGTTGATTCTCCATATTGATAAATAAACCCTTCAACATCTGATAATTCAACCATTGTTGTTGTTTCTGTTCCAATTGCTCCGGCTACAATTTCACTAGGGTATAACTCTTGGTATTCTGTATTGTAAACAGATACTTGAACTAAGGTTTGATTAAGGCTTGTTTCCCAAAAAACTATTCTCCCGTAAATATTTGTGCCAGTTGGGTCGGTAGAGTTAACTGTGTAGGCAATATAATTTGTTAATGTTCCACCACCATCTGCAGTAGTTGTATCTGCATCTAACTGATCTACCTCACATGAGGTAATAAAAAGAAAGATGAATAGTATGCTAAGTTGTTTTATATAGGTTTTAATCATGATATATTTTTTAGATTAATAATAATTAGAAAGAAAAGCTCATTCTTGCAAAGTAATAGGCGCCATTAGAACCTTGTTGGTAATTAGAATATAAATAGAAACCTCTATTTGCAGCAATAAGAATATCTGGATAATTATTAAAAATGTTATTTCCACCAACAGTTAAGCTTATATGTTCTGATGCTTTGTATGTAAGCCCTATATCAGTTACAAATTCGCTTGAAAAAGTTTGATCGTCATATAAACCATTAGAATCTAGTGTATTATCTAAAGTAGTTACTTCGCCATATAATGTACCACGTAACATACCTGACCATTTGCCAATTGAATAAGTAGCAGAGCCAATTAAATTAGTATTTGGTGTTCCTGTTTCAAACTGACCAATACTTGATCTATCAACATATTTAGCTTCTAATTCTTCATCAGTTAATGATGTGTTTAAATCAGGCACATTAGAATTTTCAAATGTATTTTTTCTGAATACTCCTGATGCCATTAAACCTAACATACCTTCTCCGATACGCTCGTTATAGTTGGCAACTATTTCAATACCTTTTGTACTAACATCACCACCATTAATTCTAAAAGAAGCTAAGCCAGAACCAATTACTGGTTCTAGTGCTGGAGCGTCATCTGCGCTAAATGTGCTTGTTTCAAAAATTCGATCATCAATTTTAATAGAATAAGCATCTACAGTCAATTCTAATTTGTTAAATAATTTAGTGGTAAAACCTAGGCTAAAGTTGGTGGATTTTTCTTCAGTTAATTGTGGTATGCCTATTGCTCTTGCTGCGCTACTTGAGTTTTGGTATGTAGTTGCATCAAAAGGATCTAAACCTACAAAGAATGTAAATGTATGTGAGTAATTTAATTCTTGTAATGAAGGTGCTCTAAAACCTGAACTAAAAGAGCCTCTTACTGCAAAATTATCTGTGATAGAATATCTTGTTGCAAACTTGCCAGTGAATACGCCTCCAAAATCAGAGTAATTCTCAGTTCTAAATGCAGTACTTACAAACCATTTGTCAGTAACATCTAATTCCATATCTAAATATAAAGCGGTAACTGAGCGATACTCATCACTTTCATTAGTTGGTGCAAAACCTCTAAAACATTGGCAGTTAGCAGAATATTGTTTGTTGAAAGATTGACTTACACCAGCATATTCTAAAACGGTTGCATCACCATTTTCATCAACTAAGGGTTGAGAGTCTAAATCTTCTAATGGGAAACCGTCAGGACCTAAAAGAACTTCGTTGTCTTCTGTAGCAGTGTAAATACCAGCGTCGCCAGCTTCATAACTTTCCTCTTGGCCTGCTATAATTTTGTAGTTTTCTACACGCAATTCAGTACCTATTGCAATATTAAATCCTGAAAGAATATCATCATAATATCTTGAGATATCAAAATTCATAGTATTTTGAGCGAAACTATGTGTACCTAAATTCATTTCTGTAGGCGACTCAGACTGTAAACTTGCATTGAATGTATTGAACATGTCAAAAGTCATTTTGTTTCTTCCAAATGTGTTACTGAAGTCAAAATCAAAATCACCTAATTTTCCATCAATTCCACTAGTAAAACCAATATTAGTTTGTGTAGTTGTAATTTGTGGTCTAAAACCGTTAGGGTATAAGTCGTAATTAGCTCTATCTGTTTGAGCAGGTCTTCTGTAGAAGCAACTAAACGCATCAGTATATTTATAACCAAAATCACCGAAAGAATAGAAGTCAGTATTCTCATTAATTGGTAATTCCATATTGTATGAAATAACTCCTAAGTTTGATCCTGCAGAACCAGCGAAAGTTGAAAAATCTTTAGCAGTCAAACCTCTTGCTGCCATTAAACCAGCATCTGTAGTAAGCGTTGCTGCTAATTCTGTATCTCCTGCGGCTTGCGCTGCAATTAATTCTGGATTAGTAATTATAACATTACCATCAGTATCTGTTCTTTGGTTATTTAAATATGATTCTCCATAAGGTTCAGCATCACTAATATTAGGTCTTATAGTTTTTTCAGCTTGGCGATACGTACCTGTAACATTTATGAAACCACCATTTTCAAAACTTAATCCATAGTTTCCAGATAATTGATAATTCATACCATCTGGCTCAGTATCTGCAAGAAGCGCTTGGTTTTCTTCGCTTATATCAGAGTCACTTAAATCAGGTGCTTTATTTGGGTAGCCACCCACGGTTAAGCTACCGGTAAATTTATTGGTGCCTTTTTTAAGAACAACGTTCATTACACCAGCAATAGCATCAGATCCGTATTGTGCAGAAGCTCCGTCTCTTAAAATTTCTACTCGCTCAATAGATTCTGGAGCAATAAAACTCATGTCTACTGCATTTGCAGCACTTCCGGTTTGTGAAGCAGCCAGTAATGCAGAAGTATGTCTACGTTTACCATTTACCAAAACTAACATTTGGTTTGGCGCTAAACCTCTTAGCGTTGGTGGATCTACAGAAGAAGATAAATCTCCACCTTGCGATTTAAAAGCACTAAATGATGGTGCTGAAGCAACCAACATTTCTGCTAAACCTAATTGAGGCATATTAATACTTTGTGTAGCGATGTTTATAACATCAACTGGTGAGGCTGTTTCTAGTTTTGTTCTAGCTTGACCTCTTGATCCTACAACAACCATTTCGTCTAATTGTTGGGCTGTAGCAGCTAACTGAACTGTAATGTACGTTTTGTTGTTAATAGCTATTTCTTTTGAAGCATAACCTAATGAAGAAAAGATTAATGTTCCTGTTGATGGAGCAACGATTTCAAATTCACCATCAAAATTTGTTACGGTACCTTTGCTAGTACCTTTTACGACAACATTTGCTCCTGCTAATGGTTCACCAGTGTCATCGGTAATCTTTCCTTTTATATCAATTTCTTGAGCAGAAAGCACCGAAAAGGAGCTAAATAGTAATAATATGAGTAAGAGTTTATTCATTTTCAGAGGGTTATAGGTTGTTAAAATAATGCTACACAAAACTCTAGCCTTGTTGTTAGCTAGTTGATTTTGTAAACATTAATGGTTTTTCTAAAAACAAAAAGTTCCGGAACTTTTACTGTCTAAATAAAAACGTAATTTTTACGTTACTCAATATTAATTATTGTTTTTGGTAAATAAAAATCAGTAAAACCTCAAAATCAATGAATTAAATTCATGTATTTTACTTTTTGTAAACATTTTTTGTATTTGTAGAGCTTATTTGGGGTAATTATTAATTATAAGATAATTTTAACTTAATAAAATATGATATTCGTAATATTTAATGTTTTTTAATTATTATTAATATTTATGTTTTTATCATAAAAAAATTAATATTAACTATTTTAATACTTGTAATTTTAATTTTAATACATCTATTTGAATTATTTTTAAAATTTAATTTAAATTATACATTATTTTAATATTACATTTTTTTTGTTTTTTTATGATTTTGTGCTAATAAAATTTATTTTTTGACTTGAACGTGTTGTTGATGTAGAGTAATATATACTTACTAATAGTCTGTAAATTGCTACTAACCTTTTATAAAAGAATCTATTTCTTTAAGCTTTTTTGGAAGGTTTTAAATCGCAACCTGATAATTGTCATATTTTTTTGAAATATTACCAAGTAGGTTTGTATTAAATTATAATACAAATGTGCAGTTTAGTTCAAAAATATAATATACCCGGACCTCGTTACACAAGTTATCCTACTGTTCCGTATTGGGATATGAGTTCTTTTTCAGGAAAAAAATGGGATACTACATTACAAAAAAGTTTTTCAGAAAGCAATGCAATAGAAGGTGTCAGTTTATATATTCATCTACCATTTTGTGAAAGTATGTGTACTTTTTGTGGCTGTCATAAACGAATTACTAAAAGAGACGACGTTCAAATACCTTATATACAAACGGTAATTAAAGAATGGCAATTGTATTGTAAGCTATTTGATGCTAAACCTATAATTAAAGAGTTGCATTTAGGTGGCGGTACACCAACTTTTTTCTCACCAGAAAACCTTAAGTTACTTATAAACGGAATTTTAAAAACAGCTGTAAAAGCTGAAATTTATGAATTTAGTTTTGAAGGTCACCCTAACAATACAACAAAAGAACATTTGCAAGCTTTGTATGATGTTGGTTTTAGAAGAGTTAGTTACGGTGTGCAAGACTATAATGAAAAGGTGCAAAAAGCTATACATAGGGTTCAACCTTTTGAGAATGTAAAAAGAGTAACTGATCAAGCAAGAGAAATTGGTTATACTTCTATAGGTCATGATATTATTTTTGGTTTACCACACCAAACACTTGCAAATGTTGAAAAAACTATTTTAAAGACAAAAAGCTTAATGCCAGATCGTTTAGCTTTTTATAGTTATGCTCATGTGCCATGGTTAAAAGGTAACGGACAAAGAGGTTATAATGATGCTGATTTGCCAAGTGCAGAAGAAAAAAGAGATCAATACGAAAAAGGAAAACAATTGCTTGCTGAGGTTGGTTATGAAGATATAGGTATGGATCATTTTGCTTTAAAAACAGATAGTTTATTTAAAGCTATGGAAAATGGTACTTTACATAGAAATTTTATGGGGTATACTGCTTCAAAAACACAGTTAATGATTGGTTTAGGGGTATCAAGCATTAGTGACAGTTGGTACGGTTTTGCTCAGAATGTAAAAAGTATTGAAGAATATCAACATTTAGTAGAAAATAATATAATTCCTATTTATAGAGGACACATTTTAAGTGATGAAGATAATTTGATTCGTCAACATATTTTAAATTTAATGTGTGGCTTTAAAACTACTATCGCTGAAAGTGATGTTGCTTTTTTTGATGTAGATCTTATTTTATCAAAATTAAAAGAGATGGAGGCAGATGATTTAATCGATATAAAGAATAACACAATTCAGGTAACTAAAAAAGGAATGCCATTTATTAGAAATATAAGTATGGCATTTGATATGCATTTACACAGAAAAGCTCCTGAGACTAGGCTTTTTTCTATGACAATTTAATAACAAAACATAAAAAACAAACATCATGAAAAATATAATAGTACCAGTAGATTTTTCAATACAATCTGAAAATGCGTTAAAAACGGCAGCGTCTTTAGCGAAAAAACATAATTCAGTAATATACGCAATGCATATGCTAGAAATTAATGAAGCTTATATTACTTCAATAGAAGGTTTTCAGGCAGAACAAACTGTTTTTTTAATGAAATTAGCAGAAAAGCGTTTTTCTGAGTTTCTAGAAAAACCTTATCTAAAAGATGTTACAGTAAAACCTATTATAAAACATTTTAAAGTGTTTAGTGAGGTTAATGAAGTTGCAGAAGCAAATAATGCAGATCTTGTTATAATGGGCTCACATGGTGTAGATGGTTTAATGGAGGTTTTTGTAGGTTCAAATACAGAAAAAGTTGTTAGAAATTCCGAAGTTCCTGTTTTAGTAATAAAACATGATACAGGAGTTTTTACTCCTAAAAAAATGGTGTTCGCCTGTGATTTAAAAAAAGAAAATATTCATGCTTACCAACGAGCAAAATATATAGCAACTCAATTTTCGGTAGACTTACATGTATTATATGTAAATACGCCTGCAGACGACTTTTTGAGCACTGAAGCTATAAATGATAAAATTATTAAATTTTCGAAAGCTGTTGGTCCTGAATTATTAGACGTTAAAGTGTATAATGATTATAATGTAGAAAAAGGTGTAATTAGTTACGCAGAAGTAGAAAATATAGATATCATTGGAATACCGACACATGGTAGAAAAGGATTATCTCACTTTTTTATAGGAAGTATAGGAGAAGATATAGCTAACCACTCTACAATACCAGTGGTTACTTTTAAGATATAGTTAGTTGAATTGTTGTTGATAGTTGAAAAAGGAGTGTTTTTAAAAAACATTCCTTTTTTTATTTAGATCTGTGTTGAAAAATTTTCATGTACAGCATCGTATTCATCTGTCGTGCTCTATTTTTAGCAATAAAAGCGGTATCTCCAGTAAATAACTCATCAATAGTTTCAAACCATAAATTTAGCCATAACCCAAAGTGTTCAGGGCTTACTGTATGGTTCATTTTGTCATCTACATCATTATGGGCTTTTATTGGGTTGCCGTGGTATTTTCTTTTTAAGAACAATTGTGTTTCCCAAAAATCTGTCAATAATTCTAAATGACTTTCCCAGTCAGTAATAATACCATTAAAAATAGGACCTAATACATCATCTTTTCTAACTTTAGCATAAAAACTACGCACTAATAGACTTATATGAGTTCTATTTTCAATTTCTTTTTGTTGCATTAATATGATGATTTTGTGGTATGAAGGTACTTAATTTACATGACACTCCATTGTTGAAGAAACTACCTCGGTTATGGGTTTTGGTGATACATATGGTATGCCTAACCCTAAACCTCTTAAAATAAATAGAGCACCAATAAGTATTACAAAAACAGGAATTAGTTTTTGTATTTTTTGCTTTACACCAGTTTTTAGAAAACTACTAAAATAAATTGCGGTAGTCATCAACGGGATTGTACCTGCACCAAACAAAGTCATATAAAAAGCACCCTCTAATGGTGAGCCCGTTGCAATAGCTCCAAATAAAGCCATGTAAACCAAACCACATGGTAAAAATCCGTTTAAAAAACCAATAGTTAAAAAAGTATCAGGCGTTTTCTTCTGTAATTCTTTCCCGAGTTTGCTTTTTACTTTTCCAATGATTTTATACGTAGGTTTTGATAGGTTGAATTTGTTAAGTTTTTTATGAGGAATTAGAACGATTAGTATCATTAATACACCAATTGCAATTGACAATTTTTGTTGTATACCAAAAACAAATAATCCTTTACCAAGCAAGCCAAATATGAAACCTAAAATACTATAAGCTAATAACCGCCCAAAATGATAGATGAAAATCTGACTTATTTTTTTAAAATTATTAGATCTATCTACCGGAAGCATAAAGGCAATTGGTCCGCACATGCCTACGCAGTGCAAACTCCCCATAAAACCTAATATGATTGCAGATAATAGCATAACTTAATAAGTGATATCTTCTTTAAATAAATAGTTTTCGTTTTTATACTTCCAAGCAACTTTAATGTCCCATCGACCTTCCAATAAACGTTTGTCAGGTATGAGCAAATTGGAGTCAGATATACTTATGGGAAAGTAAAAATCCAAGTGTTTATTAGAAGGTCTGTATAGAGACACTGTGCCTGTTATGTTTTTGTAGTTAATATTATCAGGGAAAATTAATTGCAACCCATCAGCTGTTTTTTGCATTTTAAGAATTACGTTATTTTCCATGGCATTATTCTCATCATCAATTTCTTTTTGATACCCCAGTTCTGCTTTGTAATAATCAGGAGTAACTAAATCGTGATTTGCTCGATCATCCATATTCATTCTAATTACAAAAAATAAGATAAAGCTTATAAAACCTATAAATGCGATTATAATACCTGTTCCCCAATTTATTTTCATGATTATTTTTTTAATTTTTATTTACTAGGATGCTATTTGTAACTTCTAGGAGCTAAAAATGCAGTTGTCGTAGTTTCAATTAATTTATCTCCACTATAAACACCTATTTTAAGTCTTTCTTTATCATCTTTTAATTCACTATTATTTATCTCAATAAATAAAGTTCCCTCTGATAAGCCTTGGGCGTCAACATTAAATCCTTCATTACGTACTAGTTTAATGGTTCCTTTATGCGATAACAATTCAAAATGAACGTCATTAACATTTTTGGTTGTTTTGTTTATTAATTTATAAGTAAAAACATTGCTAATTACGTTGTTCGGTTTGTGCTCATACAATTGTCCAGGAAGTCTTAAAATAGTAGCTTCTATATCGTTTCTTAAAAACAACATACCCATTAAAACACCAGTTAAAATAACAAGTATAGCAGTGTAACCTTTTAAGCGAGGTGTAAATTTGAATTTTTCTTTTTTGACAATCTCATCTTCACTTGTATATCTAATCAATCCTTTAGGTAGATTGACTTTTTCCATAATTGTATTGCATTCATCAATACAAGCAGTACAGTTTACACATTCTAGTTGTGTGCCATTTCTAATATCAATACCAGTTGGGCAAACATTTACGCACTGAGCACAATCAATACAATCTCCATTACCTAATGCGTTTCTATCTTCGTTTTTACGAAATTTTTTGCGACCATTTTCACCTTCACCTCTTTTATGGTCATAAGCAACAATAATAGATTTATTATCTAATAAAACCCCTTGCATACGACCATAAGGGCAAGCTATAATACATACTTGTTCTCTAAACCATGCAAATACAAAATAGAAAACACTAGTGAATATTAATAATGATATTATAGTGCTAATATGTTCTAAAGGTCCATCAATTACATATCTAATTAAGCGATCACTACCAATTAAATAAGCAAGAAATACATTTGCAATTAAAAATGATATAATAAAAAATATAACCCATTTTAATATGCGTTTTCTAATTTTTTCGGCATTCCACTCTTGTCGGTCAAGTTTTATTTGAGCACCTCGGTCCCCATCAATCCAATATTCAATTCTTCGAAAAACCATTTCTAAGAATATAGTTTGCGGACACATCCATCCGCAGAAAATTCGACCAAAAGCTACTGTGAATAAAGCAATAAAAATAACTCCTATTATCATTGAAATAACAAACAAATGAAAATCTTGTGGCCAAAAAGGGAAGCTAAAAATATTAAACCTACGTTCTAAGACATTAAACATTAAAAATTGGTTTCCATTTATTTTAATAAAAGGAGAAACAACTAAAAATAAGAGCAATACGTAACTTACATATTTACGATATTCGTATAATTTTCCACTTGGTTTTTTAGGGTAAATCCAAGCTCTTTTACCATCTTCGTTTATAGTACCTATTGAGTCTCTAAAATGTTCGCTATCTTGAGCCATTATTTTTAATGTTTAATGCTTTTAAACTATTAATTCATTACTACGGTTACTGAATCTGTCACTACTTCTTGTGGTTGCTCAGAAGTTTCAGTTTCAGTTTTTTCGGCATTAGGATCTACCCACAAATCGCCTTCTGCGGGTTTAGGATTTGCAGGAGTTGAACCATTAATAGTTTTTAATACATAACTTGCTACTTGAGCAATTTCTGCAGGTTTTAAGGTTTGTTTCCAGGCAATCATACCTTTACCGTCTCTACCACCTTCTGATATGGTATGGAAAACATTTTTAATACCACCACCTAAAATCCAATATTGATCAGTAAGGTTAGGACCAATACCACCACCGCCATCTGCCATATGGCACGCCACACAGTTTGATTGAAATGTTTTTTCTCCAGCACTCAAATCTGAAGCATCAGTTAATAACTCTACGGTATTTTCATCAACTAAATCTTTAGCAGTTTTTTTGTATTCTTCAATTTCTTTTAAAGCTAAAGCTACTTCTTGCTCATATTCTACATGTTGGTTGTTACCATTAAAAACATGGAAGCGAAGTAGGTAAACAATACCAAAAACAATACTAGCGTAAAACATATACACCCACCATGGTGGTAATTTGTTATCTAACTCTCTAATGCCATCATAATTGTGATCTAGAACTATTTCACTTTCAGCTTCCATAGGTTTAGATCCTAGAAGCTTCTTGTAGGTTTCTTTAGCCCATTTCCATTCCCATTTTTCTTCTTTTTTAGCTAAATAACGATTCTGAGCTTCTTTTGAAAGTGTTTGAAACATTACATTTTCTATAGCACTTAATATTAATTCTATTGCGATTAATAATAATAAAACAAGTACTAAAAAGAATTGAGTGATAGGGTATTTTATTACAGCAGGTTGATCACCAGAGTCTACAAAATATTCCATTAATCCGAAGATAATAAAGAAGATTACTGGGACTCTAATCCACCAATTTGATCTATTTTTCATAATTCGAAGTTTTGTTGGTTGTCTTTTTCTATTGGTAGTTCACTAACCTCTTTAATATATTCTTTTGATGCAGTAAAAACCCACCAAAAAAGAATAATAAAAAAGATAAAGAATATTAATAATGATATTATAGGATAGGTGGCTACACCATCTATACTTTCCATGTAACCTTTTACGAATTTAAACATGATGTCTTATGATTTAAGAGGTTATATAGGGGTAAATAATAGGTATTACTTACCTCTATATAATCAGTATTATTTATTTTGTGTTAGGGATTAATTCTCCTGTTTCTTTTATTTTAATGTCTGTGCCTAAGCGTTGCAAATAGGCTATTAAGGAAACAATTTCACGATCTTTCATTTCAATAAATTCACTTCCATTTTCAGTAGCATATTTTTTGTCAGCTTCATAACTTTTAGCGAAATCAGGATCTGCATATAAATTTTTCTCAATTTTACTTGCTTGAGTATTCATGTTTTTTTGAGCATTTTCGATATCCTCATCCGTGTAAGGAACACCCAAGCTAACCATAGCTTTCATTTTATCTTGAACACCCGATCTATCATGTTCGTTTCTAATTAACCATGAGTAAGAAGGCATTATAGAACCTGATGATGTGCTTTGAGGATCATACATATGGTTTAAGTGCCAGTTGTCAGAATATTTACCACCAACGCGTAATAAATCTGGCCCCGTTCGTTTACTACCCCATAAAAATGGATGATCATAAACAAATTCACCTGCTTTAGCATATTCGCCATAACGTTCAACTTCACTTCTAAATGGTCTTACCATTTGTGAGTGGCAACCCACACAACCTTCTCTTATGTATAAATCACGACCTTCAAGTTCTAAAGGTGTATATGGTTTAACGCTTGTGATTGTTGGTATGTTTGATTTAACTAATATTGTTGGAATAATTTGTACAACACCACCTATTAGTATAGCTATGGTCGCTAATATTGTTAACTGTACAGGTTTGCGCTCTAACCAAGTATGGAAAGTTTCACCAGCAGTTCTTTTTTTAGATACTTTGGTTAATTGAGCTGCTTCAGCCAATTCATCTTCAACTTTACTACCAGCTTTTATAGTTAAAATAACATTGTATATCATAACACAAGCTCCTATAATATACATAGTACCACCAATAGCACGCATCCAGTACATAGGCATTATTTCAGTAACTGTTTCTAAGAAATTACCATAAACAAGCGTTCCGTTAGGGTTAAAATCTTTCCACATTAAAGCTTGGGTGAAACCAGCAACATACATTGGTAAGGTATATAGAATGATACCTAAAGTCCCAATCCAAAAGTGAAAATTAGCAAGTTTTAATGATGCTAGTTTTGTTTTGAACATTTTAGGAACCAACCAGTAAATCATACCGAAAGTCATAAAACCATTCCAAGCTAATGCACCTACATGTACGTGTGCAATAATCCAATCACTAAAGTGGGCTATAGCATTTACATTTTTTAAAGAAAGTAATGGTCCTTCAAAAGTTGCCATACCATATCCTGTAATAGCGACTACCATAAATTTTAAGGTTGGGTCTGTTCTAACCTTATCCCAGGCACCACGTAAGGTTAATAACCCGTTGATCATACCACCCCAAGATGGAGCTAAAAGCATAATTGAGAACGCAACCCCCAAATTCTGAGCCCAGTCAGGTAAAGCAGAATATAATAAGTGATGAGGCCCTGCCCAGATATATATAAATATTAAAGACCAAAAGTGAACAATAGACAGTTTATATGAATAGATTGGTCTGTTCGCTGCTTTAGGAACAAAATAGTACATTAAACCTAAAAACGGAGTGGTTAAGAAAAACGCAACTGCATTATGTCCGTACCACCATTGTACTAAAGCATCTTGTACACCTGCATAAACAGAGTAACTTTTTAAAGCGCTAACAGGTAATGCTAAACTGTTAAATATATGTAGTACAGCTACAGTTACAAATGTTGCTAGATAAAACCAAAGAGCAACATATAAGTGTCGTTGTCTTCTTTTTATCATAGTTCCAATAAGGTTTGCACCAAATGCTACCCAAACTACAGCAATTGCAATATCTATTGGCCATTCTAATTCAGCATATTCTTTTGATGTAGTATACCCTAAAGGTAATGTAATTGCAGCCGCAACAATAATTAGTTGCCATCCCCAGAAATTAAAATTACTTAAAAAATCACTGTACATACGTGCTTTAAGTAAACGTTGTGTTGAGTAGTACACACCAGCAAAAATTGCATTACCTATGAATGCAAAAATAACGGCATTTGTATGTAAAGGTCTTAAACGTCCAAAACTTAACCATGAGATACCGTCAGTTAAGTTAGGAAACATAAACATAAATGCAAGTAGAAGCCCTACTGACATACCTACAATTCCCCAAAACATAGTTGCATAGAGGAATTTTTTAACGACCTTATTGTCGTAATAAAACTGCTGTAATTCCATAATTAATTGTTTAAACTTTTATTTAGTTGGATAGGTTTGTTCTTTTTCTTTCGGAGATTTTTTTACAAGTTCATCCTCAAAAAGCATTCGTACAGATGGTGTATAAGAATCATCATATTGTCCGTTTTTTACTGAGAAAATAAATGCGACAAAAAAGATGATTGCAACCAGAATACTTATTGCTAATAACATATATATAACACTCATACCTACCTGAATTATGATGTAAAACTACTGTGGCGACAAAGGGTATAAAATGACATTTATCATGTTTAGATAATTATCTTAATTTTTTTCCTAGAATATTAGTACTTACAGTGGTAAATACAACAATACTAATGGAGCTTAAAGGCATTAGAATGGCCGCAATAACGGGTTGTAGTTGCCCAGAAATAGCAAAATAAAGCCCAACAACATTATAGAGTAGTGATAATACAAAACTCCATTTTATAATCCTCATAGCCTTTTTAGAAGCAATAATGTAGTTATATAATTCTTTAAACTTAGTAGCATCTAAAATAGCATCGCAAGCAGGAGAAAAGATGGTTACATTTTCTGAAATGGCAATACCAACATTACTTTGTGCTAATGCTCCAGCATCATTTAAACCATCACCAACCATAAGCACTTTTTTATTTTGGTCTTGTAGTGATTTTATGAAGTTTAATTTGTCTTCTGGTTTTTGATTAAAATACAACGGAGTTAGTTTTGGTAATAAAGCTTCAAGTCTGCTTTTTTCACCTTCATTATCACCCGATAAAATAGCTACTTGAATGGTCTCACTCATGGTTTTGAAAAAATCAGAAATACCTTCGCGATATTCATTTTTAAAAACATAACAACCTTTGTAAGCATCATTTGTGCTTATGTAAACGGAAGTATTTTTATCATTCTCAGGTATTGTATTACCAACATAATTAGCAGAGCCTATTTTTATATATTTATTATTTATTGATCCTTCAATTCCTTTGCCAATATGTTCTTCATATTCATCAAGAGTTGCAATATCATTTTCAGCAAGCATATTGTATAAACTTCTGCTTAATGGGTGGTTTGATGCTCTAAGGGTACTTTTTAATAATAATTCTTCTTCTGATGAAAGAGTAATACCTTCATAAACAGCCTTACTTTTTTTAGCTGTAGTAATAGTTCCTGTTTTATCAAAAATTGCAGTATCTATTTGTGCTAATTTTTCAATAGTTTGTGTGTCTTTTAAATAGAATTTTTTTCTACCAAAAATGCGGAGCATATTGCCTAAAGTAAAAGGTGAGGCTAAAGCAATAGCGCATGGGCACGCAATAATTAAAACAGCAGTAAAAACATTTAATGCTTTACTAGAATCATAAAATAGCCAGAATAGTGTTGAAACAAATGCAATTGCTAAAACAAAGGTTGTAAAGCGTTTGCCAATACTGTCTGTTAAGGTTTGAAATTTACTTGATTTATTTTCTTGAAAAACAGCATTACTCCATAACTGTGTAAGGTAACTTTGAGATACAGATTTTAATACATCAATTTCAATAGCGCCATTTAATTGTTTGCCACCTGCAAAAACTTTATCTCCTGATTTTTTTATAACGGGTTCAGATTCTCCTGTAACAAAACTATAATCTATAGTCGCATTTTTAGTAATTAAAATGCCATCTACAGGAATTAATTCTTCATTTCTAATTAATAATCGATCGCCTTTTTTTATGTCATGAACTTGAATAGTTTCTTCAATATTATTTAACAAAATTTTTGTTACCGCTATGGGGAAGTATGATTTATAATCTCTTTCAAAAGATAGAAAAGAGTATGTTTTTTGTTGAAAGAATTTACCTAAAAGCAAAAAGAAAACAAGACCGGTTAAACTATCAAAAAAACCAGGTCCCCAATTAAAAATAATTTCTAATGTGCTTCTTAAAAATAAAACCAGAATTCCTAAAGCAATGGGCACATCAATATTTAATAATTTTGAACGTAACCCTCTATATGCAGCAATAAAATAATCGCGACTAGCATAGAATACAACGGGTAATGAAAATATAAACATTAACCATCTAAAAATAGTTTGATATTGATTTAACCAGAACTCGCCACCTGAGCTTTTACTAGAGGAAAGATCAAAATATTCAGGAAATGATAAAAACATGACATTGCCAAAGGCAAAACCAGCAACACCCAGTTTATAAATTAAACTACGATCTGTATTTTTTTTCTTATTATCAACATCATCTAAAGAAATATAAGGCTCGTAACCAATATGAGTTAAAAGCACTACAATATCTTTTAATGTTGATTTTGTTGGATTGTAACTAATCCGAATTGTTTTTTTAGGAAAATTTACCTGTGAATTTGTAATTGCAGGTAATAATTTATTTAAATTTTCTAAAACCCAAATACAAGAACTACAATGTATTTTTGGAATATATAGGTTTACAATTTGTAAATTTTCATCATTAAACTCCGTTAGCTTTTCAACTATTTTTTTGGTGTCAAGAAAATCATATTTACCCTCAATAATTTTTGGAGTTGAGCCTGCTCCAGATTGTAAATCATAGTAATATGACAAATTATTAGATGAGAAAATTTCATACACGGTTTTACAACCATTACAACAGAAATTTTTGTCATCAAAATGTAGTACATTAGTACATTCATCATTACAATGATAACATTTTTTTGAGCTCATAATTATTGTCTTTAATTTTGAGTACAAAATTGAATATCAGTAATTTAACAAAACATGATATTTGTCATGTTTAAGCCTTTTTTAAAAATGTAAATTTGTTGTGTCAGGTAAATATAAGGGTATGGAAAACGGTAAAGAATCAAGATGCGAACAATGTATAGTCAGGCAATTTAACTCTTTGCGTGCAATGAGTAAAGATGAATTACGTAAAATTTCAGAAACTAAAACCACAAGACTAGTTAAAAAAGGAGAAGCAATATTTGAAGAAGGTGAAAAATTAAACGGTGTTTTTTGTGTACGTAGTGGTATTTCAAAATTATCAAAGTTAAGTGCAAACGGTAAAGACCAAATTGTGAAGTTAGCAACTAAAGGTGAAGTATTAGGGCAACGCTCTGTTATTGCTGAAGAATTATCTAATTTAAGTGCTGTTGCAGTTAATGATATGGAGGTTTGCTATATTCCGAAAGACGGTATTGTAAATACACTAAATACAAACCCCAACTACGCTGTAGAAGTACTTCGTCATATGGCACATGATTTAAAAGAAGCTGATGATGTAATTGTAAATATGTCTCAAAAAACTGTTAAACAAAGAGTAGCTGAAGCTTTTTTATATATGAAGAATAATTTTGGAGAAGATAAAGATGGCTTTTTGTCATTATCTCTCTCAAGAGAAGACATATCCAATGTGGTAGGTACTGCGACTGAATCTTGTATTAGAATTATATCTGAATTTAAAAAGAAAGGATATTTGAAAACTTCAGGTAAAAAGATAGGTATTGCTAATGAAGAAGGGCTAATAGATCTAATTGAGCGTTAAAAATATACTTTTTTTGTGTAAAAATTTCCAAACCTGATATTTGTCATAGTTTTCATTTTAAGCTTGATATAGTTTTACATCAAGCTAAAAAAAGAAGCATGAAAAATATTTTAATCCCAACAGATTTTTCCGAAAATGCCTGGAATGCCGTAAAGTATGCTATTGAGTTATATAAAAATGAGTTGTGTAATTTTTATCTTTTAAACACGTATACACCCAATATAGCAACAAGTAGATTTATGGCTTCTGCCGTTAATGAAGAAAGAAATACAGTAGAGAATTCTTCAAAAAAAGGATTAATAAATCTTTTAAATAGGATTGAAAAGGAATACCCTGATCCTGCACATATTCATAATTTTAAAACCATTTCTTCTTTTAGTTTTTTGGTTGATGAGGTTAAAGAGCTTGTTGATGAATATAATATTCATATTGTTATTTTAGGAACAAAAGGAGCATCGGGTTTAGCAGAAGTTTTTATGGGTAGTAATGCTGTTAGAATTATAAAAGCTGTGAAAAAATGTCCTGTTTTGGCTATTCCTCAACATTTTGAGTATGAAGCACCAAAAGAAATTGCTTTTGCAACAGATTTTAATCGTTTTTATACCGTTTCAGAATTAAAGCCTTTGATAGAGTTAGCTGCAACTTTTAATGCAGTTATTCGAGTAGTTCATGTACAAACTCAAATTAAGGCTCTTACAGAATTACAACAGTTTAATTTAAACATGCTACGTCGTTATTTAAATACTACAGAACATTATATTCATACAATATCAGAAGTGAATTCGGTTTCACAAACATTAGAGGTCTTTGCAAATGAACTAGAAGTACATTTATTGGCTATGTTGAATTACCAACATAGCTATATGGAACGTGCCACAAGAGAGCCTATTGTTAAGAAAATTGCTTTTCATACACAGTTGCCATTATTAGTGCTTCCAGAGATGGGAATTGGCACCTCTATAAAAGGAGAAAAACATATTTTTATGTCGAATGAAATGTAACTTATAATTTAGCTTACTTTGAAGTCATAAAATTGTGTTATAGTACACCTAAATAAAAATTTAGCCACTATTGTTTTGTTAAATTCGCTAAAAATTTAGTGTATGAATCTTCCTAATACAGATCAAAAAAGAATAGTTATTATCGGAGGCGGATTTGCCGGTATATCTTTAGCAAAAAAACTAAAAAACTTAGATGCTCAAGTAGTGATGCTAGATAGGCATAACTATCATACATTTCAACCGTTATTGTACCAAGTGTCTACTAGTGGTTTAGAGCCTGATTCTATTGCATATCCAATTCGTAAAATTTTAAAAGAATTAGACAATTTCTATTTTAGACTGGCAAATGTTGAAAAAATTGATCCAGAAAAACAGGAAATTTTTACAACTATAGGTAATCTTAGTTATGATTATTTGGTAATGGCTACTGGTACAAAAACCAACTACTTCAATAACGAGAATATTGCAAAAAATGCAATGCCTATGAAAAGTGTTCCTCAAGCATTAAATATTAGAAGTTTAGTGCTTCAGAATTTTGAGAAAGCTGACGATACAAGATCAGAAGAAGAAGCAAAAGCGCTTTTGAATTTTTGTATAGTAGGAGGAGGGCCAACTGGAGTAGAATTAGCTGGAGCATTGGCAGAACTTAAGCATAATGTTTTTCCTAAAGATTATAGGCATTTAGATATTTCAAAAATGCAAATTCATTTATTTGAAGGCGGACCACGTGTTTTACCTCCAATGAGTGAAAAAGCTTCAAAAAAAGCAACTTACTTTTTAGAAAAATTAGGTGTTCAAATTCATTTAAATACTATTGTTCAAGATTTTAATGACGATGTTATTACTATAAAAGGTGGTGGAACAATGACTACCAAAAATTTTATTTGGACAGCAGGAGTTACAGGAGCTAAAATTGATGGTTTTAAAGAAGAGCACTTAGTACAGCGTTTAAATAGATATAAGGTAAATAGCTTTAATCAAGTTGAAGGATACACAAATATTTTTGCTATTGGAGATATAGCATATATGGAAACAGAAGCTTTTCCAAAAGGTCATCCGCAAGTAGCACAACCAGCTATTCAACAAGGGGAAAATTTAGCCAAAAACTTTTATAAATTATTAAAAGGAAACCCAATGAAGCCTTTTAAGTATACAGATAAAGGCTCTATGGCTACTATAGGTAGAAATAAAGCTGTAGTAGACTTAAATAAATTACAATTCGGAGGATTTTTTGCATGGTTTATTTGGATGTTTGTTCATCTTATGGCATTGGTAGGTTTTAGAAATAAAGTAATTGTATTTTTTAATTGGGGTTATAATTATATCAATTATGATAAGGCCGCACGTTTAATTGTACGACCATATAAAACAAAACAATAAAGGTTATAGAAAATAAAAAAACCTTTTCTATATTTGCAATGTTGTGTTGTACTTCGTGAGAAGTGCAAGTTGTGGTAAATCATTTTAAAGCAATTTAAAATGTATAAACCGATGAAAGGCTTTCCTATTATGGGAGGCTTTTTTTGTTTCTAATAAGATTTAATTACCAGACTTATCTAAGTTAGCACGCTCAGGTTCTTCTAAGTTGTCTTTACTTTCTCCACCTTGACCAAAAAGAGTATTCTCTTCATCTTTTAACTTTAAATGGTTTGTAGTGTTAGGTTCATTTCTGCCAGGAATATCTAGTTCTTCACCAGAAAAATCTACACGATCTTCTCTTTTTTGAAGTAAACTATCATCTCCAGTATCCATGCTTAATCCTTTTTTACCTAAAGCTTGTAAATCATCTTCGGTAACATTAGAATTATATTTTTTTGTTTCAACAACGTTTTCATTTTTTTTCTTTTCCATCATCTTCATTTTTAAAAGTTCAAATACAAGTTCTATTTAATTTAAAAATGGAATGATCGTTATTGAATTTATAATTGATGCAGTAGGTAAATTGTTTGCCAATTTCCAAAATGGTATAACTATTTAGAAAAATGGAAGTGATTTATTCTTATTTAAGGCAGAATTTTGCGGTCTAAATATGTAAAACATGAATAAAATTAATAAACTAGGTATTGCTATAATACTTTTTACTAGCACATTGACAATAATGGTTGGTACTGTTATTGCCCCATCATTAACAGAAATAGCTAAACAATTAAATTTTGCTTATAGTCCAGGGTGGTTAATTACGTTACCTTCTTTAGGCGTAGTTCTATCAGCTTCATTTGTAGGTAAGTTGTTAAACAAAATAGGGGCTTTTAAACTATTGTGCTTGGGGTTAATACCTTATGCGGTTTTTGGCTTTTTAGGTGGTTATATAACTAACTCTTATTTATTAATTGCAGACAGAATTTTATTGGGTCCTGCGGCAGTTGCAGTACAAGTTGCGTTGACATCTTATATAGCCGATTATTTTGTAGGTAAAGAGCGTATGAAACTTATAGCATGGCAAGGTATGGCTATAGAATTAGGAGGAGTTCTGTTTTTGTCATTAGGTGGAATTCTAGGAGATCTAAATTGGCGTTTTCCTTTTATAATTTATCTAATTGCCATATTGTGCTTCGTTTTAGCTTTAATTTTTCTACCTAAAAATGATAAAGTAGAAACAGAAACTGATACCAAAAACACTGTAGTTACTGATAAAGAAAAAAAAGAAGTAAATCTTATTTTCTGGGGCTCATTAGCGGCAATGGTATTGTTTTTTGTCAGTTTTGTGCGTTTGCCCCAATTTTTGCCTGATAATTTTGGTTATTCTGATAGTTATGTAGGCTATTTTATGGCATCAATATCATTAATAGCAGTTTTATCAGCAAGTCAAATGCCTAAAGTAGTAAGTAAATTAACTTCATATAAAACAGTAGTTTTAGGTTTTGCATTCTTTATGTTAGGATATATTTCTTTTGCATTTGCAACATCAATAATACTATTAGCTTTAGGAGCTTTATTTGTAGGAATAGGTTTTGGGTTTACAATTCCACTATTAAACCATATGATGGTTGAGGTAAGTACACCTTTGACACAAGGAAAAAATTTAGGTTTGTATTCAATGGGTGTTTTTGCAGGTCAATTTATATCTACATTTATTGAATTTGTAGCTAATGATGCACGAATTATCTTTGGGACAGCATCAATTTTATCATTGTTAATAGCAGCAATTTTCTTTATAGTATTTAAAAAACAAAGCTTATTCAATAAATGAATAAAATGTTTTATATCTTTTCAATTGTGAAAAATTGGAGAGATAAAATATATATAAATAATAATTTAGGCCAAGATCCACCTTTGCTATCTGAAAATTCATTTGGAATTTTTTTTGACACTGAAAATGATACAACGGTGTACTTTAAGCCTTTAAATGAAGTATTTTCTTCATCATTAAAAACTGATACAAAAGGCCTTGTTCTATATTTTGAAAGGGACTTTATTGAAGAAGATGATGAAGAATATGCTTTAGATATTTTAAATTTATTTAAGCTTAGTTCAGATAGTACATTAAAAATTAAAGAAGAAGATTTTACAGCTATTGCTACCGTATTATCTTTAATTAAAGATGAATATCAAAAAAAAGAAAATGCTTATTTACTTATAAAAACATTAATAAAGGTATTGATGTTGAAGTTGATACGTTTAAAAAACAACATTTATCTAGAGCAAGATTTGAATCAAAAGCGAGTTTTTATTTTTTTAAAATTAATGGAGAAAAACTATATTGAAAAAACTTCAGGAGATTATTATGCACGGCAAATGGGCATAAGCGAAAAGCGATTGAATCAGATTTTAAAAGAAAAGTTAAACCTAACGGCCAAACAAATAATTCAGCAAAGACAAATTACTGAAATTAAACGAATGATTAAACAAAATAGCCTTACATTGAAAGAAATGGCATTCTATTTTGGTTTTGAATCTTTAAGTAGTTTTTCACGGTTTTTTAAAAGGCATACTAAACTGAGTCCAACAGAGTTCAAAAATCAGATTTAAATACTACATAAATTAAAATCTTTTATGGCTGTTAAAATATTAAGCAGTATCTATTAACTTTGAAATACTTAAAGTAATTATATGGTATTTGATTTAATAAAAAATAGAAGATCAGTATTTCCTGTACAGTACAATGATCAACCTATTGCTAAAAAAGATATAGAAAAAGTTTTAGAAGCAGCTAATTGGGCACCTAGTCATAGGAAAACGGAACCTTGGCGTTTTAAAGTTTTACAGGGTGAATCAAAAGAAAAATTAGGACTGTTCTTATCATTAAAATATTTAGAGAATGATGCTTCACCTAAAGAGTTTAAAGCAAAAAAAATAATTCAGAATCCTAAAAGTGCAGCAGCAGTAATTGCGATTTGCATGCAGCGTGACCCTGAAGAGAGTGTTCCAGAGTGGGAAGAAGTAGCGGCTGTTGGTATGGCTGTTCAAAACATGTGGCTAATGTGTACAGAGTTAGGTATTGGTGCTTATTGGAGTTCTCCAGGTTTAATAAAATATATGGGTGAATTTTTTAAAATGAATGAAGGTGAAGTATGTCTTGGTTTCTTTTATATGGGTAATTATGATGAAAAAGTAGCTGATGGAGTACGAATGCCAATAGAAGATAAAGTAGACTGGTTATAGGTTTTATTCTATAATTAGATTTTGAGCATAGCTACTCCATTCATTTATTAAAAAGAAAGCGAATTTATCTCGTTGATGATTTTCAATCATTTTATCAATATTTTCATTTTCAATAATATGAGTGTAAAATGATTGAAGTTCACCATCGGCTATGTTCAATTTACCCAAAAGATAAGCGCTATAGTTTTGTTCTAAAAAATTAATTCGATTTTGTTTTTTCTCAAGTTCGATAGCAAATTTCATTCTTTTAGTACGACCACTAATCTTATTTATAATAGGATCTACAGCTAATTTACCACCTAATAATGATAGTAAGTGAATTGCTTTAAAGTCACCTGCTGTAGCAAGTTTGCGTTCATATTGAGAAAATTCTTTTTTCTCTTCTGAAATTATACCCAAAGAAAGAGAGTTTATAGATGAATATTCAACAACTTCAACTTCATCTAAGACTACAGTTTTTTCAAACATTTGAACATTTATATTGTCACTTTCAAAATCTTTTTGAGTAACAATTTTCTCTAAGTTTTTCATTCCTATATAAGAGAAATTTAATGTATCTCCAATAGTAGCCTTTAATGAAAATAAACCATTTTTATTTGAAATTGTATTTTCTCTACTAGAGAGATTTTTTATAGTTACACTTTCAAGTTCTATGTCATTAAAAGTAATTTTGCCATTAACAGTTTCTGCTTGAGAATAAATGCTAATAGGGATTACTAGTAATATACCGAAGATTAATAACTTATTTATATTGAACAACATACAGAAAGTTTTGTAAGAAAAGTAATAACAATCTGAAATTATGAAATTTTAAAGTATGTTTAATATAATTAACATTTTTTAATACAAGAAGGAAAATAATGCAAACCTATATTCCCAACTTTTAGCAATGAATAGTCCGAAGTAAACGATGCTAACTAAAAATTTCATAAACGTTCCGGTTAAAAAGCCTAGAAAAGAACCGAAAGCTGCTTTAAGTGCTGTTTTATTATCTGCATTATTAATTAATTCACCAACAAAAGCCCCTAAAAAAGGACCTATTATAATGCCACCAGGTATAGGTGCAATTAAACCTACAATAAGACCAACAGTAGTACCAATCATTCCTGCTTTTGTACCACCAAATTTTTTAGTACCCACTGCAGGTATTATATAATCCATTGCAAAAACTAAAATGGCCACACCTAATGTTATGCCTAAAAACCACCAATCTTGTGGTATAACACTGGTAAAAAAAAGTAGTAATAAACCAAGCCAACTAATTGGTGGTCCAGGTAAAATTGGCAAAAAACTCCCAAAAATACCTACGATTGCACAAATAAGACCAAAAATAAATAAAGCAATATCCATAGTTATTATTTACTTGTATGACGAATATAGTCTGTTTTTGTTACAGTTTAGCACCGTATTTAAAAGTAAATGAAATTATTCAACTAAAAAATTAGTTTAAACTAAATATTTAGTTATATTTGAACTAATAATTTAGTTGAAAGACTTATTTGAATCTAAATTAGCATATAAAAAATATATAATGAAACAGTTAACAAAAGCAGAAGAAGAGGTGATGCAAGTTTTATGGCAATTGAATAAATGCAATGTTGCATCAATTATAAAAGAGTTACCCGAGCCAAAACCTAAATATAATACAGTTTCTACTATTGTTAGAATTTTAGAAAGTAAAGGCTTTGTTGATCATGAACAAGAGGGTAAGGGCTATTTGTATTTTCCAATTTTAAAAAAAGCAGAATACAGCAATCAGTCTATAAATAAATTGGTTGACGGTTATTTTCAAGGTTCTTTTAAAAGTATGGTGTCATTTTTTATGAAAAAGAATGATATGAATTTATCAGAGCTTGAAGCTGTTTTAAACGAAATTAAAAAAGAAGAAAAATGATACAGTATATCTTAGAGAGTATAGCTTTTCAGCTTTTGTTTTTAATTATTTATGATCTGTTTTTAAAAAAAGAAACTTTTTTTCAATGGAACAGACTCTACTTAATCGGAACTTATCTTTTATCAATGGTATTGCCGTGGATAAAGATAGAAGCGTTAAAAACTAAAGTTGTTGAAAGTTCAGTGATCTATCCTGAGTTTTTATGGAATATGAATAATGCGGATATAATTGTTTCTGAAAATACACAACAGGAAGTCTCTTGGTTGATAATTATTTTATTTTCAGGAATGCTATTAGCAAGTATTTTCTTTCTGTATAAATTATATCAAATCTACACTCTAAAGAAGAAAGGTCAAATAGAATATTTTAGTGACTTTACGAGAATTATTATTAAAAACAGTGAAATCGCCTTTTCATATTTCAAATCAATTTACTTAGGAGATAAAGTAGTTTCAAAATCTCATAATTGTGTTATTGAACATGAGCTGGTTCATATAAAACAAGGGCATTCATACGACTTAGTCTTTTTTGAACTCTTACGAATTTTAAACTGGTTTAATCCACTGGTATATGTGTATCAAAGTAGAATATCAGAGGTTCATGAGTTTATTGCAGACTCAATAGTAGCTAAAACAAATAAAAAAGAACATTATCAATTGTTGTTGTCTCAAGTTTTTGATACACAGCATATATCATTCATCAATCCATTTTATAAATCATCATTAATCAAAAAACGAATCGTCATGTTACAAAAATCAAAATCAAAAAAAGTATTTCAGTTAAAGTATTTAGTTTTAATTCCACTAGTAGCTGGTATGTTAATATATACCTCTTGTGAAGGGGAAAGTAAAACTGAGGCAGAAACTGCAATCACTGAAACTTCATTAATTGTAGCTTCAAGTAAAACAATTGAAGTTAATGATTTGGAAAACCAATCCGAAGAAGAAAAAAAAGAAATAAATGCTTTATTTGAAAAAGCTAAAATTGCTAAAGAAACTGCTGTATATACTATTAACGATAAAAACGGAAAGTATATAGAAATTAAAACAGACGAAACAGGAATAGTTTCTGTTGATGTTCATACTTCAGAAACTGATTATGGTAATGAGTTAAGTGTTCCTTTTGATGTTATTGAACAAGTTCCGATTTTTCCAGGTTGTGAAGATGCTGAAGACAAAAGAGCTTGTTTTCAAAAAGCGATGTATAAACATATAAGTAAAAACTTTAAATACCCTGAAGAAGCACAAGAACAAGGTATACAAGGTAAAGTAAATATATTATTTATAATACAAGAAGATGGCTCTATAGATGGTCTTAAAATGCGAGGCCCAAGTCCTTTATTAGAAGATGAAGCTTCTCGTATTATATCAAAATTACCAATAATGACTCCAGGGAAACAAAAAGGGAAAACAGTAAAAGTTCCTTTTTCTATTCCAATTACATTTAAGTTAAAATAAGTAGTACTATAATTGATAGAAAATTAAACAAAAGTCAAAGTGTAAACTTTGACTTTTTTATTTGTTGTTATTTAATTAAAACAGGAAATACACTTAACAACTAATTAAATACACTAAAAAATCGTAATTTTCGCAAAAGATTTTAGCGCACATGCGTATAGTATTAATTTTATGTGGTTTTTTTCTCGTTGTCTCCTGTGATGTTTTCACTTCTAAAGAAGAGAGAACACAAAAATTGATTGCGCAGGAAATGCAACAAATAAATTTTAATGAAGTAGATCAGTTTCCACTTTTTGAAAATTGTGATGAAACAAATTCAAAAGAAGAAAATAAAGATTGTTTTGAAGAAACTTTACTTCGAAATTTATATACCTCTTTAGATGGTTTTGAATTTGTATTAAAAGAAGAAGTTGTTGATACGCTTTACGTTGATTTTTTAATTGATAAAGTAGGGGAAGTTGTTGTTTTAGATATTTCTCACAATGCAATTATAGAAGAGCAAATTCCTGAGTTTGATGCTGTAATTACACGTTGTTTGCTGTCATTACCCCAAGCATCACCCGCATTAAAAAGAGGAATTCCTGTAAAAGCAAAATTTAGAATTCCAATTGTACTTAACTCCAAATAATTTACCTTTTGGCAAACGAAAAAATTATATTAGGAATTGACCCTGGAACTACAATTATGGGTTTCGGACTTATAAAAGTGGTCAATAAAAAAATGGAATTTCTGCAAATGAATGAGTTGTTATTGCAAAAATATGACGACCATTATGTAAAGTTGAAACTAATTTTCGAACGTACGATTGAACTTATTGATACATACCACCCAGACGAAATTGCTATTGAAGCTCCCTTTTTTGGGAAAAATGTGCAATCAATGCTAAAATTAGGTAGGGCACAAGGTGTAGCTATGGCAGCGGGTTTATCTCGTGAAATACCTATTACCGAATATTTGCCAAAAAAAATAAAAATGGCCATTACTGGTAATGGTAATGCAAGTAAAGAGCAAGTAGCTAAAATGCTTCAAAGCATGTTGGGGTTAAAAACTTTGCCTAAAAACTTAGATAGTACTGATGGTCTTGCGGCTGCAGTTTGCCATTTTTATAATTCAGGTAGAATTGAAGCTGTTGGAACCAGTTATACGGGTTGGGATGCTTTTGTAAAACAGAATTCTAATAAAGTAACTAAAAGAAAAATACCAACTACAAATCTTAACAAAAAGAAACTCTAGTTTATGATAAATAAGTTGAGTTCTTCTTTCAAAAATGGAGGTGGAATTTATATACACATTCCTTTTTGTAAACAAGCTTGTCATTATTGCGATTTTCATTTCTCAACCAGTATGGGTAAAAAAGATGAAATGCTTGTTGCAATTCAAAAAGAGCTAGAACTCCGTAAACAAGAATTTGAAGAGCAGGTTGTTGAAACTATTTATTTTGGTGGTGGAACCCCATCAGTTCTAACAACGGAAGAGATTCAAACTATAATAGATTCAGTTTACAATAATTACACAGTTGTTAATCAGCCAGAAATAACGCTTGAAGCCAACCCTGATGATTTATCAGAAGAAAAAATAATAGCATTTTCAAAAAGTCCTATAAACAGGTTGAGCATAGGTGTACAATCTTTTTTTGAAGAAGATTTAAAACTTATGAACAGAGCGCACACTGCAGTAGAAGCTAATGAAACTTTAAAATTAGCAACGCAGTATTTTGACAATATTTCTATTGATTTGATATACGGAATGCCAAATATGACTAATGAACGTTGGATTCAGAATATTGAAAAAGCATTGTCGTTTAAAATACCACACATTTCAAGTTATGCACTTACCGTAGAACCTAAAACAGCTTTAGCTAGTTTTATAAAAAAAGGACTTATAAAACCTTTAGATGATGAACTTGCACAGGAACATTTTAATATTTTATTAGAAAAAATGGAAGCAAATAGCTTTGAGGCTTATGAAATTTCAAACTTTGGAAAACAGGGCTATTTTTCTAAAAATAATACTGCATATTGGTTGGGGAAAAAATATATAGGTGTTGGGCCTTCAGCTCATTCTTATGATGGAAATCGTAGAAGTTGGAATATTAATAACAATCTGAAATACATAAAAGCAATTACAGCTAATGAATTACCCAGGGAAACAGAAACACTATCAAAAACAGATAATTATAATGAGTACGTGATGACTGGTTTACGTACTATTTGGGGTGTTTCATTAAAAAGAATAAAAGAAGAATCAGGTATTATTTTTTATGAATATCTATTGAAGCAAGCAGATAAACACATAAAACAAGAATTCTTAAAGATTGAAAAAGAAACTCTTTTAACAACAAAAAAAGGAAAGTTTTTAGCAGATGGTATTGCTTCAGATTTATTTATGATTAACTTGTCGTAAACAAGTAACCATTTCGTGAAATCAATAATTACACATAAAAAAGAAAACTATACAATTAATCTATCTAAACCTTTAGATATTTCAATTCCAATAAAAGGCAATACTTCAAATGTAAATGCATGGTATATTTCTGAGCCTAAAATTACACCACATATACAAGGTGATTTTGTAGGAAAGGTTACAGAGGGTGCTTCAACAAATTTTAACGATATTTGGTTTAACCCGCATGCACATGGCACACATACAGAGTGTGTAGGTCACATAACAAAAGATTTTAATTCTATAAACCAGAATTTAAAGCAATTCTTTTTTTTGGCAAAAGTAATTACTGTTGCTCCTGAAAAATTGAATGATGATTTTGTCATTTCAAAAGAACAATTAGCTTATGCTTTAAATAATGAGTCTCCAGAAGCTTTGGTGATTAGAACATTGCCTAATACAAAAAGTAAAGTATCAAGGCAGTATTCAAATACTAATCCGCCGTATTTAGTAGAAAAAGCTACTCGGTTTTTAGTAACTAAAGGGATTAAACATTTATTAATAGATTTACCATCGGTTGATAAAGAAAAAGATGGCGGAGCGTTAGTGTCTCATAATACATTCTGGAATACGAAAGGTAA
Organism: uncultured Cellulophaga sp.; assembly: GCA_947496695.1. Lineage (GTDB taxonomy): Bacteria > Bacteroidota > Bacteroidia > Flavobacteriales > Flavobacteriaceae > Cellulophaga. The sequence continues at coordinate 261,636 of CANMEI010000001.1, read as the reverse complement.
AGTAAGAATGGATGCAACGATTACAGAGTTTATCTTTGTAAAAAACACAATTAAAGATGGAAACTATATATTGAACATGCAAGTTGCTCCTTTTGAGAATGATGCAAGTCCAAGTAGACCAGTTTTATATAAAATTGAAGCATAGTGGATAATATATTTGATACTTTTTTAGGATTAATTTTAGGCGTAATCGCAACATATTGGTGCTATGATTATTTTAGAAAAAAGAAAAGTAAAGAGTTAACAGAAGTACAATCACATGTATTGTTAGAAAAAATTAAAAGTGTTTGTAAATTAATTTCTGTAGAAGGTGATTTTGCCGAAATCTACAGGTATGAAAATACTAAAGAACATTTTTTAAGTTTAATTTCTAGTAAAAAGAAAGCATTGATTGTGATTAATGCGAAAGCACAAATTGGCTACGATTTAAAAAAGATAATTTTAAATGCAGATACAAATAACAAAAAAATAGTGCTAACAAGTTTTCCGCAACCTGAAATATTATCTATTGAGCCAGAACTTGATTTTTACGATATTAAAAATGGAATGTTTAATTCATTTACGCCCGATGATTTAACGGTGCTGAATAAAGAAGCTAAAGAACATATTTTAGAGAAAATTCCTGAAAGTGGGCTAATGGAGACTGCTAGGAGTGAAGCCTTAGAGGCTATTTTGTTAATAGAGTCTATAGTTGAAACTATTGGGTGGAAACTTGATTATACAGCTTTAAAAATAGAAAATAAAGAAAAAATAATAAACCGTAAAAATAAATTACAACGGTTTTTAGAAAAATAAGATCAAAAAATATAATTATAGTTTTAGTATATTTATTTCATTAACAGCTTGTAGTTAAGTTAAAAGTATGATGAAAGAATTTGATCTTAATTATGTGCATACCGTATACTTCTGGTTAAAAAATTCAGAGAATACTAGAATTTGCAACATTTTTGTACAATCTCTTCAAAAGTTTTTAGACACTTCAAAATATGCCAAAACAAAATTTATAGGTAGAGCTCCAAAAGCTAGTAGAGATGTTGTTGATGGATCATTCACATACTCATTAATTGTAACTTTTGAATCAGCAGAAGCGCATGAGAAATATCAATTAGAAGATGCACATTTACTATTTATAAAGGAAGTAAGCCACCTTTGGAAAAAGGTTGTTGTTTATGACTCTACAAGCATGTAAAATCTAAAAAATGAATATTGAAGAACTTAGAGCGTATTGCATTTTAAAAAAAGGAATAACAGAAGAGTTTCCTTTTGATGAAAGCACTTTAGTATTTAAAGTTATGGATAAAATGTTTGCTTTAATCTCATTAAAACGCTTCCCTCCCCAAGTCAATTTAAAATGTAACCCTGAGCGTGCTATTGAACTTAGAGAAACTTATGATGGTATTATTCTTCCAGGCTACCATATGAGTAAAGTACATTGGAACACCATTTTTATTGAGCAGATCTCTCCGATTATTCTTACGGAGCTTATTGACCACTCTTACGACTTAGTTGTGTCTAAGCTTACTAAAAAAAACCAAAATTTACTGAAACTATTATAGCTAAATCTATGAATAACGTTCCTTCGTCGACACTTTTTCTATGTTTTGACGAATAATATACTTTAATACGTTTATTCTGAGGTAGTTTTACATCAGAATTAAGTTATAGTTATATTGTTTTTTTCCTAAAATCTTATCTATAGAAGGTTCCCCCCGAACCAAGATATGGCAGAAGACCAGCATTATGCTGGTCTTTTTGTTTTTATACTTTAAATCAGAAAAAGACTAAATTACTTTCTAGTATCTTTACAACTCATTTATTAGAATAATTTAATGCAACAATTAGAGTCTTTTTATACTGGTAAAATAGCCAAGTATCAAGAACAGCTTTCAAAAATTAAACAAGAGCTATTTATATCAAGTATGGTTAGGTTAATCATATTTATAGCAACAATTGTTAACATTTACTTTTTTTATGAAGATGCTAACGTTTTAATAGGTACAATAGTGGTTGCAATTGTTCTGTTTCTTGTTTTAGTATCTAGGCATACAGATATTCAATATAAGAGAGATAAAGTATTAGCCCTTATTCATATTAACGAAACTGAAATTAAAGTTTTAAATCGTGATTATTATGATTTGCCAAGTGGTGAAGATTATAAAAACCCTTTACATCATTTTAGTCAAGATATAGACTTATTTGGTAAAGCATCATTTTACCAGTATAGTAATAGAACAGTTTTGCCACAAGGGAGCGAAACCTTAGCAGGTTTGTTTACGGAAAATGATATTGATAATATTGAAGTAAAACAAGAAGCCATTAAAGAGTTAAGTGAGTTAGCTGATTGGAGACAAGAGTTTTCAGCTCTTGCATCGTTAGTACAAACAGAAACCTCATACAAAGCTATTTTAAATTGGTTAGCTGATTATGAAAGATTTTTATCAAAACCAATGAAAATTTTACCTTATGTATTTAGTCCTATTTCAATACTTGCTTTTTTAGGTTTTTTTATTATTCCATTATCAATATTTGTATTGTTATTAGTACTTGTAGTAGGTCTATTAATTACTGGTTTTTTTGTAAAAAAGGTTAGTAAGTTATCTGCTGATACGGGACGTATTCAAACTACCTTCCATCAATATCAAAAACTAATTTTAGAGATTGAAAATATTGAGTTTACTTCTGAATTATTAAAAGCTAAAAGAGAAACAGTACTTACAAATGGCGTAAAAACATCAAAAATATTACATGAATTCTCAAGAATATTAGGAGCATTAGATCAACGTAATAATATTCTGTTTGGCATTTTTGCAAATGGTTTTTTCTTATGGGATATTTATCAATCGTATAAGATTGAAGAATGGATTTCTAAACATGGTGATCAAGTACAACACTGGTTTGAAACAATTGCTTTTTTTGATGCTTATAATAGTTTAGGTAATTACAGTTATAATCACCCCAATTATGTTTTTCCTATACTTAAAAATGATAACAAAGTACTAGTTTCTATAGGAGCGGGCCATCCGTTATTAGATACTAAAAAAAGTATTTTAAATAATATTCAAATAAATAGTGAGCAGTTCTTTATTATAACGGGAGCAAATATGGCAGGTAAGAGTACTTTTTTACGTACCGTTTCATTACAAATAGTTATGGCAAATGTTGGTTTGCCTGTTTGTGCTACGAGTGCTGAGTATTCGCCAATTAAGTTGATTACGAGTATGAGAACTACTGATTCATTAACAGATGATGAATCATACTTTTTTTCTGAATTAAAAAGACTTCGTTTTATAGTTGATGAAATTAAAACAGACCGATATTTTATTGTTTTAGACGAAATATTAAAAGGAACAAATAGTACTGATAAAGCAATAGGTTCAAGAAAGTTTGTAGAGAAATTAATAAGATCAAAAGCTACCGGTATTATTGCTACTCATGATTTAAGTTTATGTGAAGCATCAAATGATTTACCACAGGTAAAAAACCACTATTTTGATGCAGAAATTATTGATGATGAATTACATTTTGACTATAAGTTTAAAGATGGAATTTGTCAGAATATGAATGCTTCTTTTTTACTTAAAAAAATGGAGATAGTTGATTAGTTAAAATGGATTCATTAACTCAAATAGTTTTAGGTGCGGCAGTAGGTGAAGCTGTGTTAGGGAAAAAAGTTGGCAATAAAGCAATGCTTTTTGGAGCTATCGCAGGTACAATTCCCGATCTTGATGTTCTTACGAAGTACTTTACTAACGATCCTATTTCGGCAATAGAAATGCATCGTGGCTTTAGCCATTCAATATTGTTTTCACTTCTTTTTGCTCCATTATTTGGTTGGTTAATATATAAATTACTGCCACGTGCTGGTGCCAGTTGGCAAGAATGGTCTTGGCTTATGTTTTGGGGGCTTTTTACGCATCCAATACTAGATTCGTTTACAACATGGGGAACGCAACTGTTTTGGCCATTTAAAATGCGTTTAGCCTTTATGAATATTTTTGTGATAGATCCGCTTTATACATTTCCATTTATGGTGTTTTTAATTATGGCGATACGTCAAAAAAGAACTTCAGAAAAACGAAAAAAATACAATCAATTAGGGTTAATTGTGAGTACAAGTTATATGGCCTTATCTTTAATTTTAAAATTTATATCCTATCAAAAATTTACTGATGCATTGGATGAACAAGAGATTAATTACCTTCAAATAGATACAAGACCAAGTGCTTTCAATACCATTTTGTGGACTGCAAATATTGAAACTGATAATGCTTATTTAATAGCTAATTATTCATTTTTTGACTCACAACCTATTCATTTTGAAAGCTATCCTAAAAATAGAGCATTATTAGGGAAGCTTGTAAATAATGAAAAAATTAAGCGTTTAACAGCTATTTGTGAAGGCTGGTATATTATTTCAGAAAAGAATGGAAAACTTTATTTTAATGATTTAAGATTTGGTTTAATGAGTTTTGATAAAACAGAAAATAGGTTTGCATTTAGTTACTTGTTAAAACAAAATGGGACAACACTAGAGATAGAAGAAACACCCAAAGATTCCAAAGATGCTAAAAAATTATTAGCAGGCTTATGGAATCGTATTTGGGGAAACTAAACTTCTATTGTTTTGTGTTAAAGATTTTTAATTTGAATGTTTTGAAAAGCATCTGCCTGTAATTTTAAAAGTTCTATTGCTTTTTTCTTTTTATAGGTATAAACTTCTTCTTCAGAAGCAATTTCTGAAAAAATTTTAGCGTTTAAAATTTCATCAGTATCTACAAGTAATGTTCTTTGTTTTATTTTTTGCGTAGTCCATGCTTTTACAATACTTTCTTCTTCCTCTAGTTTTACGTCATAAATTCCTTTTGGTGCAAGTAATTTTGCGATAATAGGAGAGGTTTCAATTGCTAAAAATAATAAAAAGATAAAAAAAGAAGGCAACCACGGTAATTCATTTAATGCATTTACACGAGCCATTAGGCCATCAAAACCATCAATAATAGGTTGTGATTCTGCAACAGCTGTTGTGTATTGCATATTTAAGTCTTTAATTTCATTTTCAATCAATACTATTTTTTCAGTATTTTTATCTTTTAAAGCTTTTAGATCAGAAAGTGCAGCATCATGTTTTTCTCGTTTTTCTTTGTATACAGGACCTTTTCCTAAAATTTTGGTACCGGCTTTTCCTTCAGCTTCTGAAATGTATGTTTCATAAAGCCCATTTGTTTCTGTTTCTTTACTATTTATTTCAGCTTTTAAATTAGCAATGTCATTTTCTAAGCTTTCTATTTTTGGTTTGTATTGTAAAGCTAGTTGTTCTTTATTTTCAAGCGTTAATTCATTTTTTTGTTCTAAAAGAATTTGATTAATTTCTTTTTCAAAAATTTTAAGTTCTAATGGTTTTGAAATTACTATAGCTATAATAATAGCTAATAATATTCTAGGTATAGCTTGGAAAAGCTCACTACTAAATTTATCTCTTTTTTTTATAGTAGTAACAATAAACCTATCTAAGTTAAAAATTAAAAGCGCCCAAATAAAACCGAAAAATACAGCAGAGTACACATTATCAAACACTGTAAATAAAGCATAACTACTTGCTATAAATGCCATAACTGCAGTAAAAAATACGGTAGCACCTATACCTGCATATTTATTGCGCTCACCTTGTGAACATTCGTTTAAAATTGAGGTATCTGCGCCAGAGCACAGCATAAAGAATTTTTGTAACATGATGATTTGATTTTTTTGATTGATGATGTATTAAATATACAATATGTATTTAGTATTACAAAAAGATGAAATGTTACAGGTTTTTAAATATTAAATGGTTGTGTTAAAGTGAATATTGAATTATAATTTTAAGTTTGCATATCAAATTATATACAATGAGTAGTGTTTTAGAAGAATTACAAGCAAGAAGTGGTAATATATGTGAATTATGTAGTGCAACAGATGATTTACAAGTTTATGAAGTGCCACCAGTTTCAATTAGTGGTATTGATAGTAGCCTTTTGGCATGTGGTGTTTGTGTAAATCAAATTGAGAACCCTGATACTACTGATGCTAATCACTGGCGTTGTTTAAATGATAGTATGTGGAGTGAATATGACACGGTTAAAGTTGTTGCTTGGCGAATGCTTTCACGTTTAAAGTCTGAAGGTTGGCCAAAAGATTTATTGGATATGTTGTATTTAGAAGATGAAACTCTAAAATTTGCTAAAGCTACAGGTGAAGGATTGGCTGAAAGTGATAAAATTATACATAGAGATGTAAACGGTGTTATTTTAGAAAATGGAGATAGCGTTGTTTTAATAAAGGATTTAAAAATAAAAGGGTCTAGCCAAGTTGCAAAACAAGGTACAGCTGTTCGCCGTATATCTTTAGATCGTGAGAATGCAGAGTTTATTGAAGGTAAAGTAGGGCCAACAATGACGGTAATAGTTACTAAGTACGTTAAAAAATTATAGTTAGGTCACTAATTATACTAAAAAACTATTTTTTTTGTTTTGAGAACTTGTAATATACCGTTCTATTTATACATTAAGCTATAAAAAATCCGCCCAATATATATGGAGCGGATTTTATTTTTATTAAAACTATTTCTTTTTCGGGTTGTGTTTTTGTTTTATTCGAACGAATATTAATTTATGCCTGCTTTTTGAGTTTTCTCTTTGATCTAACTCAAATACATCAATAGATTTTATTAAAGGAGTAAGCTTATCAAAACCGTAATTTCTTGAATCAAAATTAGGTTGCTTTTTCTGTAACAGACTACCAACATCGCCAAGAAAAGCCCAGCCATCATCATCAGAAACATCAGAAATAGTTGTTTTAATTAATTGAATTTCTTTTCGAGTAATTTTATCTACACTATCCTTATTACTAGGTTCTTTATCAGAATCATTTTCATGATTTTCTGTTTTTGTTTTTAGAATTTCGATATAGATAAACTTATCACAAGCAACTATAAAAGGGTTAGGAGTCTTTTTCTCTCCAATTCCAATAACTTTCATCCCAGCTTCTCTTAAACGAGTAGCTAACCTTGTAAAATCACTATCACTCGAAACAAGACAAAAACCATTTACTTTTTCAGAATATAAAATATCCATAGCATCAATAATCATAGCCGAATCAGTAGCATTTTTACCTGTAGTATACCCATATTGCTGAATAGGTGTTATGGCATTTTCAAGAAGTAAGTTTTTCCATTTTGATAAATTTGGTTTGGTCCAATCGCCATAAATTCTTTTAATAGTAGGATTTCCATATTTGGCAATTTCTTCCATCATCTCTTTTACATAAGCCGATGGAATATTATCTCCGTCAATAAGTACTGCTAAATTGATATTTGAATCCATTGTTTGATTTTTTAGCTTAATTATTATTATAAAAACAACAAAACCCTGAGTAAGCAGGGTTTAAAATGTTTTTTTATTTCTTAAATAATTCTGTATAGTATTTGTAAAAATAAGGTATGGTTTCAATACCTTTTAAATAATTCCAAACTCCAAAATGTTCGTTTGGTGAATGAATAGCATCACTATCCAAGCCAAAGCCCATCAAAATTGTTTTACTGTTCAATTCTTTTTCAAAAAGAGAAACAATTGGTATACTACCACCACTACGTTGGGGAATTGGTTTTTTGCCAAAAGTAGTCTCATACGCTTTTGATGTAGCTTGATAGCCAATTGTATTTATTGGTGTAACATAACCTTGACCACCATGATGTGGTTTTACCTCTACAGTTACCCCTTTTGGAGCAATATTTTCAAAGTGCGTTTTAAATAAATGTGTAATTTCTTGCCAATCTTGGTTAGGAACTAATCGCATAGAAATTTTAGCATAAGCTTTACTTGCAATTACTGTTTTAGCACCTTCACCTGTATAACCACCCCATATTCCGTTTACATCAAGTGTCGGACGAATAGAATTACGTTCATTAGTAGTGTAACCTTCTTCACCGTATACAGCATCAATATCTAATGCTTTTTGATAGTTTTCAATACTAAAAGGAGCTTTTGCCATTTCTGCACGCTCTTCTTTTGATAGTTCTTCTACTTTATCGTAAAATCCAGGAATAGTAATATGATTGTTTTCATCATGTAAACTCGCAATCATTTTAGTTAAAATATTGATTGGGTTTGCAACAGCCCCACCATACAAACCAGAATGTAAATCACGATTAGGACCTGTAACTTCTACTTCAACATAACTTAAACCACGTAAACCAGTTGTTATTGATGGTACATCATTAGCAATCATTCCAGTATCTGATATTAAAATAATATCGTTAGCCAGTTTTTCTTTATTATTAGCAACAAAAATACTTAGGTTATTACTACCTACTTCTTCTTCACCTTCAATCATGAATTTCACGTTACAAGGTAAATTATTAGTTTTTACCATGTATTCTAATGCTTTTACATGCATGTACATTTGGCCTTTATCATCACAAGCTCCACGAGCAAAAATTGCACCGTCGGGGTGTAATTCTGTTTTTTTAATAACAGGTTCAAAAGGAGGAGAGGTCCATAAATTAATTGGATCTGCTGGTTGTACATCATAATGACCGTAAACTAACACTGTTGGTAGTTCAGAATCAATTATTTTTTCGCCATAAATAATTGGATAACCGTCAGTCTCACAAATTTCAGAAATATCACATCCTGCTTTTAGTAAAGCTTCTTTTACGTTACTTGCTGTTTCTATAACATCTTGTGTATAAGCAGTGTCAGCGCTTATTGAAGGCATTTTTAATAAGTCTATAAGCTCGTCTAAAAAACGATTTTTATGCTCGGAAATATATTTTTTTATCGAATCCATGAATTGAAATTAATCTTTTATAAAAGTACAAAAAAGAACTTTTTTCAAAGAAGTATTTTTAAATTGAATTTTTACTTTATATTTGCACTCCTTTAGCGAAATAAATTTTATTTCTCAATAAGGAAAATAGGGTTTTAATGCAGGCGTGGTGGAATTGGTAGACACGCTAGACTTAGGATCTAGTGCCGCGAGGTGTGAGAGTTCGAGTCTCTCCGCCTGTACAAGTAAAAAGCCGAAGATTTTCATCTTCGGCTTTTTTTATTTTATAAACACCACTGTTTATCAATATTAAACTATAAACAACAAGAGCCCTTAAAAAAAGGCTCTTGTGTTTTAATTATGATGTATATTCTATAATCTAGAATTTATAGCTATACCCTAAAGAAATTGCTTGTCCAGGAGTTCTAATTGAATAGATTTGATCTTCTGCTCCAAAAGATTGGTAAACACTTTCTCTGTCATCATTTAGTATGTTTTGGAATCTTAAAGAAATGTTAGATCTTTCTTCTTTACCAAATGATTTTCCAAAATTCATAGATAAATTATGGAAAGGTAATGTATAAACATCAGGTACGGCTCTAATACCAACCACTTCTAATGTTTTACCTTGTACATTGTAAAACAATCCGGCAGTAAAGCCATTTGTTTCTCCATTGTAATTAAAACCAACATTAAATAAGTAAGGTGATTGACCTTGTAATTCACGTGTTTCTTCAATAGTTTCTCCATCACGAGCCGCTGAAACTCTAGAGTTATATTCTGTTTCACTCATATCTACGCTAGATTCTATGATTGAAACGTTTAAGTTTAAGCTTATTTCTCTTAAACCTGCATCTATAAACTCAAGTCCTTGTCTTATTTCTACCTCTGCACCATACACGTTTGCAGATGATACGTTTTGAGGTTGAAAGTTGTTAGGTGCTGCTTCAAAAGCTACAATTTCAATAGGGTCTTTAAATGCTTTGTAAAAACCACTCAAAGCAAAAAATTGAGAACTTGATCCGTAACGTTCAACTCTAACATCATAGTTGCTTATGTATGTTGGTTGAATATCAATATTACCAATAAAAACAGTACTGTTTAGTGGGTTTGCTATTTCTGCAATAGAAGCTTCTTTAAATGAAGGTCTCGCAGTTGTTCTACCGTAAGAAGCTCTTAATTTAGTATCTCCTTCTTCGCTTAAATCATAGATTACATTTGCTGACGGAAAAATATCAGAAACATCAATTATTTTTTCATTATCATAAACAATACTTCCTGAGTTATTTTGCCCAGTATAGTGTAAGTCAAACTTTTCAAATCGTATACCTAATGTACTTTTAAATCGATCACTTAATTGAAATTCTTCTGATACATACGCTGATGATACTGATGAATTTGCATCAAAAGTATTTACAGGCTCATAGTTTCCTGAAACATAAGTTCCTTCATCCGTATCTGTAGTCCAAATATTTTCTTCAAGTAGTAAGTTATTTGGGTCACCATTAATAGCAACTGCTGGTGTACCTCTAACTTCAACTAAATATTGATCAATTCCGTAATCACGTTGTTTGTACGTATGACCACCACCGAATAATAACTTAGCATTGTTGCCAAATAACTCGTGTTTTTTAGTTAAATCTATCTTTCCAGATAAATTTGTTTCAGTTAACTCTCTCCATATTCTTGTAGGGGCACCAAGCGTGTTTGCATCTAAAATTAAATTTCCAAGGCTGTTATATACAAAAGAAGTTACTCTTATATCTTTATCTTTAATAACAGAATAAGTTGGAGATAATTTCCAATCAAAAGTCCAAGAAGCATCTTCGTTAGTATGTGTACCGGCTAATAAAGCATTAGATATTGATCTTTGTGTATACTCAATATTATCTCTAACACCAGTAACAGTATTATCAATTAAGGTTTCAACATTAAAAAAGGCATTGGTAGATTCACCATTTTGAATATGCAATAAATTTAATCTGAATTTAGATTTTTTAGTTTTTAAAGCGATACCACCTAATGCACTTGTTAAAACATTATCTACAGAAATATCTCCTTGTTGTAAACGGTCAGCCACCAATTCAAAATCGCTTGAGTCAGTAGATTCTTTTTGCCAATAATTATTTTCTGCATCTTCATAAAATTCTGAAGTATAGCGGTAATTTAATGCTAATTGAAAACCTAATTTAGATGTTTCACCAACATTGTATTGATTACCAAAAGCTAATCCCATATTATAATTCATGAAATTTTGCTTTTTTTCAACACCCATTTGTGGAGTTAAGCTACGAGTAAGTGTTGTTAACTCACTATCACCTGAGACTGGATTTGGGATTGATAGTGAGCGTGAGAAAGGTAAATCTCTATCGCCATTATCAAAACCAAGAAAATCAGTTGAACTTTTATCTGAAGATAAATAGTCTTTGTTAAAATGCATTGATGAATTATAGGTTAAACCTACCGTTACACCTAGCTCTTTTCTTACAGGAATATCTTTAGTTACAATATCAACAAACCCTCCTGTAAAATCAGCTGAAGATTCAGCTGTAAAAGATTTTACAACTTGAATATTATCTAGAATAGTTGTTGGGAATAAGTCTAATTGTAATGTATTTCTATCTGGATCTAATCCAGGAACATCCATTCCGTTTAAGGTTGTCTTTGTGTATCGATCACCTAAACCACGTACATAAACGTACTTTCCACCTTGAACAGAAACTCCAGGAACTGATTTTACAGCTGATGCTATATTATTTGCTCCTGTACGTTTGATGCTTTGTAAAGAAAGTCCGTCTAATAATTTCACAGATGCTTTTTGCATTTGTAGAACAGAAGCTTCAGAGTTTTTCTTAACTGTTGTTGTAACAACAACTTCATCTAAGGCATTAGCTGCAGGATCAAGTGTTATATCTACAATTGAAAATTTGTTTGCTGTAATTGAAACTCCAGTAACTTCTTTAGATTCGTAACCTAAGTAAGAAAATATTAAAGTATAAGTACCTGGTTCTAATTCAATAGAATATTTACCATCAAAATCTGATGTTGTTCCTTTTGTACTTCCTTTTACGAAAATGTTAGCAAATGGTAAAACATCATTTGCTTCACTGTCAAAAAGTGTCCCAGACACGCCACTTTGGGCGAATATAATTGATGAAAATAATAATGAAAGTACTAGTAATGTATTTTTGATTGTCATTATCTTATGTTTAGATGTAAAGGCTCGTTCGAAATTTATTTCAAACGAGCCTTAATTTTATAAAACAGACTTATTAAGTTTGTTGGGTTTATTAATTAAAATCCAAGTTCACCTTGAGTGTTAGCATAAGTCCAAGCAAAAACTGAAGTATCAGCTCCTACTGTTGCGGCACCAGCTTCAATCGCAGTTGCAAAACCAGTAGAATCATCAACAAATGTTGTTGTAACTTCTTCTAATCCTGTAGTAGCGAATATTTCAGTTATTTCAGTTATATCACTTGGAAGAACAATTTCCCAGCTAGAAAGAGTTAATTCTTCGTTGTTATAATTAGTAGCTGAATCATCACCATTTAAACGTACCGTTGAAGAACTTGGGAAACCAGTAACATAAATATTATTTAAGTTAGCAAGTAAACCACTTCTAAAATCAGCCATACGACGATTGTTTGCTGATTCATCATCATCATTATTTCCAATTAAAGTAATTCCATCTAAAGTGAAAGTTCCTTCTAATGTACCTTCTGGTCCGTCTAATTCTAAAGCAGAATCAGAATTTACACCTTGAGCAACAACTGAATTAGAAATTGTACCTGTGTAAGCTTGATCTAAATCAATACCATCATCATGACCAAGATATACTAATATGTTACTAACGTTAACAGCACCACCAAAAATTTCAATACCATCATCATCATTAGAAACAATTTCAATGTTAGAAACTGTAGTTCCAGAACCAACACCACCTAAAGTAAGACCGTTAATTTCATTATCAGTACCTAAATCAGCACCACCATGACGAATAGATATGTAAGATAAAGTACCTGAGTTATCAGTTGCATCATCTCCACCGTAAAGACCATAAGTATCACTTGCAGAAATACCTTCAATTTGTTGTTCAGTAGCATCACCTTCTAAAGAAACAGGAGCGTTACCTAATACTATTAAACCACCCCAAAGACCAGCTTCATCAGTACTTAAAGTTCCAATATAATCACCAATAGTAACATCATCTAAAACAGAAGTAAAAATAATTGGATCATCTTCAGTTCCAACAGCATAAATACTAGCGTCTCTTTGTACAATTAAAGCAGAAGCTAAAGATCCTGTACCTTCTTCACCTTTAATGATTGTTCCTGGTTCAATTGTTAAAGTAACACCTTCACCAACTATAACTTTACCGTCTAATATGTAAATAGTATCAGCAGTCCATGTTGTATCTTCAGTAATTTCACCTGTTAATGTAACTGTAGAATCATCAATAATTTCTTCCTCTTCATCAGTAACTGTGTTATCGTCATCACTACTACATGCAACAAATAATATCAGTGTGAATGCGGTAAAAATAAATTTCAAATTTTCTAGAATTTTCATAATTAAATATTTAGTAAATGTTTTGCTGCAAATAAACAAGATTTGTGAATTTGTATTCGCAAACTCTTATTTATCTTTGGTTTAACTGTTTATTATATCAATGTTTATATTTGATTATTTTGTTACCTAGTTGTTACTTTTTTTTTAATTTTTGAAATATTTCTTAACAAATATTTATTGTAGATTTGTTGATATTGACATTTTTAAATCAATATTTAATATACTTTTTTTGTCTTTAGGGCTAATTTCTCTAGTGAAATTAAGCAATTTGTACACTGATTTATTTTGCAAATTCTATGTTAAAAAAATGTTATGATGTCATTTTAAATGATTTCTATTATGTATTAATTTATTGATAACAATAAGTTTTATTTTAGTCAGCTAGGAATATAATTAACAACTTATCTAATAAATAATTTTTAATTTTTTATAAATATTATCTAATATGCTTTAAGAGGGATGGCTATGAAAAAAAAGAAAAATAAAATATTAATAGTTGACGATGATGAGGATATTCTTGAAATACTAGAATATAACTTAGCTAAAGAAGGTTTTAATGTTTTTATAGCTAAAAATGGTGTAACAGCAATTGAGCAAGCAAAAGATATAGTTCCTGATTTAATACTTTTAGATGTAATGATGCCTGGTATTGATGGTGTTGATACTTGTGAGCAAATGCGTAGCGAATATATTTTAAGAAATACTTTAATTGTATTTTTAAGTGCTCGAAGTGAAATGTATACCCAATTAGCTGGTTTTAATGCAGGAGCTGATGATTATATTTGTAAGCCTATAAAACCTAAATTAATAGTAGCGAAAATAAAAGCTCTTTTGAAAAGGCATGTAGTTGTTAATCATGAAGATATAATGTTTGAGATTAATGGACTTACTATTAATAGAGATGAATATGCTGTTTCTATAGAGGGAACAAAAATTGTGTTACCTAAAAAGGAATTTGAACTTTTGGCACTTTTAGCATCAAACCCTAATAAAATATTTAAGAGAAAAGAAATTTTACATAAGGTTTGGGGAGATAATGACGTAAATACTAGAACAGTCGATGTTCATATTACTAAACTCCGAAAAAAAATTGGAGATTTTCATTTAAAAACAATGACAGGAGTAGGATATAAATTTGAAACCGTTTAGCGATATTACTAAACGGTTTCAAATTTTGTGAATTCAATTAAGTTTATAAACTTACCTTATATATTAAGGTATAATTAGAGTTATTATTAATAACTAGATACATAAGCACCATGTAAACAATCAATAAAGTTATTGTTTCCTGCAGAATCTATGTGATAATGGTATCCGCGTTCATCATCTGAATGGCCACGGCAATCATCTAAATCTGTAGCTTCATTTCCATCAGCATCAACCAATTCGTAAATCCCATAACCATCCATTGCATAACCAATTAACCCAGAGTGTTCATCAGTTTGTGAAATTACAGTACTTTCACCTGTAGCGGCATGATAGTGGTACCCTTGATGAACATTTATATGACCACCTGCGTCATCAAAAGGAGCAAGTGTGTATGCGCCTAAAATATTGCTAACTGGTGCTGGAGCAGAATATTCAATACCATTTAACGCGATACCTCTTGTAGAAGGACCAGCTTCTGCATCAGGACCACCTGTAACTAAAAAATCATATGTATTTGATTGATATTCAGGAGTAATAGGTATTACCCAAGTTTGAGTTAATTCTGTAATATAAGAAGCAAGACATTCCACACAATAATTTTCGTATTCTTCACCTACATCAGGGTTTGCTGCAGCAATACAATCCTCTTCAGATTCAGTTATATAAATATCTCCATTCGCATCATACATTTGCCATGTATCATCATCATAAAAAGTTGCTAAATTTTCAACAAAAGCACCATCTACATCATACACATTACCATCATCTAACCATATACCACCAGCTTCAGCATCATCAGAAATATTATCAGGACACCAAGGACCCATATAATGATCTTCAGGTGTGCTGCTAGTTACAATTTGATAACAATCTGTTTCAGTACCATCAGATAATGTACATGGTATTGTTGAAATTGATAATGAAGAGGTGAAATAATCAGAATTTACATCAACTGAATTAGTGTCAGTTTCTTCAGTTGTGGTAGTCTCATCATTATTGTCACTACTGCATGAGAGCATTGCTAAGGTTAAACTAAGTACTAAGCTTAAATTTTTAAAATAGTTCATAATTATTGTTTTAGTAATTATTTTCTGGGGTTTTAATATAGTTGCTTAATCAAATATGACTTAAATTTTGTTATGAAAAATATAAATTCAATGAATTAATCTTGTTGTTCAGTGAATGATTGGTAGCGATTGTTAAAATTTAAATAGCAAGAAATTATTTTTTTAAAAAACATTAAAGAGGTATTAAACACATTTTTATCAACTATAGCTTGACTTTTTACGAAGTATGAGTGTCGTAATCTTAGATGCTTCAAAATAGTAATCACATACATTTTTGTAAAAAAAAATACGATATTGATAATTAAATTATTTTTTAACATTAAAATAACATACATTTGGTTTTCCAAACTGGTATACCAGTTTGGAAAACCAATGAAAAAACACTTAAAAAAATTATTAATTTAAAACAACATTTGAAATGAATTTAAAAACTCAACTTATTCTAATGATGATATTGTTTTTCAACATGTCATTATTTGCGCAGGACGGTTATACCTTAACAGGTACAGTGACTGACGCTACAAACGTACCTGTGCCCGGAGTTAACGTTATTATTAAAAACACAACAACGGGAACATCAACAGATTTTGATGGAAATTATTCGATTAATGTAAAAAAAGGGGATGTATTAGAATTTTCTTCTTTAGGTTATTCAAAAAATTCTGTTACAATAACTGGTCAAAAAACTTTAGATGTTTCTCTTGCAGAGGATGCTAGTTTACTTGAAGAAGTTGTTGTTGTAGGTTATGGTTCTCAAAAGAAAAGTGATATTACAGGATCTGTATCTTCAGTTAAGTCAGAAGATTTAACGGCATTTCCAGTATTAAATGCAGAGCAGGCGCTTCAAGGTCGTGCAGCAGGTGTAGTTGTTCAATCTAATAATGGTGGTGAGCCAGGAGCTCCTATCAGTATAAAAATTAGAGGTAATACTTCTATCAATGCAAGTAGTTCTCCGCTTATTGTTGTAGATGGTTTTATTGGTGCCACTATGCCACAAGCTAATGATATACAGTCTATGGAGGTTCTTAAGGATGCTTCAGCTACTGCAATTTATGGTTCTAGAGGTTCAAACGGTGTTATTATGGTAACTACCAAAAAAGGTAGAAGTGGTAGAATGGATATTGAATTAAATACGACATATTCTATTCAAAATACATCAAATAGATTAGATCTATTAAATGCAACTGACTTTGCAGATTACCAAAATCAGATAAGAACAAACCAAGGTAATTCTAATGCTTATGTACAAGGTGATTATGATACAGATTGGCAAGATTTAATTTATAGAACTGGGAGTACTCAAAATCATCAAATTTCTTTCTCAGGAGGATCTGAAAAAATAAGTGTTTATGCTTCAGGTACCTATTTTAATCAAGATGGTGTTTTGATAAATTCTGGATACGAAAGAGTATCATTTTTATCAAATATTGATGCTCAGGTTTCTGATAAGTTAAAAATAGGACTTAATTTAACAGGTAGTAGTAGTTCAAAAGACGGAGTTTCTACTCAATCAGATGGTTCTGCTTCTGTAGGTGGTGATGATGTAGTTTCTTTAGCTATGAGATTTGCTCCGGATAAAGGTATTTATAATGATGATGGTACGTTTGCAACAAATGATCAAATAGGTGATGAAGTTGATAACCCTTATGCAGTTGCAACAGAGAAGATTGATGAAACTGAAATAGATATTTTTAGAGCGAATTTATTTGCAGACTATGAAATTTTTGATGGTTTAACTTTTAAGACAACTTTTGGTTTAAGTACTGAAAATGAATTTAGAGGAATTTATACTCCTAGAACTTTAACGTTAACATCAGGTGGTGTTGATGGTAGAGCAATTATCTCAGAAGATAAAAACAAATCTGTATTAAATGAAAATTATTTAACTTATAAAAAAGAGATTGGTAAAGGAAATTTAACTCTTTTAGCAGGTTATTCATATCAAAAAACAACTAATAAAGGTTCTTATAGTGAAGGTACCGGAACAATTGATGATTCATTTTCTTATTATGGTTTATATACAGCAACAAGTTTAATTAATGGTTCAGCAGGAGATATATATTTTAATGAAACTGAAATTCAATCTCAGTTTGGTAGAGCCAATTTTGATTACGATGATAGATTTTTATTAACAGCTACAGTAAGAAGAGATGGAGCATCAAATTTTGCTGAAAATGAAAAATATGCAATTTTCCCTTCAGGGGCTATTGGTTGGAAAGTGTCTAATGAAGACTTTTTAAAAGATAGTGAGACAATTTCAAATTTAAAATTGAGAGCTAGTTATGGTGTTACAGGTAATCCATCAATTGGAGCTTACGAATCTTTAGCAGTTTTAAGTAGTATATACGCTTCAAGTAATGGTGAAACAGTAACAGCTGTTACTCCTTACCAAAATGCTAACCCAAATTTAAAATGGGAGTCTTCTTACCAAATGAACTTAGGTTTAGATTTAAGTCTATTCAGTAGCGCAGTTTCACTTTCTGTTGATTACTATAACATTGACACTAAGGATGTACTTATGTTTGATAATAGTATTCCATGGTCTTTTGGTCTTCTTAATGACGAAATAATAACTAATGTTGGTGAAATAAATAATGAAGGATTTGAAATCTCATTAAATACTAGAAACATTACAAATGATAACTTTAGCTGGTCTACAGATTTTGTATTTGCTACAAATAAAAATACTGTTGTAACCTTGATTAACGGAGCGGATTACTTTGGTAATGGTGCGCCAAGTTATTTTAGTGTTGACAATAATTATATTTTGAGAGAAGGTGAAGAAGTAGGTCTTTTTTATGGTTTAAATTATGAAGGTGTATATCAAGGAGGTGATTTACCAGAGGGTACAGCAACTCTTACTGATGGTGTAGCTGGTGATCCATTGTTTTCTGATTTAGATGGTGATGGAGATATAGATACTTCTGATAGGGATATAATTGGAAATCCGAATCCTGATTTTACATGGGGAATTACAAATAACTTTAACTATAAAAATTGGGATTTAAATGTCTTTTTTCAAGGCTCTCAAGGTGGAGATATTTTTAATATGACTAATGTGCAGTTGTATAATGGAGACTCTAATACTACTTATGATTATTATAATAATGCTTGGACAGCTACAAACACAGATACAGATGACCCAAGAGTAGGTAATAATAGTAGTAGAGAAATTTCTTCTCGTTTTGTTGAAGACGGTAGCTATATTAGGTTAAAAAATATAGCGATAGGTTATAACTTACCTTCAGATATTCTTGATCAGATAGGTTTATCAAAATTAAGATTATCATTGAGTGCACAAAATTTATTGACTTTTACAGATTACTCTGGGTTAGATCCTGAAGTAAATTACTATGGAGCTTCTGGTGATAATAATACATCGAGTAATACGGTGAGAGGCTTTGATTTTGGAAATTATCCAACAGTTAAATCTGTTAGTCTTAGTCTTAACTTAACTTTTTAAGAACATAAAAAATAATTATAATGAAAAATTTTAGATATATATATATGTTAATTCTAGGTTTAAGCTTAGGGTTTTCAGTGATAGGATGTTCTGATTTAGAAGAAGAACCTATAGCTTTATTGTCTCCGGAAGGATACTTTGAAGATACTGATGATATACAATCAGCAGTGAATGGAGCTCTTACACATGCTATCAATGAAGAGATTTGGGGTAGAAAATTATCAATAGCGTTAATGTTACGCTCTGATATGGTGGATCTTCAATCTACAGAAACTAGAAGAGTTGAGATGAATACGCATACTATTTCTGGTGATAATGAAATGGTATACGATCCATGGACTAGAATTTACCTTGGAATATCAGCAGCTAATACAGCTATTGCTGGAGCTGAAGATGTAGATGTAGAGGATAGTGTTAAAAATCCTGTTACAGCACAAGCTTATTTTGTAAGGGCGTTTTACTATTTTCATTTAGTAAGATTGTTTGGAGATATTCCATATTTTGATGCTCCTGTTACTGATACTGAAGCTGGTGCAAACGTAAGTAATACAACAGAGGCGGAGGTTTATGAGAATATTATTGCAGATTTGGAATTTGCTAAAACTTGGTTACCTGATACTGTTACTTCAAGAGCAACACCATCAAAAGCTGCAGCAAGTTCATATTTAGCCTTAGTTTATTTGACAATGGCAGGGAATGATTCTGGAAGTGAATATTGGCAAATGGCATTTGATGAGGCTAAAGAAGTTATTGACAATGCAGGAACATATGGTTTAGCATTAGATAGTGATTTTCAAACTTTATTTAATGCTGAGAAAATTGATGCATCTTCAGAGCCTATTTTTGCTTTAGATTATAATAATGTTGAAGCAGATGATAATGCTTATGATCAAACAGCTCCAATGACTGGAATCAGAGGGGATGATGATGATACTGGTTGGTCTATAGCAGTACCTTCTTTAAGTACATATTTATCTTTTGATGAGGATGATTACAGAACAAGAGTTTCTTTTCAAACAGAATGCGTGATTGATGGTGTAACGGTAGATTATACAAATTATACAATTAGTGGTCATGAGTTTGCTGCTAATAGACCGTATGTTGCTAAATACACACGTTATCCTGGAGCTTATGCTCGTACTAATAAGAGAGCAACAAGTCATAATTATTCAATGATTCGTTATGCGGAAGTATTGTTAATTGCAGCTGAAGCAGCTGTAGAAATTGGGGATAATGCATCGGCACTTACTTATATAAATATGGTAAGAGAAAGAGCAAGATTAGGTGGTGAATCAACTAACGGAGGTTATGTTGAAGAAACGATACCTGCTAGTAGTGTTCCAGCCAACCTTACGGGAACTGTAACTGTTGATGACGTACTAGAAGAACGCAGAGTAGAACTTGCATTTGAAGGTAAGAGATGGTATGATATAAAAAGAAGAGAGTTAGGAGATGTTGTGTTTAGTGCTTCAGGTTACGAAGGAGAAAAAACAAACTGGAATTCATCTGAAGATTACGATACACCAATACCAGATGAAGAGTTGAACAGAATGCCTAATATTTATAATTAATAATTGAATACTTTATGTGTTGGTTGTTTTGATTAATGATTGACACATAAAGTTAATATTTTTATAAATTACTTATTATATTGAAATACAGTATAGTAAGTAATTTTTTTATATAGTTAAAATTGTAATTTTTTAGTCTTATTCAATTTTTTGTGGTTTGTCATTTAATTTGATTATCTATTTTGAAAAAGCATGAATCTAGAAATTAACACAAAATCAGAACATAGTAATATTCAAAATGAGATTATTTTGAATATTAAAGAACTTATTCTTCATAAAAATTTAGAGCCAGGTGATAAGTTGCCTTCTGAAAGAGTTTTGTGTAAAAAATTTAATATTACTAGAAAAAATTTAAGAGAGGCTATTAATAAGCTAGAATACTATGAATTAGTGAAGTGTGTACCTCAAACAGGAACATATATTGCAAGTGTAGGTCAAACAGCATTAAACGGTATTATTAATGGTATTGTAAGTTTAAAGCAACAAGATTTTAAGTCTTTAGTGGAAACTAGATTAATGCTTGAGGCTAAAACAAGTTATTTAGCTGCAAAAAATAGGACAGAAGAAGATTTATTAGAAATAGAATCAACTCTTATTAATTATAAGACTAAAATTAATTTAGGAGAAGATGCTTTAGAAGAGGATTTGTTATTTCATTTAGCAATTGCGAAAGCAAGTGATAATAGTACATTAAATGCGTTGATGTTGCAAATTATGCCTAAAATTATTTTTGTTTTTGAAGATACTCGTGTTTGTAATGAAGATGATTTATCAGATGAAATAATAAAACACGAAGCAATTTTTAATGCTATTAAATTAAAAGAACCTTTAAAAGCTCAAAAAGCAATGGAAGAACATTTTAATTTATTGGTAGATTATTGTAATGGTTTTGAAAAATAAATATATTTTAAATCTTTTTAAAAGAGGGTGTTGCTAATTATAGTGTCACCCTCTTTTTTTTACTACTTCCTTTTTTTACGTTTTAATATTAAACTGTCAGCAGGATAAGTATCTTTTAAATAGTCCATTTGGTCTTGAGCCCAATTAATAATCATGTTTCGTTGTTTGTCAGTTAAATTTGCTTCTGCATGTAATCCAAATTTGGTATAATCATCAATAGGCATATATTTTTTTTCAACCATTTCAATAGTTTCTTCTAATTTATGATTTTGTATAGCTATAGGTTTATTAGTAAATTCAGAAAAATTTAAATGTTTTTTACCATCTACTACATGATCATTTAGCCACCAGCCTACAGGCTGAATATTTGCATACCAAGGATATTCTGTTTTATTAGAATGACAGTCATTACATGAAACTTTAAGTAAATGATTGACATCGTCTGGCACTTCGTATTTTGTAGTAATGTCATAGGTAAGATCATTAGTGTTGTTTTTTTTAGGGCTGAAAAACTGTATAATTATAAAAATTACAAGTAATCCCAATAATATTTTTTTAAGCATAATAATATGGTTTTGTTATAGTTAATATGTAAATAAAGTAAATCAAATTTATTTTGATAAAAGATAGCTTAATTTTTTTAACAAAAAATTAAGCTTTTTGTCGAAATCTACGTTTTTATAGAGTTCGATTTTATATTTTCGTAAATGATAACTTATACCATTAACATGACGTTAAATAAAAGTATTAAAAAAGTTTTTTTAGTACTACTAGTAGCACTTTTTTTTAATTGTAATGATGATTCTGAATATGAAGAGGTAACATATAGTGATAAAGATGAATTGTTAGAAAGTCAATTAATAAATTTATCTGGTAATTTAGATTATTTTATTTTTCCAGAGAGCACGGATTATTCTAATATCCCATCAGATCCAAAGAATCTTATAACCGAAGCAAAAGTTAATTTAGGAAAATTTCTTTTTTACGAAACAGGTATTGGTTTAAATCCAAAAGAAGAGTCAAATAAAGGAACTTATTCTTGTGCAACTTGTCACCATAGTGGAGCAGGTTTTCAAAGTGGCATTCAGCAAGGTATTGGTGAAGGTGGTATTGGTTTTGGTGTACATGGAGAAAGTAGAATTGCAAATCTAGCTTTTGTCGATTCAATAGATGTTCAACCAATAAAGTCGCCAACAGTATTAAATTCAGCTTATCAAAAATTAATGTTGTGGAATGGTCAATTTGGAGCAACAGGTGATAATGTTGGTACTGAAGCTAATTGGACGGAAGATACGCCTAAGGCAGTTAATTTGTTAGGTTATGAAGGAGTTGAAACACAAGCTATTGCGGGTTTATCTGTTCATAGAATGATGGTAGATAAGGCTTTTTGTGATGATAATGAATATAACGCTCTTTTTGATGAAGCTTTTCCTGATATTGATGAAGATGAAAGATACTCATTAGAGACTGCTGGTTTAGCGATTGCTGCATATGAAAGAACATTATTGGCAACAGATACTAATTTTCAAAATTGGCTTAAAGGCGATGTGTCAGCAATGACAGATTCTGAAAAAGAAGGAGCGCTTTTATTTTTTGGGAAAGCAAAATGTTATGAATGCCATACAGGTCCAGCATTAAATTCTGAAGCTTTTTATGGTTTAGGAATGAAAGATTTAGAAGGTGAGAATGTACATGGTGTAATTGATGATACTACTAAAAAGGGTCGTGGTGGTTTTACTAATGACGCGAATGATAATTATAAGTTTAAAGTACCACAGTTATATAATTTAGCTGATGTTGAGTTTTTTGGTCATGGTGGTACCTTTTTAACAGTTAGAGATGTTATAGTTTATAAGAATAATGCAGAGAGAGAGAATGATGATGTACCAACAAGAACATTATCTGATAAATTTGTTCCGTTGGGTTTAACTGATGATGAGATAGATTTATTAACTGAATTTATATTGAAGAGTTTGTATGATAATAATTTACAACGATATGATCCAGTGAGTTTACCAACAGGCTTATGTTTCCCAAATGCAGATACAGTCTCAAGAGAAGATATGAACTGTAATTAGAAAAATATAGTAATAATAAAAAAGCCTGTATCTTGATTGTGTGATACAGGCTTTTTTTATTTGTACTATAATTATTTTACAATTCTAATGCTTTTGTAACATTGTTATTCATTAATAACTCAGTAGGGTTTTCTAACGCTTCTTTTACAGCAACTAAGAAACCAACTGATTCTTTACCATCGATAATTCTATGATCGTAAGAAAGCGCTACATACATTATAGGAGCAACTACTATTTCGCCATTTTTAACAACAGGGCGTTCAACAATATTGTGCATTCCTAAAATAGCACTTTGTGGAGGGTTTATAATTGGAGTTGATAACATAGAACCGAAAACACCACCATTAGTAATAGTAAATGTACCACCAGTCATTTCATCAACAGTAATTTCACCTTCTCTGGCGCGTATAGCAAGTCTCTTTACTTCAGCTTCAACACCTCTAAAAGTTAAGTTTTCAGCATTTCTTATTACAGGAACCATTAAACCTTTAGGACCTGATACAGCAATACTAATATCACTAAAGTCGTAAGAAATCATTTCTTTGCCATCAATCATAGAATTTACTGAAGGGTATAATTCTAAGGCTCTAACAACTGCTAAAGTGAAAAAAGACATAAAACCTAAGCCTACGTTATGTTTGCTTTTAAAATCTTCTTTATATTGTTTTCTTAACTCAAAAATAGGAGACATATCAACCTCATTAAAGGTTGTTAGCATAGCTGTTTCATTTTTTACAGAAACTAAACGCTCAGCAACTTTTCTACGAAGCATTGATAATTTTTTTCTGCTTTCGCCTCTTTTTCCGCCAGTTGTATTTGTACCCATAGAAGGTACTGCTTTAACAGCATCATCTTTAGTTACCCTACCATCTTTTCCAGTTCCAGAAACTGTTCCAGCTTCAATTCCTTTTTCTGCTAATATTTTTTTAGCAGCAGGAGAAGCAGTCCCTGAAGCATAAGTTTCTTTAGCTTGTACAGGTTGTGGTGCTTTTTTCTCTTCTTTAACTTCTTCTTTTTTAGATTCAGTTGTTGGTTTAGAGCTTCCGCTTGGTTTAGCGGCGCTAGTATCAATTAAACAAACAACTTGCCCAACTGCTACAGCATCACCTTCTTCTGCTTTTAAAGTTATTATTCCACTTTCTTCAGCAGGTAATTCTAATGTAGCTTTATCTGAATCAACCTCAGCAATTGCTTGGTCTTTTTCAACATAATCTCCATCTTGAACTAACCATTCTGCAATTTCTACTTCTGTAATAGATTCCCCTGGCGAAGGAACTTTCATTTCTAAAATCATTTCTTATAATTTTAATTTATTGTAACCTGTATTTTATTATTTCGTTTGTTTTATTTTGTTGGTCGTATCATGTTATCTTTAGTTTTATCAAAAACATAATCAATAACTTCTTGATGACGACGCTTAGACCTTACGGAGCTACCTGCGGCAGGCGAAGCATAAAAACGTCTTGATGCAACTCTAAATTTATGAGCATTGTTAAAGTGCATCATAATGTGACTCCAAGCCCCCATGTTTCTTGGTTCTTCTTGAGCCCAAACAACATCATCTGCATTGGTGTATTTGCTAATTATATCATTTATCTTGTCTGCAGGTAATGGGAACAATTGTTCAACACGTACTAAAGCAACATCTTCTCTTGAGTGTTCTTCACGGGCAGCTAGTAAGTCATAATAGAATTTACCAGTAGTGAAAACTAAAGTTTTTACTTTATTTATTTCAGAAGTACTGTCGTCAATAACTTTTTGGAAACTTCCATTAATGAAATCATCAATTGGTGATATTGCTTTTGGATGACGTAATAAGCTTTTAGGTGTAAAAACAATTAGTGGCTTTCTGTAATTAGCTTTCATTTGTCTTCTAAGTACATGAAACATATTTGCAGGTGTGGTAACATCGGCAATAAACATGTTGTCCTTAGCACAAAGCTGTAAATATCTTTCCATACGTGCAGAAGAATGTTCAGCACCTTGACCTTCATAGCCATGAGGTAATAACATTACCAAACCATTTTGAAGTTTCCATTTATCTTCAGCGGCAGAAATATATTGGTCAATCATAATTTGTGCTCCATTACTGAAATCTCCAAATTGTGCTTCCCAAATTGTAAGTGTATTAGGGCTTGCCATTGCATAACCATAATCAAAACCTACAACACCATATTCTGATAAGTGTGAGTTGTATACTTGAAATTCTCCTTTTTTATCAGAAATTAAATTTAAAGGAATTACTTCTTCTTCACTATCTTCAACTTTTACAACTGCATGACGGTGAGAGAATGTACCACGTTCAACATCTTGACCAGACATACGAACATCATGCCCTTCTTGTAATAAAGTTCCATAAGCTAATAGTTCTCCCATAGCCCAATCAAGGCTATTGTTTTCAAAGAACATTTTTCTACGATCTTCAATAAGCTTATTTACTTTACGTAAAAACTTTTTGTTTTTTGGTAAAGCAGTAATAGCTTCAGCAACAATTGTAAGATTTTCTTTAGTACTAGAGGTATCAATGGTTTTAGCCATTTCATCTTCTTGAACTGTTACAAAACCATTCCATTCATCTGCCATGAAAGGAGTAATAACTGTTTTGTCTTCTTTACGAGAATCTTCTAATTCTGTTTCAAGAGAAGCTTTATATTCTTTTTCTAATTTTCCTATATAAGAATCATCAATAACGCCTTCAGCTATTAACTTGGCTGCGTAAATATCTCTAGGGTTACTATGTTTAGCAATAGCTTTATATAACTTAGGTTGAGTAAAACGAGGTTCATCACCTTCATTATGTCCGTATTTACGGTAACCTAATAAATCTATAAAAACGTCTCTTTCAAAACGCATTCTATATTCTAATGCAAATAACGAAGCATGAACAACAGCTTCGGCATCATCAGCATTTACATGTAGTACTGGGCTTAGTGTTACTTTAGCAACATCTGTACAATATGTAGAACTACGAGCATCTAAATAATTGGTGGTAAAACCTATTTGATTATTTACTACAATGTGTATAGTTCCTCCTGTTTTGTAACCATCTAAACTAGCCATTTGGACAACTTCATAAACAAGTCCTTGACCTGCAATTGCGGCATCGCCATGTACGACTATAGGTAATACTTTTGAAGTATCATCTTTATAATGAGTATCTTGTTTTGCTCTAGTTATACCTTCTACGACTGCACCTACAGTTTCTAGGTGAGAAGGGTTAGGGGCAATGTTCATTTTAATTTTGTTGCCATTATCAGACATTCTTTCAGAAGTCCAACCTAAGTGGTATTTTACATCACCATCAAAAACTACTTGTTCGTAATCTTTACCGTCAAACTCACTAAATATATCTTTAGCTGCTTTTCCAAAAATATTTGTTAAAACGTTTAACCTACCTCTATGAGCCATACCCATAACAAATTGTTTAACGCCCATTTCAGCAGCACGTTCAACAACTGCGTCTAATGCAGGTATTAAAGATTCATTACCTTCTAATGAAAATCTTTTTTGACCAACATACTTGGTGTGTAAAAAGTTTTCAAAAGAAACAGCTTGATTTAACTTTCTAAGAATATTCTTTTTTTGCTCTGAATTATAATTCGGGTGGTTGTCATTTACATTTAACCAATTTTGAATCCATTCAACACGTTCAGGATTTCTTATATACATGTATTCAACACCAATAGCATCACAATAAATATTCTTTAAATGTGTGATAATGTCGATTAAAGTACTAGGTCCAATCCCTAATATTTCTCCAGCAGTAAAAACAGTATTTAAATCACTGTTGCTAAGACCGAAATTGTCTATTTCTAATGTTGGAGTGTATTGCCTACGTTGTCGAACAGGATTGGTTTCTGTGAACAAATGACCACGAGACCTATACCCGTCAATTAGTCTGATAACTTGAAACTCTTTTTGTAATGACTGTGGCATTTCAGAGTTTGTAGCTACACTTGCTATTGTGTTTTGTGTTGGTAGATCTAGTTCGTCAAGCAAACTTTCTTGTCCAAAATCAAATCCTTGAAAAAATGCGCGCCAACTTGGCTCAACACTATCCGGATTAACTAAATATTTGTCATATAACTCGGCCAGAAATGAAGTATGTGCCGCGTTTAAAAAGGAATAATTATCCATAAAATTTTTTGTCTTCCTTGTGAATAAAGTTTAATCAAAAATACAACATTTCAAAAATCTAGTCATATATTAACAGCGAATATTAAGGAAAAATAACAATTATGATTAAAAAATGTGGTTTATACTTAAAAAGATGTTGTGTAGTTATAATTTTTCTATTGTTTGGGCAGGTTTTAATAGCTCAAAATACTAATACAACAAACTATTGGGATAATGTTCGTTTTGGTGGAGGCTTAGGTCTTGGTTTTGGTAACGATTCTTTCAATTTGTCGGTTTCGCCAAGTGCAATTTATCAAGTTAACTCATATTTTGCTTATGGTACTGCACTAGCTTTTAATTATTCGAAATTTGGTGATTATAAGTTTACAGCTTATGGAGCTAGTGCTCAAACTTTTTTTAATCCAATTCCTGAAATACAAATTTCAATGGAATATGAGCAATTAAGGGTGAATAGGACTATTATTGATTTTAAAGAAAATTATTGGAGCCCTGCATTATATATTGGAGCAGCTTATGGCACTAGAAATTATACAATTGGTATTAGGTATGATATTCTGTATAATGAAAATAAAAGTGTTTATTCTAATGCTTGGATGCCTTTTGTTCGAATCTACTTTTAACCGTACTGTTGCTTAAATCATACTTTTTGAAATTCTCTCTTTAAAATTAGAAAAGATACTTGATCTGCTATTTCAAGGGGGTTTGTTGTTTTTATTTTTTTAACTGAGTTTTCTGGCACATCAATAATATATAGTAAGTTTAAATATTCAGAAAAGTCATCTAATATTAAGTTGTATATTTTTTGTTGAAGTACTGTTTTTAAATTAGTAGGTGATACTTTAAAAGGTATATCAATAGTAATATTTGATAATGTAAAATCTTTAGTTAGTTGATTTACTAATTTTTCATATAGTTTTTCAGTAACAGAAACTTCTAATAGTGCTTTTGTATTTTTGAAATTTAAAACCATAATTTATTTACGACAAACAACTTTGTCCTGGTTTTTTAAGTACTGTTAAAAAGGTATAAAATAAATAAAGAGCTTAGTCATATTAATATGACTAAGCTCTTTATTTATTTTAATAATTAGATAATACCTTTTTCACTTACGGATTTTTTGTTCCCAATCCCAAGCAGATTTCATGGCTTCATCTAAAGTAGAAGCGGCTTTCCATCCTAATACATTATTTGCTTTATCTGTACTTGCATATGCTGCGGTAATATCTCCTGGTCTTCTGTCTACTATTTTATAGTTTAGTTTTTTACCTGACACTTTTTCAAAACTTTTTATTGCTTCTAATACAGAGCTTCCTGTTCCAGTACCAAGGTTGAAAACTTCATAATTTGCATTATTTTTTTCTTCAAGTAGTCTTTGTAGTGCAATTACATGAGCTTTTGCTAAATCTACAACATGAATGTAATCTCTAATACAAGTTCCGTCAGTAGTAGGGTAGTCGCCCCCGAAAACAGATAATTCCTTTCTCATGCCTATACCTGTTTGGGTAATAAAAGGAACTAAATTTTGAGGAACTCCAATTGGAAGTTCTCCTATTTCAGCACTTGGGTGTGCTCCCATTGGATTAAAATATCGTAATGCAATGGCGTTAAGAGTAGGAGTAACTTTGCAAGTTTCAGAAATAATTTCTTCTCCAATTTGCTTAGTGTTGCCATACGGAGATTCCGCTGTTTTCACTGGTGCATCTTCTGTAATAGGCATCTTATCTGCTTGCCCGTAAACGGTACAAGAAGAACTAAAGATAAAGCTGGCTTTGTCTTTTTTAGATAGCTCTTTAAGAATATATACCAATGTACTTATGTTGTTCTCGTAGTACAACAGCGGTTTTTCTACACTTTCTCCAACAGCTTTTGAGGCTGCAAAATGAATAACACCTGAAATATCAGTATGTTTTTTAAAAAAATCTTCAACTTTAGATTTCTCTTTTAAATCAAGTTTTTCAAATTCTGGTTTTTTGCCAGTTATAGCAACAATACCATTTAATACTTCTTCTGAAGAATTTGAAAGATCATCAATTATGACAACTTCAAAACCTTTGTTTTGTAATTCAACAACTGTATGTGATCCAATAAATCCAAGTCCGCCAGTAACAAGTACTTTCATTTTTATGCTTTTGTAATTATTGTTTAGCTAATGCCAAATCTATAGTATTTAAAAAATTATTGGGTAATAAACTCGATAATGGTATTTGTAATAAAGTTAATCTGTTCATCATCAAGCTCAGTATGCATTGGTAATGAAATAACTTCTTTTGAAAGTTGATTTGTTATTTTAAAATCATCATCATTGTACCGATCATCAGTATAAGCCTTTTGTTTATGTAAAGGAATAGGGTAATAAACACCGCAAGGAATTCCTTTTTCATTCAAATGTTTTACTAATTCATCTCGTTTACCATTCGTAATTTTTAAAGTATATTGATGAAAAACGTGGCAAGGACATTTCTCGCAAATTATTCCGCAACCTTTTGTAGTAGTAGGTAGAGTAATTCCAGAAATATTTTCAAGCGCTTTATTATACTTGCGAGCAGCATTTCTTCTTTTTTCATTATAAGAATCTAATAATGGAAGTTTTGCTCTAAGCACTGCAGCTTGTAAACTATCTAATCTTGAGTTTACACCAACAACATCATGATGATAGCGTTCGTACATGCCATGATTTACAATGCTTCTTAACGTGTGTGCTAGTTCATCATCATTTGTGAAAATAGCGCCACCGTCACCATAAGCACCTAAGTTTTTAGAAGGAAAAAATGACGTAGCAGCAACATGCCCCATAGTTCCTGCTTTATGTTTGTTACCATCTTTATCATAATAATCAGCACCAATTGCTTGAGCATTGTCTTCAATTACAAAAAGGTTGTGTTTTTTTGCAATTGTTAAAATGGCATCCATATCGGCACATTGGCCAAATAAATGAACAGGGACTATAGCTTTAGTTTTAGGGGTAATAACTTTCTCAATAGCTTCTGGTGTAATGTTGAAAGTATGAGGATCAACATCAACTAAAACAGGTGTAAGTTGAAGAAGTGCAATCACTTCAACAGTAGCAGCAAAGGTAAAATCAGCAGTAATAACTTCATCACCAGGTTTTAATCCTAAACCCATCATTGCTATTTGTAAAGCATCAGTTCCGTTTGCACAAGGTATTACATGTTTTACGCCTAAATAGTCTTCTAAATCTTTTTGAAAACCATGAACTTCAGGTCCGTTAATATATGCAGAGGTTTCTAGAATTGTAGAGAATGTTGTGTTTATTTGCTCTTTAATGGCTTCGTATTGACCTTTTAGGTCAACCATTTGTATTTTTCGCATCTTGTATAATTAGATGTGTAAATTTACAAAAACTAGCAGAACAACCCAATCTATTTATTTAAAGAAATGTAATTTAGCGCCAAACAAAAACAAAGTGGGTTTTATATACAATTGTTCGGTTTATATTGTTGGTTTTACATTAAAGATAATAGCTCTTTTTAATAAAAAACTAAATTTGTTCGTAAATGGGCGAAAAAAAGTATACCCTTATTTAAAAGAAAATAAGTTAACTAGTTTTAAGATTATTTGGATACATGTAGCAAGTTTAGGTGAATTTGAGCAGGGTCTTCCTGTTATTGAAGCATTGAAACAAACTTATCCTAAATATAAAATTTTGGTGACATTTTTTTCCCCTTCAGGCTATGAAGTAAAGAAAAATTCAAATGTAGCTGATTTTATTACTTACCTCCCGTTAGACACAAAAAAGAATGTAAATAAGTTTTTGAATTTAGTAAAACCAGAGTTGGTGATTTTTGTAAAATATGAAATTTGGCCTAATTATTTAAAGGAGTTATATAGTCGTAATATTCCTACCTTACTAATAGCATCAATATTTAATCAGAGGCAGATTTTCTTTAAAAGTTATGGCTCGTTTATGAAAAGAAGCTTAAAAGCTTTTACTCATTTTTTTGTGCAAGACGAGAATTCAAAAAAATTATTACAAACCATTGGGTATACTAACAGTAGTATTGGTGGTGATACACGTTTTGATCGAGTGTTAGAAATTTTAGATCGTGATAATCAATTAACTTTTATAGATGTTTTTAAGGGAGAAAAACAGTGTTTAGTTGCGGGTAGTACGTGGCCTGAAGATGAAGAAGTGCTTGTTGATTTTATAAATACTTCAGATGTTGCATTAAAATACGTTTTAGCACCTCATACAATCAAAAAAGAAGCAGTGGTGAAACTTAAAGCTTCAATTACTAAAAAAGTAATATTGTATTCTGAAATGAAGTATCATAATTTATGTGATTATGATGTGCTTATAGTAGATACAATAGGTATTTTAACTAAAATATATAGTTATGCTACTATAGCTTATGTAGGGGGAGGGTTTGCTACAGGTCTTCATAATACATTAGAGCCTGCAGTTTTTGGTATTCCAGTACTTATTGGTCCTAATTATTCAGGGTTCAAAGAAGCTGAAGACTTAGTGAAGAAAAAAGGAGTTATTACAATAAATACTAAAAATGATTTTAAATTGTTGATAATGAATTTATTAGACGATTCTAATTTTTATAAAACAACAGCAGTAATTAATCAACAATATATTTCTCAAAATTCAGGTGCAACTAAAAAAATCGTTGATTTTATACTTTTGAAAATTTTAAATTGAAAAAACATTAAAAAATACGTTTTTTATCTATTAAATTGATAAAATAATGGTTTTTAATTATTTATTTACTATTTTTAAGTCTAAAGAACACAAATATGGAAAATGTTACTATTGGTACAAAAGTACTTAACGGATTCCTAACTCTTATGGTTGGTGTTTTAATATGCATTCTTAGTGCTGTCGCTGTTTGTTTAATTTTAAGCAGTATTGGTATTATATAGAATTTTATTATAAGCTAACTTTTTGTGAATTTATCACCTACTTAATTATTTTAGATTCGAATATTGATAAAGCCCTTTTACAAAAAAGGGCTTTATCTTTTTAATAACATTAAGATGCTGTTCTTATAAAGAATACTCTTAAATTTGTTTTTTAAACTATTAGAGTTATGAGTAAAGAATCTAAACGAAGAGAAGCATTAGTTTATCACGCAAAACCTCAACCAGGTAAAATTAAAATTGTACCTACAAAACCATATGCAACGCAAAGAGATTTAGCATTGGCTTATTCTCCAGGCGTAGCAGAACCTTGTTTAGAGATAGCAAAGGATAAAGATAACGCCTATAAATACACATCTAAAGGAAATCTAGTAGCTGTTATATCTAATGGTACAGCTGTTTTAGGATTAGGTAATATAGGTCCTGAAGCATCAAAACCTGTAATGGAAGGTAAAGGATTGTTATTTAAAATATTTGCAGATATTGATGGTATGGACATTGAGGTTGATACTGAAGATGTAGATAAATTTATTGAAACTGTAAAAATGATAGCTCCAACTTTTGGAGGTATTAATCTTGAAGATATAAAAGCACCTGAGGCTTTTGAAATAGAAAGAAGGTTAAAAGAAGAGTTGGATATTCCGGTAATGCATGATGATCAGCACGGAACGGCAATTATATCTGCAGCGGCATTGTTAAATGCTTTGGATATTACCAACAAAAAAATTGAAGATGTGCGTATTGTAATTAGTGGAGCAGGAGCAGCGGCTGTTTCTTGTACGCGATTGTATAAAGCCTTTGGAGCAAAAGATGAAAATATCGTAATGCTTGATAGTAAAGGTGTTATTAGAAGAGACAGAGAGAACCTATCAAAAGAAAAATTAGAATTTGCTTCTGATAGAAAAATAGATACATTGTTAGAAGCAATGAATGGTGCCGATGTATTTGTTGGTCTTTCAATTGCTGATGTTGTTTCTCCAGAAATGTTATTAGTAATGGCAAAAGATCCAATTGTTTTTGCAATGGCTAACCCTGATCCTGAGATTGCATATGATTTAGCGGTTAAAACACGAAAAGATATTATCATGGCAACTGGCCGATCTGATCATCCTAATCAAGTAAATAATGTTTTAGGTTTTCCATTTATTTTTAGAGGGGCTTTAGATGTTAGGGCTACTAAAATTAATGAAGCAATGAAAATGTCAGCGGTAAAGGCTTTAGCTGAACTAGCAAAACAGCCGGTTCCTGAACAAGTAAACATTGCTTATGGTGAAACACGTTTAGCTTTTGGTAAAGAGTATATTATTCCAAAACCTTTTGATCCAAGACTAATTGCAGAAATACCACCTGCTGTAGCTAAAGCAGCAATGGAAAGTGGTGTGGCTAAAAATCCGATTGAAGATTGGGATAAGTATAAAGAAGAATTGTTGCAACGTTTAGGTAATGACAATAAATTAGTTCGTTTATTACATAACAGAGCAAAAATGGATTGTAAGAAAATTGTTTTTGCAGAAGCTGATCATCTAGATGTTTTAAAAGCAGCTCAAATAGCTTATGAAGAAGGTATTGCAATACCTATTTTATTAGGTAATAAAGAAGTTATTGAAGAACTTAAAAAAGAATTAGAGTTTGATGCAGATGTAAAAATTATTGATCCTAAGGATGATGAGTTTATAGCGGAGAAAGATCATTATGCAACTAAATATTGGGAAGCGCGTAAAAGAAGTGGTGTTACTCTTTATAATGCAAAATCTAAAATGCGTGAACGTAATTATTTTGCAGCAATGATGGTAATGGAAGGTGATGCAGATAGTATGATATCAGGCTACTCAAGAGCATATCCAACAGTTGTTAAGCCTATTTTTGAAGTAGTAGGTAAAGCGTCAAATGTTGAAAAAGTAGCAACGGTAAATATCATGATTACTGATCGTGGACCTTTGTTTTTAGCAGATACGTCTATAAATATAGACCCTTCTGCAGCTGAAATTGCTGAAATTGCAAAAATGACAGCAAATGTAGCTTCTACATTTGGTTTTGATCCTGTTATGGCATTGGTCTCTTATGCAAACTTTGGTTCATCAACACATCCAAACGCAACTAAGGTTAGAGAGGCTGCAAAATTATTGCACGAATCTAGACCTGATTTGGTCGTAGATGGAGAAGTTCAAATGGATTTTGCTTTAAATAAAGAATTACATGAGAGTAAATTCCCTTTTTCGAAACTTGCGGGTAAAAAAGTAAACACTTTAATATTTCCTAATTTAGAAGCGGCGAATATCACCTATAAAATGTTGAAAGAATTAAATAAAGCAGATAGTATTGGCCCTATTTTATTAGGGTTAAAAAAATCTGTACATATTCTTCAATTAGGAGCAAGTGTTGATGAAATGGTAAACATGGCAGCTGTCGCAACTATTGACGTTCAAGAAAGGGAGAAGCGCAAAAAATCAAAATAAATATTAAATAATAAAAATATAAAAAGTCTAATCTTTGAAAACTAACTATTTTTAAAGATTAGACTTTTATTTTATAACAATTCAAATTTTAAAATTATGATACACCACTTGAAAGGAAAATTAGTAGAAAAAAATCCAACACATGTGGTTGTTGAGTGTAATGGCATTGGGTACTTTGTAAATATTTCATTAAATACTTTTTCTAACATTACCGATTCTGAGAGTATTCAATTATTTACACATCTTCAAATTAAAGAAGATTCACATACTTTATTTGGTTTTTATGAGAAATCTGAAAGAGAAATTTTTAGATTATTATTGTCGGTTTCAGGTATTGGTTCAAGTACGGCAAGAACAATGTTATCATCAATGGCACCTATTCAAGTTAGAGATGCAATTGCGACTGGTAATGTTGCGGCTATTCAGTCGGTAAAAGGTATTGGGGCTAAAACAGCGCAAAGGGTTATTCTTGATTTAAAGGATAAAGTTTTAAAAATATACGATATTGACGAAGTTTCGGCAATTTCAAACAATACAAATAAAGATGAAGCGTTATCTGCTTTAGAAGTTCTTGGTTTTATGCGGAAACAATCTGAAAAAATTGTTGACAAAGTTTTAAGCCAAGATGCTTCACTAAGTGTGGAAGACATTATAAAGCTTTCGCTTAAAAATTTGTAATAAGTTTGAAAAATAGGGCAAAAATTTCACTTAAATACAAAGGGTTTAAGCAACTCGTTGTATTTATTATTTTATTTGGTTTTACGCAATTTATAGTTGCGCAAGAAGCAAACGAACAAGAAGTTGATTCTGTTAAAACAGGATATACTTTAGGTAGTTTAAGAATGAATAATCCGAATAGTATAGTTTCAAAGTATACTTATGACCCTACTTTAGATAGTTATATTTACACAGAAACAGTTGGTGAATTTGATATTAGCTACCCTATTATTTTAACACCAGCACAATACCAAGAATTAGTTAGGAAAGAGAATATGAAATCTTATTTTAAAGATAAGATGGATGCGTATACAGGTAAAAAAGAAGGAAGTGAAGAAGCGCGAAAAAATTTACTGCCAAACTTTTATGTAAATAATAGTTTTTTTGAATCTATTTTTGGCGGAAATACAATAGAAGTTATTCCGCAAGGTTCTGTGGCAATGGATTTGGGTGTTATTTGGCAAAAAAATGATAACCCTTCTTTATCACCAAGAAATAGAACTAATTTATCTTTTGATTTTGATCAACGTATTAGTTTAAGTTTATTAGGTAAAATAGGAGAAAAACTTGAGGTAAATGCAAATTATGATACAGAAGCAACTTTTGATTTTCAAAATATTGTAAAATTGGAATATACGCCCAATGAAGATGATATTTTACAGAAAATAGAGGTTGGTAATGTAAGTATGCCTTTAAATAGTAGTTTAATTCAAGGTTCACAAAGTCTTTTTGGTGTTAAAACAGAATTGAAATTTGGTAAAACCACCGTAACTGCGGTGTATTCAAATCAACAATCACAAACTACTTCAGTTGTTGCAGAAGGTGGTAGCGCTGTTAATGATTTTTCTTTGTCTGCTTTAGATTATGATGATGATAAACACTTTTTCTTATCACAGTATTTTAGAGATAATTATGATGATGCCTTGGAGAATTACCCTTATATAAATAGTAATGTTCAAATTACAGCTATTGAAGTTTGGGTAACCAATAAAATTCAAGAAACAGATAATGTTCGAAATATTGTGGCTATTCAAGATTTAGGAGAATCACAATCTGAAAAAACAAGAATAGGGCAAATGAATGGGGATCCTTCTGGGTTTTTCAATGTTTCAAGTGCAGGAGAATTACCAAGGAATGATGCTAATGATTACTCACCGGATTTAATAGGTAGTGGAGGGGTTTTAACTTCTCAGATTAGAGATATCTCAACAGTTGAAGCTGGCTTTAGTGTGTCGGGTTATCAAGTTAATCAAGGTTTTGATTATTCTATTTTAGAAAATGCTAGAAAATTGACTAGTGGAACTGATTATGAATATGATGATCAATTAGGTTATATTTCTTTAAGTCAACAGTTAAGTAGTGATGAGGTCTTAGCTGTAGCATTTCAATATACTTATAAAGGACAAGTGTATCAAGTTGGTGAATTTGCTAATCAAGTATCGTCAAGCTCTACGACTTCAACAAGTAATACTTTAGTATTAAAATTATTAAAAAGTAGCATTACAACAGTTTCAGATCCTATATGGGATTTGATGATGAAAAACATATATTCTACAGGAGCATATTCAATGAGTCAAGATGATTTTACATTTAATATCTTGTACTCAGATCCTACATCAAGAAATTATATTACAAAAGTAAATGATACTGGTTGGCCAACAGGTTTAGAAGAACGTATATTATTAGAGGTATTTAATTTTGATAGGTTAAATACTTATAATGATGTTCAAACGGGTGGAGATGGTTTTTTTGATTTTTATGAAGGTATAACGGTAGATGCAACAAGGGGGAGAATAATATTTACAAAAGTTGAACCTTTTGGTGAGTATTTGTTTGATGTACTTGGAGGTGGTACTTATGATTTAGATAATGATCAAGGGTATAATGATAATCAAAAAAAATATGTATTTAGAGACATGTATGCTTCTACTCAAGCAGATGCACTTGAAGATACAGAAAAAGATAAATTTGAATTAAGAGGGAGTTATAAATCTGATAGTAGTAGTGGTATTTCAATAGGAGCATTTAATGTTGCACAAGGTTCGGTAACTGTATCTACAAATGGTAGAGTTTTAACGGAAGGAATTGATTATACTGTAAATTATACTGCGGGTACTGTTCAGATAATTGATCCTTCTTTACAAGCTTCAGACACACCAATTACAATATCAGTAGAAGATTCTGCAACATTTGGGCAACAAACACAAACCTTTGCAGGTGTAAATGTTGAACATCAAGTAAGTAAAGATTTCCTTGTAGGGGCAACCTTATTAAATTTTAGTCAGAAACCACAAACACAGAAAACTAATTACGGTTCTGAGTCTGTAAATAATACGATGTTTGGTTTAAATACAAACTATTCAACGGAGTTGCCTTTTTTGACACGTTTAGTAAATAAATTACCAAATATTGATACTGATGTTCCTTCTAATTTATCGGTTAGGGGTGAAATAGCAGTTTTAATGCCAGGAACACCTAGTAGTGATGATTTTGATGGAGAAACCACAACTTATATTGATGATTTTGAAGGTTCTGAATCTTCTATAGATATAAAATCTTCATTAGGTTGGTACTTGGCAAGTACACCACTAGAATTTGGAAATAGTGGGCAGTTATATGGCTCATCTACTACTGATCCTGCAAATTTAGAAAATGGATACGGAAGAGCAAAAATGGCTTGGTATTCAATTGACCCAGTTTTTTATACAACACAGAGGCCATCAGATATTTCAGATAGTGATGTGTCTACCAATAAAACTAGAAGAATATATGTTGATGAGATTTTTCCAGAAACAGAATTAGCTGTAGGGGAAACAACAGTGCAAACTACTTTAGATATTTCATATTACCCAAATGAAAAGGGACCATACAACAACAATCCAACTTTTGATTCAGAACAAGCAACTGATAAATGGGGTGGAATAATGAGGCCGTTAACAACAACTGATTTTGAGCAGTCTAATGTAGAATATATTGAGTTTTGGGTTTTAGATCCTTATGTTGATGGTGAAGCTACAAGTACTGGAGAGTTTGTAATTAATATTGGTAATATTTCAGAAGATGTTTTAAAAGATGGAAAAAAACAGTATGAAAATGGTTTACCTGGAGTTGGTAGTAGCGATATAGTTACAGAAACTTCATGGGGTCAAGTACCATCAACAACAGCGTTAGTTTATGCTTTTGATGTAGATGAAGATAATAGGGCTTTACAAGATGTTGGGTATGATGGTTTAGCTGATGCGGATGAAGCTTCGATTTTTACAAATAATACAGGAAGTGATCCTGCTTTAGATAATTATGAATATTATTTAAATCTTGACGGTAGCATTCCAGAACGTTATTATAATTATAATAATTTAGAAGGGAATTCACCTGTAGATGTTACTGACACAGATAGAGGTTCTACAACATTACCTGATGTGGAAGATATTGATAGAGATTTTACTATGAATACGATAAATAGTTACTATGAATATCGTATTCCTATTAATTCAGGAGTTACTATTGACGATGATTATGTTGCCGATATAGTTGAAACTGAAATATCAGGTACAACTATTCCTGATGGTAGTATAGTAAGTAGTCGTTGGATACAATATAAAATTCCATTAACTGAGTTTACTGATGCAATTGGTGGTATATCAGACTTTAGGTCTATGAGTTTTATGCGTATGTATTTAACAGGTTTTGATAGTGATATAACTTTACGTTTAGCAACACTAGATTTAATTAGAGGAGATTGGCGTAGCTATTCAACCACATTACAGCCAGATATTGATGATAACCCTGATGATGATGGTACTACCGTTGAAATTAGCACAGTAAGTATAGAAGAAAATAGCTCTAAAACGCCAATACCATATGTATTGCCACCAGGAGTAGAGCGAGAGCAGTTGAATAGTAATAATACTATAGTAGATCAAAATGAGCAATCATTATCATTTATTGTTGAAAATTTAGAACCAGAAGACTCTAGAGCAGTTTATAAAAATGTTGATATAGACATTAGGCAATATGAGAAATTAAAAATGTTTATTCATGCAGAGGAAATTTTAGATTCTGATTATGTAGATGGAGAAACTCCTTTAGTTGGTTTTATAAGAATAGGAACAGATTTTTCTGATAATTTTTATCATATAGAAATACCATTACAATTTTCTTCTTATGACTCTTCTCTAGATGAAGAAGTTTGGCCAGATCTTAATGAATTAACAATCGAGTTGTCAGATTTGAGTCTGGTAAAATCAGCAGGAATATTGAGTGAAAGTTTAACCGATGTCAATTATTATGAAATTGTTGATGGTGAAGCTGTTTTGGTTGATGAATTTGCAGATAGAACTGATGGTGTTCCAAGAATAGGAATAAAAGGAAATCCTTCTCTAGGTAGTATAGAGGGTTTGATGATCGGTGTTAAGAACATTGATGATGAAAATGCAAGTGGAGAAATTTGGTTTAACGAATTACGTTTAGCGGGTATAGATCAAGATGGAGGTTGGGCGGCAATTGCAGCAGTAGATTTAAATATAGCTGATTTTGCAACACTTTCTGCATCAGGATTGCATAGTACAACAGGTTTTGGTTCAATAGATCAAACAACCACAGAGCGCTCGTTAGAAGATGTATCTTCTTATGATGTGGTTACGAATGTGAACCTTGGGCAGTTACTTCCAAATAAATGGGGAATAAAATTGCCGTTTAATTATGGTATTTCAGAAGAAATGATTACTCCGGAATATGATCCAGTTTATGAAGATTTAAAATTATCTGATCGTATAGCGGCGGCATCAACTCAGGAAGAAAAAGATGAGATTTTAGAGCAGGCTCAAGAATATACAAAAAGAACTAGTATTAATTTTATAGGAGTTCGAAAAAACAGAAGTGAAAAGGCAGATGCGAATTTTTATGACATAGAAAATTTTACATTTAACTATTCGTATAATGAAACTAATTATCATGATTTTGAATACGAAGACGTTAAAGAACAAGATATATCTACAGGGTTTGTTTATAATCATGCCTTTAAACCGCTTAATGTAGCGCCTTTTGTTAAAAAAGATTCATTATTTACAGGTGAATATTGGAAATGGTTAAAAGAATTAAACCTAAACTTATTACCAACTTCAGTTTCTATAAATTCTAATATAAATAGAAGTTTTAATCAGCAACAGTATAGAGATGTTTTAGAGGCAGGCGTTGAATCTTTAGATTTGCCTTTATTGCAACAACGTAATTATTTATTTACATGGCAATATTCGCTAAACTATTCATTGTCAAAATCATTAACCGTAAACCTACAGGGTTCAAATAATAATATAGTTCGTAATTATTATGAAGAAGATGGTAATACGGCTTCTGAAATAAATGAAGAGTTAGGTATTTGGGATGGTTTTTGGGATTTAGGAGAACCTAATACTTATGCGCAACAAATGCAATTAAACTATGATTTGCCTTTTAAAATGGTTCCCGCTCTAGAGTTTATTAATGGGCAATATACGTATACTAGTAATTTTGATTGGCAAAGAGGTGGTGATGCTTTAAGTGAGGCAGCGGGTGAGAATATTAATACAGTCCAAAATGCAAATACACATACTTTATCAGCAAACATGAACATGCAAAAATTGTATGATTTGGTTGGTTTGAAAAAGGTAAAAGGTAATTCAAGAGCAAAGAGTGCAAAGAAAGAAGTCTCAAAGGTTTCGACTGGTAAAAAAGGTAAAGATGAATCTGAAAATAAAACGAGTCCTTTGTTTAACACTTTTGTAGATTTTGTTACAATGGTAAAAAGAGTAAATTTTACATACAACCAAAGTGGGGGTATAGTTTTACCAGGATATACACAGTCAGTTGGTTTTATTGGGACAACAAAGCCTTCATCAGCTTATGTTTTTGGCGGTCAAAATTCAGATATAAGATATGAGGCAGCTAAAAGAGGGTGGTTAACAACATTTACTGATTTTAGTGATCAATTTGTAAAAAGTATTAATAGGCAATTAAATATTACGGCTACCGTGCAACCTATTAATGATCTTACTATAGATTTATCGGCAGACAGGCAGTATTCTAATAGCTATGAAGAAAGTTTTACAGTAAATAGTTTGGGAGATGATGTTTTTGAATATGA
Source organism: uncultured Cellulophaga sp. (assembly GCA_947496695.1). Lineage (GTDB taxonomy): Bacteria > Bacteroidota > Bacteroidia > Flavobacteriales > Flavobacteriaceae > Cellulophaga. The sequence continues at coordinate 219,722 of CANMEI010000001.1, read as the reverse complement.
AGAGCTTATAGGTAATGACTATGGAAACTTTAGTATATCAACAGTGATGTTTGGTACAGCTTTTAAGAAGAGTGATGAGGCTAGATCTGAAACATTTGAAACATTTAAAGAAAATAGATTAATAATTGCAAATAGAATTTTAGCAGATAGAAACCAAACAGCAGGTACTTTAGATGATGATGGTTTTCCGGAGCAGTATAGTAAAACTAATCAGTCAGTAATGTTGCCAGCATTTTTTGCAGCATATACGGGACAAAGTGCAGATAGGGTAAATCTTGATGAGAAAAGAGAAATTCCAATTCCTAATTGGAGTTTAAAGTATACGGGTTTAATGAATAATAAGTGGTTTAAGAAAAAATTTAAACGTTTTTCATTAAGTCATGGTTATAGAGCATCTTATAGTATTAACTCTTATCAAACTAATTTAACAAAAGTACAATTGTTAAATGAAGGCTTAGACCCTGTTGATTCAGAAACATTAGATATACTGCCAGATATTAATATAAGTAACATTGTTCTTACAGATCAATTTAACCCCCTTGTTAAAGTTGATTTTGAAATGAAAAACTCATTGAGTGTATTAGCAGAAATTAGTACAAATAGAACCTTGTCATTAAGTTTTGATAATAGCTTGCTTACTGAGATTAATGGTAAAGATTATACTTTAGGTTTAGGTTACCGTTTTAAAGATGTGCAAGTTGTGACAAATATTGGAGGTCAAAAAACTAGGTTGAAAGGTGATTTGAATATTAAGATAGATGGTACTTTGCGTAACAACGTCACATATATTAGAAGTTTAGATATTGAGAATAATGAAATAACATCAGGTCAAGATTTATTTTCACTTAAGTATAGTATGGATTATGCTTTAAGTAAAAACTTAAGTGCAACTTTTTTTTATGATCATTCATATTCTAAATATGCTGTTTCTACAGCGTACCCTCAAACAACAATTAATTCAGGCTTTACCGTTATATATAATTTCGGTAACTAATTATTTTTTAATAAAGAGCTATATGTTAAGGTTTGGCAACCTTTCTTTTTTTTCTTGAATAGCTAATTTTAATATTTTACATTTGTTTTTAAATATTAAGACATTATTGCTATGAATATACCGTCAGAATTAAAATACACGAAAGACCACGAATGGGTTAAAATTGAAGGAGATACTGCTACTATAGGTATTACAGACTTTGCACAAAGCGAATTAGGAGATATAGTATATGTAGAAGTTGAAACTTTAGATGAAACTCTAGATAAAGATGAGGTTTTTGGTACAGTTGAGGCTGTTAAAACGGTTTCTGATTTATTTTTACCATTAACAGGTGAAATTGTAGCATTTAATGAAGACTTAGAAGATGCTCCTGAAGATGTTAATTCGGATCCTTATGGAAAAGGTTGGATGATTAAACTAAAAATTAGTGATAATTCTGAGATTGAAAGCTTATTAAGTGCAGAAGCTTATAAGGAATTAATTGGTGCTTAAAAATTATAAGTTTACCATACTGTTTTTAAGTTGGATGGTGTTAATTAGCTATTTAAGCTTAGCATCTATTTCTGACGTAACAACAGGTGTGGTGGATATTCCAAACCTTGATAAAATTGTTCATTTTACTTTTTATTTTGTTGCAACTATTCTAGGAGGATTTTTTTTAAATGAAATCTCTAAAAAAAAAATTGTGTTATTAAAAGCAACATTTATAATGATGTTTGTTGCGATAGTTTATGGTATGATTATTGAGGTATTACAATATAGTTTAACAACTAATAGGCATGGTGATGTGTTAGATTTTTTAGCTAATGGTATGGGAGCTATTAGTGGTTGGTTTACGGTAAGATACCTTACTTTTAAATAGAGTTTCTTAAAAATGAAAAAAATATTACCATTTTTATAAATAAATAATTAAATTAGCTCACAATAAAATTTGAATCATGGAATTAAAAAAGAATCCGAAGGCGGATATATCAAGAAATAGTGGTTTGTTTTTTGCTGCAGGTTTAGCCTTAGTTATGTTTTTAACTTGGCGTGCATTAGAATACAAAAAATATGATGATATTGTTGATTATGATGTATCACAAAACGTTGATGATTTATTGGATGAAGAAGTTCCAATGTTGACTGAACAAATAAAAACACCACCACCACCACCACCACCAGTTGCTCCTGAAATTATTGAAGTAGTTGAAGATGAAGCTGATGTTCCAGAAACAATTATTGAAGATACGGAGTCTAATGAAGATGAGGTTGTTGCTGAGGTTGAAGAAATTGAAGTAGCTGAGGTTGAAGAGGATTTAGATATTCCTTTTTCTGTTATTGAAGATGTTCCAATTTTTCCAGGTTGTGAAAAAGAAAAAAGTAAAGGTTCTACAGCCTTAAGAGAATGTTTTCAAAAAATGATGTACAAGCACATTAGTAAAAACTTTAGATATCCTGAGATTTCTCAAGAAATGGGAGTACAAGGTAAAGTAAACGTAATGTTTGTAATTCAAAAAGATGGTAGTATCGGAGGAATTAGAATGCGTGGACCAGATAAAAACTTAGAAGCTGAAGCAAGAAGAATTATTGATAAACTTCCTAAAATGACGCCTGGTAAACAAAGAGGTAGAGCGGTAAGAGTACCTTTTAGTATTCCAATTACATTTAAATTACAATAGAAAATATATTTTTATATATTAAAATCCCGAACCTAGGTTCGGGATTTTTTTTTGGTACGTTTCTTGTGTTTTAACAAAATAGTAACAACATAAAATTTTACTATTATGAAAAAAAGCACATCAAGTACTGCAAATTCTCACGGCAATGAGAATAGCAGTGAAACGTCCAATGCAGTTTACTCAAAAGGGAGTAAGCATGATGCAAATTTAAGAAAAAACAGTTTTGTCTATTTTCAAATAGGTCTAATTGTTGCAATGCTCCTTGTTTATTTTGGTTTAGAAATAGGGTTTGAGACGATGAATAAATCTGTAGCGATAAATACTTCGGAGCTTACTGACGTATATGAGATTCATCCTGAAATTTATAATTTTGAAGTGGAAAAAATGAAAATTGTAAAAGAACAGACGGTTGCAAAACCTGCTGAGACTTTTGAAGTTGTTCCAGATGATTTTAAGAATGTAAAGGTTGAAGAGTTTGAAAATAAATCAAAAGAGAGTGTTGCTCCGTTGTCAGTTGACAAAATAAAAGTTGCAGATGACCCTATAGTAGAAGAGGTTGTAATTCCTTTTATTGCTTTAGAGGATGTTCCTGTTTTTCCGGGATGTGAAAAAGTTGATAAATCAGAAAAAAAGGCGTGTTTTGATGAGAAAATAAAAAATCATGTAAAAAAGAATTTTAAGTACCCTGAAGCAGCAATAGAAATGCGAGAGCAAGGGAAAGTTTTTGTAATTTTTACTATAGGGAAACAAGGTGAAATTGAAGATGTTAAATTGAGGGGTCCTTCAAAAATTTTAGAAAATGAAGCTTCTAGAATAATTGATAAACTACCTAAAATGAAGCCAGGTATGCAACGTAAAAAACCAGTGAAAGTTTCATTTAGCTTGCCAATTATTTTTAAGTTGCAATAAAAGTAAAATGTTTAAAATAGAAAAATCGTAATACATATGGTATTACGATTTTTTTATTTATAAATAAAATACAAACATTTCAATTTGATTGCACAAATAGCATTCTAGGGTTATCTTTGCACTCCAATAAATTTTTTTAATGAAAACTGCAGTAAGCGAGGTAAAAAACCCTTCATGGGCTTTGATATTTGCTGATTTTAAGGAGATTACTAAGGCAAGACTTTCTGTAAGTGTTGTTTTCTCTGCTATTGCAGGATACTTTTTAGGAACTCCTGAAATTCAATTATTGCCTATTCTATTATTGGCTTTTGGAGGCTATTGTATGGTAGGTGCATCTAATGCCTATAATCAAGTAATAGAAAAAGATCTTGATGTTTTAATGAATAGGACTAAAAATAGACCTATCCCTGCGGGGAGAATGTCTGTTAATAAAGCTTTGGTTTTAGCAGTCTTATTAACAGTTTTTGGGGTAGTTTCATTATATTTTTTGAATCCAAAAACAGCAATGTTTGGGGCAATATCAATATTTTTATATACAAGTGTATATACGCCATTAAAAACGGTAACACCACTTGCTGTTTTTGTAGGAGCAATACCAGGTGCGATTCCTTTTATGTTAGGTTGGGTTGCGGCAACTAATGAATTTGGGATAGAGCCAGGAACACTTTTTATGATTCAATTTTTTTGGCAATTCCCTCATTTTTGGGCTTTAGGTTGGATGCTTGATGAAGATTATAAGCGTGGAGGTTTCAAAATGTTACCTACAGGAAAAAAAGATAGAAGTACAGCTTTGCAGATAATAATGTATACGTTTTGGATGATTGTAATTTCTGTAATTCCAGTATTTGGTATTACAGGCTCATTACAATTATCAATACCAGCAGCAATAATAGTTTTTATAATGGGTTTTATAATGTTATTATTTGCTTTTAAGTTGTATGTGAATAAAGACAATCAATCTGCAAGAAAGTTAATGTTAGTTAGTGTAACTTATATTAGTTTAATGCCAATTGTATATGTTGTAGATAAATTTTTATAGAAAAAAATATGGATTTAACTCAAGGAACAATAATCGAAAAACAAGCACGTGCAAAAAAAATGATGCTCTGGTTTGGTATTGTTAGTTTGCTAATGACCTTTGCTGGTTGGACAAGTGCTTATATTGTTAGTAGTACTAGGGAAGATTGGCTTTCAGGTTTTCAATTACCTAGTGAATTTTATATAAGTACTACAATTATAATTATAAGTAGTTTAACTTATATTTTAGCAAAAAAAGCAGTAAAAACTGATAAGACATTAATGGCAACACTATTATTAAGTGTCACGTTATTATTAGGAATTATATTTATAGTTTTTCAATTTTTAGGTTTTAGCAGTATTTTAGAACAGGGTTTCTATTTTACCGGAGAAACTAGTAACGTAACAACATCATATATATTCTTAATCGCTTTTATGCACATATTGCATGTCGTAGTAGGAATTATAACACTAATTGTAGTTTTGATAAATCAAATAAGAGGTAAGTATTCATCAGAAAACTCTTTAGGGATAGAGTTAGGAGCAACTTTTTGGCACTTTTTAGATTTACTTTGGATTTATTTAATGTTGTTTTTTTATTTTTTTAATTAATTAAGAAATAAACACATTTTTTTAAAAGCAATTATTTCGTTTGCATAAAAAAAATGTAAATTTGTATAAATTTTACTAACGCGATAATATATTTATGGATACTACGGTAACAACGGGTGAGAAACAAAATGTATGGGGTGGAGCAAACAAGCCTTTAAATGCGTCATATGGGAAAATGATGATGTGGTTTTTCATTGTTTCAGATGCATTAACATTCTCAGCATTTTTATGTGCATACGGATTTTCTAGATTTAAATTCACTGAAACTTGGCCAATAGCTGATGAAGTTTTTACGCACGTTCCTTTTTTTCATGGTAATTTCCCAATGTATTATGTTGCGTTTATGACTTTTATATTAATTATGTCATCTGTAACAATGGTGTTAGCTGTTGATGCTGGTCATAAAATGCAAAAAAATAAAGTTATATGGTACATGTTTATGACAATTATTGGAGGTATCATATTCGTAGGCTCTCAGGCATGGGAATGGGGTACTTTTATAAAAGGTAGTTATGGAGCTGTTGAAACTAAAGGAGGAAGAATATTGCAATTTGTTGATGCAGAATCAGGTCATCAAATCGCTATTGCAGATTTCTCAAAAGAAATAGCTAGTGAAAGAGCTGCTCATGAACGTAAAAATGGAATTTGGTTTACAAAAGAAGGTGCATTGCCTACTTATACAGTAAATGAAGTGGTAGAAGGTTTTAAATCTAACTCTAATTTATTAGTTAGAACAGAGACTATTAATGAACATGGTCATAAAACTGTTCTAACAAGAGAAGAATCATTAAAAAAGTTAAGTAGTGCTTCTCAAGTAGTAGAGGGGGCTAATCTTATACATAATGAATACGGAAGTAGGTTGTTTGCAGACTTTTTCTTTTTCATTACTGGATTTCATGGTTTTCACGTATTTTCAGGTATAGTTATTAATATCATTATTTTCTCTAATGTTATTATAGGTACGTATGAAAAAAGACGTAGTTATGAAATGGTAGAAAAAGTTGGTTTATACTGGCACTTTGTTGATTTAGTTTGGGTGTTTGTATTTACATTCTTCTATTTAGTATAATAAATAAGAGCATACATTTTCAAGTATATATCGAAGAGATTAAAAAATAAGCATAATGGCACACGAACAAAAATTAGAAATATTTAGAGGTTTATTAAAGTTTAAGTCTAATGTTGGTAAAATATGGGGTGTACTTGTATTTTTATCTATAATTACGGCTATTGAAGTTGCTCTAGGTATTATTAGACCTGGTTTTTTAATAGAATCTACGGTTTTAGGTATGAAGCCTTTAAACTGGATATTTATTATATTAACATTAGTAAAAGCATATTATATTGCTTGGGATTTTATGCATTTACGAGATGAAAATAAATTTTTAAGAAGATCCATAGTATGGACTCCTATATTCTTGGTACTATATTTATCATTCATATTATTAGTTGAAGGTAATTATATTCATGAAGTATATAAGGTAGGTTTTGTTAAATGGAACTTTTAAATAAGTACAATATAATTAAGAGTTAAAAAAGACGGTTTTACGACCGTCTTTTTTTATTTTTGTATTCGATCAAAATACTGAAAAACAGTAAATTATTTTTTTGATACCATGAAAAAAGTTTTCGTTTTAGTTGTTCTATTTATACTACCTGTGGTAGCATATCTTTTTTTTGCTTCAGGTGTAAATAATTTTGGTAGACTTCCTGTAATTACAGAAAATATTCAAGATGTAACAGCTTATGATAATAAGGTGACATTTAAAAATAAAATAACTGTTTTAGGTTTTTTAGGTAATGATGTAGATTTTAAAAAAGGTAACGCTTTAAATTTAAATCAAAAAATTTATAAAGATTTTCATCAGTTTGATGATTTTCAGTTTGTAATGGTGATGCCAAAAGGTACAGAGGCTAATGTTGAAATTTTAAAAAAGGAATTAGCTGCTTTAGCTTCAATAGAAAAGTGGAAATTTGTTTTTCTAGATCCGCCTGAGATTAAAACAGTATTTGCAAGTTTAAAATCAGATCTGAAATTAGATGCGAATTTAAGTACTCCTTATGTTTTTATTGTTGATAAAGATGTTTCATTAAGAGGTAGAAACCCTGAAGAAGATCATACAACAGTCTATGGTTTTGACGCAACTTCTGTAGCAGAATTATCAAATAAAATGATAGATGATATTAGAATTATTTTAGCAGAGTATCGTATGGCTTTAAAAAAGAATAACGCAAAACGAGATATTTGATGAAAAATAAATATGCATATATATGGGTTTCATTCATCATATTAATATTTGGTATTATTTTTATCCCGAAAATTATTGATAGAGTAAATAGTGGGACTATTGTTGAAAACGATAGAATGAATGTTAAAGATAATTTAGGAGATTTGTCGTTTATTGTTCTTAATGGCAAAAAAAGTAGTGTACCTAGTTTTGGTTTTATCAATCAAGATAGTATTATAATCACAAATGCTGATTATAGAAATAAAGTATATGTTGTAGAATTCTTTTTTACAACTTGCCCTTCTATTTGCCCAATAATGAATCAAAATTTAGTGCAAATTCAAAATGAATTTAAAGATTTTCAAAACTTTGGTGTTGCATCATTTACAATAAACCCGGAATACGATACTCCAATTGTTTTAAAAGAATATGCTGAAAAATATGGCATTTCAAATTTAAATTGGAATTTACTTACAGGAGATTCTAGTGCTATTTATGATTTAGCAAATACAGGGTTTAATATTTTTGCAGAACAAAATGCTGATGCTCCAGGTGGTTTTGAGCACGCAGGAATGTTTGCCTTAGTTGATAAAGATGGTTATTTGCGCTCAAGAGTTGATGCATTTGGCAATCCTATTATATTTTACCGAGGTTATATTACACCAGAAGATGGTGTTGATGCTAACGGGGAAAAAGAGCAAATAACAGCTTTGAAAGAAGACATTAAAAAATTACTTGAAGAATAGTTGTAATGAAAGAAAGTGCGTTAAAAGAAAAAAAGTTTAATAAAATAATTACTATAGTTTCTGTTGTAATACCAATAGCTGTAGCACTATTATTTAAGGTTAAAATTCCTAATGCTAAACCATTGAGTTTTTTACCTCCAATTTATGCAGGTATAAATGGTTTAACTGCTATTTTATTGATTGTAGCTGTAATTGCTATTAAAAATGGGAATAGAAAATTACATGAAAATGTAATGAAAACCTGTATTGGTCTTTCATTGGTGTTTTTGGTAATGTATATCGGTTATCATATGACCTCTGATTCTACTAAGTTTGGAGGAGAAGGTGCAATTAAATTTGTTTATTATTTTATTCTTATAACACACATTATATTGTCAGTAGCTATTATTCCTTTAGTTCTTTTGACGTATGCTAGAGCATATTTAGAAAAATTTGAAGCACATAGAAAATTAGCAAAAATCACTTTTCCTATTTGGTTGTATGTCGCAATAACAGGTGTTGTGGTTTATTTTATGATTGAACCATATTATAACTATGTTTAGTTTGTAAGCTTATGAAAACAAAAATTATTATTATCGGTCTTCTATTATTGTTTTTTCCATTAATTTCTGATGCTCAGTGTGCTATGTGTCGTGCTGTATTAGAAAGCGAAGAAGGTATGGGAACGGCAAAAGGTATTAATGATGGTATTGTTTATTTAATGGCTGTACCTTATGTTTTAATAGGAGCACTTTTCTTCTTTGTGTATAGAAAAATGAAAAATTAAGCCTTTTTTAGAGGTCTATAATAATATTTTAGATTATTAATAGGATATTTTTTCTACGTAATTATCATTTTGTTGTAAATTTAAAAAACTGTAAATCAGATAGTTATTTTTATTATTTGATTTTTTTTATGTTTTAACATTTATTTTGCTTTCAATACTGTAACAAATTTCAGACTCATTAGTCTAATTTATAGAAAGCAAGACCAAATACAACTACAATACAACCAAATGATTGAAATTAAAGATCTGCACAAGTCCTACAAAATGGGAAGCAATTCTCTTCATGTTTTAAAAGGAATCAATTTTTCAGTAAAAGAAGGCGAGTTAGTAGCAATAATGGGATCATCTGGTTCAGGAAAATCTACATTACTTAATATTTTAGGTATGTTAGATGAGTTAGATGAAGGTTCTTACACTTTAGATGGCGTACCTATCAAAAATCTAAATGAGACTAAAGCAGCTCAATACCGTAATAAATTCTTAGGCTTCATTTTTCAATCATTCAATTTAATAAATTATAAAAGTGCCGCAGAAAATGTGGCTTTACCATTATATTACCAAAAAGTTGGTCGTAAAGAAAGACACGAGAAAGCCATAAAATACTTAGAGCAAGTTGGTCTTAAACAATGGTCTTCACATTTGCCAAGCGAGCTTTCTGGTGGTCAAAAACAGCGTGTAGCTATTGCAAGAGCAATGGCAGCAGAACCAAAAGTATTGTTGGCTGATGAACCTACTGGTGCATTAGATAGTAAAACTTCATATGAAGTAATGGATCTTATTCAGAAAATTAATGATGCAGGAAATACAATTTTAATTGTAACTCATGAGCCTGACATTGCTGATATGTGTAAGCGTATCGTGCATTTAAAAGATGGTGTTATTGTTGAAGATAAAGTTGTTGAACAGGTAAGAGCTCAACAATATGTTTGATAGAGACATTTGGCAAGAAATTATTTATAGTATAAAGAATAATAAGCTAAGAACTTTCTTAACGGGTTTTTCTGTTGGTTGGGGCATATTTATTCTTGTTCTATTGTTAGCTTCAGTAAACGGTATGCAAAATGGTTTCTACTTGCAGTTTAATGATGACGCTACAAATTCAATCTTTATAAGATCGGGTAATACAACAAAAGCTTATGGGGGTTTTGAAGCAAACCGAAAAATTCAATATAAAAATGATGATATTGAATATATTAAAAAGAGTTTTCCTGAAGATTTAGAATACATAAGTGCAAGATACTATGCAAACACTGTAGCAAGATATAAAAGTGAAACAGGTTCATATAACATTCAAGCAGTACAGCCAGAGTATCAAATTATAGAAAAAACTATTGTTACAAAAGGGCGCTATATAAATGAGAATGATATCAATTCTAAATCAAAAGTTGCAGTAATAGGTAGAAAAGTAAAAGAAGATTTATTTAATACAGAAGAGGCTATTGGTGAATTTGTAGAATTTAATGGACTGCCATTTAGGGTGATTGGTATTTTTACTGATGATGGTGATGATAATGCAGAACGTAGTATTTATGCTCCTTTGAGTACTTTTCAAGGTATTTATGGAAATACAGATAACATTGATAATATAGCGTTAACCTATAATCCTAATTATAGTTTAACTAAGGCTTTAGCTTTTTCTAATAGATTGGAGAATCTTTTTAAGCGTAGGTATAAAGTTTCGCCAGAAGATCAATCTGGAGTTAGAGTTTGGAATTATGCAGAAGCCTTTTCAGATATAAGCAGTTTTACTGGTGTCTTAAATGTGATTGGTATTGCTGTTGGATTATTAATTTTAATTGCGGGTATTGTTGGTATTGGTAATATAATGGTATTTACCGTAAAAGAACGAACCAAAGAAATAGGAATTAGAAAAGCACTGGGTGCAGAACCGGGTCAGATAATCAAATTAGTAATTCTTGAATCGGTATTTATTACTGCAATGTCTGGCTTTATCGGCTTGTTTTTTGCTTGGGTTATTTTAGCAATTGTTGGACCTAATATTCAATCTCCAGCATTTGCAAACCCTTCTGTAGATTTTTCTGTTGTTTTTACGGCAACTGTCATATTAATTGTTGCCGGTGTCTTTGCAGGTTTAATACCAGCAATGAAAGCAGCAAATATTAAACCAATTGTAGCACTTAGAGATAAATAATATGTGGTTATTTGATAGAGATTTGTGGCTAGAGATATTCAATACATTAGGTAAAAATTTGTTTCGTACATTTTTAACCATGTTAGGTGTAATATTTGCAATGGTTATTTTAATGTTATTGTTGGGTTCAGCAAATGGTATGAGTAACGGGTTTAATAAAATATTTGCGGGTACAGCATCAAATAGTCTCTTTGTTTGGAGTCAAAGTACATCAGAACCTTATAAAGGTTTTGAAAGAGGACGAAGAATTAATTTTAGACTAGAAGATGCTGAGATATTAAAAAATCAAATTCCTGAAATAGAAGTTTTAGCGCCACGTATAGAGTTAGGAAGTCATAGAGATGTAGTAACAGTATATAGAAATGGTCGCACTAGCGGATCTTCTGTATATGGAGACTTTCCTGCGATAGATAATATTACCAAAAAACAACTTGTTGAAGGTAGGTTTATCAATCAGAATGATATTAATGATGATAAAAAAATATGCGTAATTGGAGAAGAGACTTTTAAGCTTCTTTTTGATAAAAATGAAAATGCAATAGGTGCAAACGTAAGAATTAATGGAGTTTTTTTTACAGTTGTTGGTATTTATAAACCAAGTAAGAATATAAATATTGATGGTGAAAATGCTGTATTTATTCCATTTACAACTTTTCAAAAGGCATACGGCTCTGGTGACAGAATGGGGTGGATGGCAATTTCAGTGGAAGCTGGAAAAAAAGTTCCTGTCATAGAACAAAAAATAAAGAAAATATTAAAAGCAAAATATGATATAGCACCAACTGATGAACGTGGTATAGGTAGTTTTGATATGTCTGAAATCTTCAATAATATCACAGCATTTACAACAGTATTAAAAGCTTTTTCTTTTTTTATAGGAATATTCACACTCTTAGCAGGTGTTATTGCTATAAGTAATATTCTATTAATTACAGTAAAAGAAAGAACAAAAGAGATAGGAGTAAGGCGTGCATTAGGCGCAACACCAAAAGTAGTTAAAAGACAGATTGTATTAGAAGCAATAGTACTTACAGGATTTGCAGGATTAATAGGATTTTCCATTTCAGTAGCAATTTTAGGTGTGTTAGACAATATGTTTGGTAGTGGAGAAGAGTTTCCCTTTCAAAATCCAATGGTGAGTATTCCTCAGTTTTTAATTTCATTTTTCTTGATGGTAGGTTTAAGTGTGTTAATTGGATTAATACCTGCCAATAGAGCCATCAGAATAAAACCAATTGACGCATTAAGAGAAGAATAATATTATAAAATAATAAAAACCAACAATCAAATTACATAAAATGAATAAGTACTTAAAATTCGGACTAATAGGACTTGTGTGTATAGCAATTTTAGGCGCAATAGTCTTTTTTATGAAAAAAAATAGCACACCTACAAAGTTGTATGAAACTGCTGTTTTAGAAAAAAAAGATATTGTTAATAAAGTTGTAGTTACGGGTAAGGTAATTCCTGAAGATGAAATTGAAATTAAGCCTCAAATTTCAGGTATTATAGATAAAATATATCTTGAAGAAGGTGCCAAAGTAAAAGCTGGTGATTTAATCGCTGTTATTAAAGTAGTGCCTAATGAGCAATCAATGAATAATGCTCGAGGCCGTATTTCTAATGCAAACTTGTCATTAAACAATGTTAAAATAGAATATGACAGAAACAAAAGATTGTTTGACAAAGGAGTGATTTCTAGTCAAGACTTTAATAGTATTCAATTACAGTATGATCAAGCAAGACAAGAACTTAGCAATGCAAATTCTGACTATCAAATTATTCGTGTAGGTTCGGCAAGCGGTTCAAAAAGTGCAAATACTAATATTAGAGCAACAGTTGCAGGTACTATATTAGAAATTCCAGTGGAAGTAGGTGACCAAGTTATTGAGAGTAATAATTTTAATGATGGTACTACAATAGCAACTATTGCTGATATGAATAAAATGATTTTTGAAGGTGAAGTTGATGAAGCTGAAGTTGGGAAGTTGAAATTAGGAATGCCTTTAAAAATTAATTTAGGAGCGTTAGATAAAGCTAGTTTCTCGGCATTATTAAAATTTATTGCACCAAAAGGTGTTGAAGAAGATGGTGCAGTACAATTTAGAATTGAAGGTGATCTTGAAAAAAATGATAGTGTAAATGTTAGAGCTGGTTACAGTGCAAATGCGTCTATTGTTTTAGAAGAGAAAAAAGATGTGTTATCTATTAAAGAAGCACTATTGCAGTTTGATAAAGAAACACAAAAACCTTACGTAGAGATTGAAAAAGCTGAAAATGAATTTGAGCGTAAAGAATTGGTTTTGGGTGTAAGTGATGGTATTGATGTAGAAATAGTTTCTGGTCTTGATGAAAATATGAAAATCAAAGTTTGGAATGAGCTAGATAAAGAAAGCGAATCTAACCAGGAGTAATACTTTTTAAGACATTAAATAAAACACTATGAAATTTAAATTTACATCATTAGTATTAATAGTAACAATACTTTCTGGTTTTGCACAAGACAGAAAATGGACTTTGCAAGAATGTGTAGAGTATGCCGTAGAAAATAATTTATCTATTGCTCAATATGAGTTGGATTTAGAAGGAGTGAAAATTGATAAATCAGATGCCATAGGTGATTTTTTACCAAGTTTAAACGGATCTGTTTCTGCGTCAGGAAATACAGGATTGTCTTTTGATCCAACCACTAATCAAGCAGTAACAACTACGATATTTACAGCTTCAGGTAGTCTAACATCATCTGTAACTCTTTTTGATGGACTGCAAAATCTTCATACATTAAATAGAGCAAAATTAAGTGCCATCTCAAGTCAGTATGGATTAGATGATTTAAAAGATGATATTAAATTAAATGTAGCTAATGCTTATTTAAGTGTTTTGTCAAGTAAAGAATCATTAAGAACTTTTCAAGCTCAATATAATGTTACACAACAAGATATTAATAAAACGAAAGAATTAGTTGATGCAGGTGTTGTACCTCGTGGCGATTTGTTAGAGGTAGAAGCAACTCTAGCAACTCAAGAGCAACAAATAGTAAATGCAGAAAATTTAATTCTGATCTCAAAAATTAATTTAGCGCAATTACTTAAAATTACAGATTATCAAAATTTTGATATTGCAGATGAAGTTTTTGAAGTACCACCTTCAGAAGTGTTGGGTAATTCCCCTAAAACAATTTTTGAAAAAGCGCTAACTTTTAGAAATGATATAAAAAACTCTGAGTTAAATGTAAGTGTTGCTGAAAAAGATTTACAAATAGCAAAGGGAGCTTTGTATCCAACTTTAGCAGCTTTTTTTCAATACAATACAGCATATTCAGGGCAACAACAATATGATACTGATTTGATGGAGTTTTATAGAGAGTCTTTTAGAAACCAGCTTTGGTTAAATGATGGATTATCATATGGTGCGCAGTTAAGTATTCCAGTTTTTAATGGTTTTAGTGTAAAGAATAATATTAAGCGGTCTAAGATAAATATGGCAAAAGCGAAAGTGCAATTAGAGCAAGATAAATTAGAATTAGAAACAAACATAAATCAAGCTTATGTTGATGTAAAAAGTTTTTCAAAAGCCTATGAAGCAGCTGAAAAAACTTTAGAAGCGAGACGTTCAGCATATGAATATTCTAAGGATCGTTTTGAAGTAGGTTTAATGAATTCTTTTGATTACAGTCAAGCGCAAGCAAGAGTTGATGATGCTGAGGCTCAAGTAATAAAAGCTAAATATGATTACATTTTTCGTTTAAAGGTTTTAGAGTTTTATTTCGGACTTCCGTTAACGTTAAACTAGAGAATTTTATTTAAAAACACATTTAGAACAGAAAATTTCTAATCGCAAAAAAATAGATATTTTCTGTTTTTGTTTTTATCATAAGTAGTTGGTTTTACATCTAAAAGAAACCTCTTTTTTCTTCAGATGCTAGCATGTATATTTGCATTGATTATGGGAATTATTTTAAATATAGAATCGGCAACCACAAACTGTTCTGTTAGTATAGCGAAAGATGGTGTTTTACTGGCGCTTAAAGAGTTTAATAGCGCTAACTATTCACATGCAGAACAATTACACTTGTTTGTAGAAGAAGTGGTTAAAATGGCTTCTTTAGAACTTCAGGATATAAATGCAATTGCAGTTAGTAAGGGCCCAGGATCTTACACAGGCTTAAGAATTGGTGTTTCAGCAGCTAAAGGTTTGTGTTTTGCTTTAGACGTTCCTTTAATCTCAATTCCAACATTAGAAAGTATTGCAAATCAAGTGAAAGAAATTGCTGTTGATTACATTATTCCAGTACTTGATGCTCGTAGAATGGAAGTATATTCTTCAGTTTTTAATTCAGAATTAAAAGAAATTAGAGAAACTAAAGCTGAAATAATTGATGAAACATCTTTTGAGCTTTATGCTAAAAGAGGTAGTGTTATATTGGTTGGAAGTGGTGCTGAAAAATGCAAAGAGATTTTAAAATCAACTAATTTTAAATTTGAAACTACAGCAGTGCCTTCGGCTAAAGAAATGGTACTGTTATCAAACAAAAAGTTCAAAGAAAACAACTTTGAAAATGTTGCTTACTTTGAACCTTATTATTTAAAAGACTTTATTGCTTTAAAGAAAAAGTCTTAATCTAATTTCTATTATTTATTATATTGAACTACTTGAGGGAAAGGAATTTCAATTCCTTCGGCATCAAATCTTAATTTAGTTTCTTCCATAACTTTAAAATGAGCATCCCAGAATACACTGTTGTTTGCCCAAAAACGTAATGTTAAATTAACAGAACTATCAGCTAATGCATCCACATATACTGCTGGTACAGGATCTTTAAGAATATTTTCATTATCAGCACATATTTGTAAAAGAATATCTTTTGCCTTTTTTAAATCAGAACTGTAACCAATACCTACATTAATTTTATCTCTTCTAGTGTTTTGAGCATTATAATTAATTATGTTATTGTTTGATAACTGTCCATTAGGTACAATTGCAATTTGATTTCCAAAAGTGCTAAGTTTAGTTGTGAAAATTGAGATTTCTTTTACGGTACCATCTACACCTTGTGCACTAATGAAATCGCCAACTTTAAAAGGTTTGAATAATAAAATTAAAACACCACCAGCAAAATTAGCTAGTGAACCTTGTAAAGCTAAACCAACAGCTAAACCTGCGGCACCAATAATAGCAACTAATGATGATGATTGTACTCCAAGTTGAGTAATAACTAATACAAACAGCATTATTTTTAAAGCCATACTAATTAAACTTTGTAAAAAAGTTTCAAGTGATGGATCGTAATCGTGCTTTTCAAAGAATTTTCGAACTAATTTATTAATAAATTTTATTGCCCATAAACCTATAAAAAATACTAGTATAGCCCCTATTAAATCTGGAATTACTTTCCATAGCCAATCTATGGCACTGTCAATGTGTTCTTGATAATTTGTGAATTCTTCCATTTTGTTTTTTCCGTTTTACATTACAAATTCGGAACAAAGAAAACTAAACTAATAGCGCAATACAACATAAAATATCGTTAAAGTTAATAGTTGTTTCTATTGTGTTAATATTGCATTACTTTGTAGCTGAAATAAAAAAAGACCACTTTAATAAGCAGTCTTTTAGTAGTTTATAACTTTTAAATCTATTTAATTTCAAAAGTTATTTTGACATTTACTCTATATTCTAATATTTCGCCATTATCAACACTAGCGCTCTGCTCATTAATATAAACAGAACGAATGTTTTTTACACTTTTCGATGCTTGTGCTACTGCTTTTTTAGCAGCGTCTTCCCAGCTTTTTTCTGAATTTGCTAATACTTCAATTACTTTTAAAATTGCCATAATGTTTTTTTTTAGTGTTTATCTAAAAATATGAAATTTAAAATTGCTTTAAAGATAATAAGCTAAAATTCAATTGATAGTGTCAAATATTTAGCCATTTAAGGCAATTACGCTTTTTACTTGATCACCTAACATTTCTTTTAACATGTTCTCAATACCATTTTTAAGTGTAAATGTTGAAGAAGGACAACCGCTACATGCACCTTGTAAAATTACATTTACAGTTTTACTCTCTTTGTCATAAGATTGAAACATAATATTACCTCCATCGCTTGCAACAGCAGGTTTTATATATTCTTCAAGAATATCAATAATTTTTTTAGAAGTATCATCTAAATTGGCATCTTGTAATTGTGTTTTTGGAGCTTCAGCTTTATTTTTCACAACACTTTCTGCACTTACAACTTCATTACCTTCAGAAATAAAATCACGAATCAGTTCGCGAATTTCAAAAGTAACCTCATTCCAATCTGCAACATCATATTTAGTGATTGAAACATAGTTTTCGTCAAAAAACACCTCTTTTACAAAAGGAAAATGGAAAAGTTTTTGAGCTAAAGCAGAATCTTTAGCTTCGTCAATATTTTTAAATTCAAATATAGTAGGAACAATAGTTTTGTTAGAAACAAATTTCATAACTGCTGGGTTGGGTGTACTTTCAGCATAAACCGTTGCGGCTACTTTTTTAGGATTTGTATCTTCAATTACAACAGGTTCTCCTGTATTTAAATAAGCTACTAATTGTTGAGCAACTTCATCTTTAACATCATTCCATTCTATAATTTCATAACGTTCTATAGCAATAAAACTAGCTGCTATATAAACTGTTTTTACAAATGGTAAGTAGAATAATTGCTGGGCTAAAGGGGAATTTTTAGCATCATCAATATTTTTATATTCATAGTTATTACTATTTGTAATAAAATGATTGGTATCAAATTTTAGTATGGTTGGGTTATTCGTTTCAACGATAGTAACTGAATACTCTTTCATAGTAATTTTATTTTTTGCAAAAATACAAAGTATTACAACCAATATACTATATAATAATGTTGTATTTAGCTCGTTATATTTATATTTGAGCAACTTGAGATATATAAATTAACTAGCTATTTGATGAAAAAAATATTTTTTTCTTTTTTACTTATTACTTTTTTAAATTTAACAGCTTGGTCTCAAGAAGGTATTCCGGTCTATTTTGATTACTTATCTGATAACTATTATTTGGTTCACCCTTCAATGGCAGGTATTGGTGAAGGTGGTAAAGTGAGGCTAACAGCAAGAAAGCAATGGTTTGATGTAAATGATGCGCCAAATTTGCAAACCTTAAATGCACATATGCGAGTTGGAGACAAAAGTGGCGTAGGTGTTATATTTTTTAATGATGCTAATGGGTATCATTCTCAAACTGGTGCAAAATTCACATATGCTCATCATTTGAAGCTTGGTGGTGATGGTCGGTTTTTAAATCAATTATCATTTGGTTTGAGTGGCACAATTTTACAAAGTAATTTAGATGAATCTGAATTCACTTCTACAACTCCTGACCCTGCGATAGTAGGTACAAAAATTAGTGCATCATATTTTAATACTGATTTAGGTATATCTTATAATTTTTTAGAATTTTATGCTCACGCAACAATTTTAAACTTATTAAGTAGTAAAAGAAATTTATATTATCAAGATAGAACAGATGATCCAAATGTTTTAGAAATTGATAACTTAAGAAGATATTTATTATCTGTAGGTTATATTTTTGGAAGAAGTGATGTGCAAATAGAACCTTCAATTTTACTTCAAATAGCAGACTACACAGGAGAAAAATATATAGATTTAAATGCTAAAGTTTATAAAGATGTAGATTTTGGTAAAGTATGGGGAGGGCTATCTTACAGACGTAGTTTTGATGGCGCCCAATATGCAACTTCAGATTCTTTTGGAGAGCAACGATTGCAACTGATAACTCCTATTGTTGGTTTAAATTATAAAAACTTTATGTTTTCATATAATTACTCTTATCAAACAGGTGATATTCGTTTTGATAATGGTGGTTTTCATCAAATTACTTTAGGGTTTGACTTTTTGCAAACTGAAAAAAGATACGATTGTAATTGCCCTGCGGTTAATTATTAAAAGTAAAGTACTTACTATTTTATAATAAGTACTTTATTAATGCTTTTTATTTATCCCATTTATAGTTTTTCTTTTCTGCTTGTTTTTTTATAGCATTAAGCATGGCATTTTCAAGCTCACCAGAAATTTCTTTTTTGTTCTCTAAAATATATTCTTGACGTTTTTTATTTAATGCTTTAATTTCTTTTTGAATACTAATTCGCTCAGTCTTCTTTTGTGCAATGTGAGCTTCAATCTCCTTGTTTGTTTTATCTTTAAGTTCCGTAGGCAATTGTTCTTTTTTAACTTTTGAAATATCAAATTCTTTATCATCAGAAGCATCCACTAAATCCCAAGTAGAATTTTTATATAATTTAGAGCTTTTACTTACAGCCCTTTTAACCGCAACTTCTGCTTCAACCTCCATGGCATTTACATCTTGTATGGCTTGGTTTTCGTATTTAGCTTTCCCTAAAGCGCCATAACTAATATATGTTTTATTTAATTTAGAATTCATTTTTACAATATCATCGTCATAAGGAGTATTTATATAAGTAACTTGCTTATTGTGGTCAATGGCAATATAATCACCACCAGTTAAATTAGCCCCGTTCTTCCACTGTGTAGAAACACCTTGTTCGTAATTACCACAAAAAATGGTGTTTACAATAACATCTTTTTCTTTAGCATTTGTAACAGCATCTTTATAATTTAATCTTCCTTGCGTAAAAGGTTCATTTCCTGCGATGAATATCATTTTTAAATTATCAGGATTTTTGCCCCAATTTAACTGATTTAATGAAGTTTGAATTACAGTTCCACAATATTCTTCACCACCATTTGTGGTTAATGAAAAAAGCTTTTCAGATATTTCATCTAAATCACCACTAAAACCTAAAACTTGCTGAATGTAACCTTCATTAGAAGAAAGATTATCGTTACCATATTGGTAAATTGCAATTTCTAAATTAGGTCTTATATAATCGGGATTAGGGTCATTTCCACATTTGGCTTTAACGTAAGCAAATTTATTTACAATATCCCATAATTGTGATTTTGCTTGGTCGATAAGTCCATCCATACTATTACTAGTATCTAATAGAAGTGCAATTTTTACTGTATTGGCAGTGTGTTTGTGTGATTCCGTATTTGCTTGAGCAATTATGGTTTCAGTTTTCTTTTCTTTAGCGTTCAAATTACAAGCTTGCATTGTGCTAAATGAAATTGCAATTAACCCAAGTCCAATAGTTTTTTTAAGAGTCATCATAATTGTAGTTTTTCTGTTTTGTGCTGATAAAACTATTATTAAACTGGTTTTTAAAAAATAAGTATTGAGTGAATGCTCTTTATGAATGAGTGTAGTGCTTATTGTAATTTGTAAAGTGGTAAAAATGGCTTGATATTATGTGTTAATAGGTTTTGTCGTATTTTTTAATACCATTTAAAAAAAGTAAGTTTATCTTTTATTAAAATAGAGTATGAATAAAAGCCAGAACATATTTATTGTAATTCTCTTGTTTTGTTTTGTGGGTTTTTCACAAAATATAAATGAGGGGTATAGTTTTATGGTAAAAGGCTCTGTAAAAGGAAAAGATAATAGAGAGCCTATCTCGGGCGTAATAGTAACAACAAGTAGTGGTGGGTATACGGTAACTAATGGTTTAGGTGAATTTAAAATAGAAGCTATTATTGGAGATGAAATACGATTTGAAAGTCATGAGTTTATAAGTGTTTCGCATAAAATAAAAAGTAATGAAGATGTTGATGTTTTGGTAGAAGATTACAATTCGCCATCTAGGAAAAAAACAAAAAATGAAAGTAGAATTTGGGAGCCTCAAACACAGCAGTTTTTAGATTCGGCTATTCATTATAGAACAATAGATATTGAAAAAAGTATCGATTTTGTTACGAAAGCCATTTCGGAATTAGGGAGAAATGGTGATAAAACTGACTTAGCAAAATCGTATACAATTTTAGGAGATACTTATCAATATTATAAGCAATATGATTTAGCAATTGACAGTTATAAAAATGCGCTTGTAGCATCAAAAAGCACTAAAGCAGAATTATTATTAGCTGAAAGTTATATTTCAAATAAAGAGTACAATAATGCTATAGCTGTATTAAGAACAACACTGCAGACCAAAAATATTTCAATTGAACAAAAAGCTCAAATTTATGAAAGTTTGGGTGATGCATATAAGGGTTTAGGTAATTCAGAAAAATCACTTGAAAACTATAATTTAGGTTTAAATTACGCAACTTCAAAATCAAGATTATCAAAGTTAACAGACTTGAATTCTAAAATTGCAGATGTTTATGTTGAAAGTAATTTAATGGTTGAAGCAGAAGAGTATTATGATAATTCTTTAGAGCTATCAGAGCAAGAAGCACCGCAAAGAGCAGTTCAGGAAAAGGAAAAAGTAGCAGATTTTTACAACAAGCAAAATGAATATGATAAAGAGGTTAATTTGCGTAAGAAGAGCTTAGAAGATCTTGAACGTATAAATGAAAATAAAAGTAGAATCTCAAAAGTTGCGAAACAATCTGTAAGTCCTGATTCTATATCTACACAACGTATAAAGTACAAGATAGGAAATGCATTACTATCACAACAAAAATATGATGAAGCTATTCCATATTTAGAAGAAAGTATTGAAGAAGCCGGTGAAGATGATGATTTGGTAGTGCAAAAAGATGCTACCAGAAGACTTTCTGAGTTGTATGAGTATCAAGGTGATTTTTCAAAAGCATATGAGACATATCGCAAGTATGTTACCATGGTTGATACGCTGTATATTCGTAAAGAGCAAGAAATTGCAAGGGCATCAAAATTAAATAGAGATATCGCAACAAAACAAAATAGAATATCTGGCTTAGAAAAAGATCGTGAATTGTACCAAAGTAAATATGATTTAGCATTAACAAGTGAGCAGTTAATGAAAGGTCAAAAGTGGCTTATTTATTCTTTAATTTTTGGAATGTTGTTATTAGGGTTAACAACATATTTCTTTTATAGAAGTAATAAACAGCAGAAGCTGGCAAATAACTTACTAGCCTTAAAATCTTTAAGATCACAAATGAATCCGCATTTTATATTTAATGCATTAAATTCAGTAAATAATTATATAGCAAAAAGTGACGAACGTAGTGCAAATAGATATTTGAGTGATTTTTCTACTCTAATGCGTGCCGTTTTAGAAAATTCAGAAGAAGATTTTATTCCTTTAACTAAAGAAATTGAGCTTTTAGAGCTGTATACAAAACTTGAGCATTCCCGTTTCCCTGATAAATTTGATTATACTATAAATACAAGCCAAGATGTAGATGTATCTTCATATCAAATTCCGCCAATGCTGTTACAACCTTATATTGAAAATGCCATATGGCACGGTTTAAGGTATAAAGAAGAAAAAGGGTATTTAAAAATTGCTATAACAGCACATTCTAAAAATGAAATTAAGATTGCAATTATTGATAATGGAGTGGGGAGAGCAAAATCTATTGCTTTAAAAACGGACCATCAAAAAAAACAAAAATCTAAAGGAATGAAGAATATCAAAAAAAGAATTGATATTCTAAATGATATGTATAAAGATAAGCTTGCAGTTCAAATTTTAGATTATAATTCAGACGGAACAGGAACTAAAGTTATTTTTACTTTAAAAAAAGACAAATAGGGTATGAAGCTAAATGCAATTTTAGTAGAAGACGAAGCAAATAGCAGAGAAATATTACGTAATTATTTAGCTAAATATTGCCCTGATGTAAATTTAATAGGGGAAGCTTCAACAATAAAAGAGGGTTTAGTTTTAATAGAAACACACAATTTAGATTTGGTATTTTTAGATGTTGAAATGCCATTTGGTAATGCATTTGATTTATTAGATCAAGTGCCTAACCGCACATTTGAAACTGTTTTTGTTACTGCATATAATCATTATGCTATTGATGCTTTAAATAATCATGCAGCATATTATTTAATGAAACCAATTAGTATAGATGAGTTGATAAAAGCAGTTGATTATGTAAAAGAAATTCGCCTTAAAGAAGATGCTTTAGAAGACAGAGTTTTAAAACCTAAATTTAAAAATGTAGAAGGAAAGATAACTATACCACAACAAGATGGATTTCAGGTTTTAAATGTTTCATCAATTTTGTACTGTAAGGCAGATGATAATTATACAGAAATTTATTTAGAGAGTAAGAAAATAGTAGTTAGCAAAACATTAAAATATTTTGAGAATATTTTAAGTGATTATTCTTTTGCCAGAATTCATAAATCATATGTGGTAAATGTGAATGAAGTGGTTAAATATGTAAAAGGTAAAGGCGGTAGCGTAATTATCTCAAGCGGTAAAGAGCTCTTAGTTTCCGCATCTAAAAAGAAAGATTTACTAGCTTACTTTGAGTAGTTTTATAATTTTACAGCGTATTAAAAATTAAAAGTTATGATTATTAAAACCGTGAAAGGGAATACACCAAAAATTGGCGAAGATTGCTTTATTGCAGAGAATGCCACAATAGTAGGTGAGGTAACAATGGGAAATCAATGTAGTGTATGGTATAATGCCGTAATTAGAGGTGATGTTCATTATATTAAAATGGGTAATAAAGTGAATATACAAGATGGTGCTGTAATTCATGCAACCTATAAAAAATCACCAACAACTATAGGCAATAATGTGTCTGTTGGGCATAATGCGATTGTTCATGGCTGTACTTTACATGATAATGTTTTGGTGGGTATGGGAAGTATTATTATGGATGATTGTGTGGTAGAAAGTAACAGTATTATTGCAGCAGGAGCTGTCTTAACAAAAGGTACTCATGTGTCAGCAGGAAGTATTTTTGCAGGTATGCCCGCAAAAAAAATAAAAGATATTAGTCCTGAACTTAGTAATGGTGAAATTAATAGAATAGCAGAAAATTATATTTTATATTCAAGCTGGTTTAAGGAATAAAAACCTGTTTAAGTCAAAATAAATATTATCACTATTTTTGTCGCAAATTTAAAGATTGAAAATGATGAACGCGTATATATTTCCAGGTCAAGGAGCACAATTTGTAGGAATGGGTTTAGACCTTTACGAAAACTATCCAATAGCACAAGAACTTTTTGAAAAGGCAAATCAAATACTAGGTTTTAGTATTACTGATATTATGTTTGAAGGTACTCCCGATGCATTAAAACAGACAAAAGTAACACAGCCTGCTATTTTTCTTCATTCTGTAATATTAAGTAAAGTATTAGGTGATTCATTTAAACCAGATATGGTTGCAGGTCACTCTTTAGGCGAATTCTCGGCATTAGTAGCAAATGGAGTTTTAAATTTTGAAGATGGACTAAAATTAGTATCACAAAGAGCATTGGCTATGCAAAAAGCATGCGAATTGCAACAAAGTACAATGGCAGCAGTTTTGGCATTAGCTGATGATGTAGTTGAAAAAATATGTAAAGAAACTCCTGGAATAGTAGTAGCTGCAAATTATAATTGTCCAGGTCAGTTGGTAATTTCAGGAGAAGTTGAAGCAATTAATATAGCTTGTGAAAAAATGAAAGAAGCTGGTGCACGTAGAGCATTGGTATTACCAGTTGGTGGTGCTTTTCATTCTCCATTGATGGAGCCTGCAAGAGAAGAATTAGCAGCAGCAATTGAGAATACAATATTTAATAAACCTTCTTGTCCTATTTATCAAAATGTAACTACTACAGCGGTAATTGATCCGGAAGAAATAAAAAAGAATTTAATTTCTCAACTTACAGCTCCAGTAAAATGGACACAAAGTGTTCAAAATATGGTTAAAGATGGAGCAACATTATTTACAGAAGTTGGCCCTGGTAAAGTATTACAAGGTTTAGTTAAGAAAATAGATTCAAACGCCCAAGCTACTGCAGCAGGATTAGAATAGTACTAGTAGTAAACACAGAGTGCATTTTATCCTTTTTATACGTATTTACTCGATTTTTTAACTTAAAATTAAGCTAAAATTCGAATAAGATAAAGTGTTTCGTTTGCTTTGTAGTTTAAATAGTTAACTCTGTGAAAAACAATATACTATATATGTCATTTGTTAAGCAAATAGCAATGTTAAAAAGAATAAGTTTTTTTGTTTTTTTAGCATTGTTTTTTTTACCATTTATTGGAATAAGTCAATCCACTATAGTTGTTGAAGCAACAGATGCTATCACAACAGAAGGAACTGTAACAGATACAGGCGTTTTTACTATAGATTTAGGGGCTACAAACAATACGGGTAATGATATTACTGTAACTTTTACATTAAGTGGTACAGCAACAGAAGGTACTGACTATATAAGTGATTTGAATGCTGTAGTTATTCTCGAAGGTGAACGAACTGCTGATGTGACAATTACGCCAGTAGATGATGATAGTATTGAAGGTAACGAACAAATTACTATCCGTTTAAATAATTCAAGTGATACAGCTTCATTTGTTGTTATAGATAATACAAGTAGTAGAGCCGCTATAACCTTAATTGATGATGATGGTTGTAGTACAGGTCCTGATGCTCCGGAATTAGTTAATTCAATAGATACTGAATATTGTTCGGATGATGAAGTAGATTTATCGAGTTTCATTTCAAGTACAACACCTCCTGGGACAACTTTAGAGTGGACAAGAAATGATAGTAATCCAAATGCTAATTTTCCAAATTTATTTTTAGATTCTTCAATTGTATCAGAAAGTGGAACATATTACGGTTTTTATTATGGAACAGAAATAGATGGTACAGCATGTATTAGTCCAGTTGTTGAATTGCCAGAAATTACATTTCATGAAGCTCCATCTTTAGGTACTACAAACAACAATAATGTTGTGTGTAATAGCGGAGGTTTTTTGGGTATAGAATATGATACTACAATTGATTTGGATGATACACTTACAGGTGCTGACTCAGGAGGTAATTGGGAATTTGTTGCTGGCCCTGCTGATTTAACAATAACTGGAAATAATAGAGTGGATTATGATGGTGAGTCTATAGGTGAATATGAATATAGGTATACTCCGGATTATGATGATGAGGTTGCCGACGTTTGTGGAGAAGAAAGTATTATAGTAACAGTTTATGTAATTGATTGTAGTGAAACTTGTAATGCAGGTTATGCACCACCAGAATTAGCAGAAGGTGTAGAAATAGAGCCTTTCTGTGTTGAAGTAGATGGTACTTTTAGTCAAGATTTAAGTGAATATACGGATAGTGTAGCACCAGATGGATCTGTGTTAATTTGGAGTCGAAGTGATGATTATACAAGAGATGAAGTTTATTTAGAGTCTACCATAATTTCTGCAACAGGTAAGTTTTATGCTTTTTTCTTAGATGAAGATAATGATTGTGCTAGTCCTGTATTAGAAATTGAAATTATCAGGAATGAAAAACCTGTGATACTAGATTTTACTGATAATGCTTTGTGTACAGAAGGTATTATGACATTAGAAGCAACTGCAACTTCTGGGAGTACTATTAATTGGTATGATGCTGATAATAATTTATTACAAGAAAATACAGCTAGCTTTACAACGCCAAACTTAACAGAAACAACAAGTTTTTATGCTGAAGCTGTTTTAGATGGGTGTATCTCAGACTTACAGGAAGTTATTGCTGCAATAAGTGATGAGCCAGTAGTTGAAGCAATAGAAACCCCAATAGATGCCTGTAATATAAGTGATTCTACTTATTCAGAAATTATTGACTTAAATGACGGGCTTGTAACTGTAGTATCAGGTGCATGGGAAATTACATCCGGTCCTTCAAATTCATTAGAAATAATTAGTAACAGCATAGTTGATTTTGAAGGAGCTTCTGAAGGGACATATACGTTTACGTTCACAACGGATACAGCGGTAGCTCCATGTTCAGAACAAACAGCAGTAGTTACTGTAATTGTAAATGAATGTATTATAGATACAGATAATGACGGACTTAGTGATGATGATGAAGTTAGTATTGGAACAGATCCTAATAACAATGATTCTGATGCAGATGGTATTTTAGATGCTGAAGAAGTTGGTAATGATATTGATGATCCGATAGATACAGATTCTGACGGTATAATTGATGCTTTAGATTCAAATATAGAAGACGAAGATTTAGATGGAGTAGTAGATCAATTAGATCCTGGAAATTCAAACCCTTGCGTGCCTGATAATACCATAGGTTTATGTGATACCGATGGTGATGGAATTACTGATGGCGATGAAATTGCAGCTGGTACAGATGAATTAGATCCATGTGACCCAAATTTAACTCCTGATTGTGAACCAGATCCTATTGATCTTCAAATAACTAAAACTGTTGATGTTGCTCAGCCTGATGAAGGTGATGTGATTGAGTTTACCGTAACACTAACTAATCAAAGTCCAGACATAGTAACAGCAATAACTATAGATGAATTAATTGCAAGTAATAGTGGGTTTAATTATGAATCACATATAGTATCAGCAGGCACCTATAATCCTGATACAGGTATTTGGAGTATTCAAGAAATAGCAGGTAATGAAATAAACACACTTAATATCACAGTTACGGTTTTAGAAGATGGTAACTATACGAATATAGCTGAAATAATGTCTTCTTTTCCAGATGATAATAATTCAGATAATGATATAGCAACAATTGTAGTTAATGTAAATAGTAGAACAGAAGCAGATTGTGGTTTTGTCTTTAATCAGTTTTCACCAAACGGAGATGGAATAAATGACTTTTTAGTTATTAATTGTATTGAAACATATTCAAATGTATCATTAGAAATTTTTGATCGCTACGGTAATCAGGTGTTTAAATCTAATAGTTATGACAATTCTTGGGATGGAGCTGGTAAAAATGGTTCTGTACCAAAAGGGACTTATTATTATGTTTTAGACCTTGGTGACGGAATACCTGTAGAAAAAGGTTGGATACAAATAATAAGATAAAATTAAGCGCTAATAGAATGAGTAAATTTAAAATATATAAATATTGTTTGTTAGTCTTTTGCTTGGGCACCTTTGTCAATATGTATGCCCAAAGAGAGCCACAATACACACAATATATGTATAATATTGGGAGCTTTAATCCGGCTTATGTAGGTACAGTTGAAAATACTGAAATAATAAGCGCGTACCGAGCACAGTGGATTTCTGTTGAAGGTGCACCAAGAACATTACGCTTAGGTACAAATATTCCATTTAGTAATGAAAAAAATGGATTAGGATTTAATATAATTCATGATGAATTAGGTGCTTCTACACAAACATATTTTGATGTAGCGTATTCTTTTCAAGTTAAAGTATCAGATGAAACGAAGTTGTCTTTTGGTGTAGATGCAGGAGGTTCTTTGTTAAATGTAGATTACTCTAAGGGTACTTTTGAAGTTATTAATGAACCTCTTATTAATTCAAATACTTTCAATAAATTCTACCCTACAATTGGAGCAGGAGCATTTTTATATGGTGAAAATTGGTATACGGGAATATCTGTCCCTAATTTTTTAACAGATATTGTTTATAATGATGAAGTTTCTGTATATATAGAAGATAAACCACAATTTAATTTTATTGGTGGTTATATATTTAATATATCTGATGGTTTAAAATTTAAGCCTGCTTTCTTGTTAAATTATTTAGAGGGCTTACCATTAAATGTAAATGTATCTACTAATTTCTTAATTAGTGATGTTGTTACCCTAGGAGCTTCTTACCGTTATGATAATGCAGTTAGCGGTTTAGCTGGCTTACAACTCTCAAATAGTCTTTTTGTTGGTTATTCTTATGATTATAGTACTAATGGTTATTCTAGTTATAATGATGGTTCTCATGAATTAGTTCTTAAATTTTATTTTGGAAAAAATAATAATTCAAAAAACAATTCTAATAAAAAATTTAAAGGGAAAACTAAACAAATAGATACTCCAAGGTTCTTTTAATAAAACGAAATTAAAATGAAATTAAAATTTATAACATTATTTTGTTTACTACTTAATGTATTTGCGTTTGCCCAAAAAAAATCTAAAGCAGATAATTATTTTTTTGAGTATGCATATAATGATGCTATAAAACAATACAACGCTGAAAAAATAAAAAAACCATTAACTAATCAACAGTATTTAAACCTTGCAGATTCTTATTTAAAAATAAGAGAGTACAAAAAGGCCAGTGAAATATATGCAGACATTTATGAAAAAGATTCTACGTTATCTAGTGCATATATTAGTAAGTTGCTAATAGCTTTTAATAAATTGGAAAATCAAAAAGATAAGGTTCAATATTATTTAACCCAAGCAAAAGATAGATTGCCAAAAGAATTAATTGAAAATTCAGACTTAAATTCTGAGATTCTTGCAAACAATAAAAATATAGAGTTAGGTGCATATATATTTAATTGTACTATAAATAGTGCACAAGCAGATTTTTCACCTGCATTTTATGAAGATCAAATAATGTTTACAAGCGGCAGGCCTAAGGGTAAAAAAGAAATATATAAACCATCAGGAGAAGCTTATTTAGATATTTATTCAGGTAAAATTCAATTAGATGGTGATGTAACAGTTCCTAAAGTGTTTTCTAAGATACCAACTTCTAATTTTCATAAAGCAACACCTTTTTATATAGCACAATTAGATAATGTTATTTATATGCTATCAAACGCAGATGGAGAAGATTTACTGTTTGATAAAAATGGAAAAAACACTTTAGCTATTGGAGCCGTAAATGATAGAGGGGAATTTAGATATTTGCTAAGAGACTTAAGTACATCATTCTATTACCCATTTTATGACGGAGAAACAAACAAGCTTTATTTTGCAGCAGATTTTGAATACGGTTATGGGGGTACAGATATTTATTATGTGTATACAAATAATGGTCAAATAATGTCAGCACCTGTAAATTTAGGTCCTAGAATTAATACTCCTGCAAATGAAATAGCGCCTTATATTTTTGAAGATGATTTATATTTTTCTTCTGATATATTTTATGGCTTTGGAGGTATGGATGTTTATGTTTCATCTATTCAGCTTGACGATTCATTAAGTATTCCTGTAAACTTAGGAGATAGTATAAATAGTGATAAAGATGATTTTGGTTTTATTATAAAAAATAATAGTCGAGACGGTGGTTTGTTAGGATATTTTTCTTCAAATAGAAGCGGAGGGAAAGGTAATGATGATATTTATGGCTTTAAGTTAAAGCAAAAACCTGGTTTAAAGACTATAATTATAAAAGGTGAAATCACTAATGCAAATTCAGGTAAAGCACTTTCTAATTTTAATTTATGGTTGCTTGATGAAAATGGGAGTGAATTAAGAGTTACAAGTACTGATGTTAATGGAGAATTTGAATTTGAAATTCCTTATAAACATACCTATACAATAAAAGCATCAAAAGATGGATATGGTATTTATAACAAATCTTTTTCTGTTTCAAAAGAAGAGGCAGAACGTGCACAGTTGGTAAATATCCAATTAGCCTCTATTAATGATGTTGTTGAAGAAAAATATAACAAAGATGTTTTAAAAATAAACAAGCTTTATTTTGATAAAAAATCAAGTGTTATAACGGCAAAAATTGCAACAGAATTAGATAAAGTAGCGGTAATTGTTTCAAGTTTTCCTAACATGAAACTTAAAATAGAATCTCACACTACGAGTAAAGGTAGTAATACTTATAATTTGGCATTATCTCAAAATAGATCAGAGGCAATAAAAAGTTATTTATTGAGTAAAGGAGTGTCTGTAAATTCGATAGTAGAAACTGTTGGTTATGGAGAAACACAACTTTTAAATCAATGTAAAAACGGAGTTTATTGCCTAGAGTTCTTACACAACCAAAATGAGAGGTCGGTAATTTCGGTTTTAAACTATGACGAATTAGTTAAATAAGTTGATGTCTTAATCTAAGAATATAGCTTTATTAAAGTGTGATTATTTTATATCAACTTTATCACCAAAAAATTTAGGTTGTTTATTGGTAGCAATATCAAGAAAAACTTTTACGCGAGCAAAGTATTCCCTTAACTTAACTTTAAAACCATTTGTACCCGATATATCGGTAGCATTAAAGCCAATTGCATTAAGGCCTTTTTTTTGAGCAATGTATATAGCTCTGTCATTATGGAATTTTTGAGAAATTACAGTAACGCTATCTAAATTAAAAATGTGTTTAGCTCTTACCATAGAATCTAAAGTTCTAAAACCAGCATAATCTAAAAATATTTTTTCTTTCGGTATTCCAGCTTTAACCAAGTCTTTTTTTATAGCAGTAGGTTCATTGTAATAAATACTTCCATTATCACCACTTACAAGTACAAAATCTATTTTTTTTGCATTAAATAATGCAACGGTTGCAGTTATTCTATTTGTGTAATATGGGTTGGCTTTTCCTGTAGTGAGTTTTTTTGCAGTTCCTAAAATAAGTCCCACTCTGTTTTTAGGAATATTTTGAACATTATTATATGTTTTTCCACTTGAAGAGTTTTCTATAATTGCATAACAAACAAATAGTAGAATGCAAAAAAGCAAAAAAAGAATAGCAAGCGTAAAAATAATTTTTTTGACCATAAAATTAAGACTGTCAACTAAAGGTAATTAAATATAGTAGCATAATTAATATTAAATAGTATTTTCAAGTTTTATAATGTAGTAATTGTATGTTCTAGTTCGGTTTTATGAATAAACTTGTTTCGTTTTTAGCGTTTTTAGTATTTTTTAGCTCTTGTGTTAGTATTAAAAAGTATAATGTAGATATAAAGGCAACCCACCCTGTAAAAGATCTTAGAGAAGATGTAGAAATAGCTTACGGAAAATTAAAAAAGTTACACCCTAAGTTATATCAATTTATAGCTAAAGAAAAATTAGATTTTAAGTTTGATAGTTTAAAGAAAACAATTAATAAGCCATTAACGAGTCATGAATTTTTTAAAAAAATAGCTCCAGTTATATCTGAAGTCCGACAAGGGCATATATCTGTTTTTAATCCATCAAAAAAATATACAAAAAAGGAATACAGAATTCTTAGGAAGAAAAAATTTGAATTTTATGAATTAGATTTTGAAAGGGTAAAAGATGGATTTCTAGTAAAGCGTAATGGAGGTTTAGATTCAACTTTAGTGGGCGCTGAGGTTCTAAAAATTAATGGTGAGCCTATACAAAAATTAGTGAGTGATTATCAAAAACTATTTTCATCAGACGGGTATAATCATACATTTAAAGAAAGGTTTGTAGCACTTCGGTTTTCCTCTTTTTATTTTAAAGATAAAGGTTATTTAGATAGTTTGTCAATAACTTTTGATCAGCAAGATTCAGTGTTTACAAGAATGTTTCACAGAATACCTAAAGATTCTATTTTAAAGAAATTTAAGAAAACCGATAGTTTAATAGACGGTGAAAACGTAAAATTAACAAGAGAACAAAAAAAGGCAAAAAGGAAAGAATTAAAATTCAAAAGAAAATACAACTTAAACCACGGTTACATTTATTCGAAAAAAACATATACTCGTAATTTTAATTATATAGGAAAAGATAGTAGTATTGCTTTTATCAAGATTCGTAATTTTAATAACGGACCCTATAAAAAGTTTTATAAAGAGACTTTTGAGAATATAAAAAATTCAAAAATTCAAAATTTAGTTCTTGATTTACGAGATAATACAGGCGGGCGATTAGATGAAATAGTCAGTTTGTATAGCTACTTAACAACGGATACGAACAGATTTGTTGAAAAAGCAGAAACAAAAACGAGAACACCATTTAATAAAGCATTTATGTCAAAAGGAAAGCCTCTGTTCGTAAATATTATGGCTGTGCTAGCTTCGCCAATATCAATACCTGTTGAGTGGTTAAAAAGTAATAAAAAAAATGGGGTTATTAATTATAAAGTCTCAGGTTCTAAAAAGAAACGAAAAATAAATCCGTTACACTATACAGGTAAAATATATGTTTTAATTAACGGAAATTCTTTTTCAGCATCATCAATACTATCAACAAATTTAAAGGCAACTGAAAGAGCTTTTTTTGTAGGTGAAGAGACTGGTGGTCATTATAATGGTACCGTTGCAGGTGTGCAAAAATATATAGTATTACCAACATCAAAAGTTAGTTTTGATTTTGGACTAATGCAGATAGAAACGCCTTATCAAAAATCTAAAAATGGTTATGGTGTTTTACCTGATATTGAAATTATTCCAACTAAAAAAGATAGAGAGAATAATGTTGATCCAGAATTAAAATGGGTTTTAGATCACGTAGAAAAATAAGGGCTATTTAAACCTAAATTATAAGGGTTAAAGTATTGTTATTTTATTGATGTTTTTTTAAGCTAAAATTGTCCAATGGTTATTTTTGTTCTTATAATTTAGCACTTTTCTAAGTAATAAGTTTGTGTTGAATTAATACAAAATATAAGATTAACTGAAAATTTAAATTAGT
The DNA here is from genome assembly GCA_947496695.1 of uncultured Cellulophaga sp. Lineage (GTDB taxonomy): Bacteria > Bacteroidota > Bacteroidia > Flavobacteriales > Flavobacteriaceae > Cellulophaga. Next base: position 186,264 of record CANMEI010000001.1, on the reverse strand, counting down.
TATGGATGTAATGGAAAGAGCATTAGAGTTTGAAAATCGAAAAATGTCCGGAATGACCACTAGTAACAGAGTAGAAGCTTCGAGAGAAGTAAAAGCATTGATACTAGAGCTTAATGAAAGGTATAAGATAAGTAAAGACCTAGAAATTATGGATGTAATGAAACGTTTAACGGTTATTAAACGTAAAATTGAAAAACGTTTGAACGGTAATCTTACTGTTTAAGTATTGTTTCTTAATTATTAAAAAAGGTACTAAAATTAATTTTAGTGCCTTTTTTTCTATATAAAATGATGTATTTTTAAAATTATATTTTCTTAATACACCTGTTTTATGAGAAATTTATTTTTGCTAAGTTTTTTAATCTTTAGTTCTATTTTTTACGGACAATCTTTTAAAAAACCTCCAGTTTATGCAGGTCAAGGACCAACAGTAATAGTGGCTACAGAATCTAAGCCAACTCAAAAACAATGGAAAGGTGATTATACTTTTGAAGATAGTGATGTCGTTTTTTCTAATGATTTTGAAGGCGCTCGTTTAAATGGAATCATTAAAGTTAATGATAGCACATTTAAAGCCTTAATTACTTCAGAAAATACACCAATAAACATAAGCCCATGGTATGCATTTAAAGTATCTTGTAAGACGCAAAAACAAATTTATCTTACATTAACTTATCAAGAAGGTTTTAAACATAGGTATTATCCTAAATTAAGCAATAAATAGTGTAGCTTATACAGCTCACGAACAAGGAACAGAAGCTTTTGGGATGGGTTCTTTGCCAATGTCTGTAACTTTAAATTTAAACCTTACGCCTAAGCCTCTATGGATTGCTGGGCAAGAGTTAGAAACCTCTAGTAGGGTTAGTGAATGGGCTACAAGTTTATCAGGTAAAAAAGATATTACATATTCGAGTATCGGAGCAAGTAAAGAGGGTAAAAATATGGGACTCTTGTCTATAGGAAAGGTAGATTCTAAAAATATGATTATGATAATTTCTAGGCAACACCCGCCTGAAGTTACTGGTTATTTAGCAATGAAAGCTTTTGTTGAAACTTTAGCTTCAGATTCTAAACTAGCTAAAAAATTCAGAAAAAATTTTGGAGTATTTGTGGTGCCACTTATGAACCCGGATGGTTTTGATAACGGGCATTGGAGGCATAATTTAGGTGGTGTCGATTTAAATAGAGATTGGGAAAACTTTAACCAACCAGAAACAAGTGCGGTTAGAGATTTTATGGTAGCGAAGGAAAAAGAAACGAAAGGTAAATTTTACTTTGGTATTGATTTTCATTCAACTTGGGATGACATTTATTATACTATTGATGCTGAGCATAAAGGTAATATGCCAGGTTTGGTACCTGATTGGTTAGATGCGGTTAAATTAGATCTATCAGGTTATGATCCAAATATTAAACCAAGTGCTACACTACTGCCAACAGCCGTATCTAAAAATTATTTTTATGTTGCACACGGAGCAGAAGCACTTGTTTTTGAAATTGGTGATAATACCCCGAGAGATTTTATCAAAGAAAAAGGAGAAGTAAGTGCTAATAAGTTAATGGAGTTGATGCTGGCTAGATTAAAGTAAATTAATAGACTTTAAAGAGTTTTTAATTTTTGCAAAGTATTTTCAAAAATTATTTGAGTGGTAGTGAAATTTGTTTCTAATGTAAGTTTATCGTTCTCCCCATAAAGTTCGGTGTCTTCAATAAGCAATCATGTATATAATATCGGATGAATGAAAGCACTTATTTAATAAGTTTAGCTCATCCATATCTTTTAAAAACCTACTTAAACCTATACTGGTTGCTTTTAATGTTGTTTTGTTTAGTGATATTTTTTCTAGCCATGATTTTTTTGCTTCTTCAATAATATAGATTGCATCTTTAATCTCGGGGTTATTCATAATCAAATATTTAGCTGAATTTAAAACTCAAAAATATATGTTAATTTATAAATATAAAATTAGATATTTGACTTTTTTATTCTCATTAAATGGAGAATTGATATGAAGAATACTATAAAATAAAAAACCCTTGAAAATCGTAAGATTAACAAGGGTTTTTGTACTCGAGGCGGGAACACAACCTATTAAATGATATGCGTAGAGTTATATTAGTAGTTTGAGTATTTAGTGCTTTAAAATCAATATTTTATGGGTTTTATTTAATATTTAGGTAATCTAAATTTATTTAATGTAATTTAAAATTATAGTAACTTGGTTGGCAATGTGTTGGCAAGAAGTTAAATTTATGATTATCTTTGATTTGTTCAAATATTCTTAATCATGGCAACAATCAAACTTCAGTTAATAGGCAAAGCAGAAAACTCACCTATCTATTTAAGACTTTCAGTTAATAGAGGTTTAACCCCGAGAGCAAAAACAGGTCTTTTTATTAATTCCAAGAATTGGAGTTCGGATAAAGGCTTGCCAAAGCAGACTACGAGTGAAAACAAAAATCTTTCAATCGATTTACAGAACTTAAAGGTTTATATATTTAAAAAGTTTAATGAAGCCAATAGTAAAGGCGTCGAAATAAGCAAGGATTGGTTAGAACATAATATTGATGTTTTTTTTAGTCGTAAAAATGAAGAAAACATAAGTGAGTTATTGATTGATGCAATTCAAAGCATAATAGATGAAGCCTCTACTCGTAAAAATGCCAAAGGTGGTTTAGGGTTGTCTAAAAGCAGAAAGGTTGCTTATATTTCATTAAAGAACATTTTAATTGAATATCAGAAAGAAAAAAGATTCAAGGTTAAAGATGTTAATTTAAAGTTTGGCAAGGAATTTTTAAAATATCTACTTCATATTAAAAAATATCAAAAAAGTACGGCATTAAAAAAGTTAGCGGATTTAAAAACGGTTTGCAATGATGCTGAATTAAACGGTATTGAAGCAAATATCCAGTACAAAAAAATAGAAAGTAGCAAACCGAATAATGAAAATATTATTTATTTAACGTCACTAGAACTTGATAAAATACAAAAGGTTGAACTAATTAACGATGCACACCAAAACGCCCGTAAATGGCTTTTATTGGGGTGCAACTTAGGGCAAAGAGGGGGCGATTTACTTCAATTAAATGAAACTAATTTTGTTAATCGAAACGGATTAGAGGTTATTGAGTTAAAACAGCAAAAAACTGGTAAAAATGTTACAATACCAGTATTAGAAACTACAAAACAAATTATTGAAAGCGGTTTGCCTTATAAAATATCAATCCAGAAATTTAATAAGTATATCAAGTTAATATGTAAAAAGGCGGGAATTGACGAAATGATAAAGGGCAGTAAAATACAAGTCACTGTTGAAGGTCAAGGTAATAAGAAAAAAAGAAAAATTGAAGGGGTGTATCCTAAATGGGAATTAATGGCTTCACATGTTTGTAGACGTTCTTTTGCCAGTAACCTTTATGGAGTATTGCCAACGCCTTTAATAATGCAGATAACGGCACATTCTTCGGAGCGTTTACTGCTTAACTACATCGGGAAAAATACACTGGACTACGCACAACAGATTGCGGACTTCTATACATTACAAGCGATTAAAGAAAAAAAAGAACCAAAATTAACTGTCTTAAAAAATACCTCAACTAAATAAATAATAAACATGAAAGAAGAACAACTAAGAATTGATTTGGAAAAAGAATTAGATGCTGAAATAGCAGAAAAGAGGTGTAAACTAAATCATTTAAAATTAAAATTAGAACTTTTAAAAATGAATATTTCAATTAATGATAATTAAAATATTAATAAAGACGATTAAAGAAGATATTTAAAAGGTTTTGTATTTTTATAAAAGCAACGTATGAAATTGTTCAAACTTGATGAGAAAATATTATTTAGATAGTATTGATTACGAATATTACCCTCCTGAATTTATACATTACTCTATAAAAGAATTATTAAATAATAATTCTTTTTTTGAAAGTGAAGAACAAGCATTATTTTTTAAACCCTACTTGTTTGCACACTACTTAAGTAAAATAAAGAATTATATTCAATTAAATAATACTATTGATTTATATAAATCAGGTGGTTGGTTAATAAAAGAAAAAAAAACAACTCAATATCTAATTGAAAATGTATTGTGTAATATTATTTATTCTAAAGAAGATTGTACAAAAATTAGGGCAATTGTATATTCAGGGATGATGGAGTATGAAGTACTAATAAAGACTTTTAAATCCATTATCCAAAGAGATATTCCAGAGTTTAAGTTCCAGGTAAAAGATAGGGTTGTAATTGTCAATACTGATGAATTGTTAAATTTCATTAGAACGGAAAGTAGAAATACATTTTTAAACCAATTGGATAGAAAGAACAATTATGAGGAAAAAATATATCAAATTGAAAATTTAATTTCAGTACTGGCAAGGATTGATTACCAAAATGGAACGTCATGTTTTGACAAAGAAAAATCGAACTTATCATACCTAAAACAAAATATAACAAGAAATATTCAGACTGAAAATATTTATCCTTTTAAAATTATTGGAGCAAAAGAGAATTTTTTGAAATATAAAAACTTACATATAATAGATGTTTATAAAGATTACAGTTTTTTGTATAACATGATGCTGAATAAATCTTTAATAGAAAAAATTGGGCATAAACAATTTATTAACTGGCTTTATGAAAATGATTACATAAAGGTAAAAGACTATGAGGTATTAATTAGCAAAGAACAGTTGATAAGTTTAAAAAATTCCAGATCAGAACAAAGATTAAACAATTTTAACAACATTTTTGTTCCTTAAAATTAAATTCATTTAGCACCATTACCTAATCTTAGGTAAAAACCTCTTTTCACAGGGGATTAAATCCATTGAAATTTGAACATTATAAATAATAAATAATGTTTAAAATGAAACAAATCCAATTCGTACAGGTAACTCCTGAACAACTACAAACCGCAATTATCGAGGGTGTAAAACTTCAATTAAACGAACTCAAAAAAAACTTCCAACCCAAAGAACCCACAGAATTTTTAACACGTAATGAAGTTGCTGAATTGTTTAAGATAGACCTCTCTAGCGTTCACAACTGGACTAAAAAAGGGATATTAACAGCATATCAAATATCGGGGCGAGTATATTACAAGCGTGATGAGGTTCTAACCGCTATTGTTGAACTAAAAAAGTAAGACAATGGATAGAAAAAATAGTTCGGAAGTTTATACTTACAGAAGATATGCTTCAAACGGTAGCACCTCAATTTATCACAGTCAAGATAAAATAAGTGTTTTTGACGATCAACTTAAAATTGCACCTGATTTAGGAAGATCAAAGGCTAAGGATAAGCCTATTTTTTGGATGAATCAAATAGATGAAATGTCGTTCAATCCCACCACTGGGCTTAAAAAAACATCATCGCCAAGATGGTTCTATGGAGATCAGAAAAGAAAAAAAGACTTCATAATTTTTGAGTTTAGGGAGAACAAAGAGTACTTAAAAATACATTTCTTCAAAGGCTTTAAACCTATTAGCCCTAAACTATTTACAGAAAAATTTATAAGACTATAAAAAAAGGGAGGTTGTTCAAGCCTCCCATATTTGTTCAAATGTTGAGGTTCACAGCAACGTATAACCTCGACGTAAAGATAATACTTTTCTCAAAATGTATGATAACTTACCTTTCGAAACGGATCATATTCCAACAATAAAAGCTTTCGCAAGTTGCGATCAAATGAAATTTATTTCTGATGGCTATAAATATAAAAACGGAATCGCTATTAAAAGAACATGTTATTATAAAATTTATAATTTAAACATATCAATTGAATATGATTCAGATAGCAATCCATTAAAATTGACCTCTAGAGGCTCAATGCATTACTATAAAAATAAGGGTTTACACAATGCTGATTTTGTGAGTTTAAGAGATGCTATTAGAAATTTAAAAGACTTTGAAAGTATGCTTAAGATCGATTTACAGAATTTAGAATTAAAGCCTTTTGAAATTGCTCAAATGATTGTTATACCATTTGAAATAGAAGAAATTGTAATGAACACTTTTTGCGAAAAAAGAAAGATGTTCCAAAATAATCAACCAACAAAACCTTCAAAAATTTCTGGTAGCGTTCAAAATGATTATAGAATTAAAATCTACAGCAAACATCATGAACATCCTAGTTACTGTGAACCAAACACTCTTAGAATTGAATTACAAGCAAAAAGAATGCGTATGTTTACAAAGCATGAAATAACTACAGTAAAAGATCTTTTAGAATTTAAAAACTGGGTTATATTAAAAAAAATACATAAAGATCACATGAAACATTTAGTGATTTTCGACCACACTATTAAGTTGCCAAAAAACAGTAAGTTTAAAAAAGATTTACACAATTTCAGCAATGAAAATACTTGGCGTAAACTCATAAAAGAATGTAAAAATGACACCGAATACGAAACAAAATATAATGACGAAGTAAAAAGATTAAGAATCTTATCAAAAAATTACGGAAGTAATATATTTGAAAAAATAAATCAAATGATTGATTTACAATGGTTTAAATTCATTAATTCCTGTTGTTCCACGCAATTTAAAATTACACATTTTCCAAAGGAGGCACAACTTTTAAAACCAAAGGAGGCACCATTTATAGCGTGCAAGCCTTGTAATGCATATAGCGTGCAAGCCTTGTAATGCATTTTCAAAACTATCTATCAAACAAACCTAAAACATAATTTATACCAATCATAACAAATATAGATATTGGAATAACAATAATAATATTTCTTACAAAGAAATTATTCCTATTAACTCCAACTCCTTTGATTCTTGTGTTTACTGGATTAATAACTACATATTCAATATTTAATTTGTCTTTTATTGAATAATCCACTCCAAAAACTTGAGATCCAGATTTTAGTTTTTTTCCATCTACAAAATAGAAATATTCAATATATTCTATTTCATGTAAAGTAGCATTACGTTCATCATACAATTCATCTAAAACTTCATCAGTACCAATATTGTATACTGTTGCCATAGTAGTTTCTTTCCTTCTAAATTCAATATCAAATTCATTTTTTTTCAACCAAAAAATCATTAACAACCAGGATAATATAAAAGAAACTATGTATGTAATTGCAAGTATTTTTTTGTTCATATATTATTACTAAATAGTTAGCATAAAAGTCAAAAATTTAAACCGATAACATACTGAATCAAGGGGCGTGGGGTTAATTATTTAGATTTTCCTTTTGCATGGGTTGCTGAAATATACGTATTCCATCCCCACAACACCAAGGCGTATAATCTTTTAATACAATATAGGGAATAATTACTATATTTATTAAAGTAAAATCTTATAAATGAAAAAAGTCTTATTTTTATTTATCGGCTTCATTATAGCCTCACGCACAGATTTAAGTAAAGTAAAAATAAGCTCTAGAGATTCTCACATCACTTTAGAAAAGATATGCAAAGAAGTTGACAATATAACTGCATCTAAATTAAGAACTAGATACAAAATAATATTAATGCAAAGTGAGACTATTGAAAATGGTAAAGTTGCAATTATTAGTAAATACGGTATCAGATATGAAGATTTATCTTTTAAGGATTTAATTGAAAATTTAAACACTAACCCGTAGCATTTTAAATATGGCATCGATCCAGTTTATATCCCTTACATTGTACAATGGATTCCGAAAATACATACCTAAATCCAAGATAGAACAGTATGATGAATTTCTCAACATACAAAAACACACTTCTAAACGCACTATAAAATTCTTTAATGTATTTGTTAATGAAAAAAGGTGGATTAAAAAACCTAAAGATGAATTAGACATATTACTATTCAATTATTTCTTTGTTGAGGTTCCTACATTAGGTTTAAAATCAACTCCTTTATTTAGACGCTATCTTCATGGAAATACTAAACCACCGATATCAATTCGCAAACTAAAGTGTAGAACTTAATAGAATAAATATTAAATATAAGGGCTTAAACACCCTTACAAATTTTATTGCTTTTTAATTAATCATACTATCATAAATGAAATTGCAATTTAAGTAGGTAAAGCCTAGTTCTATTATGTGTTTGATAAATTGTCACATGACTACAAAGTAATCAATTATATAAAAATTAAAAAGAAGATATATATAAGTTTGACAACTTGTGTATTAACTGATACAGTGAGACGAAAGAATAAGCGAAAAACAATATTGTTGAAAAGTTAAAAAAGCATTCTTAATTATTGCTTTTTTGGAGTTTGTTGGCAAAAGGTTAGCAAAACATTAAAATAAAAAACCTCAACTATCTAGTAATTAAGACGTTGAGGTTTTTAAATGTACTCGAGGCGGGACTTGAACCCGCACGGACTAATGTCCATTGGATTTTAAGTCCAACGTGTCTACCAATTCCACCACTCGAGCCTATCAGCCTTTAAGGCTAGGATCGTAAATATAAAACTTTATTTTGAGCGAAAAAAGGGATTCGAACCCTCGACCTCCACCTTGGCAAGGTGATGCTCTACCCCTGAGCTACTTTCGCAAAGTATGTTTTTTATTTTAAAGAACATTTGCATTGTTTCCCAATGCGGGTGCAAATTTAATACATTTTTTCAAATGTCAAAGCTCTTTTTGAAAAAAGAATCAAAAAATATAAATTATTTTCTTTCAACTTTATTTTTTGTCTATAAAACAGTTGTTTACGAAAATAATTAAGCTTTCTTTTTTTGTGTTAAAAGGCGCTTTATCTCATTTAATTTCATCAAAGCTTCAACTGGTGTAAGTGTGTCGATGTCTAAATGTGTAATTTCATCTTTAACTTGAACTAATAATGGATCATCTAAATTAAAAAAGCTTAATTGCATTTCATCTTGTGCGGCTTGTAAATTATCTGTAAGCTCTTCACTAGAATGAGATTTTTCTAATTTCTTTAAAATTTTATTTGCTTTATTAATTACTTGTTGAGGCATTCCTGCCATTTTAGCAACATGAATACCAAAACTGTGTTCGCTACCGCCAGGTGTTAGTTTACGAAGAAAAAGTACATTATCTTTTAATTCTTTGACAGATACATTGTAATTTTTAATACGTTTAAAGGTATTTGCCATTTCATTAATTTCATGATAATGGGTGGCAAACAATGTTTTAGCCTTTGCAGGGTGTTCATGTAAATATTCTGATATTGCCCAAGCAATAGAAATACCATCGTAAGTACTTGTACCTCTACCAATTTCATCAAGTAATACTAAACTACGCTCAGAAAGGTTATTTAATATGGATGCTGTTTCATTCATTTCAACCATAAAAGTTGATTCGCCCATTGATATATTATCACTGGCACCAACTCTAGTAAAAATTTTATCTACAAAGCCAATTTTAGCTGATTTTGCTGGTACAAAACTTCCCATTTGTGCTAAGAGTACAATAAGTGCTGTCTGTCTTAATATGGCCGATTTACCACTCATATTCGGACCAGTAATCATTATAATTTGTTGTTCTTCTCTGTTTAAAATAACATCATTAGAAATATAGGCTTCACCAAGGGGTAGTTGTTTTTCAATAACAGGGTGCCTTCCATCAATAATCTCAATCTCAGTACCGTTATTAATTTCTGGTGATGCATAATTATTTTCTTTGGCTAATTGTGTAAATCCGCAAAGACAATCTAACTGACTAATTAGAAAAGCATTATTTTGTACTGGAGCAATGTATTCTTGCATCCACACAACAAGTTGTGTGAAAATTTGTTGTTCCAATGCAATTATTTTTTCTTCAGCACCTAATATTTTGCTTTCATATTCTTTTAACTCTTCAGTAATGTAACGTTCTGCATTAACTAAAGTTTGTTTGCGAATCCAATCTTCCGGTACTTTATCTTTATGTGTATTTCTAACTTCAATATAATACCCGAAAACGTTGTTTGATGCTATTTTTAATGATGAAATTCCTGTGCGTTCAGTTTCGCGTTCCAGCATTTTGTTTAAGTAATCTTTTCCTGAAAATGCTAAACCACGTAATTCATCAAGTTCATGTGAATATCCTTTGGCAATAGTAATGCCCTTTAAAATATTTACAGGAGCTTCTTCGCTAATCATTTCTTTGATTTTCGAACGAAGCAAATCGCACGTATGTAATTGATCGCCAATAAGTTTTACAGCATCATTATTAGCTTGTATGGTAAGTTGTTTAATGGGTACAATAGCCTCAAGAGAGTTTTTAAGTTGGATAACCTCTTTAGGGTTTATCTTCCCAGTAGCAACTTTTGAAATTAAGCGTTCTAAATCTCCTATTTGTTTTATATGGTTCTGTAACTTTTGTAATGTTATTTCATTTTCGGTTAAAAAAGAAACTACTTGGTGTCTTCTGTTTATTTTTTCAACATTCTTTAAAGGTAAAGCTAGCCATCTTTTAAGCATACGACCACCCATTGGTGAAATGGTTTTGTCAATAACATCTAATAATGTAACTGCATTTACGTTGTTGGCGTGGTAAAGCTCTAAATTTCGAATAGTGAAACGATCCATCCATATATACTCTTCTTCAGCTATTCGCTCAAGTTTACTAATATGTTGTAATTGATTGTGTTGTGTTTCAGATAAATAATGCAGTGCAACACCAGATGCTATAATTCCATGAGTTAAATGATCAACACCAAAACCTTTTAAGTTGTTTGTTTTAAAATGATTGGTTAAAGTTTCAAGAGTGTAGTCTTCTTGAAAAACCCAATCTTCCATAAAAAAAGTGTGGAACTGTTTTCCAAAAACATCTAAAAATTCTTTCTTATTTTTTTTAGAAACAAGTATTTCGTTTGGTGCAAAATTTTGTAATAGTTTATCTACTTGATCTTCATTTCCTTCGGAAGTTAAAAACTCACCAGTAGAAATATCTAAAAACGAAACACCAATTTTTTTTCTACCAAAATGAACAGCACATAAAAAATTGTTACTCTTTGCGGTTAAAATATCATCATTAAAAGCAACACCAGGAGTTACCAGTTCAGTTACGCCACGCTTTACAATGCTTTTTGTTTGTTTCGGATCTTCTAATTGGTCGCAAATAGCAACACGTTGGCCTGCTTTTACCAATTTTGGTAAATAGGTGTTTACAGAATGATGCGGAAAACCAGCAAGTTCTGTTTTTTCTCCTCCATTGTTTCGGTGTGTAAGTGTAATACCTAATATTCGCGAAGCCTTAATAGCATCGTCACCAAATGTTTCATAAAAATCACCAACCCTGAACAGTAGCATAGCATCAGGATATTTTTTCTTGATTGTATTGTACTGGTTCATTAAAGGTGTAACCTTCTTTTTTTCTGTCTTTGCCAAAAGCTATATAATTAACTTATTTTTGCATCAAAAATGATATAAACGAAAATACTATTTTCCTTTAGGAATATAGATGATTGTTGATATTTTGAAATAAGTTTTTTGAATTAGAAGAATGCGAAAATTAAAGAATAGCGAATTAGATCGTTTAGATGTTGATGAGTTTAAGAATGCAACGAAAACTCCTATTATTATTGTTTTAGATAATATTAGAAGTTTAAATAATATTGGTTCTGTTTTTAGAACTTCGGATGCATTTTTAGTAGAGAAAATCTACTTATGTGGTATCACGGCAAAGCCACCACATAAAGATATTCATAAAACAGCATTGGGTGCAACGGATAGTATGGCTTGGGAATATGTTGAGCATACAATAGATCTTGTAACTAAGTTAAAAAGTGATGGTGTTGAGATTGTTTCAATTGAGCAGGCTGAGAATGCAGTTTTTTTAAATGATTTTATAGTTGAATCAAACAAAAAGTATGCTTTAGTTTTTGGTAATGAGGTAAAAGGTGTTGCTCAAGAGATAGTTTCGGCTAGTGATGTTGTACTAGAAATTCCTCAATATGGAACTAAACATTCTTTAAATATATCTGTAAGTGCAGGTGTTGTTGTTTGGGATTTGTGGTCTAAATTAAATGCATTGTAATTTTTGAAATAAAAAAACCGTTTAGTTATTACTAGACGGTCTTAATATATAGTTTGAGTTAGTTAGTTTTTAAAAGAATTTTAAGTGTATAACATAAAATAAACTTTTAAAGTGATGCAACTTAACAAAACATTAATGAATTTACAAGTAAAATGTAAAAATCCTCTTAATTTTTCACAGTTGAGCAGTGTTCAATGATTTTATCGAGAATTAAATAATAGTCTTCTGTGTTTTTTACAAAATCTAAATTACTAATATCAATTATCAGTGTATTGTGATCAGGAGCACTTTTTATAAAATCTAAATATCCGCGATTAATTTTTTCTAAATAATCAGATGGGATATTTTGCTCATATTCACGATCACGTTTTTTAATATTTTCAAGTAAACGTTCTGTATTTTGATATAAATAAACATATAAACCAGGTTTTTTAACTTCTTTGTGCATAAATTCAAATACCTTTCTGTAAATTTTAAACTCATCTTCTTGCAAGGTTACTTTTGCAAAAATTAACGATTTAAAAATATCGTAATCTCCCACCATAAAACTTTTGAATAAATCAAATTGTGAGGTGTCATCTGAAAATTGTTGGTAACGTTCCGCTAAAAATGACATTTCTAAAGGGAATGCAAACCGAACTGGATCCTTGTAAAATTTTGGCAGAAAAGGGTTGTCGGCAAAACGCTCTAATATTAATTTTGCATTAAAATCTTCCGATATTTTTTCGGCTAAAGTTGTTTTTCCTGCCCCAATATTTCCTTCTATGGCAATAAAGTTTAGTTTTGATAATAGTAGCTCTCTAGTTTTATATATTTTAAATGTTGTTCGTTTTACGCCACTTTTATCACGACTCATTTGTATTAAATTACGAGTGTCTTTATTTAAAATCGGATGATAAAATTGCGGTGCAATATCACTCAATGGTTTTAAAACAAAAAGTCTTTCTTGTAATGTAGGGTGAGGTATGGTTAACTCATTTGTATTGATAATTTCATATTCATAATAAATAATGTCAATATCAATACTTCGTGGTAAATACCCTTGAATTACTTCTCCTCTAATTCTTCCTAAGTTTTTTTCTATATTATGAATTTCTTTCAAAACTTCAGTAGGTGTAAGTTTTGATTTAATTGCAATACAAATATTTAGAAAATCTTCGGACTCAAAGCCCCAAGAAGCACTTTCATAAACATTGGAAATAGCGAGAATCTTACCTATATTTTCAGATATTTTGAAAACGGCATTTTGCAGGTTGTACATCTTATTACCAAGATTACTACCTAATGATAAATAAATTGTTTTGGGGTTGCTCATAATAACATGGCAAAATAAATAAAACAAATCAACATTAGTTATATTTGTGAATAACTATTAATGAAATTTTGATGAAATTTTTAAGAAACCTTCTGGCAGCCATAATCGGTTGTCTTATTGCTTTTAGTGTCCTTTTTGGAATGTTTGTAATTTTTGCTGCTTTAGTAGGTAGTGGGGATGATGCTAAAGTAGTGAAAAGTAACTCAATTTTAGAAGTTCAAATTCCAAATCCAATTGTTGATTATGTAGGAGGTGATAATGCAGATCCTTTTAGTGGCTTATTTAAGCAGTCTCAAGGTCTTGATGAAATTTTGCATGCTATTGCTGTTGCTAAAAATGATGATAAAATAAAAGGAATTAGTATTCTTAATAATTTTATGAATGCGGGCTTATCACAAACTCAAGTAATAAGAAGAGCGCTGAATGATTTTAAAGAAAGCGGGAAATTTGTATATGCATATTCAGATTTTTATGCACAGAAAGATTATTACTTAGCTTCGGTAGCAGATAGTATATTTATGAACAAGGTTGGAGGTTTAGATTTTAAAGGATTATCCTCAGAAGTATTGTTTTATAAAGATTTGCAAGAAAAAACAGGTGTAAAAATGGAAGTTATTCGTCATGGTAAATATAAAAGTGCTGTAGAGCCCTATTTGTCAAATGAAATGAGTGATGCTAATAGAACTCAAGTAAAAGAATTACTAAGTTCTGTTTGGGATGTTATGGTTGATGAAATTTCGAAAAGTAGAGGTGTTTCATTTGAAAACTTAAATACAATAGCAGATACTTTAGGAGGTAGAAACCCTGAATTAGCAAAAGAATCAAGACTTGTTGATGATATTTTATTTTATGATGAGTATGAATCAAAGCTTAAAAGTGCAACTAGTGTAGCGCAAAAAGAAGACTTAAATTATATTTCTCTTGAAGATTATATTCCTACTGCAAATAAAAAGAAGCTTTTAAAGGGTGATGATAAAATTGCCGTTGTATATGCGCAAGGTGAAATTATTTATGGTGAAGGAAGTCCTGAAGTTATAGGTCAAGACTTAATTAATACTTCATTAAAAAAAGCACGTGAAGATGATAATGTAAAAGCAATTGTACTTCGTGTAAATTCACCAGGGGGAAGTGCATTGGCCTCTGATATAATTTGGAGAGAAGTAGAATTGACTAAAGCCATTAAGCCAGTAATAGTTTCAATGGGTGATGTTGCTGCCTCTGGTGGATATTATATTGCTGCCGGAGCTAATAAAATATATGCAGAACCAACAACAATTACAGGTTCTATAGGTGTATTTGGGGTGATACCTAATGGAAGCGAATTGGCAGGAAACATAGGTGTTAATGCAGAGCAAGTAGGTACAAATAAAAATTCGGTTGATTATTCTTTTTTTGAACCTATGGATGAGCATTTTAGAAATGTTGTTCAAGAAGGGGTAGAACAGACTTATGAAACATTTTTAAGTAGAGTTGCTCAAGGTAGAAATATTACAACTGCAGAAGTTGATAGTATTGCTCAAGGTAGAGTTTGGAGTGGTGTTGATGCTCATAAATTAGGTCTTGTAGATGAATTAGGGGGCTTAGATGAAGCAATTAAAGGAGCTGCTAAAATGGTGAATTTAGATACTTACGGAGTTAAAAAATATCCAAAATATAAGACGGGTTTTGAACGTTTTATGGAAGATTTTGGAGGTGCAAGTTCTAAAATAAAACAAGACTTTATTAAAGAAGAAATTGGTATTGAAGCATATAGCATATTAAAAGAGGTTAAGGTGGCAATGAATCAAGAAGGTGTTCAGGCAAGAATGCCATTTGTAATGAGTATAAAGTAAGGTTTTAAAATGGAGATGACTTCTAAAGATAAAAAACTTGCTTTTAAGATATACTTGTTTCTAGCAGCTTTGTTTATTACATCGTTAGTTGTATCAAATCTTATTTTTCAAAAGTTTTTTTATTGGAACCCTTTTGGTAATGTTACTGTTTTTGGAGCATCACTTTTTCAAGTTTCGGTAGGTATATTACCCTATCCAATTACATTTTTAATAACAGATATAATTTCTGAAATGTATGGGCGAAAAAAAGCAAATCAAGTTGTTACTGCGGGTATTTTTGCTTCATTTTTTTCAATGGGAATTATATTGTTAGCCAATTATGTGCCAGCAATAGAAAGTTCACCAATAAATGATGAAACTTTTAATCAAGTTTTTGCGCTATCTCCAATAGCAGTTTTTGCATCAATGATCGCTTATTTAATTGCGCAATATATTGATGTTGGTATATATCATTTCTGGAAAAAATTAACCAAAGGAAAGCATTTGTGGTTGCGAAATAATTTTTCTACTTTTTTATCTCAATTTGTAGACACTGTAGTTGTAGTGGGTTTATTATGTGTCTTTAAAATTCTTCCTTGGCATTTGTTTAGTGGGTTGGTTATTAGTGGTTTTATTTTCAAACTAATTGTAGCATTATTAGATACCCCTTTTATGTATTTGTTTGTATATATTATCAAAAAACGATTTAATCTTGACCTTGGTGAGGAAATTGATTTAGACTACTAAATTTACTTCATAGTTAATGAAATAAGCTATTAATAATTTCGTTTTCATCAATAACAGTTGTTTAGAAATATTAATTTTCCACAGCTTTTCTAGTAAATGCTATCAAAATAAAATTTGAAGAACATGAAAAAGAAAATATTAAAAATTGTAGGTATTGTATTATTGGTATTTATACTATTGTTAATTGTAGCGCCTTTCTTCTTAAAAGGAAAAATTGCAACAATTATAAAAGATAAAGTAAATAGTAGTATTACTGCGGATTTTGATTTTGTAGATGCAGATTTAACTCTGTTTACATCTTTTCCAAATGCAAAAGTAACTTTAAACGAAATATCATTAGTAAATAGAGCACCTTTTGTTGGTGATACTTTATTTGCATCAAAAGAAGTTGCTTTAGAAATGTCTATTAAAGAACTTTTTAAAGGCGCTGATGAGCCAATTGGTATTACGAGTTTAACTATTGATGATGCGTTAGTAAATATTATAGTTAATGAAGATGGTAGCGCTAATTATGATATTACGGTAGAAAGCGAAACTGCAACAACAGAAGTAACAAATGAAGAAACCAGTAATTTTACACTTTCAATGGAATCTTATGCGCTTAATAATTCTAGAATATCGTATTTAGATAAAGCAACAGGAATGCATTTTGAAATGCAAGATTTAAACCATTCTGGTACTGGAGATTTATCATTGGAAAAATCTGAATTAGATACTAAAACTAGTGCATTAGTTTCTTTTGAAATGGATAGTACTAAATATTTAAACAAAAACTCTGTAAAATTAGATGCTTTATTGGGTGTTGATCTGGCTACAAATACGTATTCTTTTTTAAAGAATGAAGCTTTAATTAATCAGTTGCCATTAATTTTTGATGGATATATTAAACTTAATGATGATAATCAGGAGTTAGATGTGAGTTTTAAAACACCATCGTCTGATTTTAAAAATTTTTTAGCGGTCATACCTGAAGCATACTCAAAAGATATTGAGAATGTAAAAACTACAGGCGAATTTTCAATTTCTGGTCGTTTTAATGGGGTGGTTGATGATACTCATATACCAAAGTTTAATATTGATATGAAATCAGATAATGCATCATTCAAATATCCTGATTTACCTAAATCTGTTCGTAATGTGTATATAGATACTCAAATACATAATGAGACAGGTATTACTGAAGATACTTATGTTGATATAAATAAGCTGTCATTTATGATAGATGAAGATAAATTCAACATGGTGGCTAAAATCAGAGATTTAATGGGGAATACTAAAGTAAGTTCTCATATTGATGGTAAAATGAATTTAGCGAATATTGCCAAAGCTTATCCTGTTCCAGTTGATTTAAATTTAGAAGGTTTGTTAGAAGCTAATATAGATGCTGCTTTTGATATGGCTTCAATTGAAAATGAAAAATATGAAAACACCAATATAAAAGGAGATCTAAAATTAAAGAACTTTGTTTACAATTCTGAGGAATTAAAAAGTCCGGTAAAATTGAATTCTACTTCAGTAACTTTTAATCCTAAAAAGGTAACCTTAAATGAGCTAAATGGTACAACAGGTAAAACTGATTTTAATGCTACAGGAACTATAGATAATTTATTAGGCTTTATGTTTAATGATGAAAATGTTGAAGGTAATTTTGACTTAAAATCAAACACCTTTGCTGTTGATGATTTTATGATGGAGGAATCTGCAGCAGTTACAAATGAAACAAAAACAGAAACTCCTGCTGCTGCTGCTACAGAACAAATTAAAATTCCTTCATTTTTAGATGCTACTATAAATGCATCAGCAAGCACAGTGCTTTATGATAATCTTACCTTGAAAGACGTAAAGGGTAGTTTGATTATAAAAGATGAAACAGCTACATTAAAAAATATGACATCTTCTATTTTTAATGGAAAATTAGCTTTCAATGGTGAAGTTTCAACAAAAAATGAAACGCCTACATTTGCGATGAAATTAGGTATGGATAGTTTTGATATATCAGAAACTTTTAATTCATTACAACTGTTTAAAGTGCTAGCTCCAATTGCTAGTGCATTACAAGGTAAATTAAATTCTGATATTAGTATATCAGGTAATTTAAATGATGATTTTACGCCTAACTTAGCAACAATATCAGGTGATTTGTTAGGTGAGATTCTTGGAACAGAAATTGATCCAAGCCAAACAAAAGTATTATCTACATTAAATAGTAAATTAAACTTTTTAGATTTAGAGAAGTTAGATTTAAAAGGTTTAAAAACAGCACTTTCTTTTGATAATGGAAAAGTGAGTGTAAAGCCATTTACTGTTAATTATCAAGATATAGCTATAAATGTAAATGGTAGTCACTCATTTGATCAAAGTATGAATTATGCTGCGGTTATTGATGTTCCATCAAAATATTTAGGAAGTGAAGTAACAGGTTTGATGGCTAAGATTGACGATGATTCTCTTGAAAATTTAACGATACCAGTAACAGCCAATATTGGAGGTAGCTTTACAAGCCCAACTGTGTCAACAGATTTAACCTCAGGTGTTAAAACTTTGACTTCTAAATTGGTTGAAATTCAAAAGCAAAAATTACTTAACCAAGGAAAAGAAAAAGCAACTGATCTTATTGGTGGGTTATTATCAAATAACTCAAAAACAACTGATTCAACTGCTACAACAACAAGTAAGTCTGACGCTGTTAAAAATGCTTTAGGAGGTTTACTTGGCACTAATAAAAGTGAAACAACAACAGATACTGAAGACTCTACAACAACAGAAGAAAAAACAACTACTGAAACTAAAAAAGAAAATGTAAAAGAAGCTGCGAAATCTGTTTTAGGTGGGTTATTTAGTAAAAAGAAAGACACGACTAACTAACATTAATAGATACGTAGTAACCTTCGTTACTTCTAATATTAAAAACAGTATCGTCATCAAATATTAAATATTGTCCTTTAATGCCCGCAAGAGTACCAGTATAATTTGGAGTTTTATCTAAATTTAAGCTTTTTACTTTTGTGGGATATTTATGAACAGGAAACTCAATATTAGTCTCTTTGTTATTTTTAATAAAATACGGTAATGCTTCTTCGGGTATATATTGCTTAAGTTTGTTTTTCCATTCTTCAAGACTTTCGTCAGTAATGTCGTTTTTAAGCATTTTTCGCCAATTGGTTTTGTCGCTTACATAATCTTTTAAAGCAACTTCAGTAATACCTGCTAAATAGCGATTTGGTACTTCAACTATTTCTATAGCTTCATGTGCACCTTGGTCAATCCAACGTGTAGGCACTTGTGTTTTTCTTGTAACACCAACTTTTACTGAACTAGAATTAGCTAAATACACAATATGTGGCTGTAATTGCACCTTTTTTTCGTAAGCTAAATCACGATCTTCTTTGTTTAGGTGAGCAGTACTTAATTCTGGTCGCATAATCCAATCTCCTGCAGATGGTATTTCAAAAAAACAATTTTTGCAAAAACCTTGTCTGTAAATGGGTTTATCTTGTCCGCAGTTTAAACATTGGTGTTTTATAAAATGAATAGTAATTTCTTTATTTATGACCTGATTTACATTTAAAAAATCATTTTTAAAAATCATGTAGTATTGAATAGGATTACCTAATTCTGTTTGCATTTTTTGTAAAACACCTTCGTAAAGCATAAGAGAAATATTGTTCTGAAAAATTAGATTGAAAACTGTAAAGTTAAAAACGATTTCTTAAATTGTTGCTCTAAATTAAATCAAAATTTATTTAGCTTAAATATACTTAATAAATGTCGATACCCTTATTTAATTCTATAGCTTCTTGGTTGCTTAAAAAACGCTATCACCAAATAGAACTTTTTTTAAAATACCCGGCAGAAGTGCAAGAGGAAGTATTATTTCAATTATTAGCAATTGCAAAAGATACTGAAATAGGTAGAAAACATGATTTTGGCTCTATTTTAACTTATAAAACTTTTTCAGAAAGAGTGCCTATTTCTTCTTACGAAGAGGTTGAGCCTGCTATTGAAAGAGCAAGACGAGGTGAGCAAAATATTTTTTGGCCCACAAGTATAAAGTGGTTTGCAAAAAGTAGTGGTACAACTAATGCTAAAAGTAAATTTATACCTGTAAGTAATGAAGCCTTAGAAGATTGTCATTATAAATCTAGTAAAGATTTGTTGTGTTTGTATTTAAATAATAATGAAAATTCACAATTGTTTACAGGAAAAAGTCTCCGTTTAGGAGGTAGTAAAGAGCTTTATGAGGATAACGGAACTTTTTTCGGAGATTTATCAGCTATTTTAATAGATAATATGCCTTTTTGGGCAGAATTAAGTAGTACGCCAAGTAGTAAGGTGTCGCTGATGAGTGAATGGGAATCTAAGCTTAAAGCAATAATAAAAGAAAGTACGGAAGAAAATGTAACTAGTTTGGCAGGTGTGCCTTCTTGGATGTTAGTTTTGCTTAATAATGTTCTTGAAGAAACAGGTAAGGAGAGTTTGTTTCAGGTATGGGAAAACTTAGAGGTTTACTTTCATGGAGGTGTTAGTTTTACTCCCTATAAAGACCAGTATAAAAAGCTATTTCCAAGAAAAAATTTCAATTATTATGAAATTTATAATGCTTCAGAAGGTTTTTTTGCTATTCAAGATAGAAATAATTCAGATGAGTTGTTACTAATGCTTGACTATGGTATTTTTTATGAATTTATACCTATGGATTCTTATAGATCCTTAGATCAAAAAGTAATTCCTTTATGGGAAGTTGAGAAAAATAAAAATTATGCCATTATTATAACTACAAATGCGGGCTTATGGCGTTATAAAATAGGAGATACTGTACGTTTTACATCAACTAGTCCTTATCGTATTAAAGTAACAGGGAGAACTAGGCATCATATTAATGTGTTTGGTGAAGAATTAATTATTGAAAACGCAGAAGAAGCTTTAAAGAGTGTTTGTATTAAAACAGGTTCAGAAATTAAAGATTATACTGCGGGTCCAATTTTTATGGAAGGTAAAGAAAAAGGTGGTCATGAGTGGATTGTTGAATTTAGAAAACCACCAGAGGATTTAGCTTATTTTACTGAGTTTTTAGATAATGCTTTAAAATCTTTAAACTCTGATTATGAAGCTAAAAGGTATAACAATATTACTTTAGTGAAGCCAGTTGTGCATATTGCAAGAGAAAATTTATTTTATGATTGGTTAAAGTTGAACGATAAATTAGGTGGCCAACATAAAATACCAAGATTGTCTAATAAAAGGGATTATATTGAAGAATTACTTTTGATGAATAGTTAAATTCTGTCTTTTATGTTTATTGTTGAATTTTCCCACAATATTAATTGTACTTTTTACGTTTATTATCTATATTTGGCTCATCATTAACTAATTGGGTATAATAATTATGGCAGAAAGACTAGTAGTTCTATCAGATATGTGGGGAATCAGGAAAGGTCTTTGGGTCACTTCTTATTTAGGATATTTGCAACAACACTACGATATTGTTTATTATGATTGTCAAGAATTAGCGCAGATTAATATTGAAAACGAAACGGAAGAAAATTTACATGATGCTTTTGTCTCCGGAGGAATTGATACTGCGGTTATGGAGTTATTAAAAAAAGAAGGTAATGCTAAGTCGAGTCGTTATTTAGCGTTTAGTACTGGTGGTACAATTGCTTACAAAGCTGGACTAGCAGGTTTACCGATTAAATTTTTATATGCAGTTTCGGCTACAAGAATTCGAAAAGAAATTCAAAAACCTTTATTTAATACTCGATTTATATATGGGTCAAACGATAAGTTTAGGCCTACCGATGTATGGGCATCTAACCTAGACGTTGAATTAAGTATAATGGAAGGTTTTGATCATAACTTTTATTCAGAAGAAAAAATTATGAAAGATATCTGTCAAGAATTTTTGGCTATGGTTTCTATATGTAAATGTAACGTTTAAAAAATATCCTTTACAAAAAGAGAAAGCCTGTAAACTAGTTTACAGGCTTTCTCTTTTTGTAAAATTGCAATTTTTTATTATGAAACTGCTTTTAATTTTTTGATAGTATCAAAAGACAGCATTTTTTCAGCATAAGATTTAGTTACTTTCAACTCTTTTTCTTCACTACTTGGTAATGTAAACATAGCATCAGTAAAGATAGCTTCGCATAAAGAACGTAAGCCTCTAGCTCCTAATTTGTATTCTATTGCTTTTTCTACAATATAATCTAAAGCATCATCAGTTATTTCTAAATTAACTTCGTCCATTTTGAACAATTTTTCATATTGTTTGATAATGGCATTTTTAGGTTCAGTTAATATGGCTCTAAGTGTTTTAGAATCTAAAGGATTCATATGTGTTAACACGGGTAGTCTACCAATTATTTCAGGTATTAATCCAAACTCTTTTAAATCTTTTGGTATAATATATTGTAAAATATTTTCCGAATCTAATTGCTCTTCGTCTTTAGAGGCGCTATAGCCAATAGATTGCATGTTTAAACGCTTGTTAATAGCACGTTCGATACCATCAAAAGCTCCACCTGCAATAAAAAGAATATTTTCAGTATTTACCTCAATAAATTTTTGATCAGGATGTTTTCTACCTCCTTTAGGTGGTACATTTACAGTAGTACCTTCTAAAAGTTTTAACAAGCCTTGTTGTACTCCTTCACCAGATACATCTCTAGTAATTGAAGGGTTGTCGCTCTTGCGGGCAATTTTATCAATTTCATCAATAAAAACAATACCACGCTCAGCTTTCTCTAAATTGTAATCTGCAGCTTGTAAAAGTCTGGTTAAAATACTTTCAACATCTTCGCCAACATAACCAGCTTCAGTTAAAACGGTAGCATCAACAATAGCAAGAGGTACATTTAGCATTCTTGCAATAGTTTTAGCCATTAAAGTTTTTCCGGTACCGGTTTGCCCAACCATTATAATATTACTTTTTTGTATTTCTACATCATCTTCAGAAGAAGGTTGTAGTAATCTTTTGTAATGATTGTAAACGGCTACAGACATAACTTTTTTGGTACGTTCTTGGCCAATTATGAAAGTGTCTAAAAAATCTTTTATTTCTAAAGGTTTTTTTAATATTAATTCCGATGATAAATCATCGTTTTTAGATTGTTTTGATTCTTCAGTAACAATTCCGTGGGCTTGCTCTATACATTTGTCACAAATATGTGCATCTAAACCAGCAATCAATAAATTGGTTTCTGGCTTTTTTCTGCCACAAAAAGAGCATTCTAAACTTTCCTTTGTCATAACTTAAATACTATTGCAACCAATTTACTTTACTGCATAAAGTGTTGAGGTTGTTTTATAAATTTCTACTTACTAAGTGAATGTAGATTTACTATTTTGTCGTAAAAACTATTTTTCTCTTACTAATATTTCATCAATCATTCCGTAAGCTTTAGCTTCGCTAGCTTTCATCCAGTAATCTCTATCACTATCATCATTTACTTTTTCAAGTGATTGCCCAGAGTGCTGCGCGATAATTTCATAAAGTTCACTTTTCAATTTTATTATTTCACGAGCTGTAATTTCAATATCACTAGCTTGCCCTTGAGCACCACCTAATGGTTGGTGAATCATTACGCGTGAATGTGTAAGTCCGCTACGTTTTCCTTTTTCACCTGCACATAATAATACAGCTCCCATTGAAGCGGCCATACCTGTACAGATTGTAGCAACATCAGGTTTTATGTATTGCATAGTATCATAAATACCTAAGCCAGCGTATACGCTACCACCTGGTGAGTTAATGTAAATTTGAATATCTTTATTAGCATCGGCACTTTCTAAAAATAATAATTGTGCTTGAACTATATTAGCTACTTGATCATTTATACCAGTTCCTAAAAAAATAATTCTGTCCATCATTAATCTAGAGAAAACATCCATTGCAATTGCATTCATTTGGCGTTCCTCAATAATATTTGGGGTCATATTTGTTGGATACATGCTGCTCATGATTTTATCATAATACATGCTGCTAATACCTTGATCTTTTATAGCGTAATTCTTGAATTCTTTTCCGTAATCCATAAATTTTTAAATATGATTTTAAAATAAAAAAAGGTGTTGAAAACTTGTTTTCAACACCGTAAAGATACTTATTTTATTTATGTAAAACTACCCGTAAACTTCCTTCACAAAGTTTTCGTAAGTAACTTCTTTTGTTTTTAAGTTTGCTTTTTCTTTATAAAGTGAAATCAACTTTTGACTCATTAGTTGTTCTGATAAACGTTTAACTTCGTCTTGGTTTGATAAAACTCTAGTAGCAATGTTGTCTAATTCTTCTTCAGCAGGGTTTAACTGTCCGAATTGTGCCATTTGAGATTTAATAAATCCTTTAGAGAATTCTTTTAGCTCTTCAAACTGAACTTGAAGTTCATTTTCTGTAACTATTTTACCTTCAATTAATTGGTATCGTAATCCTTTTTCTGATTTCTCAAATTCAGCAGTAGCTTCATCATCAGTAAGAACTTTTTCGCCTGTTAATTGAATCCATTTCTTTAAGAATTCTGTTGGTAGATCAAATTTTGTGTTTTCAATGAAGTTTTCAGTAACGTCATTTAATAATTTTTGATCTGCCTGTTGAGCGAATTGTTGTTCAGAATCTTCTTTGATTTTAGTTTTCAATTCTTCTGTTGTTTTTACAACATCTTTTCCGAAAAGTTTGTCAAATAACTCTTGATCTAAAGCAGCAGGTTCTCTCTCGTTAATTTCTTCAATAGTAAAAGTAACATCAACTTTAAGTTCTTCAGCTTTATCTGCTTGAATGCCTAAAGCGGTAGTTAATTCTTGATCTTCTTTAAATAAACCTTTAGTGCTTAAAGTAATAACATCACCAACTTTGCTACCTACAAGAGCATCAATTGCTTTTTTGCTCTTCAGGTTGCTTAGCTCAATAGTAGCTTTGTTTTCAATTTCTTCTTCTTCGTTTTTGAAAACACCAGAAACTTCATCTTTTTTGCTAACTTCAGATTTGTTTACAAGTTTTCCGTATTGTTTTTGAATACGTTCTACTTGTTCATCAATCATTTTGTCATCAGCAACTATTTTATATTGAGTGATTGCTTTTTTTGATTTTAAATCAACTTCAAAAGTAGGAGCTAGTCCTAATTCAAATTCGAAATCAAAATTATCAGCATCCCAATCAAAGTTATCACGTTGTTTTGGTAATGGGTTACCAAGTACATCTAACTTTTCTTCAGTAAGAAATTTATTAAGGTTGTCTTGAATTAGTTTATTAACTTCTTCAACCAATACAGCCTTTCCGTATTGTTTTTTTATAAGACCCATTGGTACTTGTCCTTTTCTGAATCCAGGGATATTTGCTTGTTTCCTGTAATCTTTTAAGATAGTGTCAACCTTGTCTTGGTAATCATCTTTTGTAACGGCAACCTTTACAACAGCATTTAAATCGTCAATCTGTTCTTTAGTGATATTCATCTCTATGTCTATTTACATCTAATAAAATGGGATGCAAAAGTACTATATTTTACAAAATGTGGCAAGTTTTTAAGTTGCTGAATTTCATAAGTCTAGCGTATTATTTTTTATCATCGTCTAATATTGAAAATAAAATTGATTGTAAGAACGATAAACAAAGGCTGAAAATTATGGCCCAAAGGACTCCATCGACTCTAAATCCGTCAATTAAATTGCTGGCTAGCAGTATGATAATTGCATTGATGATTAGTAGAAAAAGGCCTAACGTTAATATTGTAACAGGTAATGTTAGTATTACAAGTATTGGTTTTACTATAAAATTCAGTAAGCTTAATACAATGGCAACTATTATAGCAGTAATGTAACTGTCAACATAGGTATTAGGTAATATTTTAGATAATATAACTACAGCAATAGCGCTTAAAAGTATTCTTAGTATAAGTTTCATAAGTTGTGTTTTTTTTTGTTTGATGTATATTTAAAGATACTTAAAAGTTAAGTGTTTTACTATGATTTCATGAAATCAAATGAATATTCAAAAAACTGTTTGGGGTTTTGGGCATGTAGCCAATGACCAGCATTATCAATAGTTTTTATTATTGCATGAGGAAAATGGCGTTTTATAGCAGGGTAATCATCAACTGAAATATACTCAGACTGATCACCTCTTAAAAATAATGTAGGTCCGTTGTAGTTATCTGTTGAATTAATATTTTCGCCAACCTCTTCCATTCTTTCGCTTAATACAGGAAGGTTAAAGCGAAAACCAAGCTTGCCTTTTTCAACCCAATAAAGGTTTTTAAGTAAAAACTGGCGTGTGCCAAAATCGGTGATGTATTTAGATAATATGGCATCAGCTTCGTTTCTAGAACTTAGACTTTTTACGTCAATTTTATTTAAAGAATCTAGTATTATTTGATGATGTGGAGGGTAGTATTTTGGAGCAATATCGGCAACTATTAATTTTTCAACCATTTCAGGATAAGTGCATGCGAATTGCATAACTGTTTTTCCACCCATAGAATGTCCTAGAATTATAGCCTTTTCTATTTTATGATGACTCATATAAAACTTTAAATCTTCTACTAGAAAGTCGTAATTAAAATCTTCAGAATGAAAGCTTTTTCCATGATTTCTTTGATCAATGGAATGAACTTCATATCCATTTTCTGCATATTGATTTCCTAGTCTTTTCCAATTGTCAGACATTCCTAAGAAACCGTGAAGAATTAGTAATGGTTTTCCGGAGCCAAATATTTGTGAGTGTAAAAGTTGCATTATTTTAATTTGTTTAAATACATATTAACAACATTTTCTAGGCCAAAATATAGCGATTCGCAAATTAATGCATGACCTATAGATACTTCAAGTAAATTAGGAATGTTGTCTTTAAAGTATTTAATGTTATTTAAACTAAGGTCGTGCCCTGCATTTATACCAAGGGCTACTGAATTTGCAGTTTTAGCAGCTACAATAAAAGCCTCAATTGCCTTGTGTTTTTCTTCCTCGTTGGTTGCTAAGTTGTAATCGTGTGTGTAGCTTTCAGTGTAAAGTTCTATTCTATCAGTGCCAATTTTAGCAGCATTTTCAATAATTTTACTGCTCGGGTCTACAAAAATAGAAGTTCTAATGCCGTTTCTTTTAAAAGTATCTATAACTTCTTTTAAAAAATCATAATGCTTAATAGTGTCCCAGCCTGCATTAGAGGTAATAGCATCAATAGCATCAGGCACTAAAGTAACTTGTGTTGGTTTTACTTCTAATACCAGATCAATAAATTTAGGGTTTGGATTACCTTCAATATTATATTCTGTTTTCACAATACTTTTTAAGTCTCTTGCATCGTTATATTTAATATGTCGTTCGTCGGGTCTTGGATGAATTGTAATGCCTTGTGCTCCAAAATTTTCAATATCCGTCGAAACTTTTAGTAAGTTGGGCATGTTGCCACCTCTGGCATTTCTTAAAGTGGCTATTTTATTTATATTAACACTTAATTTTGTCATATTATTTATAGGTGTTTATTACACAAAAATACGAATAAGGCACACTTTTTGCCATATTTAATTAGTAATTTGCGTTATAATAGTTTTACATGTATATACAATCTCACATAATAGATACGATTCCAGTTTTTAAACTTGAAGATTCAATGAAGAATGTTGTCAAGTTTTTTAAAAATACGACATACTCTCATGTAGCAATTGTGGCTGATGATATGTTTTTAGGAGTAATTTCTGAAAATGATATGGCAGTTTTAGATGCTTCAGGAAAAATAGATGACTACAGGTATAATTTGGAATCTATTTTTGTTAAAAAAGATACTTCTTGGTTAGATGTTTTGGAGTCTTTTGCAAGAAATGAAGCTAATATTTTAGCAGTAGTTGATGAAGCAAGTCACGTAATAGGTTATTACAATCTTAATGATATTGTAGAGGTGTTTATAGATACGCCATTTTTTATTGAGCCGGGTGGTATTTTGGTGGTTGCAAAAGGGGTTAAAGATTATTCATTCAGCGAAATATCTCAAATAGTAGAAAGTAATAATACTAAATTGTTAGGAGGTTTTATTTCTGATAGTAGAAACGATGTTGTGCAAGTAACATTAAAAATAGGAACTACAAATCTTAATGAGGTCATTCAGTCGTTTAGACGTTATAATTACACAATTTTATTTGGCAATAATGATGATCAATTTTTAGAAGATTTAAAACAAAGGTCCGATTATTTAAATAAATTTTTAAACGTTTAAAGCCTATGAAAGTTGCCATATATGGTCAAACATATACTGATAATGCTTTTGATTATGTAGTAGAATTACTTGATGAGTTAAGTGGTTTGTCTGCAGAAATAGTTTTTGAAGAGGAATTTTATCAATTGCTAAGCACGTCAGGTAAACTTGAAAAATACACACTTTTTAATTCAGAAAAAGGGTTGGATAGTAGTTTTGATATGTTTGTTAGTTTTGGTGGTGATGGTACAGTTTTAAGAGCAATAACCTATGTGCAAGATTTAAATATTCCAATTGTAGGGGTAAATACTGGGCGTTTAGGTTTTTTATCAACGTTTAAAAAAGAAGATGTTCGTAAAGTAGTAAAAGAATTTATTGCTGGAGAATATACCATTGTAGAGCGTAGTTTACTTGAGGTTTCTACAAAACCTAAGTTGAAGGAGTTTGAAAGTTTGAACTTTGCTTTAAATGAAGTTACGGTAAGTAGAAAAGATACCACTTCAATGATTACAGTGGAAACGTATTTAAATAATGAATATTTAACATCATACTGGGCAGATGGTTTAATTGTAGCTACACCAACAGGTTCTACCGGATATTCTTTAAGTTGTGGGGGGCCGGTTATAACACCTACTGCAAAATCATTAATTATAACACCTATTGCACCGCATAATTTAAATGCAAGACCATTGGTTATATCTGATGAAATAGAGATGAGGTTAAAGGTTTCAGGGCGTGAAGAAAATCATTTAGTTTCTTTAGATTCTAGAATAGCTACTGTTGCAAATGGAACGGAAATTTTTGTAAAAAAATCTTCCTTTACTATTAAAATGATTGAGTATGCCTCAGAAAGCTTTTTAAAAACCTTGCGTAATAAATTATTATGGGGTGAAGATAAGCGCAATTGATAGATGTGTATGGCAATAAAAATCGCTAAAAGTTGTTTATCAAAGAGAGAACATAAATATAATAATTTCATAAACTATTGAAATTATTATATTTGCAAACTTTTAAATTCATGAAGACATTTTTTACATTACTTATTGTCTTTTCATTTATAACGATGAAAGGTCAAACTTATGAGGTTGGAATAATGGCGGGCGGTGTGAATAATATAGGAGATGTTGGTAAAACTAATTATATTTCACCTTCGGGAATTGGTTTTGGAGGAATTTTCAAATGGAATATTAGCAAAAGATATGCATGGCGTGCTAGTGTTTTGTATGGGGAATTCACTGCAGATGATACAAAATCTAATTTAAGCTCTAGGCAAGAACGTGGTTATGTTGTGAATAATAATATTTTAGAATTTTCAGCAGGACTAGAGTTTAATTTTACTGAATATAATTTGCATAAATTAGGACCAGCATTTACACCATACCTTTATACAGGTATTACCTATTTTAGGTATGATTATAATTATATAGATGCTAACTTTGTGATTGATTATGATCAGCGTGATGGTACTTTTGCAATTCCGATGACCATTGGTTTTAAATATAGAATAAATCAGTTTTTTATTCTTGGAGCGGAAATAGGAGCACGTTATACATTTACGGATAATTTAGATTTTAGCAATCCAGAAGATCCAAATTTAGAATCGTTAGATGTAGAGTTTGGTAATATTTTTAGTAATGATTGGTATGTTTTTTCAGGGTTAACATTAACATATACCTTTAAAAGAAAACCATGTTCCAATTGTTTTGACTAGTATTAGTAGTATATATGAACACTATAGAGAATATAGATAAAGATAAATTGCCAAAGCACCTAGCTATTATTATGGATGGTAATGGTAGATGGGCAAAACAAAAAGGTAAAATACGCGTTTTTGGGCATGAACATGGTGCAAAAGCAGTTAAATCAATAGTGGAATCTTGTGTAAAAATTGGTGTTCCGTACTTGACTTTATATGCCTTTTCTACAGAAAATTGGAATCGTCCAAAGTTTGAAGTTGATACATTAATGAAGCTTTTGGCTTCTCAATTAAAGAAGGAATTAAGTACTTTTTTAGTAAATAATGTGCGTTTTAATACTATAGGAAATGTAAATTCATTACCTAAAAAAGCATATAAAGAAATAGCAGAAGTTACTAGTAAAACCAGTGGTAATACTGGGTTAACATTAACCCTTGCGCTTAGTTATGGAGCTCGTGAAGAGCTTATTAATACAGTCAAGGAAATTAGTATCAAAGTTAAAAATAATATAATTTCATCGGAAAATATTGATGAAATCATTATTAATAACCATCTTTACACGCATAATTTACCAGATGTAGACTTACTTATACGCACAAGTGGTGAGCATAGGATAAGTAATTTTTTACTCTGGCAGATAGCATATGCAGAACTGTATTTTACTAATGTGTTGTGGCCTGATTTTAATGAACAGCATTTAGTTGAAGCAATTTTAAATTACCAAAATAGAGAACGAAGATTTGGAAAAACTAGCGAACAACTTA
Organism: uncultured Cellulophaga sp.; assembly: GCA_947496695.1. Taxonomy (GTDB): domain Bacteria; phylum Bacteroidota; class Bacteroidia; order Flavobacteriales; family Flavobacteriaceae; genus Cellulophaga. The sequence continues at coordinate 155,814 of CANMEI010000001.1, read as the reverse complement.
ACTAGAGGTGTGAAAAATATCACTTCTTCCCAATTAGCATTTACCTTTTTTTTAATATTATCTAGTCTTGTGGGTACAGCACAAGATATTTCTTATGAAGAAGGAAAAAAATACATTTTAGGTGGTTTAGAAGTTACAGGACTACAAAGTTACAATGAGCAAACTGTAAAAACTTATACAGGCCTTAGGGAAGGGCAACCAATTACTGTTCCTGGAGAAGAAATAAGTGCAATCATTAATAAATTATGGGGTTTAGAGCTTTTTAGCGATATAAGTTTTTATATTACTAAGATAGAGGGTGATGAAGTATTTTTAGAATTAAACATTTTAGAACGACCTACACTTTCTGATGTGGCTGTTTATGGTGTTAAAAAAGGTAAAATTGAAGATATCTTAAAAGATACCGATTTAAAAAAGGGAAAAAAAATTACTGAAAACTTAATAGCAAATACAAGAAACTATCTTCAAAATAAATATAAGAAGAAAGGGTATTTGAATACTAAAGTAAATATTGCTACAAGAATAGACACTTCAGAGGCTAATGCGCAAAGCATGGTTATCAATATCAGAAAAGGTTCTAAAGTTAAAATTAGTAGTATTAATTTTGAAGGGAATGAAAAAATTTCTGATAAAAAATTAAAAAAATCGCTTAAAAAAACGAAACAAAAATCTTTAAAAAATATTTTAACTCTTAAAAGATCAAAGTATATACCTGAAGATTATGAGGCTGATTTAGTTTCTTTAATTGAAAACTATGCAGAAAAAGGGTATAGAGATGCTCGTGTAGTTTCTGATACTTTCATTAAAAATGGAGATGATTTAATAGATCTTACTATTAAAGTTGAAGAAGGTGATAAGTATTATTTTGGTGATATCAATTTTGTTGGGAATACTGTTTATTCAGATAGACAATTAGCAAGTGTATTAGGGGTTAAAAAAGGCGATGTTTATAATGGTGTTTTGTTAAAAGAACGTATTGCAGATAATACTAAGCCAGATCCTAATGATTTAGCTAGTTTATACCAAAATAATGGGTATATGTTCTCAAGCATTAACCCTGTTGAGGTTTCAGCTTCAAATGATACAATTAATTTTGAAATACGTATTATTGAAGGTAAAGAAACTTTCTTAGACCATGTAACTATTAATGGTAATGATAAAACTAATGATCATGTTGTTTTTAGAGAGTTAAGAACAAGACCAGGTCAAAAATATAACAAAGCAGATATAATTAGAAGTATTCGTGAATTAGGTGCTTTAGGCTTTTTTGATGCAGAAAATGTAACACCAGATGTTTTAAACCCTGATCCGAATGCAGGTACTGTTGATTTAAATTATAGTTTAGTTGAATCAGGTTCTAGTCAAATTGAATTACAAGGTGGTTATGGTAGTGGTGGTTTTATAGGTACTTTAGGTTTATCTTTTAGTAACTTTTCTATGAAAAATATTTTCAATAAAGAAGAGTATAAGCCAGTTCCTATGGGTGATGGTCAAACATTTGCTTTACGTTTGCAAGCTAGTCAGACTTATAGAGTATATAGTTTGAATTTTACAGAGCCTTGGTTAGGTGGTAAAAAACCAGTAAGTTTTAGTGCATCTTTGTCAAGAACAAGACAATTCTCATATGATTATTCTACATCGGGTTATGAAGCAGATAAAGATAAAAACTTCTCTATTACAGGTATTACGTTAGGTATTGCTAAGCGGGTACAATGGCCAGATGATTTCTTTACTATTTCTCATTCTGTAGCTTATCAGAGATATGATTTTAATGATTATGATATTGGGTTATTTAACTTCGGGGATGGTAATGCAAATTCATTAGCATATACATTAGGTATTTCAAGAAGATCGGCTGGTACAAATCCAATTTTCCCAACATCGGGTTCTAATTTTTCTATAACAGCAAAAATTACGCCTCCTTGGTCATTGTTTAATGGAATTGATTATGAGCAACTTAATGATGATTTAGAAGTTGCAATTGAAAGTAGTGATAGTGATGCAATAGAAGAGATAGATCAAGAACGTTTTAAATGGTTAGAATTTTATAAATTTAATTTTAAAGGTGACTGGTATACTTCTTTAATTGGAAATCAAAATACGAATGCGTTGGTATTGCGTACAAATGTTGAATTTGGGTTTTTAGGTAGTTACAATAGTGAAGCAGGCGATATACCTTTTGAACGTTTTTATGTTGGTGGTGATGGTATGGGTACTTTTACATTAGATGGTAGAGAAAATATACAGTTAAGAGGTTACAGTAATCAATCATTAACACCATATGTAACTGATGAAATTACAGGAAGCTTAGAGCAAGCAGGTGGTCTTATCTATAATAAATTCTCGATGGAACTAAGATATCCATTAACTTTAAAGCCATCAGCTTCAATATATGGGTTAGTTTTTGCTGAAGGTGGTAATGCGTTTAGTAGTTTTAAAAAGTTTAATCCTTTCGAAATTAAAAGATCAGTAGGTGCTGGTTTACGTATTTTTATGCCTGCTTTTGGATTGTTGGGTATTGATTTTGGTTATGGATTTGATCAAGATAATAACCCAAGTTCATCTTCTGGTCCAAATGGTTGGGAAACACACTTTATTATTGGGCAACAGTTTTAAATATATAAAGTATTGAGTCTTCTAATGAAAATTAAAAGGTTCAATGCTTTTTTTTGTATAGAAATACTCTAAAATTATTTTTTTTTGATACTAATCTCTATATTCCATCCACTTTCTTAAAATATTTATTTATTTTGGCACGATATTTTCAATACAAGTAAATGTAAACGAAATGAAAACAAAAGTTCTTTTAGTTGTTAGTATAGTTTTATTTTCAGTTAATGCTTTTTCTCAAGTACAAAGAGGAACAAGAATTGCTTATGTTGACATGGAGTATATTCTTGAGAATGTTGAGGAGTACGGCGAGGCTAATGAGCAATTAGCTAAAAAAGTACAAAAATGGAAATTAGAGATTGAGCAAGAGAAAAGTGCTATTGATCAAATGAAGAAAGACTTGATGGCTGAAAAAGTTTTGTTAACCGCAGAACTAATCACTGAACGTGAAGATGAAATCAAAGTTTTAGAAAAAGAAATGTTTGATTATCAGCAAAACAGGTTTGGACCTCAGGGAGATTTGATAATATCAAAACAAAGATTGATACAACCAATACAAGATCAGGTTTTTAACGAAGTTCAGAAAATTGGCCAGGCTAAAAAATATGATTTAATTTTTGATAGGTCAGCTGATGTTGTAATGTTATATGCTGAAAACAGGCTAGATATTAGTGATCTGGTTTTAAAAGCAATTTCAAGAACAAGAAAAGTTAAAGCGGCTAAAGATCGTATTAAAAAAAGAAATAAATTTGATGACGAACCTGTTGAAGAAGAAATGACTGATGCTTTAAAAGAGCGTATAGAGCAATCTGAAACAGCAGAAGAGACTAGAGAGAAGTTAGCAGAAGAAAAAAGAGCTGAACAGCTTAAATTACGTGAGGAACGTAAAAAAGCTTATGAGGCACGACGTAAAAAATTATTAGAAGAAAGAGAAGCTAAGAAAAAAGCTGCTAAAGAAGCAGAGGAATCTGAAGAAGAATCAGAGGATGAAGATAATACAGAAGAATCAGAAGATAATAATTAATTAAAATTCCCTTAATTAGGGTTTAAAACCATTAAATTAACACATTTGAAATTAAAAAAAATCATGAAACATTTAAAAGGAATAGTAGCAGCAGTAGTTTTATTTATAGGAGCGTCAAGTTTTGTTAACGCTCAAAATAAAGTAGCACATATAAACGTACAAGAATTAATGTCTGCTATGCCAGAAATGAAAGCTGCAGAAGCTGAACTTAAAAAGTTAGAAGAAACTTACGGAGCAGATATTCAGAATTCTATGACAGAATTACAGAATAAATATAAGCAGTATGAAAGTGAAGCTGCTAGTAAGTCTGACGAAGAAAATCAAAAAAGAGGAGCTGAATTACAAGAAGCTCAAAAAAATATTCAAGGAGCACAACAAACAGCTAGTCAAGAATTACAAAAAAAGCAAGTTGCTCTTTTAGGTCCTATTTCTGACAAAGCTAAAGCAGCTATTGAAAAAGTAGCGGCAGCACAAGGTGTAAACTATGTTTTAGATTCTTCTCAAGGTAGTGGTGTTATTGTAGCACAAGGAACTGATTTATTGCCATTAGTAAAGAAAGAATTAGGTTTCTAAGAAATTATAAAACTTTATAACAAAAAAAGAGTCCATTTTTTAATGGACTCTTTTTTTGTTTCATACTAAATTTATAGTGTTTTTCCAGTAACTTTATACTTAGTTATATTTCATAAAATTAATATGAGTTTACAACCTATAGGTATTTTTGATTCTGGTGTCGGAGGAACTTCAATTTGGAAAGAATTACATAAACTACTTCCCTTTGAAAATACTATTTATCTAGCAGATAGTAGAAATGCACCCTATGGTGAAAAATCTGATGAAAAAATATTAGACTTGAGTGTTAAAAATACCGAGCTTTTACTTGGTAAAGGAGCTAAGTTAATTGTTGTAGCGTGTAATACAGCAACAACCAATGCTATTGCTTATCTACGAGAAAATTATGATGTTCCTTTTATTGGAATAGAGCCAGCTATAAAACCAGCAGCATTAAATTCGAAATCTAAAATCATAGGTGTTTTAGCAACACAGGGTACCTTGTCTAGTGCATTATTTAATAATACTTCAAAAGTATTTTCAGAAGGTGTAAAAGTAATGGAACAAAATGGAGCAGGTCTAGTGCCTTTGATAGAGTCTGGTAAGGCTTTTAGTGCAGAATCTAAAAATTTGCTTTTAAAATATTTGAATCCTATGTTAAACGAAGGTATTGATCACTTGGTTTTAGGTTGTACACACTATCCTTATTTAATTCCGATTCTTAAGCAAATTTTACCTGAACATGTTGAAATTATAGACTCAGGAGAAGCGGTTGCAAAGCAAACTTATGCAATACTTTTAAAAAATAATTTATTAGCTACCAAACAAATACCAGTAAATCAATTTTATACGAATGCTAATGTTGAAATTTTAAAACAATTTGTTTATAAGTACCAAGTGCAAGTTAATTATTTAGATTTTTAATTTTTTTTCATATGTTAAATAGGTGAAATCATATTTGTGCTTTTCATCTTTCGGGTGATGTTCTTGAGCAATTAATTTCCAATTATTTTTATCAAATTCAGGAAAAAATGCATCAGCATTAAAGCTTTCATGAACTCTGGTAAGTTCCATGTGAGTTGCTATTTTGAGTGCTAGAGTGTAGATTTGTCCACCTCCAATAATATAAATTATAGAATCATTTTTTGTCTCAACCAAGGCTTCATCGAGGCTATTAACTACGTCACAGTTTTTAAATTGTGTCGTGTAGTTTTTATCTTTGGTAATAATTATATGTTTTCTGTTTGGTAATGGCTTAGGGAAGCTTTCAAAGGTTTTTCTTCCCATTATAATTGGATTGCCAGTAGTGAGTGATTTAAAGCGTTTAAAATCATCTGGGAGGTGCCAAAGCAAATCATTATCTTTTCCTATGGCATTGTTTTCAGCTATAGCTGCAATAAGAATTATAGTTTTCAATCTTCTTTTTTTTTATTTATCTGTGAAATAGGAAAGTCAGTTTCAATCTCTTTTTGTAGTACAGCAATTCTTTCTTTTTGTTTTTTCACTAACCTTTCTCGTTGATTACGCTCCCAATCTTTACCCATAAATTTTTGGGTAATTACAACATTTATAAGATGCATAATAAATATAAATGCCCATAAAGTAATTGCCCAGATAAACCAATCATAAGTATCACCGTATTTTAAAATTTTATTAATTAAAATTAAAAAAACACTACCTATTAAAAATACTACAAAGTGAGAATAAAGACGTTTTTTTTGTTTAATTCTTATTTGTGCATTCTCTAACAACTCGTGTTGTTCTAAATCAATATCTGATTCTTTTTTTCGCTTAGAAAACATGGCTAATCTGTATCTTTACTAACAAATATACTATAAATACTATTTTAAAATTAATGATGATGCAAAAGATCATAAAGGATTTCCCTATTTTAAACCAATATATATATGCAAATACAGCGGCTTATGGTATTATGTATGATAGCTTGTTAGACTGGCGTCAAGAACATGATTTGGATTATCTATTAGGGGGTAGTAATTTTAAAATTAAAGGATTAAAACTTATAGAAGAAACTAGAAAAACGGTAGGAGCCTTTTTTAATTGTAAAACTGAAAATGTCGCTTTGGTACAAAATGTATCTTTAGGTTTTAATATTCTTTTAGAAGGTTTAGATAAAAAGAATAAAGTGTTGCTTTTAGAGAGTGATTTTCCATCTTTAAATTGGCCGTTTGAAAGTAGAGGTTTCGAAGTAAGTTTTGTTAGTTCAGATAATGGTATTTTAGAGGACAATATTTATTCAACAATAAAAAATAAAGGAATAACTGTTTTAGCTGTAAGTGTTGTTCAGTGGTTAAATGGTATAAAAATAGACTTAAATTTTTTTAAGAAACTTAAAACTGACTTTCCTAATCTTTTGATTATAGCAGATGGTACGCAGTATTGTGGTACAGAAACTTTCGATTTTGATAATTCTTGCATTGATGTTTTGGGAGCAAGTGCTTATAAGTGGCTTTTGGCTGGTAGTGGAAATGGATTTATGCTTTTTAAAGAAGAAGTTAAAAAACATTTTAATCTGCATACAATAGGCTTTAATAGTTCAGGTGGTATTATTGAAAATCAAAATAATTTTAATTTTATAAAACATTTTGAACCAGGCCATTTAGATACTTTAAGTTTTGGTAGTTTAAAATGGTCTTTAGATTATTTTACAACAATAGGTAAAGATAAAATTGAAACCACAATTAAAGAGTTAGGAAACTATGCTTTTAAAGAGTTTTCTAAACTTAATCTTTTAGATGGTGCTGTGGTAAATAGAACATCTCATAGTACAATTTTTAATATTAAAGGAGGTCAAAAGTTATTTGATGCATTAGCAAATAATAATATTATTTGTTCGCAAAGAGGAGGTGGTATTCGTTTTAGTTTTCATTTTTATAACACTGTGAAAAATATCAAAAATGTTATAGATGTCATAAAAAAAAATAGCTAAGCCGTTAATAGTCACAAAAAAAAGTATCATTAAATTAAGAATTCCAATTTTTTGCAAATTAAAATTTATCAATATCATAAAACTAATGTAACTAATTGGTTATCAATAAATTTATCTATTTTTTTGTATTGAATTTAAAATGTATCAATATGGCAATTACAAAACAATATTTAAAAAGCAAGCCGGTGTGTAAAGTTACTTTTACTGTCCCTGCAGCGGAAGCAGCAAAAGTATTTGTTGTGGGTGATTTTAATGAATGGAATCCTAAAAAAGGAACTTTAAGAAAGTTAAAGAATGGTACTTTTAAAGGAACAATAGATTTGCCAAAAGAAACAAGTTATGAGTTTAGATACCTTGTGGATGACACTTATGTGAATGATGTAGAGGCTGATAGATATCAGTGGAATGATTTTGCTGGTACTGAAAATGCTGTATTGGAATTGTAGAATATTTATTGATAGAGTAACAAAAAAAGCTGAGAACAATTTATCTCAGCTTTTTTTGTTACTATTAATTATATAATTTACTTTAATTCCTATTTATCCAAAAAATAAGAATGATAATAATAAAAATAGGTGTTTTTAGATAGCAACTGCCCCTTTTATATGTGGGTGCGGGTTATAATCTTCAAGAGTAAAATCTTCGAACTTAAAATCAAAAATATTTTTCACATCTGGATTCAATTTCATTTTCGGTAATAATCTTGGGTCTCTACTTAACTGTAATTCTACCTGTTCCATGTGATTGTTGTAAATATGGGCATCACCAAAAGTGTGAATGAAATCTCCAGCCTCATAACCACAAGCTTGTGCCATCATCATTGTAAATAAAGCATATGATGCAATGTTAAAAGGTACACCTAAGAAAATATCAGCACTACGTTGGTATAATTGACAAGATAATTTCCCATCAGCTACATAAAATTGAAAAAACGCATGGCAAGGTGGTAAAGCTGCTTTACCATTGGTTACATTCTCAGAAAAAGATTTTGAAGTATCAGGTAATACACTAGGGTTCCAAGCAGATACTAACATTCTTCTACTATTGGGGTTATTTTTTAATGTTTCAACTACCTCTTTTATTTGATCTATTTCTTCACTATTCCAATTACGCCACTGGTGTCCGTAAACAGGACCAAGATCTCCATTTTCATCGGCCCATTCATTCCAAATTCGGACCCCATTTTCTTGTAAATATTTAATATTTGTGTCACCCTTTAAAAACCAAAGTAATTCATATACTATAGATTTTAAATGTAATTTTTTGGTAGTAACCATTGGGAAACCTTCACTAAGGTCAAAACGCATTTGGTATCCAAAAACACTTTTTGTTCCTGTACCGGTTCTATCTCCTTTTTGAACTCCTGTTTCTAAAACGTGTTTTAGTAAATCGTGATATTGTTTCATTATATATTATTGTACTTGTAATAAAGAGCATTTTATAATTTGAATATCAAAAGTATAAAAACAACACTTTAATTTTAAAGAGCAATTTTGATACTTATGAAAACTTTATTAACTAAGGTGGTTTTAGCCTAAAATCATACCTGCAATTGTTGCAGAAAGTAAAGAGGCAAGTGAGCCTCCTAAAACTGCTTTTAAACCAAATTCAGATAATGTCTTGCGTTGGCTAGGAGCTAAAGATCCAATACCTCCAATTTGAATACCTATGGAAGCAAAGTTTGCAAAACCACAAAGCATATAGGTTGCCATAATAACAGATTTATTGTAAGTGAAATGTACACCGTTAGATGCATCTTTTAAATCTGATAATTGTATGTAGCCAATAAATTCACTTGCTGCTAATTTTATTCCAAGAAGTTGTCCCATTAACATTACATCTTCTTTAGCGATACCAATTAACCACATTAGTGGAGCAAATATGGTTCCTAAAATAGACTCTAAGGATAATTTAGAATAAGATGAGTTTTCTGCAATCCAAGGGTTGATGTGTGTAACATCTCCAATTGATGCAAATATCCAGTTAATCATTGCGATAAAAGCAACAAACACAAGTAACATAGCGCCTACATTAACGGCTAATCTTAAACCTTCAGTAGTTCCGTTAGCAATAGCATCTAAAATATTTGAGCCTATTTTTTCAGTCGATACATTTACATCAGTATTTACAGCTTCAGTTTGTGGGTATAATATTTTTGAAATTACAATAGCTCCTGGGGCAGCCATTACAGATGCGGCCAATAAGTGCTTTGCAAATTGTAAACGTAATACTTCATCATCGCCACCTAGAAACCCAATATAAGCAGCTAAAACAGCTCCTGCAACAGTCGCCATCCCTCCAATCATTACTAGAAGAATTTCAGACTTATTCATTTTATCTAAATAAGCTTTAATTAATAATGGAGCTTCTGTTTGACCAAGAAATATATTACCAGCAACACTCAAGCTTTCTGCGCCAGAAATACCTAGAGTTTTAGTAAGTAGTGAGGCTAAAACTTTAACAACTTTTTGAATAATTCCTAAGTAAAATAATACGGAAGTTAAAGCCGAAAAAAATATAATGGTAGGTAAAACTTGAAAAGCGAATATAAACCCGAAAGTGTCCATGTCAACTACTAAACCTTCGAATAAAAATTTACTACCTGCAGTTGTAAATTCTAGTATTTTAACAAAAAGCTTTCCAATTTTATCAAATATATATTGAATGAAGGGTACTTTTAAAACTCCTATAGCAATAATTAACTGTAGCACTAACCCTATACCAACAGTTTTCCAATTAATAGCTTTTCTATTTGAACTAAATAAAAATGAAACGAATATAAGAACCGCCATTCCTAAAATACCTCTAAATAAACTATTTAATGAAAACCCTTCGTTTGGTTTTATATGGTTTATTGCAACGTCATTTATAATATTTGGCTCAACAGTTTCTTTAATTTCTGCTGTAGTTGTAATAATTTCATTACTTAATTCTTGCCCAAATATAGGACTTACTAATAATAGTGTTAATAACACAAACCAAAAGCTGTTTTTCATCAATGCAATTTTATATTAATATGGGCAGAATTATCATAAAGCTTAACTGTAATAAAGGCAAGAGCAATTATGAAATCTACATAAATGAGATAGAAAATTATTTTCTTTTAGAAATTTCATCTCTTAATTTGGCAGCTTTTTCATAATTTTCATTGTTAACTGCACTTTCTAATTCTTTATATAATTCTTCAGTAGTTAGTTCTGAATATCCATCAGATGGAGAGCCTGTAATTTCAACAGTTTCACCTTCTTGCAAAATTTCATTAACCATAATACTATCATCAGCATCGTCATCTTCTTTTTCTTTTGAAGAAAATTTTAAGAAAATTCCAGCTTTATCTAATATGTTTTTATAAGTAAATATTGGTGCGTTGAAACGTAATGCCAGAGCAATAGCATCACTAGTTCTAGCGTCAATAATTTCTTCAATTTTATTTCTTTCACAGATTATACTAGAGTAAAAAACGCCATCAACTAGTTTGTGAATGATTACTTGTTTAATTACGATATCAAAGCGATCGGCAAAATTCTTAAACAAATCATGTGTAAGTGGGCGGGGTGGTTTAATTTCTTTCTCTAAAGCAATTGCAATAGATTGTGCTTCAAATGCACCAATTACTATTGGTAATTTCCTATCACCTTCAACTTCATTTAATATAAGGGCATACGCTCCATTTTGCGTTTGACTGTATGATATTCCTTTTATTTTTAAACGTACTAAGCTCATAAATCTTTTTAAACCACTAAGGGCTGTTTAAATAAAGGGATGCCCAATTATTTAAACAGCCCTTAAGAGGCACAATTTAGCAATTTTTAAGCGTTTTGAGCTTTAAAATCTTTTAATTTTTCTATTAGTTGTGGAACAACCTCGAAAGCATCACCTACAATACCGTAATCTGCGGCCTTAAAAAATGGTGCTTCAGGATCTATATTAATTACAACTTTTACCTTTGAAGAGCTTACACCTGCTAAATGTTGAATAGCTCCTGAAATACCTATTGCTATATATAAATTACTTGCAACAGGCTTACCTGTTTGGCCAACATGTTCTCCGTGTGGTCTCCATCCTAAATCAGATACGGGTTTTGAACAAGCAGTTGCTGCGCCAAGTACATCGGCAAGATCTTCAATCATACCCCAATTTTCTGGTCCTTTTAATCCACGTCCACCAGATACAACAATATCAGCATCGGCAATTGTAGCTTTACCGACAACTTTGTCAACTTCTACAGATTTTACATTAAAATCGTCATCAGAAATGGTTGCATTAAAATCTTCAACAGTGATATCAACTTTATTTTCAATAATACCAAAAGCATTATTTGATACGCCAATAATTTTTATTTCTGTATTTATTTCAGATAAAGCAAAACCTTTGTTACTAAAAGTTGTACGTTTTACAGTTAATGGAGATGTGCTTTTTGGTGCGGCAACCACATTAGGAATGTAGCCCGCTTTTAAATAACCAGATAGCAGTGGTGCAAGAAATTTAGTATCTGTACTTGAACTTAAAATAATAATTTTAACACCTTCTTTTTCTGCAACTTGTTTAATGCTATTGGCATATGCTTTAGCATTAAAGGTTTTTAATTTATCATCACTAATATTAATAACTTTAGAAATTCCGTAAACCCCTAAGCTTTCATTATTATTAGCGTTAAATGATACAGCAGTTGCTGTAGAGCCAATTTGTTTTGCTACTTCAGCAGCATAAGAAGCCACTTCAAAAGCATTTTTTTTAAATTTTCCGTTTTCAGATTCTGTATATACTAAGACTGACATATTTATATTTTTTTAATTTGAGATGGGTTATATTACTTTAGCTTCATTATGTAATAAATTAATTAATTCATCAACAGAAGAAGCTAGTTTTACTGCTCCTTTTGCAGCAGGTTTCTCAAATTTATTATCACTAGTTGCATTTAAACCATCTACAGGTTCAATAACAGTTAATGTTTTTTTACGAGCCATCATAATACCACGCATGTTAGGTATTCTCAAGTCTTTTTCTTCAACAAGTCCTTTTTGTCCTCCTATAATTAAAGGTAATGTTGTTGAAATTTTTTCTTTTCCGCCGTCAATTTCACGAATAGCAGTTACATTAGAACCTTCAATTTCTAGATTTTCGCAAGTATTTACAAAATTTATATCTAGTAAGCTAGCGATGATTCCAGGAACCATACCTCCGTTATAATCTATAGATTCTCTACCAGCAATTACTAAATCATAAGCTCCATCTTTTATAACATTAGCAAGTTGTTGTGCAACAAAAAAACCATCAGTAGGTTCTGCGTTAATACGTATAGCTTCGTCTGCGCCAATTGCAAGAGCTTTTCTCATGGTAGGCTCAACAGTAGCAGGCCCAACAGTGGCAATATGTACGGTGGCACTTTGCTTTTCTTTAAACCACATAGCTCTTGTTAAACCAAATTCATCATTAGGGTTAATCACAAATTGAACACCATTAGTATCAAATTTAGTATCACTATCTGTGAAATTTATTTTAGATGTTGTATCGGGTACGTTACTTATACAAACTAATATTTTCATTGTTTTAAGGGTATTAAAAATTGAATTATAATGCTAAGATAGCCAATATTTTTGAAATTTACTATGCATGCATAGTAAATTTTATAACTTTTTTTGATTGTAAGTAACATTGATATGACAGATATTTTCCTATTTTTGTGAACGCTTTTAGAAAATAATATAAGAAACTCTGTTTAAATGAAAACAATACAATTTAGGGAAGCTATTTGTGAGGCAATGTCCGAAGAAATGAGAAAAGACGATTCTATCTATTTGATGGGAGAGGAAGTCGCAGAGTACAATGGAGCATACAAAGCCTCAAAAGGTATGTTAGATGAATTTGGTTCAGATAGAGTTATTGATACTCCTATTTCTGAGCTAGGTTTTGCTGGTATTGGAGTAGGTTCTGCAATGAATGGTAATAGACCAATTATTGAGTTTATGACTTTCAACTTTGCCTTAGTTGGTATTGATCAGATTATCAATAACGCAGCAAAAATTCGTCAAATGTCTGGTGGTCAGTTTAACTGCCCAATAGTTTTTAGAGGACCAACAGGTTCTGCAGGTCAATTAGGAGCAACTCACTCACAAGCTTTTGAAAGTTGGTTTGCTAACTGTCCTGGTTTAAAAGTAATAGTACCATCTAACCCAGCGGATGCAAAAGGTTTATTAAAAGCAGCGATTAGAGATAATGATCCTGTTATTTTTATGGAATCTGAGCAAATGTATGGTGATAAAGGTGAAGTTCCTGAAGGTGATTACATTATTCCAATAGGCGTTGCCGATGTGAAAAGAGTTGGTACAGATGTAACTATAATTTCTTTTGGTAAAATTATTAAAGAAGCTTATAAAGCTGCTGACCAATTAGAAAAAGAAGGTATTAGTTGTGAAATTATTGATTTACGTACCGTAAAGCCATTAGATTACGAAGCAATATTAACATCAGTTAAGAAAACAAATAGGATGGTTATTTTAGAAGAAGCTTGGCCTTATGGTAATGTAGCTTCAGAAATTATATACCACGTTCAATCAAATGCATTTGACTTTTTAGATGCGCCAATTGAAAAAATAAATACAGCAGATACACCTGCGCCATATTCTCCAGTGCTATTGGCAGAATGGTTGCCGAACCATGAAGATGTGATTAGATCTGTTAAAAAGGTAATGTATAAATAATTAATTATTTAATTACAGTACAGCTAAATAGCTTTGTTGACAATTTTTTGTTAATAAAGCTGTTTTTGTTTTTATAAACATTTTTCTTGTCATAAGTGTTTGTATTTTTGCCTATTAATTCCATATCTTCAATGGCCTAATGAATAAATTTTTTTTCCTTCTCTTATTTTTTACAAGTTTTCTTTTTTCTCAGACTAAAGTAAATGGTGTTGTTAAAGATGAAACTGGAAGTCCAGTTGCTTTTGCTAATGTTTTATTTAAAGGTTCTACTGTTGGAACAATTACAAATGATGATGGCGTTTTTTATTTAGAAGCCGATCAAACTTATGATGTTTTAGTAGTATCATTTGTAGGTTTTGAAACACAGGAAATAGATTTGGCTCAAAAAGTCACTTACAATATGAATGTTGTTTTGGCTGAAGGTCAAGGAGAACAACTAAAAGAAGTTGTGATAATCTCAGGTAAACAATCTAAAAAAAATAACCCAGCAATTGATATTTTAAAAAAAATCTGGGAAAGGAAAAGACAAAACGGTGTAAAACTCTTTGAGCAATATAATTACGAAAAATACGAGAAAGTAGAGTTTGATTTAAACACTATTGATAGTGCTTTGATAAAAAGTAAAATGTTTAAAGGACTTGAGTTTGTCTTTAATGATTTAGATACTTCAAGAATTACGGGTAAAACATATTTACCAATATTTTTAAATGAAACATCTTCAAAAGTATATGGAGATAATATTAAAAATATTGAAAAAGAGAAGGTTTTAGGTACTAAAAACTCTGGATTCACTAATAATCAATCTCTAACAGCTTTTGTTGAAGATTTGTATTCAGATTATGATATTTATGATAATTACATGAAATTCTTTGATAAGAGTTTCACTAGTCCTCTGTCTAAAACAGGAATAGATGTCTATAATTATGCATTAACTGATAGTGCTTATATTGATAATAAATGGTGTTATAATATTGTATATTATCCAAGGCGTAAAAATGAACTAACTTTTAAAGGTAATTTTTGGGTTAATGATTCAACGTATGCTATAAAGAACATAAATCTAGCGGTTACTAAAAGTGCGAATATAAACTGGGTTAAAGAGATTTATATTGAGCAAGATTTTGAGGTTGTTAGTGATTCTGTTTTTCTTTTAAAACGAGATTATATGTTAAGTGACTTTAGTTTTTCTAAAAAAGAAGAAGCTAAAGGTATATATGGTAAACGAACGACTGTTTATAATAATTATGCTTTTGATGAGTTTAAAAGTGATAAATTTTATAAAAGTTTATCAAACCAATTTGATTCAGGAGTTGTAGAGCGTGATAGTGTGTTTTGGCAAAATAACAGGCTTGAAGATCTTAATAAAGATGAAAAAGGAGTTTATGAACTGCTAGATACACTAAAAACAGTACCTAAGTTTAAAAGTTACTATAATGTAATAAGTGTATTAGGCTCTGGGTATGTTGAAATTGACAAATGGAATGTTGATATAGGTGACGTGTATAGTATTTTCGGTTATAATGAAGCTGAAGGTGTTCGAACACGAATGGGGGCACGTACTTATTACGGTCAAAATGATCCATGGAGAATAGAAGGTTATTTGGCTTATGGTTTTGGAGATCAGAAAGTAAAACATGGTTTGTCTGGTAAATGGTTACTAGATAAGAAAAGTCGATTAATAATTTCTGGAGGGAATAGAAAAGATATAGAACAGTTAGGTATTAGTTTGACGTCTACTACAGATGTTTTAGGTAGGAGTACAGCATCATCTTCAGTATTTTCAGTAGGTTCAAATAATAAATTATCAAATATAAACCTGACTACTTTTGCACTTGAAGTTGAGCCTGTGAATAATTTAACACTAAGAGTGGGTAGTTCTTTCAGGAAATTGAGCTCTGCTTTACCTGATGATTTTAGTTTAGATTATATTGATCCAACTTCTTCGACAGGCATCTCATCTGAAATAAAACAATTTGATTTATCAACAACATTAGTTTATACACCAGGTAGAAGAACTATCGGTTATGGTGTGGAGCGTCAAAATATAAATGATACCTATAGCACTTTATTTTTTAATTATTCAAAAGGTGTAAAAGATGTTTTTGATAGTGGTTTTGATTATACTAAAGTGCAATTTTCATACACACAGCCATGGCAATTAGGTGGTTTTGGTAGACTATATAGTACAGTAGAGGTTGGTAAAACTTTTGGAGAAGTGCCTTTGGGTTTATTAAACATAATACCAGGTAACCAAACATTATTTTCTATTTATGGAACTTTTCCTAATTTAAATTTTTACGAATTTGTTACAGATACTTATGCTTCTGTTCATTTTGAGCACAATTTTAATGGCCGCATCTTTTCAAGAATACCAATAATAAAGAAATGGAACCTTAGAGAGTATGTTGGCTTAAGAGGTGTTTGGGGAGATCTTTCTGATGAGAATATTTTATTAAGTAGCCCATCAAATATAACTTTAACGGCTCCAAACGATAATATTTACTGGGAGTATTCGTTTGGAATAGGTAATATATTTAAGATATTTAGAATTGACTTTAATTTTAGAGGTAATTATTTAGATAACCCTGATGCTAGACCTTTTAGTGTAACGGGCTCATATGGATTTAAATTTTAAAAAGATAATTTCACTATACCGTTTTCGTAAAGTTTTTTAGTTAATATAAGTTCATTTTTAGCTTATTTAAGCCCCTTTTAAAGAGATAAATAAATATTTCAAGTATCTTTGAATAGATAATTATAGCGTAATATTATGAGTGATAACAAAGACATTACTTTCGATGTTTTAATCGAAATCCCAAAAGGGAGTAGAAATAAATATGAGTATGATTTTGATCTAAACAAAATTAGATTTGATAGAATGCTTTTTTCTTCAATGATGTATCCTGGAGATTATGGTTTTGTACCAGAAACTTTAGCTTTAGATAGTGATCCTTTAGATGTTCTTGTTTTAGGGCACCAACCAACATATCCAATGGTTGTTATGGAAGTTAGGCCAATTGGAATTTTTCACATGACTGATGAAAAAGGTCCAGATGAAAAAGTGATTTGTGTACCAGTATCAGATCCTATTTGGAGTAATAACCGTGATATAAGTGATTTAAATCCGCATAGATTAAAAGAAATAGAACATTTCTTTAAGGTTTATAAAGATCTAGAAAAGAAAAAAGTAGATACGGGTGGATGGAGTGATGCAAATAAAGCTATTGAAATTTACCACGAGTGTGTTGAGCGTTACAATAATAGCGAACATAAAAAGAATAACACATTTTCTATATAAAATTCAATTTATACTATTTTAAAAAAGTCATGCTAAATTAAAAGCATGACTTTTTTTATTAATAATATATTTGTTAATTAAATGAGTATATTTTCACTTGGTAAAAACTATTTTATAGTAGGTTTTTTTATATTATTATAATATGAAATTGTTTAAGAAAGATCCTTTACAAATAATAACTTTTGATTCTTATGGGACCAATTCTCATCTCTATTTAAGAGGAAGAGCATTAGAAGATGAGTCTATTAATTTAGACAGTAAAGGTTGGTTTCATTTATTCTTGAATACATGGAAACGCATGGAGACTGATGAAGTTAAATATGCGAATATTAAAATAATTTTGCCCAATGGTCAGGTTTTTAAAACAAAAACAGATAACCATGGTTATTTCAAGTTAAAAGTTGAAGTTGAAAATCTAAAAGATTTAATAGATCGTGAAGGTTGGGTGAATTTTGAAGTTGCTTATGCAGATTCAGACATTAAACGTATTATTCAGAATAAAAATAGATTTCCAGCTAAAACATTAATTCCTTCGTCAAAAGCGGATTATGGAATTATAAGTGATATTGATGATACTATTTTACAAACAGGTGTGGTCTCAACCTTAAAATGGAAGGTGTTGTTTAATACTGCTTTTAAAGCGGCGAAAAAGCGTTTGCCTTTAAAAGGAGCTTCTGAGTTTTATAATTTATTACATAAAGGTAAAAATGGTGATAATGCAAACCCTGTTTTTTATGTGAGTCATAGTCCTTGGAATTTATACCGTTATCTGAATTTATTTTTACAACAAAATAATTTTCCTAGAGGACCAATTTTATTGCGAAGCATGAAATCGTTTTTTAAAAGAAAAAACGTGGGTGATAAACCTCAAAAACAAATAGAGATTTTAAATATTTTAAAAACCTACCCTAATCTCCCAATGATTTTAATTGGAGATAGTGGTGAGCATGATGCTGATATTTATAAGGAAATAGCAGAATTATATCCAGATAAAATTGCGGCTATTTACCTAAGAAGTGTGAATCATAAAAAAAGAATGATTAGAGCTAAAGGCTTGTTTAATGGTTATAAGGCTACACCAATTTTGTTTGTAGAAGATAGTGAGCAAGCAGTAAGTCATGCAAAAAAAATGGGTTTTATTTAATTTTGCATTCAATTCACTTGCAATAAGTTTTTTGAAAGCAATAAATTTTATAAGATATAGTTCTAGGTATTGTGCTTTATGTTTGAATTGTTGCTATTAATTTAGAAAGCATTAGATTATATACTATTTTTAAATTGACCCTTTATGAGTAAACTGAAATCAATAGTTTATATTGCTTTATTTTTTTTAGGAAATTATATAACAGGGCAAGAGCTCACCATACCATATACTTTTGAAAATAATTCTGAATATAGCGATAGTGAAATATATATTGGATTGGTAGGAAAGTTTGATGAAGGTATTGATGTGTGGATGCAATTAACCGACAGTTCATTACAAGAAATGAATGCGGATGATAATACTGTTTCTGGTCCAGATTGGAGCAGTCCATCAGATTGGTTATATCCTGATATTTTTACTAAGCTTAGTGATATAGAAAGTAAAACAATACAAATTCCTCAAGGATTATATGCTTGTAGAATTTTTATTTCTTTTGAGTCTCCAATGTATTTGCGATTTCATGAAACAGGTGGTTATGCGGGAGCAAACTTAAATTCAGATACAGACCCTAATGATGGTATTCGTTGGGAGTTAGTCGAGTTAACTTGGGGAGATTCGGGTTTATGGACAAATACAAGTCGTGTTGATGCTTATCAGTACCCAATGGCGTTAGAAGTAAATGGTTTTTCTGGCGGGTTTGATAGTGATACCTATGATGAGTCATATGCTAGTGCTATTAGCGGAGGTGGGATTGAGGAATTTAAAAAAATTGGAGAGTTATTATCTCATCAAGAGATTTTAGATAAATGGGATCAAAAAGTTAGTGAGCCTTATTTGGTGGCTAAAATTATAAAAACGCATTCATATGATGGTGATCCAATAATTGAACAGCCTTCGAAAGTAGCAGAATTTCCTGATGATGTTTTAGATGAATATATTGATGAGATTTGGGAAGTGTATAGTCAGTATGATTTAAATATTAATATTGGAGACCGTGGCACTTGGGTTGGTAGGGTAAATTCTGATGGCGAATTTAAATTTATTGACCCTGCGGATGGTACTATTGCAACAATTTATTGGAAACCAAGTACTATTGATGCTTTAGAGGGTTCAGGTTCTTTAGCCTATACGCCTTATGATGCAAGTGTTGATGTAGAAGCTTATAATGAGGATTTAATGATTCAAGCTCAAATTTCTGCAGCAATAACAAGACATGCTATTTATACAGATATTGTTGATGAAACAGTACAATATTCACATGATGATTCACGCTACTTTATTAATGATCCTTATAATGAATATGTAAAGTATTTTCATGATGATGAAATAAGTTACGATTCAAAAACATATGCCTTTGCTTATGATGATGTTGGTGATCATTCCTCTACTATCCAATGTACCTTTCCTGTAAATGTAAAAGTTATTATTGGTGGGTATGGTGATAATGGTTTTATTGAGGAAAATGATATAGAAGAGAGTGAGTTGGAAAGTTTATTTACAATATACCCTAATCCTACAAATGGTATAAACCCTCAGTTGGTTGGTTTTGAAGGAGAAGTTTTTGTTAGTGTTTATAGTGTAGATGGTAAGTTAATTAGTAGTGAGTTTGTAAGTGATGTAAACACTTTTAATATTGAGACTATCAGTTTATCTACAGGGCTTTATTTAGTAGTTGTAGACGAAAAATTTGGCACTTACAAAAAAACTTTTAAGCTGATGGTAAATTAAGGTTTGTTTTTTTAATTAAAACAAACCATTTATTTCAGCATCAATTCTGTTAATTATTGTACCTAAATCTTCAGGGTTATCAACAAAATCTAAATCATCTACATCAATAATTAAAAGTTTACCTTTTTCATAGCTTTGACTCCAGGCTTCATAACGCTCATTAAGTCTGCTTAAGTAATCTATAGATATTGTGTTTTCGTAATCGCGACCACGTTTATGAATTTGTTTTACTAAATTAGGGATAGAGCTTCTTAGGTAAATTAATAAATCTGGTGGTTGAACTAATTCCTGCATTAATTCAAACAAACTAGAGTAATTATTAAAATCTCTATTCGTCAATAAACCCATGGCATGTAAATTTGGTGCAAATATGTATGCATCCTCATAAATAGTACGGTCTTGAATAATATTTTTTCCGGTCTCTCTAATCTCTAATATTTGGCGAAATCTTGAGTTTAAAAAATAAATTTGAAGATTAAAACTCCAACGTTCCATTTGAGTATAAAAATCATCTAAATAAGGGTTGTCAACTACATCTTCATAATGAGGTTCCCAATTAAAATGTTTAGAAAGTAATTTGGTTAAAGTGGTTTTTCCTGCCCCAATATTTCCAGCAACAGCAACATGCATAATAATTTATTTAAAAGATTTTATATAATTAAAAGGGGAACACAAGATACAACGATTATTCACTTGTTAAAAAAATACTTAGTAAAAATTAGTATTGTTTTTTAAAGTATTTATTTTTTTGCTTTTTTCAATTTTAAATTTAAACCAAATGAGTTTTTAATAGTCTTACCACTGCACTTAAATATGTATAGGTATGAAAAAAGGAATATTAGCAGTGGTTTTGTATATGTTTTTTATAGCATTTGCCTACGCGCAAGACTTTCAAGGAAAAGCAGTTTATCAATCAAAAACATCAATGGCAGATTTTGATTTTGGTGGAAGGCAAATGTCGGAAGAGCAGAAAAAAAGAGTTTTAGCTCGTATAAAAAGTAATTTAGAGAAAACATTTGTTTTAACTTTTGATAAGTCTACAGCATCATATTTAGAAGAAGAAAAATTGGAGGCTCCTAGCGTAAACGGCAGTGGTGGTCGTTTTGGAGGCTTTAATACTTCAGGAAAATTATACAAAGATTTAAAAAACAAAACGTATACCAATCAAAAAGAAATGTTTGGAAAGTTCTTTCTTATTCAAGATAATTTAGAAACATTTCAATGGGTAATGGGTAGTGAAACTAAACAAATAGGAAATTATTTGTGTTATAAAGCAACTGCCACAAAAACAGTAAGTGCTACAGATGCAACAACTTTTAGAGGGCCACCTAGAAGAGATAGTGAAGATGATGAGGAAGAAAAGAAAGAGGAGCCAACTGAAATAGAAGTTACGGCATGGTTTACACCTGAAATTCCAATTAGTCAAGGCCCTGGTGAATATTGGGGATTACCTGGTTTAATATTAGAAGTTAGTGCAGGTAAAACAATTGTTTTGTGTACAAAAATTGTTCTTAATGCATCTGAAAAAGAAGAAATTGATTTTCCTACTAAAGGAAAAAAAGTTACTCAAGCAGAATATGATAAAACTTTAACGGAAAAGATGAAGGAGATGAGAGAAAGATTTCAAGGAGGTAATAGAGGTAACGATAGAGGGCCGCGTTAATGAATAATCAATTAAAAAATATTAAAAGAACGTTGGTGACGGTACTTTTAATGAGTTCGGTTTTTGTACAAGCTCAAAACATTACTATTACAGGTTTTGTTAAAGATAGTTTAGGTGTAGGGTTAGAAATGGCTAATGTAGTTGCTGTAAATCAAGAGACAAAAACTTTAGATGGTTTTGGAATAACGAATACTAAAGGGCAGTATAGAGTAAGTGTTAAAGCAAATTCCACATATAGTCTTAAATTTAGTTTTATAGGTTTTCAATCTAAAGATTTAACTATTGCTGTTGGTGAGGTTGATATAAAGCGTGATGTAATTCTTTTAGAACAATCAGAAAATTTAGATGAGGTTGAGGTAGTTTACGAAATGCCTGTTACCATAAAAGGAGATACGATAGTTTATAATTCTGATTCGTTTTCAACCGGAACCGAAAAGAAACTTGAAGATGTACTTAAGAAATTGCCAGGAGTTGAAATTAATGATGACGGTGAAATTGAAGTAGAAGGTAATACGGTTACGAAAGTAATGGTAAACGGCAAAGATTTTTTTGATGGTGATTCTAAATTGGCGGCAAAAAATATTCCAGCAAATGCATTAGATAAAATCGAGGTTTTGAGAAACTTTACTGAAGTATCACAACTTAAAGGAGTAACTAATAATCAAGATAACGTTGCAATAAATATAAAATTAAAAGAAGGTAAAGAAAAATTTTGGTTTGGTGAAATTACAGGAGGTATAGGTCCTGATAATCGTTTTTTAGCTCATCCGAAACTGTTTTTTTACAGTCCTAAATTCAGCCTTAATGTGCTTACTGACTTTAATAATATTGGTGATTTGCCATTTACTTCTCGAGACTATAGAAATTTTACTGGAGGTTTTAAGAGTAGAACAGGTAATACAGGTACTAGTTTTTCAGTTAGTGAAGGTGGGTTAGGTTTATCAACATTACAAAATAATAAAGCTAAAGAAATAAACACAAAATTTGGAGCTATAAATTTTAGTTATTCACCAACTGAGTTTCTAGATTTAAGTGGTTATGCAATATATTCTTATAGTGCTACTGATATGCAAACCGTTTCAACAAAAACATATATAAGTAGTGATGTTCAAGAAATGACAACAACAGCTACAAATCAAAAATCAAAAATAGGTTTGTTAAAATTAGGCGCAGCTTATAATCCAAATGCAAATTTGCAAGTGGAGTATGAGATTATGGGTAAGTATTCTGATGAAAATGAAGGTGTAGATATTTTATCGGTTTCAGATGTTACAGATCAAATTATAGAAGATAAGCAACAAACGCCAACCAATATAAAGCAGAATGCAAATGTTTATTATACAATTGATGAAAATAATATTTTAGCTTTTGAAGGTGAATATTTAATTCAAAATGAAGATCCTTTTTATAATGCTATTCGTGAAGAGCAGCCTTTTGCAAGTATTATTCCTTTAGATGATACACAATCTAATTTTAATATAAATCAAGATAAAAAGGTAAAAACAAATAAATTTGATTTTAAATCAGATTATTATTTAATCACTGGGCCAAAAAGTAATTTGAACTTTACATTAGGAACAACGCAAAGCAAGCAGACTTTTAACTCATACATATTTCAAATATTAGATGATGGTTCAGAACTTGATTTTGAAGATTCAGATTTAAATAATGATGATGTTGATTTTATTTTCTCAGATATGTATTTGGGTTTTCATTACAAATTAGTTGCGGGTAAATTCACAATTAATCCAGGGGTAATAGCACATAGTTATAAAGCAAAAAATGAGCAGTTAGGAGCATCAACCACAGATGATTTTTTAAATCTAGTTCCAGATTTGTTTGTAAACTTGCAATTGAAAAGCTCAGAAAGTTTAAGATTTAATTATAAAGTAACACGTCAGTTTTCTGATATTGAAAAGTACGCTAGTGCTTATATTTTTAGTAAGTATAATTCAATTTATCGTGGTAATAGTGATTTAGAGAGTGCATTATATCATAATGTATCACTTAATTTCTTCAGTTTTAATATGTTTAATTTGCAAAATATATTTGCAAATATTAGTTATAGTAAACGTATTGATGCTTTTAAAAATAATAGTGAGGTTGTAGGTATTAACCAAGTAAGTTCAACAATAAACTCTAGTTTAGAAGATGATGTTTTATCGGGTGCGGCTAATTTTCAAAGAACTTTCGGTAAGGTTAAATTGAGTACAAAAGCATCATTGTCATATTCTAATTTAAATAACATTGTAAATGAAGAGCCAAGTGTGTCAGAGTCATTTACGCAAAGTTACAGAGCATCTTTAGCAACAAGCTTTAAAAATGCGCCTAATTTAGAGTTGGGTTATACGTATTCAATAAACGATTATAATAACGGAGGTACAGAATCTAAATACTTTACAGAAACACCTTTTGCTAAGTTTGATGTCGCTTTTTTAAAGAATTTTATTTTCTTAGCAGATTTTGATTACTATAGTTATTATGATGAAGCAGATACAATAGATAATAAATATGGGTTTTTAGATACTAGTTTATCATATCAGAAAAAAGATAGTAAATGGGAGTATAGTATTGAAGTAACTAATTTGTTAGACAATCAAGAAATAAATCAAGATAGTTACAGCGAACTATATTTTAGTACTTCAACTTATGTTGTACAGCCAAGATATGTAATGTTTAAAGTTAAATATGAATTATAAAAATTGAAATTCTTGTTAAAGGATTTTTCAAATCAAATCATTTCCTATACTTTTGTGCCAATAATAATTGGAGGACGGATTTGACTGATTGCAACCTCGTTAAAAATGCTAAAGCAGTTGTGACTAATATACAATTTAGTCATGTCTTCTTTTAGCACAATTAGTCAAGTCCATTCTAAAAAAATAAAACCAGTAATGGCATATTTATTTACATCAGAATCAGTTAGTGAAGGGCATCCAGATAAAGTTGCTGATCAAATTAGTGATGCTTTATTAGACAATTTTTTGGCATTTGATCCGGAAAGTAAAGTAGCTTGTGAAACATTAGTAACTACAGGTCAAGTAGTTTTAGCAGGAGAGGTTAAAAGTGATACCTATTTAGATGTACAGCAAATCGCTAGAGATGTTATTAATAAAATTGGGTATACAAAAGGTGAATACCAATTTAGTGGAGATTCATGTGGTGTTATATCTTTAATACATGAGCAATCAAAAGATATTAGTCAAGGTGTAGATCGTGGTTCAAAAGAGCAACAAGGTGCTGGTGACCAAGGTATGATGTTTGGTTATGCTACAAAAGAAACTGAAAATTATATGCCATTGGCATTAGATATTTCTCATAAAATACTACAAGCACTTGCTGATTTACGTAGGGAAAATAAAGAAATAACTTATTTGCGTCCTGATGCTAAAGCACAAGTAACTATTGAGTATAGTGATGATAATATTCCAAAACGTATTGATACTATTGTAGTTTCAACACAGCACGATGGTTTTGATGCTGATGATGAAAAAATGTTAGCTAAAATTAAAGAAGATATTGTAGCTATTTTAATACCTCGAGTAAAAGCACAATTGCCAGAACATATTCAAGAATTATTTGATGAAGCTATTACATATCATATAAACCCGACCGGTAAATTTGTTATCGGTGGTCCACATGGTGATACAGGTTTAACAGGTCGTAAAATTATTGTTGATACCTATGGTGGTAAAGGTGCTCATGGTGGTGGAGCTTTTAGTGGTAAAGACCCTAGTAAGGTTGATAGAAGTGCGGCTTATGCAGCGCGTCATGTTGCGAAAAACTTAGTAGCAGCTGGTGTTGCTGATGAAATTTTAGTTCAAGTAAGTTATGCTATTGGTGTAGTAGAGCCTACATCAATTTACGTTGATACATACGGTACTTCAAAAGTTGGATTGAATGATGGTGAGATTGCTAAAAAGGTTGCATCCTTATTTGATATGCGTCCATTTGCGATTGAAGAGCGTTTAAAATTACGTAATCCTATTTATTTAGAAACTGCAGCTTATGGTCATATGGGTAAAGAACCAATAACAGTTACAAAAACTTTTGAATCTCCTTACAATGGTAAGGTAGAGACTGAAGTGGAATTGTTTACGTGGGAGAAGCTAGATATGCAAGATGAAGTTAAAAAAGCTTTTAATCTTTAAGAAACAATATTTTTTAAAATTATAAAAAGAACCTTAACGGGTTCTTTTTTGTTTTAGTAAATTTAGGCTACTAATTAATTGAAAATATGAAAAGTAAAATTTGGTTGCTCGCTCTTGTTTTAATTGTTTTTGCTTGTAATGAAAAAGTAGAAGTGGCTATTGCTAGTGATGATGTAGAGGTTCAGGATACATACGTTGCTGATAATTACACAAAAAAAGAAGTAGATATTCCAATGCGCGATGGCGTTAAATTGCATACGACGATTTATATACCAAATGACACTTCAAAAAAATACCCAATTATAATGCAACGTACTCCGTACAGTTCTAAGCCTTATGGAGAGGGTAAATTCAAAAAAAGTATAGGCCCTAATATTCATTTAATGAAAGAAGGTAATATAATTGTTTATCAAGATGTTCGTGGGCGTTGGTTAAGCGAAGGTTCGTATGTGAATATGCGGGCATATATTCCTAATAAAACATCTGATAAAGATATTGATGAAAGTTCAGATACTTATGATACTATTGAATGGTTAGTGAATAATGTTGAACATAATAATGGCAATGTAGGTATTTGGGGAATTTCTTACCCAGGATATTATTCAACATACGCTACTGTTAATGCACATCCAGCATTAAAAGCAGCATCGCCACAAGCATGTATAGGTGATTTCTTTTTTGATGATTTTCATCATAATGGGGCTTATTTGTTAAGTTATTTTAGAGCAACATCACTTTTTGGTACCGAAAGACCAAACGGTGATAAACCAACTGATACAGCATGGTACACATTACCTGAATTACCATCAGAAGATCAATACCAATTCTTTTTAGATGCAGGACCTTTAAAAAACTTAAATTCTTTTTTTCAGTATGGAACAAAGGATAATCCAAGAGTTGGGACAGAGGATATGGTTGATGATTTTTTCTGGAAAGAATTAATTGAACACCCAAATTATGATGAGCTTTGGCAAAGTAGAGGCTTAATTCAGCATTTAAAAAATGTAAAGTCTAGCGTAGCTACTATGGTAGTTGGCGGTTGGTTTGATGCGGAAGATTTATACGGGCCTTTAGAGACCTATAAAAATATTGAAAAATATAATAAAGATAATTATAATACAATGGTTTTTGGTCCTTGGGATCACGGAGCATGGGCACGTACTAAGGGGAAAAATATAGTAGGTAATTATTATTTTGGAGATTCTATTTCTGAATTTTTTCAGGAGAATATAGAAACTAAGTTCTTTAATCATTTTCTAAAAGGGAATGGCGATCATAAAAGTGGTTTACCAGAAGCATATGTTTTTGATACAGGTAAAAAAGATTGGAAAACATATGATAGTTGGCCACCAGAAGGAGTAATGAAACAAGAATTTTTCTTGTCGGGTAATCAAGTTTTAAGCGAAAATAAAAAAGCAGAAAAAGGGATTTCCTTTGTAAGTAATATTAAAAAACCTGTACCCTATTCTGAAGATATAAAATCTGTATTTACGCCAAGGAAATATATGACGGATGATCAACGTTTTGCAGCGCGCCGTTCTGATGTATTAGTATTTGAAACTGATGTTTTAAAAGAAGATTTAACACTTGCAGGAGATATTTTAGCAAAACTTAAAGTTGCAACTACAGGTACAGCAGCAGATTGGATTGTTAAAGTTATTGATGTGCACCCAGCTGATGAACCTACAGTAGAAGAAATGCAAGGTCATTTAAAAATGAGTAATTATCATATGATGGTTAGGAGTGAGGTATTACGTGGCAGATTTAGAAATAGTTTTAGTGAACCAGAACCTTTTGTACCTAATAAAAAAACAGATGTAACTATAAAATTACAAGATGTTTTTCATACCATAAAAAAAGGACATAAACTTCAAATACAAGTTCAGAGTACTTGGTTTCCTTTAATAGATTTGAACCCACAAACTTATGTAGATAATATTTTTAAGGCTGATGAATCAGATTTTAAAACGCAAACACATACTGTATTTACAGATTCTAGTATTGAATTTTCTGTATTAAAGCCATAAAATTTACTCATGTAACAAATTTGAAAAGTTATATTTTACAGCTTTTTTAAGAGAAAATTACAAAAAATAGTTGCTTATTATTTGGAATATAAAATTTTCCGTGGTTATATTTGCAACTCACAAGTTCAAACACGTATTGAATAGTTATCAAGAAAGGTGGAGGGAATAGACCCTTTGAAACCTTAGCAACCCTTTGCGCAATGCAATGAAGGTGCTAAATTCTACCAAAAAATGCTAAATGCATTGGCGGCAGATAACGAAAAATCAATTGCTTTTAAATAAACAATTGAAAATTTTCTTCTTAATAACTTTTTGATTTTATCTAGTACAGCATTAATGTTGAATTGGAGTTTGGCTTTTTATTTTATAATTAATTTAAAAAAACAAAGAAATCATGAGTGACCAAAAATTTTCAACTAACGCTTTACATGCAGGGCATGACACTACACAGACAGGAGGAACAAGAGCAGTGCCCATTTACCAAACTTCTTCCTATGTTTTTAATGATACAGATCATGCTGCAAATTTATTTTCATTAAAAGAACTAGGTTTTATTTATACGCGTTTAAATAATCCAACAAATGAAATTTTACAAAATAGATTAGCCGCTGTTGAAGGTGGCGTAGGTGCTGTAGTATTTTCATCAGGTACAGCTGCAATTTCAACAGGATTACTAACTTTATTAAAGGCGGGTGATCATATTGTTGCATCAAGTAGTTTATATGGGGGTACTTTTAATTTATTGAATGTTACGTTACCTCGTTTAGGAATTACAACAACATTTGTTGACGCATCTGAACCTGAAAATTTCGGAAAAGCAGTTCAAGAGAATACAAGGGCGTTTTTTGTAGAATCTTTAGGTAATCCAAAATTAGATGTGTTGGATTTAAAAGCAATTTCAAAAGAAGCTAAAAAAGCTGAAGTACCCTTTATTGTAGATAATACAGTAGCTTCACCAGCATTATTAAACCCAATTGAACATGGTGCAAATTTGGTGATACATTCGTTAACTAAATATATTGGAGGTCACGGAACTTCATTAGGCGGTGCAATTATTGATGCAGGTACTTTTGATTGGACAAATGGAAAGTTTCCTGAATTTACAGAACCATCAGCAGGATATCATGGTTTAGTATATAGTGAAACTTTAGGTGCGGCGGCATTTACATTTAAATTAATTTTAGAAGGATTACGTGATTTTGGTGGTGCTTTAAGTCCATTTAACGCATTCCAAATTATACAGGGTCTTGAAACTTTAAATGTTCGTATTAAACAACACAGTGTTAATGCATTAGAGTTGGCTGAATGGTTAGAGGGTAGAGATGAGGTTTCTTGGGTAAACTACCCAGGTTTAAAAAGCAGTAAATATTACGATTTAGCAAAGGAATACCTACCTAAAGGGCAAAGTGGATTAGTAACTTTTGGAGTCAAAGGTGGTTTTGAAGCAGCTAAAAAAGTCACTGATGCTACTAAAATATTTTCTTTATTAGCCAATATTGGAGATACTAAATCTTTAATTATTCACCCAGCAAGTACTACACATCAACAGTTAACAGTAGAACAACAAGATAGCGCAGGTGTTGGTCAAGATTTAATTCGTTTATCTGTTGGTTTAGAAGATGTTGAAGATTTAAAAGCAGATTTAGAAAATGCTTTTAAATCATTATAAATAAATCATTATAATCAGTTTGAGTGT
The DNA here is from genome assembly GCA_947496695.1 of uncultured Cellulophaga sp. Taxonomy (GTDB): domain Bacteria; phylum Bacteroidota; class Bacteroidia; order Flavobacteriales; family Flavobacteriaceae; genus Cellulophaga. The sequence continues at coordinate 126,270 of CANMEI010000001.1, read as the reverse complement.
ATTTAGTATTCAAACTGATAATTTTACACTTTAGGGTATTTGTTACCTTTTAATATTCGGAATACATGCTACATCATTTAAAAATAAATAACTACACCAATTACGGAGGAACAACCCAAAATCTTGAGTTATCATATCAAGTTTTTGGACCAAAGTTACATACAGCACCTATAATTCTTGTAAATCATGCATTAACAGGTAATTCTGATGTTGCAGGAGAAAATGGTTGGTGGTCAGCATTAATTGGTGATGGTAAATGTATCGATACTGAAAAATATACCGTTTTAGCTTTTAATGTACCGGGTAATGGTCATGATGGTTTTGTGGTAGAAAACTATAAAGATTTTGTAGCTCAAGACATTGCAAAAATATTTTTATTAGGGTTAGAAAAATTAAGCATAACAAGGCTTTTTGCACTTATTGGTGGATCTATGGGTGGTGGAATTGCTTGGGAAATGGTTGCTTTAGATCCTAATTTAACAGAAAATTTAATTCCGGTAGCTTCTGATTGGAAATCGACAGATTGGTTAATTGCAAATTGTCAAATTCAAGAACAGTTTTTAATTAACTCAAAACAACCGGTACATGATGCGCGTATGCATGCAATGCTTTGCTACCGTACGCCTGAATCTTTTAAAGAGCGTTTTAAAAGAAGTACAAATGAAGAATTGCATGTATTTAATGTTGAAAGTTGGTTAACACATCATGGAACTAAATTGCAAGAACGTTTTCAGTTATCTGCCTATAAATTAATGAATCAATTACTGAAAACAATTGACATTACTCGCGATAATAAAGACGCCTTTACTATTATTGAAAAAAGTGCAACCAATATTCATATTATTGGGGTAGATTCTGATTTGTTTTTTACAGCAGAAGAAAACAAAGATACTTTTAAACAGTTAGCACAAGTAAATAGTAATGTTACATATGGTGAGATAATATCATTACATGGGCATGATGCTTTTTTATTAGAATTCCAACAAATGGAACAATTATTAAAAGGAATTTTTGATCATAATGAGAAAAGTCAGCGTATTAAAATATTAAAATTTGGGGGTAAATCGTTAGCAAATGGCGAAGGTTTAAATCGAGTTTTAAACATTATTACTACAAAAGTAACTAATGGTGAAAATATTGGAGTAGTGCTTTCAGCAAGAGGTAAAGCAACAGATCAATTAGAAGCTATATTAAAAAAAGCGGCAAAAGGAAAAGATTATACTACTGAATTTAATGCTTTTAAAACCTATCAAGTAAACGATTTTAATATTGATTTGTTAAAAGAGTTTTCTGCATTAGAAAAGCTATTTTCAGGAGTTTCTTTATTAGGCGATTACAGTACTAAAATTAAAGATCAGGTTTTGGCTTTTGGAGAATTAATTTCAGGAAAGGTTACTACTAAATTACTAAATGATAAAGGAATAAAAGCAAAACTAATTGATTCGAGAAGTTTGATAAAAACAGATGGAAATTTTGGTGATGCTCAAGTTTTTGAAACAATATCAAAAGAAAATGTCTTACAGGCAGTTGCTAAACTAGATAAAAATGTTATTCCTGTAATTACAGGTTTTATAGCTTCAAACAGCGATAATGAAACTACTACGCTAGGTAGAAACGGTAGTAATTATTCGGCGGCTTTAATGGCTAATTTTTTAGATGCGGCAGAATTACAAAATTATACACATGTTGATGGTATTTATACTGCCAATCCAGATTATGTTCCTGATGCAAAAAGAATAGAAGAATTATCATATAGCGAAGCAAATGAGTTAGCTAATTTTGGAGCAACTATATTACATGCAAAAACAATTATTCCATTAATTGAAAAAAATATTCCATTAAGAATATTGAATACTTTTAATGATGATAATAATGGAACTTTAATAAGTGCTAAAACAAGCAAAGAGGGTATAAAATCGCTTTCTGTTATAGAGGACGTGGCTTTAGTTAATTTTGAAGGTCGTGGCTTGTTAGGTAAAGTTGGTGTTGATGCTCGTGTATTTAAGGCGCTTAGTGCAAATAATATTAGTGTAAATATTATTTCTCAAGGTTCATCTGAGCGTGGTCTAGGTTTTGTTGTTGCCGCGGATAAGGCTTTAAAAGCTAAAGAGGTTTTACTGGAGGAATTTACATCTGATTTTGCTACAAAAGATGTAAACATGATTACGGTATCTAATAACGTTTCTGTAATTTCAATTGTAGGTCAAGATTTAAGCTCATTTCATAAACCATTTAATGAATTAATTAAAAACCAAATTGTTCCCTTATTGTTTAATAATACGGTAACAGGTAAAAATGTGAGTTTGGTAGTAAAGCGGGCTGATTTATATAAGGCCTTGAACGTTATGCATGGCCAAGTTTTCGGGATTAGTAAAAAAGTTAATATTGCTATTTTTGGTCATGGAAATGTTGGTGGTACTTTAATTGATCAAATATTAGCATCGGCAGAAAGCATTAAAGAGCGTAAGGGTATTCAATTAAATGTTTTTGCAGTTGCAAACTCTAGAAAAGTATTGTTAAATAAAATAGGCATTTCTGAAAATTGGGAAAAAGAGCTAGAGCAAAATGGAGAAGAATTTAATTTAGCTACAATTTTTAATTTTGCAAAACAACATCATTTAGAAAACTTAATTGCAGTTGATAATACGGCAAGTAAACCATTTGTTGAGTCTTACTCAAGTATGATTGCTAATGGGTTTGATTTGGTTTCTTCTAATAAAATAGCAAATACATTGAGTTTTGATTTTTATCAGAATTTAAGAACTGAATTAGAGAAAAATCAAAAGCAATACTTGTATGAAACTAATGTTGGAGCAGGGCTCCCTTTAATTGACACAATTAAATTATTGCATTTATCTGGAGAGAATATTACACAGATAAAGGGAGTGTTTTCAGGATCATTAAGTTATATTTTTAATACTTTTTCGGAAGTAGATAGGCCATTTTCATCAATTCTAAAAGAAGCAATGGAAAAAGGATTTACTGAGCCTGATGCCCGTGAAGATTTATCAGGTAATGATGTAGGTAGAAAATTATTGATTTTAGCTCGTGAATTAGATTTAAGTAACGAGTTTACCGATGTAAGTATTCAGAATTTAATACCTGAAGAATTACATAATGTAGATGTTGCTACGTTCAAAAATCAATTAGAGTCATTAGATCCTATTTTTGATAAGATTAAAAAAGATCAAAAACCTAATCATGTGTTACGTTATGTAGGTGATTTGTATGGTGATTTGCAAAAAGAAAAAGGTAATTTAGAAGTGAAATTAATTTCTGTTCCTAAGGAAAGTGCACTAGGGCAAGTAAAAGGGTCAGATTCTATTATTGAAATTTATACTGAATCTTACGGTGAAAATCCATTAGTAATTCAAGGAGCAGGAGCAGGAGCAGCGGTAACTGCCCGTGGTGTATTTGGTGATATATTGAGAATTATAGAAAAAGGAAAATAAGAATAAAATCCGGGTAACAAGTATGTTACCTAATTTAAGAGAAATATGGAAAATAAGTTTGAAACAGACGCAATTAGAACACAAACGGAGCGCTCACAGTTTTTAGAACATTCTACACCAATGTATGTTACTTCAAGCTTTGTCTTTGAAGATGCTGAAGATATGCGAGCTTCTTTTAGTGAAGAAAAAGAGCGTAATATTTATTCAAGGTATTCCAATCCAAACTCTAATGAGTTTATAGAGAAAGTATGTAAAATGGAAGGTGCTGAAGCGGGTTTTGCTTTTGCATCAGGTATGGCGGCTGTTTTTTCAACATTAGCGGCATTAGTTGATAGTGGAGATCATATTATATCAGCTCGAAATATATTCGGGTCAACACATAATTTATTTGCTACTTTTTTCCCAAAATGGAATGTGTCATCAGATTATTTTGAGATTGATGATTTGACTACAATTGAAAAACTAATAAAGCCAACAACTAAAATAATTTATGCAGAATCTCCAACAAATCCAGGTGTTGATGTTTTAGATTTAGAAGCTTTAGGTAAAATTGCTAAAAAGTACAATTTAATATTAGTTATTGATAATTGCTTTGCAACTCCTTATTTGCAACAGCCAATTAAGTTTGGGGCAGATTTAGTAATTCATTCAGGTACAAAGCTAATGGATGGTCAGGGTCGTGTGTTAGCAGGAATTACTGTTGGTAGTGCTGCGTTAATGGATAAAATATATCGTTTTTCTCGTATTACTGGTCCTGCGCTTTCGCCTTTTAATGCTTGGGTAATATCTAAAAGTTTAGAAACACTGGCTGTTCGTGTGGATCGTCATTGTGAGAATGCTTTAAAGCTGGCAACCTTTTTAGAAAACCATCCGAAAGTGAATTGGGTAAAATACCCATTTTTAAAATCGCATCCAATGTATGAAATTGCTAAAAAGCAAATGAAAGCAGGTGGGTCTATTGTTGCTTTTGAAGTTAAAGGAGGACTGGAAGCAGGGAGAAACTTTTTTGATTCAATTAAATTATTGTCTTTATCAGCCAATTTAGGAGATTCAAGAAGTATTGTAACGCACCCAGCATCAACAACACATAGTAAATTAACAACAGAAGAAAGAGAGGTAGTTAATATTACTGACGGTACAGTAAGGTTGTCAGTAGGTTTAGAACATATAGATGATATTATTGCTGATGTTAAGCAAGCATTAGGGTAGTTAATACTTTCTTTTTTTTAATAGATAAAGCCTCAATATTTTATAAATATTGAGGCTTATTAAATATAGTGTTCTCGTTCTTTATAATCCTAAAGCAGTAACTGCTGGGTCATCAGTTAAAAAAGCATAAGCTCTCCAAACTGTATTGTAATCTGTATTTTGCCATAGTACTTCACCACTATCGCTTACTTCCCATATAGTGCCATCTCTACCCTCGGCAATTAAAGTATTTCCATTACTCATACGAACACCGCTACCTAAACCAGCAGTATATAGTTCAGAATCTGTAAAACTCCAAGTTACAGTAGGCTCATTGTCTTCACCTGCAACTAATTCATAAGGTGGATTTAAAACATACTCAACAACTTCAGATTGATTGTCGTAAATATCATTTGCAAAAACTAACATGTTACCAGTGTCTAATAAATTTGGATAGTGAACATTGTTTAAGGTTACGTCTCCTACATTATCATAAGCAAGTGGATTGCCAAAACGATAAATTAAATCGCCTCCTAAATTGTAATTTCCGCCAGTACTTGTACTAGCTTCTTCTGTGGTTGTGCTGTGATCTAAAACCCAAACTTCACTATAGTTGTTTACCGTGATATATAAAATGTCATTAGTTTCATCTAAAGTTAAACCGTTAAAATGCATTAAATCTCCATTAGATTGAGTGCTGTTGTAATTAATATCTACTTTATTAGGGTTGTCAACAACAACACCAAAGTTTTCTTTAGAGCTATCGTGATCTTGAATTAAATGATCTATAACATGCCATTCCCAGACTATTTCTTCTGTCAACGGGTTCATTTCAATAATCGCATCTGGAAATATATCTAAATCTTCTGAGAACCCTAATTCGCTAGCTTCTTCTGAAGTTACTTTTTCCCAAACAGGGAAAATAATATTTCCACTTGATAAATATTCAACATCATGGTGCGCCATATAATCATCACCAGAATTATAAGAAACCTCCCAATCTGTAGTCTGGTCTGCATTAATTTTACGCATAATACCCCCGTAACCACCTAAGGTTATTCCTGGGTTGTCTGCTTTTAAGCAAACAACTAAACTTCCATCATCTAATAGGTTAACATCGTTACCTAAACTTCTGTCAAATTCCCATTTAAAAAGTTGATCTCCGTCATGGTTTATTAAGTATGCACCTTGATTATCAGTATCAGCAACTAAAATATAAGAATCTGTATCAATGGAACTCTCTTCGTTAGTTTCCTCTTCTGTATCTTCAGTGGTAGTATCAGAATCATCACTACTACATGCACTAAAAGTAATAAGTGAAGCTATTAGTACAATTTGTAAAGCAGATTTAAAATATTCTTTTTTTTTCATTTTCATTATTTCCTTATTAAGTTCTTGTATTAATCTAACTCGTATATTTTAATTAAATTTTATTTATAAAGAGGTAATCAGTGAATGTGTGTTTTCTTTCAGTGAATGACTTGTGATTAAGGCGATAAGTTATTTGTTAATAATGATTTAGTAACGTTACTTGAATTCCGAAGACAATATATATAGGTTTATTGTTAGGCTCGCCTAATGACGAAACATATTCAATTGCTTTATCAACTATAAAATCACTAAGTTTTGTGTCAGTTTGATTGACGTCAAAATCATCTAACCTTATTTTTTTAAGTATAAAAGAGAATATTTTACGTTGCCATTAAGAATTGCTTTCATCATTCTTAATGTCATGAATTAATTTTATTTTTAAAGTGGCTAGTTCGTTAAGTGTTGAAGCTTTATTACCTACTGAAAAGTATTTAGAGGTATAATTTTTTATCTTAGTTGTAAACCATGTTTCTAAATTTTCTTTCCATAGCTTACGTATTGAAGCATGAATGATTCCTTTATTAATTAATGTAAAGTACAAAAACGGGAATACAATTAAACTTGTTACGCAAAGTAGCATAGGCCAAACAAAAGTCTATTGCAAAAAGATAAAAGAATCCTAATACACCCCCAGCACTACATGTATGACCAGAAGCAGAAACTCCTACTTCATCTTCTGTGGTGCCTACCAAAATTAATGCTATAATAAATAATATTAAACTAAAGCTTATAAATATAATATGTTTGAATATTCCTTTACCGGCTTCTTTGGTGATAGCTTTTGATAATGTAGCGATATTTTTAATAATAATTTGGTTGGTTTTTAATATTTTATTTTAAAACATTTTTTTTAGAATTATTTTACGAATATTCTTTTTATTAAAAATATTAAATTCAAGTTCTTAATTCTAGTTAATATATAGGATTTAAAGATTATCTAATTTTTGAGTATCTTAGCCACATATGTTATCAAAAAAGACAAAATACGGATTGAAAGCACTTACTTTCTTGGCGCAACAAGAAGGTAAAAAACCAGTGCAAATTTCTGAAATTGCAAGTGCTGAAAACATATCTCAAAAGTTTTTAGAAACTATATTATTGTCTTTACGTAAAACGGGGTTTTTGGGTAGTAAAAAAGGAAAAGGTGGTGGTTATTACCTTATTAAAGACGCATCTGAAATAAAAATGGCTGATGTAATGCGGGTATTAGAAGGACCTATTTCAATGGTGCCTTGTGTTAGTCTTAATTTTTACAAAAAATGTGAAGACTGCCCTGATGAGTTAACATGTGGCGTGCATAAATTAATGTTACAGGTACGTGATAGTAATCTAGAAATTTACCGTAACACAGTACTTTCCGACTTAATTTCATAGAAATCAATAAAAAATCATTGAAGATTTATTAAGTTTTATTGTCTTTTTTTAATAATCTACTAAAACTATAGGGTAATAGTAATTTTGTATATTAATTAACGACTTACTTTGTGAAAAATAATTACTTTTGAAAACTCTATTAGTTTAATAGGGTAATAGAAAAGATTAATCACATGATAGCAGATCAATTGATTTTAGATAAAGAAAATACGAAAACGACTTACAAAGAAGATAGTAAATCTGAAGACCCTAGAAGGAGTATTGTTAAGTCAATTAGTTGGAGAGTTATTGGTACAATAGATACAGTTATTATTTCTTGGATTGTAACTGGAACTTTAAAATTAGCTTTTTCGATAGGTGTTGTTGAGCTTTTTACAAAAATGGTGTTATATTTTTTCCATGAGAGAATGTGGAATAAAATTAAATGGGGTAAATAAGATTTAATAGTTATGGCTTTTACAGAAGAAAACATACAAGAATGGAATGCTAAGTTTGCTGATGCTTCTCCTGCTGATATTATAGCATTTGCATTAGAGCAAAATAGTAATGCAGTAGTTACAACAAACTTTAGACCTTATGAGGTAAATATTTTACATGCTGTTACTGCTGTAAATAAAGATATTAAAGTTATTTGGTGTGATACAGGTTATAATACACCAAATACCTATAAACATGCAGAAGATTTGATTGAAAAATTAGGTTTAAATATTCATTTATATGTACCTAAGCAAACATCATCTCATAGAGATGCTGTTATGGGAATACCTGGTATTGATGATCCAAACCATGCAATTTTTACTGAGCAAGTTAAGCTTGAGCCTTTTGGTAGAGCAATGGCGGAACATATACCTAAAGTATGGTTTACAAACCTTAGAAAAGGACAAACTGCTTTACGTAATTCATTAGATATTTTTAGTGTAAGTAAAGATGGAGTTTTGAAAGTAAGCCCTTTTTATCATTGGGATGATGCAAAATTAGATGCTTATTTAACAGAGTATAATTTACCTAATGAGCATAAATATTTTGACCCAACAAAAGTTTTAGAAAATCGCGAATGCGGATTACACACTTAAGAGCAGATTTTAAACTTAAGTATTGAATAAAGAATTAAAATAAAAAGATGAATAAAGATACATCGCATATAAACCCATTAGAAAACGAAGCAATTTATATTATAAGAGAAGTTGCTGCTCAATTTGAGAAACCAGTACTATTATTCTCAGGTGGTAAAGATTCAATAACTCTAGTTCGTTTGGCACAAAAAGCATTTTGGCCAGCAAAAATTCCTTTCCCTTTAATGCATATTGATACGGGTCATAACTTTCCTGAAACAATAGAATTCAGAGATCGTTTGGCGAAAGAACTTGGTGTAGAATTAATTGTGCGTAATGTACAAGATTCTATTGATGCTGGTAAAGTTAAAGAAGAGTCTGGTAGATATGCTAGTAGAAACTCTTTACAAACAACTACATTATTAGATGCTATTGAAGAGTTTAAGTTTGATGCTTGTATCGGTGGTGCTCGTAGAGATGAAGAAAAGGCAAGAGCGAAAGAACGTATTTTTTCTGTTCGTGATGATTTTGGTCAATGGGATGAAAAAAGCCAACGTCCTGAGTTGTTTGATATGTTGAATGGCGATATCGAATTAGGTCAAAACGTACGTTGTTTTCCAATTTCAAACTGGACAGAATTAGATGTTTGGTCTTATATTCAAAAAGAAGAAATTGAAATTCCATCAATATATTTTGCGCACAAACGTAAAACATTTGTTAGAGATGGTATGATATGGTCTGCTGAAGATGATATTGTTTTCCGTGATGAAGATGAGGTTGTTGAAGAGCGTTTAGTGCGTTTCCGTACTGTAGGAGATATGTCTTGTACAGCAGCAGTACTTTCTGATGCAGTTAGTATTGATAAAGTGGTAAGTGAAATTAGAGACTCAAGTATTTCTGAAAGAGGAGCGCGTATTGATGATAAGCGTTCTGAAGCAGCAATGGAGAAAAGAAAACAACAAGGATACTTTTAATAGTTGATTTTTAAATAATAAATCAACTTAAATAAAAATATAGATTGATACTTTTCAAAGTGTCAAACAACAATAATAAAATAATGGAAGTACTAAAAATAGCAACAGCAGGTAGTGTAGATGATGGTAAGAGTACCTTAATAGGTAGAATTCTATACGATACAAAATCACTTACAAGTGATAAGTTAGAGGCTATCGAGAAAACAAGTAAGCAAAAAGGATATGACTATTTAGACTTTTCTTTAGCAACTGATGGTTTAGTGGCTGAGCGTGAGCAAGGTATTACTATTGATGTTGCGCATATATATTTTTCTACAGCAAAGAAAAGTTACATTATTGCCGATACTCCAGGTCACGTAGAATATACACGTAATATGGTTACGGGTGCATCTACATCTCAAGCAGCAATTATTTTAATTGATGCTCGTAAAGGAGTAATTGAGCAAACAAACCGTCACTTTTTTATCAATAACTTACTTCGTGTAAAAGATGTTATTGTAGCTATTAATAAAATGGATTTAGTTGATTTTTCAGAAGAAAGATATAACGAAATTAAAGCAGATTTTTCTGAATTAATGGCAAAGAGAGATTACCAAGATCAAAATATTACATTTATTCCAGTTAGTGCATTAAAAGGCGATAATGTAGTGAATAAATCAGAAAACACACCTTGGTACTCAGGACAAACACTGTTAGAGCATTTAGAAGATTTAGATAGAAAAGATATTTTCAATGCAGGTACACCACGTTTTCCTGTGCAATATGTAATTCGCCCTAAAACAGATGAATTTCATGATTTTAGAGGTTTTGCAGGTAAAGTATATGGAGGTGAATTAAGTGTTGGAGATGAGGTAGTGGCTTTGCCTTCACAAACAAAATCTAAAATAAAAGAAATATACGCTTACGATAAAAAATATGATACTGCTTCAAGACGTTCATCGGTTACTATTACTTTAGAAGATGAAATTAATGTGAGTAGAGGTGATATGATTGTAAGAGCTAATGAATTGCCACAAATAGAAAAACAATTTACAGCAACAATCTCTTGGATGGATTCTGAACAATTACAAGCAGGTGGTAAATATGTAGTTCAACATGGTGTAAATAAGGTTTTAGCTAAGGTGGATAAAATTCATCATAAAATTAATCCTGATTATTCAGGTATTGAAGAAGGAGTAACTGGTTTAGGAATGAATGATATTGCTAAAGTTACTTTCAAATTAAATAAGCCAATTTTCTTTGATGCTTTTAAAGATCATAGAACAAACGGTTCGTTTATTTTAATTGATACCAAAACAAATAGTACCGTAGGAGCTGGTTTTATCCAGTAAATTATATAAAAAAAATAGTGGTTGTAAACAGTGTTAGTCACATTTTGAAAACTACTTAATACTCAAAAACATGCAAAGTTTTAGAACAGAAATAGAAAACCCTATTGTTGAAAAAGATATTATTGATTTAGCAAACAAAATCGATATGTTTCACAATGGTAAAATAGACGAAGAAAAATTCCGTAGCCTACGTTTAGCACGTGGTGTTTATGGGCAACGTCAAGAAGGCGTGCAAATGATTCGTATTAAATTACCTTACGGTAAAGTTTCTTCTGAGCAATTAAGAAGAATATGTGATGTTTCTGAAGAATATTCTAGAGGTCGTTTACATATTACTACACGTCAAGATATTCAAATTCATTATGTAGATTTAGATAGAACACCTGAGTTATGGGCTGAACTTGAAAAATCTGATATTACTTTGCGTGAAGCTTGTGGTAATACAGTACGTAATGTAACAGCAAGTGAAACTGCTGGTATTGATGTAGATGAGCCTTTTGATGTATCTCCTTATGCTCATGCATTGTTTCAATACTTTTTAAGAAACCCAATAAGTCAAGAGTTAGGAAGAAAATTTAAAGTTTCTTTCTCTTCTGCAGATTCAGATACTGGATTGTCTTATATGCATGATTTAGGTTTTATTGCTAAAATAGAAAATGGTGTAAGAGGTTTTAAAGTTATGCTTGGTGGTGGTTTAGGTTCTCAACCTCGTCATGCAGAATTGCTGTATGATTTTTTACCATCGGATAAAATAATACCATTAATGGAAGGTGTTGTTCGTGTTTTTGATAGATACGGAGAACGTAAAAGTAGAGCAAAAGCACGTTTGAAATTCTTAATGAAAGATTTAGGATTAGATGGTTTTAAAGCTTTATTAGAAGAAGAGCAACTTGCTATTCCTGTAAAATCTTTTCCAATTGATGCTGAAGCTTATCCAAAACCACAAATAGCAGAGGTTGATGTGCCAAATGTAAGTATTGAAGACCAGAAAGCTTTTGATGCTTGGAAGTCAACAAATGTTATTGCTCAAAAACAAGATGGTTATGTAGCTATTGGTGTAAAAGTATTATTAGGTGATTTTTATTTAAAAGAAGCTCGTGCCTTAGCTGATTTGGTTCAAAAATACGCAGCTGATGAAATCAGATTAAGTTTACGTCAGAATATATTAATTCCTTATGTAAAAGAAGAGTTAGTTCCTTTCTTTTATTCAGAATTAAGTAAATTAGGTTTTACTGAAGCGGGTTATAATAAAGCAATAGATATTACGGCTTGCCCAGGTACTGATACATGTAACTTAGGTATTGCTAGTAGTACTGGTATTGCTGATGAGTTAGAAAGAGTAATGAAAATAGAATACCCTGATTATATTAATAACCCTGATGTGGTAATTAAAATCAGTGGTTGTATGAACGCTTGCGGACAGCACAATATGGCAAATATTGGTTTTCAAGGAATGACTGTTCGTACAAAAGATAAATTAGTAGCACCTGCTTTACAAGTTTTATTAGGTGGTGGTAATATGGGTAATGGCGAAGGTAAATTTGCTGATAAAGTAGTGAAAATACCAAGTAAAAGAGGCCCTGAAGCATTACGTATTATATTAAATGATTTTGATGCAAATGGTAACGGCGCTTCGTTCCCTGATTACTATGCTGAAAAAAAACAAATGTATTTTTACGATTTATTAAAAGACTTAACGGCCGTTGATAATTTAACTGCAGAGGATTTTATTGATTGGGGAAATTCTGAAAAATATGTAAAAGCAATTGGTGTAGGTGAATGTGCAGGTGTAGTTATTGATTTAATTGCAACATTATTATTTGAAAGTGAAGAGAAAATACAAACAGCTCAAACTACTTTTTCAGAAGGTAAATGGGCGGCAAGTATTTACCATTCTTATTCATCAATGGTGAATACAGCAAAAGCAATACTAACTTCTGAAAATCAAAAAACAAATACTCATGCAGGTATTATAAAAGATTTTGATGAGAAGTTTGTAGCAAATAATAGAATAAGTTTAGATAAAGGTTTTGAAGAATTTATTCTTCAAATTAATAAAAACGAACCTTCAGAAGCTTTTGCTGAGGCATATTTAAATGATACAAAAGTTTTTTTAGAAAAAGTTCAAGAATTTAGAACTGCAGAATTAGCAAAAGCTAACTAATAATGAGTGAGAATACAAAACATACAAAAGCAAGTAGCTTAGGTTTGCTTACTGTAATTGGTGCTGGTCCTGGTGATCCAGAACTCATTACATTAAAAGCAATTAAGATATTAGAAGCGGCAGATGTTGTTTTGTATGACGCTTTGGTAAACCCAGAATTATTAAATTATGCCACGCAGGCAGAATTAATATTTGTTGGTAAACGCAAAGGTTGCTATGCATACCAACAAGAACAAATAAATGAACTTATTGTTAGTCGTGGAAAAACACAACATGTGGTTCGTTTAAAAGGTGGAGATCCTTTTATTTTTGGTCGTGGAGCAGAAGAAATGGAGTATGCTGCTAAGCATGGCGTACAAGTAGCAATGGTACCAGGTATATCATCATCGGTTGCAGTGCCTGCATCACAAAACATACCAGTAACGAAAAGAGGTTCTTCGGAAAGTTTTTGGGTAATTACAGGTACCACTAAAGAACATAAATTATCTAGTGATGTAGCTTTAGCAGCAAAATCAAATGCTACTATAGTTATATTAATGGGAATGTCAAAATTGCCAGCCATTGTTAAATTGTTCAAAAATGAAAATAAAGGGGCAACGCCAATAGCTATTATTCAAAATGGCACACGAGATAATGAAAAAGTAGGTGTGGCAACAATAGCTACTATTGAGCAAGAAGTAGAAAGACAACAATTATCAAACCCAGCCATAATTATTATTGGCGAGGTAGTAAATCATAAAAATGCATTGCAAAATGCAATAGATACATATAAACAAGTTGATGAAGTAACCGCGTTATAATTGCTTTTGTAAATTTGTAATTATAAGATGAGAGTTATTTCATCATGAATTTTTTGAATAAGTAGAGATGATAAAAACAGATATCTTAATTATCGGAGCGGGACCAACGGGGTTGTTTACCGTATTTGAAGCAGGATTATTAAAATTAAAATGCCATTTAATTGATGCATTACCACAAACAGGTGGTCAGTGTTCAGAAATATATCCTAAAAAACCTATTTACGATATTCCAGCTTTTCCAGAAGTTTTAGCAGGAACTTTGGTAGATAATCTTATGGAGCAAATAAAGCCTTTTGAAGCAGGCTACACTCTTGGAGAACGTGCTGAAACATTAGATAAGCAAGAAGATGGTTCTTTTATTGTAACTACTAATAAAGGTACAAAACACCACGCTCCAGTTGTTGTTATTGCTGGTGGTTTAGGTTCTTTTGAGCCAAGAAAACCATTAATTCCTAATATCATTGATTATGAAGATAAAGGAGTTAATTATTTTATTAAAGATCCAGAAGTATATCGTGATAAAAAAGTAGTAATATCTGGCGGTGGAGATTCAGCTTTAGATTGGGCTATTTTCTTAGCTGATGTTGCTTCAGAAGTTTCTTTAGTACACCGTAGAAATGAATTTAGAGGAGCTTTAGATTCTGTTGAAAAAGCTAGAGAATTAGCTAAATTGGGTAAAATTCAATTACATACAGAAGCAGAAGTTATAGGAGTTGCTGGTGATGGAAAAATTGAGTCTGTAACTATCAAACATAACGATGCTGAAAAAGGACAAACTGTTCTTGAGGTAGACAACTTTATTCCTTTATTTGGTTTGTCTCCAAAATTAGGTCCAATAGGTAATTGGGGATTAGAAATTGAGAAAAATGCCATTAAAGTAAACAATGCAAAAGATTACCAAACGAATATACCAGGTGTTTTTGCTATTGGTGATGTGAATACATACGAAGGTAAATTAAAATTAATTTTATCTGGTTTCCATGAAGCTGCGATTATGTGTCAGTTTGCCTATCAAATTATCAACCCAGGAAAACGTTATGTTATGAAATATACTACCGTTGGTGGTGTTGAAGGATTTGATGGTTCTAAAAAAGTAGCTAAAAAAGAAGTTGTACAAAGTATATCGTAATAACTTTAAAATTAGTTTATAATAAAAAGCCTTCCATTTAATTATGGAGGGCTTTATCATTTGTGCTTGATTCAAGAAAATTAAATATAAACCAAATGTTAGTGTGATAGATAATTTTATAAGAAATATCACGTTAATTTTAAACAAAATAATTTAACTAAAATTTTATAATTTATGGAATGGTTTTTAATGGTACTTAAAAAGTACTCAGAATTTACAGGTAGGTCTAGAAGAAAAGAATATTGGATGTTTTATTTATTTAGCACAATTATTAGTGTGGTTTTAAGTATTGTTGACAGCTCTGTTTTAGGTTTAGAAGGTTTTGGAATAAATACAATATATAGTTTAGGGGTATTTATACCTACAATTGCAGTTGGAGTAAGAAGAATGCATGATGTTGGTAAGAGTGGTTGGTTTCTGTTAATTCCCTTTTATAACTTGTATTTACTATGTACAAATGGTGAAGAGGGGGCTAATAAGTATGGTCAAGATCCAAAAAATCCAGATAACGAGCTTAATGATATAGGTATTTCAGAGGCATAAATAAAGAGTATGGAGTGGTTTTTAATGTCTTTTAAAAAATATGCCGATTTTTCAGGTAGGTCTAGACGTAAAGAATATTGGATGTTTGTGCTATTTAATATAATAGTTGTTCTTGGAGTTGCTTTTATTGGAGCAGGAATAGGGCTTCAAGATTATATTGCGATTCCATTAGGGCTTTATGTTTTAGCTATAATAATTCCTTCATTGGCTTTAGCTGTTCGTAGGCTACATGACCAAGGAAAAAGCGGATGGTATATTCTAGTTCGTTTTATTCCTGTTATTGGTGGAGTTTGGTTTTTAGTTTTAATGTGTGTTGATGGTGATTCTAGATCTAATGAATACGGTTTAAACCCGAAAGACCCCATTGATAATGAACTTGATGATATTGGTATTTCATAAGCTTAATTATTAACCCCAATAGAATAAAAAAAGAGATAAAATGTATTTTACATTTTATCTCTTTTTTTATAAAATGATAATAAGCATTTTACATGTTTTTAGTAAAGTAATTGTAATCTTTTAAAATACATCTGATAAAATTTTCAGCAGTAACGTCTTCTTTCGGTTCCTCTTGAATTACATCAATTATTTTTTGCTTTATAGTAAGTATGGTTTTGAAATCTTGTGATTTCCTGGCACGAATAAAATTTTCTTTAATAATACGCATATCATTATCAGAGAGTTTTATTACAGATAAATAAGTAGGTTTATAGTCGTCGGAAACCTCTTGTAGTATGGTGTGGCTAATATTTATTTTATTTTTTAAGGTGATAACTCCTGTGCCTGACGCCATTCCACCTAATCTTTGATGGTTTTTTGAATTGCCAATAGAAACTAATGCAACAATACCAGAAAAAATATTAATATCAATAAAACGCATTACCCATCTAATAAAAAAGTCTAGGAAACTAGCGCGGTAACCGTCAATTTTTACTACTTGAATTTTAGCTATTTTTTTTCCTAAAGTTTGTCCGGACATTAAAGATTCTGAAACTATGGTATAAAATATGACAGGAGCACCTAAAATAATAATAATAGCCATAATGCTCCAAGGGTCAGAGTCAAAACGATCTTCAATTCCAATACCACCATTACTTGAAATACCGCCAAGAATTGTAATTATTATACCAACATAGGCAATTTTAATAATTAGGTCAATAATATATGCTAAAATACGTTCTCCTACTTCAGCGGCAGTAAAAGCGATTGTTACATTTTGAGTAGTAGTAATTTGTATTTCTGCCATTATATGATTTTATTTGTTAAGCATGAGAGAAATTGCCTTCATTAGACAAAATAAAGAAAAATGGTTACAATTTGAAAAAGCAATTGAGCAAAAAAAAATTGATAACCCTGATGATCTAGCAAATTTATATCTTCATTTGATTAATGATTTAGCATACGCTCAAACTTACTACAAAAAAAGTAAACTTGTAATATATCTTAATAATCTTGCAGTTCGGGTATATCAAAAAATATATCAAACCAAAAGAGAAGAGTCAAACGTATTTGTAAACTTTTTTAAAATTGAAGTCCCTCTCTTATTGTATCAATATAGACGATATATATTTTATTCTTTTTCATTTTTTTTAATAGCTGTTTTGGTGGGTGTAGTTTCTGCGGCTAATGACGATACGTTCGTTCGTTTAATATTAGGTGATAGTTACGTAAATGAAACATTACAAAATATTGAAAATGGTGATCCAGTGGCTATTTATAAAAGTGGTAGTAATTGGGGTAGCTTTATTGGTATTACATTTAATAACTTAAAAGTAGGCCTTATGAGTTTTGCTTACGGGGTGACTGGTGGTATAGGCACTGGTTATGTTTTGTTGCAAAATGGAATTATGCTAGGTGCTTTTCAGTATTTTTTTGAACAAGAAGGGGTTTTGTGGAAAAGTGCAAAAGGAATATGGATTCATGGCGCTATGGAAATTTTTGCTATAGTAATTGAGGGTGCAGCAGGATTTATTTTGGGAGCAAGTATCTTGTTTCCTAAAACATTCTCAAGAATGAATTCTTTTAAAAGAGGTATGCGTGATAGTATTAAAATAGTAATAAGTACATTTCCTTTTACAATAGCTGCAGGTTTTTTAGAGGGTTTTGTAACACGATACTCAGATAGTATGCCTAATTTTTTAGCACTTTTTATAATTTTAGGAACACTCAGTTTAATTTCATATTACTTTTTAATTTATCCATTTAAGGTGCATAAAAAAATAATTTCTACAACTATTGAAAAATAAACAAAGAGCATATTTGGTACTGTTTATGTTCTATTTTTTAATAGGCATTGCTGTAGCTGTGGGGCAAGAAGCTATTGTGCCTGATCAACCAGAAGAAGTTCGTGTTTTGCCTAATTCTTATAAGGAAGACTATAAAGGATCAGATTATGATTATGTAGAATCAGTTTCATGGCTTGATACATTTAAAGCTTGGTTAAGAGATTTAATTTCAAATATATTTAGTATTAAAGATGAAAGTGCTTTAACTATAATAGAAAATTTAAAACTAGTATTTTACATTTTAGTGATTGGTGGTGCTGTTTTTCTTATTGTGAAAATGGTTTTAAATAATGAGGGTAGATGGTTGTTTAAAAGAAAAAAAGATACAACAGACGAACTTAATTTTGAAATAGGAGAAAATATTCAAGAAGTAAATTTTGAGGCTTTAATTAATGAGGCTTTACAATTGAAAGATTATCGTTTGGCTGTACGGTATAATTACTTGTTACTTCTTAAAAAATTAGATCAATACAATATTATTAGTTACGATTCTCAAAAAACTAGTTACGATTATCAATTAGCTTTAGAAGGCACTAAGCATGCAACAGATTTTAATAAAGCAACTTATTATTATACTTATATTTGGTACGGAGAGTTTTCTATTGATGAAATAGAATATACAAAAGCATCTACGGTTTATTCGCAAATTTTAAAATCTTTTAAAAATGCGTAAAAAAACAATATTGATTATCGTTGGAGTTGTAATTTTATTCATCTTACTTTTTGTTAATCAGAGTAATGAATTAGATTGGAGTCCTACTTTTGATGAAATTGAAACGAAGCCTTTAGATACTAAAGTTTTTTATGAGCAACTTCCTTTTTTCTTTAAGGGTAAATCTACTAAAAAAGTATATACTACTTTTTATGAATATGATCAGCATTTACGAATGCAAGATAAAGATACCTTAAAAAATTATGTTAGTATATCGGGTAGTTATGATATAGATGAAACTTCATTTAATAGTTTATTGCAGTATATTGATTATGGTAATGAAGCATTTATATCAGCATATTATTTTCCAAAATATGTTCAAGATACTTTAAACTTTAAGATAGATTATGATCCTGTAGAAATAAAACCAGAAGACAAAACTTTGTATTTATTTCATACTAATGATACATTAAGGTATTCACCAAAGGTGCCTTATGGAACAAGCTATATTTCCGATTCTATTATGGAAGGAAAAAAATTAGGTTTTTTAAAGTCTTTTAATGGTGAAAAACATGCAAATTTTATTGGAGTACCTTACGGAAATGGTGTTTTTTATATTCATACAACTCCGGAAGTATTTACAAATTACCAAATGTTAGAAGCTGAAAATACAGGGTATGTTAGTAATGTAATTTCATTTTTACCAACATTGCCAATTTTAGTAGATAAGGCAATAAAATTAGACCCAGAAATTAGTCGTAGCCCTTTGCGTTATATTTTATCTAAAGAGCCTTTGCGCTGGGGTTGGTATTTGTTATTGTTTGCTATTGCTTTATTTATGTTGTTTAATGCTAAGCGTAGGCAACGTATTATTCCTATAAATGACCCTTTAAAAAATACAACTACAGAATTTGTGCAAACAGTTAGTAATTTGCACTACGATGCACAAGATTACAATGGTATTATTCAAAAAATAATTGTTCATTTTTTAGAACATGTTAGAAGTAAATATCATTTACCTACAGAAAAATTAAATGAAAGTTTTGTAACCAAATTAGCTTTACGTTCAGGTAAATCAGTTGGTGAAATACAGCAATTAGTGAGTTTGATAATTAAAATGAAATCACATCAATTTAGCACAAAAGAACCATTAAAAACATTAAATAAAGAAATAGAGAAATTCTATAAACAATAATTCCTCTAGTGAGGTAAAACAATAGATTATGGAAGAAAACAACGATATTGAATTTAATAGCAGATTAAATTTAGAAGAACTTAAAACAAGCGTTGCTCAAATAAAAACTGAACTTGCTAAAGTAATAGTAGGGCAAAAGCATGTTGCAAATCTTTTAATTACGGCATTACTTGCAGAAGGTCATGTTTTGATAGAAGGTGTTCCTGGAGTTGCAAAAACCATAACAGCTAAATTATTAGCAAAATCTTTAGAGGTAGATTTTAGTAGAGTGCAGTTTACGCCTGATCTAATGCCTTCGGATGTTCTGGGTACTTCTATATTTAATTTAAAAAAATCAGATTTCGAATTTAAAAAAGGACCTATTTTTTCTAATATTATTCTGGTTGATGAAATAAATAGGGCTCCAGCAAAAACACAAGCAGCGTTATTTGAGGTAATGGAAGAAAGGCAAGTAACTATGGATGGTGTGAGATATTTATTAGAAGCTCCTTATATGATTTTAGCAACGCAAAACCCAATTGAGCAAGAGGGAACTTACCGTTTGCCAGAAGCGCAATTAGATCGTTTTCTTTTTAAAATTACAGTTGATTATCCAGATTTAGAAGATGAGATAGAGATAATAACAAGAGAACACGGGCTTAAAACTACCAAGCTTGCGCAAATAACAAATAGCTTAAGTAAAGAAAAGATTATAGCGTATCAAGCTTTGATTTCTCAAGTAATTGTAGAACCACATTTGATAAAATATATAGCTGAGATTATTTTAAATACCCGTAATAATCCATTTTTATATTTAGGAGCTTCGCCAAGGGCATCAATTGCAGTGTTAAAAGCAAGTAAAGCTTTTGCAGCAATTAACGGTAGAGATTTTGTAACCCCAGAAGATATAAAGCAAATTGCAATTCCGGTATTACAACATAGAGTGATAATTACTCCTGAAAGAGAAATGGAAGGAATAACATCAGTACAAATTATTAATGATATTTTACAAAGTGTAGAAATTCCTATATAAGAACAACTTATATGTCAGTTCAAAAAACATCAGAATTTTCTAGAATGCCGTTAGTGCAGTTCATTAAAGACTTGTTCTTAAGTAATCGCTTTTTTTATGCGATGTTCGGAATAATAGTTTTATTTATAGTTAGCTTTATTTTTTCAAGTTTATTGGTAATTGCTAAGCTATTTTTCTTTGTTTTTTTAGCACTTGTTCTTGTAGATATTTTAATTCTTTTTGGTACAAAAAAAGGAATTGTAGCAGTAAGAGAACTTCCTGAAAAATTTTCTAACGGTGATGATAATACAATTAATATACTTTTAAAAAACAACTATTCTTTAAAAGTATATTGCTCTTTAATAGATGAGCTTCCTGTTCAATTTCAGCAAAGAGATTTTAATATTAAAACAAGTATTATTTCAAGTAGTAAAACGGATTTGAAGTATAAAATTAGACCTACTGAAAGAGGTGAGTATGTATTCGGAAAATTACATATATATACATCAACAAAAATAGGTTTAGCGATGCGTAGGTTTTCTTTCGGAGAAGCACAAATGGTAAAAACATATCCAAGTTTTTTACAATTAAAAAAATACGATCTAATATCATTAAACCAGAGCAGTCTTCAATTCGGAATAAAAAAAATAAGACGTATTGGTAATTCTTTTGAGTTTGAGCAAATTAAAGATTATGTGCAGGGCGATAACATAAAAGATATAAACTGGAAAGCAACGGCAAAGCGTAACCATTTAATGGTGAATCAGTTTCAAGATGAAAAATCGCAACAGGTATATTCTATAATAGATAAGGGTAGAGTAATGAAAATGCCTTTTGAAAACCTTAGTTTGTTAGATTATGCTATAAATGCAGCTTTAGTTATAAGTAGCGTAGTTGTTCGTAAACATGATAGAGCAGGTGTTTTTTCATTCTCTAAAAAAACTGATAATTTTGTAGTCGCAGAGCGTAGAAATGCGCAAATGAATT
This sequence comes from uncultured Cellulophaga sp., assembly GCA_947496695.1. Classification (GTDB taxonomy): domain Bacteria; phylum Bacteroidota; class Bacteroidia; order Flavobacteriales; family Flavobacteriaceae; genus Cellulophaga. The sequence continues at coordinate 104,782 of CANMEI010000001.1, read as the reverse complement.
TAATACAAGAATCATTATATAATGTAAATACAGATTTTAATGAATCTGACTTTGGAAATTTATATGGTCATATAAAACGAAAAATAACAACAAGAAGTTTATTGTTGCTGTATACCAATTTTGCAAGTTTAGATGCAGTACACAGGCAAATGAATTATTTAAGAGCTATTAATAAAAGTCATATGTTAGTAGTGGTTTTCTTTAAGAATACTGAATTGGAACAATTGAAAACTCAAGAAGCAAAAAGTACACAAGAGATTTTTGATAAAACTATTGCTGAAAAATTTAGTTATGATAAAAAATTAATAGCTGCGGAGTTAAATAAATACGGAATACAAACCATACTTACCAAGCCTCAAAATTTAACAATTGATACCATAAATAAATACCTTGAAATAAAAGCAAAAGGGTTATTGTAGTTTTTTTTCTAACATCTATTTTTAATACTGTTGTATCCTGTTTGTATACTTGGTAAAGATTAGCCTATAACTTACCTTTGTTAATCGCTAAAATAACGTTGTTTTTTTAGGGTATTTAGGAGAGATTTATTAGCTATGGAGAAAAATATTCAGGACGAATTAAAAAAACGCATTTTGGTTTTAGACGGAGCAATGGGTACAATGTTGCAACGCCATAAATTCACTGAGGAAGATTTCCGAGGTGAACGTTTTAAAGATTGGGAACATCCATTACAAGGGAATAATGATTTACTTTCATTAACGCAACCTGAAGCTATTGCCGATGTGCACCGTCAATATTTTGCATCAGGAGCTGATATTGTTGAAACCAATACTTTTTCAGGTACAACAATTGCTATGGCTGATTATTTTATGGAAGATTTGGTTTATGAACTAAACTATGAATCTGCAAGAATAGCAAAAGAAGTAGCTGATGAGTTTACTAAAAAAGAACCAAATAAGCCGCGTTTTGTTGCGGGTAGTATCGGTCCAACAAATAAAACGGCAAGTATGTCTCCAGATGTTAATGATCCGGGATATAGAGCAGTCTCTTTTGATGAATTAAGAATTGCATATAAAGAACAAGTAGAAGCCTTAATTGATGGTGGTTCTGATATTTTATTAGTTGAAACTATTTTTGATACTCTTAACGCAAAAGCAGCACTTTTTGCTATTGAAGAAGTAAAAGATGAGCGTAATATTGATATTCCTATAATGGTGAGTGGTACTATTACCGATGCATCAGGTAGAACATTGTCTGGTCAAACAGCAGAAGCTTTTTTAATATCAATATCACATATTCCAATTTTATCGGTAGGTTTTAACTGTGCTTTAGGAGCAAGTCAGCTAGTGCCACATTTAGAAGTGTTATCAGCTAAAACAGATTTTGCAGTATCTGCTCACCCTAATGCTGGGTTACCTAATGCTTTTGGGGAATATGATGAAACTCCAGAACAAATGGCATCTCAAATAAAAGAATATGTAGAAAAAAACTTAGTGAATATTGTTGGTGGTTGTTGTGGTACAACACCAGAGCATATTACCGCTATTGCTAATGTTGTAAAAGGTGTTAAACCTAGAACTGTTGCTGGTTCAAAGAAAGTATAATGATGTCAGATAATTTAAAAGCACAATCGCTTAATAAAAATAGAAAGTATTTAAAGCTTTCGGGTCTTGAACCACTAGTACTTTCTGAAAATACAAATTTTGTAAATGTTGGTGAACGTACAAATGTAGCAGGTTCAAAAAAATTCCTCCGTTTAATAAAAGAAGAAAAATTTGAAGAAGCCCTTGATGTTGCCCGTGATCAAGTAGAAGGTGGAGCTCAAATTATAGATATTAATATGGATGACGGACTTATTGATGGGAAAGAAGCCATGATTAAGTTTTTGAACTTAGTTATAGCAGAGCCTGATATTTCTAGAGTTCCAATAATGATTGATAGTTCTAAATGGGATATTATTGAAGCAGGTTTGCAAGTAGTACAAGGTAAATGTGTTGTAAACTCTATCAGTCTTAAAGAAGGAGAAGAACAATTTAAACACCATGCAAAATTAATTAAGCGTTATGGCGCGGCTGTTATAGTAATGGCTTTTGATGAGGTTGGTCAGGCCGATAATTACGAACGCCGTTTAGAAATTTCTAAACGATCTTATGATATTTTGGTAAATGAAGTAAACTTTGCTCCTGAAGATATTATTTTTGATTTAAACATATTTCCTGTAGCAACAGGAATGGATGAGCATAAGTTGAATGCCATAGATTTTATTGAAGCTACACGTTGGGTACGTGAAAATTTACCACACTGTAGTGTTAGTGGAGGAGTTAGTAATGTGTCGTTCAGTTTTAGAGGTAACAATCCTGTTCGGGAAGCTATGCACTCTGTATTTTTATTTCATGCTATAAAGGCAGGAATGAATATGGGTATTGTAAATCCTAGTTTGTTAGGCGTTTATGATGATATTCCTAAAGATTTACTAGATCGTGTTGAAGATGTAGTTTTAAATAGAAGAGATGATGCTACAGAACGTCTTTTGGAATTTGCGGAAACAGTAGTTGGTACAGCTAAAGAAAGCAAAGTAGATTTATCTTGGAGAGAAGAACCTTTGCAGAATAGAATTACACGTGCCCTGGTAAAAGGTATTGATCAATACATTCTTGAAGATATAGAAGAAGCTCGTTTAGCCGCTAATAAACCTATTGAAGTTATTGAAGGAAACTTGATGACAGGGATGAACGTTGTTGGAGATTTATTCGGTAGTGGAAAAATGTTTTTACCACAAGTAGTAAAATCTGCCAGAGTAATGAAAAAAGCAGTGGCTTATTTGTTACCTTATATTGAAGAGGAAAAACTTTTAAACCCGCAAGAAGGAGACGATAAAGGAGCCGGTAAAATATTAATGGCTACGGTAAAAGGTGATGTTCATGATATTGGCAAAAATATTGTGAGTGTAGTTTTGGCGTGTAATAATTATGAAATCGTAGACCTTGGAGTAATGGTTCCGCCAGAAAAAATTATAAATGCAGCTATTGAACATAATGTTGATATTATAGGGCTTAGCGGATTAATTACACCATCATTAGATGAAATGGTGTTTTTGGCAAAAGAAATGGAGCGCCAAAATTTTAAAGTACCATTATTAATTGGTGGAGCAACAACAAGTAAAGCACATACTGCGGTAAAAATAGATACTCAATACAGTCAAGCAGTAGTTCATGTAAATGATGCATCAAGAGCGGTAACAGTTGTAGGAGATTTATTAAAGAAAGAAACAGCAAATAATTATAAACAAGAAATTAAACTTGATTATGAGTCTTTCAGAGACAAATTTTTAAGTAGAACGAAGAAAAAAGAATACAAAACTATTGCAGAAGCTCGTGAAAATAAATTCCAAATAGCTTGGGAAGAATCTAAAATAGTAAAGCCTAATCAATTAGGAATTCAGGTTTTTGAGGAGGTTGAGCTAGAGAAATTAGAAGAGTTTATTGACTGGTCTCCGTTCTTTAGAGGTTGGGAGTTGCATGGTAAATTTCCTGATATTTTAACTGATGATGTGGTAGGTGAACAAGCTGTAGAGCTTTTTGCTGATGCTCAGAAAATGTTGAAAAAGATATTCTCAGAAAAGAAGCTTACAGCAAAAGGTATTTTTGGTTTATTTCCTGCGAATGCTGTTAGTGATGATGATATTGAACTAGATGCAGAAGGTAAAAAGTATACTTTTAGAACCCTTCGTCAACAGTTAAAAAGACGTGAAGGAGTTGCAGATTATGCTTTGGCAGATTTTATAGCGCCTAAAGCTTCGTGTAAACAAGATTATATAGGATGTTTTTGTGTGAGTACAGGTTTTGGCGCTGATGAAATGGCAGATGCATATAAAGCTGATTTAGATGATTATAATTCAATTCTTGTAAAAGCATTAGCAGATCGTTTAGCAGAAGCTTACGCTGAATATTTACATAAAGAAGTGCGTATAAAACATTGGGGTTATGCTGTTGATGAAAATTTAAGTAATGAAGACTTAATTAACGAAACTTATAAAGGTATTCGTCCTGCTCCTGGTTATCCCGCATGTCCAGATCATTTAGAGAAGTTAACCATTTGGGAATTGCTAGGCGTAGAAGAAAAAATAGGAGTTAAGTTAACAGAAAGCTTAGCAATGTGGCCAGCATCAAGTGTTAGTGGGTATTATTTTGCTAATCCTGAGGCTCGTTATTTTGGTTTAGGAAAAATAAAGGAAGATCAAGTAGCTGATTTTGCAAATAGAAAAGGTATTCCTTTAGAGGAAGCAACTCGTTGGTTAGCAACGAATATTGCAGATGATTAAAAATCCCAAAGGGGAATAAATTAGCATTGAATTTAAAATATTTATTAATAATTAAAATTACTCCAGTTATAATATCTTCCCCTTAAGGGAGGACAGGAGGGGATTATGAAAGTAACAGACCATATAAAAAATGCAAACGGAAAAACGTTGTTTTCGTTTGAGATTGTACCACCAGTAAAAGGGAAGAAAATTCAAGATTTATATGATAATATAGCGCCATTGATGGAGTTTAACCCTCCTTTTATTGATGTAACAACATCTCGTGAAGAATATATTTACGTGGATAAAGAAGGTCTGTATGATAAAAAAATAACACGTATGCGCCCTGGTACGGTAGGTATATGTGCATCTATAAAACATAAGTTTGATGTAGATACTATTCCACATGTAATTTGTGGAGGTTTTACAAAAGCAGAAACTGAGTATATGCTTATTGATTGTCATTATTTAGGTATTGATAATGTAATGGCACTACGTGGTGATGCTATGAAAGATGAAAAGTATTTTAAACCTACTGATGGTGGGAATGCATATGCTAGTGATTTAGTTTCTCAAATTCAGAATTTAAACAAAGGGAAATATTTACATGAAGATGTTCAAGGAGAAGATAAATCTGATTTTTGTATTGGTGTAGCTGGTTACCCTGAGAAGCATTTAGAAGCGCCGTCTTTTATGTCTGATTTAAAACGTTTGAAGCAAAAAGTTGATGCTGGTGCTGATTATGTAGTTACTCAAATGTTTTTTGATAATAAAAAGTATTTTGAGTTTGTTGAAGCGGCTAAAGATATGGGTATTAATGTACCTATAATTCCAGGGATTAAACCAATTGCAGTAAAACGTCACTTGCAATTATTGCCTCAAATATTCAGTTTAGATTTACCACAAGATTTAGTTGAAGCTGTTGAAAGCTGTAAAAATAATACAGAAGTTAGGCAAGTAGGTATTGAGTGGGCAATTCAGCAATCAAAAGAATTGAAAGATGCAGGTGTGCCATTACTTCATTATTACTCTATGGGTAAATCAAATAATATTAAAGCGATAGCAAAAGCTATTTTTTAAATAATTACTTTGGTTTTACTAGGTTGTTAGTAGTGAATGAGTACTTTTGATTGGGTTAATGCATACTATGAAGTTTAGAATATTATTAAGTTTTGTTTTTGTAAGTTTTATAAGTTTTTCTCAGAATGAGGAAAAAGAAAAAAGATATACTTTAGATGCAAACCAGTTTTATGGTTCTATCATGCGGCATAGTCCTAATGTTAGCCATTTGTTAACATCACACCAAGCAGGTGTTATTTTAAGTTTGAATCGTAAAGCTTACGGTTATGAAAACTGGGAGCAACGTTATAATTATCCAGATTTAGGATATTCATTTATTTATCAAGAATTTAATAATGATATTTTAGGGCGTAATTTTGGAGTCTATGCACACTATAATTTCTACTTTATTAAGCGCTTTTTACAATTAAGATTGGGGCAGGGTATCGCATATAACACGAATCCTTATGATAAAGAAACTAATTTTAGAAACAATGTTTTTGGTTCGCATATATTAAGTTCAACATACTTAATGCTGAATTTACATAAAGAGAATATTGTAAAAGGAGTTGGTTTTAAAGCAGGTATTTCAATAATTCACTATTCAAATGCCAATGTAAAAGCCCCAAATAAATCAACAAATACTTTTGCTTTTAATGCAGGTGTAACCTATGATTTAGATGGAGGGAAAAAAGTAAATTATATTGATACTCCTAATGAAAAAATTACAGAGCCTTTTAAATTTAATTTTGCATTTAGATTTGGGATTAATGAAAGTGATGTAGTTGGCTCAGGACAATATCCATTTTATATATTTTCGGGTTATGTTGATAAACGTGTCGGTACCTTAAGTGCAATTCAGCTAGGAACGGAATTATTCTTATCAAATTTTTTAAAAGAATATGTAACCTATAGAGCAATTGCATTTCCTGAAGGTGGTATTGATGCTGATGACGATTATAAACGTGTTGGAGTTTTTGTTGGACATGAATTATTTTTTAATAAAACTTCAATTATTACACAGTTAGGTTATTATGTATATTACCCTTTTGAGTTTGAAGGGAGAGTTTACAATAGAGTAGGTATGAAGCGTTATTTTAAAAATAAAATATACGGAGTAGTAAGTTTAAAATCTCACGGAGCAAAGGCAGAAGCTGTTGAATTTGGAGTAGGAATACGATTATAGAAGATGATAAAGAAATATTTTATACTAGCATTAATTTGTGTTGCATTTTTTGGTTGTGATAGTGAAAGTGTATCTGATTGTTTTCAAGCTTCAGGAGATATAATTCAAGAAGAAATAACGTTAGAATCATTTTCAAAAATTACAGTTTTTGAAAATGTAAAATTAATTCTGAAAGAGGGTGATGAACAAAAAGTTACACTGGAAACTGGTGAAAATTTACGGAATGATATTTCGCTAGAAGTGTCAGATGATAGGTTGGTGGTTACAAATAATAATAGCTGTAATTTTGTTCGTGATTATGAGTTAACTATAGTTTATGTGACTTCGCCAAACATATCAGAATTAAGAAGTAGTACTGGTTATCCAATAGAAAGTGATGGAGTATTGAATTATGATTCACTGTCATTATTGTCAGAAAGTTATGGAGATGAGGATGCTGATACTACTGATGGAGAGTTTGATTTAGAGGTAAATGCAACTTCTGTTAGTGTTGTAGCAAATGGTTTAGCATATTTTCAATTAACAGGAACAGTAGAAAATTTATCAATCACTTTTGCAGCCGATGATGCAAGAATAGAAGCCGAAACTTTAATTGCTCAAAATGTCAGTATTACTCATAGAGGTTCAAATGATATGCTAGTATACCCTGTGCAATCATTATCAGGAACAATTACGGGTACAGGTGATGTTGTCTCTTACAACGTGCCAACAACAGTTAGTGTTGAAGAATTGTATACTGGTGAGTTAATTTATAAAGATTGATGAAACCCTTGTTTACTTATCTAAAAGATTTTTTTACTTACAAACGGGTAGTAGGTAATAGTGAGCACTTAAAAGGTTTGGTAAAAGCAGATAGCCTATTAAAAGATTTGATAAGTTCAAAGAAAGTTCCGGGATTATCAATTACAGTTTTAAAAGATGGAAATATTTTTTTTGAAAAAGGGTATGGTTATTCTAATATAGAAAAAACTAAAAAAGTAAATCCTGAAACATCAGTATTTAGAATTGCAAGTGTTTCTAAGCCAATAACGGCAACAGCATTAATGTATATGGTTTCAGAGAGGTTAATTGATTTAGATGAGTCATTTTATACCTATGTTCCTTATTATCCCAAAAAAAAATGGGATTTCAGTATCCGTCAATTGGCAAGTCATACAGCAGGTATTCGAGGTTATTTAGGAAAAGAATATGGTTTAAATAAAGCGTATTCTATAGAAGAAAGTATTACTATTTTTAAAGATGATGATTTGCTTTTTGAGCCAGGTACGAGTTATTATTATAATAGTTATGATTTTGTACTGCTATCCTTAGCAATGCAAGAAGTAAGTGGAATGCCTTTTGAAAAATATGTTGCTGAAAAAGTATTTCAACCTTTAGGTTTAACAAAAACTTTTGCTTCTGAATTTTCAGGTGTTGATGAAATCTTAAATAATGAATTGGAATTGGCTAAGTTTTATTCAAAAAATAGATTGGGTTTTCGAGAAGCAATTCCTGTAAATAATTATTATAAGTTAGCTGGCGGGGGGTATTTAGCTACTAGTTCAGATATTGTAAAATTAGGACAAGCTTATTTAAACCAAAATATTTTAGTTGACAATAAAATACTAAAACAATTTTTATCATCAGAAATTATAGCTGGTAACTTAACCTACTATGGCTTAGGTTGGCAAGTAAGTGAAGATAAAAATGGATACTCATATTATGGTCATATAGGTAATGGAGTTGGTGGTTATGCTAACTTTTTTGTGTATCCAGCTCAAAATATGATTTTTTCAATACTTACAAATTGTACCAACCCTAAAATTCAAAATGAATTAGATGAGGTTATTACAGAGCTGTTAACTTCATAGAATTAGATTGTCTTTTAGTGAAAATATTTATTAAAAAAAATTAATATGTAATTTCCTACATTTTTTATAATTTTGCTATATCTAATTATTGTTCAATTATTTTTTAGAGCAATAAAAACTTTTAATAGTTATAATATAAATAACCAATTTAAATTATGAAAAAAACCAATTTATTTATCTTATTATTTTTAAGCTTTGTTATCTTTTCTTGCTCAAGCGATGATAGTAATGGCGATGTGTCTAGTGATATTGATCCTGATGGAATTAATGCGACAGAAGATATTTTGTTAGATATTAATGTTACTTCTGAAGGTATTGTAATTGATGGAGCAACATTAAATGATGGAGGTGTTACGCCGACAGGTGATATCGAGTTTAGTTTAGATTACACAACTCAAACGGCATTTCAAGAAAATGGGTTTGAAATAATATTTGATGCACCTACAGATTTTGCGGGTGCTTATATTCAATTATTTGATGAAAACGGAATGGCTGATTCTTATATAGATGTACCTTTAAGTGCTACAGAAAATTATTATAGCAGTAAATTATTTTCGAAAGAAAGAAAAAATTTGTTTACTAAAAAGGGAGCATCAAGTCAAAAAGATGAAGATACATCAATTGATGTTAATTTTTCTTCTGAAATACCTGCAGGAACATTTTGTTACGTTATTTGTGTATATGATAGTCAAGGTAATATAAGTCAGCCAGAAGAAGTTTGTGTTACAGTTGAATCTTGGGCTGGAAATGTAAATCTTGTTGGTGAATGGGATTTTACAAAACAAATTGATAATGGTGAGACATTTGAAGCAGGTGAAGCATCATGCGAAAGTTATGATTCTCAATTATATTGTGATAATAATACAAAGTTAGATGTTGTGGTAGATGAATGCTATACCCTTAATGAGCTTGTAATAACATTTAATGAAGATGGTACATATTCTTTTACACAAGCATCTGATTATAAAGGTTTAAATTATGATGCTTCTACTGAAGCTTGTGAAGTAATATATGATGAAGATGGAGGTGAGTCATATACCTCAACAGGTAATTGGGCTTATAATGAAGAGGAAGGTATTTTAACTATGGTTGAGTTCGAATATTCAAGTACATATGATGGAGAAACTGAAATTGAAATCGAGCCAAATGGATATTTAATATTACAAGGTGAAATTTCACTTACATCAAATGAGTTAATTCTATTTGAATCAGATTCATACTCTGGAGAAACATATACTTATGAGTACTATTTTGATAAAAATTAAATAAATTATTCTCAATATAATGCTTGGTATGTCAAATTATTCGCATCAATAATTAAAAATACTAAAACATTAAAAAAAAGATTGATGTATATTTTGATTTTTGAATATAAGTATTACTTTAGCAAAAGTTTAGAACAATTATGACAAAGCAATATTTCTGGAATGGTTTCTTTTTTTACTTCTTTTTTAAGAGAGGTACGGGGCTGTTGTAGTATATCTCAAAATATAAACAATTAAAAGTCCCGTTTTAAAACGGGACTTTTTTTTTGACTTTTTTTAAAGGTTTTCTTTTAAAAAATAGAATAATAACAAGTAATAAAATGAAATTAAAAATAGCCATACAAGGTATAAAAGGTTCAAATCACCATCAGGTAGCGCGTGACTATTTTGGTGACGATATTGAGTTAGTTGAGTGTTTGTCTTTTGATGAATTAGTTTGTAAAACATTATCAGGCAGAGCCGATAAAGCCGTTATGGCAATTGAGAATTCTATAGCAGGATCAATAATACCTAATTACGCCTTAATCCATCAACACGATTTACATGTAATAGGTGAACAATACTTAAATATACATCATAATTTGATGGTTTTTAAAGGGCAGAAGTTAGAGGACATTCAAGAAGTACATTCTCATCCGATGGCTTTATTGCAATGTAAAGAGTTTTTAAAAGCATACCCACATATTAAAATGGTTGAAGCGGTTGATACGGCTGAAACAGCACAACGAATTCAAGCAGAAGAATTAAAAACAATTGCGGCAATTGCGCCAAAAGCAGCGGCTGAATTATATGATTTAGAAATTGTAGCATCAGAAATACAAACGATTACAAATAACTCTACTCGTTTTTTAATTATTAATAAAGAGAATAGAGAATTACCTGAAAAAGATATTAATAAAGCATCAATACGTTTTATTGCAGATCATAAAAGAGGTAGTTTGGCAACTATACTTAATGTTATGAGTGATTGTAATTTAAATTTAACAAAAATACAGTCTTTACCAGTTATAGAGAGACCGTGGAAATATGCATTTTTTGTTGATGTAACTTTTGATGAATATGAAGATTATACAAAAGCAAAGTTGCTTTTAGAAATAATGACAGAAGAGTTTAAAATTTTAGGAGAATATAAAAACGCTAGAGTATGATTACTACAGCAGATAGATTAAAAACGGTAGAAGAATATTATTTTTCTAAAAAATTACGAGAAGTAAGAGGCTTAATGGCTACGGGCAAGCCAATTATTAATATGGGAATTGGTAGTCCAGATTTAGCACCTTCGAATGAAGTTGTTAAAACAATACAGGAATCTGTAATGGATAATGGAGCACACCAATACCAGAGTTATCAAGGTCTTCCTGAGTTTCGTGAAGCTGTAGCTAGTTTTTATAAATCTAGGTATAATGTAAATGCAAATCCAGCATCAGAGATTTTGCCTTTAATGGGTTCTAAAGAAGGTATTATGCACATTAGTATGGCCTTTTTAAACCCTGGAGATGAAGCTTTAATTCCTAATCCAGGTTATCCAACCTATAGCTCAGTTACAAAGCTAGTTGGAGCAGTACCTAAATATTATGATCTAGTAGCAATAAATAACTGGTTTCCTGATCTTGAAGAATTAGAAAAGAAAGATTTATCTAAGGTGAAATTAATGTGGGTTTGTTATCCGCACATGCCAACAGGAGCAGTTGCTACGGTAGCTCAATTAACAGCTTTAGTTGATTTTGCAAAACGGAATGATATTTTATTAGTGAATGATAACCCTTATAGTTTTGTGTTGAATGATACTCCTATGAGTATTTTAAGTGTTGAAGGAGCTAAAGATGTTGCTTTAGAGTTAAATTCATTAAGTAAAACTTTTAATATGGCAGGTTGGCGTGTAGGAATGGTTTTAGGTAGTGAAGAGTTTATTAACCCTATTTTAAAAGTAAAAAGTAATATGGATTCTGGAATGTTTTATGGCATTCAAAAAGGAGCAATTACAGCTTTAAATAGTAGTCAAGAATGGTTTGATAAGTTGACAGAAGTTTACTCTAAAAGAAAAACTTTAATGTTAGAACTAGCCACTAAATTAAATTGCGTTTGTGATGATAATTCGGTAGGTATGTTTGTTTGGGCAAAATTACCAGAAGGTTCCTCTTCGGCAGAAGAATTTATTGATAATATACTTTACGACAAAAATATCTTTATCACACCAGGAACAATTTTTGGTAGTAATGGAGAAGGTTATATTAGGTTCTCTTTATGTGTTACAGAAGAGAAAATTGAAGAAGCAATTAGTAGATTTTAAATAAATACGATTACACAAGTAGCATTTTACTCATAGTGAGTTGCAAAAATAAGATTATGAATATATTTATAATAGGTATTGGGTTAATTGGAGGTTCTATGGCCAAGGATATAAAAACGCATAATCCTGATGCAACAATTTATGGTATAGATATTAATGAATCTCATATAAATGAAGCACTAGAATTAAAAGTAATTGATAAAAAAGCAACTTATAATGATTTGTCAATAGCGGATATCGTAATCGTCTCAGTGCCTGTAGATATTATGGTTTTGGAGCTTCCTAAAGTGTTGGATGTCGTAAATGATGATGCAGTTGTGTTGGATGCAGGCTCAACAAAATCGTTAATTTGTAATGTAGTCGGTCAGCATCCGAAGAGAAGAAATTTTTTGGCGTGCCACCCAATTGCAGGTACAGAGTTTTCTGGACCTTCAGCCGCAATAAATAATTTATTTAGAGGGAAGGCTAATATTATTTGTGAAATAGAAAAAACTGCATTCAAATTACAAGAAAAAGCATTAGCTATTTTTCAGCAATTAGGAATGCGAATTAGGTATATGAACCCTGATGCTCATGATAAGCATATAGCATATGTATCACATTTGTCACATATCAGCTCTTTTATGTTAGGAAAGACTGTTATAGAGAAAGAAAAAAATGAACGTGATATTTTTGACATGGCAGGGAGTGGTTTTGAAAGCACTGTACGTTTGGCAAAAAGTTCACCAGCAATGTGGACACCAATCTTTAATCAGAATAAAGAAAAGGTAGTAGAAGCATTAGAAGAATATATACAGAATCTAGAATCCTTTAAAAAGATGATCGTAGAAGATGATTCTAAAGGAATTTATGATGAAATGAATAATACGAATAGAATAAAAGAAATTTTAAACGGAATACCACTTAATAAAAAATAGAATAAGCAGAGATGGAAAATTCAAAAGAAATGAGAACATGGTTAGATGATATGAAACTAGATCATCCACTAGTAATAGCAGGGCCATGTAGTGCGGAAACAGAAGAGCAAGTATTAAGAATTGCTCATGAATTAAAAGATACAGATGTAAATTATTTTCGTGCTGGAATTTGGAAGCCAAGAACTCGTCCAGGAAACTTTGAAGGAGTAGGTGCTTTAGGTCTTAAGTGGTTACAAAAAGTTAAAGAAGAAACAGGTTTGAAAACTTGTACAGAGGTAGCAAATGCAGCTCATGTTAAATTAGCATTAGAGTATGATGTAGATTTATTATGGATTGGTGCTCGTTCAACTGTAAGTCCGTTTATCATGCAAGAAATTGCAGATGCTTTAGAGGGTACTGATAAAATTGTATTGGTAAAAAACCCAATTAATCCAGACTTATCTTTATGGTTAGGTGGTATTGAGCGTTTATACACTGCAGGCATTAAAAATTTAGGAGCAATCCACAGAGGTTTCTCTACATATGAGAAAACAAAATATAGAAACATTCCAGAATGGCAATTAGCTATCGAGTTTCAAAATAAATTCCCTGACCTTCCATTAATAAGTGATCCTTCACATATTACAGGAAACAGAGAAATGATTTTTGATGTATCTCAAACTGCTTTAGATCTTAATTTTGATGGTTTAATGATTGAAACTCATTACGATCCAGAAAATGCATGGAGTGATGCTGCGCAACAAGTTACGCCTGAGAAATTGGTTCAGATTATGCGTGATTTAAAAATCAGAAAAGAGTCTGATCCTGAAGCTGAGTATAACAGTGAATTAACTAACCTAAGAGCTCAAATTGACGTTATTGATGGTCAATTAATTGAAATGTTAGGAAAAAGAATGAAAATTTCTGATAGCATTGGAGGTTTAAAGAAACAAAAAAATGTTGCTGTTCTTCAATCTAACCGTTGGAACCAAATTTTAGGAGCAATGATCTTAGAAGGTGAATCAAAAGGATTGAGTGAAGAATTTATCTTGAAAATGTTTAAAGCGATTCACCAAGAATCAATTAACCACCAAGAGAAAATTATCAATGGATAGTTGAAAAGCTGTAAATTGTTACAATAAATTGAACCCGTTTTATTTTATAAAGCGGGTTTTTTTATTTTAAACTGTAACAGTTTTATAATTTAATACTCTTTAAATAAAATATAACATTATGAAATATAGTATTGTAATCTTTTTATTTTTATCATCAAACATATTTGCACAAAGAACTGTGGAAAAAGATATGGGTAGTTTTAATGAAGTTAAAGTGTTTGATTTAATTGAGGTGAACCTTATAAAATCTGATGAAAATAAAGTTTTAATTAAAGGAGATAATGTAGACGATATTAACTTAGTAAATAAAAATGGAGTTCTGAAAATTAGAATGGAACTCGATAAAAGTTTTCATGGTGAAAATACTTTTGTAGAAGTACATTATTCACTTTTAGATGTTATTGACGGTAATGAAGGAGCTAAAATTTCATCAAATGAGACTATAACTCAAAATGCAATTGAACTTAAAACACAAGAAGGAGCGCAAATTAAAGTTGGTTTAGATGTTTCGTATCTTACAGTTAGAGCAGTTACAGGGGGTATTGTTGAAGCTTCAGGTGTTTCGGTTAATCAAAATGTAGTTTTAAATACTGGAGGTATTTATGAAGGTAAACATTTAAGAACGGAAGTAACAAAAGTTAAAATAACCGCTGCTGGTAAGGCTGTGGTATTTGCATCAAATAGAGCAGATTTAAATGTTAAAGCAGGGGGTAATATTGATGTATTTGGAAACCCTAAAGAGGTGAATAAAAAAACTTTTGTAGGAGGAGATATAAATATCAGAGATTAATTTGAATTATTTGTAATTTGGTGTAAATCATTATTTAAAGCAATGTTCCATTGGGGTGATATTTTATAGCTAAGATTTAATTTAGCATTTTCCCAATGAGTAGTGGATTTTAGGTTATTAAAAATTGATTCACTTCGGCTTAAATTTAAAACTACCTGAAATATTTATGACAAAAGGTCGAATTTGATGTGCTTATATTAACCTAATCAATAAAAATATATTAGGGTTTTAAAATTAATACTAGCCGTAATTTTTTTAGTAAATAAAGCTAAATAGTATTACTCGCTAATGTTCAGCAGAAAAGTTGTTATTTTGCAGTATATAATTTGTAATTTAATATATGCAAGGAACTGTTTATAAATCAACCGGAAGTTGGTATACTGTAAAAACATTAGATGGTGACTTTTACGAATGCAGGATTAAAGGGAAGTTTAGAATTAAAGGTATTAAAAGTACTAATCCAATAGCTGTTGGCGATAGTGTAACTTTTGATATAGAAAAGAATGGAGATGAAACTGTAGGTGTAATTAAAGATATTTCAGAAAGAAAAAATTACATAATTCGTAAATCTGTTAACCTATCTAAGCAAACACATATTATTGCAGCAAATTTAGATCAGGTTTTTTTGATGGTGACATTAAATAATCCGCCAACTTCTACAAGTTTTATTGATCGTTTTCTGGTTACTTCTGAGGCATATCAAATTCCAGCTATTTTGTTATTTAATAAAATTGATACTTACAATAGTGAAGAAATAGGTGAGATTAAATATTTAGCAAATCTTTATAGGGATATTGGATACACTTGCATTGGAATATCATCAAAAACTGGTAAAAATATAGATAAGGTTAAAGAGCTGATGGAGGGGAAAATAAGCATGTTTTCAGGGCACTCAGGAGTAGGGAAATCCACTTTAGTAAATGCAATTGAGCCTAAATTAGATTTGAAAACCAAAAAAATATCATCACAGCATTCACAAGGGCAACATACTACAACATTTGCAGAAATGTTTGACTTAGAAATGGGAGCTCAAATTGTTGATACTCCAGGGATAAAAGGTTTTGGTATTGTAGATATGGAAAAAGAAGAAATCGGAAATTATTTTCCTGATTTTTTTAAGAAGAAACAAAACTGTAAGTTTAATAACTGTTTGCATATTGAAGAACCTAAATGTGCAATAAAAGAGGCTCTTGAAACCGATGAAATAGCTTGGAGTAGATACCGTAGTTATGTGCAAATGGTAAATGGTGAGGAAGAAAATTATAGAGTAGATATTTATAACGATAAAAAGTGAGGGCGGTAATACAAAGAGTTAGCAGAGCAAGTGTAACAGTTGATGAAAAATTAATTACGTCAATAGATAATGGTATTTTATTACTTTTAGGAATAGAGTCTACTGATACTCTTCAAGATATTGAATGGTTGTCAAGAAAAGTAATAAATCTTCGTATTTTTAATGATGAAGATGGTGTTATGAACCATTCATTACAGGGAATTCAGGGTGATGCAATTGTTGTAAGCCAATTTACATTGCATGCTACTACTAAAAAGGGAAATAGACCATCATATATAAAAGCAGCAAAACCTGACATTGCAATTCCACTATATGAACAATTTGTAGCTCAGATGGAAAAAGATCTTGGTAAAAAAATAGGTACAGGGTTTTTTGGTGCAGATATGAAGGTTGATTTATTAAATGACGGCCCGGTGACCATTATTATCGATACAAAGAATAAAGGGTAACGATTATCGATAAAAAAGATCTTCTTATTGTTTTTTGTAAGAAAATGCTTTAGATTGGTGCAATCAACCAAACCAACTTAAAACCAATGCGCTTATTTGCTTTTTTGGCATGCTTTCTTTTGTTTCATGCTTTATATTCTCAAGAATCAAATTACCAATCGCTTATTATTAATAAATCACTCATACAAGACGCAAATGCAGTTGTAAGATTAAACGAAACTACAATAAATATTAATTCTATAAATGAGTTGGTAGTTACTAAAAAAAGAGTGGTTACTGTTTTGAATGAGCTGGGTAACAGAAACGTTAATGCTATGGAATGGTATGATGATTCTGAGAAAATCACTAATATTCAAGCCGTAGTTTACGATTATTTAGGAAAAGAAATTAATAAATACAAACAAAAAGATTTTGAAGATGTAAGTGCTGTAAGTGGTGGTACTTTATATTCAGATTCTAGAGTTCAGTATTTAAATTATACTCCTGTACAGTATCCTTATACTATTGAATTTATTTCAGAAACCAAAACTAAAAATACAGGTTATATTCCTTCGTTTTACTTTTTAGACGGTTTTCAGGTAAGTGCTGAAAAATGTAAGTATACAATTAATTATAGCGGTTCCGATTTAAAACCTATAATAAAGGAATATAGTTTTAATACATTGAATATTTCAAAGAAAGAAATAGATAATAGCATAGTATATGAAGCTATAAATATACCAGCTATAAATCAAGAGATTTTAAGCCCTGATTTTAAAAGTATTGCTCCTAAAGTTTTACCACGTTTGGTAAATTTTCATTTAGAAGGATATGTTGGAAAAATAGAAACGTGGAACGATGTTGGTTTATGGATGCATTCAAATTTAATTCAAGGTAGAGATGAGTTAACTGAATCAACTAAAAGTAAACTACACTCTTTAGTGAAAGGTATTAAAGATGATTTAGAAAAAGCTAAAATTGTATATCAATATGTGCAAAATAACACAAGATATATAAGTTTACAAGTAGGTATTGGAGGCATGCAACCTATAAGTGCAATTGAAGTTGATAGGGTGAAATACGGAGACTGTAAAGGCTTGTCAAATTATACTAAAGCATTATTAAATGAAGTAGGGGTAATAGCATACTATACTCATGTTGAGTCGGGTAGTGAAAAAAATAGTTTTGAAACAGATTTCCCCACTTTAGCAGCAGGTGATCATGTAATATTAGCAATACCCTATAATGATAAATATTATTGGATAGATTGTACATCACAAATTCATCCATTTGGTTTTGTTGGCGATTTTACTGATGATAGAAAAGTTTTAGTTATTAAACCAGATGGAGGTGAGTTAGTAAATACAGAGGCTTACGTAAATGAAACAAATTATCAATCTACTAAAGCTAAATATACAATTTCAGAAAACAACTCAATAAAAGCAGAGGTTGTAATAAAAACCGAGGGTATCCAATATGATCATCATTTTAATTTAGAGAATAATAATTCAGATGAAATAAATAAATATTATACAGCAACTTGGAGTAATATAAATAATTTAAATATTGAAAATTATAGTTTTAAAAATGATAAAGAAAACATAGTATTTGAAGAAAATATTATTGTATCTGCACAAAATTATGCTACAAAAAGTGGTGATAGAATATTATTTTCTGTAAATCCATTTAACAAAAATGAATATATTCCTAAAAGATATAGAAATAGAACATTGCCTTTAAAAATAGATAGAGGCTTTGTTGATGAAGATGAATACGTAATTGAACTTCCTAAAAACTATAGAATTGAAGCTATACCTAATGCAGAGAATATAGAAAGTGAGTTTGGTAGTTACATGGTTAGTTTTGAAGTTGATGATCTTAAGAGTTTTATAGTCTATAAAAAAAAACTACTGATAAAAGAAGGTGAGTATTCTAAAGAAAAATATAATGCTTATCGAAACTTTAGAAAAAAAATAGCCCAAATAGACAATTCTAAAATTGTTTTATTAAATAAATCAACCAACTAATAAAATACCAAAATATGCATCATTTTAAAATAAGACTTGTATTCTTATTATTTTTCGTTATTACTTTTTACGCTAATTCTCAAGATTATAAGTTTGGAAAAGTATCAAAAGAAGAACTTGAAGAAAAATACAATATAAAAGATTCATCATCTGTAGCTACTGTTTTGTATAGAAATTATAATGTGTATTATGATTATATGGAGTCTACTGGTTTTAGAGTTATTACAGAAGTACATGAACGTATAAAAATATATAGTAAAGAGGGGTTTGATTATGCAACTGTTAATCAGCTTTTGTATAGAGATAATTCAAGTTCAGAAAAAGAAGTTTTAAGAGGCCTAAAAGCAACAACATACAATTTAGAAGGTGGTAAAATTGTAGAATCAAAATTGAAATCTTCAGAAACTTTTAAAGAGGAAGTTTCAGATTATTATTTTGAAGAAAAGTTTACAATGCCTAATGTAAAAGAAGGTTCTGTAATTGAATACAAGTACATACATGAATCTCCTTTTTCGTATAATATAGACGAAATTGATTTGCAGTATGATATCCCTATAAAAAAACAAATTATACAAGTTGAAATTCCTGAGTATTATTCATTTAACCCAAGAGTGAAAGGGTATTTAAATACTTCACCTAAAAAATCAAAGTCTTCAGGTAAAATTAATTTTGTAAATAAAACAAGATCAGGTTCAGTATACTCAAACACAAGTGTTTCTTATCAAGCAAATACTTTAGATTTTATTACAAACATCTCTACATTTGACATGTCTGATGTTTCCGCTTTAAAAGAAGAACCTTATGTAAATAACATGAATAATTATCGTGGAGCAGTAAAGTATGAGTTACAGTATATTAAATATCCATATTCATTAGTAGAGAATTACACCACAACTTGGGAGAAAGTTGCAAAAACTATATACGATAGCCCTAATTTTGGTAATCAAATATCTCAAACTAGATATTTTAAAGATGTTTTGCCTGATGTTGTAGAAGGGGCTTCTACAGATATTAAGAAAGTTTATGCTATATTTAATTACGTCCAACAATATATGAATTGGAATGGAAACTATGGTAAGTATACAGATTTAGGTGTTAAAAGTGCTTTTAAAGAACAAACAGGTAATGTAGCTGATATTAATTTAATGTTAGTGTCAATGTTAAAAGAAATTGGTGTAACCTCATATCCAGTGCTAATTAGTACAAGGGATAATGGAGTTCCAATGTTTCCTACAAGAGAAGGGTTTAATTATGTTATTGCATCTGCTAAAATAAATAATCAAATTATTTTGTTAGATGCAACTAATAAATTTTCAGAACCTAATTTATTGCCTCAAAGAGACTTGAATTGGTTTGGGAGATTAATAGGGGATAATGGAGAGTCTGTTCAAATTCCGTTAGCTGTTAACTATCTATCAACAGAAAATGTTATAATACAAACTAATTTGCTTTCTGATGGAAGTCTAGAAGGAAAAATGAGAAATACATATGATAAATATAACGCATATAGCTTTCGAAATAATAATAATGCAATTAGTGAAAATGATTACTTAGAAAAGCTGGAAAATAAGTATAATCAGATGGAAATTTCAGATTATACGGTTACAAATAAAAAAACTCTTGGAAAACCAATCTCAGAATCATTTTCATTTAAAGTAGATAGTCAGGCAGATATTATTGGTGATAAAATTTATTTTTCACCCGCTATTTTTAAAGCAATAACTAAAAATCCTTTTACTTTAGAAAGTAGAAATTTCCCTATAGATTTTATATATCCATGGACGGATAAGATATTAATCCTTATTAAATTGCCTGAAGGGTATAAAGTGGAATCTACTCCAGAACCTTTGTCTTTAGCATTACCAGATTCTATGGGTGCTTTTACTTATAAAATTACCAGCAATTCAACTTCTATGAATGTTTTAATTAGTAGCTCAATGAATAGATCAATTATAAGCCCAACTAATTATGAAGCTTTAAAAGAATTTTTCAGACTTATGGTAGAAAAAGAATCAGAAAAAGTAGTTTTGTCTAAAATTTAATCAAATGAATATTTCTGATTCTCAAAAAGCAGTAGATAACTGGATAAAAGAACATGGCGTTCGTTACTTTAATGAACTTACGAATATGGCACAATTAACCGAAGAAGTTGGTGAGGTTGCTCGTATTATTGCTCGTAGGTATGGGGAACAAAGTGAAAAAGAATCTGATAAAAATAAAGATCTAGGAGAAGAATTAGCAGATGTAATGTTTGTTGTTTTATGTTTAGCAAACCAAACAGGAATAGATTTACAACAAGCTTTTGATAAAAAGTTAGATATTAAAACAAAGCGTGATCATGATAGGCATCACAACAATAAAAAATTAAAATAGTACTATCTTTGTAGCTTAATTTTTTCTGATTAGAAATTTTATAAAATACATTCCTTTGAAACTATATTTATCATCTCCTAAGAGCAACAAATTAGAGGCAACTATAAAAGTTACAGGTTCTAAAAGTGAATCAAACAGAATATTACTTTTACAAGCACTATATCCAAATTTGAGTATACAAAATCTTTCTAATTCTGACGATGCTCAGGTGATGGAAAAAGGTTTAAAAGTTAATAACGGAGAGGTAGATATTCATCATGCGGGTACGGCAATGCGTTTTTTAACAGCATATTTTGCTACGCATGAAGGTAAAGAAATTGTTTTAACAGGTTCACAAAGAACTACTGAACGTCCAATAGGTGTTTTGGTTGATGCTTTAAAAAGTTTAGGAGCAGAAATCAGTTATGTAAAAAATGAGGGTTATCCCCCTTTGAAAATTTCAGGAAGAAAAATAACAAAAGATAAAGTTAGTTTGCCAGCAAATATTAGTAGTCAATACATATCTGCTTTGCTATTAAATGCCCCGAGTTTAGAAAACGGATTGGAAATTGAGTTGATAGGTAAAATCACATCAGTTCCTTATATAAAAATGACACTTTCGTTATTGTCTCAAATAGATATAGAAAATTCTTTTGAAGGGAATACGATAAAAGTTTTTCCTAAAAAAGATGTAGAAGCTAAGAATATGGTGGTGGAATCTGATTGGAGTTCTGCATCTTATTCTTATAGTATTGCGGCACTTTCGGAAATAGGTTCTGAGATTAAATTATCAGCATATAAAGAAGATAGTTTGCAGGGTGATAGTGTATTAGCTACTATTTATAGAGAGTTTGGAGTTGAGACTACTTTTAATGAAAATACAGTTATACTTAAAAAAGTTAAAAACCCGAAAACAGATAATTTAGAGTGGGATTTGGCAAATGCGCCTGATATTGCACAAACTATTTCAGTAACATGTTTTGGCTTGGGTATGGGTTGTCATTTAACAGGTTTGCATACTCTTAAAATTAAAGAAACTGATAGGTTAGAGGCTTTAAACACAGAGTTAACTAAATTAGGTGCTAATATATCAGTAACTGATACTACTTTAACAATCAAGCCTACATCAAGTATAAATAAAGATGTAGCTATTGACACGTATAATGATCACAGAATGGCAATGGCCTTTGCGCCACTTGCTTATAAAACATCAATAATAATTAATGATGCAGGTGTAGTTTCAAAATCATACCCTGATTTTTGGAGTGATATGGAAACAGTGAATATAGGAGTAAAAGAGATTTAATAATTAAATAGAGCTTTAAATAGTAATTTTAAGTTTATAAAACTTCTTTTTTGAGTCTTTTTTAAATATAAAAGTAGTTTTACTTGACAAGGCCCTATTCAGGATTGTATCTTTGCATCCGCATTAACAAAAATAAAAGAAGATTACATGAAATTATCCGGATTTAATTTTGAGCTTCCTGAAGAACTTTTAGCTGAGTACCCTGCTGAAAACAGAGATGAGTCTAAGCTAATGGTTATTCACAGAGAGACTGGAAAAATCGAGCATAAAATGTTTAAAGACATGATCGATTATTTTGATGAAGGTGATGTAATGGTTTTAAATAATACTAAAGTTTTCCCTGCTAGACTTTTTGGAAACAAAGAAAAAACAGGAGCACGTATTGAAGTATTTTTGTTAAGAGAATTAAACGAAGAGCAACGCCTTTGGGACGTATTGGTTGATCCAGCTCGTAAAATACGTATAGGGAATAAACTTTATTTTGGTGATGATGATACTTTAGTAGCTGAGGTTATTGATAATACAACATCAAGAGGTAGAACTTTACGCTTTCTATACGACGGTTCTTATACTGATTTTAGAAGAAAATTAAAAGAATTAGGTGATACACCATTACCTAAATATATAAAAAGAGAAACTGAGCCAGAAGATGCAGATCGTTACCAGACAATCTATGCAAAACATGAAGGAGCAGTTGCAGCGCCAACAGCAGGTTTGCACTTTTCTAAGCATTTATTAAAGCGTTTAGAGATTAAAGGAATAGACTTCGCAGAACTTACACTACATGTTGGTTTAGGTACTTTTAATCCAGTAGAGGTTGAAGATTTATCTAAACATAAAATGGATAGTGAAGAGTTAATTATTGATGAGAAAACAACTGAAATAGTTAATAACGCTAAAAAGAATAAGAAAAGAGTTTGTGCTATCGGTACAACAGTAATGCGTGGTTTAGAAAGTGGAGTTTCATCACAACATACATTAAATACTCATGAAGGTTGGACAAATAAATTTATTTTCCCTCCTTATGATTTTAGTATAGCAAACTGTATGGTGACAAACTTTCACTTACCAAAGTCTACATTGTTAATGATGGTCTCAGCATTTATGGGACACGATTTAATGAAAAAAGCATATAAAGAAGCGATTTTAGAGAGTTATAAGTTTTACTCTTACGGCGATGCTATGCTAATTCTATAAGAAACCTTTATTTCATTATAAAAAATCCCGCTTTAGCTTATTTTAGGCTGGCGGGATTTATTTTTAATTACCTTTAAGTAGTGGAAACCATAAAAAAGAAAGACATACGAGCATTAACCAAAGAGCAATTACGAGAGTTTTTTGTTGCTAATGGAGATAAAGCCTTTAGAGGAAACCAAGTCTATGAATGGCTATGGCAAAAAGGCGCGCACTCATTTGATTCGATGACAAATATTTCTAAAGAGACTAGAGATATGTTAGAGAAAAATTTTGTTATCAATCATATAAAGGTTGATGTAATGCAACGCAGTAATGATGGTACGATTAAAAATGCAGTTCGTTTACATGACGATTTAATAGTGGAGTCTGTTTTAATCCCTACAAAAACAAGAACCACAGCTTGTGTATCTAGTCAAGTGGGTTGTAGTTTAGATTGTAGGTTTTGTGCTACATCACGGTTAAAAAGAATGCGTAATTTAAATCCTGATGAGATTTATGATCAGGTGGTAGCCATAGATAATGAAAGTCGTTTATATTTTAACCGACCGTTAAGTAATATTGTTTTTATGGGTATGGGTGAACCACTTATGAACTATAACAATGTTTTAAAGGCCATTGATAAAATCACTTCTCCTGAAGGTTTGGGTATGTCTCCTAAGCGCATAGTTGTCTCAACATCTGGAGTTCCCAAAATGATACGTAAAATGGCTGATGATGAGGTGAAGTTTAAGCTGGCAGTTTCATTACATTCTGCTATTGACGAAATTCGGACTTCTATTATGCCTTTTAATGCTAATTTTACTTTGACAGATTTAAGACAGTCATTACAATATTGGTATGCAAAAACAAAAAGTAGAATTACTTATGAATATGTAGTTTGGAAAGGTATTAATGATACTCAAAAAGATGTTGATGCATTAGTAGAATTTTGCAAGTTTGCACCTTCAAAAGTAAATTTAATAGAGTATAATCCTATTGATGATGGTGAGTTTCAACAAGCTTCAAATACTGCAATTGATTTGTATGTGAATACATTAGAGAAATATAATATAGCGGTTACAGTTAGGCGTTCTAGAGGTAAAGATATAGATGCTGCTTGTGGGCAGTTAGCGAATAAATCATAAAAAAGGGTTGTCAATTGACAACCCTTTTTTATACTATAAATTAAAAATTACTCTGCTATTTTAGCATTAAGTTCTTCAATAGTTTTAGCCATTACAACACCTGGTAATTTAATTGGTGCAGCAACTTCTGCCATAAAAGTACCTTTTACCTCGCCTGTTTTATATGTAGTAAATCCAACTCTATATAAACCGGAAGTTAATGCTTTTTCAGGGTTACTCATTTCACTCTTGTATCTTAATAGTGAATTGTAACTACGTCCACTTGGTTGCTTAGGCATTTCGGAGCTATCATCGTTTCTTTCTAAAATAACCCAATTAGCATTTTTTGCTCCATCTTCAGTAATATTATCTTTTGAAATAATATCAGAACGTTCTAATGTAATATAAGTATCAAAATAATCTTCAGAACTAGCATTGTCTGTATATGCTTGAGAAGCAATAGCGCCTTTTGTTTTACCATCTGTTGGAGAAACCATTCTTACACCTAATTCTGGAGCAGCTAAAGGCACCCAAACATATATGTAATAGAATTTTTTGTTGTCAACAACAGCATCTTCATTTCCTGGAGATGCATAGCCTAAGTATGAAATAACATCAGTATAAGGAACTTTAATTGTTTTTGGGCCAACTTTTTTCTCCGTAGAACTGCCAAATTTCTTTAATTTTTGAGCATTCAATGTACTGGCGCTACCAATTAATAAAATTGCTAATGGTAAAATAAATTTCTTTTTCATTTTTGTGTGATTAATTAAGTATTATTAGTTATTGGCAAATGTAGAATTATGTTTATGTTTAATAGCTCCTTTTTCTCGTGAAATTAATATCACTGTATTCAGTGTTGTTCTTTTTCGGTTAGCTGTTTTTCCTATAAATTAATGGCTTTGTAAATAGGCTAATTGTAATTTTTGTCTAATTTTACAGATCAGTAATATTCAAGCACAGTCACTTAATTAGTATTTGTGAAGATTGTTGACCAAATAAAAGAACCTATTAAGATTGAAATGGAACTTTTCGAGAAAAAGTTCTATGAGTCAATGACTTCTAAGGTTGCGCTACTGAATAGAATCACACACTATATTGTAAATAGAAAAGGGAAGCAAATGCGTCCTATGTTTGTATTTTTAACAGCTAAAATGCTTAATAATGGTGAGGTTAATAATCGTACCTATCGTGGTGCATCTGTAATTGAATTAATACATACTGCAACTTTAGTACATGATGATGTTGTTGATGAAAGTAATAAACGGAGAGGTTTCTTTTCAATCAATGCACTTTGGAAAAATAAGATAGCTGTTTTAGTTGGTGATTATTTACTATCAAAAGGTTTATTGCTTTCTATTGATAATGGTGATTTTGATTTACTAAAAATTATTTCAGTAGCAGTACGCGAAATGAGTGAAGGTGAATTATTACAGATTGAAAAAGCCCGACGTTTAGATATTACTGAAGATATCTATTATGAAATTATCCGTCAGAAAACAGCAACACTAATAGCTGCTTGTTGTAGTTTAGGTGCTTGTTCTGTTAAACCAGAATCTGATGAGGTAGAAATTTTTAGAAAATTTGGTGAATACTGTGGTATGGCATTTCAAATAAAAGATGATTTGTTTGACTATGGTGAGGCTGAAATTGGAAAGCCTACGGGTATTGATATTAAAGAACAAAAAATGACTTTACCATTAATTTATGTTTTAAATAATTGTTCTAAAGCAGAAAAAAAATGGGTCATAAATTCAATTAAAAACCATAATAAAGACAAAAAAAGAGTCAAAGAAGTTATTGCATTTGTAAAAAATAACGGAGGCTTAGATTATGCAGTCTCTAAAATGCTTGAATTTAAAGACGAAGCTTTAAAACTTTTGTCTACTTATCCAGATTCTGACTACAAAAAATCACTAGAGCTCATGGTGAATTATGTAGTTGATAGAAAAAAATAAATTACTTCAATAGTTTGATATTTAGTAGATTAATTTTTTAATAACTAATTTTTATAAATTTAATTTAGTGTTAGGCAACTTTTTTGATTGCTATCTCGTCTATGTTTATAGATAACTAAACCACAAAGTATTTTGAAGATTATTTCTTTTTATACAAATGAAAAACATCTCATTAAAAAAGCGATAGCTGGTCATCGGCAAGCGCAACAGCAGTTGTATGATAAACATTCATCTAAAATGTTAGGGGTTTGTAGGCAGTATATAAAAGATTTAGATTTTGCTGAAGATGTAATGGTAATTGGTTTTGTGAAAGTCTTTAAATATTTAGATACTTTTAAATTTGAAGGCAGTTTTGAAGGGTGGATTCGAAGAATTATGATAAGGGAATCTCTTACATATTTACGTAAAAAGCAATTTGTTGTTTTTGATGATGATGTTATTGAAAAGAGTAGCAGAAATTATTATGAAGATTCATCTGATTTAGATGTTGAGCAAATACAGCAATTGATAGATAGTTTGCCTGAAGGTTATAGAATGGTATTTGTATTGTTTGCAATTGAAGGGTATAAGCATGCGGAGATTGCAGAAATGTTGAATATCTCTGAAAGCACTTCAAAATCACAGCTATTTAAGGCTCGTAAAATGTTACAAACCCAAATTAAACAAGAAAATATTATAGGATATGGCACCAATTAATTTTGAAGAACATATTAAAAAGCAGTTAGATGCTCGAGAAATTAAACCATCAGAAAATGCATGGGAAAGAATTTCAGGAGAAATTGAAACAGCACAGCCTAAAAATAAAACTGTTTTGTGGTATGCAATAGCGGCAAGTGTAGTTATTGTTATTACCTCAATAGTATTTTTTATAAATAATAAAGATACTATGAATAGAATAAACCCTGTAGTTAAAGAGAATATAGATAAAGATTTTAAGGAAGATATTCTACATGATAAAAATGACTTTTTTGACTTAAAAGAGGAGGTGAAAAATAATACTGTTGTATTAAGTCAAGAAAAGAAAAACCATACAAGAGATACTGTTAGTAAGGTAGAATCAAATCAAATTACTAAAAACGATAAAGCAATTGTTATTGATTCAAATGAATTAGTACAGGTTGAAGACTTTAAAACAGAACAAGGACTTTTATTAGAAGTTGCTATAAATGATCTGGTAGCTAAAGTAGATTCATTAGAGTTAAATAATATAGCGGTTACTGATGCTGAGGTAGATTCGCTACTTCGTAAAGCTCAAAATGATATTTTAGAACAAAAATTATTTAAAAACACAAATAAAGTAGATGCAATAGCATTGCTAAATGAGGCTGAAAACGAATTAGATGCTTCATTTAGAGATCAACTCTTTGATAAGCTTAAAAGCGGATATTTAAAGGTTAGAACAGCATTAGCAGATCGTAATAATTAAAATTAATATTTATTACAATCAAGTATAACGTGTGCTTGGTTATGGTAAAGTGAGTTTATTCATCAATCAATTACTGAGTTATTCAGTAAATCAAATTAAATCAATATGAAAAGTACAATCACGTATGTAGTACTATTATTTTTAATAATAAGTACTCAAAAAGGTATTGCTCAAGAAACAGAAAATTATGAAATTAAAATAGAGCAATTAAAAAAAGAAAAAGCTCAAATTACAACACAAGAAAAAGAAGCTTTAAAACGAGCATTAGTAAAAATTAATGAAGATTTAGATAGTGGAAAAATAACAGAATTAGAAGCGCAACAAGCTAAAAAAGCAATGGCAGAAAAGCATGCCTTAAATATTGAAAATAGAATTGCTATTATAGATAATGAAATTGCTTTGCTTGAGCGAAATAATGGAGATGTAAAGGTTATAGACTCTGTAGGTTATGAAACAAGAATTGTAATTGGTTACGGAAATAAAGACGATGGAGAGAGTAGAATTTTTGGAGTGAAAGTTGATAAAAATAAATCTAAAGTAAATGATAAGTATGATCGTAGAACATATTCAGATGCAGTATTTGCAATAGGGTTAAATAATACGATTATTGAAGGTCAAAGTTTGGAAGATTCTCCTTATAAAATAGGAGGTAGTCGCTTTTTTGAAATGGGTTGGGAATGGCGTACACGTGTTTTTAAGAATACTAATTTTCTTCGATTTAATTATGGTTTCGCATTCCAGTTTAATGGCTTAAAACCTAAGGATAACCAATATTTTGTAAATAATAATGGTCAAATAGAATTAGAGGAATTTACTTATAATTTAGATAAGTCTAAACTAAGAACAGATAACCTTGTTTTTCCGTTACACTTAGAGTTTGGCCCTTCAAAAGTGAAAAAAACAGAAGATAAAATTAGATACAATGTACACAATATGTTTGTGTTTGGAATTGGTGGTTATGCTGGTTTTAATTTAGGTACTCGTCAAAAATTAAAATATGAAATAGACGGTGAAAAAGTAAAAGATAAACTGAAAAGAACATATAATACAAGCAATTTTATTTATGGTTTAAGTGCTTATGTTGGAGTAGGTGGTACACAACTATATGTTAAGTATGATTTAAACCCGCTTTTTAAAGATGCTTTAGTTGAACAGCGTAATATTTCGTTAGGTCTTAGGTTTGACTTGTAAATAATAAGAGTCAATTGATTTTAATCAATCGACTCTTATTATATTCTTGTTAGAAGAACCTTGTATGTATTTTATTTTTTGAGACTAATAAAACAAAACAAACAAGGTCTTCTTGATAAACAAACAACTGTATTTTTATAATAGTTCAAATGAAACTGATATTTGATAAGTTCTATTATTGTCTGAAGAATTGTAGTAAAGAGATTCTGTTAAAACACTACTGTTGGTATCATTAATAAATATTGCTTTTCCAATTTTACGATCAATTTTCTTAGCAATGTTTTCAGCTTTCTTTTTAGCATTATCAAAAGCAATTTTTGCATAATTAGCTAACTCTTCATCAGTAAATTTAGCTTCTAGCGTAGCGTCTGATTTAGTGACACCAAGACTTTTGGTTTCTAAAAATTTCTGCAAATCACCTATAGTTTTTGTTTTATATTCAATAATTGTTCCTTCTTTGTCATAACCTAGAGTTGCATACGCAAGCTCATCATCTGTAATAGAATTTGTTTGAATGCCAGCCTTAGCTAAATTATCTAAATATGATTTTTTAATTTCAATAAAAGTCATTCCTGGAGCATCATAATAAACGTTGTTCATGCTTATAATCATTCGTGCTTTGTATTCAGGTTTAATCACATATTCATAGTAACCATTCACATTAATGGAATTTGAATTTGTTTGAGCAATACCAGTCATGGTTATAAAAAGTACTATTAAATTTAAAACTATTTTTTTCATTTGTTTTTTTTTATTCAAGTTTATAAAAAGATAAAAGAAGCTACAATCATCCATGCTCCTACAATAATACCTACAAGGCCAAGTTTTCCTTGTTTTGGAGCAATTTTAGCACGTAAAGCATCTGCTTTTTCTTTAGCACCTTCGTTTTTATATAAAACATATTTGTTAATCAATCCGAAGCCAAGCATAAATCCTAAACTGGCAGAGATAATGTTTCCTGCTAAAAATGTTACCCACCAAATTGGAGCTGTTGTTAGCCATCCAATATTTAAAATTGCAGAGATAATACCCCAAACTCCCCAGAAGCAAAATAAAGCTCCAATCCATGATTGGTAAGGCTCTATTTTTTCTAATAATTCTTTAGCATTTGGTTTTTTTGATAAGATTAATGATGGTACTGCAATGATACTTAATAATACTAATGAGATTCCCCAGAACATAATTTTTAATTTTAAAGGTTAATTAATTTTGTTATTTATTTCTGGTACAAAGTTGCGGTAATTATAGTGTTTTGTTTACCCTTGCTATAGCCAAAAAGTAACCCCTGAAAACAGGGATATGTTTATTATCTTTGTAAATTAACTGGTGTGTAACTACTCTAAAATAACTCCTACTATAAATTGATTTCTAAATCTACCATAGATAAAGTTTACGAAACTTCTCGACTTGAGGAAGTTATAGGTGATTTTGTTCAACTAAAAAAATCAGGTTCTAATTTTAAAGGATTAAGTCCTTTTACAGATGAGCGCTCACCGAGTTTTATGGTGAGTCCAGTAAAACAAATTTGGAAAGATTTTAGTAGTGGTAAAGGAGGTAATGTAGTAGCTTTTTTAATGGAGCATGAGCATTTTACGTATCCTGAAGCTATAAAATACTTAGCCAAAAAGTATAATATAGAAGTAGAAGAAACCGAACAAAGTAACGAACAAAAAGAACAGGCTAATGAGCGAGAAAGCATGTATTTGGTTTCAGAATATGCTCAAAAGTATTTTTCCGAAATATTATGGGAAACAGAACTCGGCAAAGCAATTGGTTTAAGTTATTTTAAAGAGCGTGGTTTTACTGATGAGACTATTAAGAAATTTTCACTTGGTTATTGTTTAGATAATTGGGATTCATTTACCAATGCGGCATTGGAAAAAGGGTATCAATTAAAATATTTATCAGATACAGGACTTACAATAGTAAAGGAAGATGCTACTAATCCTGCTAACTCTAAAAAGTTTGATAGGTTTAAGGCTCGTGTAATGTTTCCTATTCAATCACTAAGTGGTCGCGTTTTAGGTTTTGGAGGACGTATTTTAACAAACGATAAAAAAGCTGCAAAGTATTTAAATTCTCCAGAGAGTGATATTTACCATAAGAGTAAAGTATTGTATGGTATTTATCATGCCAAACAAGCCATTGCTAAAGAAGATAATTGTTATTTGGTTGAAGGATATACTGATGTTATTCAGTTTAACCAACGTGGAATTGAGAATGTTGTAGCGTCAAGTGGAACAGCTTTAACACCTGAACAAATACGATTAGTAAATAGACTTACACGAAATATTACAGTGTTGTTTGATGGTGATGCTGCGGGTTTGCGAGCATCGTTAAGAGGTATAGATCTTATTCTTGAACAAGGAATGAATGTAAAAGTCTGTTCTTTCCCTGAAGGAGAAGATCCTGATAGTTTTGCGAAAAATAATAGTCTTGAAAATGTTTTAGCATATTTAAAAGACAATTCTAAAGATTTTATTCAGTTTAAGGCATCATTATTAGTTACAGAAACTGCTAACGATCCTATAAAAAGAGCAGAAACGGTACGTGATATTGTAAATAGTATTTCAAAAATACCAGATCAAATTCAGAAAGAGATATACATTCAGGAGTGTGCTCAAATAATGAATGTGTCAGAGTCCGTTCTTTTTAGTACACTAGCACAAATTGGAAAAAAAGATATAGCAGAATCAAATAAAAAAGAAAAGCAAGAGCGTCAACAACAAGTTTTTAATGTTGTTAAGAATGAAGAGGAGGTTGGGCAAAAAGTAGATGTGCAGTATGAGTTAGAACGAAAAATTATTGAAATTCTATTATTGTATGGTAATACGGTTCAGAATTTTGAAGATTTGGTTTTAAAAGAGAATGACAAGGGAGATTTGGAGCTTGAACCAGAATCTATGGAAGCAAAGGTTTATGAGAAAATTTTCTTAGATCTTCAAGATGATGAGATTGAACTTAGTAATGAAAATTTTAGAAATATTTATAAAATATTAATCGAGGCTTTAAACGAAAATGAAAATTTTAGTATTAATAGCTTTATAGCTCCATTAGATCAAGATATGGTTTCTGAAATTTCATCTATTTTGATGGAAGAAGAAAAGTATGTTCTGCATAATTGGTCAGAGAAAGATATTTATCCGAAAAAAAAAGAAGTGGGTATTGCACAATTGGCAAGTGAAACAATACTTACATTACGTTGTTATTTGATTAAAAGGAGAATAATTGCGTTACAAGAAAATACAAAAGAGATTAATAACGATAACAGAGAAATACTAGAAGAGATAATGAATTACATACAATTAAACTCACTGTTGAATAAAAAACTAAATAGAGTAATGTAATTGATCGTAAGTATTATAAAACAAAAAACCTAGCATTGCTAGGTTTTTTGTTTTATAATACTTTAAAAGTATAATTTAGTAAAGTTCTAATGCTTTTGCTTGTTGTAATAAATCAACTAAGTTGTCAACATTAAGTTTACGCATTAAACGAGCTTTATAAGTACTTACAGTTTTTTCGTTTAAGTTTAAACCTATAGCAACATCTTTATTACGTTTACCGCTAGCTAACATTTTTAAAACTTCAACTTCTCTAGTAGAAAGTTTTCTAAAAAATCTTCTTGGTTTTTTTGTTCCTTCATCAAAAGCAAGGCGTTGTGCTAGTTCATTTGTAATAAACATATCACCTTTGCTTACTTTACGTACTGCAGAAATAATATAATCTAAATCTGCTGTTTTTGATAAGTAACCATATGCTCCTGCTCTAATTGTGCTAAGCGCATAAACATCTTCAGATTGTCCACTGTAAATTAAAACTTTTACATCTGGGTATTCTGCTTTTATTTTTCTTAGCGTGGCGATTCCATTAATTTCAGGAATATCCATCTCCAAAATTACTACATCAGGGCTTATTGTTTCTAGCTTTTCAAATAATTCAGTAGTTGTAGACACGTCTGCAATTACATCAAAATCTGAAGCGGTATCTAGAACAAATTTAATACCGGTTCTTACGACAGGATGGTTATCTGCAATTAATACTTTAATCATGTTTTTATATTTTCTTGATTTTCAAACTTATAACGGGGGATGTCTATAAATTCTGACATGCAAATTAAAGTTTTATTATCTTAATTAGAATGTAAATATGATATATTTTTCATAAAAATACATTTTATTATTGATTTTTTCGATTTATTCACTTGATTTTAAGATGAGTGGTTATTTTAACTCACTTGGTATTTCACAAATTGGAATAGGAACCATTTTATGTTTATTGCTGGTATTTAGTTTTTTATAGATAATGAAAACCTCTTTTTCTCTTCCTGAAAAGTCTGTTTCGGTTTTACCTTTATCATCCATAGCCATTGCCCATTCAAGTTCTGGGTATGATGCGCCTATTTGGTCTTCATCTGTTCTGTCATCACCCCAAAGGCCATCTGTAGGAGCGGCATTAATTATTTCTTCATTAACCCCTAAAACTTTAGCTATTTCCCAAACTTCAGTTTTTAATAAATCTGCAATAGGACTTAAATCAACACCACCATCACCGTATTTGGTGTAAAAACCAACACCAAAATCTTCTACCTTATTACCAGTTCCAGCTACTAAATAACTTTCAAGTGCAGCAAAGTAATATAAACTACTCATTCTTAACCTAGCTCTTGTGTTGGCTAAAGACATAAACCTATCTTCTTCGTTATTAACTTTAGGTAATTCGTCAATTAAGCTGTCAAATACAGGTGTTAAGTTTACTTGTTGCCTTTTTACGTTTTTATAATTTTTTTGTAACCAATCAATATGGCGAGATGCTCTATTTATTTGATTAAGTTCTTGGTGTATAGGCATTTCTAAACACAACAATTCTAAACCTGTTTTTGCACATAATGTAGATGTTATAGCTGAATCGATACCGCCAGATATTCCAATTACAAAACCTTTCATTTTTGCATTAGTAGCATAATCTTTTAACCAGGTTACTATATGATTTATTACTTTTTCGGTCTGCATAGAGGTATTTTTTAAATTGAAAACGATTAACTTTGCATCGTAAAAATAAAGCCTAAGAACTAATAAATAAAACTAAAAAGAGAATACTTTATATGAAAAAGTTAATTTTTGTTCTTTTGATAATTGCTCAAGTGTTTTTTTACAGTTGTGCTGAAGAAGATAAGGTTGCTGAAGAAATTGCTAAGATTGAGGTAAATGTTGAAGTATCAAGATTTGATCAAGAGTTTGCAGAAACTAAGGTTGAAAACCTAAATGTGATTAAAAATAAATACCCATATCTATTTCCAAAGCAATATCCTGATAGTATTTGGGAAGCAAAGTTAAATGATACAATTCAGATAGAATTAAACACTGAGGTTCAAAAAGTTTTTCCAACTTTCGATAAGGAAAAAGAAGAGTTGACACTATTATTTAAGCATATAAAGTATTATTATCCTCAATTTACTATTCCTAAAATAGTAACACTTACTTCTGATGTTAGGTACTCAAGTAGAGTGATATTAGCCGATTCACTTTTGTTAATTGGTCTAGATAATTATTTAGGTAAAGAGCATAGGTTTTATGTAGGTTTTCAAAATTATGTAGCTAAAGGTTTGGATAAACAATTTTTAGCAAGTGATGTGGCAACTGAATTTGCTGCAACGGTAATGCCAAAACAAACTGGTCGTACATTTATTGAGCAAATAATATACTACGGTAAAGAGTTGTATTTAAAAGATAAGTTATTGCCTTTTGAAACTGAAGCGCAGCGTATAGGGTATACACTTGAAGAATTGGAATGGGCACAAGTAAATGAAGAGCAAATATGGAGGTATTTTGTTGAAAGAGAACTTTTATATAGTACGGATAAACAATTACAACCAAGATTTTTAGATCCAGCACCGTTCTCTAAATTTCAGCTAGAGTTAGATAGTGAATCTCCAGGAGGAACAGGAAGGTATATTGGTTGGCAAATAGTACGTGCCTTTATGAGTAATAATGAAGTCACGTTGCAACAATTAATGAATATTCCAGCAGAAGAAATTTTTAAGAAATCAAATTACAAACCACTTAGGTAATGGCAGAATTACATACATCAGAAATAAGATTAAAAGTAGGATTAGACGAAAATAGAGTTCCAGAAGAGCTTACTTGGTCTGCTCAAGATGGAGGAATTGATAATGAAGATGCAAAAGCAATGTTGTTATCAGTTTGGGATAGTAAAAATAAAGAGTCTTTAAAAATTGATTTATGGACTAAAGATATGCCTGTTGATGAAATGAAAATATTTTTTCATCAAACTTTGGTTTCATTGTCAGATACTTTTATGAAAGCTACTCAAGATGAAAAGATGACAGCTACCATGAAAGATTTTTGTGATTATTTTGCAGAAAAACTAGAGTTGAAAAAATAAACGGTGTATTCGTACTATTTGTTTATTTAAAAAGATTAATTGTGTAATCTAATAATGTAATATCTCCAGACTTCCCGTGACCTGGAATTACAATTTTTGTATTCGGATAAGTGCTTTTAACTTTACGGATAGTTGAACTCCATTCTTTAGTATTCGCATCACCAATATAACCTTTTGATGCATTTAAAGATTTTACGGGGCAACCGCCAAACAAAACAAATTCGCTTGGTATATAGCTTACAATATTGTCTATGGTGTGTGCTTCGCCAAAGTAGGTGTTAATTACTTTTTTGTTACCAAGTTTGAGTTCAAGTTTTTTATTGAAACCAATTTTTGGAATATTAAATTTATTAGCTTTAGCTAAAGCTATAGTTTTTTCACTTGAATATGAAGGAATATTTAAGCTGTGAAAAGTATTTAAGCCTCCTAGGCAGTCATCGTGAAAATGATTGACAACTACGGCTTTAATAGAGCATTTTTTTATTTCGGTAATCCACTTAATTAATTCTTCACTTACAATATTGTTAGTTGGAGTGTCAAATACAATAGCTTCATTATTATTTATATAAACCATGCCATTACATTCTACTTTGCTAAAATCATCTGTGTTTAAATATGTAATATGGATAAATACATTTTTTGTAACAGGAATAATTTTTAAGCTATCGGTACTGTAAGTAATAGTCTGTTTTTTTGACTTACAATTTATAAATAAGAGGCTAATAAAAATAATGGTTAATAGCTGTTTCATAAGTTTACGTTCATCTTATTTTATAAAAATAGAATTAATTGTGCTATGCAACACCAAAAACTAATTTTTATTTACAATGCTAATTCAGGGAAAATGAATGCTATTTTAGATAGCGCTCATAAAGTGTTCAGTCCAAAAACATATAACTGTAGTTTGTGTGACATAACATTTGGGGTGCTTTCAGAAAATAAATTATGGAAAGCATTTAGAGACACATCGGAACTAAAGCTAGATTTTTTACATAAAGATGAGTTTTTGAAGAACTACAAATCTAAATTCAGCTACAAGTTTACATTTCCAATCGTGCTTACTGAGAGCTTAGATGTTTTTATAAAAACAGAAGAGTTAAATACTTTAACTAAAGCCGAAGATTTAATTGAGATGATTGAAAAAAGAAAGGCTAATTTAAATTAAATCAGCCCAATTATTTTTTTTAAAATTTTCATTCATTTCGTCAATATAACTTAGAACGTCTTCTTGTCCTGTTCCGTTAGATGATGATGTTATAAAGTAGTTTGGGGCTTCTTCCCAAATGCTAGAGAGTAATTGTTGAATATATTCTTCAACATTCTTTTGAATAACGTTTGGTTTAAGCTTATCAGATTTTGTGAAAATTATAGAAAACGGAATCTGGTTTTCGCCCATCCATTCCATAAACTCTAAATCTACTTTTTGTGGTTCATGCCTTATATCTACTAATACAAAAGCACAAACAAGTTGTTTACGTTCTAGAAAATAATCAGTTATATATTTCTGAAAAGTTTTTTTATCTCTTTTAGATACTCTTGCATAGCCATAGCCAGGTAAATCAACCAGAAACCAATTATCATTTATTTTAAAATGATTAATAAGTTGTGTTTTTCCTGGTCTTCCAGATGTTTTAGCTAAACTCTTACGTTGTGTAAGCATATTTATTAATGATGATTTCCCAACATTTGAACGGCCAATAAAAGCATATTCAGCTATTGGGTCTTTAGGGCAGTGATCAACTTTAGAGTTGCTCATTACAAAGTCTGCAGACTTAATCTTCATAGTAAATATTTTTTCTAAAATTTTCTAGCTTTTAGCCAATCTTCAAGAACAATGTTAAATTTATCAGGTTGTTCCATCATAGCTGCGTGACCACATTTTTCGATCCAGAATAAATCAGAATCAGGTAATAGCTCATGAAATTCATTCGCCACATTTGGTGGTGTAACAGTGTCTTCTTTACCCCAAATAATACACGTAGGTGTATTCATTTTTGGCAAATCTTTTGCCATATTGTGTCGAATAGCACTTTTTGCAATAGCAAGAGTTTTTACAAGTTTCATTCTATCGTTAAGAGTAGCGTAAACTTCATCAATAACTTCAGGAGTTGCTACTTCTGGATCGTAAAAAACATCTTGTGCTTTCTTTTTAATAAACTCATAATCACCCCTTCTAGGGTAGCCGTCACCCATAGCGCTTTCGTATAGTCCAGAGCTACCTGTGATAATTAATGCTTTTACTAAATCAGGGTATAGCTTTGTATGTAAAAGGCCAATGTGTCCACCTAAAGAATTTCCAAGTAAAATAACATTGTCAAGACCTTTGTATTTGATGAAACCTTCTAAAAATTTAGCAAAACTTTTTACATTAGTTTTAACTAAAGGCATTGTGTAAATAGGGAGTTCGGGCATTAAAATCTTATAACCTAATTTAGGAAAATGATCTACCACGCCAGTAAAATTACTAAGTCCTCCCATTAGGCCGTGCAATATAATGATTGGAGTGCCTTCTCCCGCTTCAATATATTTGTATTTGCCATCAGTAATTAACTCTTCTTCCATTAATCTAGGTTGATATCTATGTCGACAAATATAGGCAATTCCTAAGAATCAAAGCATACTTGTTTTAAACTCCATTAATCTAAATTTTCTAGTTTGTTTTTGTTGTAGTTGATGCTCTACTCGAAATTTGGTATATGTGTTTTTTATTCAGCTAATTAGGTTCGTTTTTGTATTCAAAAACAGGGAACTTATCAACAATGTGGTAAATAGTGGTAAATTGTGGTAATAAATTCTATATCTTTGAGTTTATATTAGAAGAAAACCATTAATTAGTGATCAATTTCATAGGAACATACGACTGTAAAGCAGATGCCAAAGGGCGTGTAATGCTTCCTGTTGCGCTTAAAACTCAGTTAGCCCCAGTGCTTTCTGATGGTTTTGTTCTAAAACGTTCGGTTTTTCAGCCTTGTTTAGAAATTTATCCGATGAAAGAGTGGAATCTTTTAATGGAGAAATTAAATAAGAAAAATAGGTTTGTTAAGAAGAACAATGATTTTATACGTCGTTTTTCGGCAGGGGTAAAGGTAGTTGAAATTGATGCTACTGGTCGCTTGTTAATACCGAAAAATTTGATTGACATTGCGAAAATCTCTAAAGAAGTGGTGCTTAGTTCTGCTATCAATATTATAGAGGTTTGGGATAAAGAGAGTTATGAAAAAGTTTTAGAAGATACTGCAGAAGATTTTGCGGCATTAGCTGAAGAAGTAATGGGAGGAGAAGATGAATTATCATAATCCAGTTTTATTGAAAGAGTCTGTTGAAGGGCTAAACATAAAGAGCGATGGCGTTTATGTTGATGTTACGTTTGGTGGTGGTGGGCATTCAAAAGAGATATTAAGTCGCTTAGGTGAAAATGGGAAATTATTTGCATTTGACCAAGATGAAGATGCCTTGAAAAACACAATTGATGATCCGAGATTTATCCTTATTCATGAAAACTTCAGGTTTATTACTCAGTTCTTAAAATTTTATGGTGTTCGTGAAGTTGATGGGATTTTAGGAGATTTTGGGGTTTCATCTCATCAATTTGATGTTGCTGAACGTGGCTTTTCTACTCGTTTTGATGCAGATTTAGATATGCGAATGAGTAAGCGAAATACAGTTTCAGCTTATGATGTTGTAAATAAATATGAGTACGATAATTTACGTAACGTTTTGTTTCAGTATGGAGAATTGCGTAATGCAAATGGAATTGCAACGGCAATTATTGCCAGTAGAGAAGAAGCTCCCATAAAAACTACAGAGCAATTAAAAAAAGTGTTAAAGCAATTTTTGCCTGCACGTGTAGAGCATAAAATATTAGCACAAATTTATCAAGCTATTCGTATAGAGGTAAATCAAGAAATAGAAGTAATAAAAGAGTTTTTGTTGCAAGTGCCAGATTTGTTGAGTAAAGAAGGAAGGCTTAGTGTTATAAGTTATCATTCTTTAGAAGATAGATTGGTTAAAAGGTATATAAGGGCAGGGCAGTTTGAAGGTGAGCCAGAAAAAGATTTTTATGGGAATATAACAGTTCCTTTAAAAAAAGTAGGTGGTTTAGTAATTCCTTCAAAACAAGAAATTGCTCAGAATAACAGAGCGCGTAGTGCAAAATTAAGAATAGCGACAAAAGTTGAAATAAAATAATTGTTGTGATGAGAAAAGGGTTGTTAGATATATTAAAAGGAAAATTTTTGGTAAGCGGTGATGCACCTAAAAATTGGATTTTTATAATCTTCACTTCTTTTTTAGCAGCAGTAATGATTGCAAGTTCTCATGGTGCAGATAGTAAGGTGCATAGAATTGCGGCCTTGAATGAAGAGGTTAAGGAGCTTCGGAGTCAATTTATTGATGGGCAAACAGATGTTCAGAAATTAAAATTAGAATCTGAAATATTAAAAACAGTAGGTGAAGATGGTTTGTTTCCTTCAGAAACACCACCACATAAAATAAGAGTTAAATCGGCTGAATAGTGGCAGTAACAGAAAAAAAAATATTAACAAGGTTATACGTGGTAGCTGGCTTTTTGATAGTCTTTGCTATTGCTGTGGCTGTAAAACTTGTAAGTATTCAAGTAGTTGATGGTGATAAATACCGTCAATTGGCTGAAGATCGGACAGAAAAAGTTTTTACAATCACACCTAATCGTGGTAATTTATATTCTGCTGATGGTAGTTTGTTGGCGACATCTGTTTCTAGGTATAATATTCGTTTTGATGCAGTTACGGTTAAAAGTGCTGATTTTAATGAGAATATAAAGCCGTTATCAAAAGCTTTGTCAAAATTATTAAAAAAACCAGCTTCATATTACGAGCAATTGTTACGTAAGGCAAGAGCAAATAAAAATAGGTATGCATTAGTAGCAAGAAATTTAGATTATTCAGATTATATACAAGTTAAAAAAATGCCTCTTTTTGAAAAAGGACCAAATAGAGGTGGTATTGTAGTAGAGCAAAATACGGTACGTGAGCATCCTTTAGGTAAAATAGCAGAACGTAGTGTGGGTTATGAGCGTTTTGATGCAGAGGGTCATGCAACAAGAGTAGGTCTTGAAGGTGCATTTACAGAGTATTTGAGTGGTAAAAAAGGTAGTCGGTTAAAACAAAAAATAGCTAAAGGACAGTGGAAACCTATAGGCATGGAGAATATTGTAGAGCCCATAGATGGTTATGATGTATACTCTACTATTGATGTCAATATCCAAGATATTGCTCACCATGCACTTTTAGGTCAATTAGAAAAATATAAAGCAGATCACGGGTGTGTAATTGTGATGGAGACCAAAACAGGAGAAATAAAAGCTATCTCTAATTTAGGTAGAACAGAAACAGGTAAATATTATGAGCGCTTAAATTATGCAATAGGAGAGTCGCATGAACCTGGTTCTACTTTTAAGTTAATGTCTTTAGTGGTAGCTCTTGAAGATAAAGTGGTTGATACAAGTACTGTGATTGATACTGAAAACGGACGATTTAAAGTATATAATAAAACAGTTAGAGATTCTAAATGGGGTGGTTATGGTAAGGTAAGTTTAGCAAAAGCTTTTGAAATATCATCAAATACTGCTTTCGCGAAACTGATTTATAATAATTATAAAGATAATCCTGAGAAATATGTAAACCGATTAATGAATATGGGTTTAAATAGGAAATTAGATTTACCTATTAAAGGAGAAGGAGAACCTGTAATTAGATACCCTGGTGATAAGGGTTGGTCAGGTATTTCTTTAGCCTGGATGTCTCACGGCTATGAAGTTTCATTAACACCATTGCAAACATTAACATTTTACAATGCTATTGCGAATGATGGGGAAATGGTGAAGCCAAGATTATTGAAAGAATATAAAGAGTGGGATAAAACAATTGAAAAGTTTGATAAAGAGGTAATTAACCCATCTATATGTTCTAAAGAAACAATTGATAAAGTTCAGGCTTTGTTAAAAGGTGTGGTTGAAAAAAAGTTTGGTACAGGTCATAGCTTGTACTCTCCTAATTTTTCAATGGCGGGAAAAACGGGGACATGTCAGAAAGATTATGTTTCAAAAGATCCAAATAAATTAAAGTATATATCAACTTTTGCGGGTTATTTTCCGGCTGATAATCCTAAATATTCATGTATTGTAGTAATTCATGAGCCAGATAAAAGCGTTGGTTATTATGGTGCAGATGTTTCTGGTCCTGTATTTAAATCTGTAGCGCAAAAAATTTATGCAACATCGCCTTTAGTTGATGAGGTAGATGATTTGGATATAGAAGATGCTGATTTAGATAAAAAATTTAAACAGTATTATGCTGTATCAAATAAAAAATACAACAAAGTACCTAATGTTGAAGGTATGAGTGGTATGGATGCAATTTCAATTTTAGAAAACCTTGGTTTGCAGGTGAAAGTAACGGGTAATGGAAGAGTTAAAAAACAATCGGCAAAAGGAGTAAATATTAGTGAAGTAAAAACTATTGTTTTAGAATTATCATGAAACCATTAAAAGACATATTGTTTGGGGTTAGTTTATCTGCAGTTAGCGGATCAACTTCTGTTGAAGTAAATACAATTTGTTTTGATTCAAGAAAAGTAAGTCAAAATGATGTTTTTATTGCAATTAAAGGCACTATTACCGATGGTCATAAATATATAGAGAAAGCTATTTTATTAGGTGCAAAGGCTATTGTTTGTGAAGTAATGCCAGGTGAGTTGTTAGAAAATGTCACTTATGTTCAGGTTGATAATGGAAATAAGGCATTAGCAATAATGGCATCAAACTATTATGATAAGCCATCTGCTAATTTAAAATTGGTTGGAGTTACTGGAACAAATGGAAAAACAACAGTTACCAGTTTATTATATCAGTTGTTTAAGAAAGCGGGTTTTAAAGTAGGGTTGATTTCTACTATTAAAATTATGGTCGATGAAAAGGAGTGTAAAACAAGTCATACAACTCCTGATGCATTAACTATAAACGAGCATTTAAGTTTAATGAATGTAGAAGGTGTTGAGTATTGTTTTATGGAAGTTAGTTCACATGGTATTCATCAAAAAAGAACTGAAGGATTGGTTTTTGAAGGAGCAATTTTTACAAACTTATCACATGACCATTTAGATTATCATAAAACGTTTGCAGAGTACCGAGATACTAAAAAAATACTTTTTGATCAATTGCCAAAATCGGCATTTGCATTGACAAATATTGACGATAAAAACGGGCTTGTAATGTTGCAAAATACGAAAGCAATAAAAAAAACCTATGCTTTAAAAACGTATGCAGATTACAAAGCACAAATTTTAGAAAATCAGTTTAGTGGTCAATTGTTGAAAATTGATGGAGATGAAGTTTGGTCAAGACTTATAGGAGATTTTAATGCTTATAATATGCTAGCAATTTATGCTACAGCAGATTTGTTAGGATTAGAAAAACTAGAGATTTTACGTTTGTTAAGTGAATTAAGTAATGTTGATGGACGTTTTCAATATTTTATTTCAAAAGAAAAAATTACAGCTATTGTAGATTATGCTCATACGCCGGATGCGCTACAAAATGTACTTGATACAATTAATACGTTGAGGACTGGAAATGAAAGCGTCATCACCGTTGTGGGGTGTGGTGGCGATAGAGATAAGTCTAAGCGTCCGGTTATGGGTCATATTGCTTCTGAAATGAGTAATACAGCAATTTTTACATCAGATAATCCAAGGACTGAAGAGCCTGAAGTAATTCTAGGTGAAATAGAAGCAGGAGTGGAAGCTCAGAATGTTAGAAAAATATTAACGATTGAAAATAGAAAGCAAGCGATTAAAACAGCGTGTCAATTAGCAAATGCTAATGATATTATTTTAATAGCAGGTAAGGGGCATGAAACGTATCAAGAAACTAATGGAGAAAGAATCCATTTTGATGATTATGAAACGGTAAAAGAACTTTTGCAAAATTTAAACAAATAAAAGACTAAATAACGAAGGCCAAGAATTAAAGTAAAATGTTATACTACTTATTTGAATTTTTAGAAAAGAATTATAATCTGCCAGGTGCGGGACTTTTTCAGTTCATCACCTTTAGAGCTGCATTGGCAATTTTAACATCATTGTTAATAGCTACAGTTTATGGTAAAAAAATAATTGTTTTTCTACAGAAAAAGCAAATAGGAGAAACGGTACGTGATTTAGGTTTAGACGGGCAAAAACAAAAAGCGGGTACGCCAACAATGGGTGGTTTAATTATCATTATGGCAACATTAATTCCTGTGTTGTTGTTTTCAAAGCTTGACAATATATATGTTATCCTATTAATAGTTACTACTATTTGGATGGGGGCTATTGGTTTTTTAGATGATTATATCAAGGTTTTTAAGAAGGATAAAGAAGGTCTAAAAGGGAAATTTAAAGTACTGGGGCAAGTAGTACTCGGGTTAATTGTTGGAGCGACGTTATATTTTCATCCTGAGGTAACAATGAAGGAGCGTAGTCAAACAATTATTACGCCTTCATTTACAGTTGAAAAACAAGTAGGAGCAGAAATAAAAGCAACCAAAACAACAGTTCCGTTTTTAAAAAATAATGAATTAGATTATTCAGTTTTCATTTCTTGGATGGGTGATGGGGCTGAAAAATATACATGGTTAATTTTCATCGCTTTTGTAATAATTATTGTAACAGCAGTATCAAACGGAGCAAATTTAACAGATGGCATTGATGGTTTAGCTGCAGGCTCATCGGCTATTATTGTCCTCGCACTTGCAATATTAACCTGGATATCGGGGAACATTATTTTCTCTAATTATTTAGATGTTATGTACATCCCTAGAGCTGGAGAATTGGTGATTTTCTTAGGAGCATTTATAGGGGCTTTAGTTGGTTTTTTATGGTATAACACTTTTCCAGCCCAAGTTTTTATGGGTGATACAGGTAGTTTAACTATCGGAGGAATTATTGCTGTTGTGGCGATTATAATTAGAAAAGAATTATTGATACCTGTTTTGTGTGGAATCTTTTTTGCGGAATCATTATCTGTCATGTTGCAAGTAGGGTACTTTAAATACACTAAAAAGAAAACAGGCGAAGGAAAGCGAATTTTTTTAATGGCGCCTTTGCATCACCATTATCAAAAGAAAGGAT
The DNA here is from genome assembly GCA_947496695.1 of uncultured Cellulophaga sp. GTDB lineage: Bacteria > Bacteroidota > Bacteroidia > Flavobacteriales > Flavobacteriaceae > Cellulophaga. The sequence continues at coordinate 60,236 of CANMEI010000001.1, read as the reverse complement.
ATCATGAAAGTAAGATTGTTACCCGTTTTTGGATTGTAGGAATCTTATTGACGATAATAACCATTGTAACCTTGAAGGTTCGTTAAAATTCAATAAAACTTTTCAAAATAGAAAGGTGTTGAATATGAAAAAAGAAATAGAAAATAATAGAAATAATAAATACCCTTCTTTTGAAGGGGGTAATAAAGGCAACCGCTTAGTTGTTTTAGGGGGAGGTGAAAGTGGTGTAGGAACCGCTATTTTAGGAAAGCAAAAAGGGTATGAAGTTTTTGTTTCAGATAAAGGAAAAATAAAAGATAAGTATAAAAAAGTTCTTGAACATTTTGAGATTAATTGGGAAGACGAGAAACATACTGAAGCACTAATATTAAATGCAGATGTAGTAATGAAAAGTCCTGGAATACCAGATAAAGTAGCCTTAGTGGTTAAAATAAAAGACAAAGGTATTCCTGTGATTTCTGAAATCGAATTTGCTACAAAATTTACTGATGCCACTGTAATTGGTATTACCGGAAGTAATGGAAAAACAACCACTACGATGCTTACAAATCACATTATAAAAAGTGATGGAGTGAGTGTTGGTATGGCAGGTAATATTGGTGATAGTTATGCAAAAATGGTTGCTGAAAATAATTTTGATTATTACGTATTAGAGATTAGTAGTTTTCAGTTAGATGGTATTGTAGATTTTAAACCACATATAGCAATTATTACAAATATTTCTCCTGATCATTTAGACAGGTATGACTATAAGTATGAAAATTATATTACTTCAAAATTTAGAATAGCAGAAAATCAAACTGAGGAAGATTATCTAATTTATGATGCAGATGATAAAGATTTGAATGATTGGTTAGTAAAACACCCAGTAAAATCAAAATTAGTTCCTTTTACACTTGAAAAAGTATTAGAAGAAGGAGCGTATAGTACAAATAATAATATAACGATTACTCTAAATAACGAGACATTGAATATGACGACAGATTCATTAGCATTAGAAGGTAAGCACAACCTTAAAAACACAATGGCAGCTTCAACGGCAGCAAAGCTAATAGGTATTAGAAAAGCAACTATTAGAAATAGTGTGACCAATTTTCAGGGTGCAGAGCATCGTCTAGAAAAAGTCTTGAAAATTCATCATGTAGAATACATTAATGATTCTAAGGCTACTAATGTTAATGCAACTTATTATGCATTAGATAGTATGAAAACGCCTACAGTATGGATTGTTGGTGGGGTTGATAAAGGAAATGATTACAAATCTTTAATGCCACTTGTACGTGAGAAAGTAAAAGCAATTATTTGTTTAGGGAAAGATAATACCAAAATAAAAGAAGCTTTTGATAATGTAGTTGATTTGCTAGTTGAAACGTATGCTATGGATGAAGCTATAAAAGTTGCTTATAAAATTTCAGAAAGAGGTGATACTGTTTTATTGTCACCAGCTTGTGCAAGCTTTGATCTTTTTGATAATTATGAGGATCGTGGTAATCAATTTAAAGCAGCAGTTAAAAATTTATAAGATAAAATTAAATGGATTTTTTTGACAAAATAAAGGGAGATAAAGCAATTTGGGCTATAGTAGCACTTCTTGCTTTGTTTTCATTTTTACCAGTTTACAGCGCGAGTAGTAATCTGGTATACGTTGTTGGGAATGGAACAAAAACTACATTTAGTTTTTTGTTTAAACATGGGTTTTTGTTATTGTTAGGTTTCGGAATTATTTACGCTGTACATAAAATACCAACTCATTTTTTTAAAGGACTTTCTTTAATTTCAATGCCAATTGTTATTCTACTTTTAGTATATACGCTTGCACAGGGTACAACTATTGGTGGTGCAAATGCTAGTAGATGGATTCGTTTACCTTTAGTTGGGTTTACTTTTCAAACATCAACATTAGCGGCTGTTGTTTTAATGGCTTATGTTGCTCGATATTTGACAAAAATAAAAGATAAAATAATTACATTTAAAGAAAGTATTTTACCATTATGGATACCTGTTTTTGTGGTATTAGTATTAATTTTGCCAGCCAATTTTTCTACAGCAGCAATTATCTTTTTTATGGTAATGGTGTTGTGTTTTTTAGGAGGTTATCCTGTTAAGTATTTGTTAGGTATAGTAGGTAGCGGTTTGTTGTTTTTAACTTTGTTTATTTTAACAGCTAAAGCGGCGCCAGATTTATTTCCAAATAGAGTAACAACTTGGGAAAGTAGAATTACGAGCTTCATGAATGGTGAAGATGGAGAAGCTTATTATCAAATTGAAAAAGCAAAAATAGCGATTGCAACAGGTGGAATTGTTGGAAAAGGTGCAGGTAAGAGTATTCAAAAAAACTTTTTACCTCAGAGTTCTTCTGATTTTATTTTCGCAATAATTGTTGAAGAATATGGTCTTGTAGGAGGCTTGGTGTTGGTTTTCTTTTATTTGTTGTTGCTGTTTAGAATAGTAGTTGTAGCAAATGGGAATCAAACAATTTTTGGGAAGTTATTGGTAATCGGTGTCGGTTTACCAATCGTTTTTCAAGCATTTATAAATATGGCAGTTGCGGTAGAGTTATTTCCTGTAACAGGGCAAACATTACCGTTGATAAGTAGTGGAGGTACTTCTACTTGGATGACATGTTTGGCAATCGGTATTATACTAAGTGCAAGTAATAAAGAAGTGAGTGTAGAACCTAGCTCTGTAAATATAGAAGATGATACGAACCCTTTAGAAGTTTTGAGTGGACAATTATAGATTTATACTTTCTGGAGGTGGTACTGGCGGACATATTTATCCGGCAGTAGCTATTGCAAATGAATTAAAAAGTAGGTATCCTGATGCCGAATTTTTGTTTGTAGGGGCAAAAGATAGAATGGAAATGGAAAAAGTACCCAAAGCTGGGTACAAAATTGAAGGATTATGGATTTCAGGTTTGCAACGTCAGTTGACCTTGAAAAATCTAATGTTTCCTTTTAAATTAATAAGTAGTTTGATAAAAGCTGGTGACATAGTAAATAAATTTAAACCCGACGTAGTAATTGGTACGGGTGGTTTTGCTAGTGGTCCACTTTTACAAAGAGCATCAAGTAAAGGGGTGCCTTGTGTATTGCAAGAGCAAAACTCTTATGCAGGTATTACTAATAAGTTATTGGCTAAAAAAGCAAAGAAAATTTGTGTTGCCTATGATAACATGGAGCAATTTTTTCCAGCTGATAAAATTGTAAAAACAGGTAATCCTGTTCGTGGAGATTTGGTAGCTATGAATGTTTCAAAAGAAGATGCTTTATCTTTTTTTGAATTAGATGTTCACAAACCGACACTACTCGTTTTGGGTGGTAGTTTAGGTGCACGTAGAGTTAATCAATTAATTGAAAAAGAACTGGATTTCTTTAAACAATTAGGGATTCAATTGATCTGGCAATGCGGTAAATTGTATTTTGAAGAGTATAAAAAATACAATTCAGAAACAGTAAAAGTATTTGATTTTGTGAATAAGATGGATTTTGCATATACGGCGGCTGATATAGTTATTTCAAGAGCAGGTGCTGGTTCAGTTTCAGAATTATGTATTGTGGGCAAACCTGTAATATATATACCATCACCAAATGTTGCAGAAGATCATCAGACTAAAAATGCACAAGCCTTAGAAGCGGAAAATGCCGCATTACTAATTAGAGAAAAAGATTTGGATGCTGATTTTGAAATGGAATTTGAGGTACTTTTTAAAAATGAAACAAAACAAAAAGAATTAAGTAAGAATAGTAAAAATATGGCAATGCCAAATGCAACAATAACCATTGTTGATGAAATAGAAAAATTATTGAAAAAGTAAAAGAAAGTAGTTAGTTTAATATGAAAATGAATCAAATACATAGCGTTTATTTTATTGGGATAGGAGGCATAGGAATGTCGGCCCTAGCTAGGTATTTTGTGTTTTTAGGTAAAAATGTGGGTGGTTATGATAAAACTGAGTCGCCATTAACTAAAGATTTGGTCTCAGTGGGTATGAAAATTCATTATGAAGACGATATAACCAAAGTTGATTCGAAGTTTTTAGATAAAGAATCGTGTTTGGTTGTTTATACTCCTGCAGTACCACAAGATCATACGGAATTGAATTACTTTTTTAAAAATGGATTTGAAGTAAAAAAACGATCTGAAGTTTTAGGTGTTGCTACAAATGATACTTTTTCTTTTGCAGTTGCGGGTACACATGGTAAAACAACAACTTCAAGTATTTTAGCACATATTTTAAAAGAAGCGCAATTGCCAATAACGGCTTTCTTAGGCGGTATATCTGAAGATTTTAATAGTAATTTTTATTATCAAGGTGCTGATTATTCAGTGGTAGAAGCTGACGAGTTTGATCGTTCTTTTTTACATCTTACGCCAAACGTTGCTTGCATTACTTCAATGGATGCTGACCATTTAGATATTTATGGAACAGGTGAAGAACTGCAAAAAACCTTTAAGGAATTCAAAACAAAAATAAAAGAAGGCGGAAAATTATTTGTTTGTAATGGTCTGCCAATTGATGGTCTTACGTATGGTATAGAAGACGATGCAGATTATTGTGCTAAAAATATTAGAATAGAAAACGGAGCTTATGTGTTTGATGTGCAAACACCAACAACATTATATACAGATTTGAAATTTAATAAACCTGGTAGACATAATTTATTAAATGCTTTAGTTGCTTTTGCAATGGCTTTAGTATCTGATGCATTACCAGAAAAATTAATAAAAGCTTTAGCTAGTTTTAAGGGAGTACAACGCAGGTTTTCATATCAAATAAAAACAGATGAATTTGTTTTTATTGATGATTATGCACACCATCCAACAGAGATAAATGCAATATATAGTGCAATTTCAGAAATGCATCCGAATAAAAAAGTATTAGCTGTTTTTCAGCCACACTTGTTTTCAAGAACAAAGGATTTTATTGATGATTTTGCAAAAAGCCTTTCGCAGTTTAATAATGTATTGCTTTTAGATATTTATCCTGCAAGAGAAAAACCAATTGAAGGAGTAACTTCTGAATGGTTATTAGAAAAAATAAGTCATCAAAATAAAAGAATAATAGACAAGTCAAATTTAGTAAAAGAGATAGAAGAGCAATCGCCTGAAGTATTAGTTACAATGGGGGCTGGGGATATAGGATTAGAAGTTGTGAAAATTAAAAATGCTTTGATAAATGAAAATTAATTGGAACATTTTAAAAATGGCACTACTAACTATTTCGATAGTAGTACTTTATGGGTTTTCTAATATAAGAAACCAAAAAAGTAGTATATCAGAATTAGATATTAAGTTTACTGATGGTAATAATTTATATCTAACTAACGTGATGGTTAATAAATTGTTAATACAAAATTTTCAAGGCTATGAGATTGTACCTAAAGAAAATTTAGTTTTGAATTCAATTGAAAAGGCAATTGAGGCCAATGAAATGGTTAAAAATGCTCAAGTTTACCTTACCGTAAATGGCAAATTGACAACAAAAATTGCTCAAAGAAATCCAATTGGTAGAGTTGAAGGCAGTTCTATTTACTATCTTGATGATGAAGGTAAGCGTATGCCATTATCTCAAAATTATTCCGCACGAGTACCTGTAATTTCAGGAAATGTTACGGATGAAAGTTTAAAAGATGTGTATATGATTTTAAATCATATCAATAAAGATAATTTTTTGCACAAAAATGTTATAGGTATTCAAGTGGTTAAAAACCAAAAATATCAACTAAATTTTAGAACAGACAATTTTGTAGTATCTCTTGGTAGAGCAGAGGCCTTAGAAGAAAAGTTCAATAAACTAAAGGCTTTTTATGTAAAAGGGAAAAAAGATAAGTCATTGGCTAATTTTAGTAAAGTAAGTTTAGAGTACAATAATCAAGTTGTGTGCACCAAAATTTAAAGTATGGAACAAGGTAAATATTCAGTTGGATTAGATATTGGAACAACTAAAATTGTTGCAATTATTGGGAAAGAAAACGAGTATGGTAAAATAGAAATATTAGGCATAGGTAAATCTAAAAGTTTAGGTGTACACCGTGGTGTTGTAAATAATATTACGCAAACCATACAATCTATTCAGCAAGCAGTAGAACAGGCTGAAACTAATTCAGGTTTAAAAATAGGTTCTGTAGTAGTTGGTATTGCAGGGCAACATATCAGAAGTTTACAACATAGTGATTATATCACAAGAGTAAATTCTGAAAAAGTAATTGATGAAGATGATTTAGATTTGCTTTGTAACCAAGTTTATAAATTAATAATGTTACCTGGTGAAGAAATTATTCACGTTTTACCACAAGAATATAAAGTTGATGGTCAAGCCGAGATAAAAGAACCAATAGGTATGTATGGCGGAAGATTAGAAGCTAATTTTCATGTTGTAGTTGGGCAAGTATCATCAATAAAAAATGTAGGTCGTTGTATTAAAAGTGCTGGCTTAGATTTAGGAAGTATAACCTTAGAGCCATTAGCTTCAGCAGATGCGGTTTTAAGTCAAGAAGAAAAAGAAGCAGGTGTAGCTTTAATTGATATAGGTGGCGGAACAACAGATTTAGCCATTTTTAAAGATGGTATTATTCGTCATACAGCTGTAATACCTTTTGGTGGTAATGTTATTACTGAAGATATTAAAGAAGGTTGTTCAATAATAGAAAAGCAAGCCGAGCTGTTGAAAATAAAATTTGGTTCTGCTTGGCCAGGTGAAAATAAAGATAATGAAATTGTTTCTATACCAGGTTTAAGAGGTAGAGAGCCAAAAGAAATAACATTAAAGAATCTTTCTAAAATTATACACGCTAGAGTTGTAGAAATTATAGAACAGGTTTATGTTGAGATTAAAAACTATGGTCATGATGATCAGAAGAAAAAATTAATTGCAGGTATTGTTTTAACAGGTGGTGGTAGCCAATTAAAGCATTTAAAACAATTGGTAGAGTATATAACAGGTATGGATACTCGAATAGGGTACCCTAATGAACATTTAGCAGGAGATTCTGATGAAGAAATTGCTAGTCCGTTATATGCTACAGCCGTAGGTCTTTTAATGAATTCATTAAAAGATAAAGCAAAACAAGAGGCGATTGAAAAAGAAGAACAAGAAATTAAAATAGAGGAAGAGAAAATAGCAAGCTCACCTTTAAATGAAGAAGAGCCTGAGGCAGTGAAGAAGCCAACGGTGCAAAGAGAACGAAAATCGATTTTTGATAAGTGGTCGGATAAATTAAAAGATTTTTTAGACAACGCAGAATAAGATTAAAAATAGAAGAACACACGTAGAACCAGTAATACACAAAGTATGAGCAACAATAATGAATTTGAAAGTATCTCTTTTGATTTACCTAAAAATCAAAGTAATGTAATAAAAGTCATCGGAGTAGGTGGTGGTGGTAGTAATGCCATAAATCACATGTACTCTGCTGGAATTAATGGGGTTGATTTTATAATCTGTAATACAGATTCTCAAGCACTAGATAATAGTGTGGTACCTAATAAAATTCAATTAGGAGTTTCTTTAACAGAAGGTCTAGGTGCAGGTGCAAACCCAGAAGTGGGTGAACAATCTGCCATAGAAAGTATGGAAGAGATAAAAAACATGTTAGGTACAAATACTAAAATGGTTTTTATAACTGCCGGTATGGGTGGTGGTACAGGTACTGGAGCTGCACCAATGATAGCCAAACAAGCTAAGGAACTGGATATCCTTACAGTAGGTATTGTGACTATTCCTTTTCAATTTGAAGGGCAAATGAGAACCAAGCAAGCTCAGGCTGGGATCGAAAAATTGCGTAAAAATGTAGATTCATTAATTGTTATTAATAATAACAAATTAAGGGAAGTATACGGTAATTTAGGCTTTAAAGCTGGTTTCTCTAAAGCAGATGAAGTTTTAGCAACTGCAGCTAGAGGTATTGCAGAAGTTATAACTCATCACTACACACAAAATATAGATTTACGTGATGCTAAAACGGTGCTTTCTAATAGCGGTACTGCTATTATGGGATCAGCAACTGCATCAGGTTCTTCAAGAGCAAATGAAGCTATTAAACAAGCTTTAGATTCTCCGTTATTGAATGATAATAAAATATCTGGAGCTAAAAATGTATTATTGTTAATCGTGTCTGGTTCAAAAGAAATTACGATTGATGAGATAGGTGAAATTAACGACCACATTCAAGGAGAAGCAGGTCATAGTGCAAACATCATTATGGGTGTTGGTGAAGATGAAACACTGGGGGAAGCGATTGCTGTAACGGTTATAGCTACGGGTTTTAATATTGACCAACAAGATACTATTGTAAATACTGAATCTAAAAAAATAATACATACTTTAGAGGATAGTCAAAAGGCAGAACAACATTTAATGGGTTCTGAAAATGTAGTATTTCAGTTGGTCGAAGAAGAGGAAGAAGTAGAGCAAGCTCCTAAAGAAACTAAAGTTGTTAAGCATGTTTTAGAAGAAGAAAAACCAGAAATGGATTTGATTCCGACAACGAGCTACATCAAAAATTTTAATGTTTTTTACGATGAAGTAATTGCTGATAACGTTGGTGATGATTTTGTGATTGTAGATTCAAAAACAAAATTGAATGAAATAGATGTTATTGATCCTGTTGAAGTATCTTCTGTAGAAGTAGAAGATGATCAATTTATATTTAGTTTTGATTCAAAAGAAGCTAAAAAACTTCAGAATGAAGAGAAAGAAAATGTTGTTTTATTCTCTTTAGACGATGAAGTTAAGAATATTGATGTAAAAGAACCAATAGAGGTTATTCCGGTTGTAGAATATAATAAGCAAGGCGAAAAAAGATATAGTCTTGATGATTATATGGAATTAGAGAATGAGCTAACAAATGCACAATCAAAGAAAGAAAACAACCCAACAAAAACAGTTGAGCAAGAAATTCGTTTTGAAAAGAAAACGGTTGAAAGACCTGTAGTTTCTCCAGAGCAAGAAGCAGACGTAGATCCTGTAGAAATGCCTTTAGAAGAATTATTGAGAAGCAGATCTGAGGAAAGAAAAAGAAAATTAAAAGACTTTAATTACAAATTTCAAAATAATAATGCGAACCGTTATGATGATGCTGAAAAGCACCCTGCATACAAGCGTAAAGGTGTTAGTTTGAATGATGTAAGTAGAGAAAATAAATTGTCAAGAACATCTTTAAGTCAAGATAGTAATGATGATGTACAACTTAGGTCTAATAATTCTTTTTTGCATGATAATGTAGATTAGTGTAACGTTTTATAAAAAGTTTAAACCCGAAAATACAATGTGTTTTCGGGTTTATTTTTTATCTTCGCCAAGCTAAATTATAAAGATTATGAGCTTACAGAAACAAGTAATGGATGAGATGAAGACGGCAATGAAGGCTAAAGATAAAGTAGCTTTAGAATCATTACGTGCAATTAAATCAGCATTATTATTAATGCAAACGGAAACAGGTTCAGGAGAAGAGGTTTCTGAAGAAGCAGAAATTCAATTAGTTCAAAAATTAGTAAAGCAACGTAAGGATAGTGCAGCTATTTTTATAGAACAAGGTAGAGAAGATTTAGCAGCTCCTGAGTTAGAGCAAGTTGCTGTAATTGAAAAATTTTTACCGGAACAATTATCTGAAGAAGCTATAGAAGAAGTTGTTGCCGCAACTATTGAAAAAACTGGAGCTCAAGGTATGAAAGATATGGGTAAAGTTATGGGCGTTGTTTCAAAAGAATTAGCGGGCCAAGCTGACGGTAAAACAATATCAATGATTGTAAAGAAAAAATTAGCTTAGTTTAAGCTTAATAGGCCGCGTGGCGCAACTGAATAGCGCATCAGATTTCGGCTCTGAGGGTTGGGGGTTTGAATCCCTTCGCGGTCACTAGAAATAAAAAACTCCCATTAAATAGTATATACTATTTAATGGGAGTTTTTTATTTCCTTACATTAGGAAAATTACCATTAGAGCAGTTCTATTGTCGTATGTCGAAAACTCATATAATTATTTCAAGATTTTGTTTTTCTTATAGGTGTTAAGCTTAAAGATCATAATGAAAAAACAAAAAATATTACTCAGTTTTCTATTTATAATTAGTTGTTTAGTTTTAAATGCACAAGTAAAAATTTATGTTTCACCAACGGGTGATGATGGTAATAATGGAACAAAAAAAGAACCTTTGGCATCTTTAACAGGAGCGAGAGATTTTATTCGAAATTACAAACAAAGCCAAAATTATCAAGAATCATTTATAGTGATTATTCAAGATGGTTTTTATAAAATGACTTCACCATTATATTTATCATCTGAAGATAGTGGTACTTTAAATAACCCAATTATTTATAAAGCAGAAAAAGGAGCAAAACCTATATTTAGTGGAGGGAAAAAAATAACAGGTTTTAAAGTAAATGATGATGGTTTATGGGAAACCTCAATATTTGAAAGTGCTTATTATAAGTGGCGATTTAATCAACTATATGTTAATAATAAAAGAGCTACTTTGGCACGAACACCTAATAAGGGTTTTTTAAAAATTGAGGCTGTTCAACAAAACATTTGGGAACAAGGCTCTGGTAAACAACCAGAAAAAGCACAACAGGTACTAATTTTTGATAAAGAAAATTTTGATTTAATAGGTGTTGTAAACGAAGATGAAAAAGATCTTATTCGTTTTAAAGCGTATCATAAATGGGATTTAACTATTAGAAATATTGATAAAATTGAAGATGATAGTTTAGCTATTTATACTTCAGGAAAAGGAATGAAACCTTGGAACAAATTAAAAAAAGGTGGTCGAATAATTTTTGAAAATTATAAAAATGCTTTAGATGAAGACGGTGAGTGGTTTTTAAATTCAAAAGGAACATTGTTTTACAAACCTTTACCGGGCCAAACATTTGAGAATACTGAAATAATAGCTCCAGTACTTGAAAGTTTAATTGTGGCTGTAGGAGATATTGAAAATAATAAGTATGTATACCATATAAAATTTGAAGGTTTATCATTTAAGCATTGTGCTTATAATTTACCACCAACAGGTTTTGAACCAAACCAAGCCGCTGCTTTATTAAATGCATCTATAAAATTGGAGGCAGGAAAAAACATCAATTTTATAAATTGTGAGGTTTCAAATGTAGGACAACATGCTATATGGTTTGATAAAGGTTGTAGTAATTCCGTAGTTGAACATTGTTATATTCATGATATTGGCGGAGGAGGTGTTTATTTAGGAGCTTTTAAAGCATTATCAGGTAAATACCACACAAGTAGTATTAAAATAAATAATAATATAATACAGACGGGCGGACAAGAGTTTGCGCCTGCTGTTGGTGTTTGGGTTGGGCATAGCTCTGATAATGAAATAACCCATAATGATATTGGTAATTTTTATTATACAGGAATTTCTGTAGGTTGGGTTTGGGGTTATAAACCCAGTTTAGCTAAAAATAATACAATAGCATATAATAAAATACATCATATTGGTTGGGATTTATTGAGTGATATGGCTGGGGTTTATACTTTAGGAAAATCAGAAGGTACAGTAATAAAAAATAATATTGTTCATAACATACACGCATATTCTTATGGTGGTTGGGGCTTATATGCTGATGAGGGTTCATCAGGAATAACTATGGAAAATAATTTAGTATACAGTACTAAAACAGGAGGGTTTCAACAGCACTACGGTGAAAATAATGTTGTAAAAAATAATATTTTTGCTTTTGCTAAATTATACCAAGCACAATGTGTTTTAGCAGAAGACCACCATTCTTTTGATTTCTTTTCTAATATTGTAATTTTTGACCAAGGCTATGTCTTAAAAGGAGCTTGGGACACTGTTGATGCTTCAATGGATAAAAATATTTATTGGAATGTAAAGTATGAGAAGTATAATTTTAATAATAATTCTTTTAAAGAATGGCAGCAGTTAGGTCATGATCAGCATAGCTTTATAATTAACCCAGCTTTTAAAGACGCTTCAAACTTCGATTTTAGATTTAAAACCAAAATGGCTATTCATAAAATAGATTTTAAACCTTTTGATTATAAAGAGGTAGGAGTGTATGGTAATAAAAAATGGTTATCTAAATCAGTTTTACCAACTGAAATAAGTAAAGCTTTTGATAAGGTTGTAGAAAAAAATATGTTAGGTAATTTTCATCTTAAAAGATAGTTTTTATTATTAATTTCTATTAATGTCAAATATGACTTTTGAATTATACATATCGGTAATTTCTTTTTTAGAATAAACATACAGCGTGTCGGAGTAGTTTTCAGGTTTGTCAATCTTATATATTCGTGAGGATTTATTTATTTCAAAATCATTTAAAGAAACAAAAATACTATCATTTGTAACTCTCATTATTTTCATTGTAGTGTATTGCTTGTATGCTAACTTATATTCATAAACATCACCAACTAGAGGAGTTTCTAAATATATTTTTTCAGAAGCTGTATCAGCTTTAGAAGCAAAACCAGCAAATATAACAAGTAAAGTAAATAATATAAGTCCTGAAAATTGCCATGCAGGTCCTTTCGATATTTTTTTAACTCTATTAAATTCAGATTTTATATAGCTAGGCATTTCATAAGATCTAAGCGCTTGTTTGCAATGGTTGCAATGGTTGCAATGTTATAATCCAGATTTTCCTAAAGGGAATACAGGAATCCAGAAAATATGTGCATGCCTTCTATAAATGCTAATAATTAATGATTCTTTTGATTGGCAGTTCGGACAATCAGTATTTTTTAATTGTTCTGTATTTACGTGAATAGATCTGCTCCCGAATATGATCATAATACGAATAGTTTAGTTGGTTATGGTTTATTAAGACTTATTTTTAAAATATTTATTGTATGTAGCTGTGGTAAAAAAGTTGGCTACAGTTTCTCTAATTTGCACGTCTTTTAAAGCTGAATTAGCAGTTCTATAATCAGGACTTAATAATTGTATTGTAGAAATTGTATCGCAAAAAACTTCTTCTCCATTACTATCAACAACCTTAAAAGTGGTTGTGCTATTTAATAATGATTTTCCGTTAATAAGAACCGTTAATGTGTCATTATTAGTTGGGCTAGAAAATGGTTTTGTAGTTGAATTACTTAGCAACAAATCTGATTTAATTTTCGCAAATTGCTTTTGTGTTTCAGTACTTTTTTTATCATTACTACATGAAATAAATAAGGTAGTTAGTGCAATTAAGATAATTTTGAAGTTCATAGTTGTATTGTTATTTGTTTAATACAAAGGTGCTTCAAGAGCTAGATTATTTATTCAGGTTAAAAAGTGAAAATGTATCTCCCTGAAAACAGGGTATGCATTTTAGTAGGTGTACAAAAGATAAAAAGTTTAATTAAGAGTCAATGTGTTAATTACAAACACGTTGCGTTTTGTATTATTAAATTGTGAATATCTATTACTTAATTTATAAAAGTCTTATGCACTAGACTTGCTATATTTGACAACCCAAAAACAAAATTATTATGAGCGCAACGTGGTACGAATGCAAAGTAAAGTATAGAAAATTAGATGAAGCTAGTGGCATGCAAAAAGTAGCTACAGAACCTTATTTAGTTGATGCAATGTCTTATACAGAGGCAGAAAGTAGAATAACTGAAGAAATGGCAGCTTACCTAAGTGATAGTGATGAAATAAAAATAACCAATATAAAGGTAGCTAATTATAGCGAAATTCATCCTTTTGAAAATTCTGATCGCTGGTTTAAATCAAAAGTATCTCTTATTGCTTTTGATGAAGAAAGTGGTAAAGAGCGTAAAAGTAATATGTACTTATTAATACAAGCCAATGATGTTAAGGAGGCTTATGATAATACGGTTTCAGTAATGAAAGATACTATGGGGGAATATACAATTCCAGCAATTAATGAATCGCCAATTGTAGATATATTTCCTTATTTCTCAGGTGAAGAAGATGATTTAGAGCGTGTTCAGAAATTTAATGCAATAAAAGCTTCTGTGCCAGAAGAAGTTGCTATTATAGATAAACAACTAGAAATGGAAGATTCACTTATATCAGAATCTGAAGAAGAGTAAAATAATATTTTATTTAAGATATTTTAAAGCCACCTATTTTTAATAGGTGGCTTTTTTAATTATCAAGTAATCCCATTTTTAAAGCATGCTTAGTAAGACCTGCTAAATTTTTTACGTTTAGTTTAGAGATTAAATTTTTACGGTAACTTTCAATAGTATGTTTGCTTAAAAATAAGATATCAGCAATTTCTTGAGTTGTGTTTTCTTCTGCAATAAGTTTTAAAACTTCCTTTTCTCTATCGGTAAGGTTAATTTCTTCAGCTTTTTTATTTTCAAACATAGTATCAGTATATGCTTTTTTTATTTCTGAAGAAAAATATTTTTCACCTTTAATAATCGTTCTAATAGCAGTTAGTAATTCGTCTTTTTCAGCATTTTTTGGTACATAACCATCTACATTATTGCGTATTAGTTTATCAATCATACCTCCGTCAATATGCATGCTTACTACTAAGGTTTTTAAACCTGGATAATTTTCTTTTACAATTTTATTTAATTCAATCCCATCCATTTCAGGCATTGTTAAATCGGTAATTAATAAATGTATATTATCAGCGCCATTAATGCTTAAATATTTTTCAACTTGAGCGCCGTTTTTAGCAGTAAGTACTACTGAAAATTCAGGGCCCTCATTAAGTATGCTTATCAAACCATCAATAAACATTTTATGGTCGTCTGCTATAATTAAATTATATTTCATTTGTAATTTTTTTAATATCAGGAATATCTATAGTAATAACGGTTCCTCTATTTTCCGAAGAATCAATGTGTAAATTACCATTTAAATTATTAATTCTACTTTTAATATTACTCAAACCAATACCTTCAACTAGTTTAGAAGCATCAAAACCTTTACCATTATCTTCAAATAATAATGATAATTCATTTTCTATAAGGTTTAAGTGAATATCAATTATAGAAGCTTGTGCGTGCTTTAAAGTATTAGTAGTTAATTCTTGTAATATTTTAAAGAGCTCAACCTGTATTTTTTCATCAATTTTATTGATTGTTTCTTTTGGGTGTGGATGAAAACTAATGGTAAGCGGACTTGTTTTAGAAATAGAGTTAGCGTATTCTGTAACCAAATCAGTAAAAGCGTTTTGTTTGAATTTTTTAGGTATTAATGTATGAGAAATATCACGGACCAATTGATATGTTTCATCAATTTGACCATTAATGTTTTTTAAAGTTTCAGAACCGTCTGAAATACTTGATAACTGTAATTTAATACCTGCTAAATTACCACCTATGCTATCGTGTAGTTCTTGGGCAATACGTTTTCGTTCTTCATCTTGTCCTTCAATGGATGCTTTTATAAGGTTTAATTCTTGTTGCTGAATTAAAGATTGCACTTTTTGCGTATTTATTTCTTCTTGTTTTTTAGCTAGCTCACTTTGGGTTTGTATTTTTTGATAATACACTACTAATAATGCAATTATGGGTATTAAAATGACTAGAAAACCTATAAGAAAAGCATTTTTGATAGTTTTTTGTCGGCTCAATTCAGCTTCTTTTAAAAGTTGGTCTTCTTTTAGACTGGTTATGGCTTTTTCTTTTTCGAGAGTTTCATATTGAACTTCAAGTTCTTTAATAATGGCGCGTTGCTGTTTCTTTTTAATTTGATCTTCTACATTATACAATTGCGTCATTATTGCATATGAGTTTTTATAATCTTCTTTTCTTGAAAAACACTTCGCTTGTATAAGTAATAATTCTTTTTGATATTCTAAATTATCTCTATCCACAGCATTAATATAAGCCATAGTTAAGCCCATAATTGCAATATCATACATCTCACGATTGTAATTGTATTTTGCTAGAAAAAGAGAGCCTTTAAAGTAAATAGCATCAAAACCTTTTGCTTTCGCTTCATTTCGTGTGTTTTCGTATGCTTGGAAAGCTTTTTCAAAGTCTTGATTAACTTCATCAAGTATCGCAAGTTCTAGTCTAATGCTTAATTGCATTTCTTCATCGTCTAGAGCTATTGCGGTTTTCATAGCATTATCAAAATATATTTTTGCTTTCAAAAAATCTTTTTTAAGACGATATGCTTTACCTAATAAAATATTGCTTTTTATTTCAAGACTAGAAAATTCAGATGTGAATTGAACTAAAATTCCGTCTAAAATACCTATGGCCTTATCTGGATTTTGCTGTAAAATATAAGCATTAGAAAGTCCTATTTTATTTTTATAAGTATACTCTGGGTAATTTGACTTTTCAGCTTCTTGGAGCCCTTGTAAATACCATTTAATGGCATTATCAATAAGTCCGTTCATTGTATTTCCATTACCTAAATAATAATGTGCTTTTGAGAAATAACGTGTTTTAATATGATCTGTTTGGTTCCAGTTTCTAATTTCTTTAATATATAAGTTACTGTAATAAAGTACGGAGTCTGTACTATTTTTTTGCTTATGATGCGTAATTAATTGATCAAGAATAGAAAAACGTTGAACGCCATATTTTGAGTTTTTTATTTTTTTATAATAAGGTTCTAACTCTTTAGATTTATGCCTGGTTTGAAAACTAAAATTAATGATCTGTCCGGCGTTTTTTGTACTATCTACGGCAGTGCTATCTTGTCCAAAAAATAAGTTAGGAGTAATAATAAATAGTGTTACTAAGAACACTAAAAAAAGTTGTGGTAGTTTTTTTTGAATTCGATTCATTTTCTAGACTTGGTATTATACGTTATTTGTTAAGTTTAAAATAAAGTATAATGTAAAGTTATGCCTAAAGTAACAAAAAAAAGCCCCTGAATTCAGGGGTTTCTAATTTTATTGTTTTTTACTAAGAATAGATTTCACAATCATTTTAGCATGTATTCTAGAGTTTTCTATAAACCATTTATGGGTTTCCATACCACCACAAATAACACCAGCAAGATATAAGTTGTTTATGTTGGTTTCCATGGTTTCCTCGTCGTAGTTTGGTAGTCTTTTTTCATCTGCAGAAAGTGTAACACCAATTTTTTTTAAGAAATTAAAATTTGGTGTGTAACCAGTTAATGCTAAAACATAGTCGTTAGCTAATGTAACCTCGCCTTCAGGTGTATTTATTATAATCTCTTCTTCGGTGATTTTTTTTACAGTAGAGTTGTAATGAGCTTTAATAGATCCTTCTTTTATTCTATTTATAATATCAGGTCTTACCCAATATTTAACTCTTTGCCCAATTTCTTCACCACGGATAATTAAATCAACTTCAGCACCTTTTCGGTAACATTCAAGCGCGGCATCAATGGCAGAATTACTAGCCCCTATAACAGCTACTTTTTGTTGTGCATAATAATGTGGATCATTATAATAATGGCTCACTTTTTTTAAATCTTCACCAGGTACATTCATTTTATTAGGAATGTCATAAAAACCAGTTGCTAAAACTACATTTGAAGATTTATAAGTTTCTTTACTTGAAGTTATAGAGAATACAGCATCAGTTTTTGATATGTTTTCTACTTTTTCAAATAAATTAATGTTTAGTTTATTACTTGTAACTATTCTTCTGTAGTATTCTAAAGCATCACTACGCCTTGGTTTTGGTTCTTTACTTATGAATGGAATTTCATCAATTTCTAATTTTTCAGAAGATGAGAAAAACTGCATATTTACAGGGTAATTGAAAAGAGAATTTACAATTGGACCTTTTTCTAAAATTACATAAGAAAGCCCTTTCTTTTTTGCTTCTAAACCACAAGCAATTCCTATTGGTCCACCGCCAATTATAACAATATCATAATTCTTCATTATCCTGCAATTTCATTTAATTCTTTAATAGTTGCAGTTGGGTTATCACTTTTGAAAACAAAACTACCTGCAACCAGTACATCTGCGCCAGCATCTATTAAAGCTTTTGCATTTTTACTTGTAACACCACCATCAATTTCAATTAATGTATTAGCACCTTTTTTGGTAATTAAAGCTTTCAAGGCTTTAATTTTATCATACGTATTTGGTATAAATGACTGGCCTCCAAAACCAGGGTTTACACTCATAATACACACTAAATCAATATCAGAAATTGTATCTTCTAATAAATTAATGTTTGTGTGTGGGTTTAAAGCAACACCAGCTTTCATCCCTGTAGCTTTAATAGCTTGTAATGTTCTATGTAAATGTGTGCAAGCTTCGTAATGAACTGTTAGGTTTGTAGCACCTAAATCTGCAAAATTTTGAATATATTGATCTGGATTTACAATCATTAAATGTACATCTAATGGCTTAGTCGCATGTTCGGCAATTACTTTCACGATTGGCATACCAAATGATATGTTTGGTACAAAAACACCATCCATAACATCAACATGATGCCAAGCAGCATCACTTTGATTAATCATTTCTACATCACGTTGTAAATTTCCGAAATCTGCTGCTAAAAGCGAAGGAGCAATTTTTATATTTCCCATTTGAAGTGCACTTATTTGTTTATACAAAAATAGTGATTTTGCAATGGTAATAGGTGTTCAATAAAGTTAATGCTAACGCAATAGAAAAATGAAGAACTATTTTATATGCTTTAAACCTTCATATACAGCAATACTTACCGCATTAGCTAAATTTAAACTTCTAATATGTTTGCTGTATAGTGGTATCTTGTAAAGATGCTCTTTGTTAGCATCTGTAATTTTTTTAGGTAAACCTTTTGATTCTTTACCAAATATTAAGAAAAGATCATCTTTATAATCAATCTGATAATGTGTTTTATCTCCATGACTAGAAAAATATACCATATCTTTTCCTTTATTCTTAGCGTAAAACTCATCAATATTTTCGTAAATAGTTAGTGAAATATGTTGCCAGTAATCAAGTCCGGCACGTTTTACGCGCTTATCACTTAATTCAAAACCAAAAGGTTTTACTAGGTGTAAGTGACTTCCAGAAGCTAAACTTAAACGACCAATGTTTCCTGTGTTATTAGGAATTTCAGGTTCAAATAAAACAATATGTAATGGCATTATTTTTTTATAGAATTTAAATAAAGGTGCTCAACTTTTTCTCTTGCCCATGGTGTTTTTCTTAAAAAATTAAGACTAGATTTTATAGTAGGATTGCTTTTAAAACAATTGATATTTACTTGTAATGACATTTCTTTCCAACCATACGCTGCTACTAGATGCTCTAACATATCTGCTAGTTTAATACCGTGTAGAGGGTTGTTTGTTTGTTCTTGTTTATTGTTTTCTTGCATTAAAAAATTGATTGTCAATTAGCTAAGGGGAAATTTAAAATTAAAAACTCCGGTAATCAGCCGGAGTTTATTCATCAATCAAAAAACGAACAGTCATGATAACTGTTGTTACATTTCACAAATTACGATTTTCATAACAATTTTACAATACAGAAAAGTATTACAGTAACTTGTGCTTGGATGCATTACCCAAGATATGTTTTTAATATTTTACTTCTAGAAGTATGTTTTAATCTACGAATTGCTTTTTCTTTAATTTGACGAACACGTTCTCTTGTAAGATCAAATGTTTCACCAATTTCTTCTAATGTCATTGAATGTTGACCAGCAAGGCCAAAGTATAAACGAATAACATCAGCTTCTCTTGGTGTTAATGTTTCTAAAGCTCTTTCTATTTCAGTTCTTAATGAATCGTGTAATAAATCTCTATCAGGGTTTGGAGATTCACCACTACGCAATACATCATAAAGGTTTGAATCTTCACCATCAATTAATGGAGCATCCATTGATACGTGACGACCTGAGTTTTTTAATGATTGTTTTACATCATCAACAGTCATATCTAATTCCTTTGCAATTTCTTCTGGTGAAGGCTGGCGTTCATGAGCTTGCTCCAAGAAAGCAAAAGTTTTATTAATCTTATTAATAGAACCAATTTTATTTAAAGGTAAACGAACAATACGAGATTGTTCTGCTAGTGCTTGTAATATAGATTGACGGATCCACCATACAGCATAAGATATAAATTTGAATCCACGAGTTTCATCAAAACGTTGTGCAGCTTTAATAAGACCAAGATTACCTTCGTTAATTAAATCGGGTAATGTTAATCCTTGATTTTGATATTGCTTTGCAACAGATACTACGAATCTTAAATTGGCTTTGGTTAATTTTTCCAAAGCTACTTGATCACCTTTTTTAATTCGTTGTGCCAATTCTACTTCTTCATCGGCAGTAATTAAATCTACTTTACCAATTTCTTGTAAATATTTGTCTAACGAAGCGGTTTCTCTATTAGTAACCTGTTTTGTAATCTTTAGCTGTCTCATCTAAATTTCCTTTCTAAATAATTATATGTTGTGCATTGCTGCATTAGATTATACGTTCAAAAACAAGAAATGTTACAATTACTAGTATTTATTTTATCTTTTTTAGTTAAAAGGTGTAAAAAAGCCCGTTAGTAGTGAAACTAACGGGCTTTTATATGATTGAGAAGTATTAAAAAATTAATCTTCTTTTTTATCTTCTCTAGGTTTGCGATCATCACGTCTGTTGTCACGTCCGCGATTATCTCTTCCTCTATTATCACGACCTCTATTGTTGTTATCTCTAGGTGGTCTTGCTACATAACCTTCTGGTTTTGGTAATAAAGCTTTGCGAGAAACTTTCTCTTTACGAGTTTTCGGATCTACACCAAAGTATTTAACATCAAAAACATCACCCATGTTTACAACATCAGAAACATTTTCTGTGCGTTCCCATGCTAATTCAGATACATGTAATAATACTTCATTACCAGGAGCATCAACATACTCAACTACAGCACCAAAATCTAACATTTTGATTACTTTAACTTCGTAAGCACTACCAACTTCAGGCTTAAATAATAAAGAATCTATTTTTGCCATAACAGCATCAATACCTTCTGAGCCAACACCTAAAATTTCAACAACACCTTCTTCAGTAACAGGATCTTCGTTAATAACAATTGTAGTTCCAGTTTCTTTTTGTAATTCTTGAATTACTTTACCACCTGGACCAATTAATGCACCGATAAATTCATTAGGAATTCTTCTTGTGATCATTTTTGGAGAGTGAGATTTTACATCTTCAGCAGGAGTAGCGATAGTATCAGTCAATTTACCTAAAATATGTAAACGACCTTCACGAGCTTGTTTTAAAGCATTAACAAGAATTTCATAAGAAAGTCCTTTTACTTTAATATCCATTTGGCAAGCAGTAATACCATCAGCAGTACCAGTAACTTTAAAGTCCATATCTCCTAAGTGATCTTCATCACCTAAAATATCAGATAATACAGCATATTTGCCAGAATCAGTATCGGTAATTAAACCCATTGCAATACCAGAAACTGGTTTTTTAAGTTTAACACCCGCATCCATTAATGCCATTGTACCAGCACAAACTGTAGCCATAGAAGAAGAACCGTTAGATTCTAATACTTCTGATACTACACGTACTGTATAAGGGCAATCAGTCGGAACCATATTTTTTAAAGCACGTTGTGCTAAGTTTCCGTGACCTACTTCACGACGAGAAGTACCTCTTAATGGTCTTGCTTCACCGGTTGAAAAAGGAGGGAAATTATAGTGTAAATAGAAACGCTCTTCACCTTCGTAAGATGCCATGTCTATTTGGTTAGCTTCTCTTGAAGTACCTAAAGTAACTGTTGCTAAAGCTTGAGTTTCTCCACGTGTAAATATAGAAGAACCATGTGTAGATGGTAAATAATCTACTTCACACCAAATTGGTCTAATTTCATTAGTTTTACGACCATCTAAACGTAAACCTTCATCTAATGTTAAGTTACGGATGGCAGCTTTTTCAGCTTTTGCATAGTATTTTGAAACTAAACCTCCGTAATCAGCTAATTCTTCTTCAGAAAAAGTAGCTTTTATTTCTTCTTTAATTTCACTAAAAGAAGCGCTTCTTTCATGTTTAGCAGAACCTGCCTTTGCTACAGCATATACTTTATCGTATGCCATATCATAAACTTTTTTTGCTAAATCTTCATCTTCTCTTTCAGGTTCGTACTCACGTGTTTCTTTTTTACCAAAAGCTTCTGCTAATTTTACTTGAGCAGCACATTGTACTTTAATAGCTTCATGAGCAAATTTAATTGCTTCAGCCATTTCTTCTTCAGAAATTTCTAACATTTCACCTTCAACCATCATTACAGAATCAGCAGAAGCACCAATCATCATATCGATGTCAGATTCTTCTAATTGTGCACGTGTTGGGTTAATAATGAATTCGCCATTAATACGACCAACTCTAGCTTCAGAGATTGGAGTTTCAAATGGTACATCAGATAATTGAATAGCTGCAGATGCAGCTAATCCAGCCATAGCGTCTGGCATAACGTTTTCGTCATGAGACATTAACTGAATCATCACTTGGGTTTCAGCGTGATAATCTTTAGGAAATAATGGACGTAAAACACGGTCTACTAAACGCATTGTTAATACTTCGCCATCACTTGGTCTTGCTTCTCTTTTAAAGAAACCTCCAGGATAACGCCCTGCGGCTGCAAATTTTTCGCGGTAGTCTACCGTTAAAGGTAAAAAGTCTACATCGCTTTGTTTGTAGTTAGAAACTAATGTACATAATAACATACAGTTTCCTGATTGAACAACAACAGAACCATGTGCCTGTTTTGCTAATTTTCCAGTTTCGATAGAGATTTCTCTACCGTCACCAAGGTTAATAACCTCTTTAAATACTTTTGGAATCATAAAATTGATTTACAACTTGCGTATGATACAACAAGTTAGTTAAACTTTGATCTTTTTTTGTCTTTATGCAAGACGGACAGTTGTTGTGCTGTTGTAGTTTAAAATGACCAATGAAAAACCAAATGCTAGCTTTTTTACGCTAAACCTATTGCTAGGTTATTTGTCAAAAATACTGAAAAATTCAGTATTTAAATAAAAAAGGGAAGCGTTAAGCTTCCCTTTTAAATATTATTTTCTAATATTTAATTCTTTAATAATAGCACGATATCTCGTAATATCTTTCTTAATTAAATAATCTAATAAACTTCTTCTTTTACCTACTAGTTTTACTAATGAACGTTCCGTGTTAAAATCTTTACGATTGTTTTTTAAGTGACCAGTTAAGTGATTGATACGGTGTGTAAACAAAGCGATTTGCCCTTCAGCAGAACCAGTGTTTTTTGCATTACCACCACCATGTTTTGAAAAAATTTCTTCTTTAACTTCTTTTGTTAAATACATTCCAATATTTTTTTTAATGATTTTTATGTATATCTGATTGATTTTCAATCAGCGTGCAAATATATAACAATTTTATAAATCTGAAATGTATTTGTAATAAAAAAGGCTATTTAAAACTTTTAGTAGTTAAATAGCCTTTTAATATTAGAATTCAAATTATAGTTTATGCAACTCTAACAGGAATGTTCTGAATTAAATCGATGTATAGGTTGATTTTTTTCTTTAAGTCTCTTCTGTGAGAAATAAAATCTAAAAATCCGTGTTCTAATAAAAATTCTGAAGTTTGAAAGCCTTTAGGTAGATCTTTTCCTGTAAAATCTTTTACAATTCTAGGGCCTGCAAAACCTATTAAGGCACCTGGTTCAGAAATATTAATATCACCAAGCATTGCATATGATGCAGTTGTTCCACCAGTAGTTGGGTCTGTACATAATGATATGTATGGTAAACCAGCATCAGCTAATTGAGCTAGTTTTGCAGATGTTTTCGCAAGTTGCATTAATGAAAGTGCAGCTTCCATCATACGAGCACCACCTGATTTAGAAATCATAATAAAAGGCATTTTCTTTTTGATAGCATAATCAATACCTCTTGCTATTTTTTCACCAACAACACTACCCATAGATCCGCCAATAAATGCAAAATCCATACAACAGATAACAACGTCTTTACCTAAAGATTTGCCTATACCTGTTCTAACAGCATCTTTTAAGCCTGTTTTTGTTTGAGCAGCTTTTAAACGGTCACTATATTTTTTAGTATCTTCAAACTTTAATGGATCTTTAGAAGTAAGATTTTCATCTATCTCTTTGAATTTGTTATCATCAAAAAGAATTTCAAAATATTCTTTACTACCTATTCTTACATGATAATCATCTTCTGGACTAACGTAAAAGTTTTTAGCTAATTCATCAGACTCAACAATTTTTCCTGTAGGAGATTTATACCACAGACCTTTCGGCGTGTCTTTTTTCTCTTCTGTTGCTGTTTGTATTCCTTTTTCTTTTCTCTTAAACCAAGACGACATACTTCAATATTTAGTATTTAGTTAAACGGAGTTTTATTATAATGTGTTTACATTATTAAGGTCTTCAAAAGCCTTTTTTAAACGCTCAACAAATGTTTTTTCACCTTCACGTAACCATACTCTTGGATCGTAGAATTTCTTGTTAGGTTCATCAGCACCATTTGGGTTACCAATTTGAGCTTGTAAGAAATCTTTTTTATCTTGAATATAATCACGAATACCTGTTAAGAAAGCATACTGTAAATCAGTATCAATATTCATTTTAATTACACCGTAGCTAATACCTTCTCTAATTTCCTCTACTGTAGAACCTGATCCGCCGTGGAAAACAAAATCAATATGGTTATGCTCAACTCCGTATTTTTCAGAAATATACTCTTGAGAATTTTTTAAAATTTTCGGAGTTAATTTAACATTACCAGGTTTGTAAACTCCATGTACATTACCAAATGCTGCGGCAATTGTAAATCTTGGGCTTACTTTAGATAGTTCTTCATATGCGTAAGCAACTTCTTCTGGTTGTGTGTATAATTTAGAATCATCTACATCTGAATTATCAACACCATCTTCTTCACCACCGGTAATACCTAACTCAATTTCTAAAGTCATATCCATTTTTGCCATTCTAGCAAGATATTCTTTACAAATAGCTATATTTTCTTCAATTGGTTCTTCTGATAAATCTATCATATGAGAGCTAAACAAAGATTTTCCTGTTTCTTTATAATGCTTTTCACTAGCTTCTAAAAGACCATCAATCCATGGTAATAATTTTTTTGCACAGTGATCAGTATGTAAAATAACTGTTGCACCGTATGCTTCTGCTAATTCATGAATGTGCTTCGCACCAGCTACTGCGCCAGCGATAGCTGCTTTTTGACCATCGTTAGATAAGCCTTTACCAGCATTAAATTGAGCTCCACCATTAGAAAACTGAATAATTACCGGAGCGTTTAAATTTGCTGCTGTTTCAAGAACACCATTTATAGTATCAGATCCAATAACATTTACTGCAGGTAGGGCAAATCCTTTTTCTTTTGCGTAATTAAAAATCTCTTGTACTTGATCTCCAGTAGCAACTCCTGGTTTTATATTATGAGCCATAATAGTTTTCTTATTATTAATTATTATAAATAGTATAAGAACAAAAGTAATAAAATTATTAAGAGCTTATCATCTTTTTTAATGGTAAATACAAGTCTTTTACGGTTCTATTTCTCTATAACGTTTTCGGATTATAGATTATGCTGTAAATAGTTTTAGAATGGGTAATTTATACCTATTTGTAATACAGAATCTCCAAAATTAAAATCTGTAAACCATCTATCAGAGATGTCATTTGCGGGATTATAGGTTTTAAACCCTAAATCAACTCGAAAAATGAAGTAAGTAAAATCATAACGAATACCTAGACCTGTTCCTAACGCGATATCATTTAAAGAGCTAATACCGTTAAAAGTTGCATCTTCATCAGTAGTATTATCAAATACATTCCAAATATTGCCTGCATCAGCAAATAGTGCTCCTTTAATATTTCCTGCAACAGGGAATCTGTATTCTAAGTTAAATGCTAATTTAAAATTAGCTTCATTATAATCATAAACATTATCAGTAGTTCCTGGCCCTAGTGAATAAGAACTCCAAGCTCTATTATCATATGATCCGCCAGCAAAATAACTTTTTATAAAAGGAATACTGCTTGAATTTCCGTAAGGGATTGCGATACCAGCAAAACCTCTAAAAGCCAAAACATTTGACCTTGATAAATCCCAATGTTTAATATAATCAACTTCTGTTTTTATATATTGAGAAAAAGGAACGCCAAATACAAGTTTGCTGTCATCGTCATTAGTATTAAACTCTATAGCATTAGAGATTAATGATAAAAAGTTACCTGCACTTTCTATTTTAAATTTAAATTGATGAAAACTTTCATCAGTTATATTTTCTTTATTACTTTTTGAAAAAGAATAATTTGTGTTAAAAATAAGGTTGTCTTGTGTTAATCTGATACGTCTTTCTTCAATACTACTAACATCATCGTAGTCATCATCAGTTGATGTTATCGTGCCATCTAAAATATAATCTGTAAATAAAGTCGTTCCTTCAGGTATTGAAAGTTCTAATTCACCATCATCATCGGTATAATAAGCATCTGCCAAAAGATCCTCATCTTCATAATTATCTGCAATTTCATCTAAACTATCATATGTGTTTGTGTAAACGTAATAAAACCTATCTGGGTTTAAGTTACGTACATATTGAATGTTTAAAAGTTCAATAGTATGGCTAGTTTCAGTTTTTGGAGTCCAGGAATATCCTAAGATTGTATTTAATGTTTGTTTATCTAGACCTATGTTGGTTTGAAAATTACTACCAATAGATATTCGTGTTTTAGGGAACATATAATAAGGTATAATTTTTTTAGTATTTACTAATGGTGTCCATATTCTAGGAAAATCTAGTGAAATATCACCGCCAAATTCTAATAAATTAAAAAATCGATTATCAGAAATACTAGCATCGCTAGATGCACCAATACTTGCAGTACCAGATATACTTAAGTTTTCTGCACCTCCAAAAATATTTCTTGCAGTTAAAGATGGAGTAACAGATATGCCACCATATTGCAAGGTAGAGTGTGTAATGTCAGTTTCAAAACCAAAAGAATATTTGTCTCTGGCGGTTAGGTAAATGTTAGATTCTAAAGTGTGGTTTGTAGAGTCGGGTATTATTTCAATATTCGGATATTTAAATACGTTTAAATTGTTAATTTGACTGTAAGTTCTGGTTCTGTCAATGTCTCTATAAATACTATCTTTATCAATAAAAACAGCATCAATTAAAGCTTTAGGTCTATATTTTAACTCGTCTTTATATAGTATATTGTACCCTCTAAAGCTAATGGAATCTAATTCATTTTTATTATTTTCAAATAGGTGGTCTACGTAAATATTTACTTTATTAAACTTATAAACTTGGTAGGGTATTTTAGTTGTATCACCTCTGATTTTTAAGTTGTCAATATTCAGTTCAACTTCAATATCTTGATCATTAGAAGCTGTTAAAGTGTCTGAAATAAAATTATAATAGATAGAACTTTCTTGAAAATTATATACGCCATTGTTTCTAAATAGACTAGTTAATCTTTCTCTTTCACTATTAAAATTATTAAGATCAAACTGGGTTTTTGGTTGTACAAAAGATTTTTCTTTATGTGAATGGTAAATAGAATCTACAGTAGCTGATGTAATTTTACTATAAGTAGTGTCGACTATAAAAGGTTTTCCTAAATTTAGCTTGTAATTTATTATTGATTTTTGCTTTCTTTTTGAACTGTCTATTTCATATTTACCTGTGGCATTAAAATAACCTCTGTTGCCATAGTAAGCTTTTATTTTGTTTATTGATTTACTGGTTTTGGCAGTGTCAATAATAACCGGAGGTTCTCCAGTTTTTTTCAACCATTTGCTAAATCCTTTTACTAGAAAAGATTCCCCTAGGCTATCTAACTGTTTTTTTGAAATTAATTTTGTTAACCTCTCAACTCTTTTGTCTTTTTTATGAAGCCATGCTTGATAAGATGAGTCTGGATTTTCTTTTGCTAAATTGTATAAGTTTAATCGAAGCGGATAACCAAGAACAGAGCTGTTAGGTTTTTGGTAAATTAGACTTTTTACATCTTCATTTTTAACCTTTTCGCCATTAGCAAATACATTATTTTTAGTCAAAAAAAGTTCATCATCATCCACTCTTTTTAATGCGTTGCATGAGGTAATTATAATACCTAAGAATAATAAGACTATTTTTACACTGTTTTTTTTCAAATTAAATCGAGATTCTCTTAAAAATCAAAAATACGTTATTTGTATGGTTGGTAAAAGCCAAATAAAACTTATAAAAAGTTTACAGCAGAAAAAAATAAGAATACAACAAAAACTGTTTGTTGTAGAAGGTAAGAAAACTCTTCAAGAGCTTGTATCTTCTAATTTAGAGGTGTTTGGTTTGTTTAGTACAGATGTAGATTTTGTATCAAAAAATGAACATACTTGTGAGCTGATTACTATGGCTGATTTAAAAAAGATGAGCTCATTGGCTACTCCAAATGGTTATTTAGGAGTCTTTAGAATACCTGAGCCAAAAGAGGTTCTTTATGATGATTGGATTGTTGCTTTAGATTTTATTCAAGATCCAGGAAATTTAGGAACTATTATTCGGTTGTGTGATTGGTTCGGAATAAAAAATATTGTTTGTACAACAAATACTGTCGATTGTTATAATCCTAAAGTTTTACAGGCAACAATGGGTTCAATCACAAGGGTAAATTTAGCTTATTTAGATGTTTCAGAATTTTTAAAGAATACTCATTTGCCAATTTATGGCGCTTTTATGGATGGGGCTTCAGTATATGAAACTGAATTACCTAAAAAAGGAATTATTGTAATGGGTAATGAAGCTAACGGTGTTTCAGATAGTATATTAAATGCTATAAGTGAAAAAATTACTATTCCGCAATATGGAGAAAAAACTACTGAAAGTTTAAATGTGGCAACTGCTACTGCAATATTGTTAAACGAAATTAGGCGATCTTAATTTTATTCAAAAGTAAAATTTACGAATATACCCCTAGTTCGTATTGCTTCAAGGTTACCTGTCCATGGGCTGTCGGGGTCAACATCGCTAACTAATTCATTGTTTATAGCAAAAACACCTCTAATTGATGGTGCGAATTTGAAATATTCTGTATAAAAATCTATACCAAAACCTATTTCCCAATTATAAACATTCTTCTTCATACGAAAAGTGCCACTACTGTTATCATCAACGGCATCTTCGTTACTTCCTAAGTTTAATGAATAGGAAACACCTCCTATTACAAATGGTTTCCAGTTTCCTAACCTTTTTGTATTAATTTTTAACAGTAAGGGAAAATTAATATAGGTAGATTTCACTTCTCTAATAGCATCACTTTCGTCAGTAAATCCTCTAAAGCCAATTGTTCTTTGGGTATAAAATAAACCAGGTTCAAAACGTAAATCTAAATTTTTGTAAAGATGCACTTCTCCAATAAGTCCAACATTAAAACCTGTAGAAGTTGATACTAGAATATCTCCATCATCAGGATTTTCGATGTAATTAAATTTAAAGTCATAACTATTGAAACCTAAAAAATAACCCCAATTTAATGGTTTTTCGTCTTCAGTTTCAAGGTTTATAACGGGGTTTTCATTGAATTGAGCGTTTGCCGATAGGCAAGCGATAAGACTTATTAATATAAAAAAAGTATTCTTCATATCTTACTTTGTAGCTATGTATATAGAAGCTACCCCAAGGGTTTGGGGTTTGTTCTCTATATCTATAAACCCAATTTTTTGTAAAATATTGTTGAAAGCTTCTCCGTGTGGAAAAACTGAGGCTGATTCTGATAGATATTCATAAGCATCATTGTCTTTCGAAAACATTTTTCCAATTTTAGGCATAATACTTTTTGTGTAAAAATTATAGCCTTGTTTAAAAGGTGTTTTAGTAGGAACAGAAGTTTCTAAAACTACAAAAGTGCCACCAGGCTTGAGTACACGTAATATTTCAGAAAGGCCAATTTCTAAGTTTTCAAAATTTCGAACACCAAAAGCAACGGTAATAGCATCAAAAGAATTCTCGTCAAACGGAAGCTTTTCACTATCGCCAACAATCATGTTGATGGTCTTGTTCAATTTTTTTTCTTCAATTTTTTTCTTTCCAACAGCAAGCATTCCAGGGGAAATATCTAGACCTGTAATTTTTGATGCGCCAGTTTCAACCAAATTAATAGCTAAATCTCCTGTGCCAGTAGCAATATCTAAAATAGAATCAGGTTTTTTTTCTTTAAGAATAGCCACAACCCTTTTGCGCCATTTAATATCTATACCAAAAGATATTATACGATTTAAACCGTCATAATTAGTTGATATATTATCGAACATTTGAGTAACCTGTTCTTTTTTACCTAAATCCGAATTTTTATAAGGAGTAACTTTTTTACTCATGCTTGTAATTTTTAGCAAATATACAATCGTAATTGCTTTGTTTTCCTATATTTTGCAATAATCAAGTTGTTTTTAAGTTTTAATATAATAAGCAAATAAATTGCGTAGTTTTGTCGCACAAAATATTGTATATTATTCAATATAGGCTATTTAATTGCGTTATACCTTTTTAATTAGTAATGACAGAAATGAATTTTTTTTTAGAGAGCTATAACTATGTAGTTAATGGTAAATAACTTTTATAGCAAATGAAAATTATTATTGCAGGTGCAGGTGAAGTAGGGTTTCATTTGGCTAAACTACTGTCATATGAATCACAAGATATAACCTTAATAGATAATGCTAAAGAGAGTTTAGTTTATGCTGATTCACATTTAGATATTAGAGTCTTAAAAGGTGATGCTACTTCTATAGCTGTTTTGCAAGATGCGCAAGTTGAAAAATCAGACTTGGTAATTGGTGTAACATCATCTGAAACTACCAATTTAACCCTTTGTTTAATGGCAAAACAAATGGGTTGCAAAAGAACTATTGCACGAATTTCAAACACAGAATTTAAAAAGAATACAGACATTGTAGATTTTAAAGACTTAGGTGTTGATGAATTAATTTCTCCTGAAGAATTAGCAGCAACAGAAATTCAAATGTTGTTAAATAAATCTGCTTTTAATGATACTTACGAATTTGAAAAAGGAGCCTTAGTTATGGTAGGTGTTTCTTTACCTAAAAGTGCTCCATTTGTGGGTAAAATGGTAAAAGAGGCAGCTAAAATTTATCCAGAACTCAGGTTTATGCCAATCGCTTTACAACGTACCGGTACTCAATACACAATTATACCTAGAGGTGATACTGTTTTTAAAGAAGGTGATCAAGTCTATTTTATTACAGCTAAAGGTGGTGTTGAAGAGCTTTATAGCTTAACGGGTATGGTTAAAAGAGATATTAAAAATGTAATGATTCTTGGTGGTAGTAAAGTGGGGTTCAAAACAGCTAGAGATCTTTGTAATAAAAGATTTAATGTTAAGCTTATTGAAAGTAAAAAAGAAAAAGCCTTTGATTTAGCAGAAGACCTTCCGAATGCCTTAATTATAAATGGAGATGGTAGAAATGTTGAACTGTTAGAGGAAGAAAATATTGAGGCAATGGATGCTTTTATAGCAGTAACAGGAAATTCGGAAACGAATATTATGTCTTGTTTGGTAGCAAAATCAAAAAACATTAAAAAAACAATTGCTTTGGTTGAAAATATGGATTATTTTCAATTGTCACATTCTATAGGTATTGATACTTTAATAAATAAAAAACTTTTAGCAGCAAATAATATATTTAGACATATTCGTAAAGGAGAGGTAGTTGCTTTAACTCGTTTAAATAATTTAAATGCTGAAATTTTAGAATTTATTGTAAAACCTGATTCTGCAGTAAATGGTAAAATTATAAAAGAGTTAGATTTTCCAAGAGATGCTACTATTGGTGGAGTTATACAAGACGGTAATGGTATCATTGCACTAGGAGATTTTAAAATTTCTCAAGGTGATAGGGTGGTAGTTTGTTGTTTGCCAAGTGCAATTCCGAAAATTGAAAAAATGTTTCTTTAATGACATTAAATTACAAAATTATTTTCCATCTAATGGGACTTTTGTTACTCTGTAATGGAGGTTTCATGATATTAGCTGCAATTTTTAGTGGAGTATATGATGATGGTGCTACTTTAGAAATTACATTAGCTGCAATTGTTACAATGATTGTTGGGACATTGTCTATGTTTTTAACACGTGATCATAAAAAAGAAGTAAAGAAAAAAGAAGGTTATATAATTGTAACTTTTGGATGGTTAGTAATGTCACTTTCAGGGGTTTTACCGTATATGTTTTCAGGTTCAATACCTGATTTTACGAATGCATTTTTCGAAACTATATCAGGTTATACTACAACAGGAGCCTCTATTTTAGATGATATTGAAGCATTGCCAAAAGGTATTCTTTTTTGGCGTAGTTTAACACATTGGATAGGTGGTATGGGTATTATTGTTTTGGCAATAGCTATTTTACCACTTTTAGGTATTGGTGGAATGCAGCTTTTTGCAGCAGAAGCTCCAGGGCCTACAGGTGATAAATTGCATCCTAGAATTACAGATACAGCTAAACGATTATGGTTAATTTATTTTGGCTATACAGTTGCTGAAACTATACTTTTAAAGTTAGCGGGAATGTCTTTTTTTGATGCAATAAATCATTCTTTAGCAACATTATCTACGGGCGGTTTTTCTACTAAAAATTTAAGTACAGCATATTGGAATGATCAACCTTTGATTCAATATATTATTATTCTTTTTATGTTTTTAGCAGGTAGTAATTTTGTATTGAGCTACTATGCTTTTAAGGGTAAAGTTCAAAAAGTTTTAATGGATGAAGAATTTAAATTCTACACCATTTTTGTTATTGCTTTCACCATTATTTCTGCTTTGGTGGTATTTTTTAAAGCAGGAGTTGTTAGCTCTGATTATTATCCCATGGTTTTAGGAGAAGCAGAAAGTGCTTTTAGGCATTCATTATTTCAAGTGTTATCTGTGATTACCACTACAGGTTTTGTTACTGCAGATTTTACTAATTGGACATACTTTTTAACTATCTTTTATTTTGGACTATTCTTTTTAGGTGGGTGTGCAGGTTCAACATCTGGTGGTATAAAAGTGATGCGTCACTTATTAATTATAAAAAATGGATTGCTTGAATTCAAAAGAACGTTACATTCTAATGCAGTGATTCCTGTACGTTACAATAATAAAACTGTGCGAGAACATATTGTTTATAATATCATTGCATTCTTTGTGTTGTATATGCTAACCTTTATAATTGGAGCTTTGGTGTTAGGCATGATGGGACTAGAATTTGAATCAGCTATTGGGGGGGCAGCCACTTCTTTGGGTAATGTTGGTCCTGGTTTAGGTTCGCTAAACCCTCTTAGTAATTTTAATGATTTGCCAGTAGCTGGTAAGTGGTGGTGTGGTTTTTTAATGTTATTGGGTAGGCTAGAGCTTTTTACAGTTCTAATATTGTTTACACCTTATTTTTGGAAAAAAATATAATAATTATTTTTTTAGTTTTAGCAATAAAAAAAGCGCTTCAATAATTCTGAAGCGCTTTTTTAATAAATAAAGGATTTTGTTAAGAAACAGCTTTTTTAATACGAGCTATTGCTTCTGTTATTTGTTCTTCACTTGCAGCATATGATATACGAATGCAATTTCCATTTCCAAAAGCATCTCCTGTTACAGTAGCAACGTTAGCGTTTTCTAATAAATACATAGCAAAGTCTGATGCGTTATTTATTGTAGTTCCGTTTAATGTTTTTCCAAAATATGCTGTAACATCTGGATAAACATAAAAAGCACCTTCTGGCTCATTACATTTAAAACCAGAAATATCATTTAATAAACTTAAGATTAAAGTTCTTCTCTCTTTAAATTTATCAACCATATATTGAATACGACTAACAGGCTCAGTCAGTGCTGTAATTACAGCACGTTGCGCAATACAGTTAGAACCACTAGTTACTTGCCCTTGTAATTTATTACAAGCACGAGCTATGTATGCAGGAGCACCAATGTATCCAATTCTCCATCCTGTCATAGCAAATGCTTTAGCTACTCCATTTACGGTAACAGTACGATCATACATATCTTCAAACTCAGCCATTGAAGCATGAGCAGTAACTCCATAATTAATGTGTTCGTAAATTTCATCACTAACAACAACTATATTAGGATATTTCTTAAGTACATCAGCTAAACCTCTTAATTCTTCTTTACTATAAATAGAACCAGATGGGTTACAAGGTGAGCTATACCATAACATTTTTGTTTTTGGTGTAATAGCAGCTTCAAGTTGTGCAGGTGTCATTTTAAAATCATTCTCTAATGAAGTTTCAACTTCAACAGGAACACCATCAGCTAATTTTACAATATCACTATAACTTACCCAGTAAGGGCAAGGTAAAATAACTTCATCACCTTTATTAAGGCAAACTTGAGCTATGTTGTATAATGCTTGCTTAGCACCAGTAGAAACAACAATTTGTGGTAAGGTGTAATTTAAGTTATTGTCTCTTTTAAATTTAGTGATAATAGCTTCTTTTAAATCTACATAACCATCTACTGGAGAGTAAGAATTGTAATTGTCGTTTACAGCTTGTATAGCTGCATCTTTAATATAGTCAGGAGTGTTAAAATCTGGCTCGCCTAAACTAAGCCCGATGATATCTTTTCCTTCTCCTCTTAATTCTCTTGCTTTTGCTGCCATTGCTAATGTGGCAGACGTAGCTAAATTGTTTATTCTATCAGATAATTGATTGCTCATTATTAAATAATTTTCTAGTACTGTAAAGTTGGTTTTTTACC
Source organism: uncultured Cellulophaga sp. (assembly GCA_947496695.1). Lineage (GTDB taxonomy): Bacteria > Bacteroidota > Bacteroidia > Flavobacteriales > Flavobacteriaceae > Cellulophaga. Next base: position 25,590 of record CANMEI010000001.1, on the reverse strand, counting down.
CAACTCTTTTAAGTGATTAAAGTGCGAAATTATAGCTTTTCTTGTAGTTTTATATTCGTTATAAGGCAAATTAAACTCATTTGCAGTCTCTTTAACAATTTTAGCAATTTTTGTGTAATGTACGTGGCTAATATTTGGGAAAATATGATGTTCTACCTGGTGGTTTAAACCACCAGTAAACCAGTTTACAATTTTATTTTTTGTTCCAAAATTTACTGTTGTGAATAATTGGTGTATTGCCCATGTATTTTTCATGTTTCCTGAATTATCAGGTAAAGGTGTTTCGGCTTGATCAACAACATGTGCCAATTGAAATGTTACGCTTAAAATTACTCCAGCAACATAATGCATAATAAAGAATCCGATTAATATTTGCCACCAAGAAATATCTAAAATTAACATAGGTAAAACAATCCAAATAGTAACATAAATTAATTTTGTTATAACTAATTTACTCCAGTTTAAAAATGGATTAGGTAATTTTCCGTAGGCTAATTTTCTTTTAGTGTAACGGTACATTTGCTGAAAATCTGTAGTTAATGCCCAATTAAAAGTTAATAAACCATATAAAAATACAGAATAGAAATGTTGAAACCTGTGATATTTGTGCCATTCAGCATGTTTTGAAAAACGTAGAATGCGACCTGCTTCTAAATCTTCATCATGCTCATGAATATTTGTATAGGTGTGGTGAAGTACATTGTGTTGTACTTGCCAGTTGTATACATTTCCTGCAAGTATATAAATACTGCTTCCCATTATTTTATTTACCCATTTCTTATTGGAATATGAACCATGATTACCATCATGCATTACATTCATACCAACACCGGCCATCCCTACACCAATGATTATAGTAAGTAATAAGTTAGCCCAAATAGGTAAGCCTAATGTTAATATTAAAAAGTATGGTGCTAGAAATAGAGTGAACATAATTGCAGCTTTTAAATGCAATCTCCAGTCACCTGTTTTTTTTATTTTATTTTCTTTAAAGTATTCATTTACTCTTTTGTTTAATGTCCTGAAAAATTGTGTAGAATCTTTTCTAGAAAATCGAACAGTATCTTTAATCATGATTTTATTTTTGGTAAAGATAAGTCAATTCATTAAGTGTAAATCAAAATACCTTCTTAAAAAGCGCATAATTATGAATATTATTATGCTATTTTTGCCAAAAAAATAGATTAAAATATGGATGCTAGCATATTAAATAAACATTTTCCAGGTTTAACTGAAGAACAGAAATCCCACTTTTCAAAATTAGCTTCTCTATATGAAGATTGGAATATGAAAATCAATGTAGTGTCAAGAAAAGACATTGATGAGTTATATTTAAGGCATGTGCAACATTCTTTAGGGATTGCAAAATATCAACAATTTTTGCCAGGTACATCAGTTATGGATGTGGGTACTGGGGGTGGATTTCCGGGTATTCCATTAGCTATATTATTTCCTGAAACTCATTTTACATTAGTAGATACTATTGGTAAAAAAATTAAAGTTGTAGATGAAGTTGTTGCAGGATTAGGTCTAAAAAATGTAACTACAATTAATGATAGAGTTGAAAATGTAAAAGATAAGTTTGATTTTATAGTAAGTAGAGCAGTAGCAGCTATGCCAACTTTTGTTCATTGGACTAAAAGTAAAATAAAAAAAGAGTCTTTACATGAAAGAAAAAATGGAATTCTTTATTTAAAAGGTGGTGATTTGACTGAGGAGTTAAAAGATTATAAGACTGTGGAGCTTTATGATCTTTCTGAGTTTTTTAAAGAAGAATTTTTTGAAACTAAAAAAGTGGTTTACCTGCCTTTGAAATATAAAGGTTAATTTGTGTAATCGTTAAAAGCAAAATCCCTCCATATGATATATATCATATGGAGGGATTTTGCTTTTAACTTGAATTATATACTCAGTAACCTTAAATAAGATTGTCTGCAATTTTTAGCATAATTTTTTAGGTAATCTTCTGTTTTTTTGAAGAAGTTTTTTGCGACAACTATTTTAGTTTGTTCTTTCTTTATTTTTTTCATAATTCTTCAATTTTAATAATACAAAGTTACTATAACGCATTTAATTTACAATAACTTAACGTTAAATTTACATTTAAAGTATATGAAAAACAATTTTTTATTAAAATTATATTTTTTTTAGGGTTGAAATGTTAGATTTATAATTAAGAGAAAAATAATTTGTTATTTACTCCATGGAGGCGTAATGTTATTTGATCTGGCATAAGCAATTAATTGTCCTTTGTGCTCTGTGTTATGTTCTAAAATAGTAAGTAAACCTTCTAGTGTACTCATTTTGGCAAATCCCATATCTATTTCATTTAACAGATTTTTAGTTTTAACTTCAGTAAGTACATCTTGAATGTATTTATTAGATTTTTTAAAAGCATTGATGATATTTTCTTTTCCTTTAATTTCTGGTATTTTCATAATAAATACATCATCTGGTGGTGCGAAACCTAATCGTAATCCAATAGCATAATTTGTTGATGCAATATGTAGTATTGCTTCTCCAGCAGAATCAACACCATCCATTGGTCTCCAGTCGTATTGTTCTTCCGTAAAAGCTTCTGCTAATTGAACTATGTGGTTTTGATTTACTTTTAAAATGTCGTGTATGGTTTTTTGAGTGATGTTGTCAGGAATATTAATTTGTGCACTCAAAAAGTTTAAAGTGAATAGTGTAATACTTGTAATTATTAAGTTTTTTATTTTCATGGTTTTAAAAAGTTAGATTGCTTTTGTTCAATATAGCTTTGAGTAGGTTGTGTCTCAGTATCCTTACAGAATAATCAAAAAAATCCCAGAAGTTTTAATTTCTGGGATTTTTAAAATATTGATTAATGTTGAAGAATTATCCTAAAAATGGATATCTATAATCAACAGGAGTAACAAATGTTTCTTTAATTAATCTTGGAGAAACCCAACGTAATAAATTTTGTGCAGAACCGGCTTTATCATTTGTGCCTGATGCTCTTGCGCCGCCAAATGGTTGTTGGCCTACAACAGCTCCAGTTGGTTTGTCATTTATGTAAAAGTTTCCTGCGCAATTTTGTAATGCTTTTGTAGCTTCTTCAATAGCGTATCGATCTTTAGAGATGACAGCACCTGTTAATGCGTATTCAGATGTTGAATCTATAAGCTTTAGAGTTTCTGACCAGTTTGAATCTTCGTAAACGTAAATTGTAACTACAGGGCCGAATAATTCAGTTTCCATAGTAGTGTATTTAGGGTTGGTAGTTAAGATAACCGTTGGTTCAATAAAGTAACCTTTAGATTTATCGTAATTACCCCCAGCTATAATTTCAGCATCATCAGCATTTTTAGCTTGATCAATATATTTAGCTAGCTTGTCAAAAGATCCTTCATGAATTACAGCAGTAACAAAATTACTCATATCTTCAGGAGAACCAGGAGTGTTTACTGTTTTTAAATCAGCTTTTAATCGCTCTAAAATATCGTTAGATATTGATTTTGGTAAATAAACTCTTGAAGCGGCACTACATTTTTGTCCTTGAAACTCAAAAGCACCACGTAAAATTGCTGTTGCAACTTGTTGCTGATTTGCAGATTTATGAGCAAGTATAAAATCTTTACCACCAGTTTCTCCAACTATTTTAGGATATGTTTTGTAGGTGTGTATGTTATTTCCAATTTGTTTCCATAATTCTTTGAAAACAAAAGTTGAACCTGTAAAGTGTAGACCCGCAAAGTCAGGACTGGCTAATACGGTTTCGGTTACCATTACAGGATCACCATAGACAACGTTAATTACACCATCAGGTAAACCAGCTTCTTTAAATACATCAACAATTACTTTTGCTGAAAATATTTGACTGTCACTTGGTTTCCAAACAACAACATTTCCCATCATAGCGGCACTTGCAGGTAAATTACCGGCAATAGCAGTGAAATTAAAAGGTGTAATTGCGTAAATAAATCCTTCAAGTGGTCTGTATTCTACTCTATTCCAGATGCCTTCAGCAGAATCTGGTTGTTCTTGGTAAATTTCAGACATGTATTCTACATTAAAACGTAGAAAATCTATAAATTCACAAGCAGCATCAATTTCAGCTTGATGTATAGTTTTAGATTGAGCAATCATTGTTGCAGCATTTATCTTAGCTCTGTATGGACCAGCAAGAAGTTCAGCAGCTTTTAAAAATATAGCGGCACGTTGCTCCCAAGCTAAATTTGCCCATGCATCTCTAGAGTCTAAAGCGTTTTCAATTGCTTTTGTTACATGGCTTTTTTCTGCTAAATGATATTGGCCAACAATATGTTTGTGATCGTGTGGAGGAGACATTGGCTTGGTATTGCCTGTCTTTATTTCTTCACTACCAATATATAAAGGAACATCAACACTACCGTTAAAATATTCTTTATATTGTTTTAAAACTTCGTCTCGTTCAGTTGATCCTGGAGCATAACCTTTAATAGGTTCGTTTACAGCTACTGGAACTTGAAAAAATCCTTTACCCATTATTTATGTTTTTAATTAAAAAGTCGGGTTAAAGGTACTAAAAGTATAACAAGAAAATAACTAATAGAATGTTATATTCTACTTAGTTTAATGAGAAAGGGGTGCTGAACTTGAAGGTTGGTATGTACACTCTAAATTTATCTTCAGAATTAATGTTAACCATGTTATAGTGTCCTTTCATAGCTCCAATAGTGGAGGTAAGTAAACAGCCAGAGCTATAAGTGTGAGATTCACCGGGATTAATTACTGGTTTTTTTCCAATTACACCTTCACCGTCCAAGATTTCTAACTCATTTAATGAATCATAAATTTGCCAATGTCTAGAGGTTAATTGTACAGCGTCTTTACTTTGGTTTTCTATTGATATAGTATAACCAAAGGCATAGTGGGTTTTGTAGTTTTTGAAAAAAGTGCCTTCAAAACTAGTGGTAACTGAAATTTTTATTCCTTTTGTAATTTGGGTACTAGTCATAAGCTTTTAATCTTATTTTTTACTTTAATTTGAAGTTTGTTTTAATAGAAACAACTCTTTAATCTTTAGCAAGATAAGAAAGTTTTCATTTTTTTAAAAGAGGTATGACGTATACTCGCTATAATTAACTTTTTTTATGATATGATGCCTGGTTTAATTAGAGATGTTTTCAGAATTAGCACTGCTAATTCCTATTAGGCTGTCGTATAAATCACCAAAACTTCTATAGTATATTAAGGTTAAGTAGTTGTTTTCAGTAAAGTGAAAATTACCACCTATTTTATTAAAATCAATAGAGTTGTCTTTGTTTTTTACAACGTATTTGTAGTTGTAAAATCCTTGTTTCAATAAAATTTTAGCTTCTAGCATCCCTTTTTTAGGGTTGTATGTCATTTTGTTTTCTTCTTCTAAAGCATAATTATTAAATTTTCCAAAAACGTAAACATCATTCATTTTTAATTCTTCTTTATAAGGTAGGCTAAAGTGTACATACGTATATTCTGCTTCTCGAGAAGAATCATCACCTTGAAGAGTTCTAATTACAAAATCTCCATTAACATCAGGAAAATAGGTGTATTCATCTTTGTTTCTGAATTTATTTGGAAATAAAAAATGGTTGTACAGATCTGTTACGCTTATACTTGATATTGAAGATGTTGCAACTCGTAAATCTTTATTGTCAAAATTAAAGTATTCATTACCTCCGTAAAAGCTAGCTTCTAAATCATATTTGTACACTAATTCTTTTCCAATGGTGTATTGTGGTTTTAGATCGTAAATGGCTGATGGCCAATAGTAATTTTGCAAAATAACGGTTTTGACTTCTTTTTTAGGGTTTACAAGTTGGTAATTTGAATAATCAATATTAAGTTGAACTACTTGTTTCTCAAAAATGTGTGTAAAGTCTCTAGTTCTTTTAATTTCACTTGTTACAGTTACTGAATTCTGGTATATTAAGAATCTTCTTGAAAAGAGTAAATCGTAATTGTTATCGTAAATTTCAAGTACATAATTACCTGTTACCTTAAATTTCACATCGTCATTAGGTAATGTTAAGCTATAATTTGAATAAGGCTGTAATGTGTTATAGCTATTTTGGTAGCTGGTAATTCGTTGGTCATCAATTCCATTTAAATATTGTGACTTTAATAAAGTCGAAGGTGTCCAATCATAATTGCAATACGTTATTTTGTAATAAAAATCTTGTTCACTGGCAGTTAGGTCATCAAACTCCAAAGTCATGTATTCTCCTAGTTGAATTATAGGGAATTGGTCGTCGGTAGTCCCTTTGAAAACTATAGATTTTATATAGTTAGGAGGGTTTAATTCTTTTTGAACTTGAGCATTTATAACAAAAATGTTAGTTACAATTAAGGCTAAAAAATAATATTTTTTCATTGTATCTTGTTGTATGGCAAAGATAAGTAAAACTTAAGCTTAAAAAACAGGGGGTGGTTTTGGTTTGAATTTTATTTAGAATAAATATAAATAATGAATTCTTACTTATTTTATTAAGGAAATGTAGTGGTAAAAATTTAAATTTGCATCAAATTTTGTTAACCTAAGGTCTACGTTTAATATGTCTAAAGACATCAGAATAAAAAAAGGTTTAAACATTAATTTAGTTGGCGCTGCAGAATTAGCGACTTCTAAAATAGCATTAAGCAATGTATATGTATTAAATCTGCAGGATTTTCATGGAGTTTCTCCTAAAATGCTGGTAAAAGAAGGCGCAGAAGTAAAAGCAGGTGAGGCGCTTTTCTACAACAAAAATCATGAATCTATGGTTTTTGTATCCCCTGTAAGTGGAGAATTAGTTGAAATTAAAAGAGGTGAAAGAAGAAGAATTCTATCTCTTAAAATTTTAGCTGATAAAAATCAAGAATCAATTGAACATAAAGTGCTTAGTTTGAGTGGTGTTTCTGCTACAGATGTTAAGTCAACTTTGTTGTCATCTGGTTGTTGGCCATTTATAAAACAACGTCCGTATGATGTTATAGCTGATCCTAATACGACACCTAAGGCAATTTTTGTTTCAGGTTATGGTACAGCGCCATTAGCGGCAGATGTTAATTATATACTTAAAGGGAAAGAAGCAGAACTGCAAGCTGCAATTACGGCATTAGCAGTGCTTACTCCTGGGAAAGTTCATGTTTCTTACGGTGATTCAGAATCTCCATTGTCTGGTTTAAAAGGTGTTGAGCTTCATAAAGTTTCGGGTCCACATCCGGCAGGTTTGGTAGGTACTCAAATTAATAAAATTGACCCTATTAATAAAGGTGAGTTGGTTTGGGTTGTTTCTCCTCAAGATTTAGTTATAATTGGTGAATTGTTGTTAACAGGTAGGTTTAACCCTGAACGTACAGTTGCGTTAGCTGGTTCATCAGTTAAAAAACCACAATATTATACAACTAAAATTGGAGCAGAAATTGCAACTTTTTTATATGCTAGTGGTGTAGATTCAGATAATTTCAGAGTTATCAATGGTGATGTGCTAACAGGTTCAAAATCTGGGCCAGATGGTAATTTAGGTTTTTATAACAACACAGTAACTGTAATTCCAGAAGGAGATGATTATGAGTTTTTTGGTTGGAATAAGCCTGTGTTTAATAAGATTTCAACTACTCGAGCGATGACTTTTTCTTGGTTAAACCCTAAGAAGAAGTATGATTTGACTACCAATACTAATGGGGAGCATAGAGCATTTGTAGTAACAGGTCAATATGAAGAGGTTTTTCCTTTAGATATTTATCCAATGCAATTGTTAAAAGCATGTATGGTTAAAGATTTAGATGAAATGGAACAGTTAGGTTTGTATGAAGTTGCTCCAGAAGATTTTTCATTAACGGAATTTATCTGTATATCTAAGCAACCACATCAACAAATTATTCGTGAAGGATTAGACTTATTACAAAAAGAAATAGGATAAATATGAGCCTTAAAAATAACTTACACAATTTAAAGGAAAAGTATAAAGGCAAAAAGATGGCACCAGCCTTCAATGCAATACATACTTTTTTATATGCACCTAATGAAACTACACATTCTGGTAGTCATGTTAGAGGTGCAGATGATTTGAAAAGAACAATGAATACAGTAATAATGGCTTTGGTGCCAGTGTTATTGTTTTCAATGTTCAATGCAGGATATCAGCATTTTGGAGCTATTAATGGTTTTTCAAAAGATTTTTCTTTAGTAAATGATTTTCTTACTTGGGATAATTTTTGGATAGGTATAATTAAAGTTCTTCCTTTAGTAGCAGTATCATACGGAGTTGGTCTTTTAGTAGAATTTATATTCGCAGTTATTAAAGGTCATGAAGTTGAAGAAGGGTATTTAGTAACTGGTATGTTAGTGCCATTAATTGTTCCGGTTGACTTGCCATTATGGATGCTAGCTGTAGCAGTAGTATTTGGTGTTGTTATAGGTAAAGAAGTATTTGGTGGTACAGGTATGAATATCTTAAACCCGGCATTGACTATTAGAGCATTTTTATTCTTTGCTTATCCAACTTGGATGAGTGGAGATAAAGTTTGGGTTCACGATGCTGTAAAGTTAGCTGGTGGTCCTGATGCAATTTCTGGAGAAACTATTTTAGGTACTTTAGCTCAAAATGGAAATATGACTTATTCAATCTCTGATATGTTCTTTGGTTTTATACCAGGTTCTGTAGGAGAGACTTCAACATTCTTAATTTTATTAGGAGGCCTTTTCTTGGTCTTTAGTAAAATTGCTAGTTGGAGAATAATGTTAAGTGCAATTCTTGGTGCTTTGGTAATGGGCTTCATTTTTAACGGTATTGCTGATGCTGGGTGGATTTCTGAAGGTAGTAAGTTTTATAGCTTAATGAGTTTTGAATCATGGAAGCATTTAATTGTAGGTGGTTTGGCTTTTGGTATTGTTTATATGGCTACAGATCCTGTTACAGGTTCTCAAACAAATAAAGGAAAATGGTATTATGGTTTCTTTATCGGTTTTATTTCGGTAATGATACGTGTATTTAATCCAGCATATCCTGAAGGTGTATTCTTGGCAATATTGTTAATGAACGTATTTGCACCAACAATAGATCATTATGTTATTCAGGGTAACATCAAAAAAAGAATGAAGAGACTTAAAAATGCAAAAGTAATTGAAGTTGATTCATCAAAATCTGAAAATTTAAAAGCTGAAACCGTTTAATTATGGCAATTAACACAGATAAAAACGTTTATACGGTAGTATTTGCGGCAGTAATGGTTGTAATCGTAGGTTCTGTTTTAGCACTAACGGCTTCAGGCTTAAGTGATAAAATTCAAGAAAACGAAAAATTCGAGAAGCAACAAAACATTCTTTACGCTATGGGTGTAAATGGTAATGTTGATGAAGGTAGTGTAAACTTTATTCCTGCAAACGAAGTAGAAAGTGAGTTTACTAATTATATTAAAAAGCAATTGGTTATTGAAGGTGATAAAGTAACTGAGGATAGCAATGCTTATTTAATAGATATGAAAAAGCAAATGTCAATTGCAAGTAGTGGTGGAACTCCAAAGTTGCCTTTGTTTGTTGGTGAAAAAGATAATAATAAGTTTTATATCATTCCAATGTATGGTAAAGGTCTTTGGGATGCTATTTGGGGTTTTATTGCAGTTGATGAAAACATGGTGGTTCAAGGTGTATATTTTGATCATAAAGGGGAAACACCAGGTTTAGGGGCTAACATAAAACAACGTTACTTTATGGATGATTTTACAGGAGAATCTATTATGGCTGGTACTCGTTATAAAGGTATTAATGTTGCAAAAGGAAACAATGATCCGCTTAATGATAGAAAAGATGATAATGCAGTAGATGCGTTAGCTGGAGCAACAATTACAGGTAATGGAGTTTCTGCTATGATTTCACAGACTGTAAATCTTTACAAAGGATATTTAAAAACCATTAGAGTAAAATAATTATGGGATTACTTTCAAAAAAAGAAGCAGGGTTAGTATTAGACCCATTAGCAGATAATAACCCAATAACAATACAAGTATTAGGTATTTGTTCAGCATTAGCAATTACTGCAGAGCTTAAAGCTTCTATAGTTATGGCTGTGTCGGTAATGTTTGTATTAGCAATGGGTAACGTAGTTATATCGTTAATGCGTAACATTATCCCTTCTAAAATTAGAATTATTGTACAACTAGTTGTTGTTGCAACTTTGGTAATTATTGTAGATCAAGTATTAAGGGCTTTTGCTTATGAGTTAAGTAAAACTTTGTCTGTATTTGTTGGATTGATTATTACAAACTGTATTATTATGGGACGTTTTGAGGCTTTTGCTTTAGCAAACGGTCCTTGGCGATCATTTTTAGATGGTATAGGTAATTCTCTTGGTTATGGAATTATACTTGTAATTATTGGTTTTTTTAGAGAGCTTTTGGGGTCAGGTACTTTATTAGGTTTTAAAGTTTTAGGAGATCCAATTGCAAAAACTGGTTTGTATTCATTCGGATATGAAAATAATGGTTTTATGATTATTCCTCCTGCAGCATTAATTGTAGTAGGTATTATTATATGGGTACAACGTTCTCGTAATCCTTCATTAGTAGAAGAAAATTAATTTAAAAATAAGAAAACAGCGATGTTAGAACATATAGAATTATTTTTTAGATCAATATTTATAGACAACATGGTGTTTGCTGTCTTTTTAGGAATGTGCTCTTATTTAGCAGTTTCTAAAAAAGTAGCTACAGCTGTTGGTTTAGGTGCTGCAGTAATATTTGTACTTGCTGTAACAGTTCCGTTAAACTGGTTATTAGATCAGTACCTTTTAAGGGACGGTGCATTAGTATGGTTGGGTCCAGAATATGCAGATTATAACTTGAGTTTTTTATCATTTATTTTATTTATTGCAACCATTGCAACAATGGTACAATTGGTAGAAATTGTAGTTGAGAAATTTTCACCATCATTATATAATCAACTTGGTATATTTTTACCTTTAATAGCAGTAAACTGTGCAATATTAGGTGGTTCATTATTTATGCAATCTAGAGATATTCAAACTTTAGGTTTGGCTTTTAATTATGGAATCTCTTCTGGTATTGGTTGGTTTTTAGCTATTTTGGCTATAGCAGCAATTCGTGAAAAAATTAGATATTCAAATGTTCCTGCTCCATTAAGAGGTTTAGGAATAACCTTTATTATAACAGGTTTAATGGGTATTGGTTTTCAAAGTTTTGGAGGTATGTTAACAGGTGGTGATGAAGCCCCTGCAGAAGAAGAAACTACCACTGTTCAAAAAATAGAAAAAGAAGAAGGTGAAATAAATAAAGAAATTGACGAAAATGAAGTTTCTTATAATGATATTTTAAATAAATAAGAATGATTTTAGCTACAAGTACAGGCGGATACATTGTAATAACCGTAGTTGCATTTCTAGTATTGTTATTAATATTAGTAGCACTTTTACTTTTTACAAAAGAAAAACTATCTCCTTCAGGACCAGTAACAATTACTATTAATGGAGAAAAGAAAATAGAAGTAGGATCAGGAGGTTCTTTGCTTTCAACTTTAGGAAATCAAAAAATATTTTTACCATCAGCATGTGGTGGTGGTGGTACTTGTATTCAGTGTGAATGTCACGTGCTTTCTGGTGGTGGAGATGCATTACCTACAGAAACACCTCACTTTTCTAAAAAAGAATTAGTGCATGGTGCACGTTTAGCTTGCCAAGTGAAAGTTAAACAGGATATGGATATAACTATACCTGAAGAAGTATTTGGTATTAAAAAATGGGAAGCAACAGTTGTTAGAAATTATAATGTAGCATCTTTTATAAAGGAGTTTGTTGTTGAAATTCCTGAAGATATGGGTTATAAGGCTGGTGGTTATATTCAAATTGAAATTCCGCCTTGTGAGGTTAAATTTCAAGATATGGATATTACTGCTCACCCAGAAGAACATGAGACTCCAGATAAATTTCAAGCTGAATGGGATAAATTTGGGTTATGGCCAATGGTAATGAAAAACCCTGAAACTGTTGAAAGAGCTTATTCAATGGCTTCTTTTCCTGCGGAAGGAAGAGAAATTATGTTGAATGTACGTATAGCAACACCTCCTTTTGATAGAGCTAAAGGTGCTTGGATGAATGTTAATCCTGGTATTGCTTCTTCATATGTTTTCTCAAGAAAAGTTGGTGATAAAGTTACTATTTCAGGACCTTATGGAGAATTTTTTATTAATGATTCTGATGCTGAAATGTTATATGTTGGTGGTGGAGCAGGTATGGCGCCAATGCGTTCTCATCTATATCACTTATTCAAAACATTAAAAACAGGAAGAAAAGTTTCTTACTGGTATGGTGGTCGTTCTAAGCGTGAGTTATTCTACCTTGAACACTTCTATGAATTAGAGAGAGAATTTCCTAACTTTAAGTTTTACTTAGCTCTTTCAGAGCCTCTTCCAGAAGACAATTGGAAAGTAAAAGAGAGTTTAGATGCTCCTGGTGATGGTTTTGTTGGTTTTGTACACAATTGTGTGATTGATAACTTTTTAAGCAAGCATGAATCACCTGAAGATATAGAATTATATTTCTGTGGGCCGCCTTTAATGAATAAAGCAGTTCAAAAAATGGGAGAAGATTTTGGTTTAGCTGATGAAAACATCCGATTTGATGATTTTGGAGGTTAATTAATATTTTTGAATCAAATAATTTATATTAACTAAACCGATATTTTTAATGTCGGTTTTTTTATTTTAAAATATGAAACCACTTTCAGAGCAAGAGTTGCATAATTTAGCAATGAATATTGTAGGTAAACAATTAGAAGAAAACGGCTATGAATTTATGGCAGTGAATAGTAGGCTAAAAAAAAATCCTCAATTTGTTTGTTTAAAGAATAAAAAGCTTCATTTTGTAGTGGTGAAATGTATAAGTTATCCTGATGATCCAAAAGAATTTGATTTATCTACTTTAGATAAAATTAAGGATCATGCTATAAAGTTTGAAGCAGATACTTATTTTGCTAGTGTTGGCTTGGTTAATGCCAAGAATTATAAAGAACCAGTTTATTTAAATGAAGATTACATTGTTGACTATGAAGGGCTTATTAAACTGTAAATTTTTAATTTTATTTGGAATTCTTATAAGTGGGAATTCGTGTAAAAAAAATGTTTATTTTGAAAATAGAAACTCAGGAAGTGCGCTAGGCACTTCTTATTCCATTATTTTTTATGATACTGAGTTAAGAGATTATAGTAAAGAAATTGATTCTTTATTTGTTGCGATGAATAAGTCAATGTCAACGTATAAAGATGATTCAGATATTTCTAAAATTAATAGAGGTGATTCAACATTAGTGATTGATCATATGTTTGAAGAGGTTTTTGAGCTGTCAAAACGAATGAATAAACAAACTAATGGTAATTTTGACCCCACTGTTGGTGTTTTAGTTAATGCATGGGGTTTTGGTCAAGGAAAACAAATTGATTTAGATAGCACTAAAGTCGATAGTCTTTTAGAATTTGTTGGCTTTAATAAAGTTAGGCTTGAATCTGATAAAACTATACATAAAAATAATCTAGATATTTTATTTGATTTTAATGCTGTAGCTAAAGGTTATACAGTAGACCGATTAGGAGTTTTATTGGATCAAAAAGGAATAAAAAATTACTTAATTGAAGTAGGTGGAGAACTTACAACAAAAGGAATTAATAAAGTTAAGAATAAAGATTTTGTTGTTGGAATAGATAATCCAAGAGCATCTGATAGAAGTGTGCCTATCTCTAAGATTAATTTGAAAAATAAATCAATGGCATCCTCAGGAAATTACAGACACTATAGAGTTGATGAAAAAACTGGAAAACGTTATGTTCATACAATTGATCCTATTACAGGTTTTTCAAAAAATTCAAATGTTTTAGCGGTATCTGTATTGGCAGATTCTTGTGCAGAGGCTGATGCTTTTGCAACTTCATTTATGGTTATGGATTTAGATGAATCTATGGAACTTTTGTCACGGGTAACAAATATTGATGCTTATTTTATATATGTTGGTGTAAATGGCGAAACAAGATTCTTTTCTACGGACGGGTTCAGTAAAGTAATGTTGAAATAATTTATAAAACTATTTTCTTACTAAAGGTATTATTTCGCCTACTGCTAATCGGTATTTATCAACCTCTTCTGGGGTTAATTTTGAAGTGTAATCAACTTCATCTACAGTGAATCCAATAGCTCTTAATTTTTCAAAATAATCACGACCATATATGCGCACATGATCATACTGTCCAAAAATTTTTGCTCTTTCTTTTTTGTCAGTTATAGTATTATCTTCAAATGTATTTGATCGTTTTAGATCTTGTGGAATTTGAAAAATACCCCATCCTCCAGGTTTTAATATACGGTACATTTCTTCCATTGCTTTTTGGTCGTCAGGAATGTGTTCTAAAACATGGTTGCAGAAAATAATATCAAAGCTATTATCTTTAAAAGGTAGGTTGCAAATATCAGCCTTTACATCAGCTAAAGGTGAGTTTAAGTCTGTAGTTATATACTTTATATTTTTTAGACTTTTAAAACGCTTGTAAAACGCTTGTTCAGGCGCAAAATGTAGTAGTTTATGTTGTTTGCTAAAAAAGTCTGTTTCATTTTTTAAATACAACCATAATAAACGATGTCTTTCTAAAGAAAGAGTAGAAGGTGATAATACATTCTCTCTTGGGCTTTCATAGCCATAAGGTAAAAACTTTTTAAAGCTTTTATTGTCTATTGGATCTGTGTAAGAGTTACCTCGCATTGAAAATGCTAATACTGGTCTTGCTACATAACTTAATTTGATAAGTAATGGCCTAGGAACAGCATTTAATATGTATTTAAATATTTTAGACATGATTTAAAATAGGCATGAATGAAAATTCATGCCTAGTGTATTTTAATTTAAAAATAGTAAATTTTATAATTTTACTTGTCTGAATTCATCTTCTTCATCGCTAACAATACCAAGAGCATCGTATATGTATTTAAAAGTAGATAAAAGCTCTGGTTTTCCATTAACTAGGGCAACATCATGTTCAAAATGAGCACTCGGTTTTCCATCAGCAGTTAAAATAGTCCACCCATCTTTTAATTGTTTTATTCGATGTGTGCCGAGGTTTGTCATAGGTTCTATGGCAACAACCATACCTTCAACAAATTTTTTACCTCGACCTCTTTTGCCATAATTAGGCATTTCAGGGTCTTCATGCATTTTTCTACCTAAACCGTGGCCTACTAATTCACGAACAACTCCATAACCGTGATCTTCTGTAAATTTTTGAATTGCATAACCAACATCACCAACGCGATTGCCATGCTTGAATTCACGAATACCAACATATAAAGATTGTTTCGTGATGTCTAACATTTTTTTTGTCTCAGGAGCTACTTCACCAACTTCAAATGTATAGGCGTGATCACCATAGAAATCATTTTTTAAAGCACCACAATCTATTGAGATTATATCACCATTCTCTAATGGTTTATCATTTGGTATTCCGTGTACAACTTGTGCATTAGGACTCATGCAAAGTGAGTTTGGAAAGTCATACAATCCTAAAAAACCAGGTATAGCGCCGTGATCACGAATAAATGTTTCTGCAAGGGTATCTAATTGCAATGTAGAAATGCCTGGTTTTACTTCACTTGCCAACATTCCTAAAGTCTTTGAAACGATTAATGCGCTTTCGCGCATTGATTCTATTTCTTCTGTATTTTTTACAATAATCATAAGCTACAAATTTAAGCTTTTGTAATTTTATTAAATCAATGGTTTTTGAGTCATTAACTCAGGTTGCTCAACACCTATTAATTTTAATATTGTTGGAGCAATATCACCTAAAACACCATCTTTAATTTTGATATGATCTTTATCTACAAGTATTAATGGTACTGGGTTTGTTGTGTGTGCTGTATTAGGGCTTCCATCAGGGTTTATCATGGTATCACAATTACCATGATCAGCAATAACAATTGATGAATATCCATTTTTTAGACCTGCAGTTGCAACAGCTTTTGCACAACTATCAACAACTTCACATGCTTTTATAGCTGCTTCCATAACGCCAGTGTGACCAACCATATCAGGATTTGCAAAATTTAAACAAACAAAATCAGCTTCACCTTTTTCAAGTTCAGGAATAATAGCATCTCTAATTTCGTAAGCACTCATTTCTGGTTGTAAATCATATGTAGCTACTTTTGGAGATGGGCAAAGTAATCGTTGTTCGCCTTCAAAAGGTTTTTCTCTACCCCCGTTAAAGAAAAATGTTACGTGTGGGTATTTTTCTGTTTCTGCAATTCTAATTTGTTTTTTGCCAGCATTCGCTAAAACTTCACCTAAAGTCTTTTCTATATTAGCTTTATCATATACTACATGAACATTTTTATAAGCATCGTTATAATTAGTCATTGTTACATAATATAAATCTAGTTTATGCATATTTTGTTCATGCATATCAACTTGACTTAATACTTCAGTAAGTTCTCTACCACGGTCAGTTCTAAAATTAAAAAATATAAGTACATCTCCATTTTCTATTTTAGCAATTGGATAGCCATCAGCATTAGTTGCAACTATTGGTTTTATAAACTCATCAGTAACATCTGCATCATAATTTTTTTGTAATTCAGCTGGAATATCAGTTGTTTTTATTCCTATATTATTAACTAAAAGATCATAAGCTAGTTTTACACGCTCCCATCTTTTATCTCTATCCATTGCATAGTAACGACCAATTACTGTAGCAAGTTTTGCTTTTTTATCTGCACAAAATTTATTGATTATTTCTACATAACCTTTCCCGCTTTTTGGGTCAACATCTCTACCATCAGTAAAAGCATGAATATAAACTTTATCAAGGTTATAAGCCTCACTAGCACTTATTAAGCCTTTTAAGTGTGATGTATGACTATGCACACCACCATCACTTAGTAAACCTACAAAATGAACAGGTTTGTTATTTTTTTTTGCATACTCAAAAGCTTCTTTTAAGACTACTTCATCTTTTAAAGTGTCTTCTTTTACGGCTTTATTTATTTTAGCTAAATCTTGGTATACAATTCTACCAGCACCAAGATTCATGTGTCCTACTTCGCTATTTCCCATTTGTCCTTCAGGAAGTCCAACATTCATACCATCTGTTAATAGATTGGCATTTGAATATTCTTCTTGAATACTGTCTATAAAAGGCGTATTTGCATTTGCAATTGCCGAAACTTTTGGGTCAGGAGATTTTCCCCAACCATCCAAAATCATCAATATTACTTTCTTATTCATGGGATAACTAATTTAATATTACAAAAGTAAGATGAAATGGTAGTAAAAGCTAAAAAATAGACTTCCTTTTTAAGCTTTCAACTTGAAAATATGTTTCATATTTAAAACAGTTTAAATGTTAAAAAAATGTTATTTACTAAATTTAAGTGAAACAAAATATGATTATCATCGTCTCTAATAGTATAAATAAATAAATATTCATCATCAATCAAAAAATCACAATCATGAAAAAATCAATCTCAATTGCCGTTTTAAGTTTTGCACTTTGTTCAATTTCAATGAATGCTAATACTTATTCAAGAACAGAAACTGTCCCTAATGCAATAGTAAAATTAGATAAGCCAGAAGGTTTAAATTCATTTTGTCATGCAATTTTAAAAGGGAAAGTTGATGTAGTTAAAAGTATGATAGCTTTAGGGGAAGATGTGAACAAAAAGTCTTTAGGGTTAACACCAGCTATTTTTGCAGCACGTTACAACAAAACTGAAATTTTAGAAATTTTAATTGCAAATGGTGCTGATATTAGAACAAAGTCTGATAAAGGACATAGTATTAAAAGGTATGCTGAGCTTTCTAATGCAAAACAAGCTATGGCGGTAATTAAAGAAAATTGGAAAAAGTAAAAGTAATTTTCCTTGAAATTTTAAAAGGCCATCTACACATGTAAATGGCTTTTTCATTTTCATTTAGTATTAATATTTATAGTGTTCTTGTAAAACGTATAAATATTAAAATTTGAATCCATTAATTGCTCTATACATAAATGCATAAAGTGCCATAGATATCATTGCAATTGAAAAAAGAGAATAAATCTTAAGTAAAACCACCAAAAATGCGGGTTTACAATTTTCAAATGCTTCTAAATAAAGGTTCTTAAAGTGTAAAAGTGTTCCCATTATAGTCTTATTTAGATGATTTATAAAATCAAAGCTATAAGGGTGAAGATAAATGTGTAATAACTTGGGAGTTACAAAATTATAAAAATATAAAAGAAAATAGCTGAATTTAACATTTATTAGATGAAATACATGATTATTGATTTTTATATTTTAAAATCGATTCTTTAATTTTTTCAATTCTATTTTCAGGATCTGGGTGTGTACTTTGAAATTCTGGAACGTTACTTGAGCCACCTGCGGCTTTCAAAATTTTCATAACTTTTATCATTTCATAAGGGTCATAACCAGACTGCATCATAAAAAGTACACCTAAATCATCACTTTCTAATTCGTCACCACGACCATTTTTTAATAAAGTGTTTTGACCAATGCTTCCGACGATATTTCCGGCATCGGCACCAACAGTTGCTCCCATGGTAACAGTTTGCCAAAAGCTACTGTCTGCAATACGTTCAGCAGAATGTCTACCAATAACATGTCCTATTTCGTGACCCAAAACTCCAGCTAATTGAGCTTCTGTTAATTGAGAGAAAAGTGCGTAAGTAATAAATACTTGTCCGCCAGGTAGTGCAAAGGCATTAATTGTATTTGGGTCTGCTAGTAAATGAAACTCATATTGGTAAGGAGTGTCTTTAGCAATGCTATTTTGAATTAATTTATTACCAATAGCATCAACTAATGTTTGTAGCTTTTCATCAGGATATAAGCCACCATATTGTTGTGTAATTTCGGGCTTACTCTGTAATCCAATGGCTATTTCTTGTTCAGAAGACATGTTAATGTTTTGAACTCTATTCGTATATGGATTTTCTTCTTTATTATTACACTTTTGTATAAACGCAAAAGCAACAATAGCAAGACCTATAAATATTCGTATTTTCCAATTGCCTCTTTTCATGGTTAGTGTTATTTAGCGATTGGTAAAATACAAAAACCCTATAAAAGTTTAGGGTTTATATCTAAAATATTATTTGTTATATAAGTTCTTAAAAAACCAGAGGTTAAATTTTCACTTCCTAAAAAGTCTTCATTTTTATAAACTTGCATTATATTTTTACTTCTAAAAGATTCTAACATTGGTATAGAAATAGGAGCATAGCTATAGTGCCAAGGCTCATAATTAAATCCTCTTCTTCGTGGATTATCATCATACACTAAATAAAATCCAAAATCTTCAGAATTTTCATCCATCCATTTTTTAAAATCAGCAAATGGTTGTCCTTCTCCATATTTTGAAGGTACTAAAACATCGCCTTCTACTTTTTTATAAGCATCAATAACATCTATATCTGTACCCCAATGATGTCTGCTAGTACCAGGAATAGTCGAATACTCTACTATTTTAGCAATAGCATCAAGTGGTTCCATACCATCATCGGTATAGTTTATAAATTTACGTTCAAAGATTAATTGTTGACGATCGAAACTACGATAACTAGAAACAATTTTTAAATTGATACCACTAGTATATGCTGCTCTTTTCATTTGAATGAAAGCATCATGGGCTTCTTTTTTTAATTTATAACCTTCCCCGTATAAATCAATATCTATTTTACCCATTAGCTCAAGGATTGAATAATCTAGATTTTCTGTATTTGCTAAAGAAATATTAGGTAAAATACTTAAACCTAAACCAGCTATGGTACTTTTTTTAATAAACGATCTTCTTTCCATCATTATAAATTTTTAAAGAGAACATAATGTTCACCTACTAACGGTATGTCAAAAACAGTACCAATTGTGTTGTATTCTAATTTGGAATAAAATTTTAAAGCGCTAACTCTAGCATTCATCCAAATTATATTTTTGTTTTTATTTTTAAAATAGGTTTCAGCATATTCTAGAATTTGACGTCCAAATCCTTTTTTATGATGGGCTTCTAAAACAGCCATACCTCTTAATTGTATTGCATTTTGCAAATTATGTTCTGCATGATCATTCTTAAAAAAAGAACCTACAGCAACCAATTCATTATTTAAGTAACCTCCAACATGCAATGTAGTTTCGTGAGTATCTCCATCAAAAACACAGCTAGATAAAGGTCTTCCTGGTCTAAGAACTGGATGCCTAACAATATAGGTTTCTTCAGCAGGAATAAAACGTAACGCTAACTTATTAACGGAATTTGTAGTCATTATTGTTTAATTAGAATAAAAATTAAAGATAATTATTTCTATTCTAAGAAAACTAAAGCCTTAGCTAATTTTAGTTTTAATTATCAATATACAGAAAACCTTGATGTTTAAACTCAATATCATAAAGGTTTATGATATAAAAGTAGACACCGTCTGGTAATTTAATATCTGTTAAAATTGTATAACTATTATTAGAAGTGCCTTCAAATGTGTTTTGATAATTTTCTTTCTCATAAACAACTCTACCCCATCTATTAAAAATTTGTAAAACATTATTAGGAGAAAGTTCAACAGCATCTATAATAAAATAGTCATTAGTACCATCACCATTCGGAGTAAGAATAAAGTTGTGTAAATTTAAATTATCAGCAGTTTTAGTTTTTGAACCAATGCTTTCGCCAAAAGTTATTATCTCATATTCATTAGGGATAAATGTGTCGGAAGTTATGTTTCCTGCTGTGAAATCTCCTGAGTATCCAATATTACCTAAACTTTCCCAGGTCTGATTTTCGACACTCCAGCCAACAACGGCTAAATCTTTTAACCGAGGTGTTATAGAATTAATTTCACTTTCTTCATCCCATGTTAGATTTATGGTAGAAGGTATTTCACTATCTAAATCCCAAAATTCATAAGTGCTAACACTTAATACTTCAAGAGAAGAATTTACTGTATTGAAAAAAGTGTTAAATGTCGATGGAGTATTCGGATCTTCATAGAAATAAGCGCATTTTGCAATAACATTAATTTCAGAAGATAAAAGTGTTAAAGGGCGTAATTTGTTTTCATTTCCAACTGGAAATATAAATCCTTTTTTGTTAGTAATACTTGCATATCCATCCACTTTTGTGGTTTCGGTCTCGCCAGTATAAAAAGCTTCATTGGTATAATCAAGTGTAATGTCTAATTGATCTTTTGGAGTGATTATGTTTCCTAGTATAAAATTGCTGTTATTGGTAATAGCAACACCAACTTCTAAATTTAAATTGTTACTTACAACAACTTCAATATCATTAAATGTAGGTCTGAAAGCTCCTGAAATAGTAGACTCATCATCATTGTAAAAACCAGCAATACCATAATTGTCGTCAAAAATGCCATTATTAATTAGATTTGCGTGAAAACCAATGCCACCAGTGTTATGTATTTTTAGAGCGCCAAAATTTTGCAATGCTTCTTGAGCATTACAAGTAAAGTAAGTTAAAAATAGAAAAACTAATAATTTTATTTTCTCCATGCTATTTCAATTAAAGCTTGTGGCATAACAACCAAAATACCATTACAATAAATTTTTAGATAATCACCTTCGTTAACATCAATATTTACATTATTATTATGATTTCCATTTTGTGTGGATGAAATTCCTAGTGTTAAAAGATCCCCTGTAAGTCCATTTTTTCTAACTTCGATTGACCAAGGTGTTCCTAAAACAGTACTACTTTGGGCTGTTATTGATGTTATAGTAGCATCTCTTGTCATTCTTACTCCGCTTGCACCAATATAAACAGCATTTGCTGCAGTTAATAAACTTTCATAGTTAATTAATGTTCTATCTACACTAAGCCACTTACCTCTACCTGTATCATAAGCATATAAAATACCATCATCACCAATAAATAATTGCCCGTCGGTAGTGCCCGTTGGAGTAATGCTACTTGGTTGAATGCGTAAAGGAACACCTGTACTTTCAATATCAAGTTGTGCTTGTGGGGTTATTGTGTTTATTCCAATACTTCCAGTTGACGTAATTCTAATATGTTCTGTATCATTAGTTTTAAAAATTAAATCTTTTAGATCTACTGTTCCAATAAAATGATTTGCCTCATCAATATTTGAATTGCCAGTTGTAGACCAATAATCAGTTTGACCAGTATCAATCATTAATACTTTTGAAAATCCAGAAGAGGTATTTAAAAATATATGCTCTTCTTCAGAATTATAAAGAATGGAACCTTCAATAGGGTTAATGATAGTTGCAATTTCTGTGTTTGTAGCTTCCGTAAGTCCTAGTAAATATCTCCCATCTATTTGTGAACTCATGGTTAACGAGCATGTTATAAAAAATAAGAATAAGATTTGTTTTTTCATTTGGTTGTTTTTTTTGATTATAGATCTAAGATTGTAAACATAAACTCAGAGTCAAATCTGATTCTATCTGAAGCTCCATTGTCATTATCTCCAATAATGACATCAAAACTTGTTGTTGTTTGGTTGCTATAAGAAATGCCTGGGTCGTCATTACCATTTCCGCCTCTTCCAGGTTGTGTTAACTGAATAATATAGTTTGCATCGCTAGTTGCTCCCGCAGGTAATGTAATTGTGTAATGTCCTTCTCCTAAATTTTTAACTACAGTTACTCCAGTTGTTGCTTTTAGAATTGTCCCGTCAGAGGAAATTTTACCAATAGCCTTAATGGGACTGCTACTTGCTCCGGCATTAACTAAAGCAGGGTCAATCCAAGCTGTACCAGTAGCGGTAGATGTTAATACTTGTCCTGCTGTACCTGCAGAATCATTAATGTCAATTAATGTACCATCTAATTCTAATGATTGCGTGATGATTACATGAGTATTACCTGTTGTTGGCTCGTCAATAATAATAGCATCGTCGCCACCAACTGCAAAGCCAATTTCATCAGCAGCTCTTCTGTACATACCCGTATTTGTATCTCCAGAAAACCTAAATGCAGGTTCGTTTGCATTTCCATCGGAATTTAAAAAGCCTTGAGATCTTATTGCTCCTGTGACTTGTAATTTATTATCAGGTTGATCAGTCCCAATACCTAATCTATTATTTGCTGTATCCCAAAATAATTGATCGTTATTTTCAGTCGGGCTACCGTCTGTATCAGCATAAAATAAAGAACCTGTTGTTCCAGAATGTTCAAGGCTACTTGAATCAACCCATGAAACAGTACCTGTATTATCGGTTGTTAATATTTGATTATTTGCCCCAGGATTAATTTTAGTTGTAGTGATTGCATTTGCTTTTATATCTAAAGTAACATCACCTAGTAGAGCATTATTATCACCACCTATAGTTAAATCAGTAGAAGCAATATTTCCAGTTCCAGAAATATTTCCAATAGCATTATCTACATAAGTTTTTACAGCTTTTTCAGTAGGGAAATCAGTATCAGACTCACCTGCTAGAGTTCCGTCGGTAGATTTGTTGGCTGTATCTTCTTTACCAGAAGCTAAAGATGTAATCACTGTTGCATTATCCGAAATATCCGAAGTATTTGCGGTTATAGCATTTGTGTTAGCAGTAATATCAGCAGATTCTTCTAAGTCGGCAAGACTTACAGTTACATCCGTATCACCTTCGCTAATAGTTAATAAGCTCGAAGCATTTAAAGTAGCAGCGGTAATGTCATCATCTTGAGATACTGCGCCTACTTGTGCATCAACATAGGTTTTTACCGCTTTTTCCGTTGGGAAGTTAATATCAGAGTTATCCGCTAAAGTTCCGTCTGTTGATTTGTTAGTGGTATCTTCTTTTGTTGTTCCTAAAGAAGTTATAGCTGTTGCATTTGCATTTTCTGCATTTGTAGCTCTAGTAGTTTCATCAGCAATTGCAGTTGCATTGGTTACAATGTCGCTTGCGTTATCGGAAATATCCGAAGCATTAGTCGTAATTGCATTTGTGTTAGCAGTAATATCAGCAGATTCTTCTAAGTCGGCAAGACTTACAGTTACATCCGTATCACCTTCGCTAATAGTTAATAAGCTAGAAGCATTTAAAGTTGCGGCAGTAATGTCATCATCTTGAGATACTGCGCCTACTTGTGCATCAACATAGGTTTTTACCGCTTGCTCTGTTGGAAAATCCACATCAGAGTTATCGGCTAAAGTTCCATCAGTTGATTTGTTAGCTGTGTTTTCTTTTGTTGTTCCTAAAGAAGTTATAGCTGTTGCATTTGCATTTTCTGCATTTGTAGCTCTAGTAGTTTCGTCAGCAATTGCAGTTGCATTCGTTGCAATGTCGCTTGCGTTATCGGAAATATCCGAAGCATTAGTCGTAATTGCATTTGTGTTAGCAGTAATATCAGCAGATTCTTCTAAGTCGGCAAGACTTACAGTTACATCAGTATCACCTTCGCTAATAGTTAATAAGCTCGAAGCATTTAAAGTAGCAGCGGTAATGTCATCATCTTGAGATACTGCGCCTACTTGTGCATCAACATAGGTTTTTACCGCTTGCTCTGTTGGAAAATCCACATCAGAGTTATCGGCTAAAGTTCCATCAGTTGATTTGTTAGCTGTGTTTTCTTTTGTTGTACCTAAAGCAGTGATTGCATTTGTATTCACATTTTCTGCGTTTGTAGCTCTGGTTGTTTCGTCAGCAATTGCAGTTGTATTTGTTGCAATGTCGCTTGCGTTATCAGAGATATCCGAAGCATTTGCAGTTATTGCATTTGTGTTAGCAGTAATGTCAGCAGATTCTTCTAAGTCCGCAAGATTTACGGTAACATCAGTAGATCCTTCGCTAATAGTCAAAATACTAGAAGCATCTAAAGTAGCGCCTGTAATATCATCATCTTGACTAACTGAGCCAACTTGTACATCTACATATGTTTTTACCGCTTGCTCTGTTGGGAAATCTACATCAGAATTATCGGCTAAAGTTCCATCAGTTGATTTGTTAGCGGTGTTTTCTTTTGTAGCGATTGCAGATGTATTCGTTGCAATGTCAGTTATGTTATCAGAAATATCCGAAGCATTAGCTGTAATTGCAGTTGCGTTTGCTGTGATGTCAGCAGATTCTTCTAAGTCGGCAAGACTTACAGTTACATCAGTATCACCTTCGCTAATAGTTAATAAGCTAGAAGCATTTAAAGTAGCGGCAGTAATGTCATCATCTTGAGATACTGCGCCTATTTGTGCATCAACATAGGTTTTTACCGCTTGTTCCGTTGGGAATTCAACATCAGAGTTATCCGCTAGAGTTCCGTCTGTTGATTTGTTAGCGGTATTTTCTTTTGTTGTTCCTAAAGCTGTAATCGAAGTTGCATTCGTATTTTCTGCATTTGTAGCTCTAGTAGTTTCATCAGCAATTGCAGTTGCATTGGTTACAATGTCACTTGCGTTATCAGAGATATCCGAAGCATTTGCGGTTATAGCATTTGTGTTAGCAGTAATATCTGCAGATTCTTCTAAGTCGGCAAGACTTACTGTTACATCCGTATCTCCTTCAGAAATTGTTAATAAACTTGAGGCATTTAAAGTAGCGGCAGTAATGTCATCATCTTGAGATACAGCGCCCACTTGTGCATCAACATAGGTTTTTACCGCTTGTTCCGTTGGGAATTC